>JAWLGZ010000001.1:0-73531 GCA_041690635.1 Gammaproteobacteria bacterium
GTCGGTGGTCGGTGGTCGGTGGTCGGTGGTCGGTGGTCGGTGGTCGGTGGTCGGTGGTCGGTGGTCGGTGGTCGGTGGTCGGTGGTCGGTGGTCGGTCAAGATGTGACCGGTTCGTGTAGGACGCAATCCTATTGCGCCGTGCCGCCGTTCCGCTCACACCGGCGCAATGATATTGCGCCTACGACCCCGCCCCGCCGCAACTAGCCGGTGATGGCGGCCAGGCAGACCGCCATCAACCCGCCGGGAAAAAGACCGAGCCCCAACACGGCCAGACCGTTCGCACTCAACAGGACCTGAAGGTCGCGGGTCGCCTCGGGGGCGGCGCTCTCCTCCGGCTTGTCGAAGTACATCAGCTTGACCACCCGCAGATAGAAGAAGGCGCCGATGACCGAGAAGAGGACTGCGACGATAGCCAGCCACATCATGTCTACCGCAATCACTGCCTGAATGACCGCCAGCTTGGCCCAGAAGCCGAGGAACGGCGGCACGCCGGCCATCGAGAACAGTAGCACCAGCATGATGAAGGCGAACCACGGGCTGCGTTCATTCAGGCCCTTGAAGTCTTCGAGCCGATCCCCCTCGAACCCTTTCCGGCTGAGATACACCACCATGCCGAAGCCGCCCAGGGTCATGATGACATAGACGATGGCGTAGAACATGGCCGCGGCATACCCCTCAGGGGTCGCCGCGAGCACACCGAGCAGCAGGAAACCGACGTGAGCGATACCCGAATAGGCCAGCATCCGCTTGATGTTGGTCTGGGCGATCGCGAACACGTTGCCCACGGCGATGGAGAGCACCGCAAGCACGGTCACCATGTCGGCCCAGTGGACCTGCAGGGCACCAAGTCCCTCGCCGAGCAACCGAATCAGAATGGCGAACGCCGCCAGCTTCGGCGCCGTGCTGATGAACAGGGTCACGGCGGTCGGCGAGCCGTGGTACACGTCGGGGATCCACATGTGAAACGGCACGGCACCGAGTTTGAAGGCGATGCCGATGAGGATGAACACGAGCCCGAACACCAGCACCAGACTCTCACTCGAACCACCCCGCACCAGTTGCGCGATCTCGCCGAGGTCCAGGCTGCCGGTCACCCCGTAAACCATTGACATGCCATACAGGAGAATGGCGGAGGCCATGGCGCCGAGGATGAAGTATTTCATCGCCGCCTCGGAGGCGACCGCGGAGTCGCGCTGCATCGCCACCATGGCGTAGAGCGACAGGGACATCAGCTCCAGTCCCAGATAGATGGTCAGCAGGTTGTGGGCGCTGATCATGATCATCATGCCCAACACGCCGAACAGCCCCAGCAGGTAGAACTCCCCCTGGAAGATGCCGCGCTCGCGCAGGTACTCCTTCGAGTAAACGAAGACCACGAAAACGGCGGCATAGACAAAGGATTTCAGTACCGTCGCCATCGGGTCGTTGACGAAGGTCCGGTCGAAGGTGAGCACCGGCGATTCGCTGTGGATGCCCAGGGTCAGCAGCAGGGCGCCGATCAGGGTCGCCTGTGCCAGCACGTAGGTGACGCCACGGCTCTTGTCAGTCAGAAAGAGGTCCACCAGCAGTACGCCGCAGACGGCGATCAGCACGAAGATCTCGGGCAGGGCGGGCAGGAAATCGGGCATTGCGAAATTCATACTCACCTCTTTGTTACAGCTTGCCCGCGGCGACGTGATCGAGCAGGTTGCCGACCGTCGCGTGCATGACATCCACCAGCGGCGCCGGCCAGATACCCAGCAGCAGCACCAGGAACGCGAGGGTACCGAGTACCAGCGCCTCGCGCCCGTTGATGTCCTTGAGGGCGGCTACGCCGGCATTCGCCACCTGGCCGAAGATCACACGCTTCACCATCCACAGGGTGTAGGCGGCGCCCAGGATGAGGGTGGTCGCGGCGAGGAAGGCGTACCAGAAGTTGGCCTTGAAGGCGGTCAGGATCACCATGAACTCGCCGACGAAGCCGGAGGTGCCCGGCAGGCCGGCATTGGCCATGGCGAATAGCACCATGAAGCCGGCAAACGCCGGCATGGTGTTCACCACGCCGCCATAGTCGCCGATCTCGCGGCTGTGCAGGCGGTCGTACATGACCCCCACGCAGAGGAACATGGCACCCGAAACGAGCCCATGGGAGATCATCTGCACCATACCGCCCTCCAGGCCCATGGCCGCTCCGGCAGTGGAGCCGCTGCTGCGGACGATGGCGAAGATGACGAAGAAGCCCAGGGTGACGAAGCCCATGTGGGAGATGGACGAATAGGCGATCAGCTTCTTCATGTCCTGCTGCACCAGGGCGACGAAGCCGATGTAGACGATGGCGACCAGCGACAGCCCGATCATCAGCCAGTCGAGCGCCGCGCTGGCGTCGGGGGTGATCGGCAGGCTGAAGCGCAGGAAGCCGTAGGCGCCCAGCTTCAGCATGATGGCCGCCAGGATCACCGACCCGCCGGTGGGCGCCTCCACGTGGGCGTCCGGCAGCCAGGTGTGGACCGGCCACATGGGCACCTTCACCGCGAAGGCGATCAGGAAGGCGAGGAAGATGAGAATCTGCGCCTCGATGCCGATCTGCAGGTGGTGGAAGTCGAGGATGGAGAAACTGCCGCCCTGGAAGTAGAGCCACAGCAGCGCCACCAGCATGAACACCGACCCGAGGAAGGTGTAGAGGAAGAACTTGATGGTGGCGTAGACACGCCGCGGCCCGCCCCAGATACCGATGACGATGAACATCGGGATCAGCAGCGCCTCCCAGAAGACGTAGAACAACGCCGCGTCGAGGGCGGCGAACGCGCCGTTCATCAGCCCCTCGAGGATGAGGAAGCTGGCCAGGTACTGGGCCGGCTTGAAGGTGATCACCTCCCACCCGGCGATGATCACCAGCACCGTGGTAAAGGTGGTCAGCAGGATGAGCGGCATGGAGATGCCGTCGACCCCCAGGTGGTAGTAGATGCCGAACCGTTCGATCCAGGGGGCCAGCTCCTGGAACTGCATGGCGGAGGTGCCGGTATCAAAGAGTGTGAACAGCGGAATGGAGGCGATGAAGGTGAGCAGCGCGGTGATAAGCCCCACCGCCTTCGCCTCCAGCACGCTCTTCTCGCCGCTGAAGGCGAGCACCATCAGGCCGCCGACGATGGGCAGCCAGACGACCAAGCTGAGCAGCGGGAGATCAGCGAGCATGTGAGTACTCCCGGACAGGTGCGTTCACGACCGGGGCAAAGCCGGTCGCCTCTTCTCTTTCCATTGCCGTTCTCAACATCTGCTCGTGTCGTTCCAGTCGGTGCGGCCTACCCCAGCACGAAAATGCCGAGCAGGAGCAGGAGGCCGATGATCATGGCGAAGGCGTAGTGGTACAGGAATCCGGATTGGAGATTGCGCAGCACACCCGCGGCCCAGTTCACGCTTCGTGCGGTGCCGTTGACCAGCAGGCCATCGATCACGGTGACGTCGCCGTATCGCCACAGGGTCCGGCCGATGCCGCGGCTGCCGCCGGCAAAGAACCAGTCGTTGAACTGATCGAAGCCGTACTTGCGCTCGAGGATCGCGTGGAGCGGCGCGAACCGCGCCTGGATCTTCTCCGGCAGGTCGGGGCGCTTCATGTAGAGGAACCAGGCGGTGCCGACACCCGCTGCGGCGAGCCACAGCGGCAGGGTGACGAAGCCGTGAAGCAGCATGCCCCAGGCGCCGGTAAAGCCCTCGCCGAGCTTTGCCAGCACATCGTGCTCGGGAAGCACGAAGATGCCGTCAAAGAAGGTGCCGAACACCATCGAATCCACGAACACCCAGCCGATCACGACGGAGGGAATGGCCAGCAGCACCAGCGGAACGGTGACCACGTGCGGTGTCTCGTGCAGGTGCTTGCGGGTGTGCTCGTCCATCCGCTCCTTGCCGTGGAACACCAGGAAGTACATGCGGAAGCTGTAGAGCGCGGTCACGAACACGCCGGCCAGCACGGCGAAGTAGGCGAAACCGGAACCGGGCAGTTCCGAGAGCGCCACCGCCTCGATGATGCTGTCCTTGGAGTAGAAACCGGCAAAGCCGGGGGCGCCGATGAGCGCCAGCGACCCGATCAGGGAGGTGATCCAGGTGATCGGCATGTACTTGCGCAGCCCACCCATCTGCCGCATGTCCTGCACGTGGTGCATGGCGATGATCACCGAACCGGCGGCGAGGAACAGCAGTGCCTTGAAGAAGGCGTGGGTCATCAGGTGGAACACGCTGGCGGCGTAGGCGGAAGCGCCGAGCGCCACGGTCATGTAGCCGAGCTGGGAGAGGGTCGAGTAGGCCACCACCCGCTTGATGTCGTGCTGCACGATACCGAGGAAGCCCATGAACAGGGCGGTGATGGCGCCGATCACCATGATGAAGCTGAGTGCCGCCTCCGAATACTCAAACAGGGGCGACATGCGTGCCACCATGAAGATGCCGGCGGTCACCATGGTGGCGGCGTGGATCAGCGCGGAGATGGGGGTCGGGCCCTCCATCGAGTCGGGCAGCCAGACGTGCAGCGGGACTTGGGCCGACTTGCCCATGGCGCCGATGAACAGGAGGATGCAGATGACGCTGATGACGCTCCACTCGCTGCCGGGCCAGATCTCCATGGTGAGATCCCGGTGCAGATCGGCGGTGGCGAAGACGGCGCTGTAGTCGAGGGTGTTGAAGTACATCAGCACCGCGCCGATGCCGAGCAGGAAGCCGAAGTCGCCGACACGGTTGACCAGGAACGCCTTGAGATTGGCGTAGATGGCGCTCTCGCGGGTGGACCAGAAGCCGATCAGCAGGTAGGAGACCAGGCCCACCGCCTCCCAGCCGAAGAAGAGCTGGAGGAAATTGTTCGCCATTACCAGCATCAGCATGGAGAAGGTGAACAGGGAGATGTAGGAGAAGAAGCGCTGATAGCTCGCCTCGCCGGCGCGGCTCCCCTCCGGCCAGTTGTGTTCGTCGTCCGCCATGTAGCCGATGGTGTAGATGTGCACCATCAACGACACGAAGGTCACCACCGTCACCATCATGGCGGTGAGGTTGTCCACCAGGAAGCCGATCTCGAAGCGGACCCCGTCCGAGACCATCCAGGTGTAGACGCTGTAGTTGATCGGGCCGATGCCGTCGAACACCACCTGCTTGAACAGGATGAGCGACAGGGCAAAGGAGACCGCCACACCCAGGGTGGTGACCCAGTGCGCCCCCTCGCGGCCGATGGTACGGCCGAACAGACCGGCGACAATGGCGCCGAAGAGCGGCGCCAGCACGATGGCGATGTTGAGTTCTTCGATGGTCAACTGCACCGCCCTACCCCTTCAGACTGTCCAGATCGCCCACGTTGATGGTCCCGCGACTGCGGAACAGCACCACCAGGATGGCGAGGCCGATAGCCGCCTCAGCCGCCGCGACCGTGAGGATGAAAAAGACAAACACCTGGCCCGCCGTATCCCCCAGGAAATGGGAGAAGGCGATGAAGTTGATGTTGACCGCCAGCAGCATGAGCTCAATACACATGAGCAGCACGATCATGTTCTTCCGGTTGAGGAAGACGCCGGCCATGCTCAGGCAGAAGAGGATGGCGCCGACGGTCAGGTAGTGGGACAGGGTAATCACGGCTACTTGCGCTCCTCGGCTTCCATGGAGACCAGGCGCACGCGCTCACCGCGGCGGGCGGCGACCTGCTTCGCCACGTCCTGGAACTTGACGTTCGGGCGGCGGCGCATGGTCAGGGTGATGGCGGCGATGATGGCCACCAGCAGGATCACCGCGGCAATCTCGAACGGATAGACATAGGTGGTGTAGAGCAGGATGCCGAGCGCCCCGGTGTTGCTGTAGTCGGCCGGCTTCGGCTCCGGGATCCCCATCTGGGTACCGAAGTAATCACCGCCCACCACCATCGCCATGATGCCAATCAGCAGTCCCGCTACCAGCGCACCCCAGGGCAGGTAGCGGTTGAACCCCTCCCGGAGCGCGACGATGTTGATGTCCAGCATCATCACCACGAACAGGAACAGCACCATCACCGCGCCGACGTAGACCAGCACCAGGGCGATGGCGAGGAACTCCGCCTCCAGGGTCAGCCACAGACCGGAGCTGGCGACAAAGGAGAGCACCAGGAACATGGCCGCGTGGACCGGGTTACGGACCGTGATCACCGCCGTGGCCGCCAGCACCAGCAGGGCGGAGAGTGCGTAAAAGATGAGTGCCTCGAAGGTCATTATCGGTACTTCGCCTCTTTCGCGCGGTCTTCGGCCAGCTGCCGCTCGTTCTGGTCGCCGATCGCCAGCAGCCGCTCCTTGTCAACCAACAGGTCACCGCGCTGCTCGCCATGGTATTCGTAGATGCGGGTCTCGACGATGGAGTCGACCGGGCAGGACTCCTCGCAGAAACCGCAGAAGATGCACTTGGTCAGGTCGATCTCGTAGCGGGTGGTGCGCCGGGTGCCGTCGTCGCGCGGAGCCGACTCGATGGTGATGGCCATCGCCGGGCAGACCGCCTCGCACAGCTTGCAGGCGATGCAGCGCTCCTCGCCGTTCGGGTAGCGGCGCAGGGCGTGCAGACCGCGGAAGCGCGGCGACTGCGGCGCCCTCTCCTCCGGGTACTGGACGGTGAACTTGCGGCCGAACAGGTAACGGCCGGTCACCCGCATGCCGCCCAGCAACTCCAGCAGGAAGAGACTACGGATGAATTGTGCGAAACCTTTCATCGACGCCCCCTCACGCGCGGCCGAACCACGGACCGACCTCGGCCATGATGCCGAAGCCGATCACCACCAGCCAGACGATGGTAATGGGAATGAACACCTTCCAGCCCAGCCGCATGATCTGGTCGTAGCGGTAGCGGGGGAAGGTGGCGCGGAACCAGAGGAACAGGAACAGGAAGAAGGCGGTCTTCAGTACCAGCCACAGCACGCTCGACTCGGCCAGGAACGTCCCGGCCAGGACGGGCACCGCCTCGAACGGCGACAGCCAGCCGCCCAGGAACATCAGCGCCGCCAGCGCCGAGACCAGAATCATGTTGGCGTACTCGGCCAGGAAGAACACGGCGAACGCCATGCCGGAGTACTCCACGTGGAAGCCGGCCACGATCTCCGACTCGCCCTCGGCCACGTCGAACGGGGCGCGGTTGGTCTCGGCCACCGCCGAGATGAAGTAGATGAGGAACAGCGGCAGCAGCGGCAGCCAGTACCAGTGGAGCAGACTCCCCTGCTGGGCGCGGACGATCTCACCCAGGTTCAGGCTGCCCGCCGCCATCAGGACGCCCACCAGGGCGAAGCCCATGGCGATCTCGTAGGAGACGATCTGCGCCGCCGAACGCATGGCGCCGAGGAAGGCGTATTTCGAGTTGGAGGCCCAGCCGGCGATGATGACGCCGTAAACGCCCAGCGAGGTGATCGCCAGCACGTAGAGCAGGCCGGCGTTGATGTCGGCCAGCACCAGCTCATCGCCGAATGGCATCACCGCCCAGGCGGCCAGCGCCGGTCCCATGGAGAGCACCGGCGCGATCAGGAACAGGGTCTTGTCCGCCCCGCTCGGGATCACGATCTCCTTGAACATCAGCTTCATCGCATCGGCGATGGGCTGCAGGAAGCCGCGCGGCCCGACCCGGTTGGGCCCGATACGCACCTGCATGTAGCCGATCACCTTGCGCTCGGCGAGGGTCAGATAGGCGACCGACGCCAGCAGCGGGGCGAGGATGGCCACCATCTTCACCAGCGTCAGCGCCACCACCTGCCCCCACTCGGGGAGCCAGGCGACCGCGGTATGAAGCATCTCCATCATCGGATCGACCGCCCTCGTCTGTTCATGCCGACTCCAGCCGCACGGTCTGGTAGCCGAAACCGATACCCAAGCCATCCGCGCAACCGGTCGGGATCAGTACGCATCCCTCCGCGATAGCGCCATCGATCACCAGCGGCAGCACCGTCGAGTGTTCCCCCTGCACGGCACGCACCTGTTCGGCGCCCTCGATGCCCGCCTGTTTGGCGGTCGTGGGACTGACCCGCACCGCGTAGGCCGCGTCTGCGGTCTGCTGAAGGGGGGCGCTGCGGCGCACCATCGGGTCGGTGGCGTAGAGCGGGAACTCGCCGACGCGCAGCAGGCCTTCTTCGGAGGCGGGCAGTTCGGGGCTACGCCACGGCACATTGGCACCCGGTTCGATGGCGGCACAGGCGGCACGCAGCTCCTCGCGCACCTCTTCTGAGCTGGCGTATTCAAAACCTTCCATCGCCAGCAGGTTGCCGAGCACCCGCAGTACCTTCCAGGCGGGGCGCGCCTCGCCCGCCGGGGCGACGCAGCCGGTGAAGCTCTGCCAGCGCCCTTCCCCGTTGACCAGGGTGCCGGAGGTCTCCGGGAACAGGGCGATCGGCAGCAGCACATCCGCATAATCGCGCAGTGCGGGACTGTCGAAGGCGGTCAGCGCCACCACCGTCTCCGCCCCCTGCAGGGCGGACAGCGCCCGCTCCGGGTCGAGACACTCCAGCTCCGGCTCGGTGTTCAGCAGCAGGAAACCGGCCACACTGCCGTCCAGCATCTCCGGCCAACTCTTGCCCCGGGTGGCGGTGGAGCCACCCGCTCCCCGATGAGGTACCGCACCGGCGAGCCAAGCGCCGGCGGCGTTGCCGCCCTCGGCAATGAACCCGACCCGGGCACCGGAAAGCTCGGCGATCAGGGTGGCCAGGCGGCGCAATTCGGCTTGTGCAGGATGCTGCGCAGCCAGCGCGCCAAGCAGAAGGGTCGCCCGTTCGGCAGAACGCAGCTTCCCGGCGATACGGCCCGCCTCGTCGAGCGGCATCTTGCCGAATCCGTCGAAACCCTCGGGCGCCGGTTTACCGGCCGCCTCCAGCAGCGCACGCGCCACGGCGGCCAGCGCCTCGACCATCTGTGCCGGCGAGACGGTGATCCGTTCGGCCAGCGGGAAGTTGAACGGGTAGGCGACCGGATTGATGTCCATGACCGCGGCGCCACCATTGGCCGCCTTGCGCAGGCGGGTGGCGAGCAGCGGCTGCTCCTTGCGGAGGTTGGCACCGACCAGCAGCACCGCATCCGACTGCTCCAGTTCGGCGATGGGCTGCCCCAGCCAGGGGAACGGCGGCAGGTCGTCCTGACTACGGAAATCCTGCTGGCGCAGGCGGTGGTCCACATTGCCCGAACCGAGGCCGCGCACCAGCTTCTGCAGCAGGTAGAACTCCTCGGTAGTCGAGGTGTATCCGGCCATTGCGCCGAGACCATCGGCACCGCGGGCAGCAATCCGCCTGATCGCCTCGGCGGCACGGGGGAGCGCCTCATCCCAATCGGCCTCGCGCCACTGGCCGTTCTCCTTCAGCTGCGGACGGGTGAGCCGATCCTCTGCAGCAAGGGCGGTGTAGCTGAAGCGGTCGCGGTCGGCGAGCCAGAGCTCATTAACTGCCTCGTTCTCCTGCGGCAGCGCGCGCATCACCTTGCCGCCGCGAATATCGAGACGCAGGTTGGCCCCGACGCAGTCGTGGGGCGAGATACTCGGGCGACTCACCAGCTCCCAGGGACGGGCGGTGAAACGGTAGGGCTTGGAGGTCAAGGCACCCACCGGACAGAGGTCGATCACGTTGCCCGAGAGCTCCGAATCGACCGTGTCCTCGAGGTAGGTCTGGATATGGGTGTGCTCGCCGCGACCCGGTGCGCCAAACTCCATCATCCCCGCGATCTCCTGACCGAAGCGGACGCAGCGGGTGCAGTGGATGCAGCGGGTCATGTCGGTGGCGATGAGCGGGCCGATGTTCTTGTCAGCCACCACACGTTTGCCTTCGGCGTAGCGGGAGACGCTGTTGCCGAAGCCCATCGCCATCTCCTGCAGGTCGCACTCGCCGCCCTGATCGCAGACCGGACAGTCCAGCGGGTGGTTGATGAGCAGGAACTCCATCACCGCCTTCTGGGCGGCGATCGCCTTGGGCGAGTTGGTGAAGACCTTCATGCCGTCGGTCACCGGCGTGGCGCACGCCGGCAGCGGCTTCGGCGCCTTCTCCACCTCAACCAGGCACATGCGGCAGTTGGCCGCAATAGAGAGCTTCTTGTGGTAACAGAAGCGGGGAATGACGATGCCGGCGTCATCCGCGGCCTCGATCACCATCGAGCCCTCGCGCGCCTCTATCTCAATCCCGTTAATCTCGATCTTCGCCATTCAGAAAGACCAGTCAATTTGAAAACATATTCACCGCAGAGGACGCAGAGTGCGCAGAGTGCGCAGAGAGTGAACATCCTTCACTCCCAATTGCCGCCGTGCCTCGCATTACGAGTTCCGAAACGGCTACGCCCATATACGTTCTTTTTCTCTGCGTCCTCTGCGCCCTCTGCGGTGACAGCTTTTCCGTTTCTTTTCAGACCATGCACTTGCCGTGGTCGATGTGGTACTGGAACTCGTCCCGGTAGTGCTTGATGAAGCTCTTCACCGGCATCGCCGCGGCGTCGCCCAGGGCGCAGATGGTGCGGCCCTCGATATTGCTGGCGACCTCCACCAGCCGGTCCAGGTCCTCCTGCCGCCCCTGGCCGTGTTCGATGCGGTGCACCACGCGGGCGAGCCAGCCGGTACCTTCGCGGCAGGGGGTGCACTGGCCGCAGGACTCCTCGAAATAGAAGTGCGACATGCGGGCGAGCGCACGCACCATGCAGGTGGTCTCATCCATCACGATGACGGAGCCGGCACCCAGCATGGAGCCTGCCTTGGCGATGGAGTCGTAGTCCATCGTCATCTCCATCGCGATCTCCGCCGGCAGCACCGGCGTGGAACTGCCGCCCGGGATCACCGCCTTGAGCTTGAGGCCGCCGCGCACACCACCCGCCATCTCCAGCAGTTCGGCAAACGGGGTCCCCATCGGGATCTCATAGTTCCCGGGCTTGTTGACGTGGCCCGAGACGCAGAACAGCTTCACGCCGCCATTGTTCGGCTTGCCCAACTCAAGGAACCACTGGCCGCCCTTCTGCAGGATCACCGGCACCGAGGCGAGGCTCTCGGTATTGTTGATGGTCGTCGGCCGTCCGTAGAGGCCGAAGCTGGCCGGAAACGGCGGCTTGAAGCGGGGCTGCCCCTTCTTGCCCTCGATCGACTCCAGCAGCGCCGTCTCCTCGCCGCAGATGTAGGCGCCCGCACCCAGGTGGGTGTGGATATCGAAATCGAACCCGGAGCCGCAAATATTATTGCCCAGCAGGCCGGCGGCGCGCGCCTCTTCCAGCGCCCTCTCGAACCGCTCATACGGCTCCCAGAACTCGCCGCGGATATAGTTGTAGCCGACGCTGGCGCCCATCACGTAGCCGGCGATGGCCATGCCTTCGATCAGTTGGTGCGGGTTGTAGCGCAGGATGTCCCGGTCCTTGCAGG
The DNA here is from genome assembly GCA_041690635.1 of Gammaproteobacteria bacterium. Lineage (GTDB taxonomy): Bacteria > Pseudomonadota > Gammaproteobacteria > Thiohalomonadales > Thiohalomonadaceae > JAWLGZ01. The sequence goes on from JAWLGZ010000001.1 coordinate 11,324, forward strand.
TGCCCGGCTCCCCCTCGTCGGAGTTGCAGACCACATACTTCTGCCCCGGCGCATTGCGCGGCATGAAGCTCCACTTGAGCCCCGTGGGGAACCCGGCACCGCCGCGGCCGCGCAGCACGGAGGTCTTCAGCTCCGCGATGATCTCCTCGGCGGGGGTCTTCTCCTTCAGGATCCGCTCCAGCACCTCATAGCCGCCCACGCTCCGATAGGATTCGAGCGTCCACGGCTTCTCCAGGTGCAGCGTGCGGAAACAGACGTCGTTGGCCATTGCTTAAACCTGATTCACCGCAGAGGACGCAGAGAGCGCAGAGTGAGATACAGCTATCCATACCGGGGGGGTATCGCCACCCGGGAGGCTGCACTGCGTGCGAAGGACAGCTCCTGAAATCACTTTGTCTTTCCTCTGCGTACTCTGCGGTTGATTGCTCTTGTCACTCCAGCCCGTCGAGGATCACGTCGATCTTCTCGGGGGTGAGATTTTCGTGGTACTGCTTGGCCACTTCGAACATCGGCGCGCCGACACAGGCGCCCAGGCACTCCACCTCCTTGAGGGTGAACTTGCCGTCCGGGGTGGTCTCGCCCAGCTTGATACCGAGCCGCTTCTCCAGATGCGCCACCACCTCATCGGAGCCGCGCAGCATGCAGGAGATATTGGTGCAGACGCAGATCTTGTGACGGCCGACCGGCTCCAGTTCGTACATGGAGTAGAAGGTGGCCACCTCATAGACCGCGATGGGCGGCATCTCCAGATACTCGGCCACTGCGTCAATCAGCTCACGGCTCAGCCAGCCGCCGTTCTGCTCCTGCGCAACGCGCAGCGCCGCCATCACCGCCGACTGCTTGCGGTCGGGCGGATATTTGGCAACCCAGCCGTCGATGTCGGCACGGGATTCCGGGGTGAGCAGGTCGATATTGCCGGCCATCAGCGATCAATCTCCCCGAAGACGATGTCCTGTGTTCCGATGATCGCCACCACGTCTGCCAGCATGTGGCCGCGCACCATCTCGTCGAGTGCGGCCAGATGGGCGAATCCCGGTGCACGGATCTTGAGGCGGTAAGGCTTGTTGGCCCCGTCGGAGACGATGTAGATGCCGAACTCCCCCTTGGGGTGCTCCACCGCCGCGTACGCCTCCCCCTCCGGCATGCTGACGCCCTCGGAGAAGAGCTTGAAGTGGTGGATCAGCGACTCCATGTCGGCCTTCATGTCGGTGCGGGCGGGCGGCGTCACCTTATGGTCGTCCGCCATCACCGGGCCCGAATTGTTGCGCAGCCACTCGACGCACTGGCGGATGATGCGGTTGGACTGGCGCATCTCCTCGATGCGCACCAGATAGCGGTCGTAGCAGTCGCCGTTGACGCCCACAGGGATGTCGAACTGCATCCGGTCATAGACCTCGTAGGGCTGCTTCTTGCGCAGGTCCCACTCAAAGCCCGAGCCGCGCAGCATGGGGCCGGAGAAACCGAGCTGCAGCGCCCGCTCCGGAGAGACCACGCCGATACCCACGGTGCGCTGCTTCCAGATGCGGTTTTCGGTAAGCAGGTTCTCGTACTCGTCGACATACTTGGGGAAGCGGTCGGTGAAGTCCTCGATGAAGTCGAGCAGCGATCCCTGACGGTTGGCGTTCAGCCGCTCGATCTCCTGGGCGTTGTGCCACTTACTGGCGCCCTGGAAGCGGGGCATCACATCGGGCAGGTCGCGGTAGACGCCGCCCGGCCGATAGTAGGCCGCATGCAGGCGGGCGCCGGAGACCGCCTCGTAGCAGTCCATCAGGTCCTCGCGTTCACGGAAGGCGTAGAGGAACACCGTCATCGCCCCCACGTCGAGGGCGTGGGAACCGAGCCACAACAGGTGGTTCAGGATGCGGGTGATCTCGTCGAACATCACCCGGATGTACTGGGCGCGGATCGGCACTTCGATGCCGAGCAGCTTCTCCATCGCCATGACGTAGCCGTGTTCGTTGCACATCATGGAGACGTAGTCGAGCCGGTCCATGTAGGGGACGCTCTGCAGCCAGTGGCGCTCCTCGGCCAGCTTTTCCGTGGCCCGGTGCAGCAGCCCGATGTGCGGGTCGGCGCGCTGTACCACCTCGCCGTCCATCTCCAGCACCAGGCGCAGCACACCGTGGGCCGCCGGATGCTGCGGCCCGAAGTTCATGGTGAAGTTGCGGATCTCAGCCATTCTGCCCCTCCTGCTCCGGGTGCTCATGGCGATGGTCGTGACGCACGATGCGCGGCACCACGCTGCGCTGCTCGATGCTCACCGGCTCATAGACCACCCGCTGCCGCTCCGGGTCGTAGCGCATCTCCACGTTGCCGATCACCGGGAAGTCCTTACGGAACGGGTGTCCGACGAAGCCGTAGTCCGTAAGGATGCGGCGCAGGTCCGGATGACCGGCGAACACGATGCCGAACAGGTCGAACGCCTCCCGTTCGAACCAGTTGGCAGAACTCCAGATATCGACGACCGAGTCGACCGTGGGCACCTCGCCATCGGCGAATACGCGCAGCCGGATACGGTGGTTGCAGCTGACCGAAAGCAGGTGATAGGCAACCGCGAAGCGCGGCTTCTGCCAGCCGCCCTGGTTCAACCGGCTCTCGGCGGGCGAGGCGAGGTGGAACTCCCGGCGGCCGAGATCGCCCTGCCCGTAGGCGGCATAATCCAGGCCGCACAGGTCCATCAACTGTTCGAAAGCGAATTCGGCATCATCCCGCAACTCACGGCACACCGCGAGCATCTGGGCCCTGGGCAGTTCGACCGTCAGCTCACCATGGGCGACCTGGACACCGTCGATACGCCCCGCGAACCGCTGTTCGATGCGAGAGGCCAGGTTCTGGTAGTAGTCGGACATCGCGAATTCGATCTCAGCGGGCGATGGTGTTGGTACGGCGGATCTTGTTCTGCAACTGCAGAATCCCGTAGATCAGCGCCTCGGCGGTCGGCGGGCAGCCCGGCACATAGATATCGACCGGCACGACACGGTCGCAGCCGCGCACCACCGAGTAGGAGTAGTGGTAATAACCGCCGCCGTTGGCGCAGGAACCCATGGAGATCACCCAGCGCGGCTCCGCCATCTGGTCGTACACCTTGCGCAGGGCGGGGGCCATCTTGTTGACCAGGGTGCCGGCCACGATCATGACGTCCGACTGGCGGGGGCTGGGCCGGAACAGCATGCCGAAGCGATCCAGGTCATAGCGGGCGGCACCCGCCTGCATCATCTCGACAGCACAGCAGGCGAGACCGAAGGTCATCGGCCACATGGAGCCGGTACGGGCCCAGTTGATCAGCGCATCCGCAGTGGTGGTGACCACGCCCTTTTCGAGCACACCCTCTATTCCCACTGCAGCGCCCCCTTCTTCCATTCGTAGATGAACCCGATCACCAGAATGCCCAGGAACACCAGCATGGCGACGAAGCCGAACATGCCGATCTCCCTCAGCACCACGGCCCAGGGAAAGAGAAAGGCGATTTCGAGATCGAAGATGATGAAGAGGATGGCCACGAGGTAGTAGCGCACATCGAATTTCATGCGCGAGTCCTCGAACGCCTCAAAGCCACATTCGTAGGGGGAGAGCTTGGCGGTATCGGGGCGGCGCGGACCGAGGATGAAGCCGAGCCCCATCGCCACCGCACCGAAAAGAACACCCACAACAATGAAGATCAGAATCGGGACATAGTTCTCGAGCATCGATTGACCTCGCGCCCCCAGGCGTAACGATCGGCTAGCCGACCGGCATCTTATGGTTCCCCGAAAGAATCATTGCATCATGCCGTAATACGACCGACGCAGGCGTACTCCTTCGCGGAACCTTAATAATATTTGTAAGCCGGTGCAGTCTAGGCGGAGCCCTTGTCAGTGTCAAGAAATCACTAAACCAAATCTCCTTAACTATCATCGAGTTATAACCATAAAATTTTTATGCGGGCATCGATTTTCTGCGCCATCGCAAAAAGCATACAACCCGGCCAATAGTATTGGCACACAGTATTGATGGACTTTGCCCGATAACCGGTCGCAAAGATAGAGCCCATTTACCGGTTTCGAGTTCCCGCCCCGTTTCCCGGGCAAAAAAAAACGCGTGGCCTGATGGCTCACGCGTTTTTCGATTGGTGCCGACGGCGAGACTCGAACTCGCACGGGTTGCCCCACCACCCCCTCAAGATGGCGTGTCTACCAGTTCCACCACGTCGGCAAAAACAGAACTTTTCCTCACTCCGGTTGGGGCGGCGGCGTATCCGCCGGCACATCTTCCGGGCTCTCCCCACGGGGAGCTGTGGGCAAATCGGCCGGAGACTCGGGGCGGTCGGCACCGGGCGCCCGCTCTGCCGGTACACCAATCTCGGTAACGCTGCGCGGTGCCGAGCTGCGCTGAACCGAAAAGTAGGCGAGCACCAGGCTGGTAATGAAGAAGCCTACTGCCAGCACGGCGGTGGTCCGGGTCAGAAACGAGGCGGAGCCGCGCGAACCAAACACTGTCGCCGAGGCCCCACTACCGAAAGCGGCACCCGCATCGGCGCCTTTGCCATGCTGGATCAGCACCAGGCCGACAAGGCCGAGTGCTATCAACAGGTGGACAACAACGATGATCGTCTGCATGTAATCGTTTACCGGCCGCCAGCTGCACGACAGATGGTCAGGAAATCGGCGGCTTTGAGCGACGCACCGCCGATGAGCCCACCATCGATATCGGCCTGGGCCACCAGTTCCGCCGCATTACCTGCGTTCATGCTGCCGCCGTAGAGGATGCGCACTTTGGCCGCCACATCCGCATCGCGCTGTGCAACGCGCTGCCGGATGAAGGCATGGACTGCCTGCGCCTGTTCCGGTGTGGCGGTCTTACCGGTGCCGATGGCCCACACCGGCTCATAGGCGATCACGCCATCGGCGAGCGCGGCAACACCTTCCGCCTCAATCACGGCGTCCAGCTGACGGGCGACCACCTGCTCGGTCACGTTGCCCTCACGCTCGTCGAGGGTCTCGCCGACGCAGAGAACCGGAATCATGCCCGCCTTACGCACAACGGCGAACTTGGCCGCCACCAGTGCATCGTCCTCCCCGTACAGCGAACGCCGCTCGGAGTGACCGATGATGACGTAGCGGCAGTTGAAATCCTTCAGCATTGAAGCCGCCACCTCACCGGTGTAGGCCCCGGAATCCTTGTCGCTGACGTTCTGCGCACCCCAGCCGATCGAAGTGCCGTTCAGCTGCGCTTCCACATCACCCAGGTACACGAAAGGGGCACAGACCGCCACGTCAACCGCGCCCACGTCGCCGGCTCCGGCCTTGATGCCGTCCAGCAGCTCGCGGATGCTCGCCCTGGAACCGTTCATCTTCCAGTTTCCGGCAACCAACGGTCGACGCATGATGTCACCCCTCAGCGAAAAACAGCGCGCAAGCTTACCGTCTGCGCGTCGATAAATCAACGTGATTCAGGAAAGTGTGGCCTGCTCCGCGAGCGCCTCGCGAACCGCAGCCGAAAGCTGCTCGGCCAGCCGGTTCACCTGGCTGGCGTCGCTCCCTTCGACCATCACCCGGACCAGCGGTTCGGTACCGGACGGCCGTAGCAGGACCCTTCCGCGGCTGCCGAGCTCCGCCTCGACTTCGCTCACTGCGGCGCGTACTCGTTCGGAACCCTCGACATCAAACGGCCGTTCCAGCCGTACGTTAATCATGGTCTGCGGGTACTTGGTCATGCCCTCCTTGAGTTCGTGGAGGCTGCGGCCGGTCCGTACCATCGACAGCAGAACCTGGAGGGCGGAGATGATGCCGTCACCGGTGGTGGTGCGATCCAGGCAGATGATATGGCCCGACGATTCACCGCCCAGGCGCCAGCCGCGGGACTGGAGTCGCTCCATCACGTAGCGGTCCCCGACCCGGGCTCGCTCAAAGGCGATGCCCACCTCGGCGAGTGCATGCTCCAGCCCGAGGTTGCTCATCAGCGTGCCGACGACCCCCGGCACTGACCGATCCGGCTCGTGCTGGTCACGGGCGATGACGTAGAGGATCTCGTCACCGTCCACCACTGCACCGGTATGGTCCACCATGATCACCCGATCGCCGTCGCCATCGAGAGCGATGCCGAGATCGGCCCGATGCCGGAGCACCTCGGTCTGCAACAGGTCGGGGCAGGTGGAACCGCAGCTATCGTTGATATTGAGCCCGTCCGGCTCGACACCCACCCGGATCACCTGTGCACCCAGCTCCCGGAACACGTTGGGGGCGACGTGATAGGTGGCGCCGTGCCCGCAGTCCACCACAATCCGCAGCCCCTTCAGGTCGATACCGAATGGGACGCTGCTCTTGCAGAACTCGATGTACCGGCCTGCCGCATCATCAATCCGCTCGGCCTTGCCCAGCCCGGCGGAATCGACCATCTCCATGTCACTGTCGAGTGCCGCCTCGATGGCTGCCTCCACCTCGTCCGCCAACTTCGTGCCGGCCCCGGAGAAGAACTTGATGCCATTGTCGTGAAAGGGATTGTGGGAAGCGCTGATGACGATACCCGCGTCCGCACGCAGGGTCCGGGTCAGGTAGGCGATACCGGGGGTCGGCATCGGTCCCAGCAGCAGGATATCGACCCCCGATGCCGAGAGCCCCGCCTCCAACGCGGACTCAAACATGTAGCCGGAGATGCGGGTGTCCTTGCCGATCACCACCTTGCCCCGGCCGCGCCTGCCCGCCAAGACCCGTCCGGCAGCCCAGCCCAGCTTCAGAACAAACTCGGTCGTGATCGGATGGATACCGACCCGGCCGCGAATGCCATCGGTACCGAAATACCTGCTCCCCATGAACGCCCCCTATTTGGCTGCGCAAGGGAATGCCAGACACGCGTTTCCCTTGCCGGTAACTTTCTTATTCTAATGCGAATAGACACCGCATTCTGGATATCACTGCACGGAGTTCACCGCCGCCACCACCTTCAGTGCCTCCACCGTGGGACGGACATCGTGGACACGGATGATGGATGCCCCTGCCGATGCGGCAAGCACCGCCGCGGCCACACTGCCGTTCAGCCGCTGTTCCACCGGAGCATCGAGCAGCGCGCCAATCATCGATTTGCGCGACATGCCCACCAGAAGGGGCGCCCCGAGCTCGCGGAAAGATGCCAAATTCCGCAGCAGGGTCAGGTTGTGGCCCAGCATCTTGCCGAACCCGAACCCCGGATCCACCAGCAGGCACTCCCTCGACACGCCCGCATCGATCACAGCCGCCATTCGCTCGCGCAGGAAGGCGGCGACCTCGCCGACCACGTCAGTGTAGATCGGGGCCTGCTGCATGGTTCGCGGCTCCCCGCGCATGTGCATCAGGCAGACCGGGACCCTCAGCGCCGCAGCCGTCTCCGGCGCTCCCTCGGCCTGTAATGCAAAGACATCGTTGATCAGCGTCGCACCCGCGGCTACCGCTGCACGCATCACCTCCGGCTTGCTGGTGTCGATGGAGATGATCGCCGGCAATTCCGCGGCAAGCAGCTCGATGATCGGAACAACCCGCTCCAGCTCCTCCTGCACTGACACCGGCGACGCACCGGGCCGGGTGGATTCACCGCCGACGTCGATAATGTCCGCCCCCTCCTCGAACATCGCCCGTGCCTGGGCGACTGCCGCAGCGGGCGACAGGAAGCGGCCACCGTCGGAGAAGGAGTCCGGCGTAGTGTTGAGCACCCCCATCACCCGGGGAGCGGAGAGGTCCAGTTCACGATCACCGAAACGCATGTATGGAGTCTTGCCTCAGCCAAAAACAGATCAACCGCAGAGGTCGCAAAGGACGCAGAGATGAACCCAAAAAACCGTAGTTACTCTCGCAAAGACGCCGAGCACGCCAAGAAAAACAAACTGTTGTGCCAATCAACGGTTCCACCGTCCGGGCGGAACCGCAACGACTGCATTGTTTCCGGTTCCGAGCCGCTCGAATCGAAAGTTCTCCTCTCTGCGACCTCCGCGGCCCTCTGCGGTGAATGCTTGTTTTCTTGGCCGTATCTTTCTTTGGAGCGTAATCGAAAACGCCCCGCAGGGCGGGGCGTTTCGGTGGAACATCGATGCCCGTCAGTGCTGGCCGGCGGGGCCACCGATGGGCTTGGTTGAATCCCCTGAGCCGGTGACCGTTTCATCGGCCTGCTCGGTGGGACCGGACCAGTCGGCGGGCGGACGAGGCGGACGCCCGTTCATGATATCGTCGATCTGCTGCGAATCGATGGTTTCGTATTTCATTAACGCATCAGCCATCAGGTGCAGCTTATCCATGTGATCGGTGAGTATCTGCTTCGACCGGTTGTAGTTGGCGTCGATGAGTGCGCGGATCTCCTCGTCGATAATGTGCGCCGTCTCGTCGGAGACATTTTTGTGCTGCGTGACCGAGTGACCGAGGAACACCTCGCCCTCTTCCTCGCTGTAGGTGAGTGGACCGAGCTTCTCCGACAGCCCCCACTTGGTCACCATACTGCGAGCCAATTCGGTGGCGCGCTGAATGTCGTTGGAGGCGCCTGTGGTCACCTTGTCGGTGCCGAAGATCAGCTCCTCGGCGATACGACCACCGAACAGGCTGGAGATCTGGCTCTGCAGCCGCTGCTTGCTGTAGCTGTAGCGATCCTCCTCCGGCAGGAACAGGGTGACGCCGAGCGCACGACCACGCGGAATGATAGTGACCTTATGCACCGGGTCGTGATCCGGTACCGACAGGCCGACGATGGCGTGGCCCGCCTCGTGATAGGCGGTGAGCTTCTTCTCCTGCTCGCTCATCACCATCGACTTGCGCTCGGCACCCATCATGATCTTGTCCTTGGCGCGCTCGAAGTCCTCCATGGTGACCAGCCGCTTGTTGGCGCGTGCGGCAAACAGCGCCGCCTCATTCACCAGGTTGGCGAGGTCAGCACCAGAGAAACCGGGCGTGCCGCGGGCGATGATGGAGGGTTTCACATCCTCCCCGAGCGGAACCTTGCGCATGTGGACCGTCAGGATCTGCTCGCGGCCACGGAGATCCGGCAGCGGCACCACCACCTGCCGGTCGAAACGACCGGGGCGAAGCAGCGCCGGGTCGAGCACGTCGGGACGGTTGGTGGCGGCAATGACGATGACCCCTTCGTTGCCCTCGAAGCCGTCCATCTCCACCAGCAACTGGTTCAGGGTCTGCTCGCGCTCGTCGTGACCACCGCCGAGACCGGCGCCACGGTGGCGGCCCACTGCGTCGATCTCGTCGATGAAGATGATGCAGGGGGCGTGCTTCTTCGCCTGCTCGAACATGTCGCGCACACGGGAGGCGCCCACGCCGACGAACATCTCGACGAAGTCGGAACCGGAGATGGTGAAGAACGGGACCTTCGCCTCGCCCGCAATCGCCTTGGCGAGCAGGGTCTTGCCGGTGCCGGGGGGACCGACCATCAGTACGCCACGCGGAATCTTGCCGCCCAGCTTCTGGAACTTGCCCGGATCGCGCAGGAACTCCACCAGCTCCTGAACGTCATCCTTGGCCTCCTCCACACCGGCAACGTCGGAGAAGGTCACCTTGACCTGGTCTTCACCCAGCATCCGTGCCCGGCTCTTGCCGAAGGACATCGCCCCCCGGCCGGCGCCGCCGCCCTGCATCTGGCGCATGAAGAAGATCCAGACGCCGATCAGCAGCAGCATCGGGAACCAGGAAATAAAGATCTGGGTCAGCAGCGACTGCCCCTCGGGGGGACGCGCGTTGACCGCCACGTCGTGGTTGAGCAGATCGGCCATCAGCCCCGGGTCGTCCGGCGCGTAGGTTGAGAACCGCTCACCCGAGTGGGTGAAGCCCTCGATGTTGCGCCCCTCGATCGTGACCCGCTTGACCCGGCCCTGGCGCACGTCCTCGATGAACTGGGAGTACTCCAGCGGCTGGGTGGCCGCCTGGCGGGGGCCGAAGTTGTTGAACACCGACATCAGAATGATGGCGATGACGACCCAGAGGATGATGTTTTTTGCGACGTCGTTCAAAAGTCTCGCTCCCGTGTGATCTTGGGAAGCCGCGCGCCGGCGAGGCGCGGATTTGATGCCCAGGATTATTCAGTCGTAGCTTAGAGTACGGTACTACACCCGGTGGTTCCTCGCCAGCAGATAAGTTTCTCGGGATCGGGGGCGCGACGCCTTCGGTTTACGCACCTGCACCTTGCCGAATGCCGCCCGGATCTCCCGCATGTAGGGGTCGAACCCCTCGCCCTGAAACACCTTGACCAACAGATCCCCGTTAGGAAGGAGAACCTCCCGGGCGAACGCCAGGGCCAGTTCGGCCAGGTACATCGCCCGGGGCTGATCCACGGCCTTCATACCACTAATATTGGGCGCCATATCCGACAAAACAAGGTCGGCTTTCCGCCCGTCCATGGCGGCGAGCAGCTGATCCAGGATGGTCTGTTCGCGAAAGTCCCCATGGATGAAAGTGACATCCGGGATGGGCTCCATAGGGAGGATATCCAGCGCAAAGACATGTCCGCCCGCGCCCACGCGCTCCGCCGCGAGCTGTGACCAGCCACCTGGCGCCGCCCCCAGATCGACCACCGTCAGGCCGGGGCGGAGGAGGCGATCCTTTTCGTCAATCTCGATGAGCTTGAACACTGCTCGCGAGCGGTAGCCTTGCTGCTGGGCGCGACGGACGAATTCATCGTCGAAATGCTCCTTCAGCCATCGGCTGCTACTTTTACTCCGCGGCATCGCCCCTCCCCTGCACCTGACGGGTGCGCAGAATCAGCCAGCTGGCCCCCACCACCCCGTAGAGTGCCAGCGCCAGCAACTGTGCATCCGGCTGCGACAGCAGGCGACCGATCAGCAGCCAGAACACCGGCACCATCACCAGGATGATGCCCAATTCCAGTTTCACTCGGTTGAACGGACTCGCGGCGACGCCGAACCCGCGACCAGCTACACTATCGTCCTTTTTTTCCGAGTCACTCATTGGAGAACCTGCATGCCGCTGACCGAAAAGCAGCGTAAACACCTGCGCCGCCTGGCGCATCACCTCAAGCCGGTGGTCCTGACCGGCGCCGCGGGCGTCAGTCCGGGCGTGCTGGCCGAAATCGAGGGCGCACTCGTCCACCATGAACTGATCAAGGTCCGGGTCAACGCCGAGGATCGGGAGGCGCGTCAGGCCATGATTGAGACGGTCGTGCGTGAAACCGGCAGTGAACTGGTGCAGCGGGTCGGCCACATCGCGGTGTTCTACCGGCAGGCGGAAAAACCGCACATCATTCTTCCCTGACCACCTTCGGGCCGGCGATGAGCAGGAGTCCGAGGAGGCTGTTCACCACGTAGAGCGCGGAGGAGACCGCGTGCAGCCGCCCGAACCGGACCGCCGCCTCGCCTCCTTCGACCAGCCCTTCCGTCTTGAGTGCGGCCATCTCCGGCTGCAGCCCGACCTGGTGAATCAGCACCAGTGCCAGCATCGAACCGAGTACCAGCAGACGCGGCGCGGGACGCTCTGATCGCCGCCACAGGGTGGCGGCGATCAGCAGCGGAATACAGACCAGACCGATGAGGTGGACCAGGGAGAACATCTCACCGGCGAGTTGCCCCGCGGTGGTCCGATCCAGCTTCGCAAACAGCACCGGGGTCGCCAGGTAGCCGACGATCCAGAGCGCGCCCACCCAGATCGTGGCGAGCAGGCGTTCAGTCGCTGGAATCAGCTTACTCGTAGCGGATCTCGACAATGTCGTACTGACGCAGGCCGCCTGGGGTCTGCACCTCGGCGAGGTCCCCTTCCGCCTTGCCGATCAAGGCGCGGGCAACCGGAGAGTTGACGGAGATCTTGCCCGCCTTGATGTCCGCCTCGTCATCACCAACGATCTGATAGGTGCTTTCCTCGCCGCTCTCCTCCTCGACCACCACAACGGTGGCGCCGAAGATCACCTTGCCGTTGGCGTTCACCTGGGTGGGATCGATGATCTGGGCATTGCCCAGCTTGCCTTCCAGCTCGGCGATACGGCCTTCGATGAAGCCCTGCTGCTCGCGGGCGGCGTGATATTCCGCGTTCTCCTTCAGGTCGCCATGCGCGCGCGCCTCGGCGATCGCCTCGATCACCCGGGGCCGCTCGCTCGTCTTCAGATGATGGAGTTCCTCCCGCAGCTGCTCGGCGCCGTGGGCGGTCATCGGGGTCTTGCTCATCAGGTAAGCTCCGTATGCAAATTCTGCAGGCGGTTCACCGTAATCGTCTCATCCTGCCGCTGTTTCATTGCCCGGCAGGTCGCCGCCGCGCCGGCCATGGTGGTGGTGTAGGTCACCTTGTGGTTCAGGGCCTCACGGCGGATGGTATAGGAATCGGCGATCGCCTGTCGGCCTTCTGTCGTATTGACGATAAACGAAATTTCGTCGTTCTTGATCATGTCGACAACATGGGGACGGTCTTCGGTCACCTTGTTGACGGTGATGCACTCAACCCCCGCATCCTCCAGGTAACGGGCGGTTCCCCGCGTGGCCAGGACCTCGAAACCGAGCTCCTTGAGGTCGCGGGCCAGGGGGACCAGCGCCCGCTTGTCAACGTCCCGCACGCTGAGAAATGCCCGGCCACCACGCGGCAGAGTGATGCCGGCGGCCACCTGTGACTTGTAGTAGGCCTCGGCGAAGCTGCGCCCCACGCCCATCACCTCGCCGGTGGACTTCATCTCCGGTCCGAGCAGCGGGTCGACGCCGGGGAACTTGATGAACGGGAACACCGCCTCCTTCACCGAGTAATAGCCGGGGACCACCTCACGCGTGACGTTCTGGCTGGCGAGTGTCTGCCCCACCATGCAGCGGGCGGCAATCTTGGCCAGCGACAGCCCGGTCGCCTTGGAGACGAACGGCACTGTGCGCGAGGCGCGCGGGTTCACCTCCAGAACATAGACCTCGTTGTCCTTGATGGCGAACTGGGTGTTCATCAGGCCGTTCACGTTCAGTTCCCGCGCCATTATGCGCACCTGGCGGCGCAGTTCGTCCTGGATCTCGCGGGAGAGATCGTAAGGCGGCAGGGAGCAGGCGGAGTCGCCGGAGTGCACACCGGCCTGTTCGATGTGCTCCATGATGCCGCCGATGAGGACCGATTCACCGTCGCAGACCGCATCCGCGTCCACCTCGACCGCATCGTCGAGGAAGCGGTCGAGCAGCACCGGCGACTCATTGGAGACCTTCACGGCATCGCGCATGTAGGTGCGCAGATCGGCCTCGTTGAAAACGATCTCCATCGCCCGGCCACCCAGCACGTAGGAGGGACGCACCACCAGCGGGTAGCCGATCTCTTCGGCGAGGCGTACCGCATCCTCCGGATTGCGTGCCGTACGGTTGGGCGGCTGGCGCAGACCGAGTTTGTCGATCATCTTCTGGAACCGCTCGCGGTCCTCGGCGAGGTCGATGGAGTCCGGCGTGGTGCCGATGATCGGCGCGCCGGCCAGCTCCAGATCGCGGGCCAGTTTGAGTGGCGTCTGGCCACCGTACTGGACGATCACTCCTTTCGGCTGCTCCACATGGATGATCTCCAGCACATCCTCCAGGGTGAGCGACTCGAAGTAGAGCCGATCGGAGGTGTCGTAGTCGGTGGAGACCGTCTCCGGGTTGCAGTTGACCATGATGGTCTCGTAGCCGTCCTCGCGCATGGCAAGGGCGGCATGGACGCAGCAGTAGTCGAATTCGATACCCTGGCCGATGCGGTTGGGCCCGCCGCCCAGGACCATGATCTTCTCCCGCGCGGAGGGGTTGGACTCGCACTCCTCCTCATAGGTGGAGTACATGTAGGCGGTGGAGGTGGAGAACTCGGCGGCACAGGTGTCCACCCGCTTGTAGACCGGTCGAACACCCAACTCGTGGCGCAGCTTGCGTACCTCTCCTTCACGTGCGCCCACCAGGGAGGCGAGGCGACGGTCGGAAAAGCCCTTACGCTTAAGCCCCCACAGCGTGCCCCGCTCGAATCCCGACAGACCGATATCACGCACCCGCGCCTCGATCTCCACCAGCTCCAAAATCTGGTCGAGGAACCAGGGATCGATGCGGGTCAGCTCATGCACCTCCTCCAGGGTCAAGCCGGCGCGGTAGGCGTCCGCCACGTACCAGAGCCGGTCGGCACCGGGCACCCGCAAGAGCTGGCGCAGCCGATCCATACCGTTTTCCTCGGTCGCGTCGAACTTCTCGTCCAGCCCGTCGACGCCGGTCTCCAGGCCGCGCAGCGCCTTCTGCAGCGACTCCTGGAAGGTGCGACCGATGGCCATCACCTCGCCCACCGATTTCATCTGGGTGGTGAGCCGGGCGTCCGCCTTGGGGAACTTCTCGAAGGTGAAGCGCGGGATCTTGGTGACCACATAGTCGATTGAGGGCTCGAACGAGGCCGGAGTGGCACCGCCGGTGATCTCGTTCTGCAACTCGTCCAGCGTGTAGCCGACTGCCAGTTTGGCGGCCACTTTGGCAATGGGAAAACCGGTTGCCTTGGAGGCGAGCGCTGAAGAGCGGGAGACACGCGGGTTCATCTCGATGATGATCATCCGCCCGTCCGCCGGGTTGATGGCGAACTGGACGTTGGAGCCGCCGGTGTCGACACCGATCTCGCGCAACACCGCGAGGGAGGCGTCGCGCATGATCTGGTACTCCTTGTCGGTCAGCGTCTGTGCCGGCGCGACGGTGATGGAGTCACCGGTGTGTACGCCCATCGGGTCGAGGTTCTCGATGGAACAGATGATGATGCAGTTGTCCTTGTGGTCCCGCACCACCTCCATCTCGTACTCTTTCCAGCCGAGCGCAGACTCCTCGATCAGCAGCTCGTTGGTCGGCGAGAGATCCAGCCCCCGCTCGCAGATCTCCATGAACTCTTCGCGGTTGTAGGCGATACCGCCGCCACTGCCGCCCATGGTGAACGAGGGGCGGATAATGACCGGGAACCCGATCTGCGCCTGGACCTGCAGCGCCTCCTCCATACTGTGGGCTACGGCCGATTTCGGCATGTCGAGGCCGATCTGGCGCATCGCCTTGCGGAAGCGGTCGCGGTCCTCCGCCTTGTCGATGGCGTCGCGGGTGGCACCGACCATCTCCACCCCGAACTGTTCGAGCACCCCTTCGCGGGCGAGGTCCAGCGCACAGTTGAGCGCGGTCTGTCCACCCATGGTCGGCAGCAGTGCGTCGGGGCGCTCCCGCTCTATGATCTTGGCCACCGTCTGCCAGGTGATCGGCTCGATGTAGGTGGCGTCGGCCATCCCCGGGTCGGTCATGATGGTCGCCGGGTTGGAGTTGACCAGGATGACCCGGTACCCCTCCTCCTTCAGCGCCTTGCACGCCTGTGCGCCCGAGTAATCGAACTCGCACGCCTGTCCGATCACAATCGGGCCCGCGCCGATGATGAGGATGCTTTCGATGTCAGTACGTTTCGGCATAAGTGTCAGCTACAAGTCGCAAGTATCAAGTTACAAGTCCCAAGAGGTGTTCTTGTCACTTGCCACTTGTCACTTGTCACTCTTCATTAGATCGACGAAGTGATCGAACAGGGGTGCCACGTCATGCGGGCCCGGGCTCGCTTCCGGGTGGCCCTGGAAGCTGAAGGCGGGCCGGTCGGTCCGGTGGATGCCCTGGAGCGAGCCGTCGAACAGGGAGCGGTGGGTCGCCTTCACGTTGGACGGCAGGGTCGCCTCGTCCACCGCGAAGCCGTGGTTCTGGCTGGTGATTAGCACCTGTCCGGTCTCCAGGTCCTGCACCGGGTGGTTGGCGCCGTGATGGCCGAATTTCATCTTCACGGTCCGGGCGCCGCTGGCCAGGCTCAGCAGTTGGTGGCCCAGGCAGATACCGAACAGCGGCATGCCCATCTCCACCAGTTTGCCGATCGACTCGATGGCGTAATCGCACGGCTCCGGGTCACCGGGGCCGTTGGAAACGAACACCCCGTCCGGCTTGAGTTCGAGCACCTTGTCCACCGGCGTCTGCGCCGGGACCACGCTCACCCGGCAGCCGCGGTCCACCAGCATGCGCAGGATATTGCGCTTCACCCCGTAGTCGTAGGCGACCACGTGATAGGGGAGCTTCTCCTCCAGCGGTTCCGGATGGCCGGGCAGGCCGCCCTCCAAGGTCCAACTGCCCTGGGCCCATTCATAGGGCAGATGGGTGGTGTACTCCTTGGCCAGATCCATCCCCTTGAGACCCGGAAAACCGCGGGCAGCCGCCAGTGCCGCCGCCTCGTCGATATCGGGGCCGGCGACGATGCAGCCATTCTGGGCCCCCTTCTCGCGCAGAATGCGGGTGAGCTTGCGGGTGTCGATATCGGATATGCCCACCACCCGGTTCTCCCGCAGGTACTGGTCGAGCGGCATTGTGCTGCGCCAGTTGCTGGAGAGGCGTGGCAGGTCGCGAATCACCAGGCCCGCGGCCATGACATGGTCCGACTCCTGATCCTCGACATTTGTCCCGACGTTGCCGATGTGGGGGTAGGTCAGGGTGACGATCTGGCGGGCGTAGGAGGGGTCGGTCAGGATCTCCTGATAGCCGGTCAGCGCGGTATTGAAAACCACCTCACCGACTGTCTCTCCCTCGATACCGATGGACAGGCCCCGGAACAGGGTCCCGTCTTCCAGTGCCAACAAGGCGGACTGCCGCAAGGTGACCTCCAACTCAGACTGCACATACGCGAAGCGGGATGCCCGAGAGGGCGCCCCGCTGTTTCGACTGGTTCCGGTGGTGAAAGTTGGCTCAGGACGATGAAAAGTGCCTGGCCCGGCTGGAGGCGCATTGTACCGAACCGGAGGTTCATGGTCCATGGTTCATGGGTTCTTTCCATGAACCATGGACCATGCATGAACCTATTCCTTCAGCCCGAGGACATCCTGCATGTCGAACAGGCCGCGGTCGCGGGCGGCGATCCAGCCGGCGGCGCGGACGGCGCCGCTGGCGAAGGTCATGCGGGAGGAGGCCTTATGGGTGATCTCGACCCGCTCGCCGAGGCCGGCGAACAGGACGGTGTGATCGCCGACGATGTCGCCGGCACGGATGGTCTCGAAACCGATGGTCTTGCGGTCGCGCTCGCCGGTGTGACCTTCACGACCGTAGACGGCGCACGCCTTCAGGTCGCGGCCGAGGGCGGCGGCGACCACCTCGCCCATGCGCAGGGCGGTTCCTGAGGGGGCATCCACCTTATGGCGGTGGTGGGCCTCGATGATCTCGATGTCCACCTCGTCACCCAAGACCCGGGCGGCCATGTCGAGCAGCTTGAGGCAGAGATTGACCCCCACACTCATGTTGGGGGCGAACACAAGGGCGATATCATCGCCGGCGCGGCGGATCGCCTCACGCTGGTCGTCGGAGAATCCGGTGGTGCCGATCACCATGCGCCGGCCTGCCTCGCGGCAGATCGCCAGGTTGGCGGCGGTCACCTCGGGACGGGTGAAGTCGATCAATACGTCGAAATTCCCGATCACCTTTGCCAGGTCGTCCTGAACCGGCACACCAAGGGTGCCCACTCCGGCCAGTGCACCGGCATCGACACCGACGACCGAGCTGCCGGGCCGCTCCACGGCGGCGCCCAGTTCGATACCCTCGGCCTGTTGTACCGCCTCGATGATGGCCTTGCCCATACGTCCGGCGGCGCCGGTGACTGCGATTTTTGTCATTGGTCGGTGGTCGGTGGTCGGTGGTCGAGACAGTTAAGCGTGAGGAGTGAAGAGTTACGAAGCGGCATGGCCGCTATTCGCCCCGGGGCCGGGATTCTACCTTTCACTCTTCATGGTTAACCCTTAACAATCTTTATGCTACCAGCTGATGTAGGAGTACCCCTCCTCCTGGAGGAGCATGAGGTCCACCGCCCCGACCTCGACCACCTTGGCGAAGGGCAGGATATCCCCCTCCGTCCAGTTCAATGCCTTCATGGTGTTGCCGCAGGCGTGGAATTCAACCCCGTACTGGGCAAGGCTGGAGACCCGCATTTTTATCTCTTCGCTCACCTCGCGCTGCGGATTCTTCGCCAGGATGTGAATACCGGGGCCGAAGCAGGTGACCACGATGTGGGCCGCATCGCCGTACTCGCGCATCACGGCGCCTACGGAGAAGAGCACCGCCTGATGGTACTCCTGGTCACCCTTGTTGAACTGGTAGACCACCTTATGGTCCGGCGGGTCCCCGGGAAACCGCATGTCATCGAACGATTCGTCCGCCTGGGCGCTCGCCCTACGGCCGCTCAGGGTGGCGAGCCCTCCCCCTGCGACCAGTGCGCCCAACAGGCGGCGGCGCCCGCCGTCGATTCCGTCGCGGAGAGAAAAGCGCGGCAGTTTGAATCCCATGACGATCCCCCTTGGTGTCCCCGCGGGGCAGGTCGCCCCATTCACCCGATTCGCGTCCTCCGCCTACGAAGGCGAGCCCCGATTCACAGGAGCGACGGAATCCGCTACCCGGTTCAGAACTTCATATCTTCGAAGAACTTCTTCACCCCGTCCAGCCAGGAGTCAGCCTTGGGACTGTGGCGGGTGCCGCCATCCTGCATGCTCTTGTTGAGCTCCTCAAGCAGCTCTTTCTGGCGGGCGCTGAGATTGACCGGGGTCTCCACCACCACACGACACAGCAGATCGCCGACGGTGCCGCCCCGCACCGACTTCACCCCCTTGCCGCGCAGGCGGAACAGACGTCCGGTCTGGGTCTCGGCCGGAATCTTGAGCTTGACCCGCCCGTCCAGCGTCGGCACATCCAGCTCGCCGCCGAGGGCTGCGGCGGTAAATCCGATCGGCACCTCACAGTAGAGGTCGTTCTCCTGCCGCTTGAAGATGGCGTGGTCACGCACATGGATCTGCACGTAGAGATCGCCGGGTGGTCCGCCGTTCTCCCCCGCCTCCCCCTCGCCGGCCAGCCGGATACGGTCGCCGCTGTCGACACCGGCCGGCACCTTGACCGACAGGGTCTTCTGCTGCTGCACCCGCCCTTCGCCCCGGCAGGCAGGACACGGATCGGCGATGATGGTGCCGCTGCCGCGGCAACGGGGACAGGTCTGCTGCAGAGAGAAGAAGCCCTGCTGAATCCGTACCTGGCCGTGGCCGTGACAGGTGGAACAGGTGGTCGGGCGCGTGCCCTTGCGGGCCCCGGAACCGCCGCACTCCTCGCAGGGGGTCATGGTCGGCACCCGGATCTTGACCGTGGTGCCGGCGACCGCCTCCTCCAGGTTCAGCTCCAGGTTGTAGCGCAGGTCGGCCCCGCGGAACACCCGCGAACCGCCGGCACCACCGCGGCCGCCGCCGAAGATGTCGCCGAAGACGTCACCGAAGATATCCGAGAAACTGGCACCGCCACCGAACCCGCCGGCCCCGGCCGCCGCGGAGGGGTCCACCCCGGCGTGTCCGAACTGGTCGTAGGCGGCCCGCTTCTGCGGGTCGGACAGGATGTCGTAGGCCTCTTTGGCCTCCTTGAACTTCTCCTCCGCCGTGGCGTCATCGGGATTGCGGTCCGGGTGGTACTTCATCGCCATCCGTTTGAAGGCCTTCTTGATCTCGGCCTCCGTCGCGTTGCGCTGCAATCCCAAAAGTTCGTAGTAGTCCTGCTTCGCCATCGAATTATCTGTCCCGACTAAACACCGATTCCGACATCTGACCCCGCTGTTGGGTCAAGGTGCCGCTCCGGCGTGAACGGGGAAAAAACCTGCCACCCCGAAACCAAACCGCGGCAGGCGGGGTGCCCCGCCTGCCGCTTACGTTGATGCAAATGCGAAGTTTACTTCTTCTCTTCGCGAACCTCTTCGAACTCGGCATCCACCACATCCTCGCGGCCCGCCTCCTTGGCGGCCTCCTCGGAGGAGGGACCGGCCTCGCCGCCCGCCGCCCCCTCTTGGGCGTAGAGCCGCTCCGCCATTTTGCCGGAGGCCTCGGCGAGTGCCTGGGTCTTGGCGTCGATGGCATCCTTGTCGTCGCCCTTCATCGCCTCTTCGAGCTCCGTGATGGCGCTCTCGATCTGCTCCTTCTCGCCCGGCTCCAGCTTGTCCTGCAACTCATCCATGGACTTGCGGGTGGCGTGAATCATGTTGTCCGCCTGATTGCGGGCAGCAATCATTTCGTGGAACTTCTGATCTTCCGCCTTGTGCGCCTCGGCGTCCTTGACCATCTGATCGACCTCTTCGTCGGACAGACCGGAGGAGGCCTTGATGATGATCTTCTGTTCCTTGCCGGTCCCCTTGTCCTTGGCGGAGACATGCAGGATACCGTTGGCGTCGATATCCAGAGTGACCTCCACCTGCGGCACGCCACGGGGGGCCGGAGGAATGTCGGTCAGATCGAAGCGACCCAGCGACTTGTTGTCCACAGCCCGTTCGCGTTCGCCCTGTAGCACATGGACCGTTACTGCGGTCTGGTTATCCTCCGCCGTGGAGAACACCTGATTGGCCTTGGTCGGAATCGTGGTGTTACGGTCGATAAGCTTGGTCATCACGCCGCCCAGGGTCTCGATGCCCAGGGAGAGCGGGGTGACGTCGAGCAACAGAACATCCTTGACCTCACCACCGAGCACACCACCCTGAATGGCGGCGCCGACGGCGACCGCTTCATCCGGATTGACGTCCTTGCGCGGCTCCTTGCCAAAGAAGTTCTTTACCGCTTCCTGCACCAGAGGCATGCGGATCTGGCCGCCGACCAGGATCACCTCGTCCACCTCGGACGCCGTAAGCCCGGCATCCTTGAGCGCCAGCTTGCAAGGTTCGATGGTGCGCTTGACCAGATCCTCCACCAGCGACTCCAGCTTGGCCCGGGTCATCTTGATGTTCAGGTGCTTGGGGCCGCTGGCATCCGCCGTGACGTAGGGCAGATTCACATCGGTCTGCTGGCTGGAGGAGAGTTCGATCTTGGCCTTCTCCGCCGCCTCCTTCAGCCGCTGCATGGCAAGCGGGTCGCCGCGCAGGTCGATGCCCTGGTCCTTTTTGAATTCATCCGCCAGGTAGTCGATGATGCGCATGTCGAAGTCCTCGCCACCGAGGAAGGTATCCCCGTTGGTCGAGAGCACCTCGAACTGGTGCTCACCCTCGATCTCCGCGATCTCGATGATGGAGATGTCGAAGGTGCCGCCACCCAGGTCGTAGACGGCAACCTTGCGGTCTCCGCCCTTCTTGTCCATGCCGTAGGCGAGCGCCGCCGCCGTGGGCTCGTTGATGATGCGCTTCACCTCCAGCCCGGCGATCCGCCCGGCGTCCTTGGTGGCCTGGCGCTGGGAGTCGTTGAAGTAGGCCGGAACGGTGATCACCGCTTCGGTGATGGTCTCGCCGAGATAGTCCTCGGCGGTCTTCTTCATCTTCTGCAGCACCTTGGCCGAGATCTCCGGCGAGGCCATCTTCTTGCCCTTCACCTCGACCCAGGCGTCGCCGTTGTCCGCCTTGACGATCTTGTAGGGCACCAGCTTGATGTCGCGCTGCACGACCTCTTCATTAAAACGGCGGCCGATCAGCCGCTTGATGGCGAACAGGGTGTTCTCCGGGTTGGTCACCGCCTGGCGCTTGGCCGAGGCACCGACCAGCACCTCGTCATCGTCCTTGCTGTAGGCGACGATGGACGGGGTGGTGCGATCACCCTCACTGTTCTCGATGACACGGGCCTTGCCACCTTCCATCACTGCCACGCAGGAGTTGGTGGTACCCAGGTCGATGCCGATAATCTTTCCCATAACGCTCTCTCCGGTTCGATAGTGTGCCGCCGCGCGGCCCAATAATTTCTACAGGCAAGATGGGGGCTTTGCGTCCAGAATCAAGCCTCTTCGTCGATCCGGCCGCCGAACTCGCCACCCGCCCCGTCGCTGGGGGCCTTGGACACCATCACCATGGCCGGGCGCAGCAGGCGCTCGTTCAACAGATACCCCCTCTGCATCACGAAAAGCACAGTGTTGGCCGGCTTGTCGGCGGACTCCTGCATGGACATCGCCTGGTGGAATTCGGGATTGAAGGGTTCACCCGCCGGGTTCACCTCGCGAATGCCGAAGCGCTCCATGGCGGCGGTCAGCATCTTCAGGGTGAGTTCGGTCCCCTCGCGCAGCTTGGCAACCGCTTCCTCGTCGCCGGTGGCCGCCGCCAGCCCCATCTCCAGGCTGTCCTTCACCGGCAGCAGCTCCATGGCGAACTTCTCCAGGGCGTACTTGTGGGCGTTCTCCACGTCCCGCTCGGCGCGGCGGCGGGTGTTCTCCAGTTCTGCCTGGAGGCGCAGGATCTGGTTCCAGTGCTCGTCCGCCTTGGTGCGCGCATCCTCCAGCAGCAGCTCCAGCTCGTTCGGCTGGCCCCCGGCCTCAGGGCCAGGGCCGGCAGCGGCCTCCGCGGCCTGCTCTTCACTCTTTTCGGGCGACTTGTTCTCTTCGCTCATGATCTCTCCACACCCCGTGTATAAACGAATCCCCCGGGCTGTAGAGCCCGCGGCTGCCTCACATATGGGGGATCAGTGGGCCTGATTCAAGGCCGCGCTGAGCAGCCTTGCCGTGACGTCAACAATAGGGATAACCCGGTCGTAGGCCATGCGGGTCGGGCCGATAACCCCGAGCACACCGACCACCTGCCCCTCGCAGGTGTAGGGGGAGGTCACCACGCTGCACTCGTCCAGCACCGAATAGCCGGACTCCTCGC
Source organism: Gammaproteobacteria bacterium (assembly GCA_041690635.1). Lineage (GTDB taxonomy): Bacteria > Pseudomonadota > Gammaproteobacteria > Thiohalomonadales > Thiohalomonadaceae > JAWLGZ01. The sequence continues at coordinate 33,832 of JAWLGZ010000001.1, forward strand.
CGATGAAGATCTGGATCCCCTCGGCGCCCAGCGAGTGGTCGAGCAGGTGCAAAATGTCCTGTTTACGGGTGAAGGCGTCGAACAGCCGCCGCAGCTTCCCCACGTCGGCCATTTCGGCGTAGCCCATCAGGTTGGTCTGCCCCGCGAGCACGTAGTCCTCTTCGGCGCTGTCCGGGACCTCCTCCGTGAACACCTGGCTGGCCATTTCAATGGCGGCCGCCATCAGCTGGTTCATCTCCTCCCGCGCCTCCTGCATCTCCCGCAGCAACACGCGGCGGACCTCATCCATGCTCTTCCCCGCGAACTCCCGGTTCAGGTAGTTGGAGGCCTGCTGGAGTTCCGACTCGCTGTACTGTCGGGATGGGTGGATGATCCGGTTCTGTACCTCCTGCTCGTTGATCACCAGGATCACCAGCACCCGGTTGTTGGAGAGGGGCAGGAATTCGATATGGCGTAGCGCCACCTGCTCCCGCCGCGGCAGTGTCACCAGGCCCGCCATAGCGGTGATTTCCGACAGCAGCGATGAGGCGGTCTTGAGGACCAGTTGCCGATCCCCCCCCGGCAACAGCTGGGACTTCAGGGAGTTCAACTCCCCCTCGTGCAGGGGTTTGATGGTCAGCAGTGAATCGACGAACAGGCGGTAACCGCGCACCGTCGGCACCCGCCCGGCCGAGGTGTGCGGCGAGGCGACCAGCCCCATCTCCTCCAGATCCGCCATGACGTTGCGGATGCTGGCCGCACTCAGCTCCTGATGGAGGTCGCGCGAGAGGGTCCGCGAGCCGACCGGCTGGCCGTCGCGGATGTACCGCTCCACCAGAACCTTCAACAGCCGCTGGCCACGATCGCTAAGGCCGCCCAGGGTCTCGGGGGCTTCGGTTCGGTGTGGGTTTCTGGACATGGGGATGTGAAAGGACCCGTTGGCACTCAACGTTGCCGAGTGCCAAGGAACATAATCAATCGGACGAAGGGGTGTCAAGGCGACCGATCACGCAACACGTGAACCGGGGTAGCAGAATCACGCCTCCTGCATCCTCCGTCACCCTTCACCCTTCACCGAAGCAAGTGCCCGTAGGCGACCCAGCCGGCGACGTGATAACCTTCCGCCCTCTCTGGAGAAGGCAATGGCGGGAAACTTCCAACAAATCGGACTCATTGGAAAGTACGCCGACCCGGGGGTCGGCGATACGCTGTCCACGCTCGCCACCTTCCTGCGCGATCAGGGCTGCGAAGTGCTGCTCGACGAGGCCACCGCCCAGGTGTGGGGCGAGCATGACCTGAGGGTGGCGGACCGGGAGCAGCTCGCCAGTGAGTGCGACCTGACGGTCGTGGTCGGCGGTGACGGCACCCTGCTCAACGCCGCCCGATCCCTCGCGGCGATAGCCCCCGCCCCTGCCCTGCTCGGAATCAACCTTGGCCGCCTCGGCTTTCTGACCGACATCTCCCCCGCCGAGCTTGAGCTCAAGGTCGGTGAGGTGCTGCAGGGCAAGTACCAGGAGGAGGAGCGTTTTCTCCTTCACTGCACCATCGTCCGTGAAGGCGAGCACATCAACGAAAGCGATGCCCTCAATGACGTGGTGATCCACAAGTGGGACGTGGCCCGCATGATCGGACTGGACTCCTACGTCAACGGCGGTTTCGTCAACACGACGCGCGCCGACGGACTGATTGTCTCCACCCCGACCGGCTCCACCGCCTATGCCCTCTCCGGCGGGGGGCCGATCCTGCATCCGACCCTGAATGCCATCGTGCTGGTGCCCATCTGCCCCCATACCATGAGCAACCGGCCGATCGTGGTCGATGGCGACTCCCACATCGAGATCGTGGTGGGCGATCACTACGGGCAGTCCCATGCCCAGGTCACCTGTGACGGCCAGATCAACCTGGGCCTGGTGGCGGGCGACCACATCCACATCCGCAAGAAGGACAATCGCATCCGGCTCATTCATCCGGTCGGGCACGATCACTTCCACGTCCTCCGCGCCAAGCTCAACTGGGGCTGAGCCTTACCCGCCGGCGCATGCTGACCCATCTGCACATCCGCAACTTCGCGATTGTCGATGAGCTGGAGTTGGAACTCGGCCCCGGCATGATCGTCCTGACCGGCGAGACCGGCGCCGGCAAATCCATCCTGCTCGACGCCCTCGGGCTCGCCCTCGGCGATCGGGCCGACTCCGCCCTGCTGCGTACCGATTGCGACCGGGCCGAGGTGAGTGTCACGTTCGACACCACCGGCACCCCGGGGGTGTCCAGCTGGCTGGCTGAACGTGAACTGGAAGCGGACGGCGAGTGCATCATCCGGCGCACGCTGGGAGCGGACGGCCGCTCCCGCGCCTACGTCAACGGTCAGCCGGTCCCGATCCAGGGTTTGAAGGAACTTGGCGAACAGTTGGTGGATATCCACGGACAGCATGCCCACCAGTCCCTGTTGCGCCGGGATGAACAGCGGAACCTGCTGGACACCTTCGCCGGCCATGGCGATCTGCTGGCCACCGTGGCCGAGACCAGCCACCGCTGGCATGAGCTGACCCGTGAGTACCAGGGGCTGCAGCGTGCCGCACAGGAACGGGATGAACGGCTCGATCTGCTCCGTTTCCAGGTAGCTGAACTGGAGGCGCTGGCCCTCGGCGAGGGTGAGGTGGACGCGCTGGAGGAGGAGCACCGGCGTCTGGCCAACGCCAGCCGCCTGCTGGAGGGTGGCCGGGAGTCGCTGGAGCTCCTGTACGAAGGGGAGGAGATCTCCGCGCTGGCACTGCTCAATCGGGCCCTGGGCAACCTGCGGGAGCTGGAAGCGTTCGATTCCGCCTTCCGCCCCATGGCGGACCTGCTGGACGGGGCACGCATCCAGATCGATGAGGGTTCCGCCTCGCTGCGCCACTACCTGGCCGATGCGGAGCTGGATCCGGGTCGGCTTGCCTGGGTGGAGGAACGAATTGCCGCCGTACAGACCCTCGCCCGCAAACATCGCACAGCGCCAGAGGAACTCCCCGCCCGGACCGAGCAGTTGCAGGCCGAACTGGGTTCACTGGAGTCGGCGGACGCCCGGATCGACGGCCTGCGGGATGCCCTTGCACACGTGGAGAAGGAGTACGCCAGGGCGGCGGAAAAGCTCACGGAAAGCCGCACCAGGGCGGCAGACCGCCTGGCCTCCGCCGTCACCACGAACATGTGCGATCTGGGGATGAAGGAGGGGGTGTTCCAGGTCGAGCTCTCGCCCCAGCAGGATCCGGAGCCGGCGCGCTTCGGCAACGAACGGGTCGAGTTCCTGGTCAGCGCCAACCCCGGCCAGCCGCCGCGTCCGCTGAGTCGAGTCGCCTCCGGCGGCGAACTCTCCCGCATCAGCCTCGCCATCCAGGTGATCACCGCCGACCGGGAGGGCATCCCCACCCTGGTGTTCGACGAGGTGGATGTGGGGGTCGGTGGCGGCGTCGCCGAACGGGTCGGCATCAAGCTCCGGCAGCTGGGCGGTCACCGGCAGGTGCTCTGCGTCACCCACCAGCCGCAGGTGGCGGCGCTCGGAAACCACCACTTCCGTATCACCAAGCGGGTTACCAACGGCACCACCCGCACGCAGGTGGCGGTGGTGGAGGGGGAGCAACGGGTGGAGGAACTGGCGCGGATGCTGGGCGGCATCGAGATGACCGACAGCACCCTGCAGCACGCACGGGAGATGATGGAAAGGTCGCAGAAAAAAGCGGTTAAGGGTAAGAAGAAGTGACGAGGGTGACCCCTTCACCCGGCGGAGTACCCTCCCGGTTATTCCTGGCAGTCGGAGCAGACCCCATAGATATAGAGGCTGTGGTCGGTGATGGTGAAACCGTGGTCGGCAGCGATTGCCTTCTGGCGTTTTTCGATCACCTCGTCGACAAACTCCTCCACCCGACCGCATTTGACGCAGAGCAGATGGTCGTGATGGGTGCCCTCGTCGAGCTCGAAGACCGAGGTGCCGCCCTCGAAGTGGTGCCGGGCGACCAGCCCGGCGGACTCGAACTGGGTCAGCACACGGTAGACGGTGGCGAGACCGACGTCCTCCCCGGAATCGAGCAAGGCCTTGTAGACATCCTCCGCACTCATGTGCCGGGAGCTGTTGCGCTCCAGAATATCGAGAATCTTGAGCCGCGGCAGGGTCGCCTTCAGTCCGGCCTTGCGCAATTCCTGTGTACCCATGGCGATCTCACTCTGTCCAGTCGCGCCTTCTCAAGGGTATGATTATAACGAAAGAGGGCAGTTGAAGATAATGCGACACATTTTCATTTCGATCCTGGCCGCCACGGCCTTAATGACCGGCTGCGCCCCCCACAAGCTCGATATCCATCAGGGGACCGTGCTCACCGAGGAGAAGCTGGACAGCCTGCGCATCGGCATGGACCAGCAGCAGGTCCAGTTCGTGATGGGCAGCCCGCTGCTGCTCGATCCCTTCCACAAGGAGCGCTGGGACTACTACTACAGCTTCAAGCCGGGCCGTGACGAGCGCGAGCAGTACCACGCCACTCTCTGGTTCGACCAGGCCGGCAGGCTGGAGCGGATGGAGCGGAAGGGTCCGATCCCGCCGAACGCCGACAACCTGCGGGCGCTGGCGAAGCGGGAAGAGCGCAAGAGCTTCTTCTCCTGGCCCTGGTTGTGACCATTCCGCTAACGGGATTTCTCTCGCAGAGCACGCAGAGACCGCCAAGGGATCAGCCAAAGCTGGCACCCGGCGGATTACGCTGACGCTAATCCGCCCTACGCCCTGAGAAGCGAGGGGTCAGGAGTGACGCGTAGGAGCCCGGCCCCCCGGGCGAACAGCGGCGAAGCCGCTTTGGGACTGGGGAGACGTGATGGGAATTCGGCCAGTTTGCCGGAATCCTATGCCTCCTCCGCCTCGCCGCCGCCCTTGCTCATCTTCTTGCCGGCGGCGGCGCGCTGTTTGCGCACCTCCTTGGGGTCGGCGATGAGCGGCCGGTAGATCTCCACCCGGTCCCGCGCACGTAGCGGCTGGTCCGGCTTGGTCAGTTTCCCGAAGATGCCGAGTTTGCTGGCAGCGAGGTCGATCTCGGGGAACTCATCGAGTAGTCCGGAGCGCTCCACCGCCTCCCGGGCAGTGGTCCCCTCCTCCACCTCCACCGGAACAACAAGTTGCCGTCCCGGCAGAGCGTAGGCCACCTCCACCCGAAAGCGCTTCGCGCCCGCCCGTGCCGGGGAAACCGGTTGCTCACTCACGCCCATAGACCTCGACCGCGCGCTTGGAGAACGCATCCACCAGACTGGAGGTGATTTGTGTGAAGATGGGCCCGAGCGCCATACCGATCAGCCGGTTGGAGAATTCAAACTCCAGATCCAGATTCACCTTGCAGGCGCACTCCCCCAACTCCTCGAAGCGCCAGAACCCCTCCAGGTGTTTGAACGGTCCGCGCTCCAGGCGCATCTCGATCATCTTCCCGGATTGCAGGCGGTTACAGGTGGTAAAGCTCTTGTGCAGGCTGCCGTGGGCGATCTCGATACTGGCGCAGATCCGGTCCGGCTCGCTCGAGGTCACCTCGGCGGACCGGCACCATGGCAGAAAATCGGGATAGCGCTCGATGTCGTTCACCAGATCGAACATCTGTTGCGCGGTATACGGCAGCAGGGCGCTGCGATTAATGGTGGTCACGAAGTTACCGGCCCGTCAGGTCGATGACGCCAATCACGTTGAGGAAGATCAGGATAACCGCAACCGGCGTGATGTAGCGAACCAAAAAACGCCAAATGCCGAACACGGCACCATCAGTCATCTGTAGCTCGTCCAGCAGTGACTCGCGCCGCATGGCCCAGGCCGCAAACAGCGCGATTAGCAGGCCGCCGAGCGGCAACATGATGTTGGCCGTCAGGTAGTCCAGGGCATCGAAGAAGGTGAGGCCGAACAGCTGATACTCCTCGCCGGACCAGAGGTTGAACGACAGCACACTCCCCACCCCCAGCACCCAGGCACCGAGACCGCACCAGACGGCCGCCCTCAGGCGCGTGGTCCCGATGTTCTCGACCAGATAGGCGACCAGGGGTTCAATCAGCGAGATGGCGGAGGTCCAGGCGGCAAACACCAGCAGCAGGAAGAACAGTGCACCGAAGAAACTGCCGCCCGGCATCTGACCGAAGGCGATCGGCAGGGTCTGGAAGATGAGCCCCGGCCCGGCACCCGGCTCCATGCTGTGAGCCATGACGATGGGGAAGATGGCCATCCCGGCGAGCAGCGCCACCATGGTATCTGCGGCGGCGATAGTGAGGGTGGTCCTGCCGATGGAGGCGTTCTGGGGCAGGTAGGAGCCGTACACCATGATGGCGCCCATACCGAGACTCAGGGTGAAGAAGGCGTGCCCCATGGCGATGAGCACACCGTTGGCGCTGAGGGCGGCGAAATCGGGAGTGAACAGAAAGGCGAGGCCGTCACCGAAGGAGCCGGTGTTCATTGCATAGCCGACCAGGATCAACAGCAAAACGAACAGCGCCGGCATCAGGAAGCGCACCGCCTTCTCCAGGCCGCTGCGTACCCCGCGCGAGACCACCGCCATGGTCATCACCATGAACACCGTATGCCAGGCGAGCAGCCGTTCCGGGTCGGCGGTGAAACTGCTGAAAATCGCCGAAACGCCGTCGACGGTCACCCCGTCGAAGACACCGGTTGCGGTGCGAAAGAAGTAGGCCACCGCCCAGCCGGCGATGACGCTGTAGTAGGAAAGGATCAGAAACCCCGCAACCACCCCGGCCCAGCCAAGGTACTGCCACACCGACGCGCGCCCTTCCGATTTGGCCAGGTAGCGCATGGTGTTGATGGGACTGCGACGGCCGCGACGGCCGAGCAGGATCTCCGCGATCATGATGGGGACGCCGACCACCGCGATACAGAGCAGGTAGACCAGCACGAAGGCGCCGCCGCCGTTCTCGCCGGTGATGTAGGGGAACTTCCAGATATTGCCCAGCCCAACCGCCGAACCGGTCGCCGCCAGGATGAAGGCCCAGCGGGATGACCACTGCCCGTGAATCGATTCGCGGCGCTCAGACATGCTCCCCTCCGGATCTCATCAGATCCACAAACAAACCCATTCACCGCAGAGGACACAGAGGTCGCAGAGGGATCACGGCCAGGCTCCGGGGAAATCAGCCCCTGCATGACAGCTTTCCCTCTGCGCCCTCCGCGCCCTCTGCGGTTCAACTGTTTTGATTTGGCTACCGATTGTCCGTGAAATGGGCCACCGCCTCAACTTCACGCGAAGCGATGGCGATTCACCTATAATGCCCGCCCATGGCCAAGAGCAAGAAGAAGAAAGAGAGCGGCAGCGGCTCGAGCACCATCGCCCTCAACAAGAAGGCACGCCACGACTTCTTTATCGAGGAGCGCTTCGAGGCGGGCCTGGTGCTGGAGGGGTGGGAGGTAAAAAGCCTGCGCGCCGGTCGGGTGCAGCTGCGGGACAGCTACGTCCTGATCAAGGACAACGAGGCGTGGCTGCTCGGCGGCCTCATCACGCCCCTGCCCACCGCCTCCACCCACATCACACCGGATCCGACCCGTACCCGCAAACTGCTCCTGCACCGCCATGAACTGGATCAGCTGATCGGTGCCGTCGAGCGCAAGGGCTACGCCCTGGTGCCGCTCGCCATGTACTGGAAGGCCGGCCGCGCCAAGGTGGAGATCGGCCTCGCCAAAGGCAAGCAGGCGCACGACAAACGGGCCACCGAGCGGGACCGCGACTGGCAGCGCGAGAAGGAGCGACTGCTGAAGGGCTGACAGCCTGATGGACTTGGCCCGGAAGGATTACTTGGCAGGCTGTTGAAAAACAGCCTGCTAACGCGGGGCACGGATGCCCCGCACGCGAATCGAACACGCAAGTGATTGATTCGTCGTAGACGCGCACGGGCATGTACCGGGCGCGGCGTGTTGAAAAAGGGTAAGAAAACCGTTTTTCAACATCCTGTTAGACACGGAACCCCAGCCCGTTTAGACTGTCAATGAGATTACTTCGGGGGCGACCTGGATTCGACGTGGGTCACGAAGCCTGAGGTGCATGCCGAGGATGCAGATTTCCTCGTTAATCCATCTGCAATCATATAGTTGCCAACGACGACAACTACGCACTCGCTGCTTAATACCCAGTAGGGTGCCCTCCGGCCGGGCCTGTGCTTGTGCACCCGGGAACCGGGGGTCGACTCTCACAAGATCGCGGGAAAGCTCGTCCGGGGCCGACCCGTTAAAACCTTACCGGACTCGCTGTCGACACGCCCTGCCCGTCGGGCAGTCGCCGGCTAAACAAAATAGACTGGCTAAGCATGTAGAGCCGATGGTCTAGGTCTTGCGGACGCGGGTTCGATTCCCGCCGCCTCCACCATTTCAACACCCAAGCAGTTCCAGAAACATCCCCCGAAGCCCGCGTAACTGAGGGCTTTTTCTTTGCGTTTTCCGTCCAGGAAGGGGCAACACTGTCCATTCACATCCGGGGCAAGTGGGGGCAACCTTGGGGGCAAGTGAGTTGCCCCTACAGGGAGTTGCCCCCATGCCGCTGACCGATACTGCCATCCGTAACGCCAAGCCCGGCGAGAAGACGATCAAGCTGTTCGACGAGCGCGGGCTTTATCTGGAAGTCTCCCCCGCCGGCGGGAAGTGGTGGCGGCTCAAGTACCGCTTCGACGGCAAGGAGAAGCGGCTCTCCTGGCGTGCGCCCCGACTACATCGAACACCAGTTTGGCCCACGCCGTGCGCGAACCCAACGGGCGCGTTTACAACCGCACCGCGCACCTGCCCGAGCGGCGCAAGATGATGCAGCAGTGGGCGGACTTTCTCGACAAGCGCAAGGCTGGCGCCGAGATCACAATTCCTTTTATTGCGCCATATTGCGCCACGGAAGAAAATCGCACCGCCCCCACATGCCTACACTGGCGTGTCGGCAACCAACCTCACGGCCTAGAGCCTATTTTAGGATGGGCTGTTAAGTTAAAATAACGACGCATCTTATTTTAGGTTCGAGGCGGGCCCGATGAAGCGGGAGCTCCAAGGCAGATACGTGACCATATCGACGATGGGCGAGAAGGCCCAGGCCTTCGTGCCCGCGCCGCTGCCGCCGAGTCCGCCCATCGACTGGACGCCGGAGCTGCGCGGTAAGTTCGACCAGGCGCTGCTGGCGCTCGGGCGGCTGGACAGCGTTTCGACCCTGCTTCCTGACACCTCGCTGTTCCTCTACATGTATGTCCGCAAGGAGGCGGTCCTCTCCTCCATGATCGAGGGGACCCAGTCGTCCCTGCCGGACTTGCTGCTGTTCGAGCTGGATCAGGAGCCGGGCGTCCCGCTGGATGACGTGCGGGAGGTCAGCAACTATGTCGCGGCCCTCGACCACGGCCTCCACCTGCTGGAAGAAGGCCTGCCGCTGTCGTTGCGGCTCTTCCGCGAGGTCCACGGCGTGCTGCTGACCAAGGGGCGGGGCAGCAATCAAACCCCGGGAGAGTTCCGGCGCAGCCAGAACTGGATCGGCGGCACCCGCCCGGGCAATGCGGCTTTTGTTCCGCCTCCGGCTGAAGAGCTTCTGGAGTGCATGAGCAAGCTGGAGCTCTTCCTGCATGACCAGCCGGAGCCGACCCCGGTGCTGCTCAAGGCAGCACTGGCCCATGTGCAGTTCGAGACGATCCACCCGTTCCTCGACGGTAACGGCCGTCTGGGGCGTCTGCTGATCACGCTGCTCTTATGCGAGCAGAAGGTGCTAAGAGAGCCGATGCTCTACCTCAGCCTCTACTTCAAGACGCACCGGCAGTATTACTACGAGCTGCTCGACAACGTGCGCCTGACCGGCGACTGGGAAGCCTGGCTCGACTTTTTCGCCGAGGCGGTCATCGTCACCGCCACTCAGGCAGTGGAAACCGCACAGCAACTCCTCGACCTGTCGAACCGGGATCGTGACAAGATCAGCGGACTGGGCCGGGCGGCGGCATCCACCCTGCAGGTCCACCGGGCACTCATGGAGCATCCTATCGCCACCTCGGGCTCACTGGTCGAGAAGACCGGCATCACCCCGGCCACGGTCAACAAGGCGCTCGGCCACCTGGAGCAACTCGGGATCGTCAAGGAACTCACCGCGCAGAAGCGCAACCGCCTGTTCAGCTATGGGGGCTATATCGAAATAATGAGTCGCGGCACGGAACTACCGGGCAGGTAGGTCAATTCGATTCCGGTTTTCGGAATCGAATCGAACCGGACTTACCGACAGGGTTTGGCGGCGCTATCGGTGACCGATCCAGAACGAAAACCGCTTGACGGTCCGCAGTGCGAAGGCAACCAGTCCGCGCTATCCACCTGACCCGCAGCCATTCACATCGGCCCACGACGCTTCGATTCCGTACTTTCAACAGTGGCTTGGTGCCGGCTGCCGCCCCACCACCAACTTCGTTCGAAACCGGATGGCCGCCAATGGGCGGCCTCCTGCTTTTTCATCCCCCGGTCTCTCCACCTATTCTTTGCTCCATACATACATCTTTATATCGTGGCGCCACGGCTTGCCGCGACAACGGCGGCTTTTCGGGAGCCTTCCCTTCATGGACGAAGGAAGCGAGAAGGAGGCGGACAACAGGGCTCTGGAGCAGGTGCTCCGTACGGTGCGCGAAGAACTCGCGGCTTGCCGCACCCAACTTGTCGACGAGCGCACCCGCGCCGAGGCCGAGCGCGAGCGACTGACCCGTGAGTTGGAGGAGGCGGTCTTCACATTACGCCGCCGTACTGCGCAGATGGCGCGGGCGGAGCAACTGGCCCGCATCGGCTACTGGGATTCGGACATGCGTACCGGCCGGGTTCTGTGGTCGGAGGGAATGGCCAACCTCCTCGGCTTTCCGGCCGAAGCGCAGCAGCGGGTCACCGGAGAGATCTACGAGTTCGTACATCCGGATGACCGTCCCGCGGTGGTCCGGGCGGTGATGGCGGCCGTCAGGAACCGTTCACCGTACGAAGCGGAGTTCCGGGCCTTCAACATCCAGGGCGAAGAGCACCAGGTGCGCATCCTGGGGGAGATCGAATACGACCCGGAAGGCCGGCCGGTGGCCAACTTCGGGGTGGGACTGGATGTGACGGAGGCAAGGCGCACGGAAGCGGCCCTGCGCGAGAGCGAAGCCCGCTACCATCAGGAGGCGGCACAGCTCGAGCTGATCTACCGCACCGCCCCCATCGGCCTGTGCGTCCTTGATACCCAGCTGCGCTTCCTCCGGGTCAACGAGCGCCTGGCGGAGATCAATGGTGTTGCCGCCGTGGATCACATCGGCAGAACGGTGCGTGAGGTCATCCCCAATCTGGCACCCCGTGTCGAGCCCATGCTTCGTCACGTGCTGGGGAGCGGCGAGCCGGTGCTCGACTTCGAGGCCAGCGCCGAAACCCCGGCGCAACCGGGTGTACAGCGGACCTGGATCAACCAGTTCTGGCCGCTGAGGGACAACGGCGGCGGTGTGCACGGCATCGGGGTGGTGGCGGAGGAGATCACCGAGCGCCGGCGGCTGGCGGAGACGCGGCGGCGGGAGCAGGAGTTCCGCACCCTGGCGGAGAACTCGATCGACGTGATTGTCCGCTTCGACCGAAACCTGCGACGGATCTATGCCAACCCCGCCCTGGAGGCGGTTTTGGGACGCCCCCGCAGCGCGATTCTGGGCAGGACCAACCGCGAACTGGGACTGCCGTCCGAGCTGGCCGACCGACTGGATCGCCAGCTCGAAGAGGTGTTCGCGACCGGTGAGCCACAGTCCATGGAGGCGGTGCTGCCGACACCGAACGGTGAACGGGTGTTCGATTCGCGGCTGGTGCCGGAGGTGGACCCCAATGGCCGGGCGGCGACCGTGCTCGCCATCAGTCGCGACATCACTGAGCGTAAGCGGGCGGAAGAGGCGTTGCGCGCGAGCGAACACAAATACCGTGCGCTGGTGGAAAACCTCTATGAGGGAATCTGGCTCATCGACGAGGAGGAAAACACCACCTTTGTCAACGGCCGGATGGCGGAGATGCTCAACTATCGGGCCGAGGAGATGCTGGGGAGGAGTCTCTACAGCTTCATGAGCCCGGAGGCGGTTGCCGTGGCCAGGCAGAACCTGACCCGGGGGCGCGCCGGTCACCGGGCGGAGTATGATTTCGAGTTCCAGCGCAAGGGCGGTGGGCCGATCTGGACCCATATCGTCACCGCCCCGCTTTACGACGAGCGTGGCCGCTACCGCGGCGCACTGGCAGGCGTGACCGATATTACCGAGCGCAAGCACGCGGAGGAGGCGCTGAACCGGCGCGAACAGGAGTTCGAGGCGCTGGCCGAGCGTTCCCCCGACATCATCGCCCGGGTGGACCGCTCACAACGCCTGCGCTACATCAACCCTGCAGTCAGCCGGGTGACCGGCCGGCCCCGGGAGTGGTTTCTCGGCAAGAGGCAGGCGGAGCTGGGGGTGTCGCCCCGTGAGGTGGTACTGCGGGAGCAAAGCCTGCGGCGCGTGTTCGAGAGCGGCCAGGAGCAGATTCGCGAGTATCGGCATCCCACCCCGGGCGGCGAGCGCTACTTCCAGTCCCGCCAGGTGCCCGAGTTCGGGCCGGACGGCCGGGTGGAGTCGGTGCTGATCGTGGACCGGGACATCACCGACCTCAAACAGGCGCAACAGGCGCTCGAACGCCTGAGTCTGCACGATCCCCTGACCGGGGTCGCCAACCGCCGCTACCTGGAGCAGTTCATCGGGCGGGAGTGGCGGCGTGAGGCCCGGCACCGGCATCCGGTGGCCCTCATCATGGTCGATATCGATCACTTCAAGGCCTACAACGACCATTACGGCCACCAACAGGGGGATGCCTGCCTGCAGCAGGTCGCCGAGTCACTGCGGTCACAACTGCGCCGCCCTACCGATCTGCTGGTGCGCTACGGCGGAGAGGAGTTCGCCGTCATCCTGCTGGAGAGCGATTTGCCGACAGCCTCCCGTCTGGCCGAGGGGATGCGCCTGGCGGTGGCGGAGCGGCGACTACCCCATGAGGCCTCGCCGGTTGCCCCCGTGGTCACCATCAGCCTGGGCGTGACTGCTGCGCCAGCGCATCGGTTCACCTTTGCCGAGCTGATACGCCCGGCCGACCAGGCGTTGTACCGGGCCAAGCAAAATGGGCGCAACCGGTCGGAGGTCGCAGACCTGAAGTAGTCCATCAGTTTCTGGCCGCAAGCGTTCGCGTCGGATCAAATCACCGCCTGAACAGCAGCAGCCGGCTTATGGCGATCGCCATCGCGAGCCATTGGTAACCCTCCGGGTTGTGGCGTGGCGACTGCAACCGAGATGACCCGATAGCGCCAGTCGTACTGGTTCCGGGAAGCGGCGGCAGGAGAGCCAGACGCCGAGGGCGAAGACGGCTAGGGCAAGCGGCTGAGTCACCCGAATCACCAGCCACGGTTCGAACCTTCCAGGCAACGTACCCATGGCGAAGAGCATAGGTGCGCCCCGCGCAGGAGAGGCCACCGTATCGGCCGGGCGGATCGACAGGATCCGGCCGCCGTGGGAGAACGGGCGCTCCGGCAATTCGCCCGGAGGGCCGGGCTCCTACGGGAAGCGAACCAGGCTCCGACTATGGCGTGGCCTCGGCGGTGGGACGATGAAACAGCTCCCGCGAGGTGGCGAGAGGGCCTGGACCTGCCCGCTCCCGGGCGTCCGCCAGCAGCCGCTCCCGGTGGCGCTGGAGAAAGTAGGCGATGGTCTCGGTGCGGATCTTGATGGAGCCGGCCGGCTTGTTTTCGTCGATATCCTTGAAGCAGAAGAACGGCGTGCCCGAGCGTTCGATGATCTCCTCGATCACGGTGTAGATGGGCGCGTCGTGACCGCACTTGAAGCTGGAAAGCTCCATCGCAACCAGATTGGGGTGGCGGGCGGTGAACTTGGCGGCCCACACCTTGCGCGAGGTGTTCTCGGAGTAGCTGTTCTTCCACACATCATCGATGGCAAGCGGCGAGACAATCTCGCCGGCGGCGATCTCCTGACCGAACAACCGGTCGAGGAGGTCATCGTCCATCGGCAGGGCATCCTGCCAGAAAACGGGATAGCCCTGCTTCTGCAGTTCCTCGAGGATCTCGTGATTGACGCCCGAGTCGTTGTGATAGGGACGCCCGAGCAGCACCACGCCGACACGGTCCTCCCGCTCCAGTTCGTCGAGTGCCGTGCGCTGACGTGTACGCAACTCCCGGTAGTGACTCTCCATCGCCTTGAGCCCCTGCCGCACTGCCCGGAACGACTCTTCGACAGTCAGCCCGAGTTCGTCGCCCCAATCCTCCGCCATCTGCCGGGCGCAGAGCCGCGGCTGATCCAGGTTGAGAAAGGTCTTCTTGAAGGTGATTCCGTTCTCCCGGAACAGGTCTCCCTCCTTGATGAACGCGGCGTAGGTCGCCTCCGCGGTTGCGACGACTGTCGGACACGCCTTGGAGGCCTGCACCGCGTGCAGCGGTGTCGGGAAGCTGTCCACCATCGGGAAGAAGATGTGGGTAAGCGGCTTCTTCGGGTGAAGCCGATAGAGCAGGTCATGCACATGCGGAATACCGAGCTTGCTCGGGAAACAGGGATCGATACTGCCGCGCTTGGCGCCGCGTTTGTAGAGCTCCTGGTCGGTGTAATCGGAAAAGACCAGATTCCGGGGCGGTATGCCGAGGGCAGCGAAATAGCCGATGAAAAACGGGGCGTGGGAGTACATGTTGAGAATGCGCGGAAAGCCGATCCGCACCTTGTCCCGTCGCGCCATCAGTTCACGCCGCCGCAGCGCGGCGCGCCGATTGATGAGGCTCTTCATCCCGCCCGGCAGCGGGTCGGCGATGTTCTCCACCTCCACCGGCTTGAACACCGACTTGGCGGCGATCTCCACAAAGTTGGGGTTTAGCTTCTTCGCCTCATCGACACCTGACTTGATCACCCGCATCTGCCCCAGATCCTCCACCGTGCCCTTTTCGCAGGTGGCAACAATGAGCCGCTGATGGCCGGAGGGAAGCGGCACCTTGGACTCCCACTTCTTCTTCTCTTTTTCAACACCAGCGTGGGTGACCGCGGGCAGCTCGGCCGCGTCACCGGTGTTCACGTCGATGAAGGTACGCAGACACTCGTTCTTGCAGAAGTAACAGCGGGTCTCCTCCCCCCGGGTGCTGGTGTAGCGGATCCGGCGCACCCGCTCCACACCGATGAATCCGGTGACCTGCCCCTGCTCGGCCCACAGCCGCCGTGCCTCCAACGCCGCACCGATGGCCCCGGACTCGCCGCAGTGGCGATGCACGATCACCTCGCACTCCTCGCCGGTGCCCTTGAAGCGGGAGCGGATGAAATCGACCTGCGCCTTGACTGCGGCCAGGTTGTACTGGGTGCCGCCCTGCAACACGAACCGGCGCCCGAGCTTGGGCAGGTTCGGCATCTTGGCCACATAGAGCCAGATGTTCTTCGGCAGCACCGCGGCCAGCCCCGCCATGATCTCGTTGGCCTGCCACCCCTTGCGCTGGAAATCGACGATATCAGACTGCATGAAGACGGCGCAGCCGTAGCCGAATTCCGGCATCGACTCGGCGCTGAATGCCACATCGGCGTAGTCCCGGATGTCGATGCCGAAGCCTTGGGCGGTAGACTGCAGGAAGTAGCCGTTGCCCGCCGAGCACTGGGTGTTGAGCTTGAAATCCTTGACCCGCCCCTCCTTCAGGGCGATGAGCTTGATGTCCTGCCCGCCCACATCGACGATGACGTCGGTGCCGGGATAGAAGTGCAGGCACGCCTCGGTGTGGGCGACCGTCTCCACCAGTGCGGTATCGGCCTTCAGCACATCCTTGAGGATGTCCTTCGCGTAGCCGGTGGTGCCGGCCCCCAGCACCTTCAGCCGCGCCCCGGCGGCGGTCACCTGCCGCTCCAGGCTGTCGATGATCTGGATGGTGTCCTCGATGGGATTGCCCTTGGAGAGCTGATACGCCTTTACCAGCACCTCGCCGCCGGTGCCGAGCAGTACCCCCTTGGTGGAGGTGGAGCCGCCATCGATGCCGAGGAACGCCTCCACCTGTTCGCCGGGCTCAAAACGGGCCGGCTCCCAGGGCGGCATGCGGTACTCCTCGCGGAAGCGGGCCAGCTCCTCCTCGCTGGAGGAGAGTCCGCGGCCGCCCGCCTCGGCGCGGGCCGCCTCACGGCCGTACTCGATCTGCCAGCGCAGGATCGCCGTGCCCAGGTAGAGGCCGATGGTGTCGTCGTCCTCCACCTCGCGCCGCCCGAACTCCACGGCACCCAGTGCGGCGAAGTACTGGGCGTTGTCCGGGGTGATGACGAAGTCGTGCGGATGGCGATCATCGGGCAGCGCCACCTTGCGCTCCTCCCACATGCGGGCGATGTTGTGGCGCCAGCACTCGCGCATCCCCTTGATGTAGGTGTTGGGCCCGCCAAGCAGCAGCACGGTCGGCCGCAGGGTGTGGCCGCGGGTGAGCACGGAAAGGTTCTGCTGAATGATGGATTCGAACAGGGAGGCCATCAACTCCGGCGCCGGCACCCCCTGCTTCTGCAGCGAATTGATGTCGGTCTCGGCGAACACGCCGCACTTGCCGGCCACCGGGTGCAGCGCCAGCCCGTCGTAGCCCATCTCGCAGAGCTGCCCGGTGGGGATGCGCAGCTTGGCGCTGATCTTGTCGATCACCGCGCCGGTGCCGCCGGCGCACTTGTCGTTCATGGAGGGGATCTTCTTCTTGCCCCGCCCGTCGCCGATCTCCTTGAAGATGATGATCTTGGCGTCCTGCCCGCCCAGTTCCACCACACTGCCCACCTCGGGGTAGAGCTTCTCCACCGCCAGGGAGACGGCGTTCACCTCCTGCACGAACTTGCCGCCGATGTGGCCCACCAGGCTGCCGCCGCCGGAACCGGTGACGAACAGCCGGAATGCGTTGCGCGGTACCTGCGGGAAGGCTGCCTCGATCCGCTCCAGGAAGGCCAGCACCATCTCCGCCTGGCGGGTCTCGTGACGTTGGTAGTCCTGCCACAGCACCTGGTCCCGTTCGCCGTCGACCACCACCGCCTTGACGGTGGTCGAACCCACGTCCAGGCCAATCAGCAGGCCTGCGGGGAAGGCCTCAGTGCCGGCAAACGGTTGCGGCGCAACATCGGGACGGGCAACCGGTGTCTTGCGGTGGAAACGGATCTCGACGGTTCCGGCCGCACTGCGGCCGCACCCCTTCTGCCCGGCCTTGGTGTCGTGCAAGTGGCTCACCTGTCGTCTGGAATGGAAGTGCGATGTGGCCGACGTCAGGCCGGACTGCCCAACTGCGCGCCACCGGGGCGATGCAGTGAGCGGGCCGCCCACTCCGGGTCGCGGTCCATCAGCGAGGCGACATGGAGAATGAAATTGGCCGCGCGTCCCACCACCCCGCGCACATGGGGAAAGGAGAGGAGCGGACGCCTCAGCTCCGGGTGACCGGTCACATAGGCACGCACCTCCTCCAGCCGGTAGCCGCTGCGCTCCAGCGCCGCCTTGAACTCCTCCTTGCAGCGCACCCGCGCCTCGCCGAGCGCCATCTGCACCCGTGAGTAGGCGTTGACATCCCCCTCGCCGGAGGTCTCCACCGGCAGGTAGATCATCTCGGGGTAGTTGGCCACCACCGCGGCCTGGGCACCGTCGGACTGGGTGGAGGGCATGCAGCCGAACGGCTTCAGGGAAAGGGTCATGTGAGCCAGGTCGCGGTTGTAGTAGTAGATGTTCTTCGCCACCTCCAGATACCCCTCGCCGCCGGTGGCGCGGGCGTTGTAGAAGGGGTGGCCGACCCGCTGCAGCTCCAGCTGATTGGCGAGCGGATGGACCGTGCCGCCCAGCGCCGCGCGCATCCGCTCATACTCACGCGACAACACCCGCTCACCGATGCCGAGGGCGATCTCTTTCTTCAGGTGATCGCTGAAGTGGCGTACCCGACGGACCAGCGCCCGCACCCCGCCGTTTTCGGGGATCCCGTCGACGCTCTGCACCGGCTGCTCCACCACGCCGCGGCGGTCCTTCAGATAGAGATGCAGATCGTGCAGGGTGTAGTCGATCCAGGTGGCCACCGGTTCCACCAGCACTTCGGCCCCCTCCTCCTCGAGGAAGGAGAACATGCGGAAGTTGCCGTCCCCCTCGGTGGTCTGGGCCCAGAACTCGCCGGTGATCTTGACGATGGGCTTCGGCCGCGTGTAATCGACCTCCAACTCCGCATCGATAATCTCGCGGCAGCGCTCCAGCACCTTCACGTAGTGGGGGTTGCGCATCTGTTGGATGATCCGTGCGAGTACGCCCGGATTCTCCCGCGCCCCCTCGTCAGCGGCATCACCCGTGCGCAGTGCCTCCTCACACAAGGCGAGGCACTTTTCCCGGACCCACTCAGTGCGGCCCGCCTCCACCTCGTAGGGACGGGAGTGAAAGAAGACCGCATTCAGCAGATCGCCCATGAAGATGGCATTCAGGAGGGCCAGAAACAGGCCGGGGCCCACCTCGAAACCACCGCCGGCGGTCGACTGCTCACTGCCCCCGGTCTGGTCGAACAGGATGACCCGGAAGCCGTCGAACCCGGCGTTGCGCAGGGCCAGCCGATACTCCGTTTCATACATGCCGAAGCGGCATGGTCCGCACGAGCCGGCAGTCACGAAGACATAATCGGACAGGATCTGTTTGGTGGAGAGCCCACGTTCGTCACGCAGCCGAACCAGGTGGTTCACCAAGGCGCCGACAGTGAAGTAGGTAGGGTTGCACTGACCGTTGTTGCCGAACTCCTTGCCGGTCTGGAAATCGGCTTTCTCCGGCACCGGCACCCGCTCGGCCAGGTAGCCGAGCCCCTGCAGCCCTGCCCGCATCAAGCGATCGTGAGCGACGGTCATCCCGCCGAGAAGAACCGTGACGCGGTCGCGCTCCTCCCGAGTGAAAGGCCGTTCGACCGGACGCTTGAAGTGGCTGATGGTGCCGTCAACAGACATGGGATCCCCTCCTGCAAGGATGATTCACAGCACCCTCTTCGCACCACGCAATGGACACCCCCCGAGAGCATCGGCCAACGCCGCTTTGCCCGGTGTCACTCTTTATTTGTTTCGGTTTTCGGGTAAACGAAGGGGTTTTTCGGCTTGATTTCAAAAGAAAGTTATAGCCGCTGCGTCGGGCGGTTCAACATGCGGGAGTGAAATGCCGATTGGCCGCCGGCCCGGCAAACCTACTTGCCGGCAAGATAGCGGCGGTCGTCAAAGGTCCATATCCACTCGGGGCGCATCAGTGCTATGCCGGCCGCCAGCATGCCGGTAAAGAAACCTTCGGCAAGGATCATCAGCGGGGCGACGGGCAGGAAGTCATCCAGCAAGGCCGAGAACGAATAGGGTCCACAGCACAGCAGGAGTGACGTGGAGGCCAGGAGGACCAGCCCCATGGTCAGGCCACCGCACAGGTAGGCATTGACAATGACATAGACAAAAAAATGGTGTGGCAGGAACTGAACGGCGAACAGTACCAGCCAATAGGTCACCACGATGGGAATCCCCCCCATCAGCAGCGCATTGACCGAAAAGGCGTGCCAATCCCCTCCACTGAAGAGGGTCAGTCCCATGAGCGCCGAGCTAATGCCGATGAGGGCAAATTGCCAACCGAACATCAGAACCAGCAGGGTGCCGCCGAGCAGATGAAAGGTCAGTCCGGGCGTGATTCCCGCCTTCATGCTCCAGACCAGCAGCAGGGCCACACAACTGCCGAGAAAGACATGGTGCATCTCGCGGGAGGCCAGGCGTCTCCAGGGGGCGGTATGGAGCGCCCTGACGATCGCCAACCCATAGAGTGCGTGCGCCGCCCACAGCAGGTAAGCAGGGAGTATCCCAGCGGGCAGATCCATGGCGAGATGACCCCAGGAGCGAGGGAATCCTAATTATGGCAGGCGTGAGATTATGCAGAGAACACTCGGCCGATGCACAAGACCGGGAAATCGCTCCCCCTAAAGGACATTGTGTTGGGAGGTTCGGAACAGCTATTCAGGCAGGGCGCTTGCTGCGGTAGTCCTCCACCGCGGCGCGTATGGCGTCCTCTGCCAGCACCGAACAGTGGATCTTCACCGGCGGCAGTGCCAGCTCTTCCGCAATCTCCGCGTTCTTGATGGTGAGGGCCTCCTCCAGGGTCTTGCCCTTCACCCATTCGGTCACCAGCGAGCTTGAGGCGATCGCCGATCCGCAGCCGTAGGTCTTGAACCGCGCATCCTCGATCACGCCGTTCTCCCCCACCTTGATCTGAAGCCGCATCACGTCCCCACAGGCGGGCGCCCCGACCATCCCGGTCCCGACGTCCCCGGCATCCTTGTCCAGGGAGCCCACATTACGCGGGTTTTCGTAATGGTCGACCACCTTTTCGCTGTAGGCCATTTCTGCACGCCTCCACTTATTCCTGACGGTTTCGCTCAACTATATGCCCGACCCGTGGGACCGTCAAGCCGAGTACAGCCGGTCCCAAGCGCCTTAACCGTTATAGAATCCCCCCGATGATCACCCATCTCTTCCGCTCCCTGCGGCACCGGCACTTCCGCATCTACTACTTCGCCCAGCTGGTCTCCATCACCGGGACCTGGATGCAGAATGTGGCGCAGGCGTGGTTGATGTACCGGCTGACCGATTCGGCCATGATGCTCGGCCTGGTGGGCTTTGCCGGGCTGGTGCCGATCCTGCTGCTCGGGCTGCCTGCCGGAGTGCTGGCGGATCGGGTCTCCCGCCGGTCCCTTCTGGTCGGCGCCCAGTGGGTGGCGATGGTTCAGGCGCTGATATTTGCCACCCTGGTACTGACCGACTGGATCGCCCCCTGGCAGATCATCGTGCTGGCCTTCGTGCTGGGCGTCACCCATGCATTGGAGCTGCCGAGCCGACACTCCTTCGTCGCCGAACTGGTGCCCCGGGCCGACCTGCCCAATGCCATTGCCCTCAATGCCAGCGTCTTCAACACCGCCCGGTTCGCCGGTCCCGCCATTGCCGGCTGGCTGGTCGCGCTGGCCGGCGAGGGGGTGGTGTTCCTGTTGAACGCCGGCACCTTCCTGGCGGTCCTGGTCGCCCTGACGATGATTCCCGCAGCCGCGGTAGACACTGGAATGGCCGGAAAGCGAAGGGGAATGATGGACGGGCTGCGCTTCGCCCGCGATCACCACGCCATCCGCCCGGCCCTGGCGCTGCTCGCCACCACCAGCCTCGGCGGCACCGCCTATACGGTCCTGATGCCGATCTTCTCGCGGGAGGTGTTCGGGGGTGGAGCGGAAACGCTGGGAATGCTGCTGGGCAGCGCCGGAGCCGGCGCACTGGCCGCTGCGGGACGGCTTGCCTGGCTGGGAGGGCGCCAGTCATTGGAACGAAACATTGCCACGGCGGCGGTCGCCGCCGGCGGCAGCATGCTCCTGTTCGCAGCCACAGACGCCCTGTGGCTCGCCATGGTGCTACTGGTTATTCAGGGTTTTGCGTTGACCACGATGGTGGCGTCCATCAATACCCTGGTGCAGGTGCAGGTCCCGGATCACTATCGCGGCCGCGTCATGGCCCTCTTTTCAGTACTTTTCATCGGACTGACCTCAATCGGAAACCTGCTGGCGGGGACGGCGGCCTCCTGGCTCGGTGCACCGCGCACGGTGTTGATCTTCGGGATCGTCGTCATCGCCGCAGGCAGCGCCTACGGGCGTTGGGTGGGGACCAGGGGAGAGGGAGGCGCCGTGTAACCCAAAGGGCCTGCAGCAAATTCGCGGGCTACGCGCCGACGGCGACACCGCGGGCCACGTAGTGGCGCAACAGGTCGTTCAGCAGATGATTGACCTGGCGCCGCTCGTCGGTGTGAAAACGCCCCGGCCCGCTCACCTCGTACGGGGGCGGCAGGCGGGTACACCCCTGATAACCGAGCACCTCGGCCACCTTGGCGTCGTGATACACACGGACCTGCATGTGCAGGTCGGGCAGATAACGGCCGCCACGGGGAAAATGCTTGGCCACCTCCAGCGTCGAGGTGTACTTCTCCCGTGCACAAACCCGCACCTCGAGAGTTCCGCCACCTGCGTGATCGCGCACCGCAAGCCGATCCCCCAGTTCAAAGCCGGGCAGCAGTTCGGTAAGGAGAAGATGATTCTCCTCGAACAGCTGAATCGGGTTTTGTCGAATGCGGCGGCTCATGCCGATGTACGTTAGCACAGGGACGACCCCTGGTGGAGGTGGCGCTTCCGAACTATGACGGCGGCGGCGAAGGGAAGTTCTGCCGTTTGCCCGGCCCTTCCTACCGCCAGTCGGTGAGACGGGAACGCAGCCGCAGGTGGGCCTGGCTGAGAATTTGGCTGATGCGGGATTCGCTCACCTTGAAGATCACGCCGATCTCCTTGAGGTTGAGCTCCTCTTCGTAATAGAGGGACATGATGATCCGCTCGCGTTCCGGCAGCTTTTCGATGGCGCCGGCGAGGTGGGCGTGGAAGCGCTCCTTCTGAACCAGCTCCAATGGCGCCGGTTCATTGGAGGGGGTGACCTCATGGAACGCGTTCTCCTCGACACCGATATCCTCCACGCTGAGCATGCGGCTGCTGCTCGATTCCTGGAGGATCTGGTGGTACTCATCAAGGGAGATGTTCATCGCCTCGGCCACCTCGAGGTCGGTGGCATCCCGACCGGTCCTCGCCTCGACCTGGTGGATGGCCTCCGCCAGTTCACGTGCGCGACGGTGAACCGCCTTGGGTGCCCAGTCGTTTCGCCGCAGCTCGTCGATCATGGCGCCGCGGATGCGGATGGTGGCGTAGGTTTCGAAGCTCGCGCCTTGGGATTCATCGTAATGGGACGCGGCGTCCAGCAGCCCCAGCATGCCGGCCTGAATCAGGTCGTCCACCTGGACGCTCGGCGGCAGGCGCCCGACCAGATGGTAGGCCAGCCGCTTCACCAGCGGAGCGTGGCGCTCAGCCAGGTCGTCTCTGGAATAAAGTCCCGTGGCGGAATACATACCTGTGCGCAGCCGGATGTCGCCGGTCGATTATTGCACACGGGTCGGAGCACCGAAAGCGCGGTCATCTCTCCCTGCCGGGTGCGCGCCCCGGTGCGGTTTACGCGTAGTAATCGACCGCCGAAAGGCCATTCTCCGCCAGCTGCATGACCGCTGCTTCCGCCCCCTCCTCCGGCGAATCCCCGAGCTCGCCCACGGCGCCGAATCCCCCGCCCCGCGGGCCTTCATCGGCTCCGCCGTGCGACTGCCGGAAACCCTGATCCGCCACCTGCGAGTCGGCAAGGTTCAATCCCTGTTCCGCCATCATTTCACGCAGGCGGGGAATGGCCGACTCAATCGCCTCGCGGGCAACGCTGTTGTGGGCGACAAAATTGACCGTCGCCTGGTCGTTTTGCACGGAGATCCGGATCTCCACCGGGCCGAGGTGTTTCGGGTTCACCTGGACCTGCGCCTGCTGCACGCCGTTGCGCGCCATCCAGACGATGCGCTGACCGAACGCCTGGTCCCACCCCTCCTTGCGCACGGGGACAGGCACCGAGAGCACGGTGGAGGCACGTCCGGGCCGATCGGCCCCCTGGTGCTGGGCAGCGCTCAGCCCCGCCGACACGCCATTCGCGTTGGCAGCGGACTGGGGGCCACCGGTACGGGCGGAGAGATTGTTCAGTTGGTTCAAAAACTCCGCACCGGCGCGGTTCGCCCGCCCCTCTCCACGTGCCGATTCGCCATTGCCGCCCAGCCACTGCTGGCGCAGTTCCATCACCAGCTTGTCGTCATTCCCCCCGTGCCGCGCAGCCTGCGCAGTGCCGATGCCGGCGCCCCGCTGCCGGGCCGTTCTGCGCTCCACACCTTCCCCCTCGTCCATCACCGGTTCGTCATCCGGAATTGCCGTTTCCGGCAGCCCTGCCGGCAAAGGGCTGCCGCCCTCCTCCCCAGCGAGTGCTTCCTGAACCACGGCCGCCTCACGGCTCTCCCGGCTCTCGCGGCTCTCGCGGCTCTCGCGGCTCTCGCGGCTCTCCCGGGTCTCGTCACTCTCGGCGCTCTTCTTCTCTTCGGCGGCACTCCCCTCCTCCGCCTTCGCACTGCCGCTCTGTTCCTTGCGCGCCTCGCCGGAACGTTTCTCCTCGGACGGCTTCTCGTTTTTCCTGCCTGTCTGCGGGGCAGATTCGCGCTTGCCTTCGGCCGGGCCGGAGTTCTCCTTCTGACGCTCCTTTCCGGCATCGGCGACCTTCTTCGCCTCGTGGTTGAACGCGTTGGAGAACAGCTCCGTATCGCCGCTGACGGACCTCTGTTTTGCCCCGCCCATCCCCGCCTGCCCGGAGGAGGATGTGAGCAGCAGTTCAACCGTCGCATTCATTGTTTGTTTTCCTTGTTCGACTTCCTAATTGAGTTATGCAGGTGATATGCCAATCACTTGCGATCGCGCTGCGCCCACTCGTCGATCTCTTTCTGCTCGCGTCGAAGCGCCTCGTTCTCCTCCTCGGCAAGGCAGCGGGCCACCACGTTCTCCAGCGCCTTCACCTTCCCGCGTGCGGTGAGCCAGGCTCGCCGTTGCTGCTCCGACTGCTCCCGCAGTCCCCCAATGGCGCGCTCCTGCTGTGCAATGGCATGGTCCAGGGAGTCGAGAAAGCGACGCGTCTGCTGGAACTGAAACACCGACACCGTGCCCCCCTCGGGGCCGGCAGCCATCGCCCGGTACTCTTCACGATAGGTGAACAGTTCGGCCAGGCGCCGCTCGTTCTCCTGCAGGATGCGCTGCGCTTCCCCAAACCGGCGGGCTGCGGCCTGCTCACGTTCCTGGGCAACCCGGACGGCCGGCTGCATGCGTTTTGAGCGTTTCATCGCTCACTCACCGCACCGCACGTGCCGGTAGCCGCTTGCCGCTTTCGGCCGGTACCTGGGTGTTGAGCACTACACCGAGATCGTGGAGGCTGTCCTTGAGCCCAACAGCGGTGTGCAGGTCCTGCTGCAGAAAATCGACCAGCCGGGGATGCATCTGAATCGCCTCGTCGACCCGCGGGTCCGAGCCCCTGACATAGGCCCCGACACTGACCAGATCCTGGTTCTGCCGGTAGGTGGAGTAGATGCGCCTGAAGGTGCGGGTCTGCTCCTGATGCTGCTTGTCGGTGATCTCGGTCATCGCGCGGCTGATCGACGCCTCGATATCGATGGCCGGATAGTGGCCCATCTCGGCAAGGGTGCGGGAGAGCACCACGTGACCGTCGAGAATCGCCCGTGCGGAGTCCGCGATCGGATCCTGCTGATCATCACCTTCGGTCAGGACCGTGTAGAAGGCCGTAATCGAGCCGCCGCCGACATCCCCGTTGCCGGCGCGCTCCACCAATTTCGGGATCTTGGCAAAGACGGACGCGGGGTAGCCCTTGGTCGCGGGCGGTTCGCCGATGGCGAGGGCAAGTTCACGCTGCGCCATGGCGTAGCGGGTCAAGGAGTCCATCAGCAGCAGGACATCTTTTCCCTGATCGCGGAAATACTCGGCGATCGCCGTGGCGAGCGAAGCCCCGTGCAAACGCATGACCGGGGTGTTGTCCGCCGGCGCCGCCACCACCACCGCCCGCGCCATCCCCTCCGGCCCGAGGATATTTTCGATGAACTCCTTCACCTCGCGGCCGCGCTCACCGATCAGCCCCACCACGATCACATCCGCGGTGGTGAACTTGGTCATCATGCCGAGCAGCACGCTCTTGCCGACGCCGGAACCGGCGAACAGGCCCATGCGCTGACCGCGTCCCACGGTGAGCAGTGCGTTGATCGCACGCACCCCCACGTCCAGCGGCTCCCGGATCGGTTTGCGCGCCATCGGATTGATGAATCGGCCGCTGAGCGGCATGCGGTCCCTGGCCTCCAGCGGCCCCTTGCCGTCGAGCGGCTGGCCTGCCCCGTCTATGATCCGTCCGAGCAGCCCGGGGCCGACATGGGCCTCGTAGACCCGGTCGGTGGGAATCACTTTGGCGCTGGGACCGATGCCGTGGAGATCCCCGGTCGGCATGAGGTAGAGGCGATCGCCGGAA
Source organism: Gammaproteobacteria bacterium (assembly GCA_041690635.1). Lineage (GTDB taxonomy): Bacteria > Pseudomonadota > Gammaproteobacteria > Thiohalomonadales > Thiohalomonadaceae > JAWLGZ01. The sequence continues at coordinate 59,764 of JAWLGZ010000001.1, forward strand.
AACCCGACCACCTCCGCCTCGACACATGCGCCGCTGTTGTCTTCCACCAGGCAGCGGGCCCCGATGCTGGCCTGGATGCCGGCTGCCTCAAGGGTCAGTCCCACCATACGGGTAAGTCGCCCCTCGACCGACAGGCGGCTGACCGACTGCACCCGCTCGCGGCCGGCGGCCAGCCGACTGCTCCAGCGGGTGGCGCGATCAGGATGCGGCATCGCTTTCGCTCCGCTCATCGCCGAGCAACTCCGCGAGGAGGGTGTTGAGCCGCCGCTCGACGGTGGCGTCGATTTCGGAATGCTCCGCAGTCACGCGGCAACCGCCGCGGGTCAAACTCGGGTCCTCCACCACTTTCCAGTTCTCGCCGGCATCTTCGATGCTCATGTGTTCATGAACCAGCGCGGCATCCTGGGGGTGAAGGCGGATCTGCACCCGGCGGGAGGCGGCCGGCAGCGCGGCGATACACTCGCGCACCAGCGCGACCACCTGGCCGGGGTCTGTGTGCAGTTCGCGGCGAATCAGTTGGCGGGCAATCGTGATGGCGAGCTGGGTCAACTCGTTCTCCACCCGCTCATCGACCTCGGCGAGCGGATTGGCGAGAGCGTTCACCACCTGGGTCAGCCGCTGGACCTCGGCGCGGATCTCCTTCTGGCCCGCCTTCAGCCCCTCCTTGCGTCCGAGTTCGAACCCCTCGTCGTGGGCCTGCTTCTGAATCTCCTCGATCTGCTGCGCGGTCAGCGGCGCAACCTCTTCAGGCTCGACCGGCTCGGACTCCTTCGGTGGCGTCTGAGCAGCGGCAGTTTCGACGTTCGGCAGTTCCCACCGTTCATAGGCGGTGAGCGATTCGCCATCGATCAGCTTCGTGGGCCGCTCCATGATCAGTGATGCCTCAAGGGGTTAGACAAACTCATCGCCGCCCCCGCCCAACGAGATCTCGCCGGCCTCGGCCATGCGGCGCGCAATGGCCAGGATCTCCTTCTGCGAGTCCTCGACCTCGCTCACGCGTACCGGACCGCGCGCCTCAAGATCGTCACGCAACATCTCCGAGGCACGCTTGGACATGTTCTTGAACACCTTCTCCTTCACCTCGTCATCGGCCCCCTTGAGCGCGGTGATAAGGGTATCGGAGGAGACCTCGCGTAGCAGGGCCTGCATGCTCCGATCGTCAATTTCACCCAAGTTGTCGAAGACGAACATGAGATCCTGAATCTTCTGGCCGAGATCGGGATCAACCTCCTTCACCTTGTCGATAATGGCGCCTTCGACCTGGCTGTCCATGAAATTGAGGATATTGGCGGCGGTTTTGGTACCGCCCACGCTGGAAGACTTCAGGTTGCCCGAAGAGCCTGAGAACTGTTTCTCCAGTATCTCGTCCAGTTCCTGCAGCGCACTCGGCTGAATACCGTCCAGTGTGGCGATGCGCATCAGAATATCGGAGCGCATGTTTTCCGGTAGCAGACTCAGGACTTCGCCGGCCTGATCCGAGTCAAGGTAGGAGAGTACGATGGCGATGATCTGCGGGTGCTCCAGGCGGACAATCTCTGCCACTGAACGCGGCTCCATCCACTTGAGCGCCTCCAGACCCTTGGAGGAGCGCCCCAGCAATATCCGATCGATGAGATTGTTGGCCTTGTCCTCGCCGAGTGCATTGACCAGCACCCGACGCATGTAGTCTTCGGAACCGACGCCGAGGGCGGTCTGTGCATTGGCGGTCTCGGCAAAGTCAAACAGCACCTGGTTCACCTGTTCGCGGGTGACGTTGCGGGTCATGGCCATCGACTCGCCGATAGCCTGGACCTCCTTCGGTCCCATGTGCCTCATCACCGCCGAGGCCGCATCCTCCCCCAAGCTCATCATGAGGATCGCGGCACGCTCGGAGCCGGTCAGTTTGTGAGATTTCTTGTCTTTATCTTTGTCTGCCATGTCGGCTTACTTCTGTTCGTCTGTCGCCACCCAGGTACGAACCACCTGTGCCACGTGCTTCGGATCCTGGCGCGCCATCTCCTGGGCGATAGTCAGATTATCCTCGTAACCATCCCCTGGCTTCGGCAGCTGACCGATGGTCTGCGCCGACGGACCGCTCAGGCTCAGCTGATCCTGCTGCAGTTGCCCCGTTTCGCCACCGGAACCGGCTGAACTGCTCCCCTCCTCCGTACGCGGCATTGCCAGTCCCTTGAGAATCGGGCGCACCACCATCAGTACCAGGATGAAGGCCAACAGCCCGCCGGCAATCTGCTTGGCCAGATCCAGGGCCCAAGTTTGCTGCCAGAGCGGCGGTTCGGGCAAGGGCTCGACGGCGCGCGGCGCGGTGAACGAGGCGTTGATCACGTTGACCGTATCGCCGCGCGCGGCGTCGTAACCGACCGCCTGCCGAACCAGCGCGGTGATCCGCTCCATCTCCTCGGGCGGACGAGCCTGCGGGACCAGCTGCCCCTCTTCGTCCACCGTCATGCGATCGTCAATCACCACCGCCACCGAGAGCCGCTCCACCTGACCGGTGGCCAGCCGGGTGTGGCTGATGGTGCGATCGAGTTCATAGTTGTTGGTGGAACGGCGCACGGAGCGGCTTGGCGTGGCGCCCTCCTCGCCTTCGCCGTCGGCCTCCTCCGGCGCATTGCCTGCGGCCGGGGGCTGATTGGAGAGGGCGCCGGGCACACCCTCCACACCGCGGTTCCGGTTGGTCTCCTCGAAGATCTGTTCGCTGCGCAGCGCCGGCAGATCCGGATTGTAGGATTCGGAAGTCCGTTCGGTCTGGGTGAAATCCACCTTGGCCGTCACCTGTGCACGCATGCCGTCCATACCGACGAGCGGCGTGAGAATATCCTCGATGCGACGGATATAGGACTCCTCCAGCTTGCGCGTGAAATCGAAATGCTCGTCACTCGCCGCCACCTCGGAGGGGCGCTCGCGGCTCGAGAGCAGGTTGCCGTTCTGATCCACCACCGTGACCTCGGCCGGCTCCAGGTCGGGAATACTGGAGGCCACCATGTGGGAGACGGCCGCCACCTGGCCCTTCTCCAGGATGCGGCCGGGATAGAGGTTCACCAGCACCGAGGCGCTCGCCTTCTGCCGCTTGCGAATGAACGCGGACTGTTTGGGCAGCGCCAGGTGGACGCGGGCGCTCTCCACCGAACTCAGGGTCTGCACGGAACGGGCGAGTTCCACCTCCAGGGCATGCTGGTAGCGTGCGGTCTGGATGAACTGGCTGGTACCGAACTCCTGCTTCTGCTGCAGTACCTCGATGCCGGTGGGCGTACCGTTGGGCAGTCCCTGCTGCGCCAGCTGCAGCCGGAGTTCATGGACCTTTGCAGAGGGAACCATGATGGCGCCGGTGGTCTGGTCCAGCTTGTACTGGACCTTCTGCTGCTGAAGCGCTTCGACCAATTCGGCGGACTCCTTCTGCCCGAGACCGCCGAACAGCACCGAGTAGGTGGGCTCCTGCGACCAGAGCACCACCGCAACCCCCAGCGCCACACTGGCGGCGAGGCCGAACATGAGCCCCAACTGCCGTACCACCGGAAGCCGCGCCAGATTTTCAAACTGGGCGGTGACCCCGTCCGTTCTTGCCAATGCCGTCCCCTCAGCCATTTTTCATTATCTCCGCGAAAAACCTCAGACCTGCATCCGCATGATTTCCTGGTAGGCCTCTACCATCTTGTTGCGCGTATGCACCATCGTCTGGAATGCCAGATTGGCCTTGGCCCCGGCGATCATCACCTGGGGCAGGGTCACATTCGGATCACCGAGCTGGAAGGACTCCTTGAGTCCCTGGCTCTCCTGCTGCATCGAGTTGACCTGATTGATGGAGTTAGTCAGCAGCGACGAAAACTTGGCGTCGGCACCCGCCTCCTGAGCCGGCACCGCCTGGCTCTGGGCCGCGGCAGCCGCGGCACGAAGCTGCGTAAGTAACTGACTTGTATCGATTGTGCTCATCTCAGCCTCCGTTCACGACACGTCGGTTTCATGTCGCGCAAGAGACCATTTGCATAAAGCGCGCCAGTTTTGTTTTGCTGCTAGGGGCTGAGGGTCGGGGGTCGGGGGTCGGGGTCGGGAATGACGCGCGGGAAGAACCAATGCCGCCAAAGGCACGACTGCATGGAGGCAGAAGGCAGGGAAGAGTATTTCGTAGGATGGGTCGAGCCCGAAGGGCGATACCCATCGATTACGAAACCGGCCGGACTAACGGGAGCGCGCAGGAAGGAAACAACCGCGCGACCGATGGGTATCGCTCCGCTCAACCCATCCTACAGAGGCATCAAACCGCCATTCCCGCCTCGCGCATGCGGGCGATCTTGTAGCGCAAGGTGCGTTCACTGATACCCAGTACAGGGCGGACGCTCCCCGATCAACGCCCAACGCCGCCGACGTGACATTTCGTGCCGCTCAACCAATCCAACGTTTTCCGCCGCACCACCATGCCTATGCCAATGTAGGATGGGTTGAGCGCAGCGATACCCATGCGGTGCAGGCGGCCACGTCTACTCAAACCGCCATGCCCGCCTCGCGCATGCGGGCGATCGTGTAGCGCAAGGTGCGTTCACTGATACCCAGTACAGGGCGGACGCTCCCCGGTCACCGCCCAACGCCGCCGACGTGACATATCGTACCGCTCAACCAATCCAACGTTTTCCGCCGCACCAACATGCCTATGCCAATGTAGGATGGGTTGAGCGCAGCGATACCCATGCGGTGCAGGCGGCCATGTCTACTCAAACCGCCATTCCCGCCTCGCGCATGCGGGCGATCTTGTAGCGCAAGGTGCGTTCACTGATACCCAGCCGCTCCGCCGCGGCCTTGCGCGTCCCTTTGCGGAGCGCTTCGGCAAGCATGCGGAACTCCTGCTGGCGCAACTCGTCACTGAGCCCCTCGCCGGTGGTGACGGCTTGCGATTGCGGGGTGTCCGGCAGGAAAGGTTGCGGGCAGAAAGGCGTAACCCCCGCCTCGAAGTGCAGATCGTCCGCGCTGATCTCCTCCCCCACCTGAAGGATGAGTGCACGCTGCACCAGGTTGTCCAGCTCGCGTACGTTGCCCGGCCAGTCGTGAGTAAGCAGGCGGCGGCGGGCCGCCTCCTCCAGCAGAGGTACCGGCCGATGCTGCTCGCGGGCGTGACGCGCCAGCAGCCGCTCGGCAATCGGCACGATGTCGCCGGGCCGCTCCCGCAGCGGCGGCAGGTTGAGGGGAAAGACGTTGAGGCGGTAATAGAGGTCCTCACGAAAGCGGCCCGCCTCCACCTCGGCGCGCAGATTGCGGTTGGAGGTGGCGAGGATACGCACATCGAGGCGAATCAGCTCGCGCCCGCCGATACGCTCCACCTCGCGCTCCTGCAGCACCCGCAGCAGTTTGGCCTGGAGCGCCAGATCCATCTCCGAAACCTCATCCAGCAGCAGGGTCCCGCCCTGCGCCTGTTCAAACTTGCCGGGCGTGGTCCGGTAGGCGCCGGTGAACGCCCCCTTTTCATAACCGAACAGCGTCGCCTCCAGCATATTTTCGGGGATGGCAGCGCAGTTGATGGCCACGAACGGGCGGGCAGCACGACTGGAGTGGTGATGGATAAAGCGGGCCAACACCTCCTTGCCGGTGCCGCTCTCTCCGGTGATGAAGATGGTGGCGTCGGAACGGGCGACCCGCTCGGCCATGGCGAAGAGCTGGACGCTCTTCGGGTCGAAGGCGACTTCGTCGCCGGGAGATGCGGCGGGCTGGCCCACATGGCGGGAAACCGTCCGCACCAGTTCGTCGGCCTCGAACGGCTTCACCAGGTAATCGGCGGCCCCCTCGCGCATCGCCTCGACCGCCTTCTGGATGGTGCCGTAGGCGGTCATCAGAAGCACCGGCAGGTCGGGCTGGCGCGACTTCACCGAACGCAGCAGTGCGTGTCCGTCCATGCCGCCCATGTGCACGTCGCTGACCAGCAGGTCGACCGGCTCATCGTTCAGCTGCACCAGCGCAGCCTCGCCGCTCTCGGTCGCAATCACCCGGTAACCGGCAAGGTCCAGGGTATCGGTGAGCGCCTCCCGCAGGTCGGCGTCATCTTCCACCACGAGGATCGTCTGACTCATACCACCTTCCCCCATTCCATCGCCTCTTGAGGAACTTGCGCGGGAGCGCCCTCCCCGGCGCCTCCCGCCGGCAAGCGCAGGGCAAACGTGCTGCCCTGCCCCGGTTCCGATTCCACCCACACTTCACCCCGATGGGCGCGGGCCACCGCACTCACCACCGCCAGCCCGAGTCCGGTACCGCCTGAGCGGGTGGTCCGGAACGGCTCAAACAGATGCGGACGGATTTCGGGCGGAATCCCCGGCCCGTTGTCGCGCACCAGGAAATCGATCCCGTCGGGACGCGCCGGACGGGCGGTCAGTTCGATACGGGCACCGGGGCCGGACGCCTCCAGTGCATTGCTGATCAGGTTGCCGATGGCACTCACCAGCAGCGCGCGATTTCCGCGCAACCCAAGGCCGGGCGCCCGGTTCTCCACCCGCAGCGTCGCACCCATCTCGCTGATTTGGGTCACCGATGCGAATTCGGCCTCGCTGAGAATCGCCTCAGTGGTGAGCGCTTCCTCACCGGCTACGCCGCCACGGGCGAACAGCAGCATGTTCTTGATAAGCCCCTCCAGGTGGCGGAGGCTGCCCACCACCCTGGAAGAGAAACGGGCCCGCTTCTCCTCCGGCAGGTCGCCACGCTCCAGTTGGGAGGCGTAGAGCAGGGCCGAGGCGAGCGGTGTGCGGATCTGATGGGCGAGGCTCGCGGCCATACGCCCCATCTCGGCGAGCCGGCGCTGATGGGCCATCCCCTCCTGGAGCCGCCGGGTCTCGGTGATGTCCTGGAACAGCAGGATCTGGCCCGGTTCGGTGGCCAACGGGCAGGTGGCCAGCGACACGATGCGCCCGTCGCGGAGTACCAGGTCCTGGCCGGAGGCCGCATCCGGATTGAAGGCGCGCGTGATGATATCCCGCCACAACTCACCGGCGAGCGGCTCCCCAAAAAGACCAGAGGCCGCCGGGTTGCAGTCCTGAATCCGGCCGTCGCCGTCCAGCGTCAGCACCGCCGCGGGCAGGGTGTTGTAGAGGCTGCTCAACCGGTCGGCCAGCCGATCCCGTTCGTCGACATGCCGACGCTCCTCACGCTCCAGCCGCGCCACCTCGTCTTCGAGGCGGTGAAGGCGACCGCGCGGGGTCAAAGGCTCTGCGCTCGAGTGTTGAATCTGCATGGGTTTCTGCCCGTCTACACCTGTGCACAGACAGCCAGCAAAAACCGTGCCTTAGCCGAACTGCTTTTATTTTCCGTGGGTTACAAACACAAATCAAAAGGGAGTCAATTTAGTGACGGCTCACTGGGGGTTGCAAGTAGCAAGTAGCAAGAGATTTTCTCGCGCTTCACGCCTCCACCGATCGATGCTATGTTCGTTTAACAGTACCTCTATCGATAGGCCAAGCAGATGTCGGCACTGAAACTCTCTCCGAAATACCAAGTGGTCATTCCGCGGGAAATTCGCGAAGCCCTCCACCTGACGCCGGGCCAGAAGGTCCAGGTCATCGCCTACGAGGACCGGATAGAACTGATCCCGGAAAAACCCATCCGCAGCATGAAGGGCTTCCTCAAGGGGATCGACACGGATGTTCCAAGGGAAGGAGACCGGGTTTGAATGTGGTGGACTCCTGCGGCTGGCTCGAGTACTTCGCCGACGGTCCCAACGCCGAATTTTTCGCAGCGCCCATCGAAGCTGTCGAGGAGCTTCTGGTCCCGACCCTGAGCCTGTACGAAGTGTTCAAGCGGGTGATGCAACAACGGGGCGAAGGACCGGCGCTGCAGGCAATCGCACTGATGCGGCAAGGGACGCTCGTCGAGCTCTCACCGGCGATCGCGCTAAGCGCGGCACGCCGCAGCCTTGAGCACCGCCTCCCGATGGCCGACAGCATCATGTTGGCCACCGCGGAGTCCCGTGATGCCCTGCTCTGGACCCAGGATGCCGATTTTGAATCGGTGCCGGGGGTTCGGTTCAGGCGGAAGGGGTGATCGTGGTCGGTGGTCGGTGGTCGGTGGTCGGTGGTCGGTGGTCGGTGGTCGGTGGTCGGTGGTCGGTGGTCGGTGGTCGGTGGTCGGTGGTCGGTGGTCGGTGGGGATTGTCACCGTTTTGCGTCCGCAAGTCGCAAGCCGCGTAGCCGCGTAGGATGGGTTGAGCCCGAAGGGCGATACCCATCGATCGAGTCGCCCCTCAGTCCCGCTGGAGGCCGTACTTGCGCATCTTCTCCACGAGGGTGGTGCGCCGCATGCCGAGCAGCTTGGCGGCGTGGGCCACCACGCCGTCGGCCCGGTCCAGGGCCTGGCGAATGAAGGAGAGCTCCACCTCGGCGACATGCTCCTTCAGGTCGAGTCCATCGGGGGGCAGGAAGTTTCCGGCAACGGATTCCGGCACGGGCGCGGCCTCCGGCTCCTCCGGAAGGTCCGGCAGATCGACACCGGCGACCGGCTCGATGTCATCGGCCTGGAACTTTGCCGGCAGTTCCTTGATGTCCACCACCCCCTGCGGATACATGATCACCAGCCGCTCGACCAGGTTGGCCAGTTCACGCACATTCCCGGGCCACGGATAGCGGGCTAGCGAGGCGAGCGCCCCCGGGGTCAGTCGCACCGAACCGCGCCCCTCCCGCTCCATCCGGCGTATGAACTCATTCACCAGCAGCGGGATATCCTCCTGCCGCTCGCGCAGGGCGGGCAATTCGATGGGGAACACGTTGAGCCGGTAATAGAGGTCTTCGCGGAAGGAGCCGTCCTTGATGTTCTCCTCCAGATTTCGGTGGGTCGCGGCGACGATGCGTACGTTTGCTGGAATGCTGCGGTTACTCCCCACTCGCTCGAACGTGCGCTCCTGGAGGACACGCAGCAGCTTCACCTGCATCGGCAGCGGCATGTCGCCGATTTCGTCGAGAAACAGCGTGCCGCCTTCGGCCAGCTCGAAACGGCCCTGTCGTGCGGAGATGGCACCCGTGAAGGCCCCCTTTTCATGGCCAAACAGTTCGCTCTCCAGGAGGTCGCCGGGTATGGCGCCGCAGTTCACGGGGACGAAAGGGCGCTCACGGCGGTCGGAGAGATAATGCAGCCCCTGGGCCACCACCTCCTTACCGGTGCCCGACTCCCCGAGGATGAGCACATTGGCTTCGGAACCGGCCACCTGCTCGATGAGCCGGCGCACCTCGCGAATCTCGCTGGAATTGCCGACGAAGGCGCGGGTCAGTTCATCGACACCCTTGGAGCGTCCACCCAGTGCATGGCGGTAGACGTCGGCCCGGTAGAGTTCGGTGACGAGGTGGCTGTAGGTGGTGGGAAAATCGAACAGGCCGAGGACCCCTTCCGGGGGCTCTACCGGCCCGCTGCCGTTGGCCAGCGCGAATACCGGTACCCGGGGCGCCCACTGTCGGAAGGACTCCAGTTCCGACTCCAGGGCCTCTCCGGGGCCAAAGAACGCGGTCTTCAATTCATCCGCCGACTCGAGTCCGTCGCGCCACTGACCAAACCCGGCGTCAAGAACCCGACCATAATCCAGAAACTCGAGAAGCAGTCTCAGTTGACCACGCCGCTCGGGATCGGAGTCGACCACGAGCACCTTGTCTGCGGACATTGTGCGTCCTTGTTTTTTCAGCTCACCCCGCACGCAGATTACCCATGCCGGTTCGGCATGTCAAAATTTTGTCAGGCTAAAAAGGAACCTCTAGACAAACTTTTTGCCATGGGGTGATTTTCGAACGCGAACGGTCGCCTCGGCAGCTGCTTGAAGACCGAATCAAGGGGCCGCTAGGACGGGTAGGATGCGGTGACGGAGGAACCGCATCGGTCGCGGGCTCCCTCTCCACCAAACGTAGGATGGGTTGAGCGGGAGCGATACCCATCAGTCGCGCCCTCCGCATGGGTATCGCTGCGCTCAACCCATCCTACACGGCACTGGCAGACCGCGAAAAACGTAGGATGGGTTGAGCGGGAGCGATACCCATCTGTCGCGCCTTCCGCATGGGTATCGCTGCGCTCAACCCATCCTACACGGCACTGGCAGACCGCGGAAAACGTAGGATGGGTTGAGCGGGAGCGATACCCATCTGTCGCGCCCTCCGCATGGGTATCGCTGCGCTCAACCCAGCCTACATGCTGCCGCTAGTTGGCCTGGGAGGCTTTCATCAAAACGCGCTTATGGGCGGCGAGTTCATCTCTGGCCCGGTCCGCCAGTTCGATCAACTCCGCGTTGATGCCGGCCAGAACTTCGAGAAGCAGGCGCAGCGGTTCGGACTGTTCCGAGTAGAGTTCATCCGGGATGGCGGTTTCGAGCAGCCGGTTGCGGCGCTCATTGATCAACTCAACGGTTTCCCAGTCGTCGCGGCGGGCCGAGGCAACCATCTCAAGGCTCAGCCTCCTGACGGTGTCCAGTTCGGAGAGATCGAGAGGGGTATTACCGGGGGACGCGCATCGAGCGTCTTGGGGCGGCCTGTCGGGACTGGAATCACTCACCGGTTCGAGGCGTAGGCACGCTGCATTTTCCTGCCGGTATGGAGGCCGTTCAGGTCACTCTGCAACCGTTCTCGGGCGCCGGCGGCGAGGGTCATAATTTCCCGATCCATTGCCTGCAATCGCTCCAGTTCGGTTCTGACCGAATCGGGCATGTCGTTCGGCTCGGAAAACAGCCCCTCAAGGAGACTACGGCGTTGGCAATCGAGCTCGGTGATAGCCGCCCATTCGCCGGCGCGGGCGTGCTCGAGCATGTTGCCGGTGAGTTCCAGGAGTTGCTCGGTCGTTGCGGCAGTCATGAGTCCCTCGACTGATGGGTATCGCTGCACCGCTCCCGCGCATCCATGCGCCCGCGGATTTAGTGCATCCATGCACGTCGCTCAAGCGATCCTACGGGTGGCTTGACATTGCTGCGCGACTGATGGGTATCGCTGCACCGCTCCCGCGCATCCATGCGCCCGCGGATTTAGTGCATCCATGCACGTCGCTCAACCCATCCTACATGGGTGCTCATACACCGTAGGAGACGGAAGGGCGCGAGGTGTCCCCTTCCGGCGCTTCCGCCGCGGCCGGGCCCTGCGGGGCGATACCGCGCCAGGCTTCTCCGATCTCGCACAGCAGCGAAGCCACCTCGTCCAGAATGGCGGCATCGTTGTTGAGGTTCGCTTCGAGCAGGCGGCGCTCCATGTAGTCGTAGAGCGCCTTGAGGTTGGCTGCAATATCGCCGCCCTTCTCCAGATCGAGGCTGGCGCGCAGGCCATCCACGATGGCGATCGCACTACTGATGCTCTCCCCCTTCGCGGCGGTCTGGTTGGTCGCCATCGCCCGCTTGGCGGCGAAGATACGCTCAAGCGCCCCATCCAGCAGCATCTGGATCAAACGGTGGGGGCTGGCGCCCTCGATCGCTCCCCGGGCGCTCTGCTGCTGATACTGTTTGATCGCGTTGGGATAGCTCATCTTCTTTGTTCTCCTGATCGGACCGGCCCGTTATTTCGATTTTCCGATGGTCGGCAGGTTATCAATCTGTTGTGTCAGATATTCACTGGTCTTCTGCATCTGGCTCATCATCACATCGAGCGCCGTAAACTGCGCACGATAACGGGCTTCCAGGCCTTCGAGATAGGTGGCGAGCCGTTCACGCTCGGTACCGATGCCCTTGATCCGATCCTCGAGACCGCTGGTGCGGGCGGTGAGCGAGCCCTCATCGGAAAGGAATGACTCGATCAGCGTATCGAGCCGCCCGGCGAGGCCGCGAGTGAAGGTAATACTGCCCCGGTCACCCAATTCGCCGCCCTGGACATCAATCACCAGCCCCGACGCGGCGCCGGTGCCGGTAAGCAGGCTGCCGTTACCGGTGGCCGGATAGCCGCCGATGGTGCCGGCCACATCCACCCCATCCCCGGGGAGTTGGGTAATGTTGACGGCATACCGACCCACCTGGGTGCTGTTGCTTGAGCCGGCGTAACTGATCAGCGAGTCGGAACTGCTGCCGCTGTCGGCGAACAGCGCGACCACCGCGTCGAAATCCTCCTCGAACGCCGCGCTCAGCTTGCTGTCGTTGACGGACAGCGTGCCGTCACGCTGGGTGGTGATGCCGATACCCGCCAGGGTGCGATAGCTCCCCGACGGCAACGCCTCCGAAAGCTCCTTGCGGATGAGGCTGCTGACGCTGCGAACCACCGAGTCACCCAACAGTACACCCGCCTGGCCGGTCTCCGCGTTGTAGCTGGACATGGACTTGAGCGAGGCGGTCAGTTCATTGAAAGAGGTCACAAAGTTCTCGATCAGCGTCCGCGCCTGGTTGCGGTTCTCACCGACGGAGATGTTGACCGGATTGCCGGCATCCGCCGATTTGAGGTTCAGCGTCAACCCCTTGATGGCGTCGCCCACCGTGTTGGTCGAGCGGGTCACCGCCAGTCCGTTGATGGTGAACTGCGCATCCTGCGCCGCCTGGGTCTGGGTCATGTGAATGGCGTCGCCGTTGAACGCCAGCTGCGACAGTCCGCTTTCATCATCATTCACGCCGTCATCGTCGGCGACGGTAATCTGCAGACTGCTCTCGGCGCCGGTCTCGCGCGAAGTGACCACCAGCCGGTAGCCGGCGCCGTCGTTGATGACGGAGGCGCTCAGGCCGTTGTCGGCATCGTTGATGGCGTCGCGGACCGCCTGGAGTGAATTGTTGCTCTCGTCGAGCTCGAGGACAAACGCCTCCTTGTCGGTGTTCTCGGTGAAGCTGTAGCTCCCCTCCACCGGCGGGTCGGCGTCCGGGTCGGCGGGGGTGTAGTCGGTGGTACCGAAACTGATGGTCAGCGTGCCGGTGCCGACCGTGTCGGTCAGTTCTTCGAAGGTGCCCGAGGCGAGCGAATGGGCCCGGGCGAGCTGCCGCACGTCGATGGTGTAGTCGCCGGAATCGGCGATCGAACTGGCGGTCACCGACAGCAGCGACTCGTTGCTGGAGGTGGCGGTGCGGGCATTGAAGGCGCTGGTGGAGGCCATCTTTCCCAGCGTGGTCTGGAAAGAGCTGAGCGCCGATTTCAGGGTACCCAGGGAGCTCAACTGCGCCTGGTACTGGGCCTCCTTGAGGTCGAGACGCCGGGTCTTCGGCGCCCCTTCGGCCGTGACGACCTGCTCGACGATGCTGTTGACGTCGAGTCCTGAGCCCAGTCCGGATACGGTGATGGCAGCCATAAATGCGCTCCGCTTCTTCCTACTCTCTTATCGGCCGATTGTCGGGTTTGTTTACCCCCGAATGACCATTGCAAAGAGTGTGCCGCCGATTTCCCGTCGCATACCCTCTTGTCGACGCGACAGATGGGTATTGCCTTCCGGCTCAACCCATCCTACCAACCGAAACCCCGATGTAGGATGGGTTGAGCGCAGCGATACCCATCGATCGCGCATCTCGCCGCCCATATCATCGGTTTGCAAAATGCCCTCGACAGATGGGTATCGCCTTCCGGCTCAACCCATCCTACCAACCGAAACCCCGATGTAGGATGGGTTGAGCGCAGCGATACCCATCGATCGCGCATCTCCCCTCCCACATCACCGGTTTACAAAATGCCCGCGACAGATGGGTATCCCCTTCCGGCTCAACCCATCCTACCAACCGAAACCCCGATGTAGGATGGGTTGAGCGCAGCGATACCCATCGATCGCGCATCCCCTCCCACATCATCGGTTTACAAAATGCCCGCGACAGATGGGTATCGCCTTCCGGCTCAACCCATCCTACCAACCGAAACCCCGATGTAGGATGGGTTGAGCGCAGCGATACCCATCG
>JAWLGZ010000001.1:73631-282850 GCA_041690635.1 Gammaproteobacteria bacterium
AAAATGCCCGCGACAGATGGGTATCGCCTTCCGGCTCAACCCATCCTACCAACCGAAACCCCGATGTAGGATGGGTTGAGCGCAGCGATACCCATCGATGGCGCATCTCCCCTCCCACATCATCGGTTTACAAAATGCCCGCGACAGATGGGTATCGCCTTCCGGCTCAACCCATCCTACCAACCGAAACCCCGATGTAGGATGGGTTGAGCGCAGCGATACCCATCGATCGCGCATCTCCCCTCCCACATCACCGGTTTACAAAATGCCCGCGACAGATGGGTATCGCCTTCCGGCTCAACCCATCCTACGAAACCACCAAACAAAAAACGCCGGCGGGTGCCGGCGTTTTGCTTCCTTCCTCAAGCCCTTTCCCGAAAGATCAGCCCCCCTTCGACCATCTCTTTCAGCTTGCGGGCGATCTCGACCATCTCTTCGGAGGGAATCTGCCGGATCACCTGCTGGTTCTCCGAGTCGATCACCTTCACCACCGTCTTGCCGCTGTCGTCATCAACCGTGAACTCCAGCGACCGCTGGCTCTGTTGCAGATGGTCGTTCATCTCCTCGACCACCCGCCGCAGCTCTTCGCCATCGATCGCCTTCTTCTCCGCGGGGGGCGCTGGCTGCTGCAGACGCGACGGCGCGGCACCCTCCTCTTCCGGTCCCTTGGCAGGTTCCGGTTTGAGCGGTGCCGCGGGGAGAACCACGCGGGACAGCGATTTGATTTCTGAGTCCATGACGGCCTGCTCCGATTCAATCCGCTCGGGGCGGCCCCTCCCGGGCCACCCCTTGCGGGCCTATCTTACGCTTACTGGAGGAGACTCAGCACCATCTGCGGCAGGGAGTTGGCCTGGGCCAGCATGGCCACGCCCGCCTGCTGCAGAATCTGCGCCTTGGTCAGGTTCGCCGTCTCCGAGGCGAAGTCGGTATCCAGCACCCGGCTCTTCGCAGCGGAGAGGTTCTCCGACGTGGTCTGCAGGTTGGCGATGGTGGACTCGAAGCGGTTCTGCACCGCACCCAGATCCGCGCGGATGCTGTCCACCCGGGCCAGGGCGCCGTCGACGATGTCGATGGCCTCGTTGGCACCGTCCACCGAGCTGATGTCGATGTCGCTCGCCTTCTTCAGCTCACTCGCCTGCAGGATGTCCTCGTCTCCGGCAAAGAGGCCGCCGCTCAGCTGGTCCGCATCGCTGCTAATGCTGAAGTAGCCCACCGTGGACTTGAACTCCACGTCGCCGCCGATGACCGTGGAGTCACGCGAACCAGCCAGCACGCCGTAGCTGCCGCTGGCAGTCTCGTCACCGCCCGCCTCCAGCCGGGTGGCGTTCCCGGTGTTCCCGGTCACGTCCATGGTCACGAAATTGGCGGCGGTATCGCTGGTCACCGCCTCAGAGTGGCTGAAGCCGGAGATCTCGATGTCTTCGCCGGTGTCGTGCTTCAGGGTGATCTCGCTCCCGTCGATGGAGAGCTCGGCGATGACACCGGTCTTGCCGCTCTGGTCATTGATGGCGTTGGCCAACTCGGTCAGGTCGGTGGTGGTGACGTTGGCCGAGATGTCCTGGTCGTTCAGGGTGAACGAGACCACGCCATCGGTGCTAAGGCCGCTCAGGGTTGCCTCGGTCTTGGCGGTGGCATTCACGCCGGTGGTGTCGGAGACCGCGTTGACCAGTTCGGCAATCTCCTTGGCCGTGGCGTTTTCCAGGATATCGATGTCGGTGGAATCGCGGCCGTTGATGGTCAGGGTCTGGACGGTAACGTTGTTGCCGCCGGTGACGTCGGCATTGCCGATACCGTAGGTCTCGGCCGCGGTGCCCGCCGTAGCGATATCGAGCAGGTCATCCGCAGCATCGGAGGTCATGCTGTAGCCGTCTGCCAAGACGACCTCGAAGGCCGACAGTTTGCGGATGGAATTGGCGTCATCGCCGCTCGTCAGGGTGGCGGTGCCGTCCACGGAGAGAGTCTCACCCACATCGGTGGTGACAAACGTATCAAGTTCAATATCCTGCGCGATAGCCGAAATCGTCACCTTGGTGCCGTCCACGGTAGCCGAGTAGCCGACAAGCGTATTGTCGTCATTGATTGCTTTGGCAACCGCCGCGGCGACCTCCTCATTGGTCATTGTGCCAGCAGCATCGGTGTTCACCGCTACGGCTAGCGAAGTTCCTTCTTTGTCGGTCAGATTGAACGACACCGTTTCAGCGGCAGCACCATTATCAAGAACGACATTGGTAAAATCGAGCTCCATGGTCGTGGTGCCGGTGGCCGCTACACTCTCCACCGCATCGAGAGCGTCCACATCGGCAATGAAGTCGGCGTCGGCATCCCCTACTGCGACATCGTACGTGGTCGTGTTGCCGTCCGCGTCGGTGAAGGTGAAGGTCTGGGCCGTGATCGCCGCAGTAGTCAGGGTATCGGCTGTGGTACTGGCCGCCGACAGTACCGAATTGGTGAGGACCGCCTGTCCCTGATTGGTCGCATTCTCGATACCGGTGATCTCGTTGCTGGAGTCGAGCTTGTTGATGCCCAGCGTGTTGGAGGTGGACTCCTTGATGTTCACGCTGATGCTCTGGTTCGCCTCGGCGCCCACCTGGAAGGTCTGGCCGGTGAAGGAGCCGTCGAGCAGCTTCAGGCCGTTGAAGGTGGTGGTGTTGGAGATGCGGTCCAGCTCGGAGACCAGCTGATTCACCTCCGACTGAAGGGAGAGGCGGTCGGTGGTGCTGTTGGTGGAGTTGGCGGACTGGATGGCCAGCTCGCGGATACGCTGCAGGATGTTGGTGCTCTCGGCCAGTGCGCCCTCGGCGGTCTGCGCCAGGGAGATGCCGTCGTTGGCGTTACGCACGGCCTGGGCCATGCCCTTGATCTGGGAATTGAAACGGTTGGAGATGGCGAGACCCGCCGCGTCGTCCTTTGCGCTGTTGATGCGCAGACCGGAAGAGAGCCGGGTCAGGGACTGGGCCAGGGTACCCTGGGACTTGTTCAGATTGCGCTGCGCGTTGAGCGAGGCAATGTTGGTATTGATGACCTGTGCCATTTTCTTGTCTCCTCTGCCCACCGGCCGCGGCCTGGAAGGCGTTGGTTTTCGTCACTAGCGGATATACGCTCTGGGGAGGTATTCACCGCTTCCGACCATATTATCGGTCCGCCCGGGGGGAACTTTAGGGAATCTTTCCAGGGGCTAGGGGCTGGGGGCTGGGGGCTCGGGGTGAGCAGACGGGCGTTTTTCAACAGACTGTAAGGGGGGTCGGCAGGAGGTTACAACAAAAAGGGGCGGCCCCTCCACGGAGGCCGCCCCTGGGGGTTGCCCTGCCTTACTGGAGGAGACTCAGCACCATCTGCGGCAGGGAGTTGGCCTGGGCCAGCATGGCCACACCCGCCTGTTGCAGAATCTGCGACTTGGTCAGGTTCGCCGTCTCCGACGCGAAGTCCGTATCCAGCACCCGGCTCTTCGCGGCGGAGAGGTTCTCCGACGTGGTCTGCAGGTTGGAGATGGTGGACTCGAACCGGTTCTGCACCGCACCCAGATCCGCGCGGATGCTGTCCACCCGGGCCAGAGCGCCGTCGACGATGTCGATGGCCTCGTTGGCGCCGTCCACCGAACTGATGTCGATGTCCTTGGCCGCGCTCAACTCACTCGCCTGGAGGATATCCTTGTCACCGGTGAACAGACCGCCGCTGAACTGGTCCTTATCACTGCTCAGGCTGAAGTAGCCCACCGTGGACTTGAACTCGACATCGCCGCCGATAACGGTCGAGTCACGGTCACCGGCATTCGGCCCGCCCGCTTCGATCTGGACCGCCTTGGTGCCCGCACCACCCAGGACATCCATCGTGACGGTGGTTCCGGTCGCGCCGTCCACCGCCGCCGAGCTGTCGAAGTTCAGGATGCTGATGTCCTCTCCGGTGTCATGCTTCAGGGTAATCTCCGTCTTGTCGATGGAGAGTTCGGCGATGACACCGGTCTTGCCGCCCTGGTCGTTGATGGCGTTGGCCAGTTCGGTCAGGTCCGTGGTGGTGACGTTGGCCGAGATGGCCTCACCGTTCAGGGTCATCGAGACCACGCCGTCGACGCTCAGGCCGCCCAGGGTCGCCTCGGTCTTGGCCGTGGCGTTCACGCCGGTGGTGTCGGAGACCGCATTGACCAGCTCGGCAATCTCCTTCGCCGAGGCGTTTTCGAGGATATCGATGTCTTTGGAATCGCGACCGTTGATGGTCAGGGTCTGGGCGGTGACGTTGTTGCCGGCGGAGATGTCCTCGACCCCCTTGCCGGTCAGGGTCGCATCGGCACCCGTCGTGGCGATATCCAGGATACCGCCGTTCGCGCTCGTTACCGTGGAGGTGATGGAGGCGCCGTCCGCCAGCGCCAGCTCGAAGCCGGCCAGGGCCACCGCCGTGTCGATATCGCCCTGGGTGAGGGTGACCCCGGCAAGCCGCGCCGTGGCGTTGGTGTTTAAGACGGTGCCCACGGCGGTGAGGTTTACACCGTTAAGTGTAATCGGCCCACCCCCAACACCGGTATCTGCGTCACTGGTACTAACTGCGACAGTCTGATCGCTTGCCCTTGCGTAGGCGGTTACTGCGATGTGGGTGGCAGTGTCGGCGTAGAGGGTCACCGTGCCGGCCCCGTCATCCGCCACCTGGTAGGCAGAACTGAGCGCCGCGGCAGCCGCCGTGGCGAAGGCGGTTGCGGTTTCAGCGGCAGTGGTACCCGTCACATAGGAGATGGACGTGCCGTCTATTTTCATGCTCACGGTTTCATCCGCAGCACCCGCGAAGCTGCTGAAGGTGAGGTTGCCATTATCCTTCACCGCGAAATCTTCCACCGCGATGTTGGCGCCGGTGCTGTTGGACAGCGTCACCTTGCCGGCGCCGCTGACCTCGGCCGTAATGTGGGTACTGGTGTTGTTGGCGTTGACCTCGACCGCGATCTGCTCCTCCAGGGTGGCGTAGGTGGAGGTGTCGCGCAGGAAGCTGATGGTGTCGGTGTTGGTCCCGTCGTTCAGGATGAACTCGACCCGATCGCCGTGATCTGCGTTTGTGGAAGCCGCAGCCCCACCTGCCGAGACGTCCAGCACCGCGGCGTTGGTGGTCGCATCGTGAACGGTCACGCCGTCCAGGCCTTCCAGCGCGGTCTTGGTGTCGGCGCGATCCTCGATACCGTCCAGGGTCACACTGTCGGTTTTGCCGTTGGCGTCGGTGACGGTGATGGTCTGGGCAGCAACCATATAAAGATTGGCTGAGTCCAGGGCATCGGCGTAGTTTTCATCACCACCGGCGAACGGCACGCTGCCCGGGCTGGTGTAGTTGCCGCTGCGGGTCGCCACGGTGATGCCCGAGGTGGTGTTGTTGGCGGTGGCCTTGGCGATACCCAGAGAGGTCGAGGTCGCCTCGGAGACGGTCACGCTGATGCTCTGGTTGGCCTCGGCGCCCACCTGGAAGGTCTGGCCGGTGAAGGAGCCGTCGAGCAGCTTCAGGCCGTTGAAGGTGGTGGTGTTGGAGATGCGATCCAGCTCGGAGACCAGCTGATTCACCTCCGACTGAAGGGAGAGGCGGTCGGTGGTGCTGTTGGTGGAGTTGGCGGACTGGATGGCCAGCTCGCGGATACGCTGCAGGATGTTGGTGCTCTCGGCCAGCGCGCCCTCGGCGGTCTGCGCCAGGGAGATACCGTCGTTGGCGTTGCGCACCGCCTGGGCCATGCCCTTGATCTGGGAATTGAAACGGTTGGAGATGGCAAGACCCGCCGCGTCGTCCTTTGCGCTGTTGATGCGCAGACCGGAAGAGAGCCGGGTCAGGGACTGGGCCAGGGTGCCCTGGGAGTTGTTCAGGTTGCGCTGCGCGTTCAGTGAGGCAATGTTGGTATTGATGACCTGTGCCATTTTAGTTCGCCTCTGCCCCGCATGGCCCTTGGCCTGGGACGCACGGGTTCTTGTGCTTAGCGGATATACCTTCTGAGGTATTCACCGCTTCCGACGGTTGTATCGGCACCGCCGGGGGGAACTTTAGGGGTTGCGTGATGGTTTTCGCGTTTTCCGTCAAGGCGCCCCGTTGGCCGTTGAAAATGGAACCTAACCAGTTGATTATTATATTGCTCGATCGATGGGTATCGCCCTCCGGGCTCAACCCATCCTACGAATTTCACCGCTGTAGGATGGGTTGAGCGCAGCGATACCCATCGGTCGCGGACTCCTTCAACCCCGCCACGCGCCCGGACTGCTGCGCGATCGATGGGTATCGCCCTCCGGGCTCAACCCATCCTACGAATTTCACCGCTGTAGGATGGGTTGAGCGCAGCGATACCCATCGGTCGCGGATTCCTTCAACCCCGCCACGCGCCCGGCCTGCTGCACGATCGATGGGTATCGCCCTCCGGGCTCAACCCATCCTACAAATTTCACCGCTGTAGGATGGGTTGAGCGCAGCGATACCCATCGGTCGCGGATTCCTTCAACCCCGCCACGCGCCCGGACTACTGCGCGATCGATGGGTATCGCCCTCCGGGCTCAACCCATCCTACGAATTTCACCGCTGTAGGATGGGTTGAGCGGCAGCGATACCCATCGGTCGCGGACTCCTTCAACCCGCCACGCGCCCGGACTACTGCGCGATCGATGGGTATCGCCCTCCGGGCTCAACCCATCCTACAAATTTCACCGCTGTAGGATGGGTTGAGCGCAGCGATACCCATCGGTCGCGGACTCCTTCAACCCCGCCACGCGCCCGGCCTGCTGCACGATCGATGGGTATCGCCCTCCGGGCTCAACCCATCCTACGAACTACGGGCTACCGGCTGCATTGATTGGTCGAGCGCAGCAATACTATTGTTTGACGTTACTAACGCGTAGCGCTAGCATTTATCAATGATCAAGACGTTCCATTGCAAGGAGACGGAGGCGCTGTTCCAAGGAAACCGGGTGGGACGGTTCAAAGACATTGAACGCCCTGCCTTGCGTAAGCTGGAGCAACTGGATGTGGCATCAACCATCAACGATATGCGGGTCCCGCCCGGGAACCGCTTGGAGACGTTGTCCGGTAACAGGAAGGGGCAGTGGAGTGTACGCATCAACGGGCAGTGGCGGTTGTGTTTCCGCTTTGTGGATGGCGACGCGCATGACGTCGAGATTGTGGATTATCACTAGCGAGGTGGATTGTGGCTCGTGAGATTGCCCCCGTTTCCCCGGGTGAAATGCTGCTTGAAGAGTTCCTGAAGCCGATGGGGATCACCCAATACCGGCTCGCCAAGGAGATTGGCGTGTCGCAACGCCGCATTGGCGAGATTGTGCAGGGCAAGCGCGCAATCACCGCCGATACAGACCTGCGGCTGTGCAGGTTCTTTGGCCTGTCGGACGGATGGTGGCTTCGGCTACAGATCAAACATGACACGGAGCGCGCACGCGAGCGTCTGGGCGATGTGCTTGCCCGGATTCACCCCATCGCCCACGCCTGAGCTCCAGCGCGATCGATGGGTATCGCCCTCCGGGCTCAACCCATCCTACAAAACCGCCCGCTAACCCGCTGTAGGATGGGTTGAGCGGTAGCGATACCCATCGGTCGCGGGTTCCTTCAACCCCGCCACGCGCCCGGCCTGCTGCTCGATCGATGGGTATCGCCCTCCGGGCTCAACCCACCCTACAAACCAACCGTCGGTGCCGGGTCGGGACCATACCCGCTCGGAAGGCAGATGTAGGATGGGTTGAGCGGAGCGATACCCATCGGTCGCGGACTCCTTCAACCCCGCCACGCGCCCGGCCTGCTGCGCGATCGATGGGTATCGCCCTCCGGGCTCAACCCACCCTACGGGGCTCGATTAACCCGCGGCGGAATGGGTTGGGAATTCGGCCCGTTTTTCCCGGGCACAAATAGAAAAAGGGACGGCCCCACCGTGGAGGCCGTCCCCTTAGAGGGTTCACCTGCCTTACTGCAGGAGACTGAGCACCTGCTGCGGCAGGGAGTTGGCCTGGGCCAGCATGGCCACGCCCGCCTGTTGCAGGATCTGGGTCTTGGTCAGCTCCGCCGTCTCCGCCGCGAAGTCCGTATCGAGGATCCGGCTCTTTGCCGCAGAGAGGTTCTCCGACGTGGTCTGCAGGTTGGCGATGGTCGACTCGAAGCGGTTCTGCACCGCACCGAGATCCGCGCGAATGCCGTCAATCCGGGCCAGGGCGCCGTCCATGATGTCGATGGCCCGATGGGCCCCGTCCACCGAACTGATATCCACCGTATCCACCGACTGCAACTCGCTCGCCTGCAGGATATCGGCATCGCCGGTGAACAGTCCGCCGTTGAGGTGGTCCACATCGCTGCTCAGACTGAAGTAGCCGCCGGTCGATTTGAACTCCACATCGCCGCCGATGACGGTGGAGTCGCGGGTGCCGGCATCGACACCGTACACACCGGGGTCGGGGGCTGTATCGGGATCGTCACCACCCGCTTCCAGAACCGTGGCGGTGCCGGTTTTCCCACTCACATCCATCGTCACCACCCTCGGGGCGCTGTCGCTGACCACCGCAACCGAATGGCTGAAGTCCTGAATCCTGATGTCCTCTCCGGTATCGTGTTTCAGGACGATCGCATCCTTGTCGATGGAGAGTTCGGCCACCACGCCGGTCTTTCCGGTCTGGTCGTTGATGGCGTTCGACAGTTCGGTCAGGTTATTGGTAGTGACATTGGCCGAGACGGAGTGCCCGTTCAGCGTGAATGACACCACACCGTCGGTACTCAACCCGCCCAGGGTCGCCTCGGTGCGGGCGGTGGCGGTCACGCCTGTCGAATCGGCCACCGCGTTGACCAACGCGGCGATCTCCTTGGCCGAGGCGTTTTCCAGAATCTCGATATCCTCGGACTCGCGGCCGTTGATGGTCAGGGTCTGAGCGGTGACATTGTTGCCGCCGGTGACATCGCCATGTGCGATACCCACGGTCTCGGCCGCTGTGCCCGCAGTTTCGATGTCAAGCAGACCCGTGTTGGTACCCGCCGCCTCCGAGGAGGTGATGCTGTAGCCGGCTTCAAGCTGAATTTCTATGGCGGCCAGCTTGCGGATGGAGTCGTTACCTCCATCTGCCAAGGTAGCACCTTCCACAGTGACATCGCCCGCACCGGTACCGCCAAGCGCGTAGGTATCCACCTCAATATCCTGTGCAACGGCAGAAACCGTAACCACACCACCCTCCACTGAGGCAGTGACGCCCGCATCGGTAAAGGCCGAGTTGCCGTTAATTGCATTGGCGACTGCCGCCGCGACATCGTCACCCGCGAGAGCCCCGGATGCGGTGACGTTTACTCCTGTCGCCACACCACCCGCTGACAGATTGAAGTCCAGCGTATCCGTATCTGCGAGAGTCACTGCGCTGAAATCCAGTTCCATCGTGGTGGTCCCGGTTGCCCGGGCCCCGGCAATACCTTCGACGGGGGCTGTGAGATTCGCGATGATTTCGTCAGAACCTTCACCCGTTGCCGCCACCGCCACCGTGTCGGCGATGTTGCCGTTCGCGTCCCTGACGGTGAAGGTCTGGGCAGTTATCTCTGAAAGCGTGTTATCGGTGTTCGCCGTGGACAGCACCGACAGCGTCGTCGCCGCCTGGCCGGCGCTGGTGGCATTCTCGATACCGG
Organism: Gammaproteobacteria bacterium; assembly: GCA_041690635.1. GTDB lineage: Bacteria > Pseudomonadota > Gammaproteobacteria > Thiohalomonadales > Thiohalomonadaceae > JAWLGZ01. The sequence goes on from JAWLGZ010000001.1 coordinate 83,232, forward strand.
TGATGGTGTTGTTGGTGTCGACCTTGTTGATCCCGAGGTTGTCGGAGGTCGCCTGGCTGACGGTCACGCTGATGCTCTGATTCGCCTCGGCACCCACCTGGAAGGTCTGGGCGGTGAAGGAGCCGTCGAGCAGCTTCAAGCCGTTAAAGGTGGTTGTGTTGGAGATGCGGTTCAACTCGGAGATGAGCTGATTGACCTCCGACTGCAGGGAGATGCGGTCGGTGGAGCTGTTGGTGGAGTTGGCCGACTGGATCGCCAGTTCGCGGATGCGCTGCAAAATATTGGTGCTCTCGGCCAGCGCACCCTCAGCGGTCTGCGCCAGGGAGATACCGTCATTGGCATTGCGCGTAGCCTGGGCCATACCCTTGATCTGGGCGGTGAAGCGGTTGGAGATGGCCAGACCCGCCGCGTCATCTTTCGCGCTGTTGATACGTAGACCGGAAGAGAGCCGCGTGAGCGAAGTATTCAGAGCCCCCTGCGACTTGTTCAGATTGCGCTGCGCGTTAAGCGAGGCAATGTTGGTATTGATTACCTGTGCCATTGTCTTTTCTCCTCTGCCCCGCCCGGCCCATAACCCGGGAGGCGTGGTTTAATCACCAAGCGGTTCATGCTTTTGGGGGTAGGGGCAGGCTCCTACCCGGTCTCATCCCTTAGGGCGGCAATTTCTTGACCCTTCAGGGCGTTGATGCAGACAAAGCAAAGCCTGTGCCAACCCCGGGGTGCTGCAGGCATTTCGCTTGGAATCATGGGAAACAGACGGAGGACCGCATGGGTATCGCCCTTTCGGGCTCAACCCATCCTACGGCGGACTTCGATTGACGTGGATGTAGGATGGGTTGAGCGAAGCGATACCCATCAGTCGCGGATGCCATTGCCGTAGACCCGCCCATGGGCAGGATTACCGCATGGGTATCGCCCTCTGGGCTCAACCCATCCTACGGCGGACTTCGATTGACGTGGATGTAGGATGGGTTGAGCGAAGCGATACCCATCAGTCGCGGATGCCATTGCCGTAGACCCGCCCATGGGCAGGATTACCGCATGGGTATCGCCCTCCGGGCTCAACCCATCCTACGGACTTCGATTGACGTGGATGTAGGGACAAGGGCGTAACCTTATTGAGCGGTGGCGGGCTTGGCGCCAGCACACAGACCCGCCTCAGTCGCGGACTCCTGGCTGGTCTCGCGGCGGCTGATGTATGCTTACCGCACATCATCAACGTGGCGGCGGCTGTCGCGGATGGAGAACCGTGCATGCGAACCGTAGGTAAACGCAAAGAGCGGCCAATTGCGTTTCATGCATCGGCGGAACTGCTTGTCGAGGGCGCTCGATTCAATGATGAAATCCACCGCCTGCCAACCGGCGATCTCACCTGCATTCCGAAGGGGGTGTATTTCTTTAGAACCCACGAGGAAGCCAACAGGCACCAGGATGAGTGTCTGGCCCAGGCAATGGCCGTTTCCTCAGGGACTCGCACCTGAATGGATGAGTACAGCCGCCCAGCCACCCTGGCTGACCTCAAGACGCTGATCCGCTCGCTGAACGAACAGGGTGCCGATTACCTACTCATCGGCGGGTATGCGCTGTTCGCCCACGGTTATCACCGGGCCACCACTGATGTCGATCTCCTGGTCCCCGCGAGTCCACAGGCGGGTGAAAAGGTGAAGCAGGCGCTTATGGTGCTTCCGGATCAGGCGGCAGTCGATCTGGACCCCGCCTGGTTTGCGGAAGGGGAGAATATCCGCGTCCCGATGCATTCGTGATCGACATCATGCTCAACGCCTGCGGCGAGACTTATGAGAGCCTGAAGCAGTTTGCCGAAACCATCGAGCTGGACGGGATCCCTGTTCAGACGGTGAGTATCGAAGGGCTGCTGAGAACCAAGCAGACCGATAAAGATGCGCTGGACAGGCGTGTGCTGGAACGGGCGCTTCAAACCATACGCGGCAAGGACGGTGGCGGTTAAGCGTGTATGAAGGGTATCGCCTTCCGGCTCAACCCATCCTGGCGAAAACAACTGGCCCCCGCTGTAGGATGGGTTGAGCGCAGCGATACCCATCGGGCGCGGGTTCGTTCGGGGGCCGGCATGCTGCGCGATCGATGGGTATCGCCTTCCGGCTCAACCCATACTACGAAAACAACTGGCACCCGCTGTAGGATGGGTTGAGCGCAGCGATACCCATCGGTCGCGGGTTCGTTCGGGGCCGGCATGCTGCGCGATCGATGGGTATCGCCTTCCGGCTCAACCCATACTACGAAAACAACTGGCACCCGCTGTAGGATGGGTTGAGCGCAGCGATACCCATCGGTCGCGGGTTCGTTCGGGGCCGGCATGCTGCGCGATCGATGGGTATCGCCTTCCGGCTCAACCCATCCTACGAAAACAACTGGCACCCGCTGTAGGATGGGTTGAGCGCAGCGATACCCATCGGTCGCGGAATCCGATCCGCGCTATCCGATGTAGTTGAACAGCGACAACCCCTGGGTCTTGACGTAGGTCTGTTGCGCTGCCTGCAGGCCGACCATCTGCAGGTTGAAGCGGCTGATCGCCTCGGCGTAGTCGAGATCTTCGAGATCGGAGATAAGCTCCTGGGCCTGGAGGGCGAAGTGGTCGTTGGCGTTGCGCTGGCCGTCCAGTGAGTTGAGCCGGGCGCCGATCTGCGCGCGCACCTCGCCAATGTGCTGCATCCCCTGGTCCAGGTCCATCAGCGCGTTGTTGATACGATCTCGGAATCCGGCGTTGTCGTGATCGTTGTCGACCCGGCCTTCCACCGCGTCGATCATGCTCTGCAGCGTGGTGAAGATATCTTGGCGGCGGCTCGGCTCAACCACAAAGTGATCACCGGCATTGGGGGTGCCGTTGATCTTGGTCTTCAGTCCCTGGAAGGCGATGGCCGCCTCCTCCTCATATTTGCCGCTTGTAATCAGGTCTCCCCCGCTATTCACAATGATGTAGCGCTCAGCCGGAGCGCCGCCACTAAGCACGATTGGTTCGGCACTAGTGACTTCCGTACTACTATCGTCTCCCTGAAGTACGGTACCAAAGTATCCTGTAACTACATCATCCGAATCGATGGACACCAGAGGGTCAGTAACATCAGTCAAAAATTCTTGAATTTCGATTGGTTCTCCGGAACCACTATTGTTTGCCAGGAAGAGATTCCCTTCTTCATCGATGTCGGCGAGAACACCGGTCTGATGTGAGCGTTCGTTGATGCTGTCACGCAGATCTTCTAGGGACGATAGTGCTGGGCCCTCTCCTTGGGAGTAAACCTCAAACCCATTGATCTCGATGCGATATTCGAGAACGTTGTTATTGGCTGGGTCGTCGATAATACCAATGCCTGTGCCGACCGCCGCCTCGGTCGCTTCCGCGAAAACTACCTCATAGGTGTCGCCGTCGTACTCCTGATGGTTGGTCACGCTCCCGGGATCGATGACGCCGCTGCCGGTGTTATTTTCACCGGCGCTGACCCGGAATACACTGTTTCCGGTCCAGGAGTCCATGAAGACGTCGTAGCCGGTGTCACCGGCAGAAACCTGCCGCTGATCGCCAATCTGGATGAATCGCTGGGTCTGGTCACCGTCATAGCTGACGCCACCGCCGGCTTGAATGGTAAACGGCTGGGTGTGGCCTTTAGTTCCGGAAAACAGGTACTCACCATTGCCATCGGTGCTGTTTGAGAGGTCGATCACCTGGTCCAGAATCTGCCGCATCTCGGCAGAGATCATGTGCCGCGTCTCGTTCGTCTGGGTGCCGTTGGCCGCCTGGATGGCCAGCTCGCGCATGCGCTGGAGTTGCAGTTCAACGTTGTCCAGCACCCCTTCCTCTGTATTCAGTCGCATCTCCGCCTGATTGGCGTTGGATTGGTACTGAAGGATTCGGTCGAGGGTGCGGCGCAGTTGCAGGCTCTGCTCGGAAGCAACCGGATCGTCGGCCGGCGTCAGAATGCGCCGCCCGGTGGAGAGCTGCATCTGGGTCTTGCTCAGCTTCGACTGCTGCTCCATCAGCGTCTGGGTTCCGAGCCGCTGGATCTGCTGGGTTGAGATACGCATGACTTACCTCCCGACCGCGCCGAGCAGGGTCTGGAACAGGTTATCGGCCACCGTAATCATTTTTGTACTCGCCATGTAGGCCTGCTGGTAGGCGAGCAGCTTGGCTGCCTCCTCATCCAGATTGACGCCGGAGACCGCGTCACGGGCATCGATGGCCTGGTTGAGCATGGTCTGCTCCACGCCGGCGTTCAGCGAAGCCAGATGGGTCTTGGTGCCCACCTTGGCGACGGTTCCGGCGTAGTCGGTCTGGAATTCCGACACGCCGTCGAGAATACGCTTGGTCTGCAGGTTGCCGAGCGCCAGGGCATTGCGGTTGTCGCCGACGCCGCTGGGGTTGAGACCGACCGAAAAGGTATCGCCGAGAGCAGCCTCTCCGCTAAGCCGCGTCGTTACACCCCGAAACTCGATATCAACGCCGGTGGCATTGTACGCGCCACTGGCGCCGGAGAGGATGTTGCCGTCGCTATCCGTAACCAGGTACCCGTCGACCGACGTGTATGCAACCGTCTCTCCCTCGGGTGCGAGGCCGGTCAGAGTGGTACCGAAATAGCCGGTAACCTCGTCGTTTGGGTCGAGGGCGTTGCCATTGGTGTCCACCAATGCCTCACGCAGCCGGATCGGGTTCATGCTCGGCGTGTCATTGGTGAACAACAGCTTGCCGCCATCCACGTAAGCGGTTACGCCCGGATTTTCCGGGGAGTCGTTGATGGCGTCGCGCAATGCGGAAAGGGACGTAAGTACCGGATCCCCCTCCCCCTGGCTATAGACCAGGTTTCCATTCAGCCACAACTGGTACTCCAGTTGATTGTCGTTACCGATATCATCGTTGATCGCACCGATAGCAGTGCCGGTCGGATCGACCGCGCCAGTCGTCTCTGCGGTGGTAACGATGGTGTAGTCACCATCGTCGTACAGAGAGGCGTCTGTGAGATTGGCCGGGGTGATGGTCGCCTTGCCCAAGTTGGTCAGCGCGGCCTCCGCCGATACCGGCGAGGCGGCTGCAATCTTGGCCGGGTCCCAAAGCTCCATGCCAATGTGATAGGCGGCGTTGTAGGAGGGGCGGATCAGGAAGCTGTCCCCCTCCGATATGCTGCTGCCGGAATCCAGTCGAACATAGAAACCGTCATCGGTTGCGATTCCCGGCGGTTGGGCGTCGACAATCCCGCTTGATGCAACGCCGCCGCCCCCCGCCTGCTCATCGAGCCCCGACAGGTCGATTTCGATCGACATGTCCGATGCCCTGCCGCCGGCGGCAAAAGGCGGAAGCGTCACAGATGCCGGCGATGTCAGGTCTCCGGTGCCGGCGTCAAAAGTCAGTGTCGTTGTTTCGCTGTAGCGGTCCGGATCGCCGTCCATAACCGTTGTCATCTGCCACTCATTGGCAGCAGTTTTTTGGAACGTAACATCCACCGTATGGGGAACACCCATATCGTCTTTTATGGTGAACTGGGACATCGGCACCACGGTTCCGACAGCATCGCCCGAATCCAGTGTGCCCGAGAGATCAAATGATGGATTCGGCGGTGGATCGAAGTCGGCCTGGGTGAGCGGCCCGCCAACCACCTTGCCGTCAGAAAGCCGCGTCAGGGTATACCGGTTGTTCTCGAAATCGAGGCGGTAATCGCTCGCAGGCAATTTCGAGACATCCCGAATCACCGCCTCGAACTGGTAATCGGTGCTGGATGCATTTCTGGCATTCCCCAGGGCGGAGACAACCGACAGGTCCCGGAAAAAGTCACCGCCCATATCACCGTTCATGTCCATCCCGAGGCGGTGCTGTTCGTTGAACGTGTCAGCTACGGCCAACGCAACCCGGCCGAGCGACTGGCGGGTGGGGTGAAGAACTTCGCTCTCGAAGTCGACCAGGCCGCCCAGCTTCCCTCCGGTGAGCAGGTTGGTGACATTGGCGTTTCCCATGCTGATTTGCTTGCGGGTGGCATCAGCAGGATCGGCGGAGATAGTGAGTTTGTTCGCCGTCGGCCCGACCACCAGCGCCTGCCCCGTGCCCACAAAGACACTGACCATTCCGTCGCTCTGCTCCAGCACCGACACCTTCACCCGCTCGGCAAGCTGTTCGAGCATCAGGTCGCGCCGGTCCAGCAAGTCGTTCGGCGGCTGTCCACCGGCGGCACCCCGGGCAGAAACGATTTCAGTGTTCAGCTTGGCCAACGCTTCGGCCATTTGGTTGACTTCATCCACCGTGACCTGCATCTGGCGATTCACGCGCGACTGCAGATCGGTCAGGCGCTGATCGATGGCGTTGAACCGGGCGGAAAGCGCCTCACCGGAGGCAAGCAGCACCTGGCGCGCGGCGCCGGAGGTGGGATCGTTAGAGAGGTCGTAGACGGCGCCGAAGAAATCTTCCATCGTGGGGGCGAGCCCCGCATCCGGATCCGCGAGCAGGTTGTCGACCTCCGCGGAAAAGGTGTAGTAGGTATCGAGACGCGAGTTGAGGGCGGTGTGGTGACGGACCTGTTCGACCAGAAATGTGTCGTACTGCCGCTGCACGCTGAGGGTATTGACGCCCTGCCCGATATAGCCGGCACCGGTTCGCTCAGGCAGTCGCGTGCCCAGTTCGACGCTCTGGCGGCTGTAGCCTTCCGTGTTGACGTTGGCGATATTGTGACTGGTGGTCGCCAGCGAGCGCTGGAACGCCATTAGTCCACTCACCCCGATGTTCAACAAATCCGCCATGATTGCGTGCCGTCAAGAAGCTGTTGTCTGGTCGGCACCATTCAATTTACGTGCCAGCGGGTGGAGGCGGCCTCTCCTGGAGCTACCACGTTAGCGTCCCGGCAATCGGGAACTTGAGCCCGGCAAGAATTCGCCGGTTTGATGAGGACGTAGGATGGGTTGAGTGGGAGTGTAGTGGTCAAATCATTTCGGACACGACGATAGGTTGTTCGGCTGCGGGCAACCGCTCGTAGTCGGTCGGGGGTAAATACCCCAGTTTCGAGTGCAGGCGCACGTTGTTGTAGAACCCGACGATGTAGTCGGTGATGTCCCGTACCGCCTCGGCATGGTTGGCGTAATCCCGTTGCCTGACACGCTCCATCTTCAGGTTGAGGAAGAAGCGCTCCATGACGGCGTTGTCCCAGCAGTTGCCCTTGCGACTCATGCTCGGTCGTAGGCCGTGGCGCGCAAGCAGCGCACGATGGGCGTCGCTGGCATACTGACTGCCCCGGTCGGAGTGAACAATGAGCCCCGCCGGGGGCTGGCGCTGCGTGATAGCCATCTGCAAGGCCGCGCAGACCAGTTCGGCCGGCATGCTCGGGGCCATGGACCAGCCCACGACCTTGCGCGAGAACAGGTCCATGACCGCCGCCAGGTACAGCCAGCCGCTGCGCGTTCGGATGTACGTGATGTCCGATACCCAAGCCACGTTTTTCGCCGCAGGCGTGAATTGCCGGTCGAGCACATTGTCGGCGACGGGTAGCGCGTGGTGGCTGTCGGTTGTATGGACGAACTTGCGCTTCCATACGGCACGAAGGCCGTTTCTGCGCATCAACGTGCGCACCCGATGGCGACCGACATCGATATCCTGGCCTTTCAGAGCGGCCTTCAGGCGCCGGCTACCATAGGCCCGACCCGAGGCTTCAAAGGCCGCCTTCAGGTGGACGGTGGTGCGGCAGGACCCGGGCGGCTTCGCCGCGCGTGAGCGCGTGGCGTAGTACCCCGATCGGCTCACCTCCAACACCCGGCATAACGACATCACGTTTTCGGCCTTCTCTTGCAACTGGGCGATGCACCGGTACTTCACTTCAGTTCTCGGGCAAAGAAGGCCGACGCTTTTTTTAGCAGCTCATTGTCCTGTCGCAGTTGGCGGTTCTCCGCCTCCAACTGGCGGATCCGCTGCTGTTCGGCTGTGAGCGGCTTTCCCACCCCGGCTTGGCCTGAATGCTCCGCATCAAACTGGGCTACCCACCGGCGTACCGCCGTCGTTCCCAAGTTCATGTCCTGACACACTTGCCCGACGCTCATGCCCTGGTCCCTAACCATCTGGGCGACTTGCAGCTTGAAGCTGGCATCGAAGGTTCTGCGCTTACGACTCATTGTCTTCTCCTCTACAGGTGGATCATCCACCTATCGAGGTGTCCGTGGAAATTAGACCACTACACTGCGCTCAACCCATCCTACAAGCTGCGAATTGGGTGGCCGTAGGATGGGTTGAGCGGGAGCGATACCCATCGGTCGCGGATTCCTTCAACACCGCCATGCGCCCGGCCTGTTGCGCGATCGATGGGTATCGCCCTTCCGGCTCAACCCATCCTACATTGGAGAGGGACTTGGTGGAGATCAGGCGTGGGAGGGATTGCCGCCCAGCCCGGCGAGCACTTCTCCGGAGATGATGCGTTTGATCTTGGTCGCGTAGGCGGGGTCGGTGGCGTAACCGGCCTCCTGCAGCCCCTCCACGTAACGGCCTGCATCCCGCCCGACGGCGAGTGCATCGCGGTAGCGGGGGCTGTTCTGCAGGAACTGGACGTAATCGTCGAAGCTCTCGGCCAGGGAGTCGTAGGAGCGGAACCAGGCACGCTCTTTCTGCGCAATCCCGTCGCGGTACTCCAGCGTCTGCTTGGCCACCCGATCGCCGTCCCATCGATGATCGGCCTTGATATTGAAGAGGTTGTGGCTGGAGCGCCCGTCCGGATGGCTGATAACCGCCTTGCCCCACCCGGTCTCCAGGGCCGCCTGCGCAACCAGTGCGCGGGGGTCCACACCAAGCTGCCGGGCAGCCCGTTCGGCATGCGGCCAGAGCGCGCGCACAAAGGAATCCGGCGAATCGAACCGGACCGGTTCGGAAGCGGAAACCGTTTCTGTTGCGGCCGAAGGCACGGCCTCCTCCGGCTCGACAGGCTGCGCCTCCCGGCGCGAGTCTGCCGGTCGTGCGGCATGAAGATTCCGCTGCCGCTCCGGCATCTCCAAAGAGCGGACGACCGGATCGCCCGATTTCGCCTCGACCGGATCCGGCGGCAGAACGCCCTGAAGCTGGCGAACCAGCGTCTCAGCGATGCCAATCCCCCGCCCGTGTGAAAGACTCTGCGCCAGCTGTCCGTCGAACATCCCCTGGTACATCTCACTCTGGGCGTTGTCCATGATCCCCTCCGCCACCTGCGCCTCGCGCATGCTCTTCAGCATCATCTGCAGGAACAACGCCTCGAACTGCTGTGCGACCTGCTCCAACGCCTCGCGGGAGTTGCCGCGCGCCTGACGGCGCAGGTCGGCAAGGCCCTGGAGGTCGGTGTAGATGGAGGGGTCGGGGATGTTCATAGGGGCTAGGGGCTAGGGGCTAGGGGCTAGGGGCTGGTGGAGGCCGTCGGTCATCCGACGCGACAGAGATTTGTGCAATCCCCGCAGAATTTTTCCTGTCTCCGTGCAACCGCTCAGTAGCCGTGTACCCTCCTCTAAATGTATAAAGCCAAGTTTTTGACTAATCAGTAGCTGGGTCTCGAGTTCGGCAAGAGAGCCCAAGGCGATCTCAAGGAACCGACAGTATTCCCGCGTACCGTTGCGCGCGTGTCCTTCTGCAATGTTCTAGGGTATGGAAACAGCTGCGCGACGCATCTGACTAATCAGTCCGAATCGCTCTTCCACCGGAAAAGTGCCTGTGCTTTCATAAATATCCTTCACCAGTGCCATCGCGGTCTGCCAAGCTTTCAAGTCTCTATAGCTACGAACCATGCCGCCTTCTCCCTAGCCCCTAGCCCCTAGCCCCTAAATAACCAGTAGTTCCGCCCTCAACGCCCCCGCCTGCTTGAGTGCTTCGAGGATGGCCACCAGGTCGCCTGGGGCCGCGCCCACGTCGTTGACCGCGCGAACGATTTCGTTGAGATCGACGCCGGGCTGGAACATGAACATGCGGTTGGCCTCTTCCTCGACCGCGATGTTGCCGCGCGGGATGATCGCGGTCTGCCCACCCGCGAGAGGACCGGGCTGGCTGACTAGCGGATCGGCGGTGATGGTGACGCTGAGTTTGCCGTGGGCAACCGCCGCGGGCATCACCCGCACATGCTGGCCGATGACGACCGTACCGGTGCGCGAGTTGACGATGATGCGTGCAGCGGCATCGCCAGGCTGAACAACCAGATTCTCCAGCATGGCGACAAAGGAGACCCGCTGGCCGGCATCGGCGGGCGCATTGACCCGCACGGAGGTGGCATCCACCGGTTGGGCGGTGCCGACGCCGATGGTTTCGTTGATTGCCTCGGCCAGGCGGTTGGCGGTGGTGAAGTCAGAGTTGTGCAGGTTCAGCACAATCGAGTTGCCGCTGGCAAATGGCGATGCGACGGCACGCTCCACGGTCGCACCGTTCGGAATCCGCCCGACGCTGGGGATGTTCACGGTAATGCTCGAGCCGTCCGCATCGGCGCCGAAACCGCTGACCACCAGGTTGCCCTGCGCCAGCGCGTAGACCTGTCCATCGGCGCCCTTGAGCGGCGTCATCAACAGTGTGCCGCCGCGCAGGCTCTTGGCATTGCCGATGGAGGAGACAGTGATATCGATCGCCTGGCCGGGCTTGGCAAAGGCAGGCAGCTCCGCACTTACCATAACCGCTGCCACATTCTTGAGCTGCGGGTTGGCATTATCCGGCAGGGCGATACCGAACTGCGTAAGCATGCTCTTCAGACTCTGCACCGTGAAAGGTGTCTGGGTGGTCTGATCGCCGCTGCCGTCGAGGCCGACGACGAGCCCGTATCCGACCAGCTGATTGCTGCGCACCCCGGCGATGGAGGCAAGGTCCTTGACCCGCTCCGCGCTGGCCGGCGCCGACAAGAGCGTCAGCGGAATGAAGCAAAGCATCAGAAGCCGCAGGATTTTGTTTGCATTGTGTGCCATTGTCATTCTCCCGAGGTGGTCTGTGGTCTACCGACTACCGACTTCCGACTACCGACCAGCCTAGAACGGCATGATTGCGCTGATGAAGAACCGCGCCAGCCAACCCATGGTGTTGGCCTCGTGAATTGCGCCGCGCCCACCATAGATGATTCTGGCATTCGCCACCTTGGTGGAGGCGATGGAGTTATCGGGCGCAACGTCCACCGGCCGAACGATGCCGGAAAGGCGGATAAATTCGTCGCCCTGGTTGAGGGTCACCACCTTCTCCCCGCGAACGACCAGATTGCCGTTCGGCTGCACATCCACGACCGTGACGGTGATGCTGCCGCTCAGACTGTTGCTCTGGTTGCTCTGCCCGCTGCCGTCGAAATCCCGTTCCGCATCGATGGACGTATCGAATATCGGGTTACCGCCCTTGGTGATACCGCGGCCGAGCACGGTCGGCGGGGTGATGTCGATGGACTGCTCTTTGGAGGTGGAAGTGCTCGCCGTTTTTTTGGCACTGGTCTGCTCGACCAGCCGCACCGTGAGGATGTCGCCAATGCGGTGCGCCCGGAGATCGTGGAACAGCGACATCGACTGTCCCGCCTGATAAAGCGAACCGCCGTTGTCGATCGGATCCGGACGCTGCGCCACGGCCGGCTCCGGGTAGGCCGGTGCGTAGGCGGGGTCGTGCAAAGGCGGATTGGCGACACAGCCGGAGAGCAGGCCGGCGGCGATGACTGTTGAAAGGAGCACGCGGTTCATCGGACACCTCATTCAGTTTCAGAGCCGCTGCGTAACCTGCTGCAGCATCTGATCGGCGGTCGAGATCGCCTTGGAGTTCATTTCGTAGGTGCGCTGTGTCTCAATCATGTTCACCAGCTCCTCGACGACGTTCACGTTCGATGCCTCAAGCGAACCCTGGAGCACGGTACCGATGCCGCCGATCCCCGGATTACCCACTTGGGGCGCGCCGCTGGAAACGGTCTCTTTGTAAAGGTTCTCACCCGTCGGCTGCAGACCGGACGGGTTGATGAAGTCGGCGAGCTGGAGCGTACCGACTTCGGTAGGATCGATATCACCGGCCACCAACACCGAGACGGTACCGTCGGCACCGATGGTCACCGATTCGGCATTCTCCGGGATAGTGATCGCCGGCTGGATGGGGTAGCCGTTAGCGGTCACCAACTGCCCCTGAGCGTCCATCTGGAATGATCCGTCGCGGGTGTAGGCGAGTCCGCCGTCGGGACGCAGTATCTGGAAAAAGCCCCGCCCGCGGATGGAGACGTCGAGGGAACGCTCCGTTTGGGTCATGTTGCCCTGTGTGTGCAGTTTCTCGGTGGCGACCGCTCGCACGCCGGTGCCGACCATCAGGCCGGACGGAAGCGTCGTGTCCTGACTGGACTGACCGCCGGGCTGGCGAATGTTCTGATAGAGGAGGTCCTCGAACATCGCCCGATCGCGCTTGAACCCGACCGTGTTGGCGTTCGCCAAGTTGTTGGCAATGACGCCCATGCGCAGGTTCTGGGCCTCAAGGCCTGTCTTCGCGATCCAAAGTGGGGAGCTCATGGCTGTCTCCTGTTGGTTCTGGTCGGTGGTCGGTGGTCGGTGGTCGGTGGTCGGTGGTCGGTGGTCGGTGGTCGGTGGTCGGTGGTCTTTAGTCGTTGGTCTGTGATCTGTGGCTACCGACTACCGACTAGTCAATCCGTAGGATGGGTTGAGCAACGTGCATGGATGCACTAAATCCGCGGGTGCATGGATGCGCGTGAGCGGTGCAGCGATACCCATCTGTCGCGAAGAACTTCACCATTCGCTCAACCCTATCCGGCTACATTTTCGTTGCCGATTCCCTCGATTGATGGGTATTGCCCTTCGGGCTCAACCCATCCTACGAAAAGCTCTTCCGATGGCTTTTCTGACGCTTACCAATTAGCAAGCAAAGCCTATGCCATCTTCATCATCTGGGCGGCAACCTCGTCGTTCTCCTCGGCAGTTTTCATCGCCTTGATCTGGAGCTCGAAGCGGCGGGCCAGCGCAATCATGTCCACCAGTGCACCCACCGTGTTGACGTTACTGTTCTCCAGCACGCCGGAGGCCAGTTGCACATTCGCATCGGGCGGCGCGTCGCCCCCTTCCTTCAGGCGCAACAGACCGTCGCCGCCCTTGGTGAGATCGGCCAGAGCAGGGTTGACCAGCTTGATCCGGTTCACCTCCGCCAGCACGTTGGGGTCCTGTCCCACCGGCCGGACGGAGATGGTGCCGTCGGCGCCGATTTCGATCTTTTCGGATGGGGGAATGGCAATCGGTCCGCCGTCGTCCCCGAGAACCGGGTGACCGGCGCCGGTGGTGAGCAGCCCGTTGGCCGAGATGCGCAGATCGCCGGCACGGGTGTAGGCCTCGGCGCCGTCCGGTGCCTGGACCGCGATCCAGCCCTCCCCATGCACGGCAATGTCCAGTTCACGGCCGGTAGCGTTCTGCATGCCGGGGGCGAAATCGGTCGCCGGTCGCTCCGACATGGCATAGGCACGACTCGGCAGACCGTCGCCGAATACCGGCATCGCACGCGCCTGCACCAGGTCCGCCTTGAAGCCAACGGTGGATGCATTGGCGAGATTGTTCGCGGTGACCGACTGGGCGATCATCGTCTCCCGGGCACCACTCATCGAGATGTAAAGACTGCGGTCCATGTTTGCCTCCCGTTGGTCGGCGGTCGGTGGTCGGTGGTCTTTAGTCGGTGGTCTGTGGTCTGTGGTCTACCGACTACCGACTACCATTTGACACTTACCCAGGATGAAGCAATTCGCGTACCACATTTAAAATGATGGCTCGCCACAAAACAAAAAGGGCCGAGCGAAATGGCATCAATAGATCCCACTTCACTCGGCCCGTCGTAGGGCGGACAGATTAGGGCCATGCAGGATGGGTTGAGCGGCAGCGATACCCATCGGTCGCGGGCTCCTTCGACGCCTCCGCGCGATCGATGGGTATCGCCCTTCGGACTCAACCCATCCTACAGCTACTAGCCCCTAGCCCCTGCATTAACGAATATTGATAATCGACTGAGTCACCGCGTCCTCCGTGGAGATCATCTTCGCATTGGCCTGGAAGTCGCGCTGGGCGACGATCATGTTGACCAGCTGCTTGGAGAGGTCCACGTTTGAGGACTCCAGGGCGCCTGACTGGATGGCGCCGATGGTGCCGGTGCCCGCCTGTCCCGGCAGGACGTCGCCGGATTCGAAGGTCTGCGCCCAGTTGGTATCACCGATCGGCTGCAAACCTTGTGGGTTGGAGAAATTTACCACTGCGACTGCGCCGAGGGTTGTCGACTGTCCGTTGGTGTAACGCGCGAACACCACCCCTTTGGAATCGATGTCGATGCTGCTCATCCGACCGGTGGTGTAGCCGTCCTGCACCAGGGTGTTGACGGAGGACTCACCGGCATACTGGGTGGAACCGGCAAAATCGATGGTCAAATCCAAGAGTTCGGCGCCGTTGCCGGGGTCATAAAGACCGGAATCATCGTTGAAGTTGATCGTGGTCGGTGAATTGAGCAACTGTCCGGAGGAGCTGAAGCTCAGGACCTCAGTATCCTGCGCCACCCCGTCGACAGTCATCAGCGTGTTCCACATGTTGTCCGGGGCTTCGCTGACATCTGCGACGACAGCCACGGTAGTGGGAGTGGCACTCTGCGTGACGGTGGAGAGGTCCAGGGTGAAATCAACCGGTGTGGCATCCGGATTGCCGAGATCAAGACTGAGAATCGTGTTGCCCGCGATCGTGGCTGGCGTGGTGGTGAAATCGATGGTGGCCTGTTGGGTGATGTTGTCGTAGACACCGTCACCATCGGTGTCGATGTTGATGTCGACGGTCCAGTTGTCAGCCGCAGTTTCGGTGAATTCCAGCTCCACCTCGTAGGCATTGCCCAGCGAGTCGTAAATGGTTCTGTTAAGGGTGTGCGGTCCGCTTCCCGGTTCCAGATTTCCGCCCATCTCCAGTCCCGTGCTGGCTGAGGCTCGCTGGAAATAGAGGGTCGTAGTGTGCGCTTCGCCCAGCGAGTCATAGATGGTGGTGGAGGTCGAAAACCCGTAGGTGTCCGGGTCGTTCGGGTCGATACGCGTGCCGAGGATCCGATCACGGCTGGCGTCGAGGTTCAGATTCAACTCGATATTTTCAGTCGCCGAGGCCGGGTTGGCGCTGGTGGACAGCCGCAGGTCGGTGCCGGTGAAGTTGGTCACCTCCCCATCCTCGTTCACCGCATAGCTCTGCAGCTTCTGCCCCTGGGAGTTGACCACGTAGCCCTCCCGATCGACCCCATAGGCGCCGGCACGGGTGTAGATTGAACTCCCGTCGGTGTCCTTGAGGACGAAGAAACCGTCGCCGTTGATGGCCAGATCCAGGTTGTTGTCGGTGAACTCCACGTTGCCCTGGGCGAACTGCTGCGCAACGTTGGTCAACCGGACACCGGCACCGACTGCGGTCGAGGAGGCGCCCGCGAAACTGCTGGCGAAAATATCTGCGAACTCCGCACGCGACTTCTTGAACCCGTTGGTGCTGGAGTTGGCGATGTTGTTGCCGGTGACGCTCAGGTTGGCCTGCGCCGCGTTGAGCCCGCTGAGTGAGGTCTGGAAGGCCATTTTTTCGTTCTCCTGTGTTTCTGGTTCTTCGCGATCGATGGGTATCGCTACCGCTCAACCCATCCTACGGTTTGTGGTTTCCCGCGATCGATGGGTATCGCTGCGCTCAACCCATCCTACGTTGCTTCCTCTAGCCCCTAGCGACTAGCCCCTGCCTTTAATCACATAATCTCCTGGACCTTGGTAAAGCTCACGGAGCCGATACCGGCCAGGTTGAGCGTGGGCGCCCCTCCTTTGCGGTCGATGGTCACGCTCTGCACCTGTGCCGCGATGCTGGTCTCCAGCGCCTCTTTCTTGCCGTTGACCTTGCTCTGGGCCTCGATGGTGTAGGTCCCTGCCGGCATCTGCTGGCCCTCGCTGCTCAGACCGTCCCAGGCAAACCAGGCCTCACCCGGGGCATGGGACCCGAGTTCCATGTGCCGAACCAGTTGCCCGTTGGCGTTGTAGATGTTCACGCCCAGTTCCATGGTGCTTTGTGGGACCGAAATGGAGCCCACCAGGTCGCCCTCTTCGGGCAGCGCACCCGTCCCGCTCGGCACCAGCACATGGCGGCCGACCAATGAGGAGGCCTGTAACGCCTGATTGGAGTGGAGCGAATCGGCCAGCGTACTGAACGAACCCTGAAGTTCCTTGATGCCAGAAACCGTACCGAACTGGGCAATCTGCGCCAGGAAGTCACCATTTTCCATCGGTGACATCGGATCCTGGTTGTTGAGCTGGGCCAGCATCAACGTCATGAACTCTTCCTGACCCAGTTCATCGTTCTTTTTCTTCGCGTCCGACTGCAGCCCGTACTGGGCCAGGATGTCGGTATCGTTATTGACTGAACTCATGGCGTTGCTCCCCTTACTCGCCGATGCGCAGCGTCTGCAGCATCATCTGCTTGGCGGTGTTGGTCACTTCCACATTGGTCTGGAACGAGCGGGAGGCGGAGATCATGTTGGCCATCTCCTCCACCACGTTGACGTTGGGCAGGAAGACATATCCCTCTTCGTTCGCCATCGGGTGGTCCGGGCGGTACTCCTGACGCAATTCCGACTGGCTCTCCACAATCCCCTTCACCTGCACACCGACCGCCGTCTGGTCTCCGGACCGTGCCTGATCGAGCATGGCGGCGAACACCGGCTGCCGGGCGCGGTAGGTCTGATCGATGCTGGAGCTGACGCTGTCGGCGTTGGCCAGATTGCTGGCGGTGGTGTTGAGCCGCACGGTCTGTGCACTAAGGGCCGAGCCGGCGACATCGAATATCTTGAACATTGACATGACTATTGCCCCGTAATGGCTGTGCGCAGCGATTTGATGGTGCCGTTCACGAAGTCCAACGTGGCCTGGTAGCGCAGTGCATTCTCCATGTAGGCCGCTTTCTCCACCTGCGGGTCGACGGTGTTGCCGTCCACCGACGGCTGGGTCGGCGTGCGGTAGAGCGCCCCGTCCTCACCCGCCTGGGCAGCATTGCCGAAATGGCGCGCGTGGGTGGCAACAGGTCCGTTGCCTTTCCCGGCGTAGTCGGCCAGCATCGACTGGAAATCGATGTCCTGCGCCTTGTAATTGGGGGTGTCGGCGTTGGCGATGTTCGAGGACAGCAGCTCCGCCCGACGCGCCTGAAGGTTCAGGGCGTACTCGTGGATGCCGAGCGCGTTATTGAGATTGGTTGGCATGGGCCACCTCCATCGATTCCTTTGCCGCAAGCAAAGCAATGGGTGTGCCACACGAATTGAACTGTTAGATTTCAATCTCTTACATGGAAGCGCCTGTTTCAGCTCACCGGGATGCGGCAATGAAATGCCTTCGACCCGGCAAACCGGGAGGGGTTGGGCGGCAAAAGTGCGATGACCGTCAAGAAGTCGTCGCATGGGGGGAATGGCGTCCCGGAGAGGATTCGAACCTCCGACCTAGCGCTTAGGAGGCGCTCGCTCTATCCAGCTGAGCTACCGGGACAAAAGAAAACGGCCGGAGGGGACTCCGGCCGGCAGGAATTGGTGGAGCGGAGGAGGATCGAACTCCCGACCTTCGCATTGCGAACGCGACGCTCTCCCAGCTGAGCTACCGCCCCGAAAACGGGGGAATTATATAGGGGCTAGGGGCTAGGGGCTAGGGGGCTAGTCGATGTAGGATGGGTTGAGCGGGAGCGATACCCATCGGTCGCGGCTTCGCCCCACCCCTCCAATCAGCATGGGTATCGCCCTTCGGGCTCAACCCATCCTACACGGGTCTGGAACACGGCAGAAAAGCGGTCAGCCTGCCCACTCCGGCACAACAAGATTGCTTCCCACGAGTGACGCCACTTCAATGTAGGATGGGTCGAGCGGGAGCGATACCCATCGGTCGCGGCTTCGCCCCACCCTCCAATCCGCATGGGTATCGCCCTTCGGGCTCAACCCATCCTACACGGCTGTGAACAACCTGGTGGCTTTACACACCTAGACCTTGAAAGAGGTCCTGCCGCCGACATTCGCCGGTCCGGTGCCGCCCTTCTGGTCGTACAGACAGGTGCCGTCCCCCGTACCGAGCAGTACGGCAAGCGCCTCCTCGGCACCACGGCGGCTCGGCTCAATGAGCATGCCGTTGCTCCGGTTCTGGGTCCGGCACGCTTCGAGACGCTCGCGCAGTTCGGCCCAGATTCGGCTCAACTCCGTGTCACCGCCGGACCGCTCCAGCAGCGCCTCGAATCCGTCCCCATCCGCCGCAAGGCCGTTGGCCCGCAGCAGGGCCAGGCGCTCACCCGCCAGCTTTTCCAGTTCAGCGACCAGGGCGCCCTTTTCGGTCACCGCCTTGCCGAGCGCCTCTCCATCACGCTTTTCCAGGGCGGCATGTTCCGCCACCAGAACGTCAAAAAGCCGTGAGACGTAATCCGCCTCACGGCCCAGCAGATCCTGCAGGCTCCGCGATAATTCAGGCATTGCCCCTCCTTTACGGCACTTCCGGAGTGCCCTTTACTCGGAGGCGGTCAACGCGGCCTCGAAGGCCAGCATCTTCTCCGCGACGCGCTTTGCATCCACCTCATAGCTCCCGTTCTCGACCGCCTTCTGAATGGCTTCGAGTCGCTGGGCATCCACCACCGGCAGGCTGGAGAGGGTATTTTCCAGTTCGCGCAGGCGGGCCGCCGTATCGGTCAGGCTGATCGTATCCACCGACGAGGGCCGACCGGTCTCTTCCTGCGTCCTTGTCGGCTCGCTGCGCGAGACCTGGACCTGGGAACCCTCCCCGCTGCGCTGGGAGTTGAACCCGGGTAAGTTACTGATTTTGTCGATAGCCATCGCAATTACTCCTTGAGTTATCCCCTCTTTCGTCCATGTGCCGGAAAACTTTAGCCCCAACTAATTCAGCGATGAAAAACCGCCATCCCCACGGTCTTTACTTCACGAAACCCAGGAATGCAGTTTCCGGGCCATTTTCATATCCCGGTCAAAAGCGTACCCGAACCTCGCCCGGGCCGACCACTTCCGCCTCCACACGGCGTCCGGAGGAGAGATTCTTCACTGGAATCGAGTCGCCCCGCGCTCCGTCAGCCAGCGCCTCGCCCTCCATCCGCACATTCACTCCGCCGCCACCGGCGACGATGGCCACCCGATCACCGCGCCTGACCACCCGTGACGCCTCCACCAGGTTGGTGGTCAGGGCCGTTCCGGCACTGACCGGGCGGCTGGTGGTCTGACCGATGACCTGTGCAATATCCGTCAAATAACCGCCGTTCAGGCGCGATATATCGCGATCCGCCAATTGAACGTCACCCGGGCCGATGACTGCGTTTCGCGCCAGCGGCCGAGTCGCAATCACCACCTCTTCCGTCACCGTGAGGGTCGCCTGCACATAGATGGACCACGGTTTGGGCGTACTGCAACGCACTCCAAGCAGGGTGCTGCCCACCAGATTTTGGGTTCCCGAGGTGGGAAAAAAGGCCTCCAGCGGCTCCGCGCAAGCAGGGAGGCGCAGGCGTGAGTCGAGATGGCCGATGACAACTTCCGGCTGGCGGCGCAGATCGGCTGTCTGGAGCTCGAGAAACATCCGGGCCGCGTCCCTGATCGAGTCGAGGGATTCGATCTCGTTCGCGGCAACCGCGCTCGACAGCACCACCCCAGCCATCAATACCAAAATTCGCTTCATGGGTACTTCCCGCCATCCACCGTCGGCTGGCGCCGGCACGCCACGCCAGGGGGCAAAAACGTTGGATGATCATAACAGACGCTCCCGATCCGGAAGAGTTCATACCAAAAACAAATGCCAATTTCGTACCAGCCCGGTTTAACCCTATAATGGAACGCAAAATTCGGCGCCGGGCCTCAACTCTCTGGCTACGCTGCCGACACACGGATTGGGGTTAACCTCCCTGGGGGAGACTTTCATGGCTGGATTGCTCGACGGCATCGACCTGCGCACCCAAATGGCGGGGCAGAACCGCCTGGAACTGCTGCTTTTCCGTTTGGGTGACAAACAGCGGTTCGGCATCAATGTCTTCAAGGTGCAGGAGGTGATCCAGTGCCCTCCGCTCACCCAGGTCCCCCACTCCCACCCGGTGGTGCGCGGTGTCGCCAACATGCGTGGCAAGACCATCACCATTATGGATCTCGCCCGTGCCATTGGCCGGCCCGGTATCCGGGATATGAAGGATGCCTACGTCATCGTCACCGAATACAACCGCTCGACCCAGGGGTTTCTGGTCAGCGGCGTGGACCGGATCATCAACATGAAGTGGGAGCAGATCCTCCCCCCACCCAAGGGCACCGGCCACAACTACATGACCGCTGTCACTCACGTTGACAAGGACCTGGTCGAGATTGTCGATGTCGAGAAGGTGATGGCGGAGGTGATGCCGGGCGATGAAACGGTCACCCTCGAGAACGACGACGACTTCTCACATCACCACATCCTGGTGGCCGACGACTCCAGCGTCGCCCGGGGCCAGATCAAGCGCACCCTCGATCAGCTGGGTATCGGCTGCACCATCGCACACGACGGGCGGGAAGCGCTGGAGATCCTCAAGTCCTGGGCCGATGAGGGAACCCAGGTCAGCGAACGCATCAGCATGGTCATCTCCGATGTGGAGATGCCGGAGATGGACGGCTACACACTCACCACCGAGATCCGCAGCGATCCGCGGCTGCGGGATCTCTATATCGTTCTGCACACCTCCTTGAGCGGTGTGTTCAACAACGCACTGGTGGACAAGGTCGGTGCCAACAAATTCATCCCCAAGTTCAAGCCGGACGAATTGGCAGGCGCCGTCCTCGAGCGGCTGAGAGCGCTTAAAACAGCCTAAATCCCACTTCCCCGCATGATATAGTTGCGCCCTTCGCGCGCTAGAGAATCTCAGTGTCCGTTATCACCATTTCGCCTGCCGAGTACGACGAGTTCCGGCGCTTTCTCGAGGATGCCTGCGGCATCCTCCTCGGAGACAACAAGCACTATCTGGTCACCAGCCGGGTGACACGGCTGATGCGCGAGTTCAACCTGAACTCGTTCAGTGAACTGATGCGCCAGTTACGGGTGCATCAGAATTCACAGCTGCGCGAGCGCATTGTCGACGCGATGACCACCAATGAAACCTTGTGGTTCCGCGATCGCTATCCGTTCGAGATCATGAAGAACACCATCCTGCCGGAGATGGCGGCACAACGCCCACGCCAGTTGCGCATCTGGTCGGCTGCCTGCTCCTCCGGCCAGGAGCCCTACTCCATCAGCATGACCCTTGCCGAGCACGCCGCCAGCCGCCCGGGCAGCCTGCCTGCGGACATCCAGATCATGGCCACCGACATCTCGCCCAGCATGCTGCGGGACGCGAGCGCCGCCCGTTACGACAAGATGTCCCTGGCGCGCGGCATCGAGGATGAGCGCCTCAAGCGGTATTTCATCTCGCAGGGGGATCGGTGGGAGGTACGGCCGGAGATCCGTAGCCGCGTGACCTTCCGCGAGTTGAATTTGATGAAAAGCTACGCCGGACTTGGCCGCTTCGACATCGTCTTCTGCCGCAACGTGCTCATCTATTTCTCCTCGGACCTGAAGAAGGACATCCTCACTCGCATCGCCCAGGTGATGCAGCCCCGCGGCTGGTTGTTCCTGGGTGGTTCCGAGTCCCCAACCAGCTACTCCGACCTGTTCGAAATGGTACGTACGCCGGACGGCGTGGTGTACCGGCTGAAGGCGGTCACCGGCCGCTGATTCGGAACAGCAGGATTTCTCGGGCTTTTTTGCCTCACCCGCGCCGTTCTGGTATAAAACCCCGCTAGGGCGGATTCGCATCAGCGGAATCCCGCCATCCTCCGACAGGTGGAATACGCCTCGCTATTCTGCCCTACGGGTGGTTCATCACCCCTTCAATCGGGTGAGCCCCCGGTAGCGACTCAAGACAGCTCATGACCAAAAACGCACAGTTCAAGGCGGCTTCGCGCGCCCCTGTTTCAGGCAGCGAAGAGTTCCGGGTCTACACCGAGCGGCAGTTCGAACAGATTCCGCAGATCCGGAGATTGCCCGAAACGCACCGCTTCGCCATGCGGGTGGTCGCCAACGTACTGCCCTTCCGGGTCAACCAGTACGTCATCGACCAGCTCATTGACTGGGACAACATCCCCGACGATCCGCTGTTCCAGCTCACCTTTCCCCAGCCCGGCATGTTGGAACCGGCGCAGTTCGAGCGCATGGCCAACGCACTGAAGGCCGATGCCGAACGCACCGAGCTGCGCCGCATCGCAGCTGAGATACGCAGCCAGCTCAACCCCCACCCTGCGGGGCAACGGGAGATGAATGTCCCCAGCCTGGATGACGAACGGCTCGACGGCATTCAGCACAAATACCGTGAGACGGTACTGTTCTTTCCGAGTCAGGGGCAGACCTGTCACTCCTATTGCACCTTCTGCTTCCGCTGGGCGCAGTTCGTCGGCGACCGGGAACTGCGCTTCGCCACCAACGAGGCGGGCCGGCTGCATGAGTACCTGCGTCTTCATCCGGAGGTGAGCGATCTGCTCATCACCGGCGGCGATCCGATGGTGATGAAGACCAAACATCTGCAGGCCTATCTGGAACCGCTGCTCGCGCCGGACCTCGCCCACGTGCGGACCATTCGCATCGGCACCAAGGCGCTCTCCTTCTGGCCGCAGCGCTTTACCTCCGACCCCGACGCGGACGATCTCATCCGGCTCATCGAGCGGGTTGTCTCGGCCGGGCGGCAGGTGGCGTTCATGGTCCATGTCAACCACGGGCGGGAGTTGAAGACCGACGCGTCCCGACAGGCGATTCGGCGCCTGCGGGATGCGGGGGCGATCCTGCGCTCCCAATCGCCTCTGGTGGCCCACATCAACGACGACCCGGCCGTCTGGGCCGACATGTGGCGCCTGCAGAATAGCCTGGGCATCCAGCCCTACTACATGTTCGTGGAGCGGGATACCGGTTCCAAACGCTATTTCGAGCTGCCGCTGGCACGCGCCTGGAACATCTACCGCGATGCGCTCAAGCAGGTGTCCGGCATCGCGCGCACCGCCCGCGGCCCCTCCATGAGCGCCGCCCCCGGCAAGGTCGAGGTACAGGGTGTCGCTGAAATCCGCGGCGAACGGGTGTTCGTGCTGCGATTCATTCAGGGGCGCAACCCGGATTGGGTGCAGCGGCCGTTTTTTGCCCGCTTCGACCCGGAGGCCACCTGGCTGTCGGACCTTGAACCCGCCTTCGGCGAGGAGAAATTCTTCTTCCAGGATGAGTTCGACGCCATGTGCCGTGCGGCTGAAGGGGAATGAGAGGCGTTGACGCACCGCATGTTGTCGACCACCCCTCCTGCTTCACGACTATGATTTATGCTTTGCCGGTGAAGAAACGTAGCCAAGGGCGCTGCTGACAATCGAATCCCGCTTCGATTGGCGCACCCTCAGGACAACAACAGAGAATGTGTACGTGAAGGAACGCCCCATCATCTTTGGCGAGGTGCTGTTCGATCATTTCCCCGACGGCAGTGCCGTTCTGGGTGGCGCACCGTTCAATGTGGCCTGGCACCTGCAGGGGTTCGGACTGAATCCGCTGCTGATCAGCTGTCTCGGCGATGATGAAGATGGCCGGCGCGTCCTCGACGCGATGGCGGGTTGGGATATGGATCGCAGCGGCATCCAGGCCGACGCGTCACACTCCACCGGCGTTGTCCAGGTCACGCTGAATGACGGTCAGCCGAGTTTCGATATCGTCGCCGATGTTGCGTACGACCACATCGACCCGAAACGGCTGCCGGCGGCGGTCGAGGGCAGTCTGCTCTATCACGGCACGCTTGCCGCCCGTTCAATGCACTCCCGCACCGCCCTGTCGCAGCTGCGCGATGCGGCCGATTTGCCGGTGTTTGTGGACATCAACCTGCGCGCCCCCTGGTGGGATCACAACGGTGTCGAGAAACTGATCCACGGGGCCCGCTGGCTGAAGCTGAATGAGGATGAACTGTTCCAGATCGAGCTGACCGCCCCCGCCGACGCCATCGCCGCAGCCAAGCGGGTGAAGTCACGCTTCGGACTCGAATGGCTGATCGTCACGCGCGGCTCGAAAGGGGCGATGATCTTCGGGCCGGACGGCATGCGTACGGGCGAGGTGCCGACGGTTGACCTGGTGGACGCGGTAGGTGCCGGCGATGCCTTCTCGGCGGTGGTCATTCTCGGTTTCACCCGCGGCTGGTCCGCGAGCGAGACCCTCGCCCGTGCGCTGCAGTTTGCCGCTGCCATTTGCCGCGTGCGCGGTGCGACCAGCACGGATCGGTCGCTCTACCGACAACTCCTGTCCGAATGGAAAGCATGAGCGGGCTCTACATCGCACTTATCCACGTCCATGGCCTGACCCGCGGCACGGCCCCGGAACTCGGGCGTGATGCGGACACCGGCGGACAGACCAAGTATGTACTCGAACTGGCCCGTGCCCTGGCCGGGCACCCGGATGTGGAACGGGTGGATCTCATCACCCGGCAGGTGATCGACCCCAAGGTGGATCCGATTTACGGCCAGCCGATCGAATCTATTGCCGAGAACGCCTATATCGTTCGGCTGCCGTTCGGACCCAGGCGCTACCTGCGCAAGGAGAAGCTCTGGCCGCATCTGGATTCGATGGCGGACAAGGCGCTCAAGCACATCCGCGAAACCGGTCGGGTTCCAGACGTCATCCACAGCCACTACGCCGATGCGGGCTATGTCGGCGCGCGCCTGGCCGGACTGCTCGGTGTCCCTCAAATTCACACCGGCCATTCACTCGGGCGGGAGAAGCAGCGCCGGCTGCTGGACCAGGGGGTCGACGCACACGTCATTCAAAAGCAGTACAACATCCACCTGCGCATCGAGGCGGAAGAGGCGGCGATGGACTCGGCCAGCCTGGTGATCGCCAGTACCCGTCAGGAGGTGGAGAACCAGTACAGTCTCTATGACAACTACCATCCCAGGCGCATGGTGGTCATCCCGCCCGGTATCGATCTCAGCCGCTTTGGGCCGCCGCGGGGGCCGCTTCAGCCGGTGCCGATTCGGTGCGAGCTGAACCGCTTTCTGCGTCATCCGGGCAAGCCGATCATCCTGGCACTCTCGCGTGCCGACGAGCGCAAGAATATCCGCACACTGGTGCGCGCCTATGGCGAGAACGCTGCGCTGCGCGACATGGCGAACCTGGTGATCATTGCGGGCAATCGGGAGGTGGTCGGCGAGATGGAGCGCGCTTCGCGGCAGGTGCTCACCGCGTTGCTGATGGATATCGACCGCTACGATCTCTACGGCAGAATCGCCTACCCCAAGCACCACACGGCCGACGACGTCCCGGAACTGTTTCGCCTGGCGGCGCGCAGCCATGGGGTGTTCGTCAACCCGGCGCTCACCGAACCGTTCGGCCTGACACTGATCGAGGCGAGTGCCAGCGGTCTTCCGGTAGTCGCCACCGAAGACGGCGGACCACGCGACATCATCGCCAACTGCCGCAACGGACTGCTCATCGACCCGCTTGACGCCGGCGCCATGGGCGAGGCCATTCTGTCCGCTCTCAGCGATCGCCGTCGCTGGCGCGACTGGGCACGCAACGGCTTGCGCGGCGTGCGGCGACACTACGCCTGGCAGGGACACGTGGAGAACTACCTGAAGGCGGTGCGCAGATTGGTCGGCAGCAGACATCGGGCGCGCCTGGTGCGCCGGACCAAGACGCGACTGCTGACGGTCGATCGGTTGGTGGTGTGCGATATCGACGGTGCACTCCTCGGTGACCGGGAGGGATTGAACCAACTCATGGAGCGGCTCGGTTCCGAGGATCGAGTGGGGTTCGGCATCGCCACCGGTCGCCGCCTCAAGAGTGCGCTGAAGGCGATCCGGGACAACGGCATTCCCATGCCGGACCTGCTGATCACCGGTGTCGGCACGGAAATCTTCTACCGCAAACAGCACAGCGAGGACCGGGAGTGGCAACGGCACATCTGCTACCGCTGGGAACCGGAGCGGCTGCGACGTGCCATGAAGGAGATTCCAGGGGTGCGCATGCAGCCGAAAGAGGAGCAGTGCCCCTGCAAGCTCAGCTACCTGGTCGACCCCGACACAGCCCCCCGACCGGCCGACGTGGTCCGTTACCTGCGCAGCCTCGACCTGCATGCCAGTGTGGTCTATTCCCATCAGGCCTACCTGGACCTGCTGCCGATCCGCGCCTCCAAGGGCCAGGCGCTACGCTATCTCGGCGCGAAGTGGGGTATCGCCCCCGAGCAGATGCTGGTGGCGGGAAATTCCGGCAATGATGTGGAGATGCTGCGCGGCGACACGCTGGGGGTAGTGGTGGGCAACCGCAGCCGCGAACTGCGGCAATTAGAAGGAGAGCCACGGATCTACTTCGCCGAGGCCCCCTACGCCTGGGGTGTGCTGGAGGGAATCGACCACTACAACTTCCTCGCCGGGGGACAGGTGTCGTCGTCGGGTGACGAGAAGGGGGCGGCATGATCCAGCGGCTGTCGGAGACCCTGCAGGCAAGGCGGGATATCCTCTTCGCCTTGCTGCGCCACTATGTCGGCCTCAACCGCCCGCTGATGCTGCGTTCGGAACTTTGGGACGAGTTCCAGCGCTTCTGTGGAGCTGAGACCGAGTCCGCCTGCGATGCCAGTCTGATCCAGACCATCGCCGCCGCCCAGGAGGCGGTGATCGAGGCACCATGGGTCTATCTCGCGGTAAGGGCAGAGGTGGCCCGCTGGACCTACCTGCGTTTCCACCTGGACGGCCGCCAGCAGGATGCGGTATCCGTGGGCGAGTTCCTGCGCTTCAAGGAGCGCATCGTTGGCGGTACCCGGGAAGAGGAGTGGCTGCTGGAACTCGACCTCGGCCCGTTCAATCGGGAGTTCCCGCGCCTGCAGGAGTCCCGTTCTATCGGCCGCGGCGTGGAGTTCCTCAACCGGCGCCTCTCCAGCCAGCTGTTCCAGGAGATCGGCAAGGGGGACCGGCGCCTGCTGGAGTTCCTGCGCGTCCACCAGTGCCAGGGTCGGCAACTGATGCTGAACGACCGTATCCAGACGGTGGCGGACCTGCGCGAGGCGCTGCGTCTGGCCGACGAGTTTCTCGCCGAACAGCCGGCAGACGCGGAGTGGGAGGTGCTCGGCCACACCCTCCAGCAGTTCGGTTTCGAGACCGGCTGGGGCCGAACCGCGGCGCGCATCCGCGACGCACTCGACCTGCTCACCGATATACTGGAGGCGCCGGCGCCGGAAACCATCGAGCGGTTCCTCGGCCACATGCCGATGATCTCCAACCTGGTCATCCTCTCTCCCCACGGTTTTTTCGGTCAGTCCAACGTACTCGGACTGCCGGACACCGGGGGACAAGTGGTCTACATCCTCGATCAGGTGCGTGCACTGGAGCGGGAGATGCGACGGCGGGTCCATGAGCAGGGACTCGACATCGAGCCACAGATCCTGGTGGTGACCCGACTCATTCCCGAGGCGCGCGGCACTACCTGCGACCAGCGCGTCGAACCGATCGTCGGCACGGAGAATGCACGCATCCTCCGCGTGCCCTTCCGCAGCGAAACCGGCGAAATCATCCCGCACTGGATCTCCCGCTTCGAGGTGTGGCCCTACCTCGAACGCTACGCCTTTGAGGTGGAGAAGGAGTTGCTGGCCGAAGTCGGCGCCCGGCCCGACCTCATCATCGGCAACTACTCCGACGGCAACCTGGTCGCCACCCTGCTCGCCCAGCGGCTGCAGGTGACCCAGTGCACCATCGCCCATGCACTGGAGAAGACCAAATATCTCTACTCCGATCTCTACTGGCGGGAGAACGAACCGCAGTACCACTTTTCCTGCCAGTTCACGGCCGACCTCATCGCCATGAATGCGGCCGATTTCATCATCACCAGCACCTATCAGGAGATCGCCGGTACCCGGGACAGCGTCGGTCAGTATGAGAGCTATCACGCCTTTACCATGCCGGGGCTTTACCGGGTCGTGAACGGCATCGATGTCTTCGACCCGAAGTTCAACATCGTCTCCCCCGGCGCCGACCCGGAGGTCTACTTCCCTCACACCGAACACGGGCGGCGGCTGACCGACCTGTACCGGCCAATCGAACGGCTGGTGTTCGGTGGTGCGGACGAGCACTCGCGTGGCGAACTCACCGATCGGGAGAAACCGCTCATTTTTACTATGGCCCGGCTGGATACCATCAAGAACGTGACAGGACTGGTGGAGTGGTACGCCCGCTCACCCGCCCTGCGCGAGGAGACCAACCTGCTGGTGATCGCGGGTCACGTGGACCCGGCCCGCTCCACGGACCGGGAAGAGCAGGCGCAGATCGCCCGTATGCACGCCCTGCTCGACGAACACGGACTCGATGGTCAGGTCCGCTGGCTCGGTGTCCACCTGAGCCGGGATCTGGCCGGCGAGCTTTACCGCTGGGTCGCCGATCGGCGCGGCGCCTTCGTCCAGCCGGCCCTGTTCGAGGCGTTCGGACTGACTGTGGTGGAGGCGATGACCTCCGGCCTCCCCACCTTCGCCACCCATTACGGCGGCCCGCGGGAGATCATCGAAAACGGCCGCTCCGGCTTTCACATCGACCCCAATCACGGCGAAACGGCGGCGGAAACCATCGCCGATTTCTTCCGGCGCTGCCGTGAGGAGCCGGAAGTCTGGGACCGCTACTCCAGCGCTGCCGTCGCCCGCGTCGAGTCCCGATACACCTGGGCGCTCTATGCGGATCGGCTGCTCACGCTCTCCTGCGTCTACGGTTTCTGGAAATATGTCACGAATCTGGATCGCGCCGAGACCCGGCGCTACCTGGAGATGTTCTACGGCCTTCAGTATCGCCCGCGTGCCGCCGCGCTGAAAATTGATACAGACACCTGACGTACGTTGTGCGTCGCATGCATAATGCCTACCCCCAAGGGCTAAAGCCGGGAAGGCAGGCAGAACTTCTGCCACCCGGATTGGCATCGAGGAATGGAAATGGCAATAAACGAGTTTGTGGTCAACACCAGCTCCGAACTACAGCAGGTACTCGATCAGTACCATCCGATCTCCGACCTCCGCCTCGGTGAAGTACTGCTCGAACGGAATATCATCACGCGCGAGCAGTTGCAGATTGCCCTCGAACACCCGCACGCCAAGCACGCACACCTGGGGCAGGTCCTGGTTGAGCTTGGGATGGCAACCCGGGAGCAGATCAATCTCGCCCTCTCGCGCAAGCTCGGTATCCCTTTCGTGCGGGTTGCCGGATATCCGGTTCCACCCGAAGTCATCGCTCTCGTGCCGCCGGAGGTTGCGATTGAGCACCTCCTCCTGCCGATCGGTTTCCACGGAAACCGGCTGGTGGTGGCGATGGAAAACCCCCTCGACTGGGCGGCCCTGGATATTCTCAGAATACAGACCAACCGCCCCATCGAGCCGGTCATCACCTCCAGCAACGAGATCAGCGAGGCACTCGAGCGCTACTACCGCCAAGGCAACGAGGCGGAGTTCGAGGCGATGGTGGATGACCTGGATATCCGCCATGAGGAGGATGAAGACGACAAGGCCGATCCGGTCTATGTGGTGGAGCAGGAGGCGCAGAGACGCCCCATTGTGCGTCTGGTGAACGCCATCATCATGCAGGGAATCGTCAAGCGTGCATCGGACATCAATGTACGACCGGAGAAGGAGCGCGTGGGGATCTATTACCGCATCGATGGCAAGGTCCATTTTTCCCGCTCGCTCAACAAACAATCGCTTCCTGCCCTGGTCAGCCGCATCAAGATCATGGGGCGGATGAATATTGCCGAGCGGCGGCTGCCGCAGGACGGCGCGGCACGGGTGGTCCGCGACGGCAAGGCAATCGACCTGCGTATATCCATCATGCCGACCGTCAAGGGTGAGAGTGTGGTCATCCGCATCCTGGACACCAGCGCCGGCATCAAGTCGTTGGAGCAGTTGGGCCTCGGCGACCGGGAACAGAAGCTCCTCAGCCGCATCATCAGCCACAACCACGGGATCTTCCTCACCACCGGACCGACCGGGTCGGGCAAGTCGACCACACTCTATGCGCTGCTGCAGGAGGTCAAACGCGGCAATCCGCACATCATCACGGTCGAGGACCCGGTGGAGTACGAGATCGCGGGGGTGGAGCAGGTACAGGTGAAGTCACAGATCGGCTACACCTTCGCCGAGGCGCTGCGACACATTCTCCGCCACGACCCCGACGTGGTGATGATTGGCGAGATCCGCGATCTGGAGACAGCACGTATCGCCAACAAGGCCGCGCTCACCGGCCATCTGGTACTCAGCACCCTGCACACCAACGACGCGGCCAGCACGGTTACGCGCCTAATCGACATGGGTATCGAGCCGTTCCTGCTCAGTTCCACCCTGCTCGGGGTGATGGCCCAGCGGCTGATTCGCGTCAACTGCCCCCACTGTCTGGCCGAAGAGAGCGTCACGCAGGAGGTGCGGGAGACATTGGGCATCTCACAGGACGAGGTGTTCTATCGCGGCGCCGGCTGCGAGGAGTGCAACGACACCGGTTATCTGGGCCGGGTGTCGGTCTGTGAGGTACTGGAAATAACCCCCCGTATCGCGAGCCTCATCAACACCGGTGCCAGCACCCAAGCCATCAAGGAAGCCGCCCTCGCGGAGGGAATGAACGCCCTGACGGAGAATGCCCTGACGCTCGCCCGGACCAGAAAGACCTCACTGGAGGAGGTTTTCTCGGTGCGGCTGGAGTAGGTGGTCGGTGGTCGGTGGTCAGTGGTCAGTTCCAAGTCGCAAGAGATTTCCTTCACGCTTCACGCAAGACCGGCTGTCCGCGATGCAGGAACCAGCGATCCATCACCACGTGCCGGGCAAACCACCGGTTGGTCAGCAGGTAGCGGGCGAGTCGCTTACGTAGCGACTCCGGTAACAGCGGCCCGGGTTCGGGTGCCTGGCGGCGGCCAAACCGTTCCGTCAGCCGCTCTTCATAGAGGGCCAGGGAGGCCCCGCTGTAATCGCTCGACATGGCGATCACCTCGGCAGCCATGATCCCCGACTCGATGGCGGGTCGTATCCCCTCTCCGCTCTGGGGATAGGCCAGCCCCGCCGCGTCTCCGACCAGCACGACTCCCTCGCCGACGATGGTGCGCGGGGCATGGCCGTACAGCAGATAGGCGTGGCCCTTCGGCCGCGCAGGTAGTGCAGCCGACAACCGGCCCTCACGCCGGAGGAACGCGATAAAGTGCTCCACGTGCTCGGCAAGTCCGTGACTATCCTCACGGCCAAGACCGACGTTCAGGTACCGCCCCTTGCGAAAACACCAGGCGTAGCCCTTCAGGTCGTCACAGAAGTAGAGTTCCGGTGTCTCCGGCGCCACTGCGCAATCGCCGGGCCCTTCGAGCGCAAATTCGACCTCCTGGGCCGCCACCACCGATTCGCCCCGGCCGACGACATTTCCAAGCTGGCGCGAAACAGGGCAGAAGTGTCCACCCGCACCCACCACCACCGACGCACGAACGCGCCCGTTTGCGATCCATGCGTCGCCGTCCCGCTCGAGCGCGGTGAGCGATTGGCCAAGTTCCAAGCGGGCACCGGAACGGGCGAGCAGGTAGTCGTCGAACTCCCGCCGCAGAATGCCGTAACTCACCGGTTCCTCGTAGCGGGCCTCCACCACCTCCCCGCCGATCTGTCCCACCCGAAAACCGGTGATCGGCTGCAGCACGCGATCGCTGCGGTACGCAACGGCATCGAGTTGCAGCGTTTCGATCACCGCCGGCGTGATCCATCCGGCACACACCTTGTCACGGGGAAAGCGGGCCTTGTCCAGCACGATGACGTCGAGCCCGGCCCGCCCGAGACGCCAGGCACAGGCCGAACCCGCCGGACCTCCGCCGACCACCAGCACGTCACAGTGCTTCAAGGGTTTGCTCCGGCGTAGAGATGGGCCCGGGTCAGCGGCAGGTCATTGTTGCGCTGCCGGGTGAACAGCACCTGGAACAGTTGCAGGTTGCCCGTGGTGAAGGCGGCAATCGAACCGGCGAGATAGAGTCGCCAGGCACGCACGAAGAAGGGGTCGTACATCCGTTCCACCTCGGTTCGCCCGGTTTCGAAGCGCTCCAGCCAGTGACGCAGGGTTGCGGCGTAGTGCATGCGCAGGTTTTCCACGTCGAGGATCGAAAAGGCCCACGGCTCGAAGATGTTCATCATCTCCTGCAGGGTGGGCGGATAAGCACCGGGAAAGATGCGCCGTTCGATCCAGGCATTCATCGGGTTGGGACGGTTACGGCCGATGGAGTGAATCAACCCGCGGCCGTCCGCCGTGAGTGTCCGATCGATGGTTGCACCGAGATCGCGATAGCACTCGGTACCCACATGTTCGAGCATGCCGACCGAGACAAACGCATCGAAGCGGCCTGCGATGTTTCTGTAGTCGTCGAGAACGTATTCGACCCGGTCCTCCAGTCCCTCGGCACGTGCTCGCTCCCGGGCATGACCGACCTGCTCCTCCGAGATGTTGAAGGCGGTCACCCGCACCCCGTAATGGCGTGCCATGTGACGGGCCAGGGAGCCCCAGCCACAACCGGCCTCGACCACGCGCTCTCCCGGCTTAAGGCGGAGTTTCCGGCAGACGTGATCCATCTTCGACCGCTGCGCCGTCTCAAGGTCTGTCTGCGCATCGGTGAAATAGGCGCAGGTGTAGACCATCTCATGGTCGAGCCAAAGACGGTAGAAGTCGTTGCCGAGGTCATAGTGGTGCCGGATATTGTCGCGCGAACCGCCCAACGTGTTGCGCCGCCGGCCGCTCATGCGCCCCAGGAGCCGCCAGACCCGGCCCGGTATCTCGCCGGAATCGGCTGCGCGCTCCAGGCCGATAAAGCTGCTCTCCAGAAAGCACACCAGGTCGCCGTCCACATCGATGCCGCCGCTGGCATAGGCGTCGCCGAAGTGGAGATCGGGCTGGCGCAGAAGACGCAGAAGCGCATCACGATCACGAAACGTAACGCGGGCGACAGGAGTGCCCCTCGGCCTTCGGACCGGCTCCCCATCCCACAGGCGCAGTTCAATGGGTGGATCACCCAGGAGATCGAGGAGACGTCCGGCCAGCCAGCGGTCCACGGTGGTCGGACTTCTGCTCGGCCGGGCCGTGCGAACCCCGACTCGACGGTTTGCGGGAAGCGAGAGCAGATGTCCCTTCTGACTCTTCATGCTGCAGCCTCCGTTAGCTTGCAATCGACGCATCTTCAAGCATCGGCCGATTTAACTGTATTTCGGCAGTGCAGCATTTTCCAATAACCGAACAGATTGACGTTGTGCGTTCCGACCACCTCAAGGCCGGTCTCTTCGAGGAACTGATCGAGATCCAGATCCGGGCGGAACCCGGCGAGCCTGGAGATCGGTTTCAGCATCCCCTCCACCGCAGACAGCACCCGGTTGTGGGAGAGGAAGTGGTTGGCAATGAAGATGTCGCCCCCGGGCTTGCAAACCCGTCGCATCTCCCTTACCAGCGCCACCGGGTCCGGCACCACGGACACCACATACATCGCCACGACCCGGTCGAAACTGCTTTCGGGAAAGGTCATCGCCTCCGCATCCATCTCCTGCACGGAGACGGTGTGCAGCCCCGTTCGGGTGATGCGCCGGCGCGCCTTCTCAAGCATCTCGCGCGAGATGTCGATACCGATCACACGAACCTCGGGGGGATAGAGCGGGAGCGACAGTCCAGTCCCCACTCCGACCTCCAGCACATTGTCCCCGGGCTGCAGATCCAGCGTGCGGACGATGAGTTCGCGCCCCGGGTGGAAAATGGGTCCGAACAGAACGTCATAGATGCCGGCGTATCGCCGGTAGGCATTCAAAATTGCTTCCGTGTTCACCTGCCCTCTCTCCATCTTCTTTTCGTTGTCCCCCGGCACCGGGCGAATAGCAGCTTCCGGACCAGCCCAGGCTGAAGAGGGCTCATCCGCGTCATCAAGGCGCAATCAGTTCATTACTGACGTCACGCACCCCGTCGACGTACCACACGTCATGCTCGGCTGCATCCCGCTGTTCACGACTGGGCACATTGCCCGCGAGGATCACGCAGAAGTTCTCGGCTCGCACCGTGATCCGGCTGGCATCCACCCAGCGGTCCTTTTCGAGAACCAGCTTCACCGCGTCCGCCACCTCCCCGTCGTTGTCGATCCGATCCGGCTCGCTCAAGCGGTTCTCCACCTCCGTTGTCCCGGGGATCCACCACGCCAGGACCTCGGCCAGTCTACAGTGGGAAAGGCTGAAGACATCACCCTCGAGCCTCACCCGCCCCTCCCGGACATTGAAGGTGATCGCCCCCTGGCAGTCGGCGATCTCGCGCACCACCTCCAGTGAGCCGTCGTTGTGGGCAATCCGGATATCGTGCCGCGCGAAAACCGGCTCACTGGTCAGAATGTCACGCAGACGGTCGCGGATGGCCCCGTCGCCCATCACCTCCGCCGGCCGCACCCGGATGTGATCCTCGAACGCCAGAATACCCGGGAACCCGGATACGATCGCCGTCGCGGCCCGTTTCGCGCGCATCTCGACCGCCTCGCCGTTCAGTTGGGCGCGGCCACTGCGCACCTCCAGTCGAATGGCATTCCGGTGCAGATTGACGCGGGTATCCGCCTCCAGCGCCGCGTTCAGGGCTCGCTCCAGATTCTCGTCACTGGCCATCGGTGCGCTCCCTCTCCACTCTCCCTACCCGGCAAGTCTAGACCGCAATTCTCACCAGAAGCCGTAGTGCGAACGGGGATGCAATCGGATGACGGGTGATAGGTCCGTCGAGGGTGCGGTCCCCTCGTACCGATCACCTGCCGTTCCTGCCCGGTGACGAAGCGATCTCACGCTCATGATCCGAGAGGGCTTCGCCGTCGGCCCGACACAACGCGGGAACGGTGACTAGAGCACCGATCAGATAAATGGAACGTTGTCCTTAAAAGCCGGCCAGCTGTAGGAGCCCGCCCCCGCGGGCGAATGGGCCTACCGGAGCAAATCCAGGGCTGAAGCGGCTTTGCCGCTATTCGCCCGGAGGGCCGGGCTCCTACAGATTAAGCAACACTCGGTTTAGCTGTTCGGTGCTCTAGCGGCCGGTCAACGCCAGCGCTCGCTGGACGATGTGGTCCACGGAAAAACCGAACCGGGCCAGGTTTTCGGCGCCGGGGGCGCTTGCGCCGAAGCGGTCGATGCCGATCACCGCCCCCTTCTCGCCCACCCACTCGCACCAGCCGAAGCTGGCGCCCGCCTCGACTGCCAGGCGTAGCGTAACCCCCGGGGGCAAGACTTCATCCCGATACACCTGTGGCTGGGCACGAAACAGCTCCCAGCACGGCATGCTGATCACACGGGCATAGAGATTATGGCGGGTCGCCAGCTGTCCCTGGGCGGCGACCGCCAGGTGTACCTCGGAGCCCGAAGCCAACAGCAACAGATCGGGTGCCCCGTTGACCTCGCGTGCCAGTACGTAGGCCCCGCGCAGCACACCTTCTGCGGCACCGGTGCGGGCGTGGCCGCGATCGAACACCGGCAGCTTCTGCCGGGTCAGGAGAATTATGGTCGGTCCCTCGCGGCGCTGCAGGGCGGCCATCAAGGCGTACACGGTCTCGTTGGCATCAGCGGGGCGGACAACATGCATGCCGGGCATAGCACGAAAGGAGGCCAGGTGCTCGATCGGCTGATGGGTGGGCCCGTCCTCGCCCAGGGCGATGGAGTCGTGGCTGAGCAGATAGATCACCGGCAGCCCGGTGAGGGCCGCCAGCCGGATCGCGGGCCGGGCGTAGTCGGTGAAAATGAAAAAGGTGGAGGCAAAGGGGCGCACCCCGCCGTGCAGCGCCAGGCCTGACGAGGCGGCGCACATGAGGTGTTCGCGAACGCCCCAGTGGATGTTGCGCCCCGCGTAGCTATCCGGCACGAAGTCGCCAGCCCCCGGCATCGTCGCCTGGGTGGATGAGGCGAGATCGGCGGCACCGCCCATCAACTCCGGAATGGTGCCCGCGAAGTGGTTCAACACGCGGCTCATCGCCTTGCGCGTGGCGATCTGATGCTCCGTCGGGTCGAAGACCGGCGGTTCGGCCGACCACCCCGCCGGCAGCTCGCCGGCGATTGCCCGCTCGAGCTCGCGGGCCGCTTCCGGGTAGTTCACCCGATACGCCTCCAGGCGTTTCAGCCAGGCGTGCTCTTCCCGTTCTCCACGCGCGAGCGCCTGTCGCATGTGCTCCGCCACCGCCTCCGGAACGAGGAATTGCGCCTCTTCCGGCCAGCCGTAGCGGCGCTTGGTCTCCCGCACCTCATCCGCCCCGAGCGGCGCCCCGTGCGCGGCCGCCTGGTCCTGCAAGGTGGGGGCACCGAAGGCGATATGGGAGCGAAGAATGATCAGTGACGGGCGATCCGCCTGCAGCCGCGCCGCCTCGAAGGCGGCATCCAGCGCCGCCAGATCCTCGGCCCGCTCGCCCAGATTCTGCACATGCCAGCCGTAGGCCTCGAAGCGGCGGGAGACCTCTTCCGTGAAGGTCTGGCGGGTGTCGCCGTCGATGGTGATGTGATTGTCGTCGTAGAGCACCGTGAGCTTGCCGAGCCGCAGGTGGCCCGCCAGGGA
The DNA here is from genome assembly GCA_041690635.1 of Gammaproteobacteria bacterium. Lineage (GTDB taxonomy): Bacteria > Pseudomonadota > Gammaproteobacteria > Thiohalomonadales > Thiohalomonadaceae > JAWLGZ01. Next base: position 119,734 of record JAWLGZ010000001.1, read on the forward strand.
GGCCGCCTCGTGGGACGCCCCCTCCATCATGTCGCCGTCGCTGGCGAATACCCAGGTGCGGTGATCGACGACGGGGATGTGGTCCCGGTTGTAGCGGGTCGCCAGGTGCGCCTCGGCCATCGCCATCCCCACCGCATTCATGAACCCCTGCCCCAGGGGACCGGTGGTCGCCTCCACCCCCGGTGTCACCCCGAACTCCGGGTGCCCCGGTGTGCGGCTCCCCCACTGCCTGAAGCGGCGCAACTCCTCGAGTGGCAGGTCGTACCCGGTCAGGTGGAGCAGCGCGTACTGCAGCATCGACGCATGACCGTTGGAGAGAATGAAACGGTCGCGGTCGAACCAGCGCGGGTTCGCCGGGTTGTGTGTGAGATGGCGCATGAACAGCACATAACCGGCCGGCGCAAGCGCCATCGGGGTGCCGGGATGGCCGGAGGCGGCCTGTTCCACCGCGTCGATGGCGAGCGTACGGACGGTCGCAACACCAAGGGCGTCGAGTTCCCCCGAACGGGCCAGGTCGTTCACCGGTTCGGAGCCCGTCAGGCGCGGATGGTTTCGCGGCGGAGGTGTCGCCCTGCGAGCCCCTTGTAGAACCAGGCGGCAGTGAGCCCGAAGAGGATATGGGCAAGTACCGAGATCCAGTTCCTGGCCATGGCGAACCACGGGAAGATGTCGGTGAAGCCGTAGAAATTCAGCCAGTAGAGCAGCAAGCCCAGCACGGCGCCCGCCAGAACCGCCCACTCCATCTCCAGGCGGAAGACGAGATAGCCGATCACCAAACCGTAGAAAATCGCCAGCAGGAAGTGCACCACCGCCGCCGCGAACAGGACCGGCAGGGTCAACGTCTCCGGTGGCGGCAACACTCCGGTCCCGAGCATGATGGCGGCGATCATCCGCATCGGTGCCCACGCCGAACTGGGCGTGAACAGCCCCACCAGAACCAGCTCCAGCACAAGAAACACCAAGCCGGCGAAAACGCCGGCCAGGGCCGCGCCGCGCCAGTAAGGGGAGCGCCCCGTTTCAACGCGGGAAAGGATATGGACAGCCATGACGGATTCCTCCGTGAACCGAATGTCACTGCCCCAAGTGTCGCTGCATCCGGCAGGCCTGTCCGATTGAAAAGCGTTATCCCCGCACGGAGCGAGATAAGCCCGGGAACAGTGTCTTCGTTTGACATCCAGGCGCTGTCGGCTATGTGAGAGTAACCCCCATTCATCGTGAGGATGCCCCTTTGGGAAATGACCGTGACCTCCCCCTGCTCGCCGGACGCCTCCTGCTCGCTCTCATTTTCGTCCTGTCGGGCGTGGACAAACTGACCCACTACAGCGCCACCCTCTCCTACATGGCCGCAGCCGGGGTCCCCGCCACAGCGTGGTTGGCCCCGATTGCCATCACCCTCGAGCTGGGTGGTGGACTGATGGTGGCGTTCGGTTTCCGGGCACGCTGGGGGGCTTGGACGCTCATTCTCTTCACCGCCTCCGTCACGCTGATGCTGCACCCTTTTTGGGCGGTCGAGGCGATTCAGATGCAAAACCAGATGTTCCACTTCCAGAAGAACCTCGCCCTCATCGGCGGGCTGCTCTACATCGCCGCCGCCGGCCCCGGCTCCTACAGTCTGGATGGACTGGAACGGGGTCTCACCAACCGCAGTCGTCGCCAACAGGGTGCGTAGAACGCGAGTGGCGCCTTTGTCGGCCTCAGTGGATGACCCGTCCGTCGAACTCCCGCAGGTAGTTTTCGAACGCCTCGGGCGGCAGCGGACAGCTGAAGTACGCGCCCTGAATGTAGTCGCAGCCCCGCTCCTTCAGGAATCGGAACTGCTCCTCAGTCTCGGCCCCTTCGGCCACCACGGAAAGATTCAGTCCGTGCGCCATCGCCAAGATCGCCTCCACCACGGCCGCATCGTCACGATCGCCCGGCAGGTCGGTTACAAACGAGGTATCGATCTTGACCGTGTCGAAGGGGAGCCGCTTGAGATAGCTCAGGGAGGAGTAGCCGGTACCAAAGTCATCCAGCGAGAGGGACAACCCGAGACGCCTGAACCCGTCGAGGGTCTCCACCGCGCGCCGCAGGTCGGTGAAGATCACGCTCTCCGTGACCTCCAGTGCAAGCTGCTCCGGGGGGGTGTGGCACTCCTCCACAACGCGGCGAACGGTGGCTGCACCGCTGTAGTCGAGGCACTGCCGGGCGGAGAGGTTTACCGAGATGCGCAGCTGCTCCAGGCCCCGGCCGCTCCACGCCTCCAGCTGTTCGCAAACCGTGCGCAGCACCCAGGCTCCGATCGATTCGATGAGCCCGGTCTCCTCGGTAAGGCCGATGAACTCCGCCGGTCCGACCAGGCCAAATCCGGGTCGCTCCCAGCGCAACAGCGCTTCGGCCCCGGTCACCCGCTGCTGCCGCAGGTCCACCACCGGCTGGTAGTAGACCCGCAGTTCACCCTGCTCCAGCGCATGGCGCAACGCCGCCTCCAGACTCATGCGCTCGACCACCCGAGCATTCATCTCGGCGGTAAAAAAGCGGAAGGTGTTGCGTCCCTCCTCCTTGGCCCGATACATCGCGGTATCGGCATTTTTCAACAGCTCCCCGACGCTCTGCGCATCGGTGGGAAACTCGGTGATGCCGATACTCCCGCCGATGTAGGCCTTGGTGTTGTCCAGCGGGAACGGCCGCGCCAACTCCCGCAGGATGGAACGGGCCACCAGTTCAGCATCGCTCGCGGCCGCGATCTCCGGCAGGATTACGGTGAACTCATCGCCACCGATACGGGCGACCGTGTCGGACTCCCGCACGCTCGCGTCGATGCGCCGCGCCGCCTCCTTCAGCAACCGATCCCCCGCATCGTGTCCGAGGGTGTCGTTCACCCACTTGAACCGGTCCAGATCCACGTAGAGCAGCGCGGCGATGCTGCCATCCCGGCGCGCCTTGGCGATGGTGGTGGCAAGGCGGTCGAGAAACAGGTTGCGATTGGGCAGTCCGGTCAGCGGGTCGTAACTGGCCTGGCGCCGAATCACCTCCTCCTGCTGCTTGCGGCGGGTGTCGTCACGGAATACGGCCACATAGCGCTCCACGCGCCCCTGTGTATCGCGTGGCGCTACAACAGAGAGCCACTGCGGGTAGATCTCACCGCTCTCCCGCCGACTCCACACCTCCCCCTCCCAGACGCCTGTCCGTGCGAGATCACGCCGCATCGCCGCGTAGTAGTCGGTGCCGTGCGGCCCCGAACCCCGGGCAAAGAAATCGGTGCCCTGAATCTCGTCCGCGGAGAAGCCGGTGATCCGTTCGAACGCGCCGTTGACGTGCTGAACACGAAAATCGGTACCGGCGATGATGATCGCCTCGGACATGGTGTTGAACACCGCCAATGCCAGCCGCTGAAACGACTCGGCCTGCCGCCGCTCAGTCACATCCATCGCCGCCCCTGCGACGCCGATGATTCCACCGCTCGCATCCCGCAACGGCTGCATACTGATGTCGTAGGCGACCACCCCCTCCTCCCCCAGGAACTCCTGTTCCTCCCGCACAAACTCGCCGGATTCCAGCACCCGGCGCTTCATGGAGAGGAGCCGGTCCGCTTCATTCGGCGGGAGAAACGCGTCATCGGTATGGCCGACCACAGCCTCTGTCGGGAAGTTCGGCGGCTCGTTGTAGATCCAGGTGTAACGCAGCGTCTTGTCGCAGGTGAATATCATGACAGGGGAGCCGGTCATCACCAGCCGAAAGCGCTCTTCGCTCCACTGCAGCGCCGCTTCCGTTCGCCGCTTCTCGGTCACATCCTCCATGATATGGACGGAGTTCCGGTACGCCCCGCTGTCGTCACGAACCGCAAAGGCGCGGGAGACAAAGACCCGCCCGTCCGCCAGTTGGATCTCATCGTGCGCCTCCTCTCCCCGGGCCAGCGCCTGCGCACACCCATCCAGGGGACCATCCCTCAGCGGAAAGGCCTCCCAGTAGGGACGGCCCGTCAGCTGATCCTCCCGCATGCCTGACGCCACCTGGTAGGTGCGGTTGGCGTGCGTGATGCGGAATGTTCGATCGTGCATGAACATGGGATCCCGCACTGCGTCAAAGGCGTCGCTCCACTCCTTGCGGCTACGCTCCAGCACCCGGCGATGCTCGGCCTCCACAGCCGCGGTTCGCCGGCTGATCCACTCGGCCCACGCGCCGAACAGGACGATGGTCGCAATCATCAGCACGCGGAAATACCACTCATGGACGGAGATGTCTCTACCCAGCAGCGCCGCGATAAAACGTCTGTCGAAGACGGCCATGTCCAGCAGGGCGTCCGCCACCCAGACCACCAGCGACGCCAGCAGGGCGAGGACCACATAATTGATACGTCGGAAACGCATGGGGATCGGCGGAACTCCTGTTCGCAATCCCGGCGGGATTCACTTGAGATCGTAGCCAAGCCGCACCCAAGCGGGTGGCCGACCGACCGGCCGGCTGGGCGTGGTGAGTTGATGGAGTGAATGGGTGGGATAAGCCCAGGCGCCCCACCGATCGCACGGCACCGGCAACCGCCCGCCTCGGCCAGGCCGCGCGGTGGAGAGGGTGGTGCGGTTAAGTGGCGGCTACTTCGATTGCGGCAGGTGCGCCGAGGCCACCTCAGGAGCAGGGACGTTCAGCAGGCGCCGATTCAGTCGCAGCAGGACCAGCACAGTCTTGGCCTGAAGATAGACCAGCGGCAGCAGCAGCACGAAGTAGGCGATGCTGAACCGCTCCAGGACACCGACCCGAATCAGCCCCAGGTGGATGAAGAACATCGAGAATACAAAGAGCGCCACGCCCGGGCAGATGAGTGCATAGCTGGTCGGGTGACGTTTGTTTCCGTGCAGATAGTCCTGGAAATAGTTCAGCCGCCGCATGACGGCGTAACCGATCAGACCCGCCATCAACTGAAGCGCCAGGACGGTGGCGGTGAGGACGAACAGCCAGGACGGGCTTACCGGGTGATCGAAACCGTGATGCAGCCCGAATGAGATGCGCACTGCGGTGATGCCGAGCAGCGTCAGGATGGGGATGGCGATCCAGAGGCTCGGGCTGGTCGCCTCGGAGATCCCCTGCTTGAAGATGGATTTCGTCCCCAGGACGAATTTGGGAACAGCCAGCACGATCGCCATTGCCGCGAATGCCAGAGCAAAGAAGATGCCGACCGCGTTGATCTCGGGGTAGTGGCTCATCGCGCCCGGTGCCGCGAACCCGACGGCCACCATGGCGAAGGCGAAGATGGCAATCATCTGGCTTAGATTGTTGTTCTCGACGAAATCGAAATCGCCGTGGACGATCAGGCGCGTCATGTACTCCACGAAGATCCGCAAGGCGTACACACCCACCACCATGAATGCCACGAGCGCCACCGGGAAGAGGTACTCGACCACATCCCACAGGCCGGGTACGAATGCCGCGCCGAGTACGAAACAGACGTTGATAGTCATTGCCAACGTGAGCGGTATCGCCATCAGCGCCACTTCACTGTTGGAGTTGCGAAGTCGCTCGAACGCTGCCGTGGCCTTGAACCGCCGATACTCGCGAACATTCCAGGCCAGCAGGCGAAAGTGGAGAAGAGAGAAGAAAAGGACCGACAGCAGTGCCGCCGCAACCAGGCCCCGAACATGGATAGGACCGCTGGTCAGTAGCGGCAAGAGATGTTCGAAGGTGGGCAACGGCGTCTCCGGGTGCTCCACCATGAACATGAGGTACATAAAGAAGGAGACAGCGATCCCACCGGCCCCGAGGGCCGCCAGGAAATACATCGGCGAGTACTGTTCACCGAGATGTTTGCGCAGCATTGAAGTCCCTCGCAGTCCGATCCCCGAGACGGTAGTCCACCGCAACGTGATCGTCACTGATTTTTGTCAATGGGTGCTTCGCCATCAGCGAAAAGTGTGATCGGATTGGCGCTCCGTGCCGCCCGCCCCACCCGGTGTTCTACGCAAGAGGAAGCTGGCGGAGTGCGTCCGTTGTCGGGGCGTGCTGATCGTGTATGACGCGGTGAATCTGCTGTTCGCCGCCCGCGCCCTGGAGCGCGGGCAGGAATCGCCAACGGGTCAGTGATCGCAGCGGTTCTGTTCCGTCCGCAGGGTTCCGGTCATGTAATCGGTGGCGAGCCCGACCGGGTCACCGTTTGGCGCCCCGAGCACCACGGAGATGCCCCGCGCATTGAACAGCTCCAGGGCACGCCCGCCCATGCCACCGGCGATGACCACATTGGCCCCGCGCTCGGCGAGCCAGCCGGGCAGGAGTCCCGGCTGGTGAGGCGGCGCCGCCACATCCTCCCGGCCGAGGATGGTCCGACTTTCCGGGTCGACGTCGATCAAGGCGAAAAAGTCACAATGTCCGAAATGGGTGGACAGACTCCCTTCAACTACCGGGACGGCGATGCGCATGCTGTTTCTCCAATTGAGTTCTGTTTCCCCCACAGAGGGTCCTACGTAAGACAATCGGGCGGGCGGTATTGCACCGACGGGCGCGTGATGCAGCAAACGTTTCCCATCGATTATTCTCACTCGCTGTCGGGCCCCAAGAGGGCCCGACCACACGCATCAGCGCATCAAAGGGATCGCTTGCAGAAGTACCAGTCCACGCACTCGTGGCCCTCCTCCAGGCGGGCTTCCGCGTCCTGCACGCTGCCGGGCGGGGGCACGATCACCTTGTCGCCGGGCTGCCAGCCCTCGGGGGTTGCCACACCGTGCTGGTCCGAGGCCTGCAGTGCCGTCACCAGCCGCACAAACTCCGGAATGGAGCGGCCGTTGCTCATCGGGTAGTACACCATGGCGCGCAACACCCCTTTGGGGTCGATGATGAAGGTGGCGCGCACCGCCGAGGTGTCGCTGGCACCGGGCTGGATCATCCCGTAGGCATTCGCCACCTTCATCGAGAGGTCTTCGATGATAGGGAACGGGATCTCCACGCCGAACTTCTCCTTGATGTTGCGCACCCACGCCACGTGGGCGTAGTTGCTGTCGATGGAGAGGCCGAGCAGTTCCGTCTTCAGCGCCTGGAACTGCGGGTAGGCTTTGGCAAAGGCCATGAACTCGGTGGTGCACACCGGGGTGAAATCGGCAGGGTGCGAAAACAGCACCAGCCACTTGCCGCGGTAGTCGGACAGGCGCTTCACCCCGTGAGTGGTCTTTGCCTCGAATTCCGGGGCCGGCTCGTTGATGCGGGGCATGCCGCGGACCTGCTCTTCGTAAACTTCGGACATCGTCGTTTCCTCTTGCTGTTGACGGACCCTCGGCCGGGCACGACAGTCCCCGCGGGCCCCGTCGGTAGAGTGGAATGGGTTCAAGGGGACAAACGGTTCTCTGCCGCTCGACCGGCCCCGCGGGCAGGGTCGGCGTGACAAGCGACTCGCGGTGTGTGCGGGTCCAGAGCCGCGCCGCACCCCGAGGCGATGAAATGCTCCCCCCAGGCTTCACGGAGCAGGGTGGTCGCCTCCTCCCCGCTGCAGTGACTGGGGGCGACACGCTCCACCCCGAGCGACTTGAGGCGCGCGGCCGTTGCGAGGAGTTGTTCGTCGCTCTTTTGCCGCAGATGAAACCCACCCATGACCAGGTGCAGGGGCCGCCCCATCTGCCGGGTCGCGTGCTCCACCATGAGATCGATTCCCGGGTGCGCGCAGCCGGTAATCAGCAGCGGCCCGGAATCGCTTTCGACGATCAGCGCCTGCTCACCCAACCCCGTGTCGCCTTGGGGAATCTCCCCGGTCGAATGGAGCGTCGGGTACAGCCGCTGTGGCTGCGAGATGGCGCGGATTCGCGCACCGGACTCCCTCACCGTGCGGCGCAGCGGAAGGGCGATGGAGGCGGGAACGAACACCGTTAGCCCGGGATGGGCCCGCAGGACGTAGTCGAGTCCGCCCACATGGTCCGAATGCAGGTGTGAGATAACCACGGCATCGAGCCGCTGCGGCCGGATGCCGAGCTGCCGCATGTTCTGGAGCAGCATGTCACCGTTGCTGCCGGTATCGAACAGCACGGTGTGTCCGCCGCTCTGTACCACGCAGGCGAAACCCCACGCGGTGGACAGGCGCGGGTGGTGCGCAACGTTGTCGAACACCACCCGCAGGCGCACCGCCGACGGTGCGGAGAGCGGGTTGGGAAAACGGGAGTCCAGTTTGAGTTGCATCGACGACCAGTACCGGAAAAGGGAGTGCGTTCCTGGTGCAAGCCCCAAGCCAACTGCCCTGCACCGGGTAACCTATTGCAAAGGTTGGTATCTATCCCCGCAGCCCGCGGCGCTCGCACGCCAATAACGACAAACACCAAGCAATGACATGCCAATTACGGCAGCCAATACAAATAACCTGCTAGGCAAATAAGGGGTTAGCCAACCGATCACCTGGCGCCATTTCTGGCATTCCTCTTCACGCCAGGGCACACGGTCGCACTGCAGCCGGCACAGCCGCGGCGACGCTGGCGAAACGAACGCCGGAGCAGCCAGGCGGTGGCCACGGCAATACCCAGGAGCCACAGCAGATCGGCAAGTCCCATCTCTCACACCCTCCCAAGCGCTACTGGAAGCCCAGCAACCGGCCGCCCTGGTAGATCAGGAGGGCCACCGTCCAGGCCAGGACAAACTGGTAGGTCAGCGCCACCCCCGCCCACTTCCAGGTACCGAACTCCTGGCGCATGGCGATCATCGTCACCACACAGGGCATGTAGAGGAGTACGAACACCATGAAGGCGTAGGCGGAGAGCGGCGTGAAGGTCTCGCGCACCGCCTGCCGGAGCGCCGAGCCGCTGTCATCCTCCGCACTGATACTGCTGATCCCGAAGGTGGAGAACAGATTGCCGCCGGCACCCCTCACCGCCTCCACGAAGCCGCCGCCGATCTCCCGCAGATCCTCGGCCAGTGTCGGTGTATCCCCGGCAACGGGCGCCTCCGGTTCGGAGACGTAGATCTCGCCCATCGTCCCCACCACGATCTCCTTGGCCACGGCACCGGTCAGCAGCGCGGAGGCGGCCTGCCAGTTGCCGAACCCGAGCGGCTCGAACGCCGGGGCGATCACCTCGCCGGCCTGCCCCAGCAGGGACTCCTGTTTCTGCTCCACCCCCCAGGGCAGATTGAGGGCGAACCACACCAGCACCGCCACCGCGAGGATCCAGGTGCCGGCCTTGATGAGGAAGTGCTTCCCCTTCTCCCAGGTATGGATGAGGAGGCTTCTGAGGGTGGGCAGCCGGTAAGGCGGCAGCTCCATGATGAACAGCGGCGCCTCACCCCGGAACAGGGTCCGTTTGAACACCATGCCCACCAGCACCGCCAGCACGATGCCGAGCACGTAGAGCGACCACAGCACGGTACCGGCCGAGGCGGTGAAAAACACCGCGGTGAACAGCACGTAGACCGGCAGCCGCGCCCCGCAGGACATGAGCGGCACCAGCAGCGCGGTGAGGATGCGGTCGCGGCGGTTCTCCAGGGTGCGGGTGGCGTAGATCGCCGGGACGTTGCAGCCAAACCCCATCAGCAGCGGGATGAAACTCTTGCCGTGCAGCCCCACCGCGTGCATCGCCCGGTCCATGACGAAGGCAGCGCGGGCCATGTAGCCGCTCGCCTCCAGGAAGGTGATGAAGAACATCATGGCGAAGATCACCGGCACAAACACCAGCACGAAGCCGACCCCGCCGAGCACCCCTTCCGTCGCCAGTGACACGACCCAGTCGGGCGCCGCCAGGGCGCCCAGCCCTGCGACGGCCCAGCGGGTGAGCGGACCGGCGGTCATGGCGTCGATCCACTCCACAAACGGGGTGGAAACATCGAAGGTCAGCTTGAAGGTGAGCCACATGGCGGCGAAGAAGAGCGGCAGGCCGAGGAAGCGGTTCAGCACGATACGGTCGATGCGCTCGGTCATCTCCTTGCGCGGCATCGCCGGACGCTGCACCACCTCCCGCGCCAGACCCGACGCCTGGGCGTAGCGGGCATCGGCCATCAGCGACTCCACATCGTCGCCGTGGGCACGCTGCAGATGGTCGAGGGCATCACCCACCACCGACGGCTCATCGCCGGCGAGTTCGGTTTCCTCCAGCACCCGGGCGTCCCCCTCCATCACCTTGAGGGCGAGCCAGCGCAGGGGGTAGGCCGCGGTCAGTTCCGGATGTGCTTCGACAATCCGGTCCGCGATGGCCGCGGCAGCCGCTTCAATATCATCCCCGTAGTGGATCTCGCGGGGAGCGGTGCCCTCCTCCACCCGGGTCGAGGCCGCCTCGAGCAGGCTCTCCAGGCCTTCCCCCCGGGTGGCCACCGTGGGGATTACCCGCACCCCCAGGATCTGTTCCATGGCGGGCAGGTCGATGCGATAGCCCTTGGCCCTCGCCTCGTCATAGACGTTGAGCGCGATCACCACCGGGATGCCGAGCTCCAGCAGCTGCACCGTCAGGTAGAGATTGCGCTCCAGGTTGGTGGCGTCCACCACATTGACGATGACATCGGGGCGCTCGTGCAGCAGATAGTCGCGTGCGATCACCTCCTCCTGGGTGTAGGGACTCAGGCTGTAGGTGCCGGGCAGATCCACCAGCCGGACCATGCGCCCATGGTGGAGAAAACCCGCCTCCTTCTTCTCAACCGTCACCCCGGGCCAGTTGCCCACCTGGAGCCGCGTTCCGGCGAGGCCGTTGATGAGGGTCGACTTGCCCGCATTGGGATTGCCGGCCACGGCCACCACCAGGGGCCGGTTCGCCTCGGGTACCGGCGATTGCGGGAGCGCACTCACGCCAGGACCTCCACTTCGATGCCCTCCGCCTCGCGCTTGCGCAGGGAGAGCTTGTAATGCTTCACGGTGATCTCGATGGGATCACCCAGCGGCGCGACCTTCTCCACCAGGACCGTCTCGCCCACCAGCACCCCCATATCCATCAGGCGCCGCTTCAGCGGACCGGTCACGCCCATGACGGCAATCCGGCCGCGCTGCCCCGGACGCAGGTGCGAAAGCCTGGTGCTCTTCATCGTGCGCGCCCTCGGCAGGCACCGGCGCAGCCGCCTCCTCTGCCGCCCCCATGAGTGGGCCTCACCTGAATCTTCATGGCCACACCGCGGCCGATGGCGATACGGGTCTCCCCCACCCTGAGCAGAAGCGGCCCGTGGCCCTCGTTGCCCAACACTTCCACCAACGCGCCGGGACGCAACCCCATCTCCTCAAGACGTGCCAGCTCCGGCCCCATGCCGCGGCGCTGGCCGTGACCACCGCGTCCCGGGAGGTAGGCCAGCTCACCTGTTTCACCTTCGGCAAGGAGCCCCAGGGGCAGCAGCGCCCCGCCTGTGATCGGTCCGTTGACTGATTGCACTCTCATCACCTCGATTGATCCCTGTTGCAGCGCCTAGAACGCCGCTGTCAGCCTTGCGCCCAGGATCCAAAGCTCCCGACCCACCTCATGACCGCTCCGTTCGAAACCGGGGTTGCGGACATACTGAAGTGACGGGGTCAGTTGCCAGTGGGTCCCCAGATCGAGGCGCGCATAAAGCTCCGCCTGGCTCGAACTGCCCAGAGATTCACCCGACTTCGCCCGAGCGTCCCGGGAGTGGGCGGTATGGGTCACACCCAGCCCGACGGACGCAGGGCCGACCGGCCGCTCCAGCGCCGCGCCCGCGAACCAGGCAGCCTCCGAAACCCGGGGGTCCGCGACCCCCACCCGGAGATTCCAGCGGCTGTCACCGCTGACCCCATCCAATAGGGCATAGGCGCCCCGGTTTGGTTCACTGCCCGGTTGACCGTCGAGCCGTTCATGCGGCGCCGTGTGGGTCCAGACCCCGAGCCTCGGTGCGAAATCGCCCCACTGCCAGTGGATCTCCGCCGCACCGAACAGCCCCTTCCCCTCGGCATCCAGCCGCACAAGTTCGCGGTAGGAGCGTTCGGGGTTGTCGGCCAGACCGTGTGAGCCGGTGAGCAGGAGGGTGTATCCGGGCCGGGACCCCCGTGAGTCTGCGTACACGGCCACGCCCGGCACATAGTCGGGCAGCTCGATGGAGGGGTTGTTGACCAGGGTGGCATTGAGGAACTGCGTGGCCTCGTCGTTGGCCACCTCACTGGCGTCCAGGTAGCCGGCGGGATCGATCAGCCCGGCGACCACCCACGTGGCGCCCAGTGTGAATTCGTAGTGAAACTCCGAAACCTGAAACCGCCCGTCCCCATGGCGATTCAGCGTACTCCCCACGTCGCTGTTGGCATCCGGAACCTGCTCGGTCACCCCGCCGGGGCGCGGCGAGGTTGCGCCTTCCAGGTGCAGGGTCAGGGTCCCGGTGCGAAACGGCAGTGTGGCTACCAGGTCAGCGGAGCCGGCCGTCTCGTCACCCATCCGCCGGTCGGAGGCGCGTTGGTATGTCAGCACAGCGCCGCCCTCGATCGAAGGCGCTGAAACGCCCTGAATGGCGCCAACTCCCGGCATCGGCGTATCGGCATGGGCGGACAACGCAGCGAGCGCTGCGATCACCGCCACGTGGACCGATAGGAGTCGTTTTCTGCCGCCAGTCATCTGTCCTCCGGAATGCTTCTTTGTAATGAGGCGCGGTCTGGAAAAGAGCGCCCGCTCGACCGGACCCTTCCCCCTCACCACAAACCGTAATGATAATGGTTCTCATTTCGTAGTCAACAGGGGCTGGCCGAACCGGCAGCACCGTTCGGATGGGGCAAACGACTGATCGCGTTCACGCCGTATCTCCTCCCGGGCGATGGTGGTGTCAGCTTTGACGGCCAGCCTCATTTGCAGCGGGGGAGTTGTGTCAGCTGCGTAGCTTGGCTAGAGTAAGTGAGTGATTGATTGCTTGCTTTGGAGAAATGGCATTGCGTAAATCGAGTGACGAGCGCCGCGAAGAGATTGTCCAGGCCGTGTTGGACCTGGCGGCGGAGCATGGGGTCAAGCGGGTGACCACACAGGCCATCGCCGAACGGGTGGGGATCGCCCAACCCACTGTGTTTCGCCACTTCAAGACCCGCGACGCCATCCTGCGCGCCGCCCTGGAGTGGATCGGCAAGGGGTTGATGACCGTGCTGACGCCGGTGCTGGCAGGCAGCGGCCCGGCCGACGAGCGCCTCCGCCAACTGCTCACCCGCCAGCTTCAGTTCATCAGTCATCGGAAGGGCTTGCCGCGGCTGCTTTTTTCCGAACGCCTGCACCTGGAAGACCCGGAACTCAAGGCGGTGGTCCGGCGCATCATGGATGCCTATACGGATCGCGTTGCCACCCTGTTGCGTGAAGGAATCGAGCAGGGCCGGTTTCGGTCCGAGCTCGACCCGGAAGAGACGGCCCAATTGATCGTGTCTCTGGTGCAGGGGCTGGTGATGCGCTGGTCGCTCACCGACTTCACCCTCTCACTTGGGGAGCAGGGGGAGGTGTTGTGGCGGCTGCTGGGGCCGGCACTCCTTTCCCATGGCATTGAGCGGACCAGGTGAACGACCCCTTGCTGTGAACCGACCTGTTGAGGAGGAGATAGCCATGCGTATGACCCGGTGGATCCGGTACTGGTGGTTGGGCGCTGTCATGCCGGTGTTGCCGGCTCCGGCGCTGGCGGACGAACTCACCTTCCGCGATGTGATGCAGGGGCTCGCCCAGGAGATGGAACGGGTCAACGCCGCCCTGTTTGTGGAGGACTTCGCAACGCTCGCCGCGGCTGCCGAGGCGATAGCGGATCACCCCTCCCCTTCGCTCGCCGAGCGGCGGCGGGTCATGATGGCCCTGGGGCCCGGTATGGTGAAGCTGAAGGCGGCCGACACCGTGGTGCATGATGCGGCCCAGGCGCTGCGCGCGGCAGCCGAGGCCGGTGACATGGAGAGCGCTTTGGTTCATCAGCACAGCGTCATGAAAGGGTGCATCGCCTGCCATGACGCGTTTCGGAGCCGGCTGAAGGATGCGCTGGCGCCGGGGGGCTGACGGGAGAGAGGCCATGACGACGGCAGACTCGCCCCGAATCTCGCGCCGGCAGCGGCGGACCCTCATCGTCATCGGCCTGCTTCTGGCGAGCTGGATCGGGTGGGCCGCCATCACACGCGTGCAGGCACGCCTGGATCCCGTCGCCGCCCCGGCGGCCGTGCCCACGGCAGTCGAGGTGGTGGAGTTGCAGGAACAGGCCTACGCGGTGACCCGCCGGTATCGGGGCAGCCTCGAGGCGGAGAGACGCGCCGTTGTTTCGGCCCGTCTCACCGCCCCGGTGCTGGAGGTCCTCCATTGGGAAGGGAGTGCGGTGGGCAAGCATGCATCATTGATGCGGCTGGACCCGACCGAGTCGGAGCAGGAGGTGGCGCGTCTCGATGCGGTGGCGGAACGCATCGCCGCCGAACTGCGGATGGCCCACCAGAATCAGACCCGCCAGGAGGCCCTGCACGCACGGGATCTGACCCCGGAGCACTCCCTGGATGAGGCACGCCAGCGGGTGGAGATGCTGGAGGCGCAGCAGAAGGAGAACCGTGCCGCCCTGGCACTGGCGCATACCCGCCTCGGTTACGCCGAAGCGCGCGCCCCCTTCGCCGGCATCATCCAGCGGGTGTACGCGAAACCCGGCGAGATGGCAGCGGCCGGGAAACCCCTGGTGGAGTTGGTGGCCTCCGAGCCGCTCAAGGCGGTGATTGCCGTCCCGCAGGCCGAGGCGGCGGCCATGACCCCCGGGCTCGCGGTCCGTCTTGAAGTACCCGCGCTCAGGCGCTCCTGGGTCTCCACCCTGGCGCGGGTCCACCCGATTCTGGAACCGGGCACCCGCAATGCGATGGTGGAGGCCTTCATTCCAGCCACCGGCACACCATTACGCCCCGGTATGGCCGTGGAGGCGCTGATCACGCTTGAGCAGGGCGCCGGTCTGCCGGTGCCGACCCACGCCGTACACAACGACGCCCAAGGTGCCTTCGTGTGGACGGTACGCGAGCGTACCGTGCGGCGACACGCCGTGGAACCGGGCCCGGCCCGTGACGGCGTGACCTGGATCCGTGCCGGTCTTGAACCCGGCGTGAAGGTGATTACGACCCCCGATCCGCGGCTGGCCGAGGGCGATCCGGTGTCGGTGCCGGAACCCGCAGGTCCGCGCTGATGCCTTGGCCGCGCCTCATTCTGCACCACCGGCATGCGGTCATTGCGCTGCTCATCGGGGTACTGGTGCTGGGTTTTCAGGCACGCTTTTCGTTGCCTGTCCAGCTGTTCCCCGATACCGACCCGCCGACGGTGTCGGTCATCACCGAGTACCCGGGGATGGCCGCGGCCGATGTGGACAGCGACCTGACCCGGCTCCTGGAGGAGGAGATCGCCGGCATCGACGGTGTGGCACGCATCGCCTCCAGCAGTCAGACGGGGCTGTCCGTGGTGCAGGTCGAATTCCGCTATGGCCGCGAGGCAGCGCTCGCAACCGTGGATGTCCAGAACAGCATCAGCCGCATCCGGCGGGAGCTCCCGCCGGGGATCGGCGAGCCGCAGGTGCTGGAGTTCTCCACCGCCGACAAGCCGATCATCACCGCCGCCCTGCAAGGGCAGGGGATTGCGCTGGCCGAGGTGCGTGAACTGGCGGACAACGCCATACGTGAACGCCTGGAGCGGGTCCCCGGCGTGGCGGCGGTGGATATCTTCGGCGCCCACAAGCGTGAGCTGCACGTGGCGCTGCACCAGGAACGGCTCGCGGCCGTCGGGCTGGAGATGGAGCAGGTGGTGCAGGCCCTTGCCGCCTGGAATCTCAGTGCGCCGGGCGGGCGCATCCGCTATGGCGGGCTCGAGAGCGTGGTGCGCTTCGATGCGCCCATCCGCAGCGCCGAAGAGGCGGCGGAAATCGTGCTCGCCGCCGACGGCGCGCACCGGGTGCGCCTCGGTGAGGTGGCCACCGTGCAACTCGCCCCGGGCGAGGTCCGTTCCGCCTATCGCTACAACGGGCAGCCTGCCATTGCGGTTCAGGTGCTCAAGCGCAGCGAGGCCAATACGGTGGAGGTGGCGCGGGCGGTGCGCGAGGCGCTCGCCGCACTCCAGGAGAGTCACCCGACCCTGGAGATCGACATCGCCGATGACGATTCGGTCTTTACCGAGCACGTGGTCGCCGACATGACCAAAACGGTGCTGGTCGCCATCGTCCTGACCGTACTCATCGTCCTGCTGTTTCTGGCCGACCTGCGCCAGGCGGCGATCATCGCCCTCACCATTCCGGCCGCCTTCCTGGCCACTTTCGGCCTCATGCAGTTGGCGGGGCTCGATCTCAACATGGTCACTCTGTCGGCGCTGATCTTGGCCATCGGTCTCCTGGTGGACGACGGGATCGTGGTGCTGGAGAACATCCACCGGCATATGACCGACCAGGGCAAGTCACCGGCCCGGGCGGCGGTGGAGGCCACGGCCGAGGTGTTCGGCGCCAAACTCGGCGGCTCCCTCACCACGCTCAGTGTGCTGGTGCCGTTGATGTTTCTGGGGGGCTTCGTGGGTGAGCTGTTCCGCCCCCTGGCGCTGACACTCGCCTTTGCGCTTTCCAGCTCCTTCCTTATGGCGGTCAGCCTCATCCCGCTGCTCGGCGCCTACTGGCTCAAGCCCGACACCGGACATCGGCGCAGGCCGTTGGGTGCGTGGTTCACTCGCGGACTGGATTCCGTGCAGACCATGTACCTGGCCGGGCTGCACGCCGCGCTGCACCGCCCGTTCAGCACCCTGGCCGTTGCATCGCTCCTGCTGCTCGCAAGTCTGGCCATGCTGCGCGTGATCGGCAGCGAAATGCTGCCCCGCTTCGATTCCGGCAGCTTTCGGGTGCTGGTGGACGGGGTCCCGGGGGCACCGCTGGAAGAGACTGTGCGGGCGGTGATCGCGGTCGAGTCCCTGCTGGTGGACGCGGAGTACACCACCGGCGTAAGCGCACGGCTGGGCCACGAGCCCGAGGCTCGCGCCCTGGGCGATCGCGGCGCCATGGGCGTCAACCAGGCCGAGATCACGGTGAGCCTCGTGCCACGCACCAAACGGCGCCAGGATCAGTGGCAAATCATGGAAGGGGTACGCCGGATACTGGACGGCACACCCGGGGTGGTGCTCGGGGTGCCCAAGGAGATGGGCGGTACCGCACGGGCGAGCACCGCGGCTCCCGTGCTGGTACGCATCAGCGGCCCCGAGCCGGAGCAACTGGATGCCCTCGGCGATAGCCTGCTTGCACATCTGCATGGCATCTCCGGTATCACCGACCTGTACAAGGACTGGGCCCTGGATACGCCCGAGATACAGGTACGCCTGGACCGGGAACGCGCCGCCGAGTTGGGCCTCACCGGCATCCAGGTGGCACAGGCGGTGCACCGTGCGGTCGAGGGGCAGATCGCCACCCGCTACCGGCAGCCGCTGCTACGCGATCTCAATGTGGTGGTGCGCTACGCCGAAGAGGACCGCAGATACCCCGAACAGCTGGAGGCGATCACCCTCCCCTCCCCCGCCGGCCCGATACCCCTGCGCGAGGTGGCCGCCCTGGAAATGCGCCCGGGACCGCGCCTGCTCACCCGCGAAGACGGCCAGCGTACCCTGGAGGTGTTGGGCTTCCATCTCGGGCGGCCGCTCTCCGAGGTGGTGGCCGATGTCGAGAGGCGCCTGGTGCAGTTCACGCCGCCGCCTGGCTACCAGGTGGTGCTGGCGGGGGAGCAGGATGATTTCCAGGAGGCACGCGGCCGCATGGGCCGGGCGATGGCGTTGGCGGCGATGGCGGTCTATCTGCTCCTGGTGGTGCAGTTCCGCAGTTTCCGCCATCCGGTTACGGTCATGAGTGCGGTGCCCCTGCAGTTCATCGGTGTGGTTGCGGCACTGCTGGTGGCCGGCAAGTATCTCTCCATGCCCGCCCTGCTCGGCATCATTCTGCTGGTCGGGATCGTGGTGAACAACGGCATCATTCTGCTGGACTTCGCCCGCCAGCGACGCGCTGAGGGAATTGCTCTGGAGCGGGCCATCACCGATGCGGTGGCGGCCCGCTTCCGCCCCATCATGATGACCGCCCTCTCCACCGTGGCGGGGATGTTGCCTCTGGCGCTGGAAATGGCAGTGGGCGCGGAGCGCTTCTCACCTATCGCCACGGTGATCATCGGCGGCATCACTGCCGCGACCGTACTTACTTTGGTCGTGGTGCCCTCCCTGTACGTCCTGCTCGAGCGGAATCGAAACAAGAAGCCCGAAGGGGGCGAGCCGCTCTCCCCGTGAAACGGTAAATCCATGCCGTTTGCTCAGATTTAACAATCGAAGAAGCCTGCCAGAGAAAGAAATATGGACCCCGTGGAGCGCAGCAGTGTTTAGATCAACGACGGTGGGAACACGTTTGGCCGGGTTGATCGCACTGCTATGCGCTATCGCGGTTGCGATGTGGGTGATGGGTCTGCTCGGAATACAGAGCAGCAACCAGGCACTCGAGACGATCTATCGCGATCGGGTGCTGCCGCTCAAATACTTCAAGCGTGTCGCGGACGAATATGCCGTCTCGATCGTCGGCGCGGTCGACAGGGCCAACAACGGTCTCCTGACCGCAGAAGAAACGCTGAAGGCGATACGGGAGGCCAGAACGCGCATCAGGGCGGCGAGGGATGCCTATGCGGCGACTTACCTCATACCCGAGGAGGTACCGTCGGCATCCGAAGCCGATCGGCTCTTCGAGAGCGCAGACCGCCAGATAGACAGTATCGAACAGGTCCTGTCCGAAAGTCGCGGGAGGCTGAACGGCGGGAGTGCCGAGTTCCTCGGACCACTCTATACCGCAATCGATCCCATCGGCCGGCAAGTGGCGGAACTGGTTGCCCTGCAACTGCAGGTGGCCGAGACGGAATTCCAGAAGGCGCAGGACAATTACGTTCGCATGCGCAATCTCGGCATCGTTCTGCTCGTGTTGGGCCTTTGTCTCGGAGCCCTCATCGGTTACCGCATCGTGCACGGCCTGTTACGCCAATTGGGCGGCGAGCCCACCTACACGGCGGCCGTCGCCAATCGCATCGCCGGCGGCGATCTGAGCATCAGGATCGCCCTAAAAATAGGGGATACAGACAGCCTGCTCTTCGCAATGCGGAACATGGTGGAGAAGCTGTCTCAAACGATGACCGAGCGAGCACGGGCAGAGGAGGAACTGCGGCGGGTGAACCGTGAACTTGAGGAGTTTGCCTATGTGGCTTCGCACGATCTCAAGGCGCCCCTGCGGGCGGTGGCGAATCTGGCGCTGGTGATCGACGAGGATGCAGCCGATCAACTCGATGAGGGGAACCGGGAGCGCCTGCGGCTGTTACGCCAACGAATGGTGCACATGGACACACTTATCGGCGGCCTCCTTTCCTACGCCAGAGTCGGCACAATCACGCCGGACATGTGCGAACAGGTACCCCTGACTCCGCTCCTTGCCGAACTGATCAACGAACTATCTTTTCCACCGGACTTTCGGGTCGAAGTTCACGACTCACTACCAATCCTCAAGGCCAATCGCTTGCACCTGAGGCAGATCTTCCAAAACCTGATCACCAATGCTGTCGAGCACCATGATCGGCCGGAAGGCGCTGTCAGGATAGTTTCGCAGGAGCGCGCCAGGGCTTGGCTTATCGATGTGGCCGATGATGGAGCCGGCATTCCCCCTGAAGCACGTGACACCGTCTTCAAGATGTTCAGCAGTCGTTACGGGAGTGGCGGTGACGATCACGCCGGGATCGGCCTGGCCGTGGTGCGCAAGCTCGTGCTCCGTTACGGTGGGACGGTCGAAATCACGGACAATCAGCCCCGCGGGGCCGTTCTTCGGATCATCTGGCCGAAGGAAGAGGGATGCGATCTTTGATGGGTCACGCGCAGCCAGTCAGCATCCGCATCGGGTGATGTCTGACGCTGCGCGGCGGGCACAGAGTGCGAGCGGGAGCCGTTAAAATCCAATCAACGCTTCGCGGCGTTTCATCGACCTGGACCTCCCGTCACCAGCCACTCCTCCAACGCCCCTGACGCCATCGGGCGGGCGAACAGGAACCCCTGCAGGATGTCACAGCCCAGGTCGGCCAGGAACCGGCGCTGGTTATCTGTTTCGACCCCTTCCGCCACCACCGTGAGCTCGAACTGGCGCGCCAGTGTAACCACGGCGCCAGCGACGGCGGCGTCGGTTCGGGATTGCGGCAGGTGCTGTACAAAGCTGCGATCCAGCTTCAACACGTGCAGCGGCAGGCTGCTCAACACCGCCAGTGACGAATAGCCGGTGCCGAAATCATCCAGGGCCAGTTGCACGCCCCTTTCGCGAAGACGCCGGAGTGCAAATGCGGCACCTTCCGGGTGCTGCATGGCGGCCGATTCGGTGATCTCCAGCTCGAGTGCACCGGGCGGTGCGCCGGTGGCCTTCAGCAGGTTTTCGATCCGCCCCGCCAGGTCGCTGTCACGAAGCTGCCGCGGTGACAGATTGACCGCCACCCGGGGAACAGGGATCCCCCGCTGCTGCCAGTCGACGATCTGCCTTGCGGCCTCCTCCAACGCCCAGTCACCAAGTTCGGTGATCAGGCCGGACTCTTCCGCGACCGGAATGAACACGCCCGGCGCCACCAGCCCGCGCTCGGGGTGGCGCCAGCGCAGCAGTGCCTCGACGCCGGCAAGCTGCCCGCTGCCGGCCTCACCTGCGGCTGATAGTGCAACTCCAGCTGACCACGGCCTACCGCCCGTCGCAATGCGCTCTCGAGTGAAAGGCGCTGGTGGGTCAACCCGACCCGCAGGCGATCGTGGATGTAGGACCGGTCGTAGCTGCCCTCGGTCAGGCGTGCGAAGTAATGCCCGTGCGCCGCCTTGAGGCGGGCGACCGCGGCATCATCGGGCAACAGCGCAGCGAGTTCCGGGAACTGTCGCAGATACCGGTAGAAGCCATCTGCGAAGCCGTGCTGCGCCGCGGCCAGCCGATCCCGGATCGTCCGAAGGTAGTCGGCGTCCTCCTGGGTCAACTCGAGGAAGCGTTTGCGGACCTCGATCTCGCCCGGGTCGATACCCATCTCGGCAGCAATGCCGGCGAAATCCAGGGCAAGGGCCCCCGCGGCCGGCCGTGCGACAGCCCCGTTCATCAAGGACCTCCCCGTACTTGCTCCAGCATCTGGCCCATCCCTCCCATTACCGTCAAATTGGCCTGCTCCATGCGGGTAAGGGCATCCAGAGCTCCGGGAAAATCCCCTTCACGGCAACGGGCAACCGCATGCCTGGCGCTGTCGTGCACCTCCTTGTGGGGCGCCTCCATCTCGCGGTAGCCCGGCAGGGTCTGGAAGGTATCCCGCCCCTCCCCTTCGTAATACCACCGACCGAGAGCGCAGTGTGTTTCGTCGGGCAGTTCATCCGGCCCGAGGTCCGACAGGCTGAGGAGCACCTTGTAGACCTCGAGCTTGAGAGTGAGCTCCTCGATGTTGGCCGATTCGGCATTGGCGAGCATCGACGAAGAGGTGATGGTCTCCTGCATCTTTCGGGACAGCCCGAGCAAGCGCTGCATGCTCTGCACGGCCGATTCACTCTCCCGGCTGAAGCGGGCGGTCTCATCCGCCCCGATCTCCATGACCTCCCTGGCCTGGGTGGTCTCCTGCTGAATGGTGGCCACAAGGGCGGCGATCTCCGTGGTCGCCTTGGCGGTGTTCCCCGCCAGATCGCGCACCTCGTCGGCAACCACGGCAAAACCACGGCCTGCCGCACCGGCCCGGGCCGCCTCGATTGCCGCGTTGAGGGCGAGGAGATTGGTCTGATCGGCGATCCCCCTGATCAGCTGAACGATACGGTCGATCTCCCCGGCCCGCACGGAGAGCACCTCAACGCGCTCGCCTGCGGATGTGATACGGGCGAACATGGCCTGCATGTTCTCGGCGATCTTTTCAAAGGCAGCCCGGCTGGCGTCGGACTCGCCGGCCGTCGTGGAGAGCGTGGCCCGTTCATCGTTCAATTGGCCCGACAACCTCGCAAATGACTGCCGTATTCCGGCAAGCGACTCGCCGAAGCGTGGGATATTGCCGGCCACGCCCTGCAGAAGCGCCTGCCGAGGCAAAGAAGCGATCCGCTCCGCCTCCAACGCCTCGAGACTGTGTCTCGCAGTTGCCAGCTCTTCATGCAAGGCCTGGTTGGTCGCCTTCAGTTCTGTGTTTTCGGCCAGAGCCTCGGCGAGCGCCCGTTTCCACTTGCGTCCGAACATGACCCCTCCATAACTGACCGCTGTTGTCGGGCATTTAGTTGACAACCGTACTATGGAACTCGGTTGGCGGATTTGATCAAGGTCAAGAGGGATGGGGGACACATCTGCACACGAGATTGCGTAACGGAAATGCCCGTACGGTATCGGGCAGGTCGACAACGAGTGTGCCGGCTTGTGGGGAAAGCGGGTGGGGAAAGCGGGTGGGGAAAGCGGGCGGGGAAAGCGGGTGGGGAAAGCGGGTGGGGAAGCCCGACCGCCCAAAGCAAGAAGGCCCCTAGCGGGGCGGCCTGGCGAGCGTGCTTGAGGAGACCGTAACGCCGATACGGCTCGGGCGGTCTAACCCGCGGGTGTGTGCACCACCTTCGGCCAGCTGAAACGGAACGTGGAGCCACGGCCCGGCACCGATTCCAGGCCGATGTGTCCACCCACGCCCTCCACCAGCCGCTTGACCACAGCCAGGCCGATACCGGTGCCTTCACGCTCCTTCGGAGCGGGGCCGCGCTGGAGCATCTGGAAGACCCGATCATGGTACTCGGGAGGGATGCCGGGGCCGTCGTCGGCTACCTCGAATTCGTAGTATTCGCCGGCCTCACGGACCGATACCCACACATGCCCGTCCGCCCGGTCGTGGTACTTGAGGGCGTTGTCGACCAGATTGGCGAACACCTGCTGCAGCGGTGGCCGCTCCGCATACAGACGCGGCATGTCCGGGGGCACAGACACGGTGAAACCCGCGGGTACATCGCACACTTGAAGCACCTCCGCCACCAGGGCGGCGGTATCCACCTCGCCGACCTCGCCGCCGCTGTGACCGGCGCGGGCATAGTCGAGCAGCCCGCCGATCAGCTCGCTCATGCGCCGGACACGCTCGCGCAACAGGTGCAACTGGCCGCGGCCCGTCTCCGATAGCCGCCCGCCCTCATCCTCTTCGAGCGCGCCCGACATCGCGTCGACCGCCCGCAGGGGCGTCTTGAGGTCGTGCGCCACCAGCGAGGCAAACTGCTGGAGCTTTTCGTTCTGCCGACGCAGTTCCTCTTTGTCGCGGCGGGCCTCTTCCATTCGCTTGCGCTCGGTCACCTCCTCGGTCACCACGTTGACCGCCACCACCCGTTCGGCGTCGTCCGTGAGCGGGTGCCAGTGCTCCACCCAGTCGCGGCGCACCCCGGGCTGCGCCGCGGTCTCGCCGCCGATCTCCACATTCAGGATGGGCTCGCCGGTGGCGAGCACGTGGCGCAGCCCGGGCACGGCCTGTTCCGCCAGCGCCGGCACGACGTCGGTCACCCGCCTGCCCAGGTGCTCGGCGGCGGGAAGGCCGTTCATGGCGGCCAGGCAGTCATTGACCCGCAGGTAGCGCAGCTCGGTGTCCAGCACGGCCAGGCCGACCGGGGCGCTGCGGTAGATGGCCTCCAGCTCGGCCGCCTCCCGCCGGTAGCGCGCCTCGCTCTCGCGCAGGGCCAGCTGCGACCGATTCAGAGGCGTAACGTTGATCAGGGCACTGCGGCTGGTACGCTCGTGCACCTTACCGCGCCCGGCTGCGATGCTCTCCAGGCGCACCTCGACGGGTCCGTCACGGCCCCTGAGAGTGACCTCCGCCGCCTGGCGGTGGGTGGAACCGAACACCGCCTGCAGGTGACTGAAGAACAGCGTGCTCTGGCCGGGCGCCAGATAGCTGGTGAACGACTGGCCGATGACTCCCCGCCGCTCCTGGCCGAGCAGTTCGGCCGCGGAGAGGTTGAGGTCGAGTATCCGTCCCCGGCCGTCGAAGCTCGCATAGCCGACCGGGGCGAAGTCGTACAGATCGGCATAACGGTCGCGGGCGGCCTCCAGTTCGTCGTGGGCCTCGCGCAGTTCGCGGTTCTGCATCTCCAGCTCGATCTGGTGGACCTGGAGATTGTGCAGCATTTGCCGTACCTCGTCGGATTCACCCTGCAGGGCGACCTGCAGCGATGCCAGCCGCTCCCTCAACTGCTCCTCGCTCAAGCGGTGCATCGATTCCATGTGTGTCCCTAGATCAGCGGCTCGACTGTGGCGGCGGGGTGCCCGTTCCATCCTCGACCGCCCGCTCGGTGGTGGCCATCGCCTGTGGCCGACCGTCGTCGTCCAGCACGAGCGAGGCGGTCAACTCAACGTCCACGATATGCCCGTCGCGGGTGACCCGCCGGGTCCTGAATCGATCGATCGCTTCCCCGCGGCGCAGCCGCTGCAACAGCTCCGCCTCGTGCGCGCGGGCGTCCGGCGGCAGCAGCCGCTCGATACCCAACCCCAGTATCTCCTCTTCGCTGTAGCCGAACATCCTTTGCGCCGCCGGGTTCCAGGCGCGGATGCGGCCCTCGAAGTCGCGCACCGTGATGGCGTCGTCGGCGTCGCGCACCACCGCCGCCAGCCACTGGGCGCGTTCGAGGTTGCGCTTGAGCTCAGTGATATCCTGCTCGATGAGCATGATGGCGCTGGGTGTCCCGCTGGGCCCGGGCAGGGGGGAGGCGGTGAACCGGACCTCCAGCTCGCGGCCGTCGCGGGTCACCCGCGGGGCCTCGACGTAGCGCAGGGTCTCGCCCCGACCCAACTGCTGTAGCAGCTCCCGCACCTCTCGGCGCGCTGCGGGCGGCACGAGGTCGTTCAGATTCATCCGCTGCGCCTCGTCCTCCGGGTAGCCATACAACGCCTCGGCGCCCCGATTCCATTCGAGGATGCGGCCGTTCAGGCCCAGCAGGATAATGGCGTCGGCAGACTCACGTACCATGGCCGCCAGCCGGTGGACCTGCGCGTGCCCGGCGGAGAACTCGGCCAGGTCGACGAACACCAGCACAGCCCCTTCGATGGCGCCGTCCTTGGACTTGTAAGGCCGCATCCGCAGCGAGTACCAGCGCTCCCTGTTGTCGCTGACCTCGATGGTCCTGCTGCCGGCATCGTCGATGACCTCCCGCAGGTGCCGGCCGAGGTCCTCGATGTCGAGATTGGTGCGCAGGTGGCTCAGCGGCCGCCCGACGTCGGCGTCGATGAGGTTGAGCAGCGGCCGGGCCATGGGGGTGAAGTGGCGCACCCGCAGCTGCGCGTCCAGCATGACCAGGGGCAACTCGGCGCTGGCGAGCAGGTTGAGCAGGTCGTCATGGGCGTGTTCGAGCTGGCGATTGCGCACCACCAGCTCCTCGTTGACCGTGGCCAGCTCCTCGTTGGTGGATTGCAGCTCCTCCTTGGCGCTCTCCAGTTCCTCATTCGTGCCCTGCAACTCCTCGTTGCTCGACAGCAGCTCCTCGTAGGCGGCCTGCAGCGCCTCGCCGGTGTTGACCTGGTCGTTGATGATGGACTGCAACTGCGCCCGGGTGGCCGACAGCTCCTGCTCCAGCGTCCGCGCCCGCCGTGCCTGCTCGCCGTCGGGCGACGGAGCGGTCGTGGCCACGGCCGCCTCCTCGAACACCACGAGCACATGACCGGGGAGGGCCGGCAGCGGCGCCAGCACCAGGTCGACGTAGCGGTCGCCCTCCTGCCCACGGTAGCGGACGGTCTCCTGCCTGACCCGCTCGTGGCTCTCCAGCGCCTTGTGCACCCCCACGTGCAGGGCCGCTGTCAGCTCCTGGCGGACCACCTTGAGCAGCTTGGCGCTGGCGGCGCCGTGGGCCGGCTCGATGTAGGGACCGGTGCGTCCGCTGTAACCGACCACCTCCATCTGATCGTTGACGATCAGCGCCGGCGGGCCGAATTCGGCGAGGATGTACTGCTCGGCCTCGCGCATCGGGTCGCGCGCCGGTGCGCCGGCCACCGCGGTCGGCGGGAGGGGGCTGCCGGCCAGGTGCGCCGCGGACCAGGCCCCCGCC
The DNA here is from genome assembly GCA_041690635.1 of Gammaproteobacteria bacterium. Classification (GTDB taxonomy): domain Bacteria; phylum Pseudomonadota; class Gammaproteobacteria; order Thiohalomonadales; family Thiohalomonadaceae; genus JAWLGZ01. The sequence goes on from JAWLGZ010000001.1 coordinate 145,605, forward strand.
GGGCGCGGAAACGGCCCCGGGGCGGATTTCCTCTCGTAGATCTTGAGCCGCTTGTCCGTCAGGGAGAACAGGTCGGCCGACTTGCCGATGCTCTCCGAGGTGCCCAGCAGCAGGTAGCCGTTCGGCTTGAGCGCGTAATACAGCGTCCCCAGCACCCTTTTCTGTAGCTCCGGACCGAAGTAGATGAGCAGATTGCGGCAGGAGACCAGGTCCATGCGCGAGAACGGCGGGTCGCGGGTGAGGTCCTGTACGGCGAACACGCACAGGTCGCGGATCGCCTTGTGCACCTGGTAGCCGTGGGTGGTCTTGACGAAGAAGCGCTGCAACCGCTCCGCGGAGACGTCGGCCGCGATGCTCTCCGGATAGAGGCCGGCACGCGCCTTGAGGATGGCCCGCTCGTCGATATCGCTGGCGAAGACCTGCACCGGCTGCGCCGGTACCGAGGTGGCGGAGAGGTATTCGGTCAGGGCGATGGCGAGGGAGTAGGCCTCCTCGCCGCTGGCGCAACCCGGAACCCAGACCCGGATGGGATCATTGACCGCACGCCCCTCGATGAGTCGCGGGAAGACCTGCTGCTTGAGCGCCTCGAATGCTTCCGGGTCACGGAAGAAGGCGGTGACGCTGATCAGGAGGTCCTCGAACAGGGCCTGCCCCTCGCCGGGCGACTGTTGCAGGTAGCGGATGTACTGCCCGACCTCGTGCAGATTGTGCAGCACCATGCGCCGGCGGATGCGCCGTTCGATAGTATTGGGCTTGTAGCCGGTGAAGTCGTGGCCCTTCTGATCCCGCAGCAGAACGAGAATGGTGTCCAGGCCGTCACTCAACTCATGCCGCTCGGCGACCGGCGGATGCAGCGGGTCGCGCGCGATCCGCGCCAGCTCCCGAGCGATTCCGCCCGGGGGCAGCACCAGGTCCACCGCACCGGCGGCGACAGCGCTGTGGGGCATGCCGGTGTGCTGCGCACTCGCTTCGTCCTGGGCCAGCGTAATGCCGCCCTCGGCCTTGACCGCCTGCATCCCCAGCGCCCCGTCCGAGGCGCTGCCCGAGAGGATGACGGCGACGGCGCGCGGACCCTGATCACGGGCGAGCGAGCGCAGGAAGTGGTCCACCGTGAGAAGCGGCCCGTGGTGGTCCTCGGGCCACGGGAGCACCTGCAGCACGCCGTGCAGGATGCCGAGATTGGCGTTCGGCGGAATGACGTAGAGGTGATTGGGCGCGACCGCCAGGCCGTGGCGGGCCTCCTCGACGGGCATGGCGGTATGCCGGGCCAGCAGCGCCACCAGCATGCTTGGATGGGAAGGCGCCAGATGCTGGACCAGCACGAAGCCCAGGCCGGTATCGGGCGGCAGTGCGTCGAGCAGTGCCGTGACCGCTTCGAGGCCGCCCGCCGAGGCGCCGATACCGACGATAGCCTTGGCCTGCCCTGCTTTTGCCGACCTGTTCCCCTGCCTGGGACCACCGGCCCGGTTTGCGTGTCTTCCATCCGTGTTCATGACGGCAGCCAAGGCTCTTTCGCTCTCGTATGCGTCACTCTATCGCGTTTCGTACCTCTGGGGGCAAGTGATGCCGCGGAGAGGTCGCTTTTTCCACGGAACGGGGCGGCGATGTTGGAGTCGAGCACCGGCCTAGCCGCGTGGAGCCCTCTACCGGTCCGAGGTCCCCGGACGCAGCTGTGAAATTTTTTTTGACAGCCGGACCGGCCTCACCTAGTACTTGAGTAGGCCTGATAAAGGCAAACCTGTCGAAAGACAGGGGCGCAAAGCCACCGGTCTAAGGATTCTTCGGAATCTATGATCGCGGGGCTGCCAGGTCTTCACCTTTCCTTTGACACATCCCTCCGCAGCAACCTGTGTGCAACGCGCCTGAAATCCATCATTCCCGAATAGTGTGATCTGCCAGCCCAAAGGGCAGCTGATGTCTGAGCCTCACCGGCGCCGCTCTATGCTTGCCCTAAGCGCAAGATCATGCGCGCATGAGGGACCGGTGTGAACGACCTGACCGCCAACGAGAACGAGGCCTTGAGGCGAGAGGTTCAGGCGCTGCGGGAGGAACTGGATTCATGTCGTGAATACGTCCGGCACTACCGGCGCCTGTTTGATTCCGTCATTGAGGGCTTCGGCCTGGCCGATGTCATTCTGGACGATCAGGGCCGTCCCTCCGACTTCCGGCTGCTGGAGCCGCGCAAGCGGGCGGAGCGGGCAGCCATCGAGCAGTTCAAGCTGGCCGAGGCCGTGTTCACCAACAGCGTGGCGGCATTGGCCGTGCTTGACCGGGCATTTTATCGGGGGAAGATCACATTCACTGCTTTCCTTCGGGATATCTCTGAACGAAGGGCTGCTGAAGAGCAGATCCGCCGACTGGCGATGATCGATCCGATCACCGGACTGGCAAATCGCCACCATTTGGAGACCAAACGTTGCTTGAGACGTTGGCTACGCGAAATACTTTGGACGCCGGGTCGGGCTGCTCCTGCTTGACCTGGATGACTTCAAGCCGGTAAATGACACCACCGTGTTTCGTTGCAATTAACGCTTCCGCGTCAACTGGCCGGCCGCTTGGACCTGCTCGATGGCAGTGGTCGGTCTCGACTTTCCAGGGACATCCGTTTCCCCCCCACCTCCTGTTTACGGCAGCCCCCTTCATGCACTGGAACTTCAACTTCGACCACAGCTACGCTCGTCTGCCCGAACCGTTCTTCACCCGGGTACAACCCGTCCCGGTAAGCACCCCGCTGCTGTTGTTGCTGAATCGGCGCCTTGCCGAAGAGCTGGGTCTCGATGCGGACGCGCTGACCGGGCCAGAGGCGGCCCTGATGCTTGGGGGGAATCGGTGTGATGCCTCAAGCGAGCCCCTTGCTCAGGCGTATGCCGGACACCAATTCGGGAATTTCACCCTGCTCGGGGATGGACGTGCCCATCTGCTCGGAGAACACCTGACCGCAGACGGAAGTCGTGTCGATGTCCAGCTCAAGGGCTCGGGACCGACGCCCTACTCACGCCGTGGCGATGGACGGGCAGCGCTCGGTCCGATGCTGCGTGAGTACCTGATCAGTGAGGCAATGCAGGGGCTGGGAATACCCACGACGCGGAGCCTTGCGGTAGTTGCAACCGGTGAACCGGTGTTCCGGGAGACAGCCCTCCCCGGGGCGGTACTGACCCGCATCGCCAGCAGCCACATCCGGGTCGGCACCTTCGAGTACGCAGCCGCGCTCGATGCAGGCGTGGATGTCCCGGGGCACCCCGGACGGCGAACGGACAACGGGGAATTCACCCGGGTGCTCGCTGACTACACCCTGCAGCGCCACTACCCGGAGCTCTGCGAAAAGCCGACGCGCTACGCCGATCTGGTGGGTGCGGTGATGGAGCGGCAGGCCCGCCTGATCGCGAACTGGATGCGGGTGGGCTTCGTGCATGGCGTGATGAATACCGACAACATGACGTTATCGGGCGAGACCATCGATTACGGCCCCTGCGCCTTCATGGATCACTACGACCCGGAGACGGTGTTCAGCTCCATCGACACCAACGGCCGTTACGCCTTCGGCAATCAGGGCAGGATCGCCCAGTGGAACCTGGCACGTTTCGCGGAAACCCTGCTACCGCACATGGATCCGGACCCGAAGGTCGCCCTGACCTTGGCCGAGGAGATGATTGGCCGTTACCCGGCGATGTTCAATGCGCACTGGCAGGCCGCCATGCGGCAAAAACTGGGGCTGGGCAACGAGGAGCCGGACGATCCGGAGCTGATCGGGTCCTTGCTGGAGTGGATGCACCGAACTGGCGCTGACTACACCAATACCTTTCGAGACCTCGCCAGCCGAACCGCGGTCGAGACTCCCGCGCAGGTAAATCCGAGCTTCGGGGGCCCGGAATTCATGGCCTGGCATGCACGCTGGAAGGCACGGCTGAACCGGCAGGCCGGCCCCCTTGATGAAGCCGTGCTCCGGATGCGCGCGGCGAGCCCCGCCGTCATCCCACGAAATCATCGTGTGGAGCAGGCCATTGCCGCAGCCGTTGAATCCGGCGACCTCGACCCCGCGCGGCGCCTCCTGGAGGTTCTCGTCGCCCCCTACGATGCTGGGCTCGACGATTCCGCCTACCGTAAGCCGCCATGTCCGGATGAGCGCGTCTACCAGACCTTCTGCGGAACCTGAGCCCGAAGGTAAGTGACGGGAGCAAGCGGCGGGTACCGCCGACCGGCTACTGGCCCCACTTGGCGCGGGAGGTCCAGTTTGGGGGAGCTGTTGCGCCTGGAGTGGCGGCGGGTCGATCTCTCCCGCCGGACGGGCTGGTCGGCGCCTGGCGCGCGAAGAACGGCGAGAGGCGGGGAATCCCTCTGAACCGGGACACGGTGCCGCGGATCAAGACGTCGGGAGTTCGGATCTCTCCGGGCGAAAAAGCGAAGGGCCCTCCGACCGAGTCGGAGAGCCCTCTATCTTTAGTTTGGCGCGCCCGGAGAGATTCGAACTCCCGACCGCCTGGTTCGTAGCCAGGTACTCTATCCAGCTGAGCTACGGGCGCGTGTTGAGGTGCGCGATTATGGCGACGGGTCGGGAGAGTGTCAAGGAACCCCCTGCTGTCGAAATCGCATCGGTGCCGCTCGGTCGCCGTTTTGCTTTAGTGTATGGCGAAAGGGATTCAAATCCTCTCGGGGCAGCTTCGCTCAATCTTGCTGGATAACCCCGACCGCCAACTTCTTCACATATGGCGGAGAGAGAGGGATTCGAACCCTCGATGGAGCTATTAACCCCATACTCCCTTAGCAGGGGAGCGCCTTCAGCCTCTCGGCCATCTCTCCAGTAACCTGAACCAAGCGAATGGCCGGCAATGCCGGCCATTCATTTGTCATTCAAAACAGATGCATCAGGATACCTGTGCAACCTCCACAGGTAAAGGCGATTCAGAGCGCCTTTTCGCCTTCCTCTCCCTGCTTTTCGCGCTGGATTCGCTCGTAAATCTCCTCGCGATGCACGGATACATCCTTCGGTGCATTGACACCGATGCGCACCTGATTGCCTTTGATTCCAAGCACGGTGACGGTCACTTCGTCACCGATCATGAGCGTCTCACCAACGCGACGAGTCAAGATCAACATCTATCCGTCTCCTTGCAAAAGTCGATGCGGCGATTAGGCGCGGCCGCCGCCTGTCCCGTAAGAGGCCACTCCACTAGAGACCACAGAGCACCCGGGAAATTGCATACCTTGCCGCGAACTGCCACAAAAAACCAGTCTGAGAGCTACTGCTCACTCCCCTTGGTCGAGTCCAAACGCGGAATGCAGTGCCCGGACGCCGAGTTCAAGGTATTTTTCGTCGATCACGACGGAGATCTTGATCTCCGAGGTCGAGATCATGCGGATGTTGATCCCTTCCGCCGCCAGCGCCCCGAACATGGTACTGGCGATGCCTGCATGGGAACGCATCCCCACACCGACCAGGGACACCTTGACGATCTTGGTGTCACCCGTCACTTCACGCGCCCCAAGCTCCTTTGCAATGGTCTGCAGGAGCGTTAACGCCTTTTCATAGTCATTCCGGTGGACGGTGAAGGTGAAGTCGGTGGTCTGCCCGTCCGGCGCCACGTTCTGCACGATCATGTCCACTTCGATATTGGACTCGCCGATCGGACCGAGGATGCGGTACGCGACGCCCGGCTGATCAGGCACACCCTGGATCGTCAGCTTGGCCTCGTCGCGGTTGAAGGCGATCCCGGAGATGAGGGGCTCTTCCATACCTTCTTCCTCGTAAGTAATCAGCGTCCCCGGCCCCTCCTCGAAGGAGGAGAGCACCCGGAGCGGAACGTTGTACTTGCCGGCAAACTCCACCGACCGGATCTGCAGCACCTTGGAGCCGAGACTCGCCAGCTCCAGCATCTCCTCGAAGGTGATGCGCTCAAGGCGCCGCGCCTGGGGCACTACCCGCGGGTCGGTGGTGTAGACACCGTCCACATCGGTGTAGATCTGGCACTCGTCCGCCTTCAGGGCGGCGGCAAGCGCAACGGCGGTGGTGTCAGAACCGCCGCGCCCCAGGGTGGTGATATTCCCCTGCTCGTCCACCCCCTGGAAGCCGGCAACCACCACGACGCGCCCCGCCTCCAGGTCGCGCCGCACGCGTTCCTCGTCTATCTTGACGATTCGCGCCTTGCTGTGGGCGTTGTCGGTCAGGATATGCACCTGCGCCCCGGTGTAGGAGCGGGCATCGGCACCCAGCCGCTTCAGCGCCATCGCCAGTAGCGCGATGGTGACCTGCTCACCCGTGGAGAGCAATACATCCATCTCGCGCGGGTCCGGATCCGCATCCACGCCACGCGCCAGTTCAATCAGCCGGTTGGTCTCGCCGCTCATCGCGGAGACCACCACCACGACCGAATCACCGCGGTCGCGGAAGGCTTTCACCTTCTCGGCAACGTGCTGGATCCGCTCGGTGGTACCGACCGAGGTGCCGCCGTATTTCTGAACAATGAGGGCCATCGAAGCTCCGTGCCCAAAGGGCGGAGATTAAACACTAAATCACGCCGAAATTAAAGGGCCAAACGGCGGCTGGAGCATGGTGGCACGCCCCTTTTCCACCGCCCTTCAGATACATGTTTCTGGAAACTGCGATTGGTCAGGCAAGGCGCTCCCGCACCCACATCTCGACCGACGCCAGCGCCCCGGCCAACGCCTCCGGCTGGTTGCCGCCGGCCTGCGCCATGTCAGGACGGCCACCGCCACGACCACCGACTGCCGTCGCCACGTGATTGACCAGATCCCCCGCCTTTACCCGGCCGATCTGGTCTTTGGTCACGCCCGCAATCAGGCTCACCTTGTCGCCCGCCGCCGTCCCGAGCACCACGATGGCCGAACCCAGTTTATTCTTGAGCTGGTCGACCGTATCGCGCAGCACCTTGGAATCGGCCCCTTCCAGCTCGGCCGCCAGCAGCTTCACGCCGCCGATATCGATGGCCTGTGAGGCAAGATCCCCACCGCGGCTCGCAGCCAGTTTGGCCTTGAGCTGTTCCAGTTCCTTCTCCAGTGCGCGGGAGCGGTCGAGCACCTGTTGCACCCGATCCGCCACATCCTCGCGCCCGCCCTTGACCAGATGGGCAATGCGACCCAGCCGCCCCTCGGTTTCCGCCATCCAGTCGAGGGCGCGCTGACCGGTGATCGCCTCGATACGGCGCACCCCGGCTGCAACACCACCCTCGGCGATGATCTTGAACAGGCCGATGTCGCCGGTGCGGCTGACGTGGGTGCCGCCGCACAGCTCGGTGGAGAAGTCGCCCATTGAAAGTACCCGTACGCTGTCGCCGTACTTCTCGCCAAACAGCGCCATGGCACCGGCGGTCAGGGCGTCGTCGAGGGACATGATGCGTGTCTGCACCTCGACGTTGTTGCGGATCTGTTCGTTGACCAACCCCTCGATTTCGCGGATCTGTTCGGGGCTGACCGCCTCGAAATGGGAGAAGTCGAAACGCAGCCGCTCCGGGGAGACCAGGGAGCCCTTCTGCTGCACGTGCTCGCCCAGCACCTGGTGCAGGGTGGCGTGGAGCAGGTGGGTGGCGGAGTGGTTGTACGCGGTCTCGATGCGGTTGCGCTCGTCCACCTCCGCGGTGACCGACTCGCCCGCGCGCAGCTCGCCCTCCAGCATGCGGCCGATGTGCAGGTAGGCGCTGCCCTGCTTCTGGGTATCGCTCACCTGGAAACAAGCCCCGTTCACCCGCAGCAGGCCGCAATCACCGACCTGGCCGCCCGATTCGGCGTAGAACGGGGTGCGATCGAGGGCCACCACGCCCTCCTCGCCCGCCTGAAGCGCCTCCACAGACTGCCCGCCGGCGAACAGGCCGGTAATCCGGCCGTCGGCGGCGAGTCGGTCGTAGCCGTGGAACTCGGTGGTGACCTGCTCCAGCTTGGCCTTCAGCCCCGCCTCGACCAGATCATCCACCTTGAACTGGCTGGCCGCGCGCGCCCGCTCGCGCTGCGCCTCCATCTCCCGGTCGAAACCGGCCATGTCCAGAGTCAGACTGCGCTCACGGGCGATGTCGGCGGTCAGGTCGACCGGGAAGCCGTAGGTGTCGTAGAGGGTGAAAACGGTGTGGCCCGGGATCTCCTCGCCACTGAGGTCGGCGATCGCCTGCTCCAGGATGCGCATCCCCTGGTCCAGGGTCTCGGCAAAGCGCTCCTCCTCCTGCCGAAGCACCCGCTCCACCTGTCCGGCCGCCTTGGCCAGTTCCGGGTAGGCCTCACCCATCTCCTTCACCAGCGGGGTGACCAGCTGGTGGAAAAACGGCTCACGCAGCCCCAGCTTGTGGCCGTGGCGGATGGCGCGGCGGATGATGCGGCGCAGCACGTAGCCGCGCCCCTCGTTGGACGGCACCACCCCGTCGGTGACCAGGAAGGCGCAGGCGCGGATGTGGTCGGCAATAACTCTTAATGAGTTGTTTTCCAGGTCGTCCGTCCCGGCCAGGCCGGCAACCGCCTTCAGCAGGTTCTGGAACAGGTCGATCTCGTAATTGCTGTGCACCCCCTGGAGCACGGCGGCGAGCCGCTCCAACCCCATGCCGGTATCCACCGAGGGCTTGGGCAGGGGGTTGAGGTTGCCCGCCTTGTCCCGGTCGTACTGCATGAAGACCAGGTTCCAGATCTCGATATAACGGTCGCCGTCCTCGTCGGGGCTGCCGGGTGGTCCACCGGGAACCTCGGGGCCGTGATCGTAGAAGATCTCCGAGCAGGGGCCGCAGGGGCCGGTGTCACCCATGGACCAGAAGTTGTCCTTGGCGCCGATGCGGGAGAAGCGCTTCGGGTCGACCTTCACCTCCTTGAGCCAGATATCGGCCGCCTCGTCGTCCTCCTCGAACACCGTCACCCAGAGCCGCTCCGGCGGCAGCTTGGCGTATTCGGTCAGGAACTCCCAGGCGTAGTGGATCGCCTCGCGCTTGAAGTAGTCGCCGAAGCTGAAGTTGCCCAGCATCTCGAAGAAGGTGTGGTGGCGGGCGGTGTAACCGACATTCTCCAGGTCGTTGTGCTTGCCGCCGGCGCGCAGGCAGCGCTGGACGCTGGCCGCGCGGCTGTAGGGGCGCTGCTCCAGTCCCAGGAACACCTCCTTGAACTGGACCATGCCGGCGTTGGTGAACAGCAGGGTGGGGTCGTTGCCGGGCACCAGCGGGCTCGACGGCACCACCTCGTGGCCGCGCTCGCGGAAGAACTCCAGGAAACCCTGGCGGATTTCAGCGCTGCTTCTCATCTACTCCCAATCCTCACCCAAGACAGGCCGAATCTGATCGGCCGTGAAACCCCTGTATTGAAGAAAGCGCGCCTGTTTGGCGCGCTCACGATAATCTGCCGGACGCTTGGCGCCGAATTTCTTGCGCCGCTCGGCGGCGGCCAGCGACAGCCAGTCCACCTCGACCCCGGCGAGCCCTGCCTCGATCAGCGACTCCTCGACACCCCGCTCGCGCAGCTCCGCCCGGATGCGTACCGGACCCTGCCCGCGGGAGGTGCGTGAGGTGATGAAGGATTCCACGAACCGCTCATCCGAGATCAGCCGCTTCGCCGCCAAGACCTCTACACAAGCGGTCACCGCCTCAACCGGGAATCCCTTTTCGCGCAGCCGCCGGGCCAGTTCGGCTTGGCTGTATTCGCGTCTCGTCAGCAGCCGCAGCGCAGTGGGACGCGGGTCCTCGGGATCAGCAGCCAACTCACTCCTCGGCTTCGACCGCCTCGGCCTCCGGCACCGCCTTGCCAGGCAGCAGCCGGGCCCGGATCTGCGTCTCGATCTCCTGCGCGGTTTCGGCGTGCTCCTTCAGGTACTGACGGGCGTTGTCCTTGCCCTGGCCGATGCGCTCACCGTTGTAGCTGTACCAGGCGCCTGACTTGTCCACCAGCCCCTCCTTCACACCCAGATCGATGATCTCCCCCTCGCGGGAGATACCCTGACCGTAGAGGATGTCGAACTCCGCCTGCCTGAACGGCGGGGCCACCTTGTTTTTGACCACCTTGACCCGGGTCTCGTTGCCGACCACTTCGTCACCCTTCTTGATGGCGCCGGTACGGCGGATATCGAGGCGCACGGAGGAGTAGAACTTGAGCGCGTTGCCACCGGTGGTGGTCTCGGGATTGCCGAACATCACGCCGATCTTCATGCGGATCTGGTTGATGAAGATCACCAGCGTGTTGGAGCGCTTGATGTTGCCGGTGAGCTTGCGCAGCGCCTGGGACATCAGGCGGGCCTGGAGGCCGACGTGGGAGTCGCCCATATCGCCCTCGATCTCCGCCTTGGGGGTGAGCGCCGCCACCGAGTCGACCACCACCACGTCCACGGCGCTGGAACGGACCAGCATGTCGGCGATCTCCAGCGCCTGCTCGCCGGTGTCGGGCTGGGAGACCAGCAGATCGTCCACATTCACACCCAGCTTCTCGGCATAGACCGGATCGAGCGCATGCTCGGCGTCGACAAAGGCACAGGTGCCGCCCACCTTCTGCGCCTCGGCGATCACCTGGAGGGTGAGGGTGGTCTTGCCCGAAGACTCCGGGCCGTAGATCTCCACCACGCGCCCGCGCGGCAGGCCGCCGATGCCGAGGGCCAGGTCGAGCCCGAGGGAGCCGGTGGAGATGGCCTCCACGTCGCGCACGGCGCCGGCGTCGCCCATGCGCATCACCGAGCCCTTGCCGAACTGCCGCTCGATCTGGCTGAGGGCCGCGGTCAGCGCCTTCCGCTTGTTCTCATCCATCTACTTGCCTCCGGAATTGCCTTTCGGCCGCCCGCTCCATGGCCGGCGGTGAGATTCGGGAAAGGGGAATTATTTCACAGAAGCACATTTGGCGTTAGGGGTGAGCGGTAAAGAGTGAGGAGGAAAATCGGCCCCCTTCACGCGCCAATCCTATACGGCGTTAAACGTGAAGCGTGAAGCGGAAAACCAGTCTCATCTCATGCTTCACGTTTCACGGCTTTGCAGGGGCCAGCGGCGCAGGACCTGGTAGCGGGGCCCTTCCGCCAGGGTGTGGGATTCCACCAGCACGAACTCGTCCACCGGCCACTGCAGGGGATTCACTTCGCAGGAGGCGGGCCCGCGGGCGGTGCGGCGCAGCAGGGTGACGTGGGGGATGAAGACCCGCTCCTCAGGCGTGATGCCGCAGCCGGGCATGCCCGCCGCCAGCTGATCGACCAGTTGCTCGAGCGCTTCCGGCGGCGTGACGGTCCCAACCCAGAGACTGCGCGTACCAGAAAAGAAACCCAACCGGTCGAGGTCGAGGGGGAAAGGCGGCACCCGGACAGTGTCGGCCACCGCCTCCAGACAGGGGCGCGCCTGAGGGTCCACCCCGCCGAGGAAGAGCAGCGTCAGGTGCAGGTTGTCCGGATGAACCCGGCGCCCGCTGCAGCGCCGCGCCACCCGTGAGGTGAGCCGGCGCAGGGACACACGCAACTCTTCGCCCGGCCACAGGGCGAAAAAAAGCCGTTGCCGGCGACGACCTCCGCTTTCGATCCGCTCCTCATTCGAGGACATCCAGCACCCCGTCCAGTGCTACCCGCACCGACTCGCGCCGTACCGCCTCCCGGTCACCTTCCAGATACCTGGTCCGTGTCACCACATCACCGCCCTCCAGGGCCCATGCGAAGCAGACAGTCCCCACCGGCTTTCCCGGCACCGCACCGCCGGGCCCGGCGATGCCGCTGACCGCCACGCCAATCTGTCCGTGGCTGCGCGCCAGGGCGCCGCACGCCATCTCCCGCACCGTCTCCTCACTGACTGCGCCGTAGCGCTCCAGCGTCTGACCGGCGACCCCCAGCATCTCCCGCTTGGCAGTGTTGGAATAGGTGACAAAGCCCCGCTCAAACCAGCGGGAACTGCCTGGCAGATCGGTGAGCACCTTGGCGATCCAGCCGCCGGTGCACGACTCAGCCACCGCCAGCGTCAACTGACCGCGCAGCAGCACTTCGGCAACCCGTTCGGTGAGGGCGGTGAGTTCTTTGTCCATGTGGTCGCTCCGATCCGAATATAGCAGTGGTACTCTGGGCGAGCCCCAGTGTTATCCTTGAGTTTAACGACGGGTTATTTTTCGACCGGCATGGAAATCCGCAACCCCCTCTTCCCGCTCCCGCACGTACCGGGCCAGACGCGCCAGCAGCGCGCGCCGGAGCGTGGTTACGAAGAAACCGCCGGACAGGCTGTGGAGCGTGACAACAGGCTCCCAATCCCGCCCGCCGGCGGGACCAACGCCGCAAAGCCGCCCTTAGACTATGGGGAGTTGGTACGCCAGGCCCGGCTGCAGCGGGTCGAGGAGACCCGGGGCCGCGCCACCGGAACCGTCGAAAACCAGACGGCGGGGGGGCTAGCCATCAACACCTACCGGGAGCAGGTGCGTCTGGGGGAACTGGACGGGGTCGAACTGCTGCGGTTCGACGATTTCGCCTGATTTTCCACTGACTCACCACAGAGGCGCAGAAAACCCGTACGGCCCCGGATTGTTTCCCCCGCGCGCCCCGTACCCCTGTGTGGGCTTCAGCGGCGGATCTCGACGATCTCCACCCCGTGCTCGAAGGCATCGAGACTGCCGGCATCCACCCGTGCCACCCTTACCAGCGCCTCCAGCGGTGGCACCAGCGGCCGGTCCGGTACCAGGCGCACCTCCAGTTCACCGCCGACCGGCAGTGCGCGGTCGCACACCAGCAGCAGTCCGCTGGAACTGAGATTTCTGGCCGTCCCCTGTAGCGACTCCCCGGTCGCGGTCACTGTCACATGGACCGGGCACTCCACGGCCATCCGCAGGAAATCGCGCTTCTCGTCATAATCTCGGCTGCCGAGCATCATTCTCCTCCCCCAAGGGTCCGAACATAGGAAAACAGACCCGGGCGGCCGGCGCAACCAGCAGCGGCGATGCGGGGAAACCGGCTTTTCCGGTAGACTCCCGCCGCATGACCCGGGCGCCCGACACCGCACAGCACACCCCCATGATGCAGCAGTACCTGCGCATCAAGGCGGAGCAGCCGGACAAGCTGCTGTTCTACCGCATGGGGGATTTCTACGAGCTCTTCTTCGAGGATGCCCAGCGTGCGGCAAAGCTGCTCGACATCACCCTCACCGCCCGTGGCCAGTCAGCCGGCCAGCCGATCCCCATGGCCGGCGTTCCCTACCACGCGGTGGACGGCTATCTGGCGCGACTGATCCGCCTCGGCGAGTCGGTCGCCATCTGCGAGCAGGTGGGTGACCCGGCCGCCAGCAAGGGGCCTGTGGAGCGCAAGGTGGTACGCATCGTCACCCCGGGCACGGTCACCGATGAGGCGCTGCTGGAGGAGCGGCGGGACAACCTGGTCTGCGCCCTGCTGCCCCGCGACGGCCGCTACGGCCTGGCGACCCTCGACCTCACCGCCGGCCGCCTGACGGTGATGGAGCTGGAGGGGGATGAGGCGCTCGCGGGCGAACTGGCCCGGCTGCATCCGGCCGAGCTGCTGTTGCCCGACGACGATTCACCGGTGTCCGCGGCCGGTGGGCGCGATACCCGCACGCTGCCGCCCTGGCATTTCGAACCGGAAGGGGCCGCCCGCAGACTTGCGGAACAGTTCGGCACCCGCGACCTCTCGGGCTTCGGCTGCAGCGGTCTCGAACTGGCGGTCGGCGCCGCCGGCGCCCTGCTCCAGTACGCCCGGGACACCCAGCGCAGCGCCCTGCCCCACCTGCGCGGAGTGCGGGTGGAGCGTCGCGACGATGCCCTGCTGCTCGACCCGGCCACCCGCCGCAATCTGGAACTGGAGGTCAGCATTGCCGGCGACCCGGCCCACACCCTGGTCGGGGTGATGGACCGTACCGCCACGCCGATGGGCGGGCGCCTGCTGCGGCGCTGGGTCAATCGGCCGCTCCGGGATCACGCCGTGCTTTCGCAACGCCAGCAGGCGATCGAGGCGCTGGTGGCCTCCCGTGCCTTCGAGACGGTCGGCGAGATCCTGCGCGGTGTCGGCGATATCGAGCGAATTCTGAGCCGCGTGGCGCTGAAGAGCGCACGGCCCCGCGACCTGACCCAACTGCGCGCCGCGCTGGGGCGGTTGCCGGATCTGGTGGCTGCCACCACCGAACTGGAATCCGAACGCCTGCACCACCTGCGGACGGCGATCGGCGCCTACCCGGCGCTGCACGACCTGCTTCGGCGCGCCGTCATCGAAACACCGCCGGTGCTGATCCGCGACGGCGGTGTCATCGCCCCCGGTTACGACGGCGAACTGGATGAGTTGCGTGCGCTGAAGGAGAACGCGGGCCGCTACCTGCTGGAACTGGAGACCCGCGAGCGTGAGCGCACCGGCATCGCAACCCTCAAGGTGGGCTTCAACCGCGTCCACGGCTACTACATCGAGGTAAGCCGTGCCCGCAGCGACGAGGTGCCGGCGGAGTACATCCGCCGCCAGACCCTGAAGGGCGCCGAGCGTTACATCACCCCCGAACTGAAGGGGTTCGAAGACAAGGTGCTCTCCGCCAGCGAACGGGCCCTGGCGCGGGAAAAGGCGCTCTACGACGCGTTGCTCGATCGCCTGTGTGCAGAGTTGGGCCCGCTGCAGGAGACGGCGGCGGCGGTGGCGGAACTGGACCTGCTCGCCAACCTGGCAGAGCGGGCGATCACGCTTGAACTGGTACGTCCGCAGCTGACGACGGAGCCGGGCATCGAGATCATCGCCGGGCGCCACCCGGTGGTGGAGCAGGTGATGGAGAGCCCCTTCGTTCCCAACGACATCCGTCTCGATGAAGGGCGGCGGATGCTGGTGGTGACCGGCCCAAACATGGGCGGCAAATCCACCTACATGCGGCAGGTGGCGCTCATCGCCATCCTCGCCCACATCGGCGCCTTCGTTCCCGCCGAGCGGGCGGTCATCGGCCCGCTGGATCGCATCTTCACCCGTATCGGCGCCTCCGACGACCTGGCCGGCGGGCGCTCCACCTTCATGGTGGAGATGACCGAGACCGCCAATATCCTGCACAACGCCACCGAACAGAGCCTGGTGCTGATGGACGAGGTCGGCCGCGGCACCAGCACCTTCGACGGCATGTCGCTCGCCTGGGCCGGCGCCCGCCACCTGGCGGAGAAGCTGCGCGCCTTCACCCTGTTCGCCACCCACTACTTCGAACTGACCGCCCTGGCCGGCCAGCTGCCGGGCACCGCCAACGTCCACCTGGAGGCAGTGGAACACGGCGAGGGGATCGTCTTTCTGCACACGGTCAGGGAAGGTCCGGCCAACCAGAGTTACGGCCTGCAGGTGGCATCGCTCGCCGGCGTGCCACGCGCGGTGATCGCAGACGCGCAGAGGAAACTGGTGGAGTTGGAGAACAGCCGCGCGGAAGCGGATGCCGACCCCGCCGAGCCGCAGTTCCCGCTCTTTTCCGCCACGCCCCATCCGCTGACCGAAGCGCTCGAATCCCTCGATCCTGACGGACTGACTCCCCGTGAAGCGTTGGAGGCACTGTACCGGCTGAAAAGGTTGGCGGCAGAGCCCTAGAGGCATTTGGGCTCCGCACGGTGTGCTGCACAAAAAAAACGGGGCCCTTAAGGGCCCCGTTCCGGTTCGGGGAAGACTCCCCTCAGCCGAAGATGTCGTGCGTAATGTTGTTGAACCAGCCGTGTGCGTACTTGGCCTCGCGGGCCAGGGCCGCAGAGCTGGCATCCATCGGGGTCAATCCGCCCGCCCCCTTGACGGCGTTAATCGCGTTCTCCTTTTCGTCCAGTTCGTAGACGAAGCTCACCGAGATACCGTAGTCCTCGCCCAGAACGCTGTAGCAGGTGTTCTGGTAGGAGGGGATGCCCGGCTCGCGATCGTTCAGCATGTCCGCCACAGCCATCGCGCAGACCTTGGCCTGGATGTTGGCGCTGTACCCCGACTTGGGCATACCCGCGGCAACAGAGGCGTCGCCCAGCACATGGATGTTGGGGTGAATCAGCGACTCGAAGGTCTTCTTGTTGATCGGACACCAGTCACCCTTGGTCAGTCCGGCCACGAAGGCGAGCTTGCCCGCTTTCTGCGGCGGGATGATGTTGACCACGTCACCCTTGAACGACTCGACCGCTGCGTTCACCGTCATGGTGCCCACATCGACGCTCTCCACCTTGCCGCCCGCGGCGCCGGAGACCCACTCGATCATGGAGTTGTCGGTGCCGTAGCCGTACAGCCGCTTCCAGCCCTGGTTGAACAGCCCGAACTTGGAGAACTTGTCCTTGGGATCGATGATCAGGATCTTGGAACGGGGCTTGTGCCGCTTGAGGTACCACGCGATCTGGCTGGCACGCTCGTACGGTCCCGGAGGGCAGCGGAAAGGGTTCCCCGGAGGGGCGATGATGACCGTACCGCCGTCCCGCATCGCCTCCAGCTGCTTGCGCAGGGTGACCGTCTGGGCGCCCGCCTTCCAGGCGTGCGGCATACGCTCGGCCGCTTCCGGGCCGTAGCCGTCGATGGCCTCCCACTTGAAGTCGATACCCGGGGCCACGATCGCCCGGTCGTAGCTGAAGCTGGCTCCGCCCTGGGTGGTCACCTTGCGTGCCTTGGCGTCGATGCCGGTCACCAGGTCGTGCACCACGTTGATGCCCCGCTTACGCAGCCCGTCGTAACCGAAGGCGATACTGTCGATGGAGCGGTCCCCCGCAAGCACCTCGTTGCTCATGAAGCAGGTGTGATAGGTGCGGTTCGGTTCGATCAGCGTGACCTCGACGTTGGAGTCCAGCGAGGCCAGTGTCTTGGCGGCGGTCGCACCGCCCGGCCCACCGCCGATGACCACCACTTTCTTGGCGGCTGCCGAACGGCTGTTGCCTGCGCCCGCAGCACAACCGCCGAGGGCACCGAGTCCAACAGCACCACCGGTCAGTTTGATGAAATTACGACGACTCAGTTTGCTCATGCTTCCCCCTTAGCGCTTGCTGCCGTAGTAGTGGATAACAGCCTCGACAGCCGCGTCCCCGTGCTCTTCGAGCATCTCCTGCACCTTTCTCTTCATCTTCTTCGGTGCTTCGCGATGCCCCGCCTTGAAGTCCTCCATGGAGAAGGTCAGATAGAGCATCGACTGGCCGGCGAGAGGGGCGCTGTCCTCGGGATTGGTCCCCCCGTCCTCATGGCAGCGATCACAGTAATCCTTATGCAGCCGGGCCCCGAGCTTCGCCTTGTCGGACGCATAGGTCTGCTTCATCGGCCGCATCGGCTGTGCCGCAAAATAGTGGGCCATCTTCTCGATGTCTCCATCGGAATAGCCCTTCGCGACACGGTCCATCACCGTGGCATGCCGTTCACCGCTCTTGAACGCCTTCATGGTGTCGATGAAGTAGACCGGGTCGGCACCGGCGATGCTGGGAGTGACACCGACGCTCGAACCACCCGGTCCGTGGCAGGCGGCACAGGTCTGTGAGAGCATCTGCGGACTCGGGCCGTCGGCCCAAACCACCGTACTCAGGGCGAAACTACCCACGAGCACGTGCTTCAGCGCGCGTTTCAACGCCATTTGACTCCTCCTCGTCTTATTTATGCTTGTGTGGTCGTGCGACCGAAGAGGAGTATCCCCACCCAATCTACTGAATTCAACCCCCACGACCATCCGCCGAATGACACAACCTGCGGAATGTCAGCTTAGGCACGCCGCCATGCGGTGCCGCCGGCAGCATCTTCGAGGATGATCCCTTTCGCCTTCAATTCGTCGCGAATGCGATCCGATTCGGCGAAGTCACGTTTCTGGCGTGCCTCGGTACGGGCGGCGATGAGCTGTTCCACCGCCTCGTCGGAAAGACCGCCCTCCCCCGCCCCGCCGCGCAGGAACGCCTCCGGGTCGCGCTGTAGCAGGCCGAGCAGGCCCGCCAATGACTTCAGCCGGGCGCCGAGCCGCGCCGCCTGTGCCGGATCGCCGGTGCGCAAGCGGTTCACCTCCCGGGTCAGCTCGAACAGCACCGCCAGCGCCTCGGGGGTGCTGAAGTCGTCGTCCAGCGCCCGGTAGAAGCGCTCCGCGTACTCCGTCCCTGCGTCACCCGGCTCCGGCGGCAGTTCCAGCCCGCGCAGGGCGGTGTAGGGGCCGGTCAGCGCCGCCTTGGCGTTGTCGAGGTGCTGGTCGGAGTAGTTGAGCGGGCTGCGGTAGTGGCTGGTGAGGATGAAGTAGCGCACCACCTCCGGGTCGTAGACCTTGAGTACGTCGCGGATGGTAAAGAAGTTGCCCAGCGACTTGGACATCTTCTCGTTCTCCACCCGCACGAAGCCGTTGTGCATCCAGTAGTTGACGAAGGTGCAGCCGGTGGCCGCCTCCGACTGGGCAATCTCGTTTTCGTGGTGGGGGAACTGCAGGTCCAGCCCGCCGCCGTGGATGTCGAAGTGCTCACCGAGGCAGTGGGTGGACATGGCCGAGCACTCGATGTGCCAGCCGGGGCGGCCCCGGCCCCAGGGGGAGTCCCACGCAGGTTCGTCCGGCTTGGCCGCCTTCCATAAAACGAAGTCGAGCGGGTCGTCCTTCGCCTCGTCCACCTCGACCCGCTCGCCCGCCCGCAGGTCGTCCGGGTTCTTGCCGGAGAGTTTGCCGTAACCCTCGAAGCGGCTGACGTCGTAATAGACATCGCCGTTGCTGGCGGGGTAGGCGTAACCCTTCTCCACCAGCGTACGGATCATGTCGATGATCTGATCCATGTGCAGGGTGGCGCGCGGCTCCGCGTCCGGGCGCAACACCCCGAGGGCGTCCGCGTCCTCGTTCATGAGATCGATGAAGCGGCCGGTGAGGGCGTTGAAGTCCTCATGGTTCTCGTTGGCGCGACGGATGATCTTGTCGTCGATGTCGGTGATGTTGCGGATATAGGTGACATGATCGGGGCCGAAGATGTGGCGCAGATAGCGGCTCACCACATCGAACACCACCATCACCCGCGCATGGCCAATGTGGCAGTAGTCGTAAACGGTCATGCCGCAGACGTACATGCGCACCCGTTGCGGGTCGATGGGAACGAACCGCTCCTTGCGCCGGGTGAGATTGTTGTGAATTGTCAGTTCGTGCTGGTACGTCATGGTTGTCGTCTCTGGAAATCTTCCAAAAGCTATTTACCGCAGAGGTCGCGGAGGTCGCAGAGGAACCAACTGTTCATTCAGGAACTCACACCTCCGGCGGGAGAACCCGACCTTCGCCCGTAAGACGGGGCTGCTACAACAATCCTTTCCTCTGCGACCTCTGCGACCTCTGCGGTGACAATGTGTTCACCCGGCCCAGGCCGCGAGCCGCCTGCGCGCCCGCTCGGGGCCGATGAGCGGGAAGACGCGGCCCATCTCGGGGCCGCCGGTCTCGCCGGTGAGCGCAGCGCGCAGCGGCATGAACAGCCCCTTGCCCTTGGTGCCGGTACGCACCCCGACCGCCTTGGCCAGGGAGCGAAAGTCCTCCGGCGCGCGGTCAAGCTCCTCCACCGCAATGGCGAAGAATGCCGGGCCTGCCGCCGCAATGGCCTCACGTGCAGCCCCGGAGAGTTCCGGCGCTTCCCCGAACAGCTGTTCCGCCCAGCGGGCCGCGTCGGCAGGAAAGCGGATATTTTCACGGATTGCCTCGATGAACAGGGTCCGGTCATTCGCCGGCACCCGGCCATTCAGCGCCTGGTCCAGCCACCCGCCCAACCGCTCGGGCGACGCCGCCGCCACTGCCGCACCCTGCCAGTACGACAGCGCGTCCGGGTCGAAACGCGCGGGTGCCCGTCCCAGTCGGGTGGTGTCGAACTCCGCCGCCAGTTCATCCAGGCTCATCAGGTCGTCCCGACCGTAGACATGGCCGAGCCGCGCCAGGTGGTTGTCGATGGCCTCCGGCAGATACCCATCCTCCCGCAGCGCCTGCATACTCAGGCTCCCCAATCGCTTCGACAGCGGAGCGCCGTCGGCGCCAACGATGAGGCTGATGTGCCCGTAGTGCGGTGCGCGCAGACCGAGGGTCTCCAGCAACAGCAGCTGGCGCGGCGTGTTTGCCAGATGATCCTCGCCGCGCAGGACGTGGGTGACCCCCATCAGCGCGTCATCGACGGCATTGCTGAAGAAGAAGGCCGCGGAGCCGTCGGCCCGCCGGATGATGAAGTCACCGATATCCGCACCCGCGAAGCGCTGTGGGCCACGTACCTGGTCGTCGAACCCGATCACCTGATCGTCCGGCACGTGAAACCGCAGGGTATAGGGGGTGCCTGCGGCGATCCTCTCCTCCGCAACCTCCGGCGCCAGCCGCGCGCAGCGCCCGCCATAGCGGGGCGCCCTGCCGGCCGCCTGCTGCGTCTTGCGCTCCACGGCAAGCTCCTGCGGCGTGCAGAAGCAGGGGTAGGCGTGCCCCTCGGCGATCAGACGGCCGTAGTACTCGGCATAGGTGGCAGTGCGCTCGGACTGGAGATAAGGGCCGTTTTCCCCTTCCGCCTCCGGTCCCTCCTGCCACTGGAGACCCAGCCAACGCAGGTCTGTCTTCAGTGCGTCGACAAACTCCGGGCGGCTTCGCTCGGCGTCGGTATCCTCGATGCGCAGCAGAAAGGTGCCCCCTTCGCGGCGTGCGAGCAGTGCATTGAACAGTGCCGTTCGCACGTTGCCGACGTGGAGCAGTCCGGTGGGGCTTGGCGCAAAGCGGGTTTTCACGCTCATTCGGGATGGGCCGGCTAAAGTTGTGTCGGAGCAAACCGCGAATGGTAGCGGAAAGGGGTTTACCCCACAAAGCCGTGCTTTTTCACGCTCCGCAAAGCCGATATCATGGCGACTCCATTATCGAGGATAGGTCATCATGCGCTTCGCCCTGCTGCTGTTCGCTGCCCTGTTCGCACTGCCTGCCGCCGCCGACAACCCCCGCGTGCGACTCGCCACCACCCATGGCGACATTGTGCTGGAACTCAACGCCGAAAAGGCCCCGCTTTCGGTGGAGAACTTCCTGATCTACGCCAGGAGCGGCCACTACGACGGCACCATCTTTCACCGGGTCATCGAAAGCTTCATGGTCCAGGGCGGCGGATTCACGCCCGACATGACGCAGAAGGACGCCCGCCCGCCCATCATCAACGAGGCGGACAACGGACTGAAGAACCTGCGCGGGACCATCGCCATGGCGCGCACCCGCGACCCCCATTCAGCTACCGCCCAGTTTTTTATCAATGTGGTGGACAACGCATTCCTGGACCACCGGGGCCGTAATCCGAGTGGCTGGGGGTATGCCGTCTTCGGCCGGGTGGTCGAGGGCATGGAGGTGGTCGATCGCATCCGAGCCGTTCCGACCACCACCCACGGACCCTACACCGATGTACCGGCGGAGCCGGTCGTCATCGAAAAGGCCACCATCGAAAACCTTGGAGATCCCGCATGATCCGTTTGAATACCAATCACGGCGCCATCACCATCGAACTGAACAAGGAGAAGGCACCGGTCACCAGCGAGAATTTTGAGCAGTACGTTCGCGACGGTTTCTACAACGGCACCCTGTTCCACCGGGTGATCGACGGGTTTATGATCCAGGGCGGCGGCCTTGAGCCGGGCATGAACGAGAAGGAGACCCGCGCCCCGATCAAGAACGAGGCAAACAACGGGCTCAAAAACCTGCGCGGCACCATTGCCATGGCGCGCACCATGGACCCCCACTCCGCCACCGCCCAGTTCTTCATCAACGTCTCCGACAACGGCTTTCTCGATCACCGCCAGCCCACCCGTGACGGCTGGGGCTACTGCGTTTTCGGGAGTGTGGTCGAAGGCATGGATGTGGTGGAGAAGATCAAGGGAGTGGCGACCGGAAACCGTGGACCCTACCAGGATGTGCCGGTCGAGGACGTGGTGATCGAGTCGGCCGAAGTGGTCGAGGAGAACGGCGGCTGACATTTTCGGTGTCGACGCTCTTCGTCTCCGATATCCACCTCTGCGCCGAACGGCCGGCGACCACCCGTCTGTTCCTGGAGTTTCTGGAACACAGGGCGGCGTCGGCCGAGGCGCTCTACATCCTCGGCGACCTGTTCGAGGCGTGGCTCGGGGATGACTTCATCCTGCCGGAGTTCCGTTCCGTCACTGCAGCCCTGAAAAAGCTGACCGGCGCCGGTGTGCCGGTGTACGTCATGCACGGCAACCGGGACTTCCTCATCGGCGAGGGCTTCGCCGAACTGACCGGCTGCCGGCTCATCCCCGATCCGAAGGTGATCGACCTTTACGGTCGTGCCGCCCTGCTGATGCACGGGGACACCCTCTGCACCGATGACCTGGCCTACCAGGAGATGCGGGCAAAACTACGCTCCCTCACCTGGATCCGCGCCTTCCTGGAAAAGCCCGCCGAAGAGCGCATGGCCTTCGCCCGTGAACTGCGGGCCCGCAGCCGTTCCGAAACCCAGGCCAAGGATGAATACGTCATGGACGTCAATGGGGAGGCGGTCAGCCGCATTCTGGAGAAGTTCGACATCAGTCTGCTCATCCACGGCCACACCCACCGGCCGGGCACTCACGAGATCACCGTGAACGGCCGCACCGGCCAACGGATCGTGCTGGGGGATTGGTACGAGACCGGCAGCGTGCTGGCGTGCGATGCCGACGGTTGCCGCCTGGAGGCCGTGTCCTGACTCCTTGTATTCACCACTTTTTTCCGGTGCCCCGTGTCCCTGTGGTGAGCTGCCGTCAGTTGAGCGCGTAGCGCTCGTACTCGTCGGGGATCCGGAACAGCTCCGGGTCCGCCTCCCACGCCAGATCGAAGTCGAGCAACACCTCCCCACGCCCGTCTTTCCCCCATAGCTGGACCGGGAGCCCCCACTGCAGGTGACGGGCGGGGGCGTAGATATCGTGTGCAAGATTGCAGGGGATCAGGACGTCGGCGGGCGTGGTCAACAGAAGGCTCGCGTGCATCCCCGCCATCACCTCCCGCAACTCCCCGATCGCGGAGGTGGCCTCCTCCGCCATGCCCGGTACCGCCACCACCTCGCGACACACCACCCCATTGACCATCAGGCGATAGTGCTCCGGCTTGCGCCCGGCGATGGGGGGTGCTCCGTCGTTCGAGGCACGCACTGTCTCCAACGCCAGTTCGAAGGGAGGCTCGACCTCCACCGGCCGGGGTGCGATCACCAGCACCGTGGCGTCTGCCGGGGTGACGTTGTAAATCTGCCGCTCCTGACGGTCGAACAGCAGAAAACCGCCCTCCGCCGTCCCCTGGTCCATGCGCAGAAACGTCTTGGTGACGATGATCCGCGACGGGTAGGCATCGACCCCGGGCTCGGTGATCTCGTAGAGCAGCACGGCTGCAGACTCCGCCTTCGAAGCCAGCGCCCAACCGAGGGCGAGCACGGCCAGAAAAACTCTCATTCGTTCCCCTCCAGTGAACTCAGTTCACGCTCGGAAAAACCGGCCCGGCGCCGCGCCTCCAGATGGTAAGGGCCCCGGGGCCAGCCACCCAGGTAGTCGGCGATCAGGGTGCGATAGGTCTCCTCCGGTGCCAGCGTGCGCTCGGCGCAAAGGTGCCGGAACCAGCGATCCCCTATCGCCACGTGTCCGATCTCGTCGCGCAGGATGATGTCGAGCAGTTCGGTGCCCCGTTCATCCCCCACCGCCGCCAGCCGGGCGCGGATGCCCGGGTTGACGTCGAGTCCCCGCGCCTCCAGGCAGCGCGGGACCAGCGCCATGCGAACAAGGGGATCGTCAGCGGTCTTGCGCGCCATCTCCCACAGGCCGTTGTGGGCCGGCCAGTCGCCGTAGTCCGCACCCAGGCCGTTCAGGTGTTCGCGCAGCATGGTGAAATGGTAGGCCTCCTCCTCCGCCACCCGCACCCAGTCGTCGTAATAATCGGCAGGCAGGTCCCGAAACCGGTACACCGCATCCCAGGCGAGACCGATGGCGACAAACTCGATGTGGGTGAGCGCATGGAACAGGACCGCCCGCCCCTCCACGGTGTCGGGACGACGCTGTGGCAGCTCGCGCGGACGGACCAGCCGGAGCCGTGCCGGAAGTCCGGGCTGTTCGCCGATCGGCTCGGCGGCGACGGAACCGTCGAGTGTCAGTTCACCGGCGCGCCACCCGGCCACCGCCCGGGCGGTCAGCGCCAGCTTCTCCTCCGGCTCACGCGCCGCAAGGCACGCACCCGCCGCATCAAACAGGCTCTTCCACGTCATGGCGGGCCATTCTACCGAAAGGGAAGCATCAACCTGAAAAACTCACCGCAGAGGCGCAGAGGACGCAGAGTGATAACATTTTCAGTACGTTGCGACATATCTGGACTTCACCCGACGGGTGGAGCGGTGGAAATGCATGAATCTACTCTGCGATCTCTCGGCAACTGCTCCATGCGTTGCTCTCGGCTCTGGCTTCCTGCTTCGCCCTACCTCGCCCATCCATGGACTCGTACCTCCTGCATCCATGCAGTCGTGCGTCTCTGCGGTGAAACTGAGGTTTCCGGGATCAATCCTTCAGGGCCAGCACCAGATCCATGACATTGGTGCCGGTGGGACCGGTCTGGATGAGGTCGCCGCTCGCCTCCAGGAAGGTGCCTGAGTCGGCCCGCCGCAGACAGTCGTCGGGGTCGAACCCCTCGAACGTTCCCCGCTCGACCGTACCGCCATCCACCAGCGCCCCGGCATCGTCGGTCGGCCCGTCTGTCCCGTCGGTGCCCGCCGCGAGCAGTGAGATATCTGAACGGCTTTGAATCCCGATGGCGGCGGCCAGCGCCAGCGCCTGGCTGCGCCCACCGCGGCCCGGATCCTCCGGCAGGTGAACCGTGCTTTCACCGCCCCGGAGATAGAGCCCCGGCGGACCCTCGATCACTGCACGGGCAAAGGCCCGCCCCAGTTCCGCCGCCTCCCCCTCGAACAGGCCAGGGTCGGGCTGAACCGGCAGGCCCAGGTCACGCCCGGCCTGTGCCGCCGCCTCACGGGCGGTATTGTTGGTGGCCAGCAGCACGGTCTCGATGGCACGGAAGGCGTTGGCGTCGGGCGGCGGTGGAGCCCGATCGAGCAGCGCGGCCAGCCAGGCCGGCGGCGCGATGTCCAGCGCAAGATCGGCCGACCGGTGATGCACCAGCGGCCCGGAACCGATGATGCGGGGGTCATCCCCGGGAACATCGGAGAGGGCCAGGGTCCACACGCGCCGCCCCGTCAGGTGGCCCGCCAGCCGGCCGGCCTTGATCAGCGACAGCCGCTTGCGAACCCGGTTGACCGCACCGATGTCGTGACCGGCCCCCAGAAGCCAGTCGGTGGCGCGCTGAAGATCGCCCAGTCCGACACCCTCCGGGAGCACCTCCGCCACTGCCGAGGCACCGCCCGAGATCAGGAAGATGAGAGGCAGTTCGGGAGGCAACGCGTCGATGAAAGCGAGCAGACGGGCACCGGCGGCGAGGCTTGCCGGGTCTGGAACCGGATGGCCCGCCTCGATGCAGGCGATGCCGCGCCGCCGCAGTGTGGGATCGTAGTGGCCGTGCTTGGTGACGACCAGCGTGGAGTGCACCCGATCGCCCAGCGCATCCAGCGCGCCGGCCGCCATGGCGGAGGCCGCCTTGCCGACGGCCGCGACCGCCACCGGGCCGGCGGGCGTTCGCTGGCGCAGATAATCGGCCACCACCCGGCGTCCGTCGACCGCCGTCAGGGCATGTTGATAGAGTTCGAGCAGGATCCGACGGCGTTCGTGCGGGTCCATAGACTAGTCAGTCAGGTGTGTTGGTTTTCTTCCAACCCGCGCGCCAGGTCCGCCTTGAGGTCCTCGACCGATTCCAGGCCGGCCGAGACACGCAGCAGCCCCTCACCGATTCCCGCAGCGGCGCGCTGCTCGGCGGAGAGCCGCCCGTGGGTGGTGGTGGCCGGGTGGGTGATGGTGCTCTTCGTATCGCCCAGATTGGCGGTGATGGAGAGGAGCCGGGTGGCATCCACCACCTTCCAGGCCGCCTCCCGCCCACCCTTCACTTCGAAGGCGACGATACCGCCGAAGCCGGACTGCTGCGCCGCCGCCAGATCGTGCTGCGGGTGATCGGCGAGGCCCGGGTAGTGGACATGCGCCACCGCCGGATGGCCTTGAAGCCACTCGGCAAGCGCCTGGGCGTTTTCGCAGTGGGCCCGCATGCGCAGGCGCAGGGTCTCCAACCCCTTGAGAAAGACCCAGGCGTTGAACGGGCTCATCGTCGGCCCTGTCGTACGAAGGAACCCGTACACCGGCTCCATCAGGGCGTTGGAACCCACCACCGCGCCGCCCAGACAGCGCCCCTGCCCGTCCAGGTACTTGGTGGCCGAGTGGATCACCACATCGGCGCCCAGCTCAAGCGGCCGCTGCAGCGCCGGGGTGCAGAAGCAGTTGTCCACCACCAGGAGCGCATCATGCCGGTGCGCCAGATCGGCCAGCGCACGCAGGTCCGCCACCTCGGTCAGCGGGTTGGAGGGGCTCTCGACGAAAAGGAGACGGGTCTCGGGACAAATCGCCGCCTCCCACGCCGCCAGGTCGGTCAGCGGCACGAAGGTGGTGGTCACGCCGAAGCGCCCCAACTGGTTCTCCAACAGCTGCACCGTCGAGCCGAACACGGCGCGTGAACAGACCACGTGGTCACCGCCCTGCAGCAGCCCCATGCAGGTGGCGAGGATGGCCGACATCCCCGAACTGGTGGCAACGCAGCGATCCCCCCCCTCCAGGGCGGCGAGCCGCTCCTCGAAGATGCGCACGGTGGGGTTGGTGAAGCGCGAGTAGACATTGCCCGGCTCCGCCCCGGAGAAACGTGCTGCCGCCTGGGCGGCACTCTCGTAGACGAAGCTGGAGGTGGTGTAGATCGGCTCCCCCTGCTCCCCCTCGCTGCCGCGCCGCTGTCCGGCGCGTACCGCACGGGTGTCAAAATCGTACTCGTCCCAGTCCATTTCTGTCTCTCAAGGAAAGGGGGCGATCCGGCGTAGGAGCCCGGCCCTCCGGGCGAACGGCGGCGCAGCCGCCTGCTTTGACCAACGCCCCGAGACCGTTCGCCCGCAGGGGCGGGCTCCTACCGGATCAATGACCCTCTGTGTTGTCTTCCGGCGGGCACAAAAAAACCCGCTCGGCGTCGGCGCAAGCGGGTTTTCGTCCCCTCGCTTTAGCCGTATTTCTTAAGCGCCCGCAAGCTGAGTTCAAATCGGCGCTGTCTGGAGCATATTTAACCCCGTCAGGGGTGTCAACCTGACCCCGATTCCTTACATGCCGTTGTAGATCTCGATGGCGACGTTCTCTTCCTGCTCCCGGCGGTCCTTGGCGACGTCGTTGCGTTGCGCCTGCAGGTGGGTCAGGTAGTCGGGTGTGACGTCTCCGGTGACGTAGCGGCCGTCGAAGACGGAGCACTCGAACTGCCCGATCTGCTTGCTGCGCTTGTGCAGCACCGCATCCACCAGATCGTCGAGGTCCTGATAGATGAGCCAGTCGGCACCGATCTCCCTCGCGATCTCCTCTTCGTCCCGGCCATGGCCGATCAACTCGCTGGAGGAGGGCATGTCGATGCCGTAGACGTTGGGGTGGCGGACCGGCGGCGCGGCGGAGGCGAAGTAGACCCGCTTCGCCCCGGCATCCCGCGCCATCTGGATGATCTCCTTGGAGGTGGTGCCGCGGACAATGGAGTCGTCCACCAGCAGCACGTTCTTGCCGCGGAACTCCAGGTCGATGGCGTTCAGCTTCTGGCGCACCGATTTCCGCCGCTGCTTCTGGCCGGGCATGATGAAGGTGCGGCCGATATAGCGGTTCTTGATGAACCCCTCCCGGTAGACCAGTCCCAGTTCGTAGGAGAGCTGGAGCGCCGCCGTGCGGCTGGTGTCCGGAATGGGGATGACCACGTCGATGTCGTGGTCCGGTTTCACCCGCTGGATCTTCTTGGCCAGCTTCTCCCCCATGCGCAGGCGCGCCTTGTAGACGGAGATATCGTCGATGATGGAGTCGGGCCGCGCGAAGTAGACGTATTCGAAGATGCAGGGGTTGTGGACCGGATTTTCCGCGCACTGGCGGGCATGGAAGGCGCCATCCTGTTCGATGTAGATCGCCTCACCCGGCTCCACATCACGCAGCAGCGTGTAACCCAGCGCATCCACCGCGACACTCTCGGAGGCGACCACGTAATCGGCGGCACCGTTGTCACGCTTGCCGATCACCAATGGGCGGATGCCGTGCGGGTCGCGGAAGGCGACGATACCGTAACCGGGGATCATCGCCACCACCGCGTAGGCGCCGCGACAGCGGCGGTGCACACCGGCCACCGCCTCGAAGACGTCATTTTCGTCGATGCGCAGCTTGCCCTGGCGCTGCAGCTCGTGGGCGAAGACGTTGAGCAGGATCTCCGAATCGGAGTTGGTGTTGATGTGGCGCAGGTCCTCACGGAACAGGTCGTCCTTGAGCGCCTCGGCATTGGTCAGGTTGCCGTTGTGGGCCAGGGCGATGCCGTACGGGGAGTTGACGTAAAACGGTTGCGCCTCGGCGCTGGAGGAGCAGCCGGCGGTGGGGTAGCGGACGTGACCGATACCCATGTTGCCGCGCAGGCGCAGCATATGGGCGGTGTTGAACACGTCCCGCACCAGGCCGTTGTCCTTGCGCAGGAAGAGCCGATCGCCATCGCAGGTCATGATGCCCGCCGCGTCCTGCCCCCGATGCTGGAGCACGGTCAACCCGTCATACAGATTCTGGTTGGCCGCGCCCGATCCGACGATACCGATGATGCCGCACATGCTCGATTGAGACTCCCGAAGCGGTGTTCAGTACTTGATCGCCGCGGCAATTTCCGTCGGCAGGTAAGGGCGTGCCCAGAGGGCCATGTCCTGGAAGTAGTGCAACAACAGCGACTCCCGCCACCAGGGGTCCTGGGGGAGCGCGGTGAGGCCGCCCAGCAACACCATGACGGCGATGATGGCACAACCCCGGGCGAAGCCGAAGAGGACGCCTACCATGCGGTCGGTGCCGCTCAGTCCGGTCTTTTCGATGAGCTGGACGGCGAGATAGTTCACCAGTGCCGCCAGGATCAGGGTGACGAAGAACAAAATGGCGAAGGCCACCACCATCCGCGCCGAGGGGGTCTCGATGTGCGGGACCAGGAACTCCTCGACCTTGTTGGAGAAGGTCAGCGCGATCCAGAAGGCTATGATCCAGCCGGCCAGGGAGAGCGCTTCACGGGTGAAGCCGCGCAGGATGCTGATGGCCACCGAGATCGCGATGATCACGAGGATGGCGATGTCGACCCAGTTCATCGGCGCGGTTGTCCCCGGCTGAAAAGTTGGCGATTTTACCAGACGGTGCGGGGGAGGGTCACCGGTTGCCCAATACCATCGGCTGGACCCCGAACCCTTTGGCTACCGGCGCAAGCTGTGCCTCCGCCTCCCGCTTGCTGCCGTAGGGACCGATGCGGACGCGGTAGACCCCCTTCCCCTCCGCTTTCACCGATTCGGTGTAGGCGGGATAGCCCGCGGCCTTGAGACGGTCGCGCAAGCCGTCCGCGTTGGCCTGCCGGGAAAAACTGCCCGCCTGCACAAGCCACCCGCCATCGGGTGCCGGTGTGGCCGGCTGCGACCGCGTCGTGGTGCGGGTCGCCGCAGGCTTCGGCGGCGGTGTCGGTGCCGATACCGGCTTCGGGGCAGGTGGCGCGACCGGCTCCACATCAGGAGCGGCCGCTTCCCCGGCGGGTTGGGCGGTACCCGTGCCCGGCACCTCCAGCGGAATCTCCAGCGTCTCGAACCGGTATCCCGGCTTCGGCGGCACCATCGGGCCTTTATCCCCCGGCCGGCCGCCGTCACCGTCGAGCAGCATGGGGACGAAGATCACCGCAAGGGAGACCAGCACCACCGCCCCTACAACACGCTGTTTGAGCCGCTGACTGTTGTTCTCATCCGACATTCGCTACACCCCGCCCGGAGCATCCATTGTACTGCCGCAAGACCTGGAACGTGAGATGTAAACCGAAAACCACTATGCCCCGGGTGCCGCCTCACGCCCCAGCGCCGCACCCACCGTATAAAACGAGCCGAACACCACGATGCGATCGCCGGGCTCCGCGGCGCTCCGGGCGGCGGCAAGCGCATGCGCCACATCATCGAACAAACCGGCCGTCTTCGACGCCAAGCCGGCCTGCTCCAGGACGTCGCCGAGCAGCCCGGCATCGCCACCGCGCACCACCGCCAGGCCTGCCGGATACCAGCAATCAATCGCCTCCTTCAGGCGCTCGACCACAGCGGCAATCTCCTTGTCCCCGAGCAGCGCCGCCACCGCATGGGTACGGCCAGTGCAGGGCAGGTGGTACAGATTGGCCGCCAGTTCCGCCGCCGCCTGGGGATTATGGGCGACATCGAGGATAACCGTCACATCGCCGGGGATCACCTGAAAACGCCCGGGCAGACGGACCCCGAGCAGCCCCTCCCGCACCTGGGCCTGGGTCACCGGGAGCCGCCGATCGAGTTGCTGGATCACGGCCAGGACCACCGCCGCATTACCCAGCTGTGCCGCGCCCCGCAACGCCGGTTGCGGCAACGCCTCGCGCCTGGCGCCTTGGCCTCGCCAGCACCACGAGTCCGGTCCGGTCGGCTCACCGTGGAACTCACGGCCCAGGCACATCAGCTGCGCACCGATGGATTCCGCGTGGTCGGACAGGCTGCCGGGGGGATTTCGGTCGCCGCAGATGGCCGGTCGGCCGGTACGGAAGATGCCCGCCTTCTCCCGGCCGATCGCCTCCCGGTCGCTGCCGAGCCACTCCGTGTGGTCCCGATCCACGGTGGTCACCACCGCCACGTCCGGATCGATCACGTTGACCGCGTCCAGCCGCCCGCCCATCCCCACTTCCAGCACCACCACCTCGGGTGGCGCCCGGTAGAAGAGGTCCAGGGCGGCCAGCGTCCCGAACTCGAAATAGGTCAGGGAGATGTCGCCGCGGGCCCGGTCCAGGCGGTCGAAGGCGGCACAGAGCGCCTCCTCCTCCACCTCGACACCGTTGAACCGAATGCGCTCGGTGTAACGGATGAGGTGGGGCGAGGTGTAGGTGGCAACCGAATAGCCGGCAGCCCGGTAGATCGACTCGGTCAGGGCGACGCAGGAGCCCTTGCCGTTGGTGCCGCCGATGGTGATGACGGCAAACGGGGGCGGTTCCGGATGGAGCCTCTGTAACACCTGCCGGACCCGTTCGAGCCCGAGGTCGATCGCCCGGGGATGCAGCGACTCCTGCCAGGTGAGCCAGTCGGAGAGGTTGTCGAAGCGCATCGGCGAAGCCTATCAGTCCGCGAACGAACCAAAAACCGCTGTCAATCTCGCAAAGACGCCAAGCACGCCAAGAAAAAACAAATTGTGTACCAATAAACGGCTCCACCTTCCGGGGAGAACCGCAACAACTGCCTTGTTTCTGTTTTCTCTGCGTCTTTGTCTTGGCGAGAGCCCAACCGCCGCTCTTGGATTGAACGTTGGTTTGATTCGCGGACTTCGGGGATTCACCCAGCCGCGGCGGAGGATGCTGCCGGGCTCGGCTGCCCGGTGAGGATGGTGAGCAGGGAGGCGATGCGGTCACGCATTTCGCGCCGGTCGACGATCATGTCCACCGCCCCGTGTTCCAGCAGGAATTCACTGCGCTGGAAACCCTCCGGCAGCGTCTCGCGGACGGTCTGCTCAATGACCCGCGGGCCCGCAAAACCGACCAGCGCCCCCGGTTCGGCGATATTGGCATCCCCGAGCATGGCGAGACTGGCGGAGACACCGCCCATGGTGGGATCGGTAAGCACGGAGATGAAGGGAATGCCCTCCCGGTTCATGCGTGCGAGCGCGGCCGAGGTCTTGGCCATCTGCATCAGTGAGAACAGTGCCTCCTGCATGCGGGCGCCGCCACTGGCGGAGAAGCAGACCAGGGGAATGCGGTGTTCCAGACAGGTGTTCACCGCGCGCACGAAACGCTCGCCGACCACCGAACCCATGGAGCCGCCCATGAACGAAAACTCGAACGCCGCGGCCACCAGCGGCACGGTGTTGACCCGGCCCATGATAGCGACCAGGGCATCGCTCTCACCGGTATTCTTCTGCGCCTGGACCAGGCGGTCCTTGTACTTCTTGCTGTCGCGGAACTTGAGCAGGTCGACCGGTTGCAGTTCGGCCCCGATCTCCACCCGCGGCTCCTCGTCGAGGAACGCCTCGAGCCGGCGGCGGGCGCCGATGCGCATGTGATGGTTGCACTTGGGGCAGACCTCCAGGTGCCGCTCCAGCTCGGCCCGGTAGAGCACCGCACTGCAGCCGTTGCACTTGGCCCAGAGCCCCTCGGGTACCGTTTTCTTGGCACCGCCCTCGGTGCGAATCTTGGAGGGAAGCAGTTTCTGCAACCAGCTCATGACTCGGCTCCTCTGTCCATCGCCTGCCGCAACTCGCCCATGAAGGCGCCGATTTCCGCGGGGATCCGATCCGGACTTCCGGCCAGCGCCTCGATGCGGCCAACCAGGGCGCTGCCGACGATCACCGCGTCCGCCACCCGGGCCACCGCCGCCGCCGATTCGGCATCCTTGATGCCGAAGCCGACCCCGACCGGCAGCGCAGTCAGTTCGCGGATCGCCGCCAGCCGGGTCTCCACCTCCCCGGCATCCAGCAGGCTCGCCCCCGTCACCCCTTTGAAGGCGACATAGTAGGCGAAACCGCTCGCCACCTCGAGGATGCGCCGCGCGCGCGCCTCGCCGGTGGTCGGACTCAGCAGGAAGATGGGATCGATACCGTGTGTCTTGCATTCGGCAAGCAGCGCTGCGCCCTCTTCGGGTGGCAGGTCCACCGTGAGCACGCCATCAACCCCGGCGGCGGCCGCCGCCTCGGCAAACGAGCCGTAGCCCATCACCTCAATCGGGTTGAGATAGCCCATCAGCACTACCGGCGTGTCAGCGTCCGTCTCGCGGAAACGGCGCACCATGTCGAAGACATCGCGCAGGCTGACGTGGTGTTTCAGTGCACGCTCGGCGGCGCGCTGGATCACCGGGCCGTCGGCCATGGGGTCGGAAAACGGCACCCCGAGCTCGATCACGTCGGCCCCCGCCTGCACCAGGGCATGCATCAGCGGCAGGGTGACCTCGGGGTTGGGATCGCCGGCGGTGACGTAGGGCACCAGTGCCTTGCGGCCGGCGGCCTTGAGCGCTGCGAAACGGCTGGCGAGTCGGCTCATCGCTCCCGCCCTCCCTCGATGGCGTCAAAAACCTTTGTCTCGCAGAGCCGCCAAGTATGCAAAGAGAGCAAATATCCGCCTTTCTTCGCGATCTCTGCGTCTCTGCGAGAGGCGCTTTCCTGACCGGCCATGTACGTCATACCTCGATCCCCTCCAGCGCTGCGACCGTGTGGATGTCCTTGTCGCCCCGACCGGAGAGGTTGACGATGATCGCCTTCTCCGGCCCCAGTTCGCGGGCCAGCTTCGCCCCGAAGGCGATGGCGTGGCTCGACTCCAGGGCGGGCATGATCCCCTCGGTGCGCGTCAGTTCGTGGAAGGCGGCTAGCGCCTCGTCGTCAGTGATGGAGACGTAGTGGGCGCGGCCGGAATCCTTCAGCCAGGCATGTTCCGGCCCGACGCCCGGGTAGTCGAGACCGGCAGAGATGGAGTGGGTCTCGATGATCTGGCCGTCCGCGTCCTCCATCAGGTAGGTACGGTTGCCGTGCAGCACCCCCGGCCGGCCGGCGCACAGCGGCGCCGCGTGGCGACCGGTCTCGAGCCCGTCACCGGCCGCTTCCACCCCGTACATGGCGACCGAAGCGTCATCCAGGAACGGGTAGAACAGCCCCATGGCATTGGAGCCGCCCCCGACGCAGGCAACCAGGGCGTCCGGCAGGCGATCTTCCACCTGCTGGAACTGGGCACGCGCCTCGCGGCCGATGATCGCCTGGAAGTCGCGCACCATCGCCGGGTAGGGGTGGGGACCGGCCACCGTGCCGATGATGTAGAAGGTGTCATCCACGTTGGTGACCCAGTCGCGCATCGCCTCATTCAGGGCGTCCTTGAGAGTACGCGAACCGGACTCGACGGAGACCACCTCGGCACCGAGCAGGCGCATACGATAGACATTGATCGCCTGGCGACGGATATCCTCTGCGCCCATGTAGACCACGCACTCGAGGCCGAGCCGGGCGGCCACGGTGGCCGATGCCACCCCGTGCTGGCCGGCACCGGTCTCGGCGATGATGCGGGTCTTGCCCATGCGCTTGGCGAGCAGTGCCTGCCCCACGGTGTTGTTCACCTTGTGGGCGCCGGTGTGGTTCAGGTCTTCACGCTTGAGGTAGAGCCGCGCGCCACCCACCTTGCGGGTCCAGCGCTCGGCAAGATAGAGCGGGCTCGGGCGACCGACAAACTGGCGCAGGTCCTCGTCCAGCTCGGCCAGAAACTCCGGGTCCTTGATGTACCGTTCATAGGCCTCGCGCAACTCCTCGATCGGCCCGAACAGGGTCTCGGGGACGAAGCGGCCGCCGTAGGGGCCAAAGTGCCCCTGCTCGTCGGGAAGGCGGGTCAGTGTCGAATCTGTCATTGCGCTCTCGTTGTCTGTACCGCGGCCATGAACGCGGCCATCTTGTCCGGGTCCTTGATGCCTTTCTCCCGCTCAACGCCGCTGCTCACATCGACGGCGTAGGGGCGGGTACGGCGGATCGCTTCCGCCACGTTGTGCGGATCGAGCCCGCCGGCGAGGACGATCGGTTTATCCAGGTTCGCTGGCACCCGCGACCAATCGAACGGCTCGCCGGTGCCGCCATGTGCACTCTGGCTCCAGGTATCGAGCAGCAGGCCCGCTGCATCGGCGTAGCGCACCGCCTCGGTGGCCAGGTCGATGCCATCACGCATCCGAATCGCCTTGAGGTAGGGCCGGCCGAAACGGCGGCACAATTCCGGCGGCTCGTCGCCGTGAAACTGGAGCAGATCCAGAGAGACCGTCGCCAGCACCGTCTCGACCCGCTCCGGCGCCGGATCCACGAACAGCCCGACCGTGGTGACGAAGGGGGGCAGTTCATGGGCGATTCGCGCCGCCTGGTCGGCATCCAGCGCCCGCGGGCTGGCCGGGTGGAAGACGAAGCCAAGGGCGTCCGCGCCAAGGCGCACCGCCACCACTCCATCCTCGACTCGAGTAATGCCGCAGATCTTGATGCGGGTTCGCACGTACGGTTTTCCGCTGTTGGCGCGGCCGCCCAGATTACCAGACGACCGGAGTCGGCGAAACCTGGGGGAGCCGGAACTCCTCGGGGTAGCCGACCCGGGTCAGGTAAAGGCCGTGCGGGGGGGCGGTGACACCGCCCAGGGTGCGATCGCGCAGTTCCAGCACCTCGCGCGCCCAGAGCGGCGGCCGCTCCCCGGCGCCGATGGCCATCAGTACACCGGCGATGTTGCGCACCATGTGGTGGAGAAAGCCGTCGGCTTCCGGCTCGATGGTGACAAACTCGCCCTGGCGGGTAACCTCCAGCCGATGCAGCGTACGCACCGGACTTTTGGCCTGGCAGGCGAGCGCCCGGTAGGAGGAGAAGTCGTGCCGACCGAGCAGATACTGCGCCGCCTCGCGCATCGGTTCGATATCGAGCGGCCGGTACTCCCAGGTCACCCTCCCCGCCAGGTAGGTGGGACGCACCGGCCGGTTGAGGATCACGTACCGATAGGCGCGCTGCTGTGCCGAAAAGCGGGCGTGAAAGGCGTCGGAGACCGGTCGCGCCCAGAGGATGCAGACCGTCTTGGGCAGGTTGGCATTGGTGCCGAACACCCAGGAACGGGGGGTCCGTTCCGCCTGCGCGTCGAAGTGGATTACCTGACCGTTGGCATGTACGCCGGTGTCGGTACGGCCGGCACAGATGACCGTGACCGGATGATCGGCCACGCGGCTCACTGCCGTCTCCACCGCTTCCTGGACGGTCGGCACGCCCGGCTCCTGGCGCTGCCAGCCGCAGAAGGCGCTGCCGTCGTATTCGACTCCCAGTGCGATTCTCATCGGAAAAGGAAATTAATCACCCGCAAAACAGAAGCGCCCTTTCCGGACGGAAAGGGCGCAGTGTGAATGGAAGAAGCGGTCAGGCGATCCGGGTGAGCAGCGTCTTCGCCTCCTGCTGCTGATCCGTGTCACCCTCGTTCACCACCTCGTCGAGGATGCGGCGGGCCCCCTCGGCATCCCCCATATCGATATAGGCGCGGGCCAGATCGAGCTTGGTCGCCACCGTATCCATGTCGGCAAAGGGATCATTCGGTTCGTCGGCGGCATCGTCCGGCTCCAGTTCCAGGTCCGAATCCGCGCCACCGTCGGCCAGATCATCCAACTCGAACTCCTGGAGCAGATCCTCCAGGGACTCGTCGGCGCCGACCACCTCCTCGGTACGGGCAGCCGCCTGTTCGTCCTCGGCCTGGGTGCCAATCGCCTCCAGCGCCTCGTCGGGGACGCCCAGGTTGGAAAAGTCGAAGTCGAGACCACCACCCTCGGACGGCTGGTCCTCCTCCGCTCCGAGCGGCCCGGGGCCGGGTTCCCGCGTGTCCTCCCCAGCGGCCGATACCTCTTCCTCGAAACCACCCAGGTCGAACTCCAGGGCATTCGACGGCTCCTCGGCGCCCGCTTCCGGGTCCGGAACGGTTTCATCCGCAAGGCCACCTACATCGATGGTCGGTTCGCTGGCCGCCGTCTCTGCCGCAACCTCGATATCATCAGCCGGGGCCGGTGCAGCTTCGGGTCCCGCAACGTCCTCCTCGGTTGCCAACTCCTCGATACCGGAGTCGGCCCCCAACTCGCCAAATGCGGCCTCAAGCTCCAGCCCACTGCCGACCTCCTCGGTGGGACCAGCTTCAGCCGAGACCGGTTCAGCCGCCTCGGGAGTGCCGAGATCGAACTCCAGGCCGTTGGTGTCCTCGTCGCCAGCGATGTCGCTACCCGCATCCTCGGCCGTTGCGCCGGTTTCACTACCACTCAGAATATCGGTATCGAACTCCAGGGTGTGCGCATCCTCCTCGCCCACCTGCAGGTCGGCCTCTGCCGCAGGCTCGGCGGGCTCGGAGAAACTGCCAAGATCGAATTCGAGCGGGTTCTCCTCTTCACCACCGAGATCCTGCGCCTCGTCGGAGGCAGTCCCTTCCGCTTGCTGACCGGTGGCCACGCCGCCGGATCTGTCATCACCGAGTTCGACATCACCGAGATCCATATCACCGAAGCCCGATTCCACAGCTTCGTCGGCGGACGATGCGCGGTCCCGTTCCTCTCCATCCCCAACATCGAGGTCGGAGAAATCGAGGTCGAGGTCGAAATCGGATGACCCCTCGCTGGAAGACTCCATCTCCTCCGCGAGCGCCTCCATATCGAGGCCGATGTCCAGGACATCCTCCTCGCGGAATGCGGGCTCCCGGCTGGCGGGCCCCGCCGAGTCGGATGCCGCCTCGGGCGCCACGGCGAACAGGGGGTTGTCCGGCCGCAGCTCGCGGCCCATCGCCACCACCTTGTCCCAGAGGGGGCCGGTCCCTTCCAGCAGCGAGAACACCTGCCGTGCCCGCTCCTCGAACGCGTCCACATCCTTCTCCGCGCGGTGGACCTCCAGCAGCTTTACCAGGATCTCCGGCCGGTCCGGCTGCTGCGCCAGGGCTGTGGTGAGCAGCTCAAGCGCCTGCTTGTAACGTCCGTAGGCGATGTAGACCTCGGCCTCCGTGAGGGGGTCCACCTCGTTGTCGTCGGCGTGGATGTTACTCATCCCGCTGACCGCCAGGTCACTGAACAGCGAACTGTCCCCCTCGCCCTGCCCTTTTGAGGCGGCCAGCATGGACGAGGTCCCGCCGGTGAGGATGCTCTCCTGGAAACCGCCTGTCCTGCGGCGTCGCGCGAACAGCAGGCCGATGAACAACAGGCTTGCCACCACCACACCGGCCGCAACCATTACGATGTGATTGGAGCGGACGGTCTTTATGAGATGTTCGATGAACGATGCGGGCGCCTCGTCCACGGACGGAGTGCTTGTCGATGCCGGGGTCGGCGCGGGTTCGGGCTGGGCCTGCTCCTGGATGGCGGTCAGTTCGTTGCTCTTCAGCGAGAGCAGTCGCTGCATGGAGGCAAGTTGCCCCTCCAACTCCTGCATCCGCTTGCGCAGCTCCTGATTCTCCTGCTGCAGCGCTTCGGCGCCTTCGAGGGCGAGCATGAGGTCCCGCTTGATCGGTTCGAGTTCCTCCTTGTCGACCGCCGTCCCGGCCGGCGTCTCCTCGGTGGGCTGCGGCTCCGCCGCCTGCTCGTCGGCCTTGGGGGTGAGCAGTTTCAGCTCCTGCGACTCCTCGGCCGCGCTGCTCTTTTCGGGCGCCGGCTCAGCGGGGAGCGTCGGTGTTTCGGCAGCCTCCCCGGCCGCATGCTGCTTGAAATCCTGCCAGGCACGATTCTGCCGTGCCACCTCGGCAATCACCTCGTCCCGGGTCAATGCGGTAATCAGGGAAGGGTCGTCCAGACGCAGCACGTAGCCGGCCTTCAGCCGGTTCATGTTGCCGTCATGAAACGCCTGAGGGTTGGCTCTGACCAGCGCCACCATGATCTGCTGAACGCTCAGCGAGGGATCGGGGCGCATCTGCCGGGCAATGGTCCAGAGTGTCTCGTTCTCTTTTACCGGCCCATAACTGAGACCCCGCGCACCGGCCACGGGGGCCGCCGCCACGGTACGTCGACCGGAGTCGATCACCTGCGTCTCGGCCCGGGCCGGCTGCACTGCGGGCGGTGTCTCGGGACGCGCCAGGTCCGGCGGGTCGAGCAGAATCGTGTATTCACGAACGATGCGGCCGTTTGGCCAGGAGACCTCGATCAGGAAATCGAGATAGGGCTCGCGAATCGGGCCGTTTGAGGTGATGTCGATGTAGTTACGGCCGCTCTCGCTGCGAACCACATTGAACTGGAGCGACGTCAGCACAGAGGGATAATCGACCCCTGCCCTGCTGAACACATCGTAAGAGGCGAGGCCGACCCGGATGGACTCGGTTTCGCCCGGGGCCACGGCGGTCAGGTCTATCTCGGCATCGAGCGGCTGACCGAGCGCGGAACGCAGATGGATATCCCCGAGTCCGAGGGCGGCGGCCGCGCTCGGCATCAGCATAGCGAGGGACAGGAGGGTCGGGGCCGTCTTGCGCACCATTTTCATTCCCTTCGAATTACCGGATGCCTTCATCATGTCTACCCTGCAGCCGACGCCAACGCACACGCAGGCTCGCTGGCTTAGAGGTGTTCTTTTAACAAAATCTCTGCGATTTGAATACTGTTCAATGCAATTCCACGGCGGATGTTGTCGCCGACGATCCACAGATCGAGCCCATGCGAGTGCGAGGGATCAGGCCGGAGCCGGCCCACGTGGATCTGATCACTTCCAGACCCTTCGCCGACCGCACTGGGCGCGCCCGGCTTCTCCGCAAGGACCACCCCCGCCGCCCGCAATGCAGTCGCCGCCTGCTCAAGTGAGAGCGCTTCGCTCATCTCCAGATGGACCGCGAAGGTGCTGCCGAAGAATACCGGCGCCTGCGCCAGCGTCGCGTTGACACTCGCACCGGGGAAAAGCCGTTCCAGCTCTCCAACCAGCCGCAGCTCGGAAACACCGTCATCCGGCAGCAGGTTAAAGGCGATCTGTGCCGGAAACACCCGCTGCTGCACCTTGCGGAAACCGAGCAGGTCGGCACTCTGGCGGCCAAGTTCCTCGACTCCATCCTGCCCCTGCTCCGTGACCGCTTCGCAGCCAAACAGGTTAAGGCGCTGGAGACCAGCCACCCTCGCCAACGGTGCAAGAGCAACTGCCAACAGGGTTGCGGTGTTGCCCGGAACCGCGATTCGCCGCCCGGCGATCGCCTCCGGATTGAGCTCGGCCACCACCAGGGGCACATCACCCTCGAACGCGGCACCGAAACCGATCACCGCACAACCGGCGGTCTGTGCCTTGTCGGCGTAAGCGGCGGCCAGCGACTCGTCGGCGAACAGGACGACGGCGGTCCGGCTGAAATCGAAACCGGCCACATCGTCCACCGCCAGTGATCGCCGTCCCGCCTCCACCATGTCACCGACCGCATCGCCGGCATCGAGCAGATGCAGCCCCTCTTTCCAGCCGCGCCGCACCAGCCCGTCGGCGATCGCCTCGCCGATCAGGCTCTTTGCACCGACGATCGCCAGATGCGCCTTCATCACGCCTCGCGCAGGATGCGCAGCATGCGGCGCAGCGGCTCGGCGGCGCCCCACAGAAGCTGGTCGCCGACGGTGAAGGCGGAGAGGTACTGCGGGCCCATGGTGAGCTTGCGCATGCGTCCGACCGGGACCGTCAAGGTGCCGGTGACCGCGGCGGGGGTCAGGTCCTGCATCGTGGCATCCTTGTCGTTGGGGACCACCTTCACCCACTGGTTGTGACTGCCGATGATGTTGTGGATCTCGTCCAGCGGCACATCGCGGGTCAGCTTGATGGTGAGCGCCTGGCTGTGGCAGCGCATGGCACCGATGCGGACACAGAGACCGTCGATCGGCACCGGGTTGTCGGAGCGGCCGAGGATCTTGTTGCACTCCACCTGCGCCTTCCACTCCTCCTTGCTCTGCCCGGATTCGAGCGGCACGTCGATCCAGGGAATGAGCGAGGCGGCGAGCGGCACCGGCCAGGCCTCGAGCGGGTAGCGGTCGGAGCGCAGGAAGTCGGTCACCTTGCGGTCGATCTCCAGGATCGCGGAGGCCGGATCATCGAGCAGCGGCTTCACCTCGGCATTGACCGCACCCATCTGCTGGATCAGCTCGCGCATGTTGCGGGCGCCGGCGCCGGAGGCGGCCTGATAGGTCATCGGGGAGATCCAGTCGATGAGCCCCTGCTCGAACAGCCCGCCGATCGCCATCAGCATCAGGCTGACGGTGCAGTTGCCGCCGACGAAGGTCTTCACGCCGTTCGCGAGCCCGTCCTCGATGACTTTCCGGTTGACCGGGTCGAGGACGATGATGCTCTCCTTCTCCATCCGCAGCGTCGAGGCCGCGTCGATCCAGTAGCCGGTCCAGCCGGCCGCGCGCAGCTTGCCGTACACCTCCTTGGTGTAGTCGCCGCCCTGACAGGTGACGATCACCTCCATCGCCTTCAGTTCGTCGATATCGGTGGCGTCCTTGAGGGCGGGCACCGGCTTGCCGATGTCAGGGCCGGGCTTGCCCGCCTGGGAGGTGGTGAAAAACACCGGCTCAATGTCGGCGAAGTCGTTCTCCTCCCGCATGCGCTGCATCAGGACCGAACCGACCATCCCCCGCCAACCGACAAATCCTACTCGCTGCATATTGGTATTACCTCCTGAAAAACCCGTTTGTCACAGAGCACACAGAGGTCACGGAGTGCAACGGCAATTACTTCGCTGCGCTCGCAATGACCTGTCACCCTCTCTGCGTCCTCCGCGACCTCTGCGGTGAATAATGTTCTCAATCGAGTGCCGCGACCACCGCGTCACCCATCCCGGCGGTGCCGACGCGGGTGGTGCCCTCGGTGTGGATGTCGGCGGTGCGCAGCCCCTGCTCCAGCACCCGCTCCACGGCCCGCTCGATACGGTCGGCCATGGCCCCTTCGTCCAGGGAGTAGCGCAGCATCATCGCCACCGACAGGATGGTGGCCAGCGGGTTGGCGATTCCCTTACCGGCGATATCGGGCGCCGATCCGTGGATCGGCTCGTACATCCCCTTGCCGTTCGCGTCGAGCGATGCCGACGGCAGCATACCGATGGAGCCGGTGAGCATCGCCGCCTCGTCGGAGAGGATGTCACCGAACATGTTGGTGGTGACGATGACGTCGAACTGCTTCGGCGCCCGCACCAGCTGCATGGCGGCGTTGTCCACGTACATGTGGGAGAGTTCCACCTCCGGATA
Organism: Gammaproteobacteria bacterium; assembly: GCA_041690635.1. Lineage (GTDB taxonomy): Bacteria > Pseudomonadota > Gammaproteobacteria > Thiohalomonadales > Thiohalomonadaceae > JAWLGZ01. Next base: position 187,263 of record JAWLGZ010000001.1, read on the forward strand.
GGCCGCCCCCTCTGCGATCATCACCTCGCGCCACAGTTCGGTGCACTCCAGCACATTGGCCTTGTCCACCGAGCAGACCCGTTTGTTGCGCTTCATGGCGATATCGAACGCCACCTTGCCGATGCGCCGGACCTCCGACTCCCGGTAGACCAGGGTGTTGAACCCCTCCCGCTCGCCGCCTTCGAGGGTACGCACCCCGCGCGGCTGACCGAAATAGATGCCGCCGGTCAGTTCGCGGACGATCATGATGTCGAGCCCCGCCACCACCTCAGGCTTAAGGGAGGAGGCGGAGGCGAGCTGCGGATAGAGGATGGCCGGGCGCAGATTGGCGAACAGGTCCAGTCCCGCGCGCAGGCCGAGCAGCCCCTTCTCGGGCCGGATGGCGATCTCCAGCGACTCCCACTTGGGGCCGCCCACGGCACCGAGCAGCACCGCGTCAGCGGCCTTGGCAAGCGCCAGGGTCTCCTCCGGCAGCGGGCCGCCGGTGGCATCGATGGCGGCGCCGCCCACCAGTCCGTGCTCGAGTTCGAGGTCGAGCCCGTCGGCGCGCAGCCGCTCCATGACCTTGACCGCCTCGGCCACGATCTCCGGGCCGATGCCGTCACCGGGAAGAATTGCGATTTTATTGCTCATAGTGGTCGGCCGATTATCACTTTATTGATGGAATGTCACTGTGACCCGCTTCTTAAAGCGGGGGCTAGGGGCTAGGGGCTAGGGGCTAGGGGCTAGATCAAGATTGTCGCGTAGCGACTCATTCCCTAACCCCTGATCCCTAGCCCCTAGTCCCCGCCTCAAACAGCCAGGGCGCCTCCTGGCGGCGGCGCGCCTCGTAGGCCCGGATCTCGTCCACATGCTGAAGGGTCAGCCCGATGTCGTCCAGCCCGTTCAACAGCCGGTGGCGCCGCTCCTCGTCCACCTCGAACCGGATCACTTCACCGCCCGGGGTAGTGACCGTCTGTTCCGCCAGGTCGACGGTGAGGCGATAGCCCTCGGTCGCCGCCTCCTGGAACAGCCGGTCCACCGTCGCCTCGTCGAGCACGATGGGCAGGATGCCGTTCTTGAAGCAGTTGTTGAAGAAGATGTCGGCGAAGCTGGGGGCGATGATCACCCGGAAGCCGAAGTCCAGCAACGCCCACGGGGCGTGCTCGCGGCTCGACCCGCAGCCGAAGTTCTGCCGGGCCAGCAGGATCTGCGCGCCGGCATAGCGCGGTTGGTTGAGTACGAAGTCGGGATTCAGCGGCCGCTTCGAGTTATCCATCCCCGGCTCGCCATGATCCAGATAGCGCCACTCGTCGAACAGGTTGGGCCCGAAGCCCGAGCGCTTGATCGACTTCAGAAACTGCTTCGGAATGATGGCGTCCGTATCCACATTGGCCCGATCCAGCGGCGCCACCAAACCCGTCAACTTCTCGAATTTTTCCATGACTATCAAACCTCAAAGCATGTACCGCGGAGGTCGCGGAGGTCGCAGAGAAAAGATGGATTTATACTTCTCTGCGTCCTCTGTGCCCTCTGCGGTGAATCGGTTTTCAGAGATCCCGGGCGTCGACGAAGCGGCCGGCGATGGCGGCCGCCGCGGCCATGGCCGGGCTGACCAGGTGGGTGCGCCCGCCCTGCCCCTGCCGCCCCTCGAAGTTGCGGTTGGAGGTGGAGGCGCAGCGTTCGCCCGGCTCCAGCCGGTCGGCGTTCATCGCCAGGCACATGGAGCAGCCCGGTTCACGCCACTCGAAACCGGCACCGATGAACACCTTGTCCAGCCCTTCGGCCTCGGCCTGCGCCTTCACCAGGCCGGAGCCCGGCACCACCAGCACCTGCTTGACCGAATCGGCCTTTTTCCGACCCTTGGCGACCGCCGCCGCCTGACGCAGGTCCTCGATGCGGGAGTTGGTGCAGGAGCCGATGAACACCTTGTCCACGGCGATTTCACTAATGGGGGTGTTGGCGGCGAGCCCCATGTAGTCGAGGGCCCGGCGCATCCCCTCCGCCTTCACCGCGTCGGCCTCGGCGGCCGGGTCCGGCACGGCGCCGTCCACCGGGGCCACCATCTCCGGTGAGGTACCCCAGGTCACCTGGGGCCGGATGGTCGCGGCATCGATGCGCACCACCCGGTCGAACACCGCGTCCTCGTCCGAGTGGAGATCGAACCAGGCCGCCACTGCCTTGTCCCACAGCTCCCCCTTGGGGGCGTAGGGGCGGTCGTAGAGGTACTCCACCGTGGTCTCGTCCACCGCCACCATGCCGGCGCGCGCACCCGCCTCAATGGCCATGTTGCACACCGTCATGCGACCCTCCACGGAGAGGTCACGGATCGCCTCGCCGCCGAACTCGATGGCGTAGCCGGTGCCGCCGGCGGTGCCGATCTCGCCGATGATGGCCAGTACGATGTCCTTGGCGGTCACCCCCGGCCCCACGTGACCGTCCACCGAGACCAGCATGCTCTTCGACTTCTTCTGCACCAGGCAGCCGGTGGCGAGCACATGCTCCACCTCGGAGGTGCCGATGCCGTGGGCCAGCGCCCCGAAGGCGCCGTGGGTGGAGGTGTGGGAGTCGCCGCACACCACCGTCATGCCGGGCAGGGTCGCCCCCTGCTCCGGGCCGATGACGTGGACAATGCCCTGGCGCACGTCGCCCATCGGGAAATAGGTGATGCCGAAATCGCGCACGTTGGCATCGAGGGTCTCCACCTGGGTGCGGGCGATCGGGTCCTCGATGCCCCGGTCGCGATCGGTGGTCGGTACGTTGTGATCCGGCGTGGCCAGCACCGTGTCGGTGCGCCACGGCTTGCGCCCGGCGAGGCGCAGCCCCTCGAACGCCTGCGGCGAGGTGACCTCATGAACCAGGTGGCGATCGATATAGATGAGCGCTGTGCCATCCGCCTCGGTGCGGACCACGTGGGCATCCCAGAGCTTGTCGTAGAGTGTCTTTCCGGCCATATCCACCTCCAAAACCAGGCGCCATCCTAGCCCCGGCTATGCATTACTACAATTCATCTTTTTCATGTAATGTATGACGAATAGTCATTTGTTATTGGTCGTTGGTCGGTAGTCGGTGGTCGGTAGACAAAGGACAAAGGACATTATCCGCCCCCGACCACCGACCAATATGGACATCGCCAGCCGCGTAGGATGCGGTGAGCTTGCGAACCGCATCGATCGAGGGACAGGAATGGCCAATCGCGACCGATGCGGTTCGTTCCTCACCGCATCCTACATTTGCCGCGATACGCGCCGAAAGGCGGGATGCGCTTCGCTTTCCCGCCCGGCTGATGGGGTGAGCAGTTACGGACAAAGGACATTGTCCGTCTTGCCGGCCCCTGGGCCCCCATCAACACAACCAGGCAACCACCTTGGACATCGCCAGTCTGCAAACCTTCATCGCCGTGGCCGAACAGCGCTCCTTTTCACTGGCGGCGGAACGGCTGTTCCTCACCCAGCCGGCGGTGAGCAAGCGCATCGCGGCGCTGGAGAGAGAACTGGATGCGTCGCTGTTCGACAGGATCGGCCGCCAGGTGCATCTGACCGAGGCGGGCAACGCCCTGCTGCCGCGCGCGCGGCGCATCCTGGAGGAGGTTGAGGACAGCCGCCGGGCCATCGCCAATCTGGAGGAGGTGGTCAGCGGTCGTCTCACCCTCGGCAGTAGTCAGCACATCGGCCTGCACCGCCTGCCCCGCATACTGCGTGCCTACGCCGCCCGTTATCCCTCCGTGCGGCTGGAGCTGGCGTTCATGCCCTCGGAGGAGGTGTGTGCCGCGGTGGAACACGGCGACCTGGAACTGGGGGTGATCACGCTGCCGCCGGAGGCGCCGGCCCCACTTGAAGTGACACCGCTGTGGCCCGACCCGATGGTGATCATGGTGGCGGAAGAGCATCCGCTCTCTGCCGCCGTGCCACGCCATCCACGCGAACTGGCGGCATGGCCCGCACTATTGCCCCAGCCGCAGACCTACACGCGGGAACTGGTCGATCGGGTCTTCCAGCGCGCCGGTGTCGATCTCACCGCCGCGCAGGCCACCGATTCGCTGGAGACCCTGCGTGTCCTGGCGGCAAGCGGCCTGGGCTGGAGCGTGCTGCCCGAGACCCTGCTCGGGCCGGGGCTCACCGTGCTGCCGCTGAAGGGCTTTCCGATCACCCGCACACTCGGGCTGGTCCGGCACCGCCTGCGCACCCCTTCCAATGCGGCCCGGGTGATGGCCGACCTGCTCGCCGAGGCGGCAACCCCATGAACGGGACGATCCTCGGCCGCTGGTATGCCGAACCGCTGACACCACCCGCGGCGGAGGCACTGCTGACGGACGCGGATCGGCGACGGCGGAACGGCCGCCGCTCACCCTGCCACGTGTGCGGCCTGATGGAACTGGTGGCCCGTTACTGGCTGGGACAGGCGGTCGACCCGCTCTATCAGGATCTGCAGGTGCGCCTGCGCCGCACCACTCACGGCCGCGCCCTGCTGGAACTGATGTACGGTCAGCTGCTGGCGAGCCGGCGCCTGGCGGGAGCATTCGACCATCTGGATCAGGGGTTCGAGATCGCCCACCGTCTGTTCACCCCCGGTGACTACCTGACGGTGATGAATCGCCACCAGCGGCTGCGTGCTCTGCCCCTCTCCACCGAACCGCTACCGCCGGAGCCGCTTGAGGGACTGCTCGTCCTGGCGGAGGTGGTGCGGCGGCTCGGCACCCCAAGCCACCGAGGGCCCCATGATCCCACCGACATTTACGGGTAATCACTCGTGTTCGGCGCGGGTGGCTCTTGCCGTTGCAACTTCTCAAAGAGGCGAGATCGAGGTAGTCCCGAGCATCCGATTCATTGACCGGCGAGACGTGGTGGCGGCCAGCGAAGTAGCCGACAACCTGGCGGTCATGGACCGGCATCACCCGATTTGCCTACCCTGCCGCTCTCCCGCAACCACTGCCGCCGGACTCCCTGTGCAGGTTGCTAATACTGGCGGGTTTGACCGGACGACTCCGCGCCCCCTTTCAAAGGGTTCCCATACGACCCAACAGATATCAAAGGCTGATGTTTTCCCCGTAATTATTAGTAATTGGCAATTTACTTCTTGACTTGATATCCCCAAAAAATTCTTCGATTATTCGGCCCGGGGTGCTTCATAATACCCTCACAAAAAGCGTCGGCATCGACCGACGATTCTCAATACCGCACGCACTTTCGACGAACCTGGCCCGCATGGATGTGAGCGGCTCCCGTTTGTACCGGAGGGGAGCCACGCCAGGAGAGCCATGTGTGGCTTGTGAAACCCGCGCCTAGCGCGTTTCCGAGACCACGGACGTCGGAAGTGTTGAGTGTGGCCCGCTGTACCCGTCCGCTCCGCATTTCCTTCCTTAAGTTCAAGAACGACGGCGCCCGAACTTCGCGCCCACCGAAGGAAACAGGAGACAATCCGATGCCCAGACGCATCGCACCTGCGCTGTTGGCCGGCCTTTTCTGGGTGGTCGGCTTCACCCTTTTCATCGCCCCTTCAGCCCACGCCGACATCCCGAAACACGCGGGAGAGACGATGATCGAGAACTTCGATCCCGTGACCGGCCGGCGCATCATCCCCAACGAGCGCTGCCTGACCTGCCACGGGGATGAGAACGAGAAGACGGATCGCCGCGACGACGGCAGACCGGTGGACATCTACGTCGAGCACGCGCAGCTTGGAGCGAGCGTCCACGGCGATCAGAACTGCACCGACTGCCACGCGACCATCCGCCGCGTGCCGCACCGGGAGGCGCCGGAGGTGGTCGTCGGCTGCGTCGAGTGCCACAAGGAGACCTGGGCGGAGCACCGGAACGACCCGGACGGCAAGCACGAACGCCTCAAGGTGGTGAACGAGCAGATCGACGCCTTCATGGGTTCGGTCCATGCCCGCCCGAGCAAGCTGGACCAGTCGAAGACCAATGCCACCTGCTACGACTGCCACGATGGCCACAACGTCCGTGCCCTCGGCAGCATGCAGGAGGCCGAATACCGGCTGAGGAATCCCGAGGTCTGCGGCCGCTGCCACGAGGAGCAACTCACGGAATACCGCGGGTCCGACCACGGCAAGGCGGTGCTGGAGAGGGGCGACAGCAAGGCCGCAGTCTGCTCCGACTGCCACTCCACCCACGCCATCGGTTCGCCCGGGGAGGATTCCGCCAAGCTCGCGATCACCAAGAATTGCGGCGATTGCCACACGGACGCCCAGCGGACCTACTTCGCCTCCTACCACGGCCAGGTGCACCGGCTCGGCTACACCAACACCGCCAAGTGCCACGACTGCCACGGCGGTCACTCGGTGAAGGGCAAGGATGACCCGACCTCCAGCATCCACGCCGACAACCGCCTGGAGAATTGCCGCAACTGTCACATCAACGCCAATGAGAACTTCCTCGGTTTTTGGCCGCACGGCGACGCCGATGACGCGGAGAACTATCCGGGACTGTGGGTGGCCAAGCGCTTCATGCAGACGCTGATCATCGGCGTCATCGCCTTCTTCTGGGTCCATGTGCTGCTGTGGCTCTACCGTGAGCTGATGGACCGTTTCCAGGGCAAGGGCTTTGTCGAAAACCTCGACCGGCCCGATGTCGTCTACTTCCGCCGCTTCTCGGTCGCGTGGCGCTGGATCCATGCACTGTTCGCCATCTCCACCATGACCCTGATCCTGACCGGCACGACCCTGCTGTTCTCGCACACCGGCTGGGCGAAGGCGGTGGTGGCGTTCCTCGGCGGGCCGCAGATGGAGGGCATCATTCACCGCACCGCCGCAATCATCTGGTTGTCCATCTTCCTGGTCCATCTGGCCATCGCGATCACCAACATCTGGCGCAAGCGCAAGACCTTCGAGTGGTTCGGCGGCACCTCGATGCTGCCCAACTGGAAGGACCTCCAGGACCTGCGCGACATGTTCAGGTGGTTCTTCGGCCGCGGTCCGCGCCCGGCCTTCTGCCACTGGACCTACTGGCAGAAGTTCGACTACTGGGCGCCGTTCTGGGGCACGGCGGTGATTGGTTCCTCGGGCATCATCCTGTTCGCGCCGGAAGCGACGGCGCAGATCCTGCCGGGCTGGGCGTTCAACATCGCCACGCTGATCCATGCCGAGGAGGCCCTGCTGGCGGCCATCTTCCTCAACTCGGTGCACTTCTTTAACGTGCACTTCAGGCCGGAGCGCTTCCCGATGAGCACCACCATCTTCACCGGTGCGATCCCCATCGAGGAGTTCAAGCACGACCACCGCCTCGAATACGAGCGGCTCGTCGCTGCCGGCGAACTGGAGAAGCATCTCATCCAGCGCCCCTCGCGCCGCGCCGACCTGGCGGCCTCCTTCATCACCAGCGTGCTGATCATGGCCGGCCTGGCCCTGCTGACCCTGGTGCTGATCGGCTTGATGACCACGCCGAACTGACCATGCAGAGAGACGACACCATGACCAAGCACGTTCGGTATCTCCTTCTGACTACGATGACGCTGCTTCCGGGGGCCGCCATGGCGGCGGCACCCGCGGCGGCCGGTCCCTCGGCGGAGGCGCTCGCCTTCACCTGCGCCGGCTGCCACGGCACCGACGGTTCCAGTGCCGGCCCCTCGATCCCTTCCATCGCCGGGATGGACCCCGAGGTGTTCATCGACGTCATGCGGGCCTACCAGTCCGACCAGCACAACTCCACCATCATGAACCGCATCGCCAAGGGCTACAGCGACGCGCAGATCGAGGGCATGGCGTGGTTCTTTGCCCGGCAGCGGCTGCACCTGAGGCCACAACCGCACGACACGGCCCTGGCCGCGCGCGGCGCTGAACTGCACGAAAAACACTGTGAAAAGTGCCACGAGAATGGGGGCCGCCCCGGTGATGCCGGGACCCTGGCGGGCCAGTGGATGCCCTATCTGGAGTACACCATGGCCGACTTCCTGGCGGGCAAACGCGAGTGGCCGCGCAAGATGAAACGCAAGGTGGATGCAGCGATCGAGGAAGAGGGCGAGCAGGCCGTCCCGGCCCTCATCCACTACTACGGCAGCCAGCAGTGACCGGCGCGCGAGGAGACCAGCCATGACCCACATCGATCGCAGAGCATTCATTCGACTGGCCGGCGGCGCCGCCGTACTCGGCGCCACCCTCGGCTTCCCCTCCCTGGCCCTGGGTGCGCCCCGCCGGGTGGTCGTCGTCGGCGGCGGCGTGGGCGGCTGTACCGCCGCCAAGTACCTGCGCAAGTTCGACCCGAACCTCGCGGTGACCCTTATCGAAACCCATCCGACCTACACCTCCTGTTTCATGAGCAACGAGGTGCTGAGCGGCGACCGCACCCTGGAGTCCCTCACGTTCGATTACGACGGTCTGCGTCGTCATGGCGTGGAGGTGGTCATCGATCACGTCACGGCCATCGACCCGGTGCAGAAGACGGTTCGAACCGCGGGGGGCAACCAGTTCGGCTATGACGCCTGCGTGGTCTCCCCCGGCGTCGGGTTCAAGTGGGGGGCGATCGAGGGCTACGACGAGGAGGTCGCCGAGACCATCCCCCACGCCTGGTACGCCGGACCCCAGACCCGGATTCTGCGTCGGCAACTGGAGGCGATGCCCGAGGGGGGCACGGTGATCATCGCGGCCCCGCCGAACCCCTTCAAATGTCCGCCGGGGCCCTACGAGCGGGCCTCGCAGATCGCCATGTACTGCAAACACCACAAGCCGCGCGCCAAAGTCATCATCCTCGATCCCAAGGACGCCTTCTCCAAACAGGGGCTGTACATCGAAGGCTGGACCCAGCTCTACGGCTACGGCGGCGACAACAGCATGATCGAGTGGGTCAGCGGCGCGGCCGGGGGCGAAGTCGAATCATTGGACCCCGGCACCCGCACCCTGCAAACCTTCGTCGAGGAGTTCCGGGGCGACGTGGTGAACATCATCCCGGCGCAGAAGGCCGGTGCCATCGCCTTTGCCGCAGACCTGGTCGAGGGCGACTGGTGCCCGGTGGACAAGCGGACCTTCGAGTCGACCCGCCACAAGGACATCTACGTCCTGGGCGACGCCTCCAGCGCCGCCAAGATGCCCAAGTCGGCCTATGCCGCCAACTCCCAGGCCAAGGTGGCCGCGGCGGCCATCGTCGACCGCTTCAACGGTCGTGAGCCGGGCGAGCCCACCTTCACCAACACCTGCTACAGCATCCTGGGCGAGGAGTTCGGTATCTCGGTGGCCGGCGTCTACCACCTGGATGCCGCCAACAACTCCATCGAGGAGATCCCGAATTCGGGCGGTGTGTCACCCGCCAACGCCAGCCCCGAACTGCGCAAACGCGAAGTGAGCTATGCCCACAGCTGGTTCAGGAACGTCATCAACGACATGATGGAGTGAGCCGGGCGATCTGACAAAGTCGAATTAGAAGGTCCCTTCCCCTTCAAGGGGAAGGACAGGATGGGGATGGGTTTCGTACAGCCGCGTAGGATGCGGTGAGCCTGCGAACCGCATCGATCGAGGGACAGGAATGGTCAATCGCGACCGATGCGGTTCGTTCCTCACCGCATCCTACATTTGCTGCGGGGATCCACCCATCCCCACCCCGGCCCTCCCCTTGAAGGTGAGGGAGGTTCGTCATGCCAACGTAGGTGCCACACTGCGTGCAACTAGCTAGGCCTCGTCGCGCAGCCAGCGCCAGGCGATCAGGGCCGCCAGGGCGCTGAATGCGGCGGCGATGTAGTAGGTCCACTCGGGACCGACCGCCTCCCACACGAATCCGGAATACCAGGCGCCCACCGCGCCGCCGGCACCGAAACTGAGGCTGCTGTAGAACGCCTGCCCCTGACCGTGGTGGCGACCGGCGAAGTAGCGGAAATAGAACGCCACCGCCACGGCATGGAAGATGCCGAAGCTGGCCGCGTGCAGGCTCTGGGCGACCAGCACCACGGCGATATGTTCGGGGAAAGCGCCGGTGGCCACCCAGCGCACCGTGGTCAGGATCAGGCTGGCGACCATCAACCGCCCGAGGCCGAAGCGCAGCACCAGCCGGTGCATGAGGAGAAACAGCCCCACCTCCGCCGCCACACCGAGCGCCCACAACTGGCCGACGAAGGCACGCGGGTAGCCGTGCCCCTCCATGAAGATGGTGTAGAAGGTGTAGTACGGCCCGTGGCTGGCCTGAAGCAGAAAGCTCGCTGCGATCAGCGCCAGTACCGGCGGTCGGCTGAGGATCTCCCGCAACGGGCCGTGGTGGCCCTCCTGATGCTGGAGTTTCTCCGGCGGCACCACCGTGCTGGCAAGCCAGATACCGGCGAAGAGCGCCGCCAGCACCCAGGGCAGCACCATCGAACCCTGTGCCTCAAGGATTGCGCCGAGCGCCACCACTGAGAGGATGAACCCGATCGAACCCCACAGCCGGATCACGCTGTAGCGGTGCGTCTCCCGCCCCAGGTGGCAAAGGGTGGTTGCCTCGAACTGGGGCAGCACCGCATTCCAGAAGAAGCTGAACAGCAGCATCACCCCCGCCAGCGGCCAGAAGTCGCGGGCGATGAAGACGCCGAAGAAGGTGACCAGCGCCAGTGCCGAGCCGGCCCGCACCACCCCCATGCGGTTGCCGGTGCGGTCGGCGACCCAGCCCCACAGATTGGGGGCCAGGATCTTGGTCGCCATCAGCACCGCCATCAGCTCGCCGATGGAGCGGGCATCGAAGCCGAGATCCTTCAGATAGAGCGCCCAGTAGGGCAGCAACGCACCGAGGGTCGCAAAATAGAAGAAGTAGAAATTGGAGAGGCGCCAGTAAGGCATTGCAAGCAGCTACAAGTCGCAAGTTACAGGTTGCAAGAGAAAACCGCGGTCACAAGAACTCCCCTCAGTTGCCACTTGCCACTTACAACTCACTCCACATCCGCACCAGATTGATATAGGTGTGGTCCACCCAGTCGGTCTCCTCGGCACCGGGGCGGTCGGCCAGCAGCCGCTCGCGGGCACGATTGAGCTGGTAGAGCAGTTCCCGTTGGGCCGGATCGCGCACCATGCTCTGAATCCAGCCGAGCGCAACCAGCCGCTCGCCGGCGGTCACCTCCGCCACATGGTGGAGGGTGCCGGACGGATAGACCACCGCATCACCCGCGGACAGCTTCACCTGCTGCTCGCCGAACGGGGTGCGCACGGTCAGTTCGCCCCCTTGATAGCTCTCCGGCTCGCTGAGGAACACGGTGAAGGAGACGTCGGTACGGTAGTGCGGTCCCGCGCCCATGATGGGGTCGTCGATATGACTGCCGTAGCGCATCCCCGCCGTATAGCGGGAGAAGATGGGGGTGGAGACCTTGAGCGGCATCACCCCGTTGCGGAAGGTGTCGCTGCGGTAGAGGGCCGTGATGACGATGCGGGCCAGGGTCTCCTTGCGCGGGTCGTCCCGATCCAGTTCCAGGTTGTTCTTGACCTGCTTCGCCGCCTCGCCCGCCGTGCTGCGCCCATCCACGAACGCCGCCTGTGACAGGGTGCGGCGCACCGCCTCCAGTTCCTCGGGCAACAACACGTTGGGCACATGCAGCAACATTTCAGAACTCCAGGCAGTGTTCAGAAAACCGTTTCTCTCGCAGAGGCGCCGAGAACGCAGAGAGACAAGACCTTTCGCTTCTCTGCGCGCCCGGCGTCTTGACGAGAGACCCGCCTAATGTGTGATTGACGGTCCAGGCGTCGTAGGAGCCCGGCCCTCCGGGCGAATAGCGGCACAGCCGCTTCAGCACCCGGTTTCACCCACAGGCCGATTCGCCCGCGGGGCGGGCTCCTACGGCGTTGGCCGACCTCATTTACCTGTTTGATGCGCTAGCGGCCCTGCGGGGCTTCCGCCCGAATCACGGGGGTTCCGGAGGTGACCTCCGCGTTCTGCGCCCGGTGGCGCAGCAGGTGATCCATCAGCACGATGGCGACCATCGCCTCGGCGATGGGGGTGGCGCGGATGCCGACGCACGGGTCGTGGCGGCCGGTGGTCACCACCTCCACCGGGTTGCCGTGGATGTCCACGGAACGGCCGGGGATACGGATGCTGGAGGTGGGCTTGAGGGCGATGGAGGCGGTGATCGTCTGTCCGCTGGAGATGCCGCCGAGTACCCCGCCCGCATGATTGGACAGGAAACCTTCCGGTGTGATCTCGTCCCGGTGCTCACTCCCCTTCTGCTCGACACTGGCGAAACCGGCGCCGATCTCGACCCCCTTCACCGCATTGATCCCCATCAGGGCGTGGGCAAGATCGGCATCCAGCCGGTCGAATATCGGCTCGCCGAGTCCCGGCGGCACGCCGGTGGCGATCACGTTGATCCGTGCACCGACCGAGTCGCCCGCCTTGCGCAGCGCATCCATGTAGGTCTCCATCTCCGCGACCCGGTCCGGATCGGGGCAGAAGAAGGGGTTCTGCTCCACCGCATCCCAGTCGAGCCGCTCGGCGCGGATGGGGCCAAGCTGGGCCAGGTAGCCGCGGATCTCGATGCCGAGGGTGGCGAGATATTTTCGCGCCACTCCACCAGCGGCCACCCGCATGGCGGTCTCGCGAGCCGACGAACGCCCGCCGCCGCGGTAGTCGCGCAGCCCGTACTTCTGCTGGTAGGTATAGTCGGCGTGGCCGGGGCGGAAGCGATCGGCGATATCGCCGTAGTCCTTCGAGCGCTGATCCACGTTCTCGATCAGCAGCCCGATGGGGGTGCCGGTGGTGCGTCCCTCGAACACCCCGGAGAGAATACGGACCGTGTCCGGCTCGCGGCGCTGTGTGGTGTGACGCGAGGTCCCCGGCCGGCGCCGATCCAGGTCACGCTGCAGATCCGCCTCACTGAGCGCCAGCCCCGGCGGGCAGCCGTCCACCACGCAGCCGAGCGCCGGGCCGTGGCTCTCGCCAAAGCTGGTGACGGTAAAGAGTTTTCCGATGCTGTTTCCTGACATGGCGCGGTATTGTAGCCGCTTATCCCCGCGCCGTCCCCACGTGCTTGCATTGGGTGCCTGCCGGGCATAGCATCGGTCGAAACACCTGCCGGATGCAGGGAAAACCAATAAACCACGGTGCAAGGAAGCCGGCCCGAGGGGGGACACATGGACGGGGCACCACCGACCAATCGCAGGCTCCGCGGATATGTCTTTACGCCCAACCTCGCCCTGATCGCGGGGTTCGCGGCTGTCTTCGTTCTGATGGGCATGGTTGTGGTGGTCGGTCTGACCACCATGGCGGCCATCAATGAGCGCCTCGAACTCATCGTCCACAACCACAACGTCAAGCGCTCGCTGGTCAACAGCATGTTTCTCAGCGCGCGCGAGCGGGTCTACGGGCTGCAGAAAATGATCGTCCTGAACGACCCGTTCGAGCGGGACGCCGAATCCATGCATCTCGACAGCCACGCGGCCCGCTTCGCCACCAGCCGGCAGCAACTGCTGGCAATGGACCTCTCCGCAGAGGAGCGGGACATACTGGACAAGCAGGGGGAGCTTGCCGCCATAGCGGTCCCCCTTCAACGCAAGGTCGCCGAACTGATCATCCTGGACCGGGAGGAGGAGGCGAGCGAATACCTGCTGGGTAACGCCATCCCCACCCAGGAGCAGATCCTGGGGCTCCTCGGCCGCCTGCGCGACATCCAGGAAGACGCCACCCGGACAGCCTCGGATGAGGCGCTCAAGGCACACCAGCAGGCACAGGTGGTGATGGGAGGGCTCGGCAGCGGTGCAGGCATACTGGCGCTTGTCATTGCGTCGCTCACGGTGCGCCGGGCGGTGCGCGCCGAAGCGGCCCTCTCCCGTGAAAAGGAGCGCGCCGAGGTCACCCTGCACTCCATCGGCGACGGCGTCATCACCGTCGGAACCGAAGAGCGGGTCGAATATCTCAATCCCGTGGCCGAACAGCTTACCGGCTGGAGTGCTCAAGAGGCGGTCGGTCGCCCGGTATCGGAGGTGTTCAGCGTCATCGACGAGCGGACGCGTGAACCGATCCTGGCAGCGACCGGCTCCACCCGTCCGGATGGCTGCGGGCTGGGCGCGGTGCTGGTGCGTTCAGATGGTGGTGAAATCGCCATCGAACACACCCTCTCCGAGCTCCCCGACGCCCACGGCGGCTCCGTAATTGTCTTCCGTGACGTCTCGGAGATGCGCGCCCTCGCCGAACAGCTCGACCACCAGGCGCGCCACGACGCCCTCACCGGCCTGGTGAATCGCCGGGAACTGGAACGGCGCCTGGGTCAGGCAGTGGACGGGGCGCACCTGGATGGCGCGCAGCACGTCCTCTGCTACATGGATCTGGATCGCTTCAAGGTGGTGAATGACACCTGCGGTCACCAGGCGGGGGATGAACTGCTGCGCCAGCTCACGCGGGAGTTGAAGAGCCACGTGCGCGGCAGCGATGTGCTGGCCCGACTGGGCGGTGACGAATTTGCCGTGCTGCTCGAAGGGTGCCCGCCGCAGAAGGCGCAGCAGATCGCCGAGGCGATGCGCCAGGCGGTGCACAACTTCCAGTTCCTCTGGGAGGAGAAGGGCTTCACGGTTGGTATCAGCATCGGGCTGGTGCCGATCAGCGCCGATTCGGGCACCCTCACCGATGTGCTCGCCGCGGCCGATGCCGCCTGCTACGCGGCGAAGGACGGCGGCCGCAACCGTGTCCACCTGTGGTCACCGGCCGACGGCTATGCCGCCGGCACCTCCGCCAACTGGTCCGAACGGCTGCGCCGCGGACTCGATGAAGGGCTGTTCCGGCTGGCCGCCCAGCCGCTGACGGCCCTCGGTGCCGACGACGGCGTGCTGCGCAGCGAGGTCTATCTCCGGCTCGACGAAGCGGGACGTGAACTGCTGCCGCTGACCTTCCTGCCTGCTGCCGAACGTCTCAAGCTGATGCCGGAGATCGATCTGTGGGTGCTGCAACGGCTGATCGCGCTGCTGCGCAACGGTGAGATCGCGGACGGGCTCTACAGCGTGAACCTCTCCAGCCAGTCCATCTGCAGCGAGACCTTCACGGCCCAGGCGCTCGCTGCCGTCCGGCAATCCGGCCTGCCGCCAGGGCGGATCTGTTTTGAATTCACCGAAACCACGGCGATCGCCAACCTCAGTCAGGTGCGGCGTTTCATCGAGGCGCTACGGGTCGCCGGCTGCCGCTTCACCCTGGACGACTTCGGCAACGGACTCAGTTCGTTCTGCTACCTGAAATCGCTCTCCATCGACAGCCTGAAGATTGGCGGCAGCGTTGTCCGTACCCTCATGCAGGACCCGGTCAACGCCGCCATGGTGGAATCGATCACCCGCATCAGCCATCTGCTCGGCATCCGTACCGTCGCCAAGTCCGTGGAGGGCCAGGAGACGCTGGAGCGGCTGGGTACGCTGGGGGTCGACTTCGCCCAAGGCTACGGCGTCTCCCCTCCCCGTCCCCTCCCCCACTGATTGCCTAATTCCTCCGCATACAGCGCGAGATAGCGCTCGGCCATGCGATCGAGGGAGAATTCCGCCTCGACCCGCTGGCGCGCCGCCGCCCCGAAGCGACTGCGCAACCCGCCATCTTCGGCCAGTGTTCGCAGCGCCTGCGCCAATGCCGCCACATCGTTCGGCGGCACCAACAGGCCACTTTCACCGTCCGCAACCAGCTCCGGATTGCCGCCGACGCGGGTGACCACCGCCGGCAGCCCGGCCGCCATCGCCTCCAGGATGCTGCGGGAAAGCCCCTCCGTGCGGGAGGCCAGCGTAAACAGGTCGGAGGCGGCCAGCACCGCCGACACGTCACTCCGCTCCCCGGTGAAGAGGATCTGCCGAGCGGCGCCGGCGGCCTCCGCCTGCCGCGCCAGTTCCGCCCGCAGCGGACCGTCACCCACCAGCATCAGCCATGCATTCGGCAGACCCAACCGCGCAAACGCCTCGATGAGATTGCGATGGCACTTCAGCTCCACCATGCGTCCGACACAGGTGATCACCACCGCATCGGGCGGCACTCCCAATGCCGCTCTCATCCGCGCCCGGTCCACGGGCGGCGCCGGGGCGATGCCGTTGACGACCGTCTCCAGCTGCGAGAACCCGAATCGGCCGCCGGCCCGACAGGCCGCCGCCACCTCCCCGGAAACCGCAGCAAGCCGGGTCCCCAGCGCCCCCGCCAACTGCAACAGGCGGATGTTGAACGGCCGCTCCTGGAGGGTGTGCATGTCGTGGAGGGTGCCGACGTGCCGCAGCCCGGCCCATCGCGCCGCCGGCGCGGCGGCGACGATGGGACCGACCAGATGGGAGTGCAGCGCGTCCAGTTCCAGCCCCCGCAGCAGGGCGGCGAAGCGGCGGGCGAAACGGGGCAGCCGCCGCGCCCGCTTGAAGTCGGCATGCCCCGGGACCGCCCGTTCGGCGATGCCGAGCGCCCGGATGCGGGGCACCAGATGGGGGCTGCCGAAGTGGAGCAGGATCGGCTCGTGGCCACGGCCCGCCAGCGCCTGCGCCAGTTCCAGCACCACCGTCTCGGCGCCGCCGAACCCCTCGGTGTCAATGAACAGACCGACGCGCATCACCGAACCCGGGCCGTGGCGGCATTGCCGGTCAGGCATTGGTCATAGAGGGCACAGTACGCGCGGGCCATAACGTCGGAGGAGAACGAGTCGACCACCCGCGTGCGCGCGGCCCGGCCGATGGAGTGGGTGAATTCCGCATCAGCCATCAGCCGTTCACACGCCCGCCGCAACGCCTCCGCATCGCGTGGCGGCACCAACAGACCGCTCTCACCGTCCCGCACCACCGCCGGGATCTCACCCACCGCGCTGGCGATCACCGGACGGCCCGCCGCCATCGCTTCCAGCAGCGCCATCGGCAACCCCTCCTTGTACGAGGGGAGCAGCACAATATCCATCGCCTGAAGCAGCGCCGGGACATCCCCGCGATGGCCGAGCAGGCACACCCGAGGCTCTCTGCCCGCAACGCGCCGCCGAATCGACTCCTCGTCCGGACCGCTCCCCACCACCAGCAGCGCCACCTTGTGACCCGCCCGTGCAATCGCCGCCAGCGCATCGAGCGCATCGAAATGCCCCTTCTCCCGTGTCACCCGGCCGACGATCCCGAACACGGTCACGTCAGGTGTAAGCGCATACTCACGCCGAATCGCCTCACCTGCTTCAACAGAGGCCGTGCAGCGCTCCACATCCACGCCGTTGCCGATGCGGACAAGACGCGGTGGCCGAATCCCCTTGGCCGCCATCTCCTCGATCAGCGGGCCGGACACCCCCACCACGCGATTAAAGGTACGCAACAGAAGCGCATCGACCGCCGCGTAGACCTTCAGGGCGCGGGTGGTGCGCAGCCAGTTGTGGTTGGTGGCCACCAGGGGCACACCCGCAAACGCGAAGCGGGCATAAAGATCCTCCCGGTAACCGTGGGTGTGGATCACATCGGTTGCGCGGTCACGGACAAAGCGGCGGATATCGCGAAAAACGTGATGGTCGAGCCTGCTGCGGCACGGAAACGGCACCGTCTCGATTCCCCGTGCGCGGGCCGCCGAAACAAGCTCAGGGAGTGGTTCGTCCAGATCATGGGGGACACCAAGAACGGATTGGTAACCGCAGGCGGCGGACCGGGCAGCCAGCTCCAGCACGACGCTCTCCGCCCCGTAGAGCCCGCCCGAACAGCGAAGGTGTAACACGGTTCTCATCCCTGACCCGCCCCGGCCTGTCACGGGGGATAAGGGTAGACCAGGGGGTGCAATCGGAGCCTCTTTTCCGGGGAGTTACGGGGCGTCCTGCCGTCTCCCAGCTTCAACGCCTGTCGGCTGGGCTCCATAGTTCGCCACCTCGACAAGATTTCCATCTGGATCCCGGAAATAGACCGAGGTAATCGGGCCCACTGCACCGGTTCGCTGAACCGGGCCCTCAAGGACGTCAAGATCGTTACTGCGTAGGTGCTCAAGCACTTGCGTGATTGGAACACTCGTAACGAAGCACAAATCCGCCGACCCCGGAGCAGGAATCATCGCCCTTGGCTCAAACTCGTTTCCGTGTTGGTGCAAATTGATCTTCTGCCGCCCGAACAACAGAGCCCTTCTTCCATCTCCGAACGTAGAGACTTCCATACCGAGAACCTGCTCGTAGAAAACACAGGTTGCCTCGATATCCTTGACCGTCAGCACGACATGGTCGATTGATTCAACGTTCATGACTAAGGTTCAACGTCGCGCGATGGCATTGTTAGCCTCTGCTTCGTGTGTGCGGACGTAGCCATTTCTCGAACTCCGCCACGGCGGCATCGGTCTCCGGCGTGAAGTAGATCGCGTCCTCCGCCCAAACCCGACAGGCCGAGGAGGCCTTTCCCTCAAATCTCAATGACACACGTCGTGTTGCGCCCCGACTCCTTGGCCTGGTAGAGCATCCTGTCCGCCGCTTCGGAAAGCTGCTCGGGCGTGACCTCATCGGTTCGGGTGGTGGTCGCCACGCCTATGCTGAGGGTGACATGCGGCGCGACCGTCGAATGCGCGTGCGGGATCGACAGCTCGGCCATGACAGCATGGAATTGCTGCGCCATCTGCAACGCGCCGGCGCTGTGGGTGCCGGGCATGATCGCCGCGAACTCCTCGCCGCCATAACGCGCCAGCATGTCTCCGGGGCGATGGATGCAGCCGTTGATCGCCTTGGCCATGCGCACCAGGCATTCGTCGCCGGCGCCGTGTCCATAGTTGTCGTTGTACTGCTTGAACTGGTCGACGTCGATCATCATCAACGAGATCGGCAGTTTTTCGCGCTGGCAGCGCCGCCACTCATCGCCGCATACCCGATCGTATGCCCGGCGGTTCGAGACATTCGTGAGCGCATCCATCGAGGCCAGGCTTTCCAGCATGTCGTTTTGGCGCTTGAGCCGCAGGTGCACACCGAGCCGCGCCTTGACCACGGCATTGTTGAAGGGCTTGGAGATGTAATCGACAGCCCCCAACGCAAACCCCATGGTTTCGTTCTCGGCGTCCCCCATCGCAGTGATGAAGATGATCGGGATGGAGAACGTTACCGGGTTCGACTTGAGCTTGCGGCAGACCTGGTGGCCATCCATGCCCGGCATCAGGATGTCGAGCAGGATCAGATCGGGCTGGCCGTCGACGGCGGCCTTGATCGCCTGTTCGCCGCTGGTCGCGGCCATGAGCCTGTAGTCCCTCTTGAGCAGGCTGTTGAGAATGTTGATGTTGATGCGCTCATCATCCACGATCAGGATGCGCGGCCGGTCGTCATTGTTTGTTGTTGGCGTACTCACGATCAACTTTCAACTCCTGTTTCAAGTGATTCAACGTATGACGGGCTGCATCGAAGTCGAAGTTGCCCAACAGGCGCACCAGATCCTGTGCCAGCGGCTGCATCGGCGACGCGCCTACAATCCGGCTCAGGACGCCCGCCACCTCCTCGGCATCGGGGTCCAGGTCGCGCACCAGGCATTCGAGCCGTTCCACCAGCTCCGGAATGGTCGCCTCAGCCAGCATTGCGTCGTCGGCAGGGGCGGCAGTCTCCGATATTTGCTGCTCCAGCCGCTGCAAGCTGTATATAACCAGCGTCAGGGTGTTCTCCAGGCGATCCAGCAGACTCCAGTATGTGTCGCCGGCTCGGCTCCGGATCGCGGCGTCCATGGCGATAGCGGCCGGGCGCAACTCATGGGCCCCGATGGCTCCCGCCAGCCCCTTGAGGGTATGGGCGATGCGCTGGGCCAGTTCCAAATCCTGTTCCTTCAGTGCCTTGCGTAAGGCCCGCGCGTCATTCGCATGGTCGTGCAGGAAATTCTTCAGTATCCGAAGCAGCAGGACGGCATTGCCGCCGGTCCCTTTCAGCGCTGCTTTCAGGTCAATGCCGGGCAGCTCGTCCGGCAAGGGATACTGCGCTTCAGTCGCGGAGGACGCGGCCGGTTCGATCGCCATGCCCGTGGGCACCGCGCGCTGGCCGGGCAACACCCAGGTATTCAGGGCGGCGAAAAGCAGGTCGGGATCGATGGGTTTGGCCACATGGTCGTTCATTCCCGCCGCCAGGCACTTCTCCCGGTCGCCGGCCATGGCATTGGCCGTCATGGCGATGATGGGCAACGACTCCTGGCCGGGCATCTCACGGATGAGCCGGGTGGCCTCGTAGCCGTCCATGACGGGCATGTGGATATCCATCAGCACTGCGTCGAAGTGCATGCGCGCCACCAGGTCGACCGCCTCCTTGCCGTTGTTGGCCAGGGAGACCACCAGACCGGCCTGCTTCAGGAGTTCCATTGCCACCTGGCGGTTGATGGCATTGTCCTCCACCAGCAGGATGTGGGCGTTGAGGATGCGGTGCATGCGCGGGATGCTCCAGGCCTGCGCGGCATCCTCGATGCTTTCGCCGCCGTGATGCGGACCGAGAACGCCGATGATGGCATCCACCAGCATGGAAGCGGTCACGGGCTTGATGAGGAAGCCATCGATCTTCGCTTCGGCGGCCTGCTCCATCACCATCTCGCGGCCATGCGCCGTGACCATGATGATGGTCGGTGTCCTCGACAGGTGCGGGTGTTGCTTGATGCGCCGGGAGGCCTCGATGCCGTCGAGTCCCGGCATGTTCCAGTCCATGAACACGAGATTGTAAGGATCGTCCTCCGGCGCCTGTTCCAGCACATCGAGCGCATCCTGCCCCGATTTCACGCAGGTGACCCGGCAGGAGAACGGCTCCAGCATGGCGGCCATCACCTCGAGTGCGCTGTCCACGTCGTCCACCACCAGCACCTTGAGCCGGTTGAGCTCTGCCGGCAAGCGCTTGCCTCGCGCCATCCCGCCTTCCCGCATGCGCGCAAAACGCGCGGTGAACGTGAATACGGAACCCTTGCCGCTTTCGCTCTTCAAGGCGATGGTGCCGCCCATCATCTCGACCAGGTGCTTGCTGATCGCCAATCCCAGACCACTGCCCCCGTACTTGCGGGTGGTGGATGAATCGGCCTGCGAGAACGGCTTGAACAGCCGCGCGCACTGCTCGGGGGTCATGCCGATGCCGGTGTCCTGAATACGGAACTCGACCTCCATGAAATCATCGGTTATCAAGACCGGTTTCACGTCCACCCTGACCTCGCCCTGCTCGGTGAACTTGATCGCGTTACTGACCAGGTTCAACAGGACTTGCCCGAGCCGCAACGGATCGCCCACCAGATGGGTATGGCGATCGTCAGGCAGGAAAAACAGCAGCTCCAAGCCCTTTTCCTGCGCCTTCGCAGCAGTGAAGTTGGACAGGTTCTCGAATACTTGATCGAGATCAAACGGGATGGCCTCCATCTTGAGCATCCCCATCTCGATCTTGGAGAGGTCGAGAATGTCGTTGATCACGCCCAGCAGCGACTGGCCGGCGTAGTAAACCTTCTCGATGTAGTCACGCTGGCGGGGCTGCAACTCGGTGCCCAGGCACAGGCGCGACATGCCGATAACTGCGTTCATCGGCGTGCGGATCTCGTGGCTCATGTTCGCCAGGAAATCGCTCTTCACGCGCGTCGCGGCTTCGGCCTGTTCGCGCGCACGCGCCAGCGCCTCGTTCTGATCCAGCAGCTTCAGCATGGCCTGGCTGCGGTTGTGGTCGAACGTCAGCGCGATCATGAACAGGATCAGCACCAGTCCGGCGACACACAGGATGCTGAACAGTCGGGTGTACTCCGGGTCGTAGAGCACTTCGAACTGGAAGCCCGACATGGCGGCGATGGTGAAGCCGATGGGTACCGCGCAGGAAACCAGCAACCACAGCAGGGCATCCCGGCCGTAGCCGAGCAGCAGCACGGCGGCGACCGGAATCAGCGTGAACCAGGGCAGCACGGGCGAATCCAGGCCGCCGGTGAAATAACTGCAACCCAGAATGGCGACGAGCGCACTGTCTGCCAGGTACAGGTTGGCGCTCAGGCGGAACCGCCCGGTGCTGCGGAACAGAAAGATGATCGACCAGATAAACACGAAATCCAGCAGCATCAGCCATACGCCGATGGTGAAGCCCACCCAGGCGGAGACCGACACATACAGCAGCGCAAAGGCACTGGTGATCAGGCAGACATAGACCAGCAGTCGCCGCGCCGCGCGCTCACGTTGATCCAGGCCCGACGCATCGGGGGTGAACCAGGTCACCCACCGATCGACCAGGGCGAAAAGATGCGCCATTGAAGTCGAGATGCTCATCCGCTTGCGCTCAGGCGAAATCGAAACCCGGATTGCGGTCCGGGCTCTCCGGTTTTCCGCCTCCGAAATGGAACCAGTGGCGCGCCTCTTCCAGCACGCTCTCACCGACAAAGTAGGCGGCCTCTTCCAGCAGCAGGCCGGCCTCCGACGGCGGCAGGAAGCCGAGCAGCTCCTTCAGCGTGAACGTCTTCAACACCGTCCCCATAAAGGTGCGCACCTCCTCGGTGGTGATGTCCAGGGTGAACACCTTTTCGCAATAGATGGGATCGACGTGGTACTGACTTTCCGGGTTGAACAGGCCGATGAAGCGGTCCAGCAGGTGCGCGGCCGCATCGGACAGGAAGTGCGTCATCAGCGCATTGAGCACGATCTCCGAGCGCTCGCGGAAGCGGAAATGCGGGATGGCGGCCAGCTCTGCACGGCCCAGGGAGTCGGCCCGCAGCGCCGCATCGAGCCTGGCGGAAAAATCGCGGTAGTTGTTGAGGATGAACGACATGCCCCAGCCGCACGGCGTGGTCCAGCACGCCGCATCCCCCGCGAAGATCACGCGCTCGCGCGCCAGCTCCTGCGACACGCTGGCCGACGGGTACCACCCGTACTTGATCTCCTTGATCTCCATGTCATGGAAAGCCGCCGTGCTGGCCTCTTCGCGGATGATGTGCCGGTAGACCGGCTCCATCTCCTCGCGGGAGACAATCTTCTTGCGCAGATACAGAATCAACGAGAATGAGGTGCGGGGATCGAGAATCTCGTATTCGAACACCGGACGCCCTTGCTGCAGCGAGGCATCGGGGTTCGCATTGGTGTCGGCGAAGGTCTGCCACAGCATGTAGTCCCCCACCTCCATGCCGCCCAGCCCGTTGGGGTGATCGCCGATCGCGCCGAACACCGACCACCAGTAGTAGCCAGCGCGGCTGATGCCATATTGCTTTGCGATGGGGGAATCGTAGCCGGTGCAATCGACCAGCAGCCGCGCCTGGAACTTCCCACGCGCGGTGTCGATGCTGACGCCGTTGGCGCTGACCTCGTGCGAGCGGTACTCGCACTGGTCGAGCACTTCCGAGCCGTTGTCACGGATCGTCGAGACCCAGTGCGGCAGCAAGCGCGTTTCGTCCACGTAGGGATAGCGCTCGAACTGGCGCGCTCTCCATTGCGCCTTGGCGCCAGTGAAGGTGCTGGCGAGAAACCGCGTCACGCCCCCATAGGTATAGGGGCGCACCTCGTCGTTCACGACATTCAGCGGCACGAACCAGCTGCGCTTCGTCGTCCCCGCCTGCCCTTTCTCCACCACCACTACGCGCCAGTTGCGCGACAACTCGGATGCGATGGCCAGCCCTGCCGGACCACCCCCAATCAAGGCTACATCGTATTGCACAGAAGACTCCCTGGAGTGCAGGTTGAAAATCCGTTCATCATTCTTATTGATATCGGGCATTAAACATGGCTATCCCGGGGCTTTCAACCGATATTCCATCCGTGGCAGCCCGGTGCGGTGCGGACGCTGCTGGCTAGACTTGTCGGAGAGCGGCCCTTGGCCAGCGGCAGCGAACTACATCACCCCCTTTAGCTAGCGGTGCGCGGTCGGATGGAGCGCTACGTTAGGGCTTGTCACTGATGTCATAGTGGTCACTGAGAAACCGCATAATCTCCTCGGCCTTCTTCTCTCTCAGAATGCCGAAACTGATGTGTGCGTCCAAATAGCCGAGCAAAAACAATAAGGAATACTGGATTGGCTCTCCGTCTTCTCGCCCATTTAGATCCTCCGCCAGCCTTGATCTTCATCGGGCTCGGGGTATTCCTCGTGCAACAGACCCAAGGCAATGCCCAGCGCACCAAACGCCTCTTCAGCCCACTGCTTCGTCTTGCGCGGAAGTTTCTTCATTCGAATTCTGTACGGTTTCTATACCTTAACGTTCGCCATAACCAGCAGTGAAAAGCGGGGGCGACGAAGGCGCGCCGCTTTTCACTATCCGCGTTGATGGCGTTGTTAGCCATTAGGTTGAGTTTAAGGGTACTGACCCCTTAAGCACTCGACCTCTGTACAAATCCCACATTACGCAGCCCGTCGAAATGAAAGGGAACTGGCACGGAGGCAGCTAATAGGTGGCCCCCTTTATTAAATGCAGCAAGTCCGACAGCCCAATGCCCAGCGGAACGATTCCTATCGCAATCAGGCCCAATTCGAACATCCAGATCTGGAGGAAGCTGTCGACGGCGGCATGGCGAGGGTTGTGGGGGTCATATAGGACGCCAATGGGGCCTCCCACGACGTATCGGTCTCTGGCGCCGCCGCCCAAGGCCTGAAAGGTGTAGCTGCTACCGCCCACTTCGAAGCGAACCACGGGAATCGCCACTGGCCCGCGTTCGGCACTTCCCGCGCTGGAAGCGAAGCGAACCACCTTGCCCACCGCGCGCTGCGCCCGCAGCACGAACGCCAGGGTTCGTACCGCCAGGAACAACCCAGCGCCGGTCATCAAAGTCCCAAACAGCAACGTCAGTCGATCATCGAAATCCATAGGTCATCCCAAGACCGGTTCTTCATGTTTCCACATTACCTCTCCACTGGTTCCCTGCTAACGTAAGGCGCCGCGCTTTTGCGGCGCCCCTCTCGAATGCCATGTTAGCCGTGCGGGGATTTAGCACCAACTTTCCATACTCCAACAACTGCTGCCGCGATGGTAAGTAAAACATTAACTGCTCCAAAGGCTGACTCTTGCATATACGCGGCCTTGTACTCAGGAAGGAGCTGACCTTGTGCAAGAGAACGAACAGCTATTTCTGTTGCCGCAGTTACTGCTTGTTGAGACGGCTAACGACAGCGCTCAGCCGAGGAAGGCCGCGTCGCGGCCTGACGTCGGCTGGAGTACCTTGTTGGACGACAACACATACCTTTGCACCCAGGCAACGAAGTACTCTTCATGCCTTTGCAATCAGAACCGAACCGCATCCAATCATCAGTGCCCCTCCAAATTTGAGTGGCACCTCGGAGTCAACTCGGCCACGAAGCCTATCAACGAATTTCGAGGCAAATATCACATACCCCAGTTTAACACCACCAACGGTCACGGTTGTGATTGCCATAATAAGCAATATGTCCCATAGACCTATCCCTCCAATATCAACCAACGTCGGAAAAAGGCTGGCGTAGAACATAATGGCTTTGACATCTCCAAGGGTTAGAAATAGCCCTACCAAGAAATCCGTCGCAAACGAAGACGCCCGACTTGTAGTGCGCTGAACTGTTGGCGGAGACTTTGACTTCAGCAGACTGAAGCCAAGCCAAATCAAGTAAGCGCCCCCGCAATACTTTACTACAGAGAAAAAACGCCAAGCCATTCGGCTAGAAGGCTCATGCCAATTAATGCGATTGCCACGAAAACTAAATCGCCCGCGACAATGCCAAGCGCAGAAAACACGCCACTTACCCGTCCAGCGCTTACGGATCTGGCCACCACCAGTGCAACACTCGTACTTGGCATTGCAGCCAGTGGCAGCATCACCAGGAACAGCGTCACTGCTTCAATTATGCTCATCGATGTGTCTACGCCCCCGAACAGGTTCTCGTCGCCCAACGTTTCATTCAGCCGACACGTCGGCGCCCGACTGCAATGCGTTGTTGGCAGTTACCTCTGCAATGAATATAACGGAGGCGGGCTTATGGGTTTTTGGATGGACGGGCTCACTGATCTCAAGTAACCGAAATCCGCTGCGCCGGAACAGTGCCACCCAATTGCTTAATGTCCTGAAATACCATGGAGCCGGATCCGTAAAATCAGGGCCAAACCCGTCCCATGAGCCTTCTCGCCAACCATCCTGATACGGGGAGTTTCCACACGAAACCAACGGATGGAGTGTTTGTACGATGAAGGCTCCGTTCGGTGCCAAGAGCGACGGCACCGCCTTAAACAGTGTCTCTATAGATTCCTTACCAAGAAGAGAGAAATTACAGACGACAACGTCGGATAAACCATCAAGCGCACCCTTTGCAATTTCATCGTAGGAAGCCACATAGAAACTGCCACCTCCGGCGTTCTGCGCCCGTTCGATGAGACCGGGAACGACATCTACCCCAGACACATGCGCCACCTTGTCAGCCAACTCGCGGACAAGCCATCCCTCGCCGCATCCAACATCAAGAACAGATTGGGGTGACCGTTTGAGAATAGCCTCAATGATCGCGTCATTGGTTACCAACCGACGGCTCTCGATTTTCCCTTTACGGACAGCCTCGCTCCACTGGCAGGCATTCTTAGACCATGAATCAAATATCTGTTCATCACTGAACGGGCACATACCGCTCTGTCCTTCTATTGTCCAACGGCCAGCGTAACCGGCTGGCTTACCCGGAGTAACGCGTAGGGTGAGCCAGTCCGTGCTGACGCTGTTGTTGGGCGACTCTACGCCACATTTGGCCGAACTATTCAAAACACCCATCTTCACAGTGCAGTAAGTTCCCTCGGCAAGCTTCAATAACCACGCCAAACATCTGCTGGGAGAAACCCTATGGCTATTCGATCTGCAAGCCTTACAATTGTTACGCGCAAGCTGCCGGAAACTCACAAGTTCTATGAATCCCATTTCGGTGCGCGCCCGGTCTTCGATTGCGGTTGGTACGTCGTACTCCGCTTTGACTCTTCCGGCCCCGGCCCGGAACTCTGCTTGATGGAGCCGCAAGACGGCATGGACCCCTTTGCAGGTGGAGCATTCCTGAACCTTCTTGTAGAAGATGCTGACAAGGTACATGACCGATTGAGCGAAGCCGGCTTGTCGGTGATGCTCCCGCTGGAAGATCATCCCTGGGGCGACAGGGGATTTGGGCTCCTTGATCCTTCCGGTGTAGTTGTCTATTGCTATCACCCTATCGCCCCCGCTCCCGAGTTTCAGAAGTACATCATCGAGGGTAACTAAGATCCGCGCAGCACATCGGGAGCAGTGAGCCGAGCCATGGCCTGCTCCCGGTTTGCGCGTAGCGTCATCGGAGTGCAGCCGAACCAACGTCGAATTTCCCGGCTCATGTGCGCTTGATCCGAAAAACCGTGATCAGCGGCAATAGATGCCAAAGAGGTATCAGACCGGGAAACCTCCAGCCCGACCTTCCGG
The DNA here is from genome assembly GCA_041690635.1 of Gammaproteobacteria bacterium. Lineage (GTDB taxonomy): Bacteria > Pseudomonadota > Gammaproteobacteria > Thiohalomonadales > Thiohalomonadaceae > JAWLGZ01. The sequence goes on from JAWLGZ010000001.1 coordinate 214,399, forward strand.
GCACGAACCAGACCTTGCCAATACCTTGGGGGGGCTCCGGTGGCCTGAACCAACTTCCTCCTCATACTGCGTTCGCTCAACGACGGCGACTGGATATTCCCTACCAGTCCGGTCCGGAGTTCGTCAAAGTAATTTGCGACCCAATTTGGAGCTGGACACGCCATCGAGTCTATCCGCCGAATCAGCTCATCAAGAACCAACTCACGATCGGTCCGAAAACTCCAACATTGGCCGAAAGATGGCAAATAGTGGGATAAATCCGCGTCTAAGCGCATCTTGCGTGGGTCCCTTGTATCCCAGGGAAAAGTGACTCCAGGAGTAAGGCGAACACCCACAAACCGGGTTTCGGTCTCACAGATAATCTGCCGTGCCGAGCCATCCAGCCCGCTGCAAATCACCTTTGGCCGTTGTTGCATCGGAATAATGGCGATCACGTCTCTACACCCGTCAGGCCAGATTAACGCATTCCCTTTGGGGAGTTGTGCCTCCCATGTGCAAATGATCGGATTCACCATCGCGTCAGCCACCGGCCCGCTGCAAGTAGGTCAGTCAGACTCAACGCCTGACCGGGTTCAAGCAAGCGCACTCTACATCTCGCCGGTCAGTGCAAGCGCCAACTTGACATATTCATGCACGCACTTAGCCTTGATGTCGTTCAACTCTCTAAGCTTGATATGCCGCCGATGCTTGCCGGTACCTTCAAGAACCCGTTGTGGGTCGGCCAATCTCGCCCCCTCACTGAACTCGAGAGAGACGTGGTGAGTGTGTGAGAACACTCCGCAGAACGCAACACTGGTAGAGAAGAGGATGCCACCATACTTCATTTCCTCTGTAACCCCTGGATGCGACGACAAGATGATTTCCCGCAGCTTCTGCACGATTGCATGGTGCTCCGTGCTCAGAATGAGCATATCAGCTAGGAACTTCTCAACGCGTTCCAAGATTCCACCACCCTTTCATGAGTGCCCAACGACGCAAATCACCGGCGGCAAAAAGCATAGCGAGGAACGAGCGGCGCTTTTTGCCGTCCGCGTGAATTTGCTTGTTAGGCAATCGCCTACTTTCGAGCAACAAAAACCATTTGGTGACAATGATATGGATCAATCTTTTCTAATGGTTTTTGCATAAAATTAGGAAATGGATATAAGCCATATCCATAACCTTTTACCTCCTCAAATCCCAGCATCGATAGGTAGGATTTTAGAACTTGAAAACTAAATACTACGAGATGCCGATGAACGGGTGTGTCTGTTTCGGCGTCCGGCTGTAAACTTTCATGGCTGACCTTGAATAATTCTTCTTTCTTTAACAGCGCATCGGAATCAGGATGCGGCCCACTCGATGGCATCTTTCCAGCTAAAATCAAGGCAGCCGTAAAATACGTGCTGATATTTGGTGTTAATATCACCAATACCCCATCTTGTTCTAGGCAGCGATAGCATTCCCGGAGGTAGTTACATGGATTTAACAGATGCTCTAAAACAGATAAGCCAAAGATGCATCTATATGACTGATCTTGATACTCCATATTTTTATTCAAGTCGCCCTGCAATACATTTAATCCTTTGTCGCGTGCTTTCTGCGCAAGATTTGCATTCCACTCTATCCCATCATATCTAGACTTATCCAATCCAATTCTCTTATACAGCAGGTCATATTTGCCACCTGAATGCGCTCCGCAATCTAGACATGCGCCATCATCTTGTAATGCACTTACGATCTCATCGTGCGCTCGACTGTACGCCTCTTGCATCGTCCGTTGATAAAGACTCTCGAAATACTTTTTTAGCATTGCCAAGTTGCTCTGTGTCTTCTTTGCCTAACGCCGCAAATCACCGGCGGCAAAATGCAAAGCGACGAAGGAGCTGCGCGTTTTGCCGTCCGAGTGCATTTGCCTTGTTAGAACATCCCCTATCACCTACACCACTGTCGTTCACATGGAACCCCATCGTTATTACCATCCATTTTCGTATTTGGGCAATTTCTCAGAAAATAGGTTGCCTCTGCGCAGGAAGTCATTTGAGAACAGTGAGTTCTGCCATCACATCTGAATTGTTGGCTTGGTGTATTTGTTGCAAAAGCACTTGAGTTCGCGGGTGCTGAAAATGCTTCGTCTTGAAAAATCGAACTCAATGGAGCGATCGACGATACCCCACCGCTCATGTATGCAAAGATAGCCATTATTACAAATCCAAAGACTTGTATTTTGAATGGCCCCTTAGCATCTTGCCAATGAACGATTAAGTAGATTATCGCCACTGGCGCAATAAATAATACTGCAAGACCCCACAGAATACTTGTTCTGAAAGCCGCTATTAGCAAACCGATCCCACCAATAACAAATATTCCAAGGCCGATGTATAAAGCTATTTCACTCACCATCTCTTCCTTTTTAAGTTCCAACTATATGTAGACATATCAATAGCGGAATATCCGGGCAACCAACACCGGAAACTGTAACAGTTTTCGCTTCCAAACACTCGGTTACGGGTGACTGCTCGAAATTCATTTAGGTGTTTTATTCCGCTGGTTGGCGGCATAGCACCGGAAGTTGAATATCGGCGGCATAACACCCCGCACGAAATGGGCTTTTTCCCTCTATATCTCCAGCAGTTAGAGATATCCACAGGGAATATGCGGGGCGGCATTTGTAAGGGAGTGCAACCATGAATTCGGAGTCCGCCCCTAACCGCCCACCGCGTCTCCTTCAGCAGGTCCGAGATCGAGTGCGCGCACTGCATTACAGCTATCGAACCGAGCAGGCGTACAGCTACTGGATACGTTATTTCATCCGCTTCTCCGGCATGCGTCATCCGAGTGAAATGGGGAAGCCGGAAGTGGAGCGGTTCCTTTCCTATCTTGCCGTTGAGCGGCGTGTGTCGGCATCCACCCAGAACCAGGCCTTGAGCGCATTGCTGTTCCTGTATCAAAAGGTGCTCGAACTTGATATCGGCTGGGTTGACGACGTTGTCCGCGCCAAGCGGCGCGAGCGGGTCCCCGTGGTGCTGACGCGGGATGAGGTGGCAGCGGTTCTCGGGCGTCTGCAAGGCCCGTACTGGCTCATGGCGAGCATGATGTATGGAACCGGGCTGCGGGTGATGGAGTGTCTGCGCCTGCGCATTCAGGACCTGGATTTCGGTTATCGGCAGATCGTGGTGCGCAACGGCAAGGGTGGCAAAGACCGTTTCGTACCCTTGCCGGACTCGCTTACGGAACCGCTGCGCGGACAGATCGGGGCGGCACTTCGTGTGCGGGAGGCGGATGTGGCGGATGGGTTTGGCGAGGTCTCTTTGCCCAATGCGCTCGACCGGAAATATCCCGGTGTGCTGCAACGGGGGAGCGCGGCGGTACGCAGTCCGGTGGATTCGTTGGCGGGGGTTGTGTCGGGGTGTGGGGTTCGCGATCCGGGGGCAAGCTACGGGACGGCGATGGCCGTTGTCCGCCTGGGGTAGGGGCGGGCTGTCGCTGGACTGGAATGAGGTATGGATGGCGATGGGTAGTTCTCTTTATTTTTATTGCGTCAGGGAGCACGCGATTTCTATGCGTGATTAAACGGCTAATTTGGGGTTGGGATCAACCCGGGGGCGGGAATGTGTCTTGATTGTTAACTTTTGTGGGGCGAATTTTTCTGCCGATGCGATGGGGGGATTGGCGTTGGGGCAGTGTGGCGTGGCGGATTACGGCTTCGCCTAATCCGCCCTACGGGTTGGTTTTTCCGCGAAAGCACAAGTGCGGATTGGCGTTGGGGTGCAGTCCGCTGGTATGCGGGCTGTTGATGGGGCGGCACGGCGGATTACGGCTTCGTCTAATCCGCCCTGCCGGGCTACCAGTCTACCTCCTGCATCCATGCAGTCGTCTCCCTGGGGGGGGGAGCCTCTTAGATGACTTTTGAGAAGCGCTGTTGGCTGCGTTCGCGCAGGTAGCGGTCGAACACCATGCAGATGTTGCGGATGAGGAGTTTGCCGGCGGGGCGGACGGTGACGGCGCCGGCGGAGAGGTCCAGCAGGCCGTCCTGCTCCATCGCCTTCAGTTCGGCAAGTTCGGTGGCGAAGTAGTCGTCGAAGGTGATGGCGAAGCGCTCTTCGATGCGCGCCTTCTCCAGGTCGAAGTGGCAGATCAGTTGGGTGATCACCTCGCGCCGCAGCAGGTCGTCTGCACTCAGCTCCACGCCGCGGAAGACCGGGATCTTTCCCGCCGCCAGCCGCTCGTAGTAGGCGTCGGTCTCCTTCAGGTTCTGGCTGTAGCTGTCCCCCACCTTGCCGATGGAGGTGCTGCCCATGCCGATGAGGTCGCAGTCGGCGTGGGTGGAGTAGCCCTGGAAGTTGCGGTAGAGGGTGCCGGCCCGCTGCGCCACGGCCAGTTCATCGTCCGGCTTGGCGAAGTGGTCCATGCCGATGTAGACGTAGCCGGCGGCGGTCAGCTTTTCGATGGTGAGCTGAAGGATGTTCAGCTTCTCCTGCGGTGCCGGCAGTTCGTCGGCATTGATGCGCCGCTGCGGCTTGAACAGCTCCGGCAGGTGGGCGTAGTTGAAGATGGAGAGCCGATCCGGTGCGATGGCGATCACCTTCTCCAGGGTGCGCCCGAAGCTCTCGAGGGTCTGGAACGGCAGGCCGTAGATGAAGTCGAGGCTGATGGATTTGAACCCCGCCTCCCGTGCGGCCTGCAATGCGCCGAGGGTCTGCTCCTCCGACTGGATGCGGTTGACGGCCTTCTGCACCTTGGGGTCGAAGTCCTGCACGCCGAGGCTCATGCGGTTGAAGCCGAGCCGCCGCAGCAGGGCGATGGTGTCGGTCTTCACTTCGCGCGGGTCGATCTCGATGGAGTACTCGCCGCTGTCGTCCTCATGCAGGCGGAAGCACTCGCGGGTCTTGTCCATCAGCGCCTGCATCTCGTCGTGGCTGATGAAGGTGGGGGTGCCGCCGCCCCAGTGGAGTTGATCCACCATCCGGTCGCGGTCGAACAGCGCCGCCTGCAATTCGATCTCCCGGTGCAGCCAGCCGAGGTAGGGGGCCGCCCGGGTCCGGTCCTTGGTGACCACCTTGTTGCAGCCGCAGTAGAAGCAGACCGTGTCGCAGAACGGGATGTGGAAATAGAGCGACAGCGGCCGCCCGTTCCCGTTGGTGTGCTCCGCCTGGCGGCGGTACTCCGCCTCGCCGAACCCCTCGTGAAACTGCACCGCCGTCGGGTAGGAGGTGTAGCGCGGGCCGGACTTGTCGTAGCGCCGGATGAGGTCGGGGTCGAAGACGATCTGCTGCTGCATGGGGACTCCGGAGTGGGATGAAATCAGGCCGCGTCGATGTCGAGGCCCTTGCGGTGGGTCTCGTTGATGCGGGCAAGCAGCTTGGCAAACGGGATGCTGCGGCGGAAGCGGTTCACCAGCTTCATGTAGGGCAGGTCCTCGTTGGCGAAGTGGTAACTGCCGTCTGCCATGGAGGCGCGCAGTTCCGTGAGCGCCTTCTCCAGCGGTTCGAGGAAGACGTAGCGTGCGCCCTCCTCCTCGATATCGTAATCCAGCCCCGCACGCAGATCGTGCACTTCGCCGATCGCCTGCTCCACCAGACGCACATACTCTTCAGGTGTTCGGGGTCGTCGCTCTTCCATCGTTCAATACCCTACAGTCGCAAAAAACATTATCACCACAGAGGCGCAGAGGTCACAGAGAAAAACAGTATGCAGTTACTCTCTGTGACAGGCCCGCTATCAGGGGCCCGCCTGCTCGAACAAGGAGTGATACTCCGCCAGATCCTCGGCGGTCAACAGGAACACGCCGTGGCCGCCGCGCTCGAACTCCAGCCAGTTGAACGGCACCTCCGGGAAACGTTCCGCCAGCGCCGGTTCGCTGTTACCCACTTCGACCACCAGGATGCCGCCCGGATTCAGGTGGTCGCGCGCATCCCGCAGCATGCGTACCACGATATCGAGGCCGTCCTCACCCGCCTCGAGGGCGAGCGCAGGCTCGTGGCGGTACTCCGCAGGCAGCGCCGCCATATCCTCCGCATCCACATAGGGGGGGTTGCTGACGATGATGTCGTAGCGCTCGCCGGCCAGGGCGGCGAACAGGTCCGACTGCACCAGCCGCACCTGCTCCTCGAGGCCGTGCCGCTCGACATTGCGGGTGGCCACGGCCAGCGCTTCCGCCGACAGGTCGGCCGCATCCACCTCCGCCCACGGCAGGGCGTAGGCCGCGGCGATGGCGATGCAGCCGGAGCCGGTGCAGAGATCCAGCACCCGCTCCACCGCTTCCGGGTCGACCCAGGGCTCGAATCCCGCCTCGATCAGTTCGGCAATCGGTGAACGGGGGATCAGCACCCGCGGGTCCACATGGAACGGCAGCCCGGCAAACCAGGCCTCGCCGGTCAGATAGGGGGCCGGCAGCCGCTCCGTCACTCGCCGCTCCAGCAGCTCGGCTGCCGCCTGCCGCTCCCGCGTGGTGAGCCGCGCATCGAGATAGGGCTCAGGCACCTGCGGGGCAAGGTGCAGGGCGTGCAGCACCAGATAGGCCGCCTCGTCGAGGGCGTTGTCGGTGCCGTGACCAAAATGCAGGCCGGCGGCATTGAACCGACTGGCTCCCCAGCGGATGAAGTCACGGGCGGTCACCAGCTCGGTGACGGCCTCTTCGCTCAGGGTCATGGATTCGGGACTTTCGCGTGCTTGGGTCGGAATGCCTTCAGCACCGCCGGGTCGGTCTCAAGGAAAGGCCCCCCGATGAGGTCGATGCAGTAGGGCACCGCGGGAAACACAGCCTGCAGACAGTCGGCGATGGCCGAGGGCTTGCCGGGCAGGTTGATGATGAGGCTCTCGCCGCGGATACCGGCGATCTGCCGCGAGAGAATGGCGGTCGGCACCACCTTGAGCGACACCGCCCGCATCTGCTCGCCAAAGCCGTCGAGGATCTTGTCGCACACCGCCTCGGTCGCCTCGGGGGTGATGTCCCGCGGCGCGGGGCCGGTCCCGCCGGTGGTCACCACCAGGCAACACCCCTCGTCGTCGCACAGGGTACGCAGCACCGCCTCCACCTGCGGTTGTTCGTCAGGCACCAGCCGCGCCACCGGCTCCCATGGCGTGGTGAGGATCTGTCCGAGCTGCTCATGTATGGCGGGGCCGCCCTGGTCCTCGTACTCACCGCGACTGGCGCGGTCGGAAACGGTGACGATGCCTATGCGAACGGGTGCTGACATGGGGAAATCCGTGCAGAAACTCAGGCCAGCAATGATACACCAACGTGACCGACCGCTCCTGTCGGAGAATATCGTGAGGAAACGCCGTCCGGCGCAATGAGATTACGCCCTTCGTTCCATGAAACCTCGCAAGCGTAATGTCATTGCACCACTAGGCCGTTCCGAAGCGGCTGCGCCGCTGTTCGCCCGGAGGGCCGGGCTCCTACTCGCCCGAATCACCACCCCGGCGCGCTTCACCTTCACGCCTCCAGGCGGACCGGCAGCCGGCGCGCACCCCAGTCGCCGGGCTGCGCCTCGAACACCCCGGCGCAGGGGGTGCCGCAGGTGGGACAGCACCCGTTTACCAGGTGCCAGTCGCTGAGGACATACCAGTCGCGGCCGATCAGCCGGGTGCCGCAGTGGTGACACCAGGTGCTCTCCCCCTCCCGGTCGTGCACGTTGCCGGTGTAGGCGTAACGCACCCCGCAGCGCAGGGCGATGTCGCGCGCGCGGGTCAGCGTCTCCGGCGGCGTGGGCGGCACCTCACGCATCTTCCAGTCGGGATGGAAGGCGGTGAAGTGCATCGGCACCTCCGGCCCCAGGTGCTCCACCACCCAGCCGCACATCTTCTCGAGTTCCGAATCGGAGTCGTTGTGGCCGGGGATGAGCAGGGTGGTCAGTTCAAGCCAGACATCGGTCTCCCGCCGGATATGGAGGAGCGTCTCCAGCACCGGTTGCAGGGCGCCGCCCGCGAGCTGCCGATAGAAGGCCTCCGTGAACCCCTTGAGGTCCACGTTGGCCGCGTCCATGTAGGAATAAAACTCCCGCCGCGGTGCGTCGCAGACATAGCCCGCCGTCACCGCCACCGACTTGATCCCCAGTTCTCTGCACGCCTTGGCCACATCGATGGCGTACTCGTGGAAAATCACCGGATCGTTATAGGTGTAAGCGACGCTCCGGCACCCCAGTTCACGCGCGGCGCGGGCGATGGTTTCCGGCGACGCGGCATCGGCCAGGGTGTCCCACTCGCGGGACTTGCTGATGTCCCAGTTCTGGCAGAATTTGCAGGCGAGATTGCAGCCGGCGGTGCCGAAGGAGAGCACCGGGGTGCCCGGCAGGAAATGGTTGAGCGGCTTCTTCTCGATGGGGTCTACGCAAAAGCCGCTGGAGCGGCCGTAGGTGGTGAGCACCACCTTGCCGTTCCGGTTGGCGCGCACGAAGCAGAGTCCGCGCTGCCCCTCGCGCAGCTTGCAGTAGCGCGGGCAGAGGTCGCACTGCACACGGCCGTCGCCTAGCGGATGCCAGTAGCGGGTCTCGACCACCGCAGCCGGATCGATGAGTGAGAGTGGATCGCTCTTCATGGGTCAATTAGACACCGTGCAACACCCCCGATTCCATCCGGCGTATCATGGCCATACCCCGGAGGGACGCCATGAGAAGCCGACCGCCGGCAGTTGCCGGCCTGTTCTACCCCGCCGATCCGCTTCAGTTGCGCACGAGCATCGAGGCGCTGCTTGCCGCCGCCGCGCCGACCCGCGGTGCTCCACCGAAGGCGATCATCGCCCCGCATGCGGGTTACCCCTACTCGGGCCCGGTGGCCGCCGCCGCCTACGCGCGCCTCGTCCCGCTGCGGGGGCGGGTTCAGCGGGTGGTACTGCTCGGTCCGTCGCACCGGGTGGGTTTCCACGGCCTTGCCACCAGCAGCGCTGCCTGTTTCGAAACCCCGCTTGGCGAGGTGCCGCTCGACAGAAGCGCACTCGCATCGGTGATGGATCTCCCCCAGGTTATCGAACTGGACGCTGCCCACGCCATGGAGCACAGCCTTGAGGTCCACCTTCCCTTTCTTCAGAACGTACTGGGTGCGTTTTCACTGATCCCGCTGGTGGTGGGCGACGCCTCGCACGAGGAGGTGGCCGAGGTACTGGAGCGGCTGTGGGGCGGCGAGGAGACACTGATTGTGATCAGTTCCGACCTCAGCCACTACCATGACTACGCCACCGCCGTGCGGCGGGATGGCAGGACGGCAGAGGCGATCGAGTCTTTGCACCCGGAGGCGATTGATGACCAGGGCGCCTGTGGCCGCCTGCCGGTCAGCGGTCTGCTCACCGCGGCACGCCGCCACGGCATGACGGTGGAGCGGGTGGACCTGCGCAATTCGGGCGACACCGCCGGTTCACGTGACCGGGTGGTCGGCTACGGCGCCTGGCTGGTGCACTGAACCGGAAACTGACGTGTACACCGAGAGTGAACAGGAACAGCTGCTGGAGGTCGCCCTCGCCGCCATTCGGCACGGCCTGAACACCGGGAGACGGCTGACCGTGGAGCCGGGTGTCTATCCACCGCCGCTGCAACTGCCGCGCGCCACGTTTGTCACCCTGAAACGGGGCGGCGCACTACGGGGCTGTATCGGCACGCTGGAGGCGGTCCGGCCGCTGGTTGCCGATGTAGCCCACCACGCCTTTGCCGCAGCGTTTCAGGACCCGCGCTTTCCGCCCCTCGCCGAGGCGGAACTGGAAGGGCTCGCCACCCAAATCTCCATTCTCAGCCCCTCCGAACCGATGCTCTTCGATTCCGAACAGGCGCTGCTGGCGCAGCTCCGTCCGGGGGTGGACGGCCTGATTCTGCTGGAGGGGAGCCGGCGCGGCACCTTCCTGCCGAGCGTCTGGGAAATGCTGCCGGAGCCGCGCGAGTTTCTGCAGCAGCTGAAGCGGAAGGCGGGACTCCCGGCGGACTACTGGTCCGAGACGCTACAGGTGGAGCGCTATACCGCGGAGTCGGTTGGAAACCCCTAGCCGAATACGGGAGTGCAGAACGTGCGTCAACCCCCGGCCGGCACCAGGCATTCACCCACTGAGCCGGGCAGACAGGTGCTGCCGTCGGGCCAGATGGCGTGGTCAAGGCGTGCCCCCTCCAGATTGGCCCCCTCAAGCTGGGAGCCGCCGAGATCGGCGTAGGAGAGGTCGGCCCCCTTGAGGGAGGCCGCAGTCAGGTCAGCCCCGGAGAGGTCGGTGCCCACCAGTCGTGCCCCTTCAAGGCGGGCGGCACGCAGATTGACGCGGGTCAGATCGGCATAGGCCAGATCCGCGGCGGACAGGTTGGCCGCCCGCAGCAGGGCCCCGGCGAAGCGGCCGTTGGTGAGGTGTGAACCGGCCAGGTCGGCGTTCGCAAAATCACGCCCTTCCAGCCGGCAATTGCTCCAGTTCACACCGGGCGCGGGCGCCGCTTCACAATTGACCTCACCGTCGAGGTCAGAGCCCGGAAGCAGAAACGGGATTGCAGCCACGGCGGCGACGATCAGCAAAATCGCCGCATAGGCCACCCACTGACTCCTGTTCCGTTCCCGGGCCAGCAGCTGGCCGCGTGCCTCCCGGTGGTGGATGGCCGTGTCCGATTCACTGCTTCGGCGCTCCCCTTCGGGCAGGGAGTCGTGTCCGCCGCGACGCTCGTCTGCCCAGCGGCGGGCAAGTTCCAGATGTTCACGCGCCGCCGGGTCCTCCGGGTGCGTCTCCGCCTCACGCATCACCTCGGGCACCAGTCCGGGGACATCCTTGATAGCGTGCCACTCCTGGCGGTCATGGGAGACCAGGTCGGTCCCACGCAGACGGCCAAGCAGAATGTAGCGGGTCAACAGACCCTCGGGGAAAGGACCCTTGGTCTCCTTGCCCCGCTTTACGAACCAGGTGCGCTTGTCATTCATCTTTCCATGGCCTTTCAGCACTGAACGAATGGTAACCCGGACGCTCTCGGAAATGCACACGCCCTGTACAGCCGCCGGACAAGGCGTCTTTACAACGGACACCGGGTCGGCGCAGCATAACCGGCCGACCATCGTGGTACACCCATGGAGATAAAACCGGTACCCGAACCTCCACGGTCACTGCTCAATCTGGTGACTACAGCACGCCAGGAGAACGCACCGCCGATTCGCCACGGGCAGACACTGCAAGCGACGGTGACGTCACTGCTGCCGGATGGCCGTGCCACCCTCGTGGTTGCGGACCGTCTGCTGGAGGTACGTTCACCGCTACCGCTGACAGTTGGACAGCAGCTCAAGCTGGTGGCCGAACTGAGCGGGGACCGGCTGATGCTCCGCCTCCTCGACCCGCCTTCACCCAATGCGGCCGACAAAGACGTCATTGCGGGAGCGTTGCGCGCCGCACTGCCCAAACAGGGCGACCTTGGGACGCTGTTCCGCACTCTCGCGGCTGTGATGAAGTCGCCGCCTTCTCCCGTACGTGCCGGCGTACCAACAGAGCCGCCGCTACCGAAGGAGGTACTCCAGCTCGCGAAACAGATCCTTGCCGCCTCACCCTCCCGTGAACAGATAGCCACACCGGAGGGGCTGAAGAGCGCTGTTGCACGTTCCGGCCTGTTCCTTGAGGCGCGCCTCGCAGCGGGCAATCCGCCGCCACCCGGGGGGGATGTCAAGGCTGATCTGACGCGGCTGGCCGCCGTCCTCAGGAATTTGCCGGACACGCCCCTCCTCAATCCGGCCGCACTGGCCGCCGCACCCCGGCCTATCGTGGCGGGGAAACAGGACGGTGCGGCGCTTCGGCTTGCCGATGCGGCATTCACCATCCTGCGCCAGACGGAAGGGGCGCTGGGGCGCTCCCGCGTCACCCAGTTCCAGACGGTGGAACGAAGCACACCCCAGAATCCGGACTGGCTCATGGATATTCCGGTCCGCGGACAGCAGCAGGAGCCGGATCAACTGAAGCTGCGCATCCGCCGCGAGCAAGGCGGCCAGGAGGGTAACGACAGGCCGGAGGGCTGGTCGGTCACCATTTCGCATGAGGACGGCGAACACGGCGGACTCGATATGGTGGTCAAGCTGCTGGGAGAAGAGGTTTCCGTCACCATCTGGACCGAACGGGAGGAGACCGCAGAACTGTTCAGTGAGAATCTCGATCTGCTGCATCGGCGGCTGATCGAGGCGGGACTGACCGTGGGCCGTCTGGCCAGCCGAAAAGGCAGCGTACCGACAGAGGATTCGACCGACGCGACCAGCTTCGACCGACAGATACTGGATGTGAAGGCATGAGTGAGGAGAAGCCGGGCAAGACCGCCATCGCCCTCTACTATGACGGCGACGACGCCCCGCGTGTCACCGCACGCGGGTACGGTGCATTGGCCGAGGAGATCATCGCCCTAGCCGGTGAAAATGGTATTCCGCTCCACGAGGACGCTGAACTCGTGGAGATGCTGGCGCAGATCGATTTGGGTGAGCAGGTCCCGCGTGAACTTTACGTGGCGGTCGCCGAGGTGATCGCCTTCGCCTACATCGTGCTGGGGAAATTTCCCAAGAACTGGAAGGGAAAGAGTTAGCGGCCAGGTAGGGTTAAAAGGGGCTTATTTTCCCTTCACGCTTCACGTTCACCGTGCCTTTCAAGCCGGTGCATCATGGCAACCAGTTCCGCCTCGCCGCGGGTGAGATCGCACACCTCCATCAGCTCGTCGATGCCGGCACCGCGCCCGGCCAGTTTGATGGCGTGAGCGTAGGAGCGATCTTCCGGTTCGCTGCGATCGATCTGCTCCTGACGCAGACCGAGCTCCTTCTGCTGTTGCGCAAGTTGCCCGACGAGGCGATCCAGCCTGCCGACCCGTTCACCGACGGCGACCGCCGAACTCGAAAGCACGCGCAGGTCGTTTTGCAGGCTCTGTATGACAGCCTGTTGTGCGCGCCGCGACTGCGCCGAGGCGAGCGCCAGCCAGCCGGCCAGTGCGAGCCCCAGCCCACCCACGAGGAGGGCGGCCACGGACAGGAGAAGGGTGAGTTCGGGATTCACGGTGGTATGGGAGCGCTCAGAAACCGCCGCCCCACTCCTCCTCACCACCGATCAGCTTGTGGATGTCGATCAGAATCAGCAACCCGTCCTCACGGCTGGTGACCCCCTGGATGTATTTTGAACTTTCATCGTTCCCGACGTTGGGCGCGTGCTCAATCCCAGACCGGGGCAGATCGACCACCTCGGCGACGCTGTCCACCACCAACCCGACCACGTTGTCATCCAGTTCGATGATGACGATACGGGTGGAGTCGGTCACCTCACCGGGATTGAGGCCGAAACGTTTGTGGGTATCGATCACGGTCACCACGTTGCCGCGCAGGTTGATGATGCCAAGCACGAAGTGCGGTGCGCCCGGCACCGGTGCGATCTCCGTCTCCCGCAGCACCTCCTTGACGTGCATTACATCGACGCCGTATTTCTCATCCTCCAGATTGAAGGTCACCCACTGGGTCACCGGCTCGACGGCGGCATTCCGGTTTTCACTCATCGGTCGATTCCTCGTTATTTTCCTCGACTGGCGCGGTCGAATCGGACTCATCTTCTCTTCCGGTGGCCAGCATATCGGCGAACACCGGTGGGTCCAGCACCGCACACATGTGCTCGATCACCGTCCCTGCCAACCAGCGCCGCTTGGTGCGCGAGGTGCGCCAGCGCACCTCGTCCGGTCCCAGCGTGATCACCTGGGCCACCTCGTCACACGCCAGCCCCCAACTCCCGTCTCCGACAAAGACGATCCGCTTAACCCGCTCCGCCGGCCCCGTCGTCAGCCGTGTCAGTCGCTCGGGGGGCAACACAAAGCAGGCAGTATCCACCACCGGTACGTTGTTGCGCCCCCGGTACTCGGTGACCCCGAGATAGGCCGCCGAGTGGCCCGGCATCGGTGTTATCACATCCGCGTCCCACTCCTGCACACCGCTTAGCTCGACCAGCGGCACCGCCAGCGTCAGACCGGCGACCTTGAACAGCAGTGCCTGAAAACCACCCTGACCCCACTCGGGCACAATGGGTGTCGCCGTCTCGGCGGGCTGTACGGCCGGGGCCACCCGCGGTGCTGCCTCTACCGGCGTGACGGCGATCGGCTCTGCACGCTGAACGGCGGGCGGCGCCACCGTTTCGGCAGGCGCCTCACTCAGGAGCGCCTCGAAATAGACGCTAAGGGCGTCCTTCTCGTCGACCAGGATATGTGGCTCGTGGCGGTCGCTCATGATGCCGCTCCCAGGACCGCGCCGGGCACCACAGGCTCGCCCTCTTCCGCCACCAGCGTGTTGAGCAGCGCGGTGTAGGCGATCACCCCTTTTGCCTGGGGATTCAGATAGGAGAGAGGCAGTCCCTGCCGGCTCGCCTCACGGAACTGGCTATCCTCCGGGATCACCGATTTCCACAGCGACTCCGGGTAGTGCTGGCGCAACTGCTGCCAGGTTTCGAGCGCCGCCCGGGTGTGCCGGTCGAACATGGTCGGCACCACCGTATACCGCAGGGGTCGCTTGCGTGCGCGCAGCACCATATTGAGGGTGCGCATCATCCGTTCCAGCCCCTTGAGCGCCAGGAACTCGGTCTGGACCGGGATGAGCAGGTGTTCGGCGGCGGCCAGTGCGTTGATCATCAGCACCCCCAGCACCGGGGGACAGTCGATGAACACGTGCTCGAAATCGCCTGCCATCTGCCGCAACGCGCGACCGATGACGAGGCCCATCCCCTCCTGATTGCTGAGTTGGCGATCCAGGGTGGCCAGTGCGGTGGATGCGGGCAGCAGATGGAGGTTATCGAAGCGGGTGTCGCGAATCAGGCTGGCAGCGGCGGGCCGGTTGGCCGCGTTGCCGCGAAACAGCGTATAGACACTGTGTTCCAGTGCGTCCGGGTCGTGGCCGAAATAGCTGGTCATCGAACCGTGCGGGTCGAGATCCACCATCAGCGTTCGCCGACCGCGTTGCGCGAGCAGTCCGGCCAGGGTGACCGCCGTCGTGGTCTTGCCCACCCCGCCCTTCTGATTGGCCACGGCCCATACACGCATGTCAGCCTCCGACCCCGCCACCGGCCTCGCGACTGCGCTGGATCTCCAGCGCGCGCCGGGCATTGGCATCCGCCAGCACCACCAGCACCACCCGCCGGTTTCGACGCCGCCCCTCAGGCGTGGCGTTGTCGGCCACCGGCCGGTATTCGCCATAGCCGACCGCCGCCATACGGTCGGGTTGGACCTGCTCACGCATGAAAAGATGCACCACACTGGCAGCCCGCGCTGCGGACAACTCCCAATTGGAGGGGAAGAGATAGGTACTGATGGGCAGGTTGTCGGTAAACCCCTCCACCTGAATGGCATTGGGATACCGCCGCAGGATCTCCGCCAACCGCCGCAGTACCGGCAGTGCCTCGTCCTGCAAATCGGCGCTGCCGCTGGTGAAGAGCAGGCTGGTATTGATCTCGATCTCGACCCAGAGGTCGGTGCGGGTAACCGTGATCAGGTCGTCATAGATCTCCGGCAGAAGCGCCTGTTCGAAGTCGCTGGCCATGGCGTCCAGCGTGCCGGTGCTCGCCGTCGCCGCCAACAGTTCGATGATGCTGGGCTCACTCGCGACCCGCTTGCTCTCGACAGCAACCGGGGGGCCGGACACCCCCTCGCTGCCGATATCGACCGGAAGAATGGTCTTCGGCTCCTTGTTGAAGGCGGAGACCAGGGTATCGGAGAGAACCCGGTACTTGCCCTCGTTGACCGAAGAGATGGAATACATCACCACGAAGAACGCGAACAGCAGCGTAATGAAGTCGGCATAGGAGACCAGCCACCGCTCCAGATTTTCGTGCTCTTCATGTCGCTTCTTACGAGCCATGATGCTGTCCGGATGCGTTCTCCCGCGGTTTCGTCAATGCAGGTAGCCCTGAAGCTTGGTTTCGATGTTACGCGGATTCTCGCCTTCGCCAATGGCGACGATGCCGT
Source organism: Gammaproteobacteria bacterium (assembly GCA_041690635.1). GTDB lineage: Bacteria > Pseudomonadota > Gammaproteobacteria > Thiohalomonadales > Thiohalomonadaceae > JAWLGZ01. The sequence continues at coordinate 230,277 of JAWLGZ010000001.1, forward strand.
CGATCAGCATGTAGCGAAACTGGGTCTGGTGGTTAACCAGGCTCTTGAGCTTGTTACCGACGGGGATGAGGATCATGTTGGCCAGACCGACGCCATAAATGGTGGCAACAAACGCCACGGCGATACCATGGCCGAGCCGGCTGGGATCAGAGAGGTTATTCATGACCTGAATCAACCCCATCACTGCACCGATGATGCCGATGGTCGGCGAGTAGCCCCCCATGCTCTCGAACAGCTTCGCCGCCTGCAGATCATGGTGTTCGCGGGCATCCACCTCCACCTCGAGGATGCTGCGCATCACCTCCGGCTCGGAGCCGTCCACCAGCAGTTGCAGCCCCTTGCGTGCGAACGGATCCGGCTCGGTCTCCGCTATCGACTCCAGGCCGAGGAGCCCCTCCTTGCGCGCGATGTTGCTCCAGGTGACGATCTTTTCAATCGCCTCATCCTGGGCAAGGCTCGGTGGTAGGAACACCCATCGCAACATCTTCAGCGCACGGATGAACAGTTCCAGCGGAGCCTGCAACATGATCGCGCCGATGGTGCCGCCAAAGACGATCATGGCCGCCGGACCGTTGAGCAGGGTGTGCGCCTCGCCCCCTTCCAGATACTGTCCGAACAGCAGGGCGCCGATCCCGACCAACAACCCGAGGAGGCTGAGAATATCCATCGCTTACACCGCAACCTGCCGGGCGATAGCGGTACCGATCTCCGGCAAAGGCATGATCTGCGAAGTCAGGCCGGCCTCGGCCACCGCCGCCGGCATGCCGTACACCACGCAGGTCGCCTCGTCCTGAGCCCAGATAACCGATCCCCCCTGTTTGAGCAGCCGCGCACCTTCACGGCCGTCCGCACCCATGCCGGTCAGCACCACCGCCAGCACCGGCCCGGGGTAGTTCCGTGCCAGTGACGAGAAGGTGATATCCACCGAGGGCTTGTAGTTCTGTCCGGGCTCGTCGGTGATACGCACAAACTGCCGGCCGCCGCGGGACTCGACCACCATCTGCCGGCCGCCCGGTGCGAGCAGCGCAGTCCCGGGGACCAGCTCATCGCCGTCTTTTGCTTCGCGGATCGTGATGGCGCACTGCTGGTCGAGGCGTTGGGCAAATGCGGGTGTAAAGGTGCCCGGCATGTGCTGAATCAGTACCAGCGGCACCGGGAAGTTGCCCGGCAGCTTTGTCAGCACCTCCTGCAGCGCAACCGGACCACCGGTGGAGGTACCGATGGCAACCAGCTTCACCTGGCCGCGACGAAGCGGCGCGGAGGACGGGGTGGAGGCGATGGCAGATACCGGTCGCTGCACCGCGGTCCTCGGCACTGCCCGTGCAAGCGGAGGCGGCGTCTTGGGTACTGCAGGCCGGGTGTGTCCCTTGCTGCCAACGGACCAGACCCTTTCACAGAGCTGACGCTTTGCCTCATCCCGGTCCCGGGAGATGTCTTCGAAGCGCTTGGGCAGGTAATCCACGGCACCGGCGTCCAGCGCATCGAAGGTTGCCCTCGCACCATCGGTGGTCAGGGAGGAAAACATCAGGATGGGGCGCGGGGTAGCGGCCATGATACGGCGCACAGCCGTGATGCCGTCCATCACCGGCATCTCGATATCCATGGTAATGACGTCCGGGCGCAGCTGCGCGGCCTTCTCGACCGCCTCAGCGCCATCCGCCGCGGTTCCCACCACATCGAGACGCGGGTCGGACTTCAGCATTTCCGTGACGCGGCGACGAAAAAAACCGGAATCGTCGACAACCAGCACCCGCACGGGCATGAAAAATTCTCCTTAGTGGTTCGCGGGCCGAATGTTCAATACTGGCCGCCATAGGCCTTCATCAAGCCAGGGAGGTCGAGAATGAGGGCGATTTTTCCGTCACCTGTGATGGTGGCCCCGGCCATGCCCTGGGTGCCCTGGAGCATCGTGCCGAGCGGCTTGATCACAACCTCTTCCTGCCCGATCAGATGGTCTACCACGAAGCCCACCTGCTGGGTGCCGATATTCACCACCACAACGTGCCCTGACTTGGGCAGTGGTTCGCCCGCGGCATCGGTGACCAGCCAGCGAGTGAGATAGAACAGAGGCAGCGCCTTCTCACGCACCATCACCACCCGCTGTCCATCCACGACGTTGGTCTTGCGCAGGTCCAGGTGGAAGATCTCCACCACGCTGACCAGCGGAAAGGCGAAGGTCTGCGCGCGCAGCTTGACCATCAGTGTCGGCATGATGGCCAGGGTGAGCGGCACCTTGATGGAGAGCCGGGTACCCTTCCCGAACTCGGAATCGATATCGACGCTTCCGTTGAGCTGGGCGATACGGGTCTTCACCACGTCCATACCCACCCCGCGCCCGGAGATATCGGAGATCTCGGACTTGGTGGAGAAACCGGGCGCCAGGATCAGCTCGAAACACTCCTTGTCCGAGAGCCGCGCGGCGGCATCCTCGTCCATCATTCCCTTCTCCACCGCCTTGCTACGCAGCACGTCCGGCTCCATGCCGCCGCCATCATCTTCGATGATAAGCAGGATGTGATCGCCCTCCTGCTCCGCGGCGAGGGTCAGGGTACCGGTGCGCGGCTTGCCCGCCGCCTCACGCTTGTCCGGCATCTCGATGCCATGGTCCACCGCGTTGCGCACCAGGTGGACCAGTGGGTCGGCGAGCGCCTCAACCAGGTTCTTGTCCAGGTCGGTCTCCTCGCCGTGCATCTCCAGTTGCACTTCCTTCTTGAGGCTGCGGGAGAGATCGCGGACCACACGGGGGAAGCGGCCGAACACCTTCTTGATCGGCTGCATACGGGTCTTCATGACCGATGCCTGCAGATCGCCGGTGACCACATCCAGATTGGCGACCGCCTTGGCCATCTCCTCCCGCGCCTGGGTGGAGTCCGATTCGTCCACGTTGGCGAGGGTGGCGAGCCGGTTTCGCACCAGCACCAGTTCCCCCACCATGTTCATGATGTCATCAAGCCGCTTGGTGTCGACACGAACGGTGGTTTCGCCCTGAGGCTCCGCTTTCCTGGCCTCCGGCTTGGGCGCCGGTGGAGCGGACGCCGTGGGTTTGGGAGCGGCGCTCGGCTGAGCCGGCGCCTTGGCTGCGGACTGTGCCGGAGGTTCCGGGACAGCCTTGGGCACCTCGGCCTGTTGGGACGGCACGGCGGGAGGTTCGCCTTCTCCCGGCACGCTACCGAATTTACCCTTACCGTGGAGCTGATCGAGGAGGTTCTCGAACTCCTCCTCGGTAATCTCTTCGCTCGCCGAATTGCCCGTAGTCCCGGCCGCAGCAGGAGGTGCTTCGGCCGGGGGCGTGGCGTCGCCAGCCGGTACGCCCCCGAACTGGCCCTTGCCGTGGAGCTGATCGAGGAGGTTCTCGAACTCATCTTCGGTAATCTCGTCGCTCGCCGGCTTGTCCGCTTCACCGGCTGGAGAGACGGCACCTTCAGCCGGCGCGCCACCGAACTTGCCCTTACCGTGCAACTCGTCGAGGAGATTCTCGAACTCATCCTCGGTGATCTCGTCACCGGCCGGTTCGCCGCCGCTCTGGGCCGGCGCGCTGGATACAGACGCGGCCCCCGGCTGCTCCAGGGCATCCAGCAGCGCCTCGAACTCCTCATCGGTGATATCACCGTCCGGATCGCCCCCGGCAGCAGCGGGCTGGGCAGTCTGGGGAACGGAAGCCGGTGCACCCTCGGTACCGGTAGCTGCGACGAATGCCTCCTCCGACGCCCCGCCGGCAGCCGCCACGGTTTCCTCAACCTGCGTAGCGCCGTCCGGCCGCTTCAGGTTCTCCAACCGGTGCAGCAGCTCAGGATCGGCCTCAGGTGGCTCCTGCAGCGCGCGGAGCGACTCGAACTGCTCGTTGAGGACATCCAGTACCGGAAGCATGGTGTCCATCAATTCCGGTGTGACCTGCTTCTCGCCATTGCGCAGCAGGTTGAATACATCTTCGGCGCGGTGGCAGACATCCACCAGCGGCGTCAGGCCGAGGAATCCGGCGCCCCCCTTGATGGTGTGGAAACCGCGGAAGACCGCATTCAGCAGATCGGTATCATCGGCGCGCTGCTCCAGCTCGACCAGCTGCTCGTTGAGCTGTTCGAGTATCTCGCTCGCCTCGACAAGGAAGTCCTGCAGGATCTCGTCGTCTGCGTCTAGCGCCATATGGGAGCTCCTCCGGCGGGGGCACGGCCGCCCGACCAACCCTCTGCATCAGATCCCGGCGCGGGTATATACCGGGCCGGATCGTGTTTTGTTCAGAATCCGAGGCTCGACAGCAAGTCGTCCACTTCGTCCTGCCCGGATACCCTGTCGTCCTTGTCCACCCCAGGCACCACCGGACCCGCGGCTGCGATCTTGTCCTCTTCCTTGCGCTGCTGCTCCTTTCGGCCATCTCCCTCGTGGCCCGGGGGGATGAGGTTCTGACCCGAAATGCGGATCAGCTCCACCAGGCTCTTCTCGAGATCTTCGACCAGGGTGATGACACGCCGAATGATCTGGCCGGTCAGGTCCTGAAAATCCTGGGCCAGCAGCACGTCATTGAGATTGCCCTTGATGCGGTCGGTATTTTCCGGAAGTGCGGCGAGGAATGTGTTCAACTCGCCACTCAGCTTGCGGAACTCCCTGGCGTCCATGTCCCGCGCGACGAACCGGTCCCAGGCGGCCTTCAGCTCAGTGCCCTTCTCTTCCAGTTGCTCGCACAGCGGCACCGACTCCTCGACGGCGGTGAGCGTCCGGTCGGCCGCCTGCTCTGTCATGGCGATGACGTAATTGAGCCGCTCCCGGGCATCGGGGATCTCGTTCTCCGCCAGGTTGGCGATGCGGGAGTCGAGCCGGAAGCTGTTGAGCGCCTCGTGGAACTCGCGGGTCAGCTTGCCGAGTTCCTGGAACAGGCTGCGCTCGCGCAGCTTGGCAATCTCGTCGAGGACCTTCTCGGCAGCTTCGTCATCCCCCGCGTCGATCCGCTCGAGAAACTCACGGGCGTGACGGGCGAACTCCCCCTTCAGCCCGTCGAATTCATGATCAGTCAATGGAATCTCCCCCGCCCTATTCGGCACCGACACGCTCGAAGATCTTGTCCAGCTTCTCCTTGAGCGTGGCGGCTGTGAACGGCTTGACGATGTACCCGTTCACGCCCGCCTTCGCCGCCTCGATGATCTGCTCCCGTTTCTGTTCGGCAGTCACCATCAGCACGGGAAGCTTGCACAGCTTGGGGTCGGCGCGTACGGCCTTCAGCAGGTCGATCCCCTGCATACCGGGCATATTCCAGTCGGTCACCAGAAGATCGAAATGGGTGGACTGCAACAGGGGAAGCGCGGTCTGGCCGTCATCCGCCTCCTGGGTATTGGTAAACCCCAGGTCACGTAACAGATTCTTGATAATGCGCCGCATCGTGGAAAAATCGTCCACGATGAGGATCTTCATATTCTTATCCAAGACAACCTCCTGACAATCGGCTCGATGGAGGGCCGTCCGCGGGTAAGGCCCGGAAATTCCGCCTATTCCCGTTCAGGCGAACATCTTATCACGATCCCTGAGCCGTCCAATCCGTCATGCGCGAACGGATCCGCATCAGGGCCTGGCCATGAATCTGGCAAACGCGCGACTCGGTCACCCCTATGACGGCCCCGATCTCGCGCAGATTGAGCTCCTCGTCGTAATAGAGGGCCATCACCAGCCGTTCCCGTTCCGGCAGTTCATCAATTACGGCGGCCAGCGAGCGCTGGAGCCCCTCTCTCTGTAGCTGGTCAAAGATGCTCGGGGAATCGCTCGCCAGGCGCTCTACCAGGCGCTCTTCCTCGTCATCGGCCTCCTCCAGACTGAGCAGCCGGTGCCCGCGGCAGTCCCCGAGCAGGCGGCGATAATCGGCAATGTCGATGCCCAGCTCCTCCGCCACCTCCGTGTCTCGTGCAGCCCGCCCCTCCCGGTTCTCCACCACTCTGGTCGCCTGGGACAGTTCACGCGACCGACGGTGTACCGAACGCGGCGTCCAGTCATGGCGGCGGACCTCATCCAGCATGGCACCGCGGATGCGGATCCCGGCATAGGTCTCGAAGCTGGCGCCCTGGCCCTCGTCGAAATGACGTGCCGCCTCTATCAAGCCGATCATCCCGGCCTGCATCAGATCCTCGACTTGTACGTTGTCCGGTAGCCGTGCCATCAGGTGCTGGGCGATGCGCTTGACCATCGCCCCGTGCCGGGCAACCAGTTCTGCCTCCTGCCGCTCACGATCCAGCCGCAGGTCGTAGGCGGCCAGTGCATTCACGTCCAGGCCCCCCAGTCGGAGGATCCCGTCGCGCTCTGCACCAGCCGTTCCATAAAGAACTCCAGATATCCGCCGGCCGCCTTCGGCATGGGCCAGCCCTCTATCCTCTGGGCAATGGTGCGGAACGCCTGAGCCGCCTTACTGCGCGGATAGGCCTCTACCACCGCCCGCTGGCGTTTTACCGCCTTGCGCAGGTAATCGTCAAAGGGCACGGCACCAACGAAGTCGAGCACCACCTCATCAAGGAAGTGGTCGGTCACCCGCACCAGCTTGCCGAACAGCTCGCGCCCCTCTTGGGGGGTGCTTGCCATGTTGGCCAGGATGCGGAAACGGCGCAGGCCGTGCTCCCGATTGAGCAGCTTAATCGTCGCGTACGCATCGGTAATGGAAGCGGGTTCGTCACACACCACCACCAGCACCTCCTGCGCGGCCTTGGTGAAGCTGACCACGCCATCGGTGATACCGGCGGCGGTGTCCACCAGCAGCACATCCACCGGTGTGGCGAGTTCACTGAAGGCCTGAATGAGCCCCGCATGCTCGGCAGGGCTCAGTTCCGCCATCGACTGAATGCCGGAGGAGGCCGGAATGATCTGGATCCCCTCGGGACCGTTGACGATCACCTCTTCCAGGCTGCGTTCGCCGCTGATCACGTGGGAGAGGTTGTACTCCGGATGCAGGCCGAGCAGGACATCGACGTTCGCCAGCCCCAGGTCGGCATCCATGATCAGCACCTTGCGCCCGAGCTGGGCGAAGGCGGTCGCCAGGTTGACCGAAACATTGGTCTTCCCCACGCCCCCCTTGCCACTGGTCACTGCCACCACTCGCACCGGTCTCGGGCTGCCCATCCGCCGCAACCCGTCGGCCTGATCGTTTTTCTTGTCAACCATTGCCATTGCTCACCCTACCGCCAAAGGCGAAGGCCAGCGCCTCCTCATCCGGCTTCTCACTGTGCTGGCGCATCAACGCGACGCTGCGGTTCACCAGGTTGTTGGCCCGCGCCGGCTGCAGGTCCTCCGGCACCCGCTGGCCGTCACCCAGATAGGCCACCGGCAGTTGCTGCTGGACAATGGCAGAGATCGCCTCGCCCAGACCCATGGTCTCGTCCACCTTGGTCACGATACAGCCGTCGAGCCCGATGTGGCCAAAGGCGCGGATCCCCTCCTCCAGCCCGGCACGCTGGGTGGTGGCGGAGAGCACCAGATACTTGCGAATCATCGGCGAACCGCCCCGCAGCATCGCAAACTGCTCCGACAGGCGCAGGTCGCGCTGACTCATACCCGCCGTGTCGATGATCACCAGCTGGCGGTCGCTGAGCAGGGCCAGAATACGCCGCAACTCATCCGCATCCTCCGCCACGTGCACCGGAGCGCCCAGAATACGGCCAAAGGTCTTCAACTGCTGGTGGGCGCCGATGCGATAGCTGTCGGTGGTCACCAGCGCCACCCGGTTGGGTCCGTGGCGCAGGGTGAAACGGGCCGCCAGCTTCGCCGCGGTGGTGGTCTTGCCCACCCCGGTCGGGCCGACCAGCGCCACCACGCCACCGTGCGTCAGGATATCGTCGTTGGTCACCGGCAGTCGACGGGCAAGCAGGGCCAGCGCCTGTCGCCAGTTGTGCTGCGTGTCACGCCCACACTCCACGCCATCGGCCAGTTCACGGCTGACCACCGGGCTCAGACCGAGCCGGGTCAGTTGCTCCAGCAGCCGGGTGCGGAACGGATTGCGCCGCCCCTCCTCGGACCAGGCGAGTCCCGAGAGCTGTCCCTCCAGGATGCTGCGCAGGGTCTGAATCTCCTCGCGCATGGCGACCAGGGCCGGGTCCTGGCTCCAGACCACCCTGGGTTCGGGCGTCGGAGAAACGGGCTGCTCGGTCCGTGCTGCTGTCGCCGCTTCGGTCGGCGCCTGCGGCGACATCGCCTCGCTCAGGGGTGCCTGCGGCAACTCTGCCATCTGCCCGCGCGGTTGCTCTGAACCGGCAGCCGGCGCAGTGCGCTCGGCCGCGAGCTTTCTAATCACGCCTTCGTCGTAATCCACCGCCGCGACCACCTCGATTCCGCCATCCACCTTGCGGTTCGAGAGGATCACCGCATCCGGCCCCTGCTCATCGCGGACCATGCGAATGGCCTGACGCATATCCGCTGCGAAGTAGCGCTTGATCTTCATCCCGTCGTTCCTCGCCTCGGGCCTCACCAGCCCGGAAGGCTGGATCTAGCCGGCATTACCCACTGTGGCCACGATCCGAAGCTGCTTGTTGTCGGGGACCTCGTTATACGAGAGCACGTGAAGCCCCGGGATCGTGTGCCGTACAAAACGCGCCAACAGTTCTCGGACCTGAGCCGCCACCAGGAGCACTGCGGGCTGCCCCGCCATCTCCTGGTTCTGCGCCGCCTGCGCGAGCCCCTGATGCAGTCTCTCCGCGAGTCCGGGCTCGATGGCGCCGCCTCCCTCCTCTGGCGCTTGCATACTTCTCAGCAATATCTGTTCCAACTCCGGCGCAATGGTGATCACCGGCAACTCATGCGCCAAACCATTGATCTGCTGGACAATCATACGGCCCAATGCGGCGCGGACCGCCCCTGTCAAAATGCCGGCATCCTGGGTCCGGGCGGAATTTTCGACCAGCGTCTGGGCGATGGTGCGCATATCGCGGATGGGCACCCCCTCCGTAAGCAGGTTCTGCAGTACCTTGACCACCACCCCCAACGGCAGTGCCTTTGGCACCAGATCCTCGACCAGCTTGGGTGCATTCTTGGCCAGCTGTTCGAGCAGTTGCTGCACCTCCTGATGGCCCAACAGTTCATGGGAGTGGCCGTGCAGGAGCTGGCTCAGGTGGGTGGCGACCACCGTGTTGGGATCGACCACCGTGTAGCCGAGGCTCTGTGCCTGCTCCCGCTGGCGCGGCTCGATCCAGACCGCCTCCAGACCGAACGCCGGGTCCTTGCCCGCAACCCCTTCGACAGTGCCGAACACCTGCCCCGGATTGATGGCCATCTCCCGCTCCGGATGCACGTCGGCCTCGCCCACGGTCACCCCCATCAGTGTGATGCGATAGGCGTTGGGCGAGAGATCCAGGTTGTCACGGATATGGACCGGCGGCACGAGGAACCCGAGCTCCTGCGACAGTTTCTTTCTCACCCCCTTGATGCGGTCCATGAGCTGCCCGCCCTGGGCCTTGTCCACCAGCGGGATCAGGCGATAGCCCACCTCCAGTCCGATCGGGTCCACCAGGGGCACATCATCCCAACTCAACTCCCTGGGGCGATCCTCCGCCGCCTGCTCCTGGGGCGAGCGCTCGACCTCGGCCACTGCCGCCGCCTGTGCCTTCTTGCGGCGGGACAGCCACCAGGCACCGCCGCCGGTCAACAGGGCCAGCATCAGGAAGGGGCCGTTCGGCATACCCGGAATCAGCCCCATCACGGTGAGCAGCGTGGCGGTGACACCGAGGACCTGGGGATTGGAGAAGAGCTGGGAGGTAACCTGCTTGCCCATCCCCTCTTCCGCCACCGACACCCGCGTGACGATGATGCCGGCCGCAGTGGAGAGAACCAGAGAGGGGATTTGCGCCACCAGGCCGTCACCGATGGTGAGCAGCACATAGACCTCGGCCGCCTCGCCCACTCCCAGATCGTGCTGCAGCGTACCGATAACCAGTCCACCGACGATATTGATGAGGGTGATCAGGATGCCGGCGACCGCGTCCCCGCGCACGAACTTGCTGGCACCGTCCATCGCACCATAAAAATCCGCCTCCCGGCCCACCTCTTCGCGCCGGCGCCGCGCCTCCTCCTGATCGATCATGCCGGCATTGAGGTCGGCGTCGATGGCCATCTGCTTGCCCGGCATGGCGTCGAGGGTGAAGCGGGCGCTCACTTCCGAAATGCGCCCGGCGCCCTTGGTCACCACGGCAAAATTGATCAGCACCAGGATGACGAAGACGATGAGGCCCACCGCATAGTTTCCGCCGATGACAAACTCACCGAAGGACTGGATCACCTGTCCGGCCGCCCCCGGTCCGGAATGGCCCTCCAGCAGCACCACGCGGGTCGAGGCGACGTTGAGCGCCAGGCGCAGCAGCGTCGCCACCAGCAGGATCATCGGGAAGATGGCGAAGTCGAGCGGCCGCATCGCATAGATGGCCACCATCAGGATGATCAGGGACAAGGTGATGTTGAAGGTGAAGAAGACGTCCAGCAGGAACGGCGGCAGCGGCAGCACCACCATCGCCAGCAGCATGAGCACCACCACCGGCGCGCCGAGCCCGCTGCCCGCGAGCACCCGCAGTGTGGTGAGAATGTTTGCCGGTTGTGCCGGTACGTCAGCCATCACATATCCAACAGGTCATGAGTCCCGCCGCAACTCTTCGGGGATCTCCAGCTTTTCGAAATCCACCGTACCGCGGTGGTCGTACATCGGTCCCTGGCGCAGGTGATAGACATAGGCCAGCACCTGGGCCACCGCGCGGTAGAGCCCGCCCGGAATCGGTTCGTTGAGTTCGGCACTGTGAAACAGCGCCCGCGCCAGCGGCGGTGCCGAGACGATCGGCACGTCGTGTTCGGTCGCGATGGAGCGGATCTGCGCCGCCACCAAATCGGCCCCTTTGGCCACCACCACCGGTGCGTCCATCTTCTCCTGCTGGTAACGCAGCGCCACCGCGTAGTGGGTCGGGTTGGTCACCACCACATCGGCGGCAGGCACCTCGGCCATCATGCGGCGGCGCGCCATTTCGCGCTGAATCTGGCGCTGGCGTCCCTTCACTTCCGGGCTGCCTTCGGTCTGCTTGTGCTCCTCCTTGACCTCCTGCTTGGTCATCTTGAGCTGGCGCTTGTGGTCCCATAGCTGGAACGGCACGTCAATCGCCACCACCACAATCAGCGCAAGACTGACCGCCAGGAAAAACCAGGCGACGAAATCCCCCATATGGGCCAACGCCTGCAGGACCGGCTCGTTGCCCAGGTTCAGCAGCGTGCCCGCCTGGGCACTCAGAAAGAGCGCCGCCACCGCACCGATCAGGAAAAACTTGCCGAGCCCCTTGCCCACCTCCATCAACCCCTTCCAGGAGAAGACGCGGCCCAGCCCCTTAACAGGGTCCAGCTTGCTGAACTTCGGTGCGATGGCCTGGCCCGAGAAACTGCCGCCGCCGAGGGCGATACCGGCGATCACCGCCGCCAGCACCATCAGTGCGAAAAACGGGGCAAACGCAAGCACCGTATTGGCCACCGCATCCAAAAAATGGGCCGGCGCCGCCTCGGCATCGAAGATCTCTTCGCGGCTGAGGGTGAGCCGGTCGCGCAGCAGGTCGGTGAGATACTCCATCAATTTGCCGCCCATCATGAGAAAGGCGGCGGAGGCGATGATCATCGCCGAGAAGGTGTTCAGCTCGCGCGAACGCGGGATCTGGCCCTTCTCGCGGGCCTCGTGCAAGCGTTTACTGGTAGGCTCCTCCGAGCGTTCCTGTCCGTCGCTTTCGGCCATTTCAGACCTCCAGTCCCAGGATCTGGCCGATGAGGTCGAACACCTCGCTCACCAGCAGGGTGAACTGGGGAACCACCGTCGGCAAAACAAACAGGATCACGATAAAGCCCATCAGCATCGCCACCGGGAAGCCGATGGCGAAGATGTTGAACTGGGGCGCCGAACGCGCCATGACGCCGAATGCCGTGTTCACCACCAGCAGGGCTGCGACTGCCGGAATCGCCAGCCATACCCCGCCGGCGAACATCCGGCTGCCCCAGTTGACCAGTTCCCAAAATCCGGCGGTGCCGATACCGGCTGGCCCGACGGGGAGGACGCGGAAACTCTCGACCAGCAACTGGATCATCGCCAGGTGGCCGTCGAAACCGAGAAACAGCAGTGTTGCGAGAATGAGGTAGAGCTGACTGAGCACCGGGACCTGAGCGCCGTTCTGCGGGTCCACCATCAGCGAGAAACCGAGCCCCATCTGCATCGCGATCACCTGGCCGCCTGTGATGATGGCGCTGAACACCAGTTGCAGGGCGAACCCCATCGCCACACCAATCAAAATCTGGTGGAAGATGATGGTAATCGCCGGCAGGCTGAACGGGTCCACCGCCGGTGGCGGGGGGAGCAGCGGAACGATGACGGCGGTCACCGCCAGTCCCAGCACCAGGCGCACCCGCATGGGCACGCTCATTGAGCCGGTGACCGGAGCCGCCAGGAACATGGCTCCGACGCGGAACCAAGGCCAGAGATAGGCCGAAATCATCCCGGTAAACTCTGCCGCGCTCAGGTTCACCGCGTCACCCAATCAGCATCGGAATGTTTCGCACCAGCGCCCGGGTAAAATCCAGCAACACCTGCAGCATCCAGGGGCCGGCGATCATCAGAACCCCGAGGGTTACCAGCAGTTTGGGGATGAAGCTCAGCGTCATTTCGTTGATCTGGGTGGCCGCCTGAAAGATGGCGACCAGCAGACCGACCGCCAGTGCCGGCAACAGGATGACCATGATCAGGGCGAGGATGATCTCCAGCGCTTCCTGAAAAACCGTCAGTACTGTGTCCGGGGTCATGGGCGCAACCTACACATAGAAACTGGAGGCGAGCGTCGCCATCACCAGCGACCAGCCGTCCACCAGGACAAACAGCATGATCTTGAACGGCAGCGAGACGATCATCGGCGACAGCATCATCATGCCCATCGACATGAGCACGCTCGCCACCACCAAATCGATAATGAGAAACGGGATAAACAGCAGGAACCCTATTTGAAAGGCAGTCTTCAGCTCGCTGGTGACAAACGACGGCACCAGAACGCTCATCGGCACCGATTCCGGATTGTCGAAGCCATCCGTGCCGGAGAGGTCAGTAAAGAAGGCGATATCGCTCTCACGGGTCTGGCCGAGCATGAATTCGCGCAGCGGCACGCCGCCCGCGACCAGTGCGTCGGGGAGGGATATCTGATCTTGGAAATAGGGTTGGAGCGCCTCGTCATGTACCCGATCGAAGATCGGCGCCATGACGAAGAAGGTCAAAAACAGCGACATGCCCACCAGCACCTGACTGGAGGGTGCCTGCATCAGTCCAATCGCCTGGCGCAGGATCGCCAACACGATGATGATGCGTGTGAAGGCGGTCATCATCATCACGGCGGCGGGCAGGAAGGTGAGCGCCGTCATCAGCAGCAGCACCTGAATACTCAGGCTGTAGGTCTGACTGCCGTCATCGGCCGTGGTCACCGTCACCGCGCGCAGCCCCTCCTCGGCAAAGCCGGCGGCCGGCAACAGCAACAGCAAAAACAGAGCCCACAGACGCATCACGGCGACTTCCCCTGGCGCTTCATCGCGGTGGCGAGGCGCTCGGCGAAACTTCCGTTCGCCTGGCCCTCCAGGGTGATCGGTTTTTCCAGGACATGAAGGGTATTCACCCGGCCCGGCGCAACGCCAATCAGGAGTTGCTGTTCGCCCACCTGCACCAGCACCACCCGCTCGCGGTTGCCGACCGAGATGCCGCCAATCAACCGCACACCGCCCCCGGCGCCGCTCTGCAGGGAACCGAAGCGCCGCATGGCCCAGGTGAGCAGGCCGATGGCGGCCAGCACCGCCGCCAGGGCGACAATCATCTGTAACAAGCTGCCGGTGCCGAGTGGTTCCGGTATCGCCGGCCGTTTCTGCTCCGCCGCCGCAGCCAGGGCCGGCAGGGCGATGGAAAGCGGCACCAACAAGCGGGCACACAGTCGGTTCATTTGAGCTTCTTCACCCGCTCCGCCGGGCTGATGACGTCAGTGAGACGAATACCGTATTTCTCGTTCACCACCACCACCTCACCGTGGGCTATCAGGGTGCCGTTGACCAGTACGTCGAGCGGCTCTCCGGCCAGCCGGTCGAGTTCGACCACCGAGCCCTGGTTCAACTGCAGCAGGTTACGGATATTGATCTTGGTGCGTCCGATCTCCATGGAGATAGTGACCGGGATGTCCAGGATGACATCCAGATTGGCCTCGTTTGCCCCGATTCCGGGACTTTCGTCCTCAAGCGGCGTAAGTTCGGCCCGCTGATAGTCGGCTTGTGGCGCCTCCTCGGGTTCCGGGCTCCCACTCTCCGCCACAGCCTGTTCGGCGAACGCAGCCGCCCAATCGTCATCCATGGCTTCTTCGGTTTCGTTCTCTTCGCTCATGGCTTGCTCCTCTAGCAGGATGTGTGCTGCACCATTAGCGGCTCTGAACCGGCCGCTCAATGGTCTTGGCGATCTTGATCGCCCACGCGTCCTCCGAAACGCCGAGTTGCCCGCGGAACATCGGGATTCCCTCGGCACGCAGCGTGACCAGTTCCGGCATCTCGATCGGAATGATGTCGCCCGGCTTCATGCGCAGGATCTCTCGCAGCGTGAGTTGTGCCTCGGCCAGGGTGCTGTCGAGTTCCACCTCTGCACTCTTGACCTCCTCGCGCAAGGCGACCAGCCAGCGTTCGTCCACGTCGGTACGATCGGACTGCACACCGGCGTCGAGGATTTCGCGAATGGGCTCGAGCATCGAATAGGGGGTGGTCACGTGCATGTCGCCGCCGCCCCCCTCCAGTTCCACATGGAATTTCGAAACCACCACCACTTCACTGGGGCTGACGATGTTGGCGAACTGGGGGTTAACTTCCGAGTTGCTGTACTCGAATTCCATCTTCATCACCGGCGCCCACGCTTCGCGCAGATCGCCGAAGGCCAGGTTCAGCAGGATCTGGATCACCCGCTGTTCGGTCGGCGTGAACTCGCGGCCCTCGATCTTGGCGTGGTAACGGCCGTCACCGCCGAAGAAGTTGTCCACCACGATGAAAACCAGCTTCGGGTCGAGCACCAGAAGCCCGGTGCCCCGCAGCGGCTTTATCTTGATCATGTTGAGGCTGGTGGGGACGAACAGGGTGTGGATGTACTCGGAGAACTTCATCATCTCCACGCCGCCCACCGATATCTCCGCCGAGCGGCGCAGCATGTTGAACAGGCTGATGCGGAAGTGGCGTGAAAAACGTTCGTTGACCATCTCCAGGGTCGGCATGCGACCACGGACAATGCGGTCCTCGCTGGCGAAGTCGTAGTTGCGGACCGAGTTGTCTTCGAAGTCGTCATCACCCGCGGTATCGACATCCCCGTCGGTCACACCGTGGAGGAGGGCGTCGATCTCGTCTTGGGAGAGGAGGTCGTTAATGGCCATCGTGCTTTACTGCATCACAAAATTGGTGAAATAGACCGCCTCGATAACCGGCGGCGACACCTGTCCGTCCTTACCGGGTGGGGTGCGTTCGGCAAGGATCCGGTTGATGGTGTCCTGAACATCGGTACGCAACTTTTCCTTGCCTGCGCGCGTGCTGATCTCCTCGAATGACTGGGTGCCGAGCAGCAGCAGGATGTCATTGCGGATGATCGGCATGTGGGTCTCGATCGCCTTCAGCGCGGCTTTGTCAGTGGACATCGCCTGAATATCCACCTGCAGGAAGCGCGCCGGCCCCCTGGCACTGAAGTTCACGGTCAGCTTTTCGAGCGGCAGATAGTTCGGCTCCTTGAAGGCGACGGCCGCCTCGGGAGAGGGCTGCCCCTCGCCGCCCATCAGCAACAGCGCAGTGACAGTACCCATTCCGACCACCAACAGGCCGATGATGATGTAGAGGATCAGGAGTTTCTTGTTACCCGGCTTCTTTGCATCCAGGTCCAGATCCTCGCCCTTGTCTTTCGTCGCCATTCGATCACCTCATTCGTTCATGGCTCCCAAGCAAGCCACGTGCCGACGAACAAAATTCTTTAAACTACAAAAAGATAACTACTAAGCAGCTTGCCGAACCGGGCAGTTGATTGGCCGCGTGTCAATAAGCCGGCAGCCCGGCAGAAGACCCGTTGGAGAGCTGTCCCTCCCCGCTCGACTGGCGGCAGCTTGACGCGTCAAGACTTTGACTTTCCCGTGCACCTATCTTCCCCCGCGCCCGGGTACGTAGGCAAGCGGTCACGCGGTATAACTACGTGAAGAGGTGTTCACGGTAGTGGGCCAGTTCGCGGATCGACTCCCGGATGTCCGCCAGCGCCAGATGGGCGCCCTCCTTCTTGAAGGCGTCATAAACCCGGGGATTCCAGCGGCGGGCCAGCTCCTTCAGGGTGCTGACATCCAGATTGCGGTAGTGGAAATACGCCTCCAGGCGCGGCATCCCGCGCACCAGGAAGCGCCGATCCTGGCAGATGCTGTTGCCACACATGGGAGACTTGCGCTCCGGCACCCACTCCCGCAGAAAGGCGAGTGTCTGCTCTTCCGCCTCCCGCTCGTCGATCCGGCTCTCGCGCACCCGCTGGACGAGGCCTGATTCGCCGTGCTGGCGGGTGTTCCACTCATCCATGCCCACCAGCACCTCGTCGGATTGGTGGATGGCAAGCACCGGACCTTCCGCAAGCACGTTAAGCTGGCTATCCGTGACGATGGTGGCGATTTCGATGATCCGGTCACTGTCGGGTTCCAGTCCGGTCATCTCGAGGTCTATCCAGACGAGATTGTCGGGGTGCTGTGGCATCGGTACAGTCCCTGATTATTGATTGGTTGTCGGCGCAGCCATTCTAACAGGGAAATCCTAAGGAGCCGGCTTCGCACAAGCCGTGCTTGGCAGGCCATGCGGGGAAGCTTTTCGCCGCTGCCGGACGGCACGGCAAGCCTCGTCTCCAATTCAAATTGATACAATTGGTCATATGAATACCCTATCCGTCGTATTCCTGGCAGCCCTGCTGCTTGCGACCACCGTCCAGCTCTGGCTCGCCCGCCGTCACGTGGTGCGGGTCGCTGCCCACCGGGACCAGGTTCCCGAAGCGTTTCGTGAGCGCATTCCCATTGCGGCCCACCGCCGCGCGGCCGACTACACCGCCGCCCGCACCCGGATGGGCATGGCGGAGGCCGTGTTCGGAGCGGTCGTACTGCTCGCCTGGACACTGGGCGGCGGCCTGGCACTCCTTGACGACGCCTGGCGTGGAACCGGTCTGGGGCCGGTCGCCCTGGGCACCGGATTCCTGCTCAGCATCTTTCTGATCCAGGGAGCGTTGGAGCTACCGTTCACCCTCTGGCGCACCTTCACCATCGAACAGCGCTTCGGTTTCAACCGCACCGGGCCGGGGCTGTTCGCCAGCGATCTGTTCAAGCAGATTCTGCTGCTGCTCCTCATCGGCGCACCTCTGGCGGCGGTGGTCGTCTGGCTGATGCGGGAGACCGGCCCCCTGTGGTGGCTCTACGTGTGGGGGGTGTGGATGGGCTTCAGCCTGCTGATGCTGTGGGCCTATCCTGCCGTGATCGCCCCGCTCTTCAACAAATTCATCCCACTGGAGGACGAAACGCTCACCCGGCGCATTGAACGGTTGCTCGATCGGAGCGGCTTCACCGCCAGCGGCATCTACGTCATGGACGGTTCCCGCCGTTCCGCCCACGGAAACGCCTACTTCACCGGGATCGGCCGCAACAAACGCATCGTCTTTTTCGACACGCTGCTCGAAACCCTGAAACCCGAGGAGATCGAAGCGGTGCTGGCCCACGAACTGGGACACTTCCGCCGCCGTCATGTGGCCAAGCGGGTCGCCACCCTGGCCGGATTGACGCTGGCCGGTCTGGCCGTGCTCGGTCTGCTGACGCAACAGCCCTGGTTCTACGTGGGGCTCGGCGCCTCCACACCTTCGGTGCACATGGCACTGGCCCTGTTCCTGCTCGTCTCACCGGTCTTCACCTTTTTTCTGCAGCCGGTGATGGCGGGACTGATGCGCCGGCACGAATTCGAGGCCGACGCCTACGCCGCGGAGGTGAGCGGGGCGGGACACCTGATTCAGGCGCTGGTGAAACTCTATCGGGACAACGCCTCCACCCTGACACCCGATCCCCTCTTCTCCGCCTTTCACGACTCCCACCCCCCGGCGCCGGTGCGGGTGGCCCACCTCTCCGCTAAGATGCCGTAGATGCGGATGAATAATGGAGGAGAGCGTGATGGCGGACGATCTGGAGAAGCAGCATTGCGTACCGTGCGAAGGGGGCATATCTCCCCTCTCCCCGGCCGAGGCCGACCGGCTGCTGACACAGGTGAGCGACTGGCAGGCGGACGCCGAGAGGCGCTCCATCAGCCGGGAGTTCCGCTTCAAGAACTTCCACGAGACGATGGCTTTCGTCAACGCGTTGGCGTGGATTGCCCACCGCGAGGATCACCACCCCGACCTGGCGGTCGGCTACAACCGCTGCACGGTGCGTTACAGCACCCATGCCATTGGCGGGCTCTCGCCCAACGACTTCATCTGTGCCGCCCGCATCGATACCCTGCTGGCCTGAATGAAATGAGGGGTGGAGTGTGGGTCGTATAGCACCGAATGGAGAGCGGTAAGGAGATGGCGAAACGTCCCTCCCGTCCACGTCCGGACCATGTCGCCCGCATTCGGGAGTCGCGCCGCCGCCGTGCTGAGGCGCGTGTGGACCAACTCACCGGCCAATCCCAAGCCCCCCTGTTCCCCGGCCTGGTGGTGGCGGCACACGGTGCAACCGTGGAGGTGGAGGGAGCCGATGGTGCGCGCCGTATCTGCTTGGTTCCCCGGCGTCACGGACTGGTCGTCGTGGGCGACCGGGTCACCTGGATGCTCGAGGGTGATCAGGGGGTGATCGCAGGCCGCGAGCCGCGCACGACGCTCCTGGCACGGCATGACGTCGACGGCTCCCAGCGTCCGCTGGCTGCCAACGTGGATCGAATTCTCGTGGTCGCGGCCCCGCTGCCCGTCTACAGCACGGAGCTCATCGACCGCTATCTCGTCGCCGCCGAGGCGACCGGCATCCGCCCGGCGGTGGTGTTGACCAAAGTGGATCTCCTCAACCCGGAGGAGCGACGTGCAGCCGAACGGGCGTTGGAGGTGTACCGAACGATTGGCTACGACCTGCTGTTGTCCAGTTCGCGCGAGGCCCACGGACTGGATACCCTGAACGCTGCCCTCCGTGGTCAGACTTCGGTCTTCGTCGGGCAATCGGGGGCCGGCAAATCCTCCCTGGTGGCAGCGCTGGTCCCGGAGGCAGAGGTACGCATTGGGGCGATTTCGACCGCGACCGGTCTCGGACGCCATACCACCAGCGCCTCCCGGCTCTACCACCTGCCGGACGGCGGTGCGATCATCGACTCGCCGGGCGTGCGGGATTTCCGTCTCTGGTGCTTGGCACCAGAGACGGTGGCAAACGGATTTCGGGAGTTTCAGCCCTACCTCGGGCGGTGCCGATTCCGGGACTGCCGCCACGAGGGGGAACCGGGGTGCGCGATCGAAGCGGCCGTGGCAGCGGGAACAATTGCCCCCCCCAGGCTCGAGAGTTACCGGCGAATCGTCGCCGAAAATGAACGGCTGCCCGCCCTCGACTACTGACCGGGCGGCCCGAGCACCTGCTCGAACATCTGCTCCAGATCGCCTCCCGCCCGCTCCGCATCAATAGCCGGGGTGCGCCCGGGCGGCACGGCAACCGGCGCCATGAGCGGCGCGGCCTCACCCCGAGGTGCTACCGGAGAATCCACCGGAACGGTTTCCGGGGCGGCATCCTGTGGAGCGGGATCGTCACCCAGCAGGCCGATCGCCCGCTCAGTGGCGCGATTCAGGACAACGATGCTGATACGCCGGTTGATGGGGTCGTAAGGGTCCTGATCGTTGAACAGTACCGACGAGGAGAGCCCCACCACCCGACCCATTTTATGGGTTCCCATGCCGCCTTCGACCAGTTCACGGCGCGCCGCGTTGGCGCGATCGGTGGAGAGTTCCCAGTTGCTGTAGTCCCGGCGATCACGGCTGTAGGGCCTGGCGTCCGTGTGACCGCTGATGCTGACGTGGTTCGGGACCTGATCGATAATCTTGGCGATCTCCTGCAGGATCACCTGCGTGTAGCTCTTCAGGCGGGTGCTCCCGAGGTCGAACATGGGGCGCCCCTCCTTGTCCACGATCTGAATGCGCAGTCCTTCGCTGGTGATATCGAGCAGCACCTGGTCCTTGAACTCGCTCAGGGCCGGATTTTTCTCGATCTCCGCCTTGAGCATCTCCATCAGCTGATCGAGGCGGGTCTGATCCTCCATAAGCTTCGCCATCTCCTCCGGCGAGAGCTCCAGGGAGGTGTCCTTCAGCGGTTCACCCTCCCCGCGCGGGATCTCCAGGGCGCCGCCCATTTCAATGACGCTGGTGGTCAGCCCTTTCCGCCCCTCCACCGCGCTGGGATTCTCAAAGTAGTCGGCGATACCTGCGCGCTGCTCGTCGGTGGTACTGCCGAGCAGCCACATGAGCAGGAAGAAGGCCATCATGGCGGTGACGAAGTCGGCATAGGCCACCTTCCAAGAACCGCCATGGTGAGCGTGGCCGCCCTTCTTGATCTTCTTGACGACGATCGGCTGCTTTTTTTCGTTCGCCGGCATGGGTCAGGGGGACGCTGTCGCGATCAGGCCTTGCGCCCTTTCACGTGTTCCTCCAGCTCCAGGAAGCCGGGGCGGACCGTGGAGGGCAGAACCTTGCGGCCGAACTCGACGGCAATCTGCGGGGTGTAGCCGTTGAGGGTGGCAAGGATGCACACCTTGACGCACTCGAGGAACTTGGTCTCTTCCTCAGCCTTGTGCTTGAGCGCCGCCGCCATCGGGCCGACGAAGCCGTAGGCGAGCAGGATACCGAGGAAGGTACCCACCAGCGCCGCACCAATCTTGAGGCCCAGGACCTCCGGTGGCTCATTCAGTGAGCCCATGGTAATCACCACGCCCATGACCGCGGCGACGATACCAAAACCGGGCAGACCGTCGGACATGGTGGTCACCGACTCCCCCGGCCCCACAGCTTCGTGGTGGTGGGTTTCCAGTTCAAGGTCCATCAGGTTCTCGAGCTCGAACGGGTTCATGCTGCCGCCCACCATCAAGCGCAGGTAGTCGCAGATGAAATCGACCACGTGATGATCGGCCATGATGTGCGGGTACTTCTTGAATATCTCGCTCTGATCAGGCTCCTCGACATCGTTCTCCAGCGCCATCAGCCCTTCCTTGCGCGCCTTGGTGAACAGGTCGTACATCAGGCTGAGCAGGTCCATGTAGTCCTGCTTCCTGTAGCGAGCCCCCTTCACCAGCCCCGGGACGCCCTTGGAGACCGCCTTGATGACGTGGGGGGGGTTGGCGATGACGAAGGCGCCGAGCGCTCCGCCGCCGATGATGATCAGCTCCGGCGGATGATAGAGCGCGAGCAGATGCCCGCCCGACAGCACGAAGCCACCGAACACGCACACCGCGACAACGATGATGCCGATTATGAGCTTCATCGACCGGGTTCCTTATTACTCCTGATGTTCCCTCAAACTCAAAGCCGGCGCGGCTTATCGGAGTTCGGCTGCACCCGGCGGTGCCCGAACAGGGGAAAAGCGAGCGGGAATAGTCGCATTTCACTCAAATCCACGCAAGCACACGGCTCCCTTCCAAACACTATGTCTTACCTACCATTCCATTCCATAATACAAATCTTGCGTTGCGGCAGGAGTGGGAGGGATGCCGAAAGCCCTTAACAAATGGGTGGATCGCCTCGAAGGGGCGGAGTTGCCTGCGCTCGACCAGAATCTGGAAATCCTGGCGCGGCTCTCCCTTGACGAGAACGTGCCGGTGGAACGGCTGGCGGCGGTCATCGAGCGGGATCCGGCACTGACCATCCGGTTGCTGAGACAGGTCAGTGCAGTGGACCACAAGCACCTGCGCACCGAAGTGACCACCGTCACCCATGCGGTGATGATGCTGGGACTCAGCCGGGTGCGTGATCTCCACCGGGGCGTGCCGACGATGGGAACCGTGAAGGAACCACTGGTGCGCCGCCATCTGCTGGAGTCCTGTTCCCACGCCTATCACGCCGCCACACAGGCCTACGACTGGGCGCGGCTGCGCAAGGATATGGAGCCGGACGAGATCTTCATGGTCACCCTGCTCCACAACGTGGGCGAGATGCTGTTGTGGCGCTTCGCGCCGAAGAAGATGCTCCAGATCGAGACCCTGACCCAGCACGAGGGCATGGAGCCGGAGGAGGCCCAGTACGTGGTGCTCGGCTTCGGCCTCGATCAGCTCACCATGGGACTGGCCCAACGCTGGCGGTTGCCCAGCCTGCTGATCGACAGCCTGCACCCGGAAAACGCCCAGAAGCACCGTGTGCTCGGCATCATGCTGGCGGTGCAACTCGCCCGCAAGGCGCGCCGCGGGTGGTACCGTCCTTCGGTCACCTCGGTCCTGGAACAGGCCACCGAGTATCTGCACCGCGACCTGGACGAGATCACCCGGCGGATACACATGACGGCTGTCGAAGCGGCCCGCGCCAGCGAGGAGTACCAGGCCCTGCCGGCCGCGGCGCTGCTTCTGCTGCCGCCCGGGGCACCGGTCATCACCGTCGCCCGGCAGAAACCGGGCGAGGTGAAGCCGGCGGCAGGGCAAGCCGCAACGGGCGATGGACGGCCGCCGCCCTTCTGCCTGGCCCCGAGAACCGACGTGTTCCGCCGGAGCTACGCCGCGCTCGGCAACCTCGATGGCGAATTGTCACTGCATCAGGCGCTGGCGATCGCCATGGAGGGTATGCACGACGGACTGGGACTCAACCGGGTGGTGTTCGCCATGCTGACCCCGGACCGCGGCGAGCTGAAGGCGCGCAGCATCCTCGGTAGCGACAACGACCCGCTGTTCAACCGCTTCGCCATCGACATTGACGGTGTCAACCTCTTCGCGCGGCTGCTGGACAAGCCCCAGGCAATCTGGGTGAACGACGGCAATCGCGCCCGTTTCTGGCCGCTGGTGCCGAACAACGTCCAGAAGCTGATCCGCATCAACAGCTTTTTTGCGATGTCGGTGTTCGTGAAGGGTAAACCGGTGGGGATCTTCTACGCCGACCGCCATACGCAGGCCTGCACCCTGGAGGAGGCGACCTACAAGCGGTTCAAGGGGATCGCAGGTCAGGCAGCGGCGACGATGGAACGGATATCGAACAACAAACCTGAACAGTAAATTCACCTCAGAGACACAGAGAATACGGCCCTCAGGTCCTCCGTGTCTCTGAGGTGAACTCAATATGGATTGTTATCCCAACTCCCGCCGGCCGTTGAAGGCGTGCGACAGTGTGCCGCTGTCCACGTAACCCAGTTCGCCGCCCAGGGGAATGCCGTGGGCGAGCCGCGTCACCCGGATGCCGCGCGCGGCGACCATCTCGCCGATGAAGTGGGCGGTCGCCTCCCCCTCCACGGTCGAACCGGTGGCGAGGATGATCTCCTTGACCTCGCCGCCATCGAGTCGCGCCTCCAGCCGATCCAGACCGATCTCCTCCGGCCCGATGCCGTCCAGGGGCGACAGATGGCCCATCAGTACGAAATAGAGCCCGCGAAAACCGGTAGCCTGCTCCATCGCCTGCACATCCAGCGGCGACTCCACCACGCAGAGCAGCGAGCGGTCCCGCCGCACATCGGCGCAGGTTTGGCAGGTCTCGGTTTCGCTCAGGGTGCGGCACTGGCCGCACCGGCCGATCTTCTCTGCCGCCTCACGCAGCGCATCGGCCAGTCGCACAGCCCCCTCCCGATCCCGTTCCAACAGGTGGAAGGCCATGCGTTGGGCCGACTTGGGGCCGACCCCGGGGAGGCAACGCAGCGCCTCGGTCAGACGGTTGAGCAGCGGGGGGAGTGTGGACATCCGGGTTTGCATTTACCTTAAGGAAATTGCTCTCGCAAAGAGCGCCAAGCACGCCAAGAATTCAGTTCATTTCACTTCGGGACAGACCGCCAGGTTTAACGCATGTCCGGTCCTTGAAACCATTTGCCTGCAAAACTTGCCGGCCGGCCCAAAACCCCGGTTCCTGGTGGTAGGTGCGGGTTGATCGTCTTTCCCTTTGCGTGCTCGGCGTCTTTGCGAGAGGAGCTTTTCTTCGCGATCTCTACAACGAAGTTCAAAATGGGAATTTCATCCCGCCGGGCAGGTTGAGGCCGGCGGTGAGACCGGACATGCGCTCCTGGGAGGTCTTCTCCAGCTGGCGTACCGCGTCGTTCACCGCCGCCGCCACCAGATCCTCCAGCATCTCCTTGTCATCCTGCATCAGGCTGTCGTCGATGCTGACCCGCTTGAGGTCGTGACGGCCGGTCATCACCACGCTGACCATGCCGCCGCCCGCCTGACCGGTGACCTCCATGTTGGCGAGCTCTTCCTGCAGACGCTGCATGTCCTCCTGCATCTTCTGCGCCTGCTTCATCAGATTGCCAATTCCACCTTTCATGAAAAAACCTCGTTCGGAAAAGAGTTGGTTGCAAACAGTTTATAAGTTCTCGCCCATCGGGGACTCGTCAGTCGATCGGCCGCACACTGCCCGCCACGATCTCGCCGTCGAACCGCTCGACGAGCCCCTGCACGTTCGGGTCCTCGGCAAAGGCCGCCTCCGCCGTCTGCTGCCGCTCGTCGGCGCGCCGCCGCGCCACCTGGTTCGGGGTCTCCCCCGCCGCCTCACCGACGGAGATCGTCAACCGCAACGGCCGCCCCAGATACTCCTCCAGCGCCTGACGCAGCGCCTCGCGCCGCTGGTCGCCCAGCAACTGCTCAAAGCTCTTCGACAGCACCAGCGCGATATGCTCCCGATCCGTGGAGGCGAGTGTGCAATGCATGGCGAGTTGGCGCGACATGCCGGCCAACGGCAGGGCCGCCGCCAGTACCGGCCAGTCCAGATCCTTCGACTCTACCACCGCCGGCCTGGAAGCTTCGGTTCGGGTGGCCGGTTCGCCGCACACCGCCGGTTCCGCGGTCGGTTCCGGCGCCCTGTGCGGGCGCGGTGGCTCGGCGGGTAGCGTCGGTCGGCTCTCCCGCGCGGACGACTCGGGGGTGGATTCATGGGCGGGCACGGGGGGCCGGGCCGATTCGGCAGAGCGCGCCGGTGCCGCGGGTGCGGCCGGCGAGGCTCCGGTCCGCTTCCGGGCCCCGGCACCCGGTCCCGCATCGCCCTCCGGCCGGAATGCCAGCATCCGCAGCAGCACCATTTCAAAGCCGGTGCGCGGGTCCGGCGCCAGGGGCAGATCGCGGGTGCCGATGATGCCGATCTGATAGAAAAGCTGCACATCCTCCGGCGCGAGCCGCCGTGCCAGTGCGGAGACCGCCTCCGCCTCCTCGCCCGCACCCGCCTCCGGCACCGCCTGCACCAGGGCAACCCGGTGCAGCGTGGAGTTGAGTTCCGTCAGCACACCGGCGAAATCGGGGGCCTGCTCCGCCAGTTGACCCGCCTCCGCCAGCAGTCTCGCACCCTCCCGATCGGCCAGGGCGTCGAGTAGGGCGAAGATACGATCCCGGTCGATGGTGCCGAGCATCTCGCGCACCTCGCCCGCCCCCAGCCGCCCGCCGCCGAAGGCGATCGCCTGATCGAGCAGGCTCAGGGCGTCGCGCATGCTGCCGTCCGCAGCGCGGGCGATCGCCGTCAGGGCGGCCGGCTCGCTCTCCACCCCCTCCGCTTCCATGATGCGGGCGAGGTGATCGCGAATCGACTCCAGCGGCAGCCGCTTCAGATTGAACTGGAGGCAGCGGGAGAGGATGGTCACCGGCAACTTCTGCGGATCGGTGGTGGCCAGCAGGAACTTCACGTGGGGCGGCGGCTCCTCCAGGGTCTTCAGGAGCGCGTTGAAGCTGTGGGTGGAGAGCATGTGCACCTCGTCGACGAGGTACACCTTGTAGCGGGCGCGGGTGGGGGCGTACTGCACGTTGTCCAGCAGTTCGCGGGTGTCCTCCACCTTGGTACGGGAGGCCGCATCCACCTCGATGAGGTCCACAAAACGCCCCTCGTCGATCTCCCGGCAGGCGCTGCATTCGCCGCAGGGGGAGGAGGTCGGCCCCTTCTCACAGTTGAGTGACTTGGCGAGTAGGCGGGCGATGGTGGTCTTGCCCACCCCGCGGGTGCCGGTAAACAGAAAGGCGTGGTGCAGCCGATCGTTGTCCAGCGCGTTGATCAGCGCGCGCAACACATGCTCCTGCCCCACCATCTCGGGGAAAGAACGGGGACGCCACTTGCGTGCGAGGACCTGATAGCTCATGGGCGGAAGCGATGCGGCGGAAAAGCGGCAGTATACCGGAGCGCCCCCGCGGCTTATACCGGCGATACCACTATTGGGGGCACCCAGGCACGGGCTTGCCGCGGCACACGGATGTGCCGCCATTTCCGGCGCGTAGCGGCAGAAATGTGAGGAAACCGGAACCCACGTTTTCGGTTTCCGGGTCGGGGAAGTCCCGGATGGACCTGTCCCGACTTCAATAAGGGTGGCGTTCCCGCCAGCCACACCCCGGCACCCGAGTCCACTGCTGCCGCTGCTCCCTTCCGGGCCTGACGGGGTTCACAGTTTATCGTTGCGGGGGGACCGACGGGTCCGCCATTGAACAGCTTGGACCCTGAACGGCGACCAGGGTTTTCCGGAGGCCGGACAGTAGCAAGGCACAAGGCGAGGCGCAAGTCACCCGGCGGACAACGGCATCACAGCCCTGCGGCCGGCTACCCGATCAGGTCTTGAAATGGGCGACGGCCCGTTCCAGGTCGCGGGCCAGCCCCTGTAACTGCCCCATCGCATCCACCGTTGTTCGACGGCACAGTTGTTGGCCTCCGCCGCGCGCGCGATGGTGTGGACGCTACGCCGGTGACCGCGTACATGACAGTCTCACGCAATCAACGCCACTGAGGAAAGCTTCGCTGCATATTGCCCCGGGTGGCACAACCCGCAGGCGGCCGGCCGTAGGCCACGAACCGGCTCCGGGAAGTCGGTCGGCATCTCGCCCTGATGCGGGACCGCAGTTGCCAATCGTCGTTCTCCACCACGGCCGCACCTCAGTAAGCCACAGCAGCCCGCCGGAAGCAGCGCCCACCCCTTTTGATAGAGGCGTTGTTATCCCGCTCAAAGGCTGTAGTCGGCGTCGTACGGCTCCTCACCCATTACCACAGGCAGGGTCAGTTCATTGCCCCAGTGGGACCAGCCGCCGTTATAGAGACGCACATCCTTGTACCCAAGGCTCTTCAGCTGGAGATAGGCCAGCCCCATGCGGAAGCCGTCATGACAGTAGGCGTAGACCGTGCTCTCTTTGGGAATGCCGGCGTACAAGGCGGCGATGCGATCCTGCGGCAGCCATCTCTGCGACTGGCCGTCGGTGCCGTCGAGGCTGACCACGTTGACTGCTCCGGGGATGTGGCCCGCCTGAATCGAGTGCTGCACCACCTTGCCGGTGTACATATCGCGCGGCCGCGAATCGAGCAAAATCACATTCGGATCGCGGCGGGAGACCACATCGTCGTAGACGTCGGCCCACTCCACGTAGAGTGCCGGATCGGCCGGCTTAAGGGTGACATTGCCCGGTGTCGGTATGACGGGCTCTTTGGAGAGGTCGTTGAAGGCCGACCACTCGATGGTGCCGCCGTCCAGGATCTTCACCCGCTCCACATCGAATCCGTACAGTTCGAGCAGAAAATAGACCCTTGATGCCATCGCCGTGCGGGAATCGTCGTAGACGACCACTGTGGAGTCGTCGTTCACACCCCAGCGCCGGAGGGTGGCTTGGAACGCCTCCCGCGACGGGAAGCGCATGATGGGATCACCGAAGTTGTCGCCCAAGTCCTTGAAGCGTTGTACCTGCACCGCACCCTCGATGTGGCCAACGGTGAAATAGCGGTGCGGGTGATACCGGACATCGAGCACCACCAGGCCGGGCTCGTCGATGTGCTCCTCCAGCCACTCGGGGCCGACCAGAAAGTCGGGCGTATCGGCCGCATGGACGGTGGCCAGCCAAACCAGCCCCGTCAGGATGAAAAACAGGGTCGAAAGACGCTTGAACATGGGTTCCCCTCGGTAATCGGTGCAGAAGCGCCGGCTACAACCCCTCCTCATCCGTAAGCAGCACGGAGACGAGCCGCTCCACGGGGGCGTAGTCATCGGTCAGCAGCGGCAGTTCGGCAAAGGCGGTTCCGGTGTGACGCATTGGCTCTGTCACGCGAAACCACTGCCGGGGCATCCCCGCCTGGGAGAATATCTGGTCCGGCATCGGGTGTGCGTCGCTGGCGCTGATCACCAGCGTCATACGGTTGGGCACCTCGGGGAGCTCGTCGATCCAGACGTCCACGTGACGGAACACCGAGTCCAGGCTTTTCATGATCGCCTTGACCAATCGCGCGTCGGGGAAGGCGTCCAGCACGTTGAGTACGTAGAGACCGTCCGGCGCCATGCGTGCCTTGACCAGCTCCGCGTACTCGCGGGTCACCAGATGGTAGGGAATGGAGATGTCGTGGTAGGCATCTCCCACCAGCACGTCATAGCGGGTCTCCTCACGGGCGAGGACGGTACGTGCATCGGCGTGCACCACCCGCATTCCGTCGGTGTCGAGAAACAGCCGCTCTTCGGCCACCCGCGTCACCTGCGGGTCCAGTTCCGCAACGGTGACCGATGCACCATCCCAGCTTGCACGCACTGCCCGCGGCAGGGTGTAGGCGCCGCCGCCGATAAAGAACCAGCGCAGCTCATCCAGGCGCTCCCCATCGAAACGCTGCCGGACCAGTTCCTCCATCAGTTGCACGTAGGGGGCCATCAGCAGGCCCGGCTCCTCGCGATGATTGGTGCCGTGAATCAGATGATCAAGCACCAGCGAGCGGGCACTGCCGAACGGTACCGGCTCGTCCGCGGTACGGATACAGAAGTAGCGGCTGGAGATCTCGCACGGATCGGCGAACCCCTGCCGGGCACCGGTCAATATCATCAGGGGCACCGCCAGCACCAGCATCGTTGCCGGCAGTGCTTTTGGCCGCCCGCGCAGCAGCGGCAAGGCCAGCAGGAACAGCACAACCGCGGTGCCCACCACGATACGTACCGAGCCGAACCACTGGACCAGCCAGTAACCGGTGAGGAAGGTGCCGACGATCGAACCTAACGCCGCCAGCGCGTGCATCCGTCCCACCACGTGCCCCGACCGGCAGTCACGTTGCAGCGCAAGTGTGGTCAGCAGCGGGGTCACCACCCCGAGCAGGACTGCCGGGACGAAAAACAGGGTCAGGACGTAGAGGAAACTGGCACCGAGCAGATTGACCCGTGCCGCCTGGATGACGGGCGCCACAAAGGTCAGAACCAGCAGCACGCCGACGGAGAAAAGACCTGCCAGCATCAGGGTGAATGCCGCCGCCCGCTCGTCACCGCCGCGATCGGCCCAGATACCGCCCAGCCAGTTGCCGAGCGAAAGCCCGGCGAGGATCACCCCGATGATGGAGGTCCAGGTGTAGAGCGAGACCCCGACATAGGGGGCGATAAGCCGTCCCGCGACGATCTCCAGCACCATCAGGCAGGCGGAGCTGACGAAGACCGCCGTGCCGTACCACACCATCACTGACCGATCGGAGGGTTTTTTTGCATTTTCGTCATTCATGGGCGGCGATTATGCACCGTCAGGCAGGAGAACAGAAGAATTCCCCCCCCGCCCCGCGACGGCTGCGTCACAGAGGTTGCCCTCGAATTCGAGGGCCAAACCGGCGAAAAGACGGGCGAATCTCCTACGCTTGTTCTACCGGTGGACGTGTATGTGGCGGTTGTTTTCGGCCACCCACAGTAGCGGACGCGAACGCCAGCAGTGCACCGGCGACTTGGCGCTCCTGACAGGCGAGGTGGTGCCTCATGAAGAGCCGGCTACGGACTGGCTGGCAAGAGCTGCGGACCAGCCTCTGGTTTGTACCGCTGCTGATGACCGCGTCCGCAGGCCTGCTCGCCCTGCTCACGACCGCGGTGGACAGCTGGTTCCCCGAACTTGCCGGAAGCATCTGGCTTCGGTGGAGTGAGCCGCAGGGCGCGCGCGAGATCCTCTCCACCATCGCCGGCTCGATGATCACCGTGGCCGGCGTCACCTTCTCGATCACCATCGTCGCCATGACCCTGGCGGCCTCCCAGTTCGGTCCCCGCATCCTTCGCAGCTTCATGCGCGACACCGGCAATCAGGTCGTCCTGGGGACGTTTGTCGCCACCTTTCTTTACTGCCTGCTGGTGCTCGGGGTGGTCAAGGGGGGCGAAGGGTCGGCCGCCATACCGCAACTGTCGGTCACCGTTGCCATCGTGCTCGCAGTCGCCAGCCTGGGCGTGCTGATCTACTTCGTCCATCACGTCTCGGTCTCCCTGCAGTCGGAACACCTGGCGGCGGCGATCGCGGAGGAGATGGGAGAGGTTATCGACTCCCTGTTTCCTGCCAGGCTGGGGAAAGCGGTCGTCGAAAAACAGCAAGGGCCCTTCGAAGCGCACCTCGAAGGGGTTCACTCCAAGCCGGTCGGGTCCCCGAAGAGCGGTTATCTGCAAACCATCGACAACGAAGGACTCATTGCCATCGCCGAATCCAAAGGGTTGCTGCTGCAACTCGCCATTGCACCGGGAGAGTTCGTGACCACCGACACTGTATTGGTGCGGGCCTCCCCGCCGGAACGGTGTGACGACGCGACAGCTTCGGAGATCGCCTTTCGATTCGTGCTTGGCCGGCATCGGATCCCCACCCAGGACGTGAAGTATCCCTTACAGCAGCTGACTGTCATTGCCGTACGGGCGCTTTCCTCCGGTATCAACGATCCCTTCACGGCCGTGACCTGCATTGACTGGATAGGAAGCGGCCTGGCGCAGGTCGCCGACAGGGAGATTCCTTCCCCCTACCGCGCCGGACGTGATGGGCAGGTCCGCGTCATTGCCGAGCCGACCACCTTTCCCGAACTGGCCGATGTCGCCTTGAACCCCATCCGGCATTCCGGCGCCAGGCATGTCACGGTGATGCTGCGCCTGCTGGAGACGGTCGATCTGATCTCCATACACGCGGAAAGGCCCGAGGATCGCGACTCTCTGCAGCAGCACGCGGATCGGGTGGTGGAGGAGGTCCGCCGCTCCGACTACCAGAGGCGTGACAAGGAGGCGGTGGAGGCGCTCTACCGCGAAGTGACAGAGAACCTGTCACGCCGGGCGGAACCGGAAGACCGCGGCACCGCGCCGGCCTCGGACCGTGGTTGAACAGGCTACGTCGGGCGGGAGAGGGAGGGGTTACTCCGGACACAAAAAAGCCCGGTCACAGGACCGGGCTTCGTTTTTGGCGGAGAGGGAGGGATTACTCCGGGCATCCTGCCCTCCGCCCCTTCGGGGCCGGCCTGCGGCCGTTCCGAATCGCATCCCGGCGATTCGGTCGAACCCTCTGTCGGGTTCAAATCCCTCCTGGGCGGGCTCCGCTAAAAACCGGTGCTATCCGGCTCGTATGCTTGTTTCACTGTATGGCGGAGAGGGAGGGATTCGAACCCTCGGTACGCTATTAACGTACACACACTTTCCAGGCGTGCTCCTTCAACCGCTCGGACACCTCTCCGGAAAACTTACCGCTGACCCCGGGCGGTGTGTGAACGCCGAAGGCCATCGGATAAAGGCGCGGAAGGTTAAACCAGAACGGGGGCAGGTGCAAGGCGAACTGTTTCGCTCGCGTTGCCGATCCCGCCGGGTAGTCGCCTGCGCCGCCCCCTTAAGTCGGGACGTCAGCGCCGGGCGTCGGTTCCGGGATGAAGGGTGAGGAGACCCTTCAGCCGGGCTGTGCCGATGACGTAGAGCACGGTTCCGGTGCCCAGAAAGAAGACAACAGATGCCAGCAGGCTGCCCCGTATCGCATCGGTCGCCGACTCCGCCTGGTAGAGCCAGGCAGCGACCACGCAAACGGCTGCGGCCACGAAACTGAGCAGGGCGAACAGGTAGGCGATGGACTGTCCGAATGTGCGGTTCATGGTTGCGGGGATCCTTGGCGCCGTCGGTCGGGTTTCAGGCACGGTAGGCAAGCCCCCGCGCTATCTCCTTGATATGTATCAAGGCACACCAGACACCCGCCGTCGGCTCCGAAATGCCGTCCGTCGGATGCTATAGGAGCGATTGAAGGCATGGTCTAGGATCCATAATCCGCGGACCACCACACCCTACCGGCCCCCCGGTTTCCCCCGTACGCAGAGATCCCAAACAGGCAAAGGGGTGTCGGCGCGGCGGATTCTGAGATGGCGGAGAGGGTGGGATTCGAACCCACGTGGGGCTTGCGCCCCCAACGGATTTCGAGTCCGCGCCGTTATGACCGCTTCGGTACCTCTCCG
The DNA here is from genome assembly GCA_041690635.1 of Gammaproteobacteria bacterium. Taxonomy (GTDB): domain Bacteria; phylum Pseudomonadota; class Gammaproteobacteria; order Thiohalomonadales; family Thiohalomonadaceae; genus JAWLGZ01. The sequence continues at coordinate 262,588 of JAWLGZ010000001.1, forward strand.
AGGGCTGCATAGGATACTGGCAGCAGGCTCGGACAACAACGAGTTTTGACCTTTCGGAACAGGCATGGTTTTTCGTAACACACTCAAACTCGCCGCCGGCATGTTGGCCTTTTCGCTGCTGGCAGGCTGTCTGCCGGACAATCGCAGCGCGTTGGAGCGGGTGATCGCCTCCGGCGAGCTGCGGGTGATCATGCGTAATTCCGCCACCACCTACTACGAGGGGCCGGCGGGGCCGACCGGCTTCGAGTACGACCTGGCGAAGGGGTTCGCGGATGAACTCGGCGTCGAACTGAAGGTGATCAAAGCGGAAAGTATCGGTGATTCTCTTGCGCGCCTGTCGCGAGGCCAGGCGCACTTCGCCGCCGCAGGTCTTGCCATCACTGAAGACCGCAAACGGCGCCTGCAATTCACCCCGACCTACCAGCTGGCCCGTAAACAGCTCATCTACCGTCTGGGCTCTCCCCGCCCGAAGTCGCTGGCGGAGGTCAGCGGCTGGATCGAGGTGCCGGCCAACAGCGGTCAGGCGGAGTTCCTGCAGCGGGTGGCCCGGGAGATGCCGTTTCTCCGCTGGACGGAAAACGGTCAGGGCGATACCGAGGAACTGTTGACGCTGGTCGCCGAGAAGGTGATCGACTATGCGGTTCTGGACTCCCACGAGGTCTCACTGCTCCAGCGCTACTATCCCGATCTGCGCGCCGCGTTCGACCTGGGGGAGCCGATGCCGGTGGGCTGGGCATTCAGGAAGGGACCCGACGATACCCTATATCGCGCCGCCTCCGCTTACATCCAGCGGGCGCGTGCCGACGGGCGTGTGGCTGAGCTGAAGGAGCGCTACTACGGGCATGTGGGAGATTTCGACTACGTCGGCACCCGCTATTTCATGCGCCATGTACGGCTGCGGCTCCCCAACTATCGTGAGCTGTTCGAACAGGCCGCGCTCGAGAACAGGATCGACTGGCGGCTGCTGGCAGCGGTAGCCTACCAGGAGTCCCACTGGAATCCGGATGCGGTCTCCCCCACGGGGGTCCGTGGGCTGATGATGCTCACCCAGGCGACCGCCAGGCAGCTCGGCATCAAGGAGCGGACCGATCCGGTGCAGAGCATCGAGGGGGGCGCGCGCTACTTGCGCTGGCTGCTCGATCGCGTTCCGGAGCGGATCGGAGAACCGGACCGCACTTGGCTGGCGCTCGCCGCATATAACATCGGCTACGGCCACATGGAGGACGCCCGCCGGCTTACACTCAAGCGCGGCGGCAATCCGGATCTGTGGGGCGACGTGAAGGAGACACTGCCGCTGCTGCATAAACGGGCGTGGCACAGCCAGACCCGTTACGGCTACGCCCGCGGACGCGAAGCGCTGACCTACGTGGAAAACATCCGTACCTATTACGATATGCTGGTCTGGCACACCGATCAGGAACGCACCCCGCCGGCCAGACCGGCCAGCGGACTGCGGATCGCCTCGCCAATACTCTGAACCCCGCTGCGCCCTTCAGCCCCCCTCCCCCCGTCAAAACAAAACCTGTCCGTGGGGCACACCCTTGAGAGCGCGTCGCCCCCGGTCTAGGCTTTGGTCGCCGGCAGCTTCGCCGGCCTCTCCCTGCCATCAAGCCGAGGGTTGCCATGGAAGGCCGAATGGGTTCAGTGGCCACGACCCGGAGTGTCACGGAAGATGCGCTCCGCATGGAGTCTGTTCGGCTGACCGAGGAGCACGCTCCGGCGCTTCGCACGTTTTTTCAAACGGTGTGGGGAGACCACGGCCCGCCTCCTTCATTCGACACCCCCGCCTTCGGCGTTCTGCAAGGAGACCGCCTGGTCGGCTATGTGGGCACGCTGCCGGTCCGTTTCTGGGACGGCACCCGCGAGCGGGAGGCGTGGTGGATGAAGGGGCTGATGGTGCTCCCCGAATACCGCAACGGACCGGTCGGTTTCGCGGTCATGAAGGAGGCGGCTGCACACCTGCCGCTTGCCGCCAGTCTCAGCGTGGCGCCGGCCGCACGCCGGCTGTTCGAGGCGGTCGGCTTCCGCGATTTGGGTCCGCTGGAAAACCGGGTGGCGCTGCTGCGTCCGGCCAGGGTACTGCGATCGCTGGACCCCAAGGCGCTGGGGCTTGGGTTGCCCGCCCCCCTCAATCGGGCGGTGCACCTTGCCCAGCGGCTGCACCTGACCGATCCGGCGGGCGCGCTGCTCGCGGGTGTGTTTGCGGCGATACGCCGCCCGGTCCGAGGTGTGAGTTACGAGTCGGGACGCCCGGAATGGCTCGAACTGGATCGCCTCTGGCGGGAGCTTCGCACCGACTTTCCGTTCGCAGCCGTACGCGACGGAGGCGCGTTGACCGGCCGCTATCTGGCGGACGCTGAGCATTACGAGCTTCTGACACTTCGTGACGGCCCGGAGCCGGTCGCCTGTGCCGTACTCCGGCATCCCCGCGCAAAGGGCGACCCGCGCCTGCGCGGCATCCGCATGGCGGTTCTTGCCGATCTCCTCGCCCCACCGCACCGCCCCGATCTCATTGCAGCGGCACTCGCCGCCGCCGAGGAGCGCGCCCACGGGGCGGGGGCCGATGCGCTGCTCTGCTCAACCGGACACCCGGGCCTGCGGCGCTCGTTACAGGTGCGCGGCTGGCTCCCGATGAGAGGCCATGTCCATCTCCTGCTGCGGACGCCGCCGGACGACCCGCTCGCGGCTGGCTCACTCACCGACTGGTGGACAACCCGCGGTGACGGACGCGCCGACGAAAACTTCTGATGGGCAAGACCCTTCCGTTCCCCCAAGGCAAGCGTTTCGCATTTGCCGTGATCGACGATACCGACGTGGCGACGGTCGCCAATGTGGCGCCGGTCTATGCTTTGCTCGAGCAGCTGGGGCTGTGTGCGACCAAGACCGTGTGGCCGGTTGCCTGCCCGGAGGGAAGCGCCGCCTTTCATCAGTCGCAAACGCTGGAGGATGCCGACTACCTGGCCTTCGCCCGCGACCTCCAGCGGCGCGGATTCGAACTGACCTGGCATGGGGCGACCATGGAGTCGAGCCGGCGGCCGCGCACCCTGCGCGCCCTGGATCGGTTCCGGGAGGCGTTCGGCCACTACCCGCGCATCCACGTCAGTCACTCCGCCAATCTGGAGAACCCGTACTGGGGCATCGGGCGGCTCGACAACCCGCTGTTGCGGCGCCTGCTGTGGTGGAAGCACCCGATTCACTTCGGCGGCCACGTGGAAGGTTCGGAGTACTGGTGGGGGGATCGCTGCGCCGAACACATCCGCTACGGGCGCAACCTGACGTTTGATGAGTTGAACCTGTTGCGGGTCAACCCGACCCTGCCCTACCGGGATCCGCGCCGGCCACTGGTGCGCTACTGGTTCTCGGCGGCCGACGCGGAGGATGCGGATGAGTTCATCACCCTGCTCGCGCCGGAACGGCTGGACCGGCTCCAGGGTGAGGGAGGCGTCTGTATCGTCGCCACCCACTTCGGCAAAGGGTTCGCGCGTGACGGCGAGGTGGAACCGGCGGTGCGCGAACGGCTCGAGGACCTGGCCCGGCGTCCCGGCTGGTTCGTGAACACCGGCGAACTGCTCGACTGGTTACGACAGAACGGCAGCGGCGGCACCCTGCCGAGATCCGAATGGAACCACATGCAATGGCGCTGGGCGCGCGACCTGGTTATTCGCAAGTGGCGCGCCAGGCAGCGGAAAAGACAAGGAGGCAAAGATGCAGCCAGACACCATCGAACGACTCCAGGCGATCTTTCGGGCGGTCCTTCAGGTGGAGCCGGAACATGACATACAGGCGCTCCGCCAGGGTGACATAGACCGCTGGGACTCGATGGCGCATGTGATGCTGGTCAGCGCCATGGAGAGTGAGTTCGGCATCCGCATCGACATCGCCGACAGCCTGCGCATCGACTCCTTCACCGCCGCCCAGGCGCTGCTGGCAGACAAGGTCTCCTGATGCAGTTTCTCGAAGCGCAGCGCACGCTGGCGGAGTTCACGGGCGGCGAGCCACTCCCGTTTCTGCTGGGCATGTCCGGCACCCCGGACCCGTTGCGCCTGTTCATCCGCGCCGTCGCCGCGCGGCAGGGGTTCAAGGCCGAGCCGCGTACCCGCCCCTTCAACACCCTCGCCCAAACCCTGATCACCAAACCGGAATCGGTACCCGAGGTGTTCCTGCTGCTCCCTTCGGATCTGCTGCCGGAGGCGGAGTGGCGTTCGGGACTCCCCACCGCCCCGCTCGATACCCCGGCGGCACATGAACAGGTGAAGCGGGTGATCGAACGGCTGGTGAACCGACCCGAAGCCCGGACGCTCTATCTCCCTGCCCCCCTGCCACCGCTCCTGTCCGACCCGGCCGCCAACGGGGCGCTCGCGGAAGAGCTGCTCGCCCTGATGCGGTCGCACGGGGCGCGTGTGCTTCCCCAATCGGCGTTTTCCCTCGGCAACTATCTGTCCAGCGGCAACCCGATCGCCAGCGCCCGTGTCGGCGAGGTGGCCGCGACTGTTGTCGACGCATTACGAGCAACCCGCACGCCGTGCAAGGTGCTGGTCACCGACCTGGACAATGTAATGTGGCATGGGGTCATCGGCGAAGAGGGCCCGGAGGGTGTTCGGTACGAGCCGGAGGGGCTTGGCTTCCGCCACTTCATCTATCAGACGTTCCTGGCGAAGCTGCGCCGCGAGGGGACACTGATCGCGGCGGTCAGCCGCAACGACCCTGACCTGGCTCTGGCCCCGTTTCGCGGCGGGAGGATGATGCTGAAGGAGTCCGATCTGGTCACCGTGTTGGCGGGCTATGGCGCCAAGTCGGCGCAGATCGAGGCACTGGCCCGGCAGCTCGATCTGGGACTGGATGCCTTCGCTTTCGTCGACGACAACCCGGTGGAGCTGGCGGAGGTGGGCCAGCGACTGCCGTCGGTCCACTGTGTCCCGTTCCCCGCCGGTGAAGATGAACTCCCCCCCTTCTTCGATCGCCTCGCCAGCCTGTTCGCCCGCCCGCAGATCACCGACGAGGACCGAAGCCGGACCGAACTCTACCGCCGTCGGCTGAAGGGGATGGCGCCGGAGAATACGAAAGGCGCCGACCTGACGGCATTTCTGCGCGGCCTGGAGATGGTGCTGACCGTGAGCGACCACAGCCGGGGCAATCGGCAACGGGCGGTCCAGCTCATCAACAAGACCAACCAGTTCAACCTCAACGGCCGCCGACTGGAGGACGACGAGGTTGCGGAGGTCCTCGAAGGCGGAGGCTGTCTTTTCACCGCCCATCTGGCGGACCACTACGGCAGCCACGGAGAGATACTCGCCTGCCTGATCGACGGCGAGGGGATTGTGCGCTCCCTGGTCATGTCCTGCCGGGTGCTGGAGCGGCGGGTCGAACACGCCTTCCTCGCCTGGCTGGCCGGCCAACCCCAACCGCCCCGGGCGCTCGACTTCCGCCCGACCGAACGCAATGAACCGCTGCGGCGTTTTCTCGACGACCCGGCCTTCGACGGAACGGAAAGCGGTCTCACCCGTTTGGACGTCCGACGCTTCGCGTCCGACCACGCGGACGATCTGAACCTCTTCCGCGTGGAAACCGAACGCACACCAACGTAGCAGCGTGGCCCACACGGTGGGCGAATGGGCTCTACCTTCGGTTGCGGAAAAACTCGCGCAGCAGTTGCGCGGACTCCTCCGCCAGCACGCCGCCGGTCACCTCGGCGCGGTGGTTCAGGGCATCGGACTGCAGCAGGTTGAAGACGCTGCCGGCGGCGCCGGTGCGCGGGTCGGGGGCGCCGAAGACCACCCGCGCCACGCGGGCGTGAACGATGGCCCCGGCGCACATGGGGCAGGGTTCGAGGGTGACGTAGAGGGTGGTGCCCGGAAGCCGGTAGTTGCCGACCTTTTCGGCGGCCGCGCGCAGGGTACGGATTTCGGCGTGGGCGGTGGGGTCGCTGGCGCCGATGGGACCGTTCCACCCCTCGGCCAGCAGTTCGCCGTTGGACTCGATCAGCACGGCGCCGACCGGGACCTCGTCTTCCGTCTCCGCCTGACGCGCCAGTTCCAGCGCATGCTGCATCCAGTGGTGATCGGTTTCGGTGGCCATTCTTCTCAGCCCAGGTCGCGCCCGTAGGAGCCCGCCCCCGCGGGCGAACAGGGATTCCGAAAACCTAAAACAAAGCGGCCTTGCCGCTGTTCGCCCGGAGGGCCGGGCTCCTACGGTATCGGTAACCCACCGATGGACTACCGACAGCGGTAGACGTCGAAGTGCTGGCGGCCGTCCTTGGGTTCGCCGAGCGGGACCACGGTATCGCCCTTCACATCGGCGGCGCTGTTGCGGGCGAGGCGGTACAGCTCCTGCTGCACCTTCTCCCGATTACGTTCGATGCCCGCCACCCTGTCCACGAGAGAGACGGTGGTGCTACCGACCCGCTGACACTTGGCAACCTCCGCTACGGTGGCCACCCGCACCGATTCCCCCTCGGGGGTCAGTTTCACCCAGGTACAGGCGGAGAGCCCGACCACAAGCGCCAAAACGATCAGTCGGGACATGAGACTCACTCCCACTCGATAGTCCCCGGCGGCTTGCCGGTGATGTCGTAAACCACCCGGGAGATACCGTCGATCTCGTTGACGATGCGGCGGCAGACGTGGTCGAGGAAGTCGTAGGGCAGGTGGGCCCAGCGGGCGGTCATGAAGTCGATGGTCTCCACGGCGCGCAGGGCGACCACGTACTGGTAGCGCCGGCCGTCACCGGTCACGCCGACCGACTTCACCGGCAGGAAGACGGTGAACGCCTGCGAGACCGTGTCGTAGAGGTCATGCCTGCGCAGCTCCTCGATGAAGATGTGGTCGGCCAGACGCAGGATATCCGCGTACTCCTTTTTCACCTCGCCAAGGATGCGCACGCCGAGGCCGGGGCCGGGAAAGGGGTGGCGGTAGACCATCTCCGACGGCAGGCCGAGCTCGACGCCGATCTGCCGCACCTCGTCCTTGAACAGCTCACGCAACGGCTCGACCAGCTTCAGCTTCATGTGCTCGGGCAGGCCGCCCACGTTGTGGTGGGACTTGATCACGTGGGCCTTGCCGGTCTTGGAGCCGGCCGACTCGATCACGTCCGGGTAGATGGTGCCCTGCGCCAGCCATTTTGCATTGGCCAGCTTGGCCGCCTCCTCCTCGAACACCTCGATGAACAGGTTGCCGATGATCTTGCGCTTCTTCTCCGGATCGGTGACCCCTTCGAGCTTGGCCAGGAAGCGCGCCTCGGCATCGACCCGGATCACCCGTACCCCCATATGCTCGGCGAAGGTGGCCATCACCTGGTCACCCTCCTGGTGGCGCAGCAGGCCGTTGTCGACGAAGACGCAGGTGAGCTGGTCGCCGATCGCCTTGTGCAGCAGGGCCGCCACCACCGAGGAGTCGACGCCGCCGGAGAGCCCGAGCAGCACCTCGTCGCCCCCCACCCGATCGCGGATGGTGTTGATGGCGTCGTCGATGATGTTGCCGGAGGTCCACTCGGCGCCACAGCCACAGATGTCGTGGACGAAGCGGGAGAGAATGCGCCCCCCCTGGCGGGTGTGGGTCACCTCCGGGTGGAACTGCACACCGTAGTAACCCCGCTCATCGTCGGCCATGCCGGCGATGGGGGCGGAGTCGGTGGAGGCCATCAGCTTGAACCCTTCGGGCAGGGTGCAGACCCGGTCGCCGTGGCTCATCCAGACGTCCAGCAGGCCGTACCCCTCGGGGCTGGTGTGGTCCTCGATATCGCTCAGCAGCCGCGAATGGCCGCGGGCCCGCACCTGGGCATAGCCGTATTCGTGGTGGTCGGCGATCTCCACCGCACCCCCGAGCTGGGCGGCCAGGGTCTGCATGCCGTAGCAGATGCCGAGCAGCGGCACCCCCAGTTCGAACACCACCGCCGGTGCCTTTGGCGCATCTTCGACCGATACCGATTCCGGGCCGCCGGAGAGGATGATCCCCTTCGGGGCGAAATCGCGAATCGCCTGCTCATCCGCATCCCAGGCGTAGATCTCGCAATAGACCCGCGCCTCGCGCACCCGGCGGGCGATGAGCTGGGTGTACTGCGAACCGAAGTCGAGGATGAGGATGCGGTCGGAATGGATATCGGCGGCCATGGCTTCTCCGGCTGGACGTCCTGAAAAGGGTGCAATGATCGGGGATTCGACTCTCCCGCGCAAGAAAGGTCAGCGGCCGTTGATATACTCCGCGCCCCATGAGCGCCCCAGTGACCACCATCGACGCCCTGCTCGACCGCTACCCGGTTCTCTTACTGGACGCCTTCGGGGTGCTGGTGGACCAGCGCGGCCCGCTACTGGGCGCCATTGCCCTCATCGAACGGCTCAACCGCGAGGGTCGGGAGTGGTTCATCCTCACCAACTCGGCCAGCCGCCTGCCGGAGACCACCGCCGCCGATTTCGCCGCTCAGGGACTTCGGGTGCCGACTGAACGAATCATCAGCTCCGGGCTGCTGCTCGCCCCCTGGTTCCGGGAACACGGGCTCGAGGGAAGCCACTGTCTGGTGCTCGGCCCACCCGACAGCCACCGCTATGTGGAACGGGCCGGGGGCATTCCGCTGGCGCCGATCGATGGCACGGAGGCCGACTGTATCGTCATCGCCGACCAGAAAGGGTTCGACTGCATTGCGGGCATGGATGCGGCGGTCAGCCTGGCCCTTTCGCGGCTCGACACAGGCCATCAGCTCAAACTTATCCTCTGCAACCCGGACATCATCTATCCGCGCGCACCCGCTCTTTACGGCTTTACCGCGGGCGGACTGGCGGCGATGATGGAGGCGATCCTCACCGAACGCTACGGTGAGGCCGCGCCCGGTTTCGAGCGACTCGGCAAACCATACACGCCGATTTTCGAGGAGGCGGCCCGGCGTAGCGGAACCCGTGAGATGGTGATGATTGGTGATCAAATCGCAACCGACATTCTTGGCGCGAGCCGCTTTGGAATCGATTCGGCATTGGTCGGCACCGGGCTCGCACGCCACGAAACAGCTGCCGGCGTGGTCCGGCCCACCTGGGTATTGCAGTCCCTCTGATCCACGACAAGTCAAGCAGTCGGTGGCCAAACTGTGAACCGCGTCACATCTTGTGGAATAATCTGGTTCCACCTCCGGGTCGTCCCGGCGCAAACCCTGCTGACAGAAAGGGCACTATGAGAGACGTCAGATTCCTCGTCGTCGACGACTCCAGCATGATGCGCAAGATGATCAAGGGACTGATCATGAACAAGCTGGGCTCCCAGCACGTGCTGACCGCGAACGACGGCCGCGAGGCGCTCAAATTGCTGGAGAACAACCCGGTCGACCTGATCATCTCCGACTGGAACATGATCGACATGGACGGCGACGAACTGCTCTATGCCATCCGGCACCACGAGCGCTACAAGGACACGCCGTTCGTCATGGTCACCACCAACAACCAGCGCGACTTCATCATCACCGCGCTCCAGCTCGGGGTCTCTCAGTACGTCGTCAAGCCGTTCACTGCGGCGGAACTGGAGCAGAAGATTCGTAGCTCCTGGACCGCGGCCAACAAACGGCGTAGCGAGCGCCACTCGGATCTGCCGAAACACCGTGTTTTCGTACAGGTCGATGATGATCTTCGCGAGGCCGAGGCGGTCAATATCAGCCGCGACGGTATCTTGTTGCGGATGCCCTATGACAGAGCGATGGCACTCTACGAGACCTACTCCTTGTCGATGGTTTTCGAGGCGGAGGGGCAGAAGTGGAAGCTGGATAAGGTGCAGGGCCAGGTGGCCCGTCTGGAGGCCGAGAATCCCCGGGTACCAAGCTGTTCGATCGCGCTTGAATTCCGCCAGCTCCCGGAAGCGTCCCGACAGGAGTTGAAAGGCTTGATCGAATATCTCGCTTCACGGACTCCGAAGGTGATCGACGCATGAAACGGGTCGGCGCACACGTCAGTATCTCCGGAGGGGTGCAGAACGCACCCCTGAACGCCAGCAAGATCGGTGCGAAAGCCTTTGCCCTGTTCACCAAGAATCAGCGCCAGTGGGCCGGGAAACCCTACACCAGTCAGAACATCGCCGAATTCAAGGCCAACCTGATAGAGGCCGGGATCGCGCCCGAGCACGTCCTGCCTCACGACAGCTACCTCATCAATCTGGGCCACCCTGAACCGGAGCCTCGCGAGAAGTCGCGCGACGCCTTTCTCGACGAGATGCGCCGTTGCGAGCAGCTCGGCCTCAGGCTGCTCAACTTTCACCCCGGCAGCCACCTGCGGCAGATTGAAGAAGAGGCCTGCCTGGAGCTGATCGCCGATTCGGTCAACTGGGTCCTCGAACAGACGGAGGGGGTGACGGCGGTCATCGAGAACACCGCCGGCCAGGGCAGTAACCTCGGCTGGCGCTTCGAACATTTGGCAGCCATTATCGACCGTGTCGAGGACAAGAGCCGGATTGGCGTCTGCCTCGACACCTGCCACACCTTTACCGCCGGCTACGACCTTCGCACCCCGAAGGCGTGCGACGCCACCTTCGCCGAATTCGAGCGGGTGGTCGGTTTCCGTTACCTGCGCGGCATGCACCTGAACGACTCCAAGCCGGACCTGGGCGCGCGGGTGGACCGGCACGACAGTATCGGCAAGGGCAAGCTCGGTCTGGAGACCTTCCGCTACATCATGAACGACCCGCGCTTTGAGGAGATCCCGATGGTGCTGGAGACAGTCGATGAAACCATCTGGCCGGAGGAGATCGAACTGCTCTATTCCCTGGAGGAAGAGAAATAACCTTTGACTTGACAGATGACCGGGCGGTCTTATTCTTATGGTTTTTGTCAGAATAAGAACAACGACCTGTCGGGTCAGTCGACCCGCACCAGCAAGGCGGAGCCGATGACCCCCAGTATCCTGCGTAACCTCGGTATCACCTTCATCGCTTTCGGTCTGGCGATGGGCATCATCTTCCCCTTCTATGCCCAGTTTTTCGTCGAGTGGAAACCGGGCATGTACGGCTGGTTCGTCGTCGGCTGCCTGGTGGCGGGGACCACCATCGGCATCGTCAACTACGCACTGGTCAACCTGGTCCTCATCGGCAAGTTGCGCCGCATCTCCCATGTGGCCACCGCCATCGGAGACAAGGATGTCTCGCTCCGTTGCGACCTGAAGAGCAACGACGTGGTCGGCGAGATCGTCGCCAGCTTCAACCGCATGGCTGAGAATCTCCGGCAGATGATCGGCCGTATCGGCGGGGTGGCGGGCGACCTCACGGGGGCCAGCGTCCACCTGTCCGAGGTGACCGCCTCTGCCGTGGAACGCACCAACGCAGAGCACCAGCGGGCGGAACAGGTCTCCGAGGCCATGAACGACCTGGCCCATGCCATCCAGGAGGTCACGTCCAGTACACGGGATGCCGCCGAGGCAGCTCTGGAGGCGCGCCGCTATACCGGCGATGGCCGCCTGGTGGTGGACGAGACGGTGACCGCCATCCGCCGCCTTGCCGAAAACGTGGAACGGACCGGGGGCCGCATCGATGCACTGGAAAAGGATGCGGCGGCCATCGAGTCGGTGCTGACCATGATTCGGGACATCGCCGAACAGACCAACCTGCTCTCGCTCAACGCCGCCATCGAGGCGGCGCGGGCGGGCGAGTCGGGGCGCGGCTTCGCCGTGGTGGCGGATGAGGTGCGGACGCTGGCCACTCGGAGCCACAGCGCCACGGAGGAGATCCGCCAGACCATCGAGCGGCTGCGTGCGGAGACCCGCGCCGCGGTCGAGGCGATGCAGGCGAGCCGCGAACAGGCGGGTGCCAGCGTCGAACGCGCCGGCGAAGCGGGCCGGGCGCTGTCGGCGATCGCCGGCGCGGTCGAACACATGACAGAACTGAATGCGCGCATCGCCACTGCTTCGGAGGCACAGCAATTGGTGGTCGAAACGGTCACCCGCGATGCCGACGCCATCAACCGCATCGCGCGGGACGGGGTGGAGGAGACCAACCAGCTCTCCGCCGCCGGGGAGGAGTTGAACCGCCTCGCTCACTCCCTGCAGGGCTACATGAAAGAGTTCCGCACGTGAGCGGCGGTGTGGGGCCGAAGGGGATCGTACCGGACACCCAGATCGTCCGCGAATGCTTTGCCGTCGTCTACGCCCCCGGCCGCCGGCGCAAACGCTTCCCCGAGAACTGCGTAGAGACTCATGAGTCGGCCCCGGCGGCGGTGGCCGCCTCCAGCCCGGCTGATGACCGCCACCCAGCCCGCGTACTCGGGCCCTCCCGCTCCTCCGAGGGGCTGCGTCTCTATTACCTTCTGGACTGGCTGGCGTAACCGAAACGAACCACGATGCGGCGGCTGTTGTTGCTCTTCCTGTTCATCGGCACCCTCGCCGCGCTGCTCTTCCTCGCGCCCCTGCGCGACGGACGGCCGTTGCTCAGCCCCGCCGACCTGAGGCAGATGGGCGTGCCGATGCCGGACCGCACCATCCGTTTCTACCGCTGGATGGATGCCGACGGCGTTCCGCAGCACACCGCCGAACCGCCGCCGCCCGGAACCCCTTACGACATAATCGACGTCGATCCGGACGCTAACCTCATGCCGGGCGGAGCCAACCGCTGATTACGGGGGATTTTCCCAGCTCCAGTTCGCGGCCATGGCCCTACGGGTTCATCCAGGCGATAGCCGCGTTCAGGGCGAGTGCGTAGGTGACCCAGACGGGGTAAGGCAGGAACAGCCAACCGGCGATCCGGTCGGACCGGAAAAAGAGCCACGTGGTGGCCAACAGCACCAACCACAAAGCGGTAAGGTCGGCCAGTGCGAGGCCAATCTGCTGCAGGCCGAAAAAGAGCCAGGACCAGGCACCGTTCAGCAGCAGCTGCAGGGCAAACAGCGAAAGTGCCCACACCCGCCACCGGCTGGACGAGCGGAATACCCGCCAGCCGGCCACCGCCATCAACGCATAGAGCACGCCCCAAACGGGAGCGAACAGCGCTGAAGGAGGCGTCCAGGCGGGCTTGTCGAGGGCGGCGTACCAGGGACCGGGCGAAAACTGCGCGCCAAACCCGGCCACGCTGAAGCTGGCAGCCAGGAACAGCAACAGGGTCAGCAGTGGGCCGGCACGCATATCAGGGAAGTGTAATCCCCCCGCAACCGGCTCACGTCTTGAATTCGGCCAGTTTGCTGTTGAGCGCCTCGGCAGCACCGTTGACAGATACCACAGCCTCCTGCATCTCGGCCAGGTCGCCGGCGCTCTCGGTACTGTGCTGTGTCACCTCTTGGATGCGCGCGGTGATGGTGGCCATGTGTGCCTGGATGCGGCCACCGATCACGGCGGTCTCGCCGATCGCGTGATGCATCTCGTTCACCTGCCCGTCCACCCGGGCCAGCGATGCACCTGCGCTCTCCGTGGTCTCCACCAAACCCGACAACAGGTCCGCCTGGCTGTGTACCCCCTGACTCACCTGGCCCACGGAAGCGGTAATGCTCTGCACAATCTCCTTCACCTCCAGCAGGCTCTGCTGTGTGCGCTGGGAGAGGTTGCGCACCTCATCCGCCACGACTGCAAAGCCACGCCCCTGTTCTCCCGCCCGGGCCGCCTCGATGGCGGCGTTGAGGGCGAGCAGGTTGGTCTGTTCGGCGATCTCGCCGATGGTGGTCAACACCCCCTGAATGCGATCCGCCCCGCGTGAGAGCTCCTCCAGTTCGGTCACCAGCGCGGCACTCGAACTCACAGTCTGTCCGGTCGCTTGCCCGACCGAGTCCATGCCATCGCGAGCCTCTCGCGCCGCAGTGGCTGCCGCCGCCAGGCGTTCACGCGCGCTCTCGGCCGTCAGCGCCAGGGATCCGGCCTCGTCATTCACCTGCTGTGCACCTTCACGCACCTCGGTCAGCAGATGACTCTCCGCCTGGATGCGATCATTGATGCGATCGGCGTTGGCCTGCAGGATCGCGCTGCGCGCCCGATTCTCGGCGGAGGCCCGTTTCGCCTCGCCGATGGTGAGGCGCATGGTCTCCCGGAATTGGTCCACCACGCCGAGCACCTTCAGCAGCTCCCCATTGAAGCGCACATCCACCGAACAGGGATCGGCGAGGCGCTTCTCGGAGAAGTTTCTCAGGTATTCAGCCATCTGCTTGAGCGTGTCCACCCCCCATCGCTTCTCGTCGATGTCATGAATCAACACCACCAGGGCAACGAGATATTGCACCGCCATGCCGATGGGATTCCCGGTGAAGAAAGTGGCGTTCACCACCAGCAACGTGATCCCCACCCAATGGGTGAGCCGCATCCGTAAAAACAGTGACCTCATGAATGTCCTCTCCTCTGGACTGTGCCGAAAGCGGCGCAATTAACATATCAAATTGAATACATGGATTACCATTGGGGTGCAGGCAGGGAGTTTCTGCGCTCTAATACGGTCACCCCGAAAGAGTCGCCCGTCTCATGGCCGATACACCGCCCGATGCACTGCTTTTCATCGCACCCGGCTGCCCGCACTGCAGCGGCGTGCTTCAAGGGCTGACCGATCTGGTCAAACGCGGCGATGTCGGCGTGCTGGAGGTGATCAATGCGGCGGTCTGCCCGGAGCGGGCTGCGTCCCTCGGGATACGTTCCGCCCCCTGGTGCCGCATCGGCCCGTTTATCCTGGAGGGGGCTCAGAATCCGGCCTCGTTGGAACGCTGGGCCGCGCATGCTGCGCACGGCAGCGGAGCGACCGACTACCTGCACGATCTGCTCGGTTCCGGCCGGCTCTCCCACGCCACCGCATGGGTGGGCAACGACCCCGCCCGGCTGGCTGAACTGCTGCCCCTGCTCGCCGATCCGGAGAGCCCGATGCAGGTCCGCCTCGGCGCCACCGCGCTGCTGGAGGGGCTGGCCGGGAGTGAGGCACTGATCAGCCTCACCGCGCAGCTGGGTGAACTCAGTCACCACGGGGACCACCGGGTGCGCGGCGATGCCAGTCACCTGCTGGGGCTGACCGGTTCGCCGGACGCCCTCCCCTACCTGAAGGAACGACTCTCGGACCAGTCCCTCGAGGTCCGCGAGATCGCCGCGGAATCGATCGACCGCCTCTCCTCGCACTGACCCCACCTTCACGCCTCTTTGCGCTTTCGGAGGTGCGCGCCGAGTACGACAAACGCTCTCCCGCCATCGGCTCCATGCCGCCGCCGAGCAACGTCAAGGGCGTACTGAAGAGCGGCATGCATCACCCCGGCGGCCGTCGTCACCGGGGTGGCATCAGAGGGGCTGGTGAAGGTGATCACCGACCCGCGCAGTTCGCTCGCCGAGAGCATGGAGGCGATCCTCATCGCCGAACTGGCCGACCACGACGGGTGGGAGATGCTAATCGGCCTGACCGACACGCTCGGCCAGGATGAACTCTCCTCCCGGTTCAGGGATGCGCTGAAGGAGGAGGACGAACACCTGCACTGGGTCCGTCAGTGGCTCTCGAACTACGCGACAGAACAGGCAACGGGGTGAGCAAGAAGTGGCTGGCTTAGGCGTGGGGCGGCAAAATAACGCCCCACGCGTCATTTCTTTTCCAGGTTCTCCCGCACCATGTTCATGAACAGCTCCCCCTGCTCGCGCGCATCGTCCAGTGCCACATGCGTGTGTTGCTGGGGTGAAAACCAGCGGCGGGGGAGGTAGTTCTTGCCTGCGTGGCGGAAGTCGCTCTTCCGCATACCCATGGCGTAGGAGCGCATGTCCACCGCCACCTCGGAAAGGGGGCGGCGGCCGGTAAACCGCATCAGATACCAGTAGACCCACATGAAATCCCAGGCGGCGGGCCAGCCGACGAAGATCGGTTTTCCCGGAAGCCGCTCCAGCCAGTCGGCAAAGGCGGTCATTGCCTCCCCGGGCGGGCGTGGATTCTCCCGGCAGGCGGCCCACGCCTCGGGAAATCCCTGCCACCACTCGGTGGTCTTCGGGTGTGCCTCGGCACCGGGCAGCGTCTCCAGGTTGACCGAAAACTCGCCCAGGGTGGTCCCCCCCTTGTCGAACGCCACCGCACCGATGCTGAGCAGTGAATAGGGACCGGGTATGGGGCCGTCCGCCTCCACGTCGACGCTGACGTAAATCTCCGCCTTGCTCTTCGCCATTTCTGTGAGTGTTCTTGAATGAGCGGGGGAGTAGACCAGCACAGACCAGCAACTTCAACCCGGCATCTGTGTGGATTCAGCGGAGGGGACGGAGGGGACGCCGCCCACCCAAGGCGATGGAGGTAAACAGCCTGGGCGAGTGGTGGACTGCCAGGGGCAATTCCCCTGGCAATCCACCGCGCGTAAATCAGTAGATAACTGAACTCCCGGAGATTTCGTCTCTCCGGCGCTCGTACTCTTCGCGGGTAATTTCACCGGCCTCGAATGAACTCTGGAGGTCCTGCAAGGCCCTCCGGTTCTGGTATTCGTAGGCTCCGCCCGCGACACCCGCACCGACCAGTGCTTCGCACCCGGCAAGGGTAAAGGCAGCCAGCAACACGGCGAGTCTTCCACGCATGATAATTTCCTCCCATCCTTGGATTTCCTTGTCCTTAGACTAGCCCGCGTTTCTCACCCGTCACCCGCAGGGGGGCCCATCTAGCGGGACACGCATCCGATCTTACGACCAGCTGCACTCGCATAAGGCGGGACCGCTTACCTTACCCCCTTGAGGCAGTAAAATGTGCGCCATGACCGAGACCACTCGCGACACCCTCTTTGCGCAGGCACGAGACCAGCTTGTCGACTTCGCCTTTGACGAGCAGGTGGCGTGCGTCTTTCCGGACATGATCCGCCGCTCGGTTCCCGGTTACGAAACCTTCATCACCCTCATCGGCCTGCTTGCCGAGCGCTACGCACAGCCGAACAGTGTCTGTTACGACCTCGGCTGCTCCCTCGGCGCAGCCACGCTTGCCATGCGTCGGCGTGTTGCGGCGCAGGGCGTGCGCATCATCGGCGTGGACAGTTCCGATGCGATGGCGGAGCGGTGCCGTCACCACCTGGCGGCGGACACATCACCGGTGCCGGCCGAGATCGTGTGCGCAGACATCCGGGCCGTGGCGATCGAGAACGCCTCGGTCGTGGTCCTCGGCTTCACCCTCCAGTTCATTCCGCCCGACGAGAGGCTCCCCCTGCTGCGCCGCATCCTGAGCGGATTGCGCCCCGGCGGCGTGCTGCTGCTGCTCGAGAAGGTGGTATTCGATCCGCCCGACGAGCAATGCTTCCAGGAGGAGATGCACCTCGCCTTCAAGCGCGCCAACGGTTATTCCGAACTGGAGATCAGTCAGAAGCGCAATGCGCTGGAGCGGGTGCTGGTGCCCGAGACCATTGAAGCGCACCGCCGGCGCCTCACCGAGGCGGGCTTCTCTTCCGTGCATGAGTGGATGCGCTGCTTCAACTTCGCGGCACTGGCGGCGTTTGCGTGATGTCCGATTACGAAGCGCTGTTTGCCGCGCTGACCGGGAGCCCGGCGGCGCCCTGGGTCGACACGCTGTTCGGACAGCTCGAGCATGCACTCGATCCGGGGCGACACGGCGAACTCCACAAATGGCAGGAACTTGTCAGTTCTCTCCCCGCCGTCAAACCTTCGGTCATCGATCTCACCGCCGACCGACTGCAGATAGGGATGTCCGACGATGTCGACGAGGCGACGCGGGAACGGATCGAATCTGCACTACGCCAACTCCACCCTTGGCGAAAAGGGCCATTCGAGCTGTTCGGCATCACTATCGACACCGAGTGGCGTTCCGACTGGAAATGGCGCCGGGTCGTCCCGCACCTGGCGCCGCTTGCAGGCAGGCGGGTGCTCGATATCGGCTGCGGCAACGGCTATTACGGCTGGCGGATGGCGGGCTCCGGGGCGGCGCTGGTGGCGGGCGTCGATCCGACGCTCCGCTATGTCATGCAGTTCGAGACGATGAAGCGGTTCATCGGCCCCACCGCCAACTGGGTGCTGCCGCTCACCGGTGAACAGGTCCCCGCAATCGGCGCCTTCGATACTGTGCTGTCGATGGGAGTGCTCTACCACCGCCGGGATCCGCTCGCCCACCTGCGCATGCTGCGGGAACACCTGCGACCGGGCGGCGAGGCGGTGGTGGAGAGCCTGGTGGTGGCGGGTGGAGCAGGCGCGGTGCTTCACCCGGAGGGACGCTACGCGAAGATGAAGAACGTCTGGGCGATACCGTCGCCCGAAACGCTGGTGGTGTGGATGACCGAAGCAGGCTTTCACAACGCGCGCTGCGTGGACATCACCCCGACCACGGTCGGGGAGCAGCGGCGCACCGACTGGATGACCTTCGAGTCGCTCGCCGACTTCCTCGACCCGCAGGATCCAGCCCGTACCGTCGAGGGGCACCCGGCCCCGGTACGCGCGGTGGTCATCGCCGAGCGCTGAAACCCAAAAGGACTTTACCGCAGAGGGCGCGGAGGTCGCAGAGAAAACAAAATCTCAAACGTAACTACTCACCCCATGTCAACCCTTAGCCACGTAGGATGCGGTGAGCTTGCGAACCGCATCGATCGAGGGACAGGAATGGCCAATCGCGACCGATGCGGTTCGTTCCTCACCGCATCCTACATTGGCTTTACCGCAGAGGGCGCGGAGGTCGCAGAGAAAACAACATCTCAAACAGCCGGGCCGCTATGATGTCGCGCACCCCGAAAAGAACTTCCCTCTGCGTCCTCTCGGTAACTGCTCCATGCGTTACTCTCGACCGCCTGTTCCCGACGCGGTCTACCTCCCCCATCCATGGGGTCGTAACTCCTGCATCCATGCAGTCGTGCGACCTCTGCGGTGAATCTTTCCCTTAGACCCGGTAGTTGGGCGCTTCCTTGGTGATCTGCACGTCGTGGACGTGGCTCTCCAGCACGCCGGCGTTGGTGATGCGGACGAACTCGGGACGGGTGCGCATCTCGTCGATGGTGCGGCAGCCGGTGTACCCCATGGAGGAGCGCAGCCCCCCCATCAGCTGATGGATGACCGGCTGCAGTGAGCCCTTGTAGGGAACACGCCCCTCGATTCCCTCCGGCACCAGCTTCTCCTTATCGTTCCCTTCCTGGAAGTAACGATCGGAGGAGCCCTGGCTGCCGCCCATGGCACCGAGAGAGCCCATGCCGCGGTAGGACTTGTAGGAGCGGCCCTGGAACAGCTCCACCTCGCCTGGCGCCTCTTCGGTGCCGGCGAACATGGAGCCCATCATCACCGAATAGGCACCGGCGACGATCGCCTTGGCCACGTCACCGGAGTAGCGGATACCGCCGTCGGCGATGAGCGGCACGCCGGTGCCCTCCAGCGCCTGGGCGACGTTGTCGATGGCGGAGATCTGCGGCACGCCGACGCCGGCGACGATGCGGGTGGTACAGATGGAACCGGGGCCGATGCCCACCTTCACGGCGTCGGCACCCGCCTCGACCAGCGCCTTGGCCGCCGCGCCGGTAGCGATGTTGCCGCCGATCACCTGAAGTTCCGGGAAGTGCTTTTTCACCCAACTTACACGGTCGAGCACACCCTGCGAGTGGCCGTGGGCGGTGTCGACCACGATCACGTCCACCCCGGCGTGATAGAGCGCTTCCACACGCTCCTCGGTGCCGGCACCGACGCCGACCGCCGCGCCGACCCGCAACCGCCCCTGCTCGTCCTTGCAGGCGTTGGGCTTGTCGGTCGCCTTCTGGATGTCCTTCACGGTGATGAGGCCGCGCAGGTTGAAATCGTCATCCACCACCAGCACCTTCTCGATGCGGTACTGGTGCAGCAGGTGCAGAATCTCCTCCCGATCGGTCCCCTCCTTGACCGTCACCAGCTTGTTCTTGGGGGTCATGATGTTGGAAACCGGGTCGCCGTAGCCGGTCTCGAAACGCAGGTCGCGGTTGGTGACGATACCCACCAGCTCGCCCCGATCAACCACCGGGACACCAGAGATGTTGTGGGTGCGGGTCAGCTCCAGCACCTCGCGGATGCTGGTGGTCGGGGAGACCGTGATCGGGTCCTTGATGACCCCGCTCTCGAACTTCTTCACCATCCGCACCTGATCCGCCTGCTGCTCGACGGTCATGTTCTTGTGCACGATGCCGATGCCCCCCTCCTGGGCCAGCGCAATGGCAAGCCGCGCCTCGGTGACCGTGTCCATCGCCGCAGAGATGAGCGGGATGCTGAGTTCGATCTCCCGGGTCAGGCGGGTGCGCAGGTCCACCTCCTTGGGCAGAACGGTGGAGTGGGCGGGGACGAGTAGAACGTCGTCGAAGGTGAGTGCGTCCTGAACGATGCGCATGGCGGAAATCCAGTAGAAGGGCTGCGGATAAGCCGGCTATTTTAAGCCCGCGGCGGTTTGGGGTAAACCGCGGG
>JAWLGZ010000001.1:282950-409049 GCA_041690635.1 Gammaproteobacteria bacterium
ACTCGGGACTCGGGACTCGGGACTCGGGACTCGGGACTCGGGACTCGGGACTCGGGACTCGGGACTCGGGACTCGGGACTCGGGACTCGGGACTCGGGACTCGGGAGCGGATTAATGATTGTCGCGTAGCGACTCAACCCTAGCCCCTAGCCCCTAGCCCCTAGCCCCCGAGTGTTACAATCTCCCCATGTCAGAACCCCACCAGGACCCACGCCCGCTTCGTGAGGTATTTACCGTCTCACGGCTCAACCGCGAGGTGCGGGCGCTGCTCGAGGTGAGTTTCCCCAATCTGTGGATCGAGGGGGAGATCTCCAACCTCTCCCGGCCCGCCTCTGGCCACCTCTATTTCTCCCTGAAGGACGCCAACGCCCAGGTGCGCTGCGCCATGTTCCGCATGCGCAACATGCACCTGCCGTTTCGGCCCGAGGACGGAATGCAGGTGCTGCTGCGTGCCCGCATCGGGCTCTACGAGGCGCGCGGGGAGTACCAGCTCATTGTCGATCACATGGAGCAGGCTGGGGACGGCGCCCTGCGCCGGGCATTCGAAGCCCTGAAACAACGGCTCGACAAGGAGGGACTGTTCGACAGTGCCCGCAAGCGCCCCCTGCCGGCCCTGCCGCGCTGCATCGGCGTGGTTACCTCACCCACCGGGGCGGCGATCCGGGACATCCTGACGGTCCTCAAACGCCGGTTCGCCGCAATTCCGGTGGTGGTCTACCCGGTGCCGGTCCAGGGCGGCGACGCCGGCCGCCAGATCGCCGGGGCGATCCGCACGGCAGGCGAACGGGGCGAATGCGATGTCCTCATCGTCGGCCGCGGCGGTGGGTCGCTGGAGGACCTGTGGGCCTTCAACGAGGAGCCGGTCGCCCGCGCCATCCACGGCAGTCCGGTCCCGGTGGTGAGCGCCGTGGGGCACGAGATCGATTTCACTATCGCCGACTTTGTCGCCGACCGGCGTGCCCCCACCCCTTCGGCCGCGGCCGAGCTGCTCGCCCCGGACGGGGCAGAGTGGTTGGCGCGGGCCGTCCGGCTGGAACAGCGGCTGGTGCAGTGCACTTCACGGCAGTTCCAGCGCAAGGCGGAGCGGCTGGCGTGGACGCGCAAACGGCTGAAGCATCCGGGCCGGCGGCTGGAGGAGATCGCCCAGCGGCTGGACGAACTGGACACGCGGCTGGCCCGTGCCCTGCGGGTCCGTACCCGGGAACATCAGGGCAGGCTGCGCGAACTGTATGCACGGCTGCACCGCCACACCCCACTGCACCGCCTGCATCGGATGCAGCTGACCGGAGACGAGCTGCAGCGGCGCCTGGAGGGCGCGATGCGCCAGCGCCTGGAACGGTTCGAGGTGCGGCTGGTGGGAGCGGCAAGGGCGCTGGATGCAGTGAGCCCGCTCGCCACCCTCTCCCGCGGTTACGCCATCGTCCGCAGGCCCGACGGGCCGGTGGTGCGGTCCGCCACCGAGCTGACCCCCGGCGAGCCGGTCGAGGCCCGGCTCGGACGGGGGCGGCTGTTGTGCGAAGTCAAAGAGGTGTTCGATGAAAGTTGAAGAGGTGCTCACCGTGGAGACACAGGGCTCCCCCGCGCCCCGGCGGTGGGTTGTGCTCTTTTTCGGTCTGCTTCTGGCGCCGGTACTTGCACTGGCCGGCATCCAGGCGAACCCGGTCCCGGGCGGGATTGCCGTCATTCCGCTGGCCAGTGCTGACGGTCCGGCGCCGCAGGCCTATTTTGGCGAAAGGCGGGTGATGGTGAGCGCCATCAACGGACGCTGGCACGCCGTGGTGGGCATTCCGCTCGGCACCAAGCCGGGCAGCCAGACTCTGCAGATCACCACCGACAAAGGTCAGGATCGCGTCGCCTTCACCGTTCGGGGGAAGGAGTACCAGGCCCAGTACATCACCCTCGACAACGATCGGATGGTGAACCCCTATGAGCGGGACATGGATCGCATTCTGTCGGAGAAAAAGATCATCACCGGCTCATTTGCGACCTGGAAGGAGGGGGAGGTCGCGACCGGCTTCATCCTGCCGGTGGAAGGACGGATGAGCAGCCCGTTCGGCCTGCGCCGCTTCTTCAACAAACAACCTCGCAACCCCCATAGCGGACTCGACATCGCCGCGCCAACCGGCACGCAGGTTCGTGCCCCCGCCGCCGCCCGGGTGATCACCACCGGCGACTACTTCTTCAACGGCAACACCATCTTCCTCGACCATGGTCAGGGGCTGGTAACCATGTACTGCCATCTGGATCGCATCGATGTGGAACCGGGCCAGATGGTTGAACAGGGGGAGCCCATCGGCACCGTCGGCATGACCGGCCGCGTCACCGGCCCACACCTGCACTGGGGCGTCAGCCTCAACGACGCGAGGGTCGACCCCACCCTGTTCCTGCCCGAGGAGACCACGACCACACTGGTCGGCGACAGGTAGGCACCCAGCCCTCCCGGCGAACTACCGCTTCTTCTGCTTCTTGATATGCCTGACAAGCCGTTTGCGCTTGGCCTGCTGACGTGGGGTGAGGGTGTTGCGGCGACCGGCGAAGGGGTTCTTGCCCGACTTGAATTCGACCCTGACCGGTGTCCCGACCAGCTTCAGCTCCTGGCGGAAGAAGTTGGACAGGTAGCGCTGATAGCTGCCGGGGACCGACTCGGTCTGGTTGCCGTGAATGATGATGGCCGGCGGGTTGCGGCCGCCCTGGTGAGCGTATCGCAGCTTGATGCGCCGGCCGCGCACCAACGGAGGCTGGAAACGGGCGATGGCGCTCTCCAGCAGCCGGGTCAGGTCGGGGGTCGAGAGATCGACGGTAGCCGAAGCGTAGGCCCTCACCACCGCATCGAACAGGTTGCCGACCCCGGTGCCGTGCAGGGCCGAGATGAAAAAGGTCTCCGCGAAGTCAAGAAACGGCAGCTTGAGCTTCAGCTCCTGCTTGATGCGCTCGCGCTGCTCCGGTGCCAACCCGTCCCACTTGTTGACCGCCACCACGATGGCGCGCCCCGCGTCCAGTGCAAACCCGAGCAGCGTTGCATCCTGCTCCGTGATTCCCTCACGGGCATCGAGGAGCATGACCACCACATGGGCCGCCTCGATGGACTGGAGTGTTTTGATGACACTGAATTTCTCGATCGTCTCGTGGACCCGTGCACGGCGGCGGACACCGGCGGTGTCAATCAGCGTGAACTGCCGTCCGTCCCGTTCCAGCGGCACCAGGATGCTGTCGCGGGTGGTTCCCGGCAGGTCGCAGACCACGACCCGCTCCTCGCCGAGCACCCGGTTGACCAGGGTGGATTTGCCCACGTTGGGGCGACCGATGAACGCGACCCGGATGCCAGGCGCCTCTGCCTCGGGCGGCTCTTCGGCGATGGGGAGGTCGGCGAGTACCGTCTCCATGAGTTGGCGAACACCGCGTCCGTGAGCCGCTGCGATAGTGTGCGGCGCGCCGATACCGAGGGAGTGGAACTCCGCGGAGAGTAGCGCCGGGTCACCGCCATCGGTCTTGTTGACTACCAGGAAGATCCGTTTGCCGCCCTGGCGCAACATGGTGGCGATCGCCTGGTCGCCCGGCGTCAGCCCGTCGCGGGCATCCACCAGGAAGAGAACGGTATGCGCCTCCTCGATGGCCTGGCGCACCTGCTTTGCCATCAGGGCGTCGACCCCCTCCTCGCCACCGGTCAACCCGCCGGTGTCGACCACGATAAAGGGATGATCGCCGACCACACCCTGCCCGTACTGGCGGTCGCGGGTGAGTCCAGGCATGTCGGCCACCAGGGCGTCCCGGGAGCGGGTGAGTACATTGAAAAGGGTGGACTTGCCGACGTTGGGCCGGCCCACCAGGGCGATGACGGGCTTCATTGTGATGAACTTACCGGATGTATGGGGGCCGTTCTGCCCGGAGCGGAACGAGTCACCCGCCGTGCGCCTTTAACCCGCACTCTCACCAATGCGTGGGTTGCATCTGGCGGGAACGGGTTAATCAACCTCAGGGACTCACCACCAGGGTGGCATCCACCAGGGTTTCTTCTTCTCTTCCGCCGCGACCGGTTCGGCTGGTGTGTCGGGCTGGTCGAGACGCGCGGTCCGATAGGCGTTCAGGGTCCCGCGGGCGTCCAATGCGTACAGCAACTCCTGGGTGGGGGTCGGCGCAGCAATCACCGGTCGCCGATCCGGGTAGGGATTGGGCGTGCCGCTCACCTCCTGGATCGGGAACTGTTCGTTCGGGTCGAGGATCCTCACCCGACCCACCTGCTTGCCGCTCTCGGCATCGAACCAGTGGATGTAGCCGTCGAAATCGCCGACGACGATGAAGCCGTCGTGGACCACCGGTGCGGTCGGCTTGCGCCCGCGCAACGCGTCCTGACGCCACAGGGGTGAACCGCTACGGCGATCCAGTGCCCACAGGTTGCCCTCGGCATCGGTGAGCAACAGCTCGCTCCGATTCAGGGCCAGCCCGGTATAGGAGGAGAAATCGCGGGTCCAGAGCAGTTGTCCACTGCTGAGAGCCAGGGCCGACAGGCGCCCCTGATAGGCCACCGCATAGACAACGCCGCCGTCGACCACTATCCGGCCGTCAACATCCACCATCCGCTCCAGTTCGGTACGGCCACGGGGCACGGCGACCGCGGTCTGCCACAGGGCACGGCCCTGCTCCAGATCCACCGCCATTACCCGGCCGTTGGCAAATCCGGCCACCGCCATCCGTCCGGCGATCTGCGGATCGCCCGCCCCACGAATACTGAGCAGCGGCACCTGCTGGGTGTGCTCCCACAACTTGCGACCTTCGGTCGCATCGAGCCCGATGAGGCGCCCGTCGACGGTACGCACCACCACCACATTGCCCCCGCGCACAGGGGCGGCGAGCACCTCACTGCTCACCTTGGCCCGCCAGCGCTCGGTGCCGGTCGCCTTCTCCAGCGCCACCACCACGGCATTGCCGCCGATAAGCACCAGATCGCCACCGTCACCGGGCCCGCCGGTCACGGTGGTGTCGATGGAGGTCCGCCACAATCGTTTGCCAGTCAGGGCGTCACGTGCCTCGACCCGTCCCTTGTGGGTGGCCACATAGACCGCTTCGCTGTCAGCGAGCGGGATCAGACGAAGATGGAGGCGACCACCCCCTTCGCCAATCTGCGTGTACCAGGCGGGCGCCACCGCGACAGCCGGCTCAAACTCGGCCAGGGGGGCCGGCGGGTTCACCTTTGAGGTGCGCCCGCTGCTACTGCACCCCGCTATGGCAAGGAGTGCAACCGACACGATCAGGATCCGCATATTCACGAGTTCTGCTCCGCATCGGCCAAATCATCGATCTTCAGCTGCAGCAGCTGACGACGGGCGGGAATCAGATCCTCGGCCGCCATGGCGGTACTGTAAGCCTCGCGCGCCCCGCTTCGATCGCCCCGCGCCAGCAGGATATC
Source organism: Gammaproteobacteria bacterium (assembly GCA_041690635.1). GTDB lineage: Bacteria > Pseudomonadota > Gammaproteobacteria > Thiohalomonadales > Thiohalomonadaceae > JAWLGZ01. The sequence continues at coordinate 288,355 of JAWLGZ010000001.1, forward strand.
GCCGCGCAACTCCGCGTACTGCGCCTCGAAACTCCCGCCATCCACGCTGCCAATCACGTTAAGCGCCTGCTCGCTCTGGCCCTGACTGAGCTGCAGCCGCGCCAACCGCAACCGCGCGATATGTTCAAGAGAGGGATTCCCCGCATTATCCAGCGCCCACTGCAGGTGCGCTTCGGCACCCGCCGGGTCCTCCAATGCCAATGCCGCCTTGCCCATCGCCAGAGACGCAAGCACGGCATAGGTGGTGTTGCCGTATTCGCCGACGATCTGCCGCCCCAGATCCATGGCCGCCTGCGGGTCCACCTCCAGCCCCATCAGCAGTTGCTGGTACTGCATCGAGGCCGCTTCGGCCCGACCACGTTCGTAATCCTGCCAGGCGCGCCAGCCGAAAACGGCGAGCAGCGCAATGACCACGCCGACCAGAATCGCGCGCCCATTCTCTCGCCACCACTTCTTGATGGCCTCGACCTGTTCATCCTCGGTCTGGTAGACGTCCACCTTCTCTCCTCTCCACGTTCAGACCCGGGGTCACACCCGGGCCGTGAGTCCTCGGCGGACCTGCTCCCGCCCGATCCGCCCGCTGTTGGGGGACATACCCGGCCCGCTCTACATGCGGGCCTTGAGAAACCCTATCAGTTGGTCCTCATCGAGCGTCTGCTGTTCCGTCGTTTCACGCAACGGCTTGAGCGCGTACCGGCCGCTGATCGCCTCCTCCTCGCCGATGATGAGGGCGAATTGGGCGCCGCTACGGTCGGCCTTCTTCAGCTGGCTCTTGAAGCTGCCGCCGCCGCAGTTGAGCAGCAGTCGCAACCCCTTTACGTGTTCACGCAGGCGCTCCGAGAGGAGCAGCCCCTGGCGCTCCGCCGCCTCTCCCACACGGGCGAGGTAGAGGTGCGGCCGTGAGTCCGGCACCCGCTCGGTCTGCAGCAGTTCCACCAAGCGCTCCAACCCCATGGCAAAGCCGATGGCGGGTGTCGCCCGGCCGCCGATCTGCTCCACCAGCCCGTCGAAACGGCCGCCGGCGCAGACCGTGCCCTGGGCGCCCAGACGATCGGTAATCCACTCGAAGACCGTGCGGGTGTAGTAGTCGAGTCCCCGCACCAGGCGCGGATTGACGCTGTAGGGTACACCAGCCGCGTCGAGCGCGTCACACAGGTCGTCGAAGTGGGCGCGCGACTCGGCGTCCAGGTATTCGAGCAGCTGCGGCGCTCCGGCGATGAGGTCGCGCATCTCCGGGTTCTTGCTGTCGAGAATACGCAGCGGATTGCTCTCCAATCGCCGGCGGCTGTCCTCGTCCAATTGGTCGATTCGGGCAGTGAAGTAATCGACCAGTACCCGGCGGTACTCGGCACGGGACTCCGGCGCGCCCAGGGAGTTGATCTCCAGGCGTACCTCCTCCGCCAGCCCCAACCGCCGCCACAGCCGGGCGGTGATGAGGATCAGCTCCACGTCGATGTCGGGCCCCGGCAGGCCGAAGGTCTCGACACCGATCTGGTGGAACTGGCGGTAACGGCCCTTCTGCGGCCGCTCGTGGCGGAACATCGGCCCGGTGTACCAGAGCTTCTGCACCTGGTTGTGCAGCAGGCCGTTCTCGATGCCGGCACGCACACAGCCCGCGGTGCCCTCCGGGCGCAGCGTGAGGCTCTCTCCGTTTCGGTCATCGAAGGTGTACATCTCCTTCTCGACGATGTCGGTCACCTCGCCGATGGAGCGCTTGAACAGCTCGGTCTTCTCCAGCAGCGGCATGCGGATCTCGTCGTAGCCGTACGCGGTCAGCAGGTCGCGTACGGTCCCTTCGAGGTAGCGCCAGACGGGGGTCTGCTCCGGCAGGATGTCGTTCATCCCGCGGATGGCCTGGATCTTACTGCTCAACGATCTCTTCTCCGGGGGAGCGCCCGAGCGCTCCGTCGTCAGTTCTTGTTGTTGCGGCGCGCCACTTCGGCGTCGTTACGACGCGCCACCTCGGCGCGAACCGCCTTCTCCAGTTCGTCCACCAGTTCCTCGTTGCTCAACTTGCGGCCGGGAAGACCGCCGAGGTAGAGCAGGTTGGGCTGGCCACCGGTCAACCCCACGTCCGCCTCGCGCGCCTCGCCCGGACCGTTCACCACGCAGCCGATAACCGCCAGGTCGAGCGGCTCCAGGATGTCATCGAGCCGCTCCTCCAGCGCATTCACGGTGGCAATGACGTCGAAGTTCTGCCGCGAGCAGGAGGGGCAGGCGATCAGATTCACCCCCTTGCTGCGCAGGTGCAGGCTCTTGAGGATGTCGAATCCCACCCGGATCTCCTGCACCGGATCGGCGGCAAGTGAGACACGGATAGTGTCACCGATTCCCTCTGCAAGCAGCAGGCCCAGCCCCACCGCCGACTTCACCGTGCCGGAGCGGAAGCCGCCCGCCTCCGTGATGCCGAGGTGCAGCGGCTGCTCGATCTGGGTGGCGAGCTTGCGGTACGCCTCAACGGTCATGAACACCTCGGAGGCCTTGAGGCTGACCTTGAAGTCCGGGAAGTTCAACCGATCGAGGATGTCGATGTGGCGCAGCGCCGACTCCACCAGGGCATCGGCGGTCGGCTCGCCGTACTTCTTCTGCAGTTCCTTCTCCAACGAACCGGCATTGACGCCAATGCGAATGGGCACGCCGTGATCGCGCGCCGCATCCACCACCGCCCGCACCCGCTCCTCGCGGCCGATGTTACCCGGATTTATGCGCAGGCAGTCGACCCCCAGGTCGAGCACACGCAAGGCGATGTGGTAGTCAAAATGGATGTCGGCAACCAGCGGCACCCTGACCTGGGCGCGGATCTTCCCAAACGCCTCCGCCGCCTCCATGCTCGGCACGGAGACCCGCACGATGTCGGCGCCGACCGCCTCCAGCGCCTGCACCTGGGCCACGGTGGCGGCCACATCGCAGGTCTCGGTGTTGGTCATGCTCTGGACCGAAATGGGCGCATCGCCGCCCACCGGCACACTGCCGATCCGGATCTGCCGCGATACACGGCGCTTGACGGGAGTGGGCTTCACCGGCGACTACTCCACGCGGGGATTGTCATCGGCGCTACCGACGGTGAAACGGGCGATATTGCGGGCATGGAACCGGCTGTGGTCGTAAACCACCCCGTTGTACTGAACCACCACGCCGGGGGCGTAGCCGAGAGTAAGCTCGAACGGCGCCTTGCCGGTCAGTGTGCGGGTCTGACCCTCGCGCACCAGGTCGGCAACCAGCCGCTCACCATCTGCATCGGTGACCCGGGTCCAGGAGTCGCTCTCGAACAGCAACTTGAGTTCCGGCTCTACGGCAGCTGGCTCGGCCTGGGCAGGACGGGGCGGTTCCGCGTCGGTGTCAACCGCCGCCACGCTACTCTCAGTGGCGGCGTGCGCTGCCGTGCCCATCGGCTCAACCACCCACGGCACCGTGGAAACGGCTGTTCCAACCGGCTCGGGCGTGCCGTCCGCCGGCCGGACGGGTTCCGGAGCCTCGGCGGGTTCGTCCACCGCGGTCATTGTCCACCAAAGCGCCCCACCCTGTTGCCACCATAATCCCAGCAACACCAGCAATGCGATGACCACCACCCAGGTGAATAACCGCGCACCCGTTCCACCACCCCCGTGGGCCTCGCGTGCGGAGTGGACATCCGCCAGTTCCGGCGGCTCGGAGCGACGCTCCTTGTAGGCGTCCAGAACCTCCTGGGCGGGAAGTTGGAGCAGACGGGCGTAGTTGCGCAGGTAGCCGACCACGAACGCCGGCGGCGGCAGGGCATCATAGTCATCCGACTCAATCGCCCGGACCAGCTTCACATGCATATGCAGCTTGCCGGCGGCATCATCGATGGAAAGCCCCCGGGCTTCCCGGGCCTCCCGCAGACGGCGGCCCGGCCCCTCGCGGCGAAGCTCTTCCACCGCTTCGACTTCGGTCATGTCATTCATTTCCTCACTCACGGCTGAGCGAATCCTGATAATGCCGTGCCTCCCGCGACTCGGGGAAGCGCCGTATCAGCAACAGACCGTAGCTCGCCTCGGCGTTCTTGTCGCCCAGTACCCGCTCTGTCCGGATCCCCAGCCACAGGCTGGCCGGCGAGTGAGGCGCGACCTGCAGGTAGCGTTGCAGGAAGGCGCGGGCCGAGACGTATTCGCTGCGTTCGAGACTCACCTGTGCCAGCCCCATGAGCGACTTGGGCCGCCGGGGTTCGAGGTTGAGCGCCTGACGGAAATAGAGGTCCGACTTCTCAAGATTCGGCTGTTCGGAATAACAGAGTCCGAGATTCTCATAAACCTCGGCGCGGGCAGGATAGACCGGATTATTCAGTACCGTCAGGAACTGCTTCTCAGCTTCATCATAGCGGCGTATACCGCACAGGAAGACCCCGTAATTATTGTGCAGCGATGATGCGGACTCGTCCCTCGGCACCAGCTTGATGGCCTCACGGTAGTGGCGCTCCGCCTTTTCGTTCTCGTCCAGCCGACGGTACAGCTCGGCGATGTAGTGATGTGCATCGAGGGAACGGTGGTCGTACTTCAGTGCATCCTGGAGCTTCTGCAGGGCGAGCTCATTGTTGCCCTGCATCATGTAGCGGACCCCCAACTCAGCATTCAGTGCCGCCGCCTTCTGCGCGTCACTTCTCACCTCCCGCACCGGCTGAACCGTACAGGCGGTGAGGAGTGCAGCTGCCAGGAGGACAAAAACAGGTTTCATGTTCATGGCGCGATCTCCTGAACCGCGACGAATCGCTCACTGCGCCGGGTGCGGTCCTGCACCTTCCCGACCAGCTGCCCGCAGGCAGCATCGATATCATCGCCACGGGTCTTGCGGGTGATGGCGGTGAGATTCGCAGCGACAAGGATGTCGCGGAAGCGATCGAGTGCCGCCTGGCTGGAGCGCCGGTAGGGGGAACCGGGGTGGGGATTGAACGGGATGAGGTTCACCTTGGCCGGGACGTGGCGCAGCAGCTTGGCCAGCGCGCGTGCATGTTCGACCGAATCGTTGACGCCGGCCAGCATCACATATTCGAAGGTGACCCGTCGGTGCGGTTTGCCCTCCACATAGCGGCGGCAGGCGTCCAGCAGTTCGGCAATGGGGTACTTGCGGTTGATCGGCACCAGTTCGTTACGCAGCTCGTCATCCGGCGCGTGCAGCGAGACGGCGAGCGAGACGTCGGTCACCTCGCGCATCCGCTCGAGGGCCGGCACCACACCGGCAGTGCTCAGGGTGACGCGCCGCTTGGAGATGCCGAAGGCCCAGTCGTCGATCATCAACTCCGTGGCGCGGATGACGTTGTCGAAGTTGAGCAGCGGCTCGCCCATGCCCATCAGCACCACGTTGGTCACCGCCCGCTCGCCCTTGTTCTCCGGAATGCCGATGGCCAGCGTCGCCGTCAGTATCTGGCCGATGATCTCGGCGGTGGTGAGATTGCGGTTGTAGCCCTGGCGGGCGGTGGAGCAGAAGCTGCAGTTCAGCGAGCAGCCCACCTGGGAGGAGACACAGAGCGTGCCGCGCTCGCCGTCGGGGATGAACACCGTCTCGACGCTGTTGGCATCGTCGAGACGCAGCAGCCACTTGCGGGTCCCGTCGCGGGAGGGTTGATCGACCACGATCTCCGGCAGCCGGATCTCCGCCTGTTCGGCAAGCCGCTCGCGCAGCGCCTTGCTCAGGTTGGTCATCTCGGAGAAATCGATGATGCCGTGGTGATAGATCCACTTCATCATCTGCGAGGCGCGGAACGGCTTCTCGCCGAGCGAGACCAGAAAGGCCGCCATCTCCTGCCGGTTCAGGCCGAGCAGGTTCAGCCGCTGCGAAGCAACGGGTGTGGTCGACTGCTCGGTGGCCCCCAGGGACATGGCGGATGCGATCTCGATGATGTTTAGCGGGTACGGGAACAGAGTTCGATGGCGCTGAAGAAGTAGGCGATCTCCTGCGTTGCCGTCTCCGGTGCATCGGAACCGTGCACCGCATTCTCGTCGATGGAGTTGGCGAAATCGGCGCGGATCGTGCCGGGTGCGGCCTCCTTCGGGTTGGTCGCCCCCATCACTTCGCGGTTCTTCGCGATGGCATTCTCCCCTTCAAGCACCTGGACCAGCACAGGTCCGGAGATCATGAAGCTCACCAGTTCGCCGAAGAACGGCCGCTCCTTGTGGACCGCGTAGAACCCTTCGGCCTCTGCCCGGGTCAGGTGCAGCATCTTGGCTGCGACAATGCGAAGACCCGCTTTCTCGAACCGGGCGATGATCTCCCCGATCGCGTTCTTGCCAACCGCATCGGGTTTGATGATGGACAGGGTGCGCTCGATGGCCATGTTTTCTCCGCATTCGAACGGGTTGGAAAAGTGCCGCCGGCGGAAGTTCAGGGAGTGCCCGCCACGACACGTGTTGACTGAACACGCCATTATACGTGGCGAACCGAGCCCACGCCAGCAGGCCGTTGGCGCGAGAGGGGAAGATAACTATACGAAATGAAAGGGAAAATAGGGTCCGGTCACTCCCGCTCGGAAATCCAGGCCATCTGTATGGCCTCCAGAATCTTCTCCCCCGAACGCTCCGGGTCGTCATCGAAGCCGTCGAGTTCGCAGACCCAGGTGTGCAGGTCGGTAAACCGCACGTATTTGGGGTCCACGTCGGGATGGGCGTCATCCAGTTCGATGGCGATATCCTGCGTATCGGTCCACTTCAATCCCATCTTTTCGCTCCCCATTTGGCGGAAAGGAAGTTAACGGTTAAGGGTCAATCAAAGGAGGGGGAAGACAAGCCTTCCACGCTTCACACTTTCAGTGTCCTTCCGACACCATGTTGATGGTGTACTTGGGGATCTCCACCACCAGGTCCTCCTCGCCCACCACTGCCTGGCAGGAGAGGCGTGATTCGGGTTCGAGGCCCCACGCCTTGTCGAGCATGTCCTCCTCCTTCTCATCCGCCTCGTTCAGGGAGTCGCCGCCTTCACGGACAATGACGTGGCAGGTGGTGCAGGCGCAGGACTTCTCGCAGGCGTGTTCGATTTCGATGCCGTTGGCGATGGCCGCCTCGATGAGGACGGTGCCCGGTTCCGCTTCGATGACGGCGCCCTCGGGACAGAGCTCCTCGTGGGGCAGAAAAATGATCTGGGGCATGGGGAAGACCTTTCAGAATTCGTCGACGCTGTGGCCGGCCAGCGCCTTGCGGATGCCGGCGTCCATGCGCCGGGCGGCAAAATCGGCGGTGGCCTTGTCCGCCGCCTCCAGCGCCCGCTTGATGGCACGGTGGTCGCTGCCGTGGCGTACGCGCTCCAGTGCGGTCAGTGTGGAATCAATGGTGGCGCGCTCCTCCGCATTCAACAGCGCGTCGCCGTCGGCGGCCAGGGCGGCCCGCACCGCCTCCAGCACCCGATCCGCCTCCACCTGCTGCTCGCGCAGGGCGCGCGCGTCCACATCCTCCTGGGCGTGGACGAGGGAGTCGCGCAGCATGCGCTCCACCTCGTCGTCGGTCAGCCCATAGGAGGGCTTCACCTGGATACTGCTCTCGGTACCGGTGGACTCCTCGCGGGCGCTGACGCTGAGCAGGCCGTCCGCGTCCACCTGGTAGGTGACCCGGATGCGGGCGGCGCCTGCCGCCATCGGCGGGATGCCGCGCAGTTCGAAACGGGCCAGCGAGCGGCAGTCGGAGACCAGTTCGCGCTCGCCCTGGAGGACGTGAACCGCCATCGCGCCCTGCCCGTCCTTGAAGGTGGTGAACTCCTGGGCGCGGGCCACCGGGATGGTGGTATTGCGGGGGATAATCTTCTCCACCAGACCGCCCATGGTCTCGATACCGAGGGAGAGCGGGATGACATCCAGGAGCAGCATCTCCTCATCCGGCTTGTTGCCCACCAGCGCGTCGGCCTGGGTGGCGGCGCCGATGGCGACCACCTTGTCCGGATCGATATCCACCAGCGGCTCGCGGCCGAAGAATTCGCCCACCTTCTCCCGCACCCGGGGGACACGGGTGGATCCGCCCACCATCACCACTTCGGTCACCTCGCCCACCTCGACGCCCGCATCGCGCAACGCACGGCGGCAGGGCATCAATGTCTGACGAATGAGCGGGTCGATCAACTCGTCCAGCTTGTCGCGGGTCAGGGTGCCTTTCCAGTGGCCGCCATCCGCCAATTCAAGCTCGATCCCGGTGCTCTCGCTGCCGGTCAGCGCCTCTTTCGCAGCGCAGGCGTCACGCATCAGGCGGCGCATCTGGTGGTGATCGGCATCGTCCGCAATGCCCGCCTCGCTCATGATCCAGGCGGCAATTGCCCGGTCCATGTCGTCGCCGCCGAGGGCCGAATCGCCGGCGGTCGCCAGCACCTCGAACACCCCGCGGGTCAACCGCAGAATGGAGATGTCGAAGGTGCCCCCGCCCAGGTCATAGACGGCGATCACCCCTTCGGCGCCGCGGTCCAGGCCGTAGGCGACCGCCGCTGCGGTGGGTTCGTTGAGCAGACGCAGAACGTTCAGGCCCGCCAGCTTGGCCGCATCCTTGGTCGCTTGTCGCTGGGCGTCATCGAAGTAGGCGGGAACCGTAATCACCACCCCCTCGAGATCGCCGCCCAGGCTCGCCTCGGCCCGTCCCTTCAGCGCCTTCAGTATCTCCGCCGACACCTCCACCGCACTCACATCGCCGCCGGCGGTGCGGATGAGCGGCACGGACGCCTGTTCGTCCGCAAACTCGTAGGGCAGGCGCGAACCGAGCCCCTTGAGGTCGGACACGCCACGACCCATCAGCCGTTTCACGGAAGCGATGGTGTTGAGGGGATCCCGTGCAGCCTGCGCCTTGGCGTCGAATCCGACTTGGCGTGGACCGTCGGGCAGATAACGCACCACCGAAGGGAGCAGGTGGCGGCCCTGGTCGTCCGGCAGCGTCTCCGCCAGCCCGCTACGCACGGTCGCCACCAGTGAGTTGGTGGTACCGAGATCGATACCGGCCGCCAGCCGGTGCTGGTGCGGGGCCTGGGACTGTCCCGGTTCGCTGATCTGGAGAAGGGCCATAGTAGGTCGTCGATAATCGGTCGTTGGCTGTAGGAGCCCGGCCCTCCGGGCGAACTTTGCAGACGCCCCATTCGCCCGCGGGGGCGGGCTCCTACAGCACAGGTCTGTGTCTAGCCGGATGCATGAACCAGTTCTTCCTCGATGTCGCCAGCCTCGTCGAGCAGCCGGCTCATGAACTGGAGCTTGCGTACCCGCTCGCGGGCCTCGGCCAGGGCATCCGGGGTCGCCTGGGCGAACAGCGGATCCAGCTCTGCAATCAGCGCCCGCTCCCGCCCTTCGATATCGTTGCGCACCCGTTCGAGCTCCGCGAAAGGATCGCTGCTGTCACGGACTTCACCGAGTGCCTCACGCAACTCCATCTGCTCCATGAGGAATGCCGGGTCCATCGCGGTGTCCCGGTCGTCGAGCGGCGCGCCGTTCAGCTCCAGCAGGTAGCGGGCGCGCGCCAGCGGGCTCTTCAGCGCCTGAAACGCTTCGTTGACCCGAGCCGCATACTGCACCGCCAACCGCCGCTCCCGATCCGATGCACCGGCGAAGCGGTCCGGATGGGTCACCCGCTGCAGGTCACGGTAACGCAGCGAAAGCGCCTCGCTGTCGATGGCAAAGGCCACCGGCAGGCCGAACAGCTCGAAGTAGTTGCTGGTCAGATCCGCTTCCATCCGCTCATTCCAAAACCCGATTTACCGCAGAGGACGCAGAGGACGCAGAGAATTCAAACACTGACAAATTCAAATAGCGTTGATTGCGAGTAAAGACTTATCCAATCGCCTTCCTCTGTGTCCTCTGCGCCCTCTGCGGTGAGTTCTTCAGACGTTGAAGCTTTCGCCGCAGCCGCAGGAGTCCTTGACGTTGGGGTTGTTGAACTTGAACCCCTCGTTCAGGCCTTCGCGGGTGTAGTCGAGTTCGGTGCCGTCGAGATAGATGAGGCTCTTCGGATCGACGATCACCTTCACGCCGTTGCTCTCGAACACCTGGTCCTCCTCTCCGATGGCGTCGGCAAACTCGAGCACATAGGCCATGCCGGAGCAACCGGAGGTGCGTACGCCCAGGCGCAGGCCTGCGCCCTTGCCCCGGTTGTCGAGGAACTTGCGGACGTGGTTGGCCGCAGATTCGGTCAGCGAAATACCCATATTCTCTCCTCAGGCGCTCTTGCGATCGTCCGGACTCTCCTCGCCGTCACCCTGTTTGGCGCGGTAATCCTCGATGGCGGCGCGAATGGCGTCCTCGGCCAGGACCGAGCAGTGGATCTTCACCGGCGGCAGTGCCAGTTCCTCGGCAATCTCCGCATTCTTGATGGTGAGCGCCTCCTCCAGGGTCTTGCCCTTCACCCACTCGGTGACCAGGGAGCTGGAGGCGATGGCCGAACCGCAGCCGTAGGTCTTGAAACGGGCATCCTCGATCACCCCGTTCTCGCCCACCTTGATCTGAAGCCGCATTACGTCACCGCAAGCGGGCGCGCCCACCATGCCGGTACCCACGTCCTTCTCTTCCTTGTCGAAAGAGCCGACGTTGCGCGGGTTTTCGTAATGGTCCATGACCTTGTCGCTGTATGCCATGTCGTTTACCTCGATAAGCCGATTGCGCCCATGTTAATTCAGTGCGCCGCCCACTGCACCGTGGAGAGGTCGATTCCCTCCTTGTGCATCTCCCACAGCGGGGAGAGGTCGCGCAGTTTGGCGATTTTGTCGTGGATGAGTTCGATCGCCCGATCGACCTCCGCCTCGGTGGTGAAGCGGCCGATGGTGAAGCGGATGGAGCTGTGGGCCAGCTCGTCGGAGCGTCCCAGGGCGCGCAGCACGTAGGAGGGCTCCAGGCTGGAAGAGGTGCAGGCGGAACCGGAGGAGACCGCCAGGTCGGCCAGTGCCATCATCAGCGACTCGCCCTCCACGAAGGCGAAACTCACGTTCAGGTTGTGGGGAACACGCTGTTCCGTATCGCCGTTGATGTACACCTCTTCGATGGAGGAGATGCCGTTCCACAGCCGGTCGCGGAGAGCGCGGATGCGCTCGTTCTCGCCTGCCATCTCTTCGCGGGCGATGCGAAACGCCTCACCCATGCCGACGATCTGGTGGGTCGCCAGGGTGCCGGAACGCATGCCGCGCTCGTGGCCGCCGCCGTGCATCTGCGCCTCCAGCCGCACGCGCGGCTTGCGGCGTACGTAGAGCGCGCCGATCCCCTTGGGGCCGTACACCTTGTGGGCGGAGAGCGAGAGCAGGTCGATGTTCATCGCATCCACATCGATCGGCACCTTGCCGGCGCTCTGCGCCCCGTCCACATGCAGCAGCACCTTGCGGGCACGGGTGATGGCACCGATGGCGGCGATGTCCTGGATCACCCCGATCTCGTTGTTCACGTGCATGATGGAGACCAGGATGGTGTCGTCACGCAGCGCCTGCTCGATGCGCTCCGGCGGCACCAGGCCGTTCTCGTCCGGGTCGAGATAGGTGATCTCGAACCCCTCGCGTTCGAGCTGCCGGCAGGTGTCCAGCACCGCCTTGTGCTCGGTCTTGACGGTAACGATGTGCTTGCCCTTCTTGGCGTAGAAGTGGGCGACACCCTTGATGGCCAGGTTGTCCGACTCGGTGGCGCCGGAGGTCCAGACGATCTCCTTCGGATCGGCCTTGATCAGGTCGGCCACATTGCGCCGCGCCTCTTCGACCGCCTCTTCGGCCCGCCAGCCGAAGAAGTGCGAACGGGAGGCCGGGTTTCCGAACAACCCGCTCTCCAGTGTCAAATAGCCGCACATCTTCTCCGCCACGCGGGGATCGACCGGGGTGGTGGCCGAATAGTCCAGGTAGACCTTCTCGTTCATTGTGCTCTCCGTGGAAGCCGAATCACCAGGCCGCGGCGGCCATGCGCCGCAGGCTGGTGGACTGTTCACTAAGCCCTGTCAGCAGGGCATCCACATCCGCCTCATCATTACCCGGCCCGAAGCTGACCCGTACCGCACCGCGTGCGGTCTCCGCCGGGACCCCCATCGCCGCGAGGACATGGCTCGGCTCATCATGGCCGCTGCCACAGGCGGCACCGGACGAGACCGCCAACCCGCGCCGGTCCAGTCCCAGCACGAGGGTGGTGCCTTCGATGCCGGGCAGTGCGAAGAAACTGGTATTGGGCAGGCGCGGCGCCGTGCCGGCGAAGATGACCGCGTCGGGAAAACGCGCCCTCAACTCCGCCTCGAACCGGTCGCGCAGCCGGCAGCTCCTGCCGCTTCGCTCATCCAGTTCGGCTGCCGCCAGTTCGGCCGCGCATCCGAAGCCGACGATTCCCGCAACATTCTGCGTCCCGCAACGCACTCCCCGCTCCTGGCCTCCCCCATGCAGCAGGGGTTCCAATTCGATCGACCGGTCGGCCACCAGGGCGCCGACCCCCTGAGGCCCGGCGAACTTGTGGGCCGACAGGGTCATCAATCCGATGCCGTTCCCGGTGCGCAGCGGCAACTTGCCGGCTGCCTGCACCGCGTCGGTGTGGAACAGGGCCCCTGCCTCGCGAGCCATCCCGGCCAGCTCCGCCACCTCCTGCACCACGCCGGTCTCGTTGTTGGCGGCCATCACCGACACCAGCCCGGCATCGGACAACAGCCCCTGGAATGCCGCCATCTCCACGCGCCCTTCACCATCGACCGGTATGGTCCCGACCGGCCGCCCGTGCCGGGCCAGGGAACCGACGGGAGCCATCACCGAGGCGTGTTCGACGGCGCTGACCAGGATGCGCCCCGACCCACCGACACCCTTGAGTGCCAGGTTGTTCGCCTCCGTGCCGCCGCTGGTGAAGATGACCCGATCCGGCTGGGCCCCCACCAGGGCCGCCACCTGCTCCCGCGCCCGGCTGAGCGCATCGGCGGCCAGGCGCCCCCGGCGATGCAGGCTAGACGGGTTGCCGAAGCCCTCGCCCAGATAGGGGCGCATCGCCTCCAGCACCCGCTCGTCCAGCGGTGTGGTCGCATTGTGGTCGAGATAGGCCATGACTGACCGGCCGGACCGCCATGTCGTGGTTCGGGAAGACCCCGGGACCGTCCGTCGCACCGTCAGGCGCTGCGGAACGGGGCCGGCAGCTCCCTTAGACGGCGGCCCGCTTGACCTCCGCCGCGTCCGCGCGCGTCTGCTGCCGGATGGCCACGCGCTGCACCGTCTCCCGGCTCACCAGCTGGGCCAGGTCGATGCCCTTGAGGAAGCTGTAAATCTGGTTGCTGAGTTCGCACCAGAGCTCGTGGGTCAGGCACTGTCCGTCCTCCTGACAGTTACCCTTGCCCTCGCAACGCATCGCGTCGACCTTCTCGTCCACCGCCGTGATCACGTCGGCAACGCAGATCTCGCTCGCCTCGCGGCTCAGGCGGTAACCGCCGCCCGGGCCCCGGGCGCTGTCCACCAGCCCGTTCTTGCGCAGTTTGGAAAACAGCTGCTCCAGGTAGGAGAGCGAAATGCCCTGGCGCTGGGAGATATCCGCCAGGGTAATGGGCCCTTCCTTGTAGTGGAGAGCCAGGTCAAGCATTGCGGTAACCGCGTAGCGGCCTTTCGTCGTCAGCCTCATTGCCTTTTCCCCGAATTACCGAGTAGAGTTGTCGCCTGTTGTAAGGTAGCAACTACCAACCGTTTTAGTCAACTATTTATCCGCCGTTTTCCTGAGTCTTTTGTTTTTCGCAACCGGCCCCCTCGCCATCCGACTGGGCCACGCCGCAGCCGGCCGCCCGGATCTCACACGTCCCCAGCGGCGGTAGCTTGAGCTCGGGCATCTCGGCGCCCAGCTGCTTCATGGCCCCGCACATCTCCTCCATCTTGGCGTCCATGGCGTGCACATGGTCGAGGATGCAGTTGATGGCGTTGTTGACCGGATCGGGCATGTCCTGCGAGGTACCGTAGGCGTCGAATCCCATCTTTTCGGCGATGGCCAGGCGGCGCCGCTCCTTTTCGCACTGCGGCGTCACGATGCGGCCGGGGATGCCGACCACCGTGCTCGATTCGGGGATATCCTTCACCACCACCGCGTTGGAGCCGATGCGCGCCCCGCTGCCGATGGTGATCGGCCCCAGCACCTTGGCGCCCGCCCCGACCACCACGTTGTCGCCGAGGGTGGGATGGCGCTTGCCCTTTTTCCAGCTGGTGCCGCCCAGGGTGACGCCGTGGTAGAGGGTGCAGTCATCGCCGATGACCGCGGTCTCGCCGATCACCACCCCCATGCCGTGGTCGATGAAGAACCGCCGTCCGAGGGTCGCCCCCGGGTGGATCTCGATGCCGGTCATCCAGCGGGCGAAACCGGAGAGGAAGCGCGCCAGCCAGTGCCAGCCGGCGCCCCACAGGCGATGGGTCATCCGGTGCATCAGGACCGCGTGGAAACCCGGATAGGTGGTGACGATCTCGAACACGCTCCGCGCTGCCGGATCACGCTCGAAGATGCAGTTGATCTCTTCCCTCAGGCCTTCAAACATGACGGGTGGAAAATCCTCTCGGTACGAAAAGGGCTGGGTGATATCCGATGGATCCGATAGGGCTTAATTCTCGCATATTCAGGAAGGCACCGGGGCGGGCGCTTACCGCGGCTCGTCCGCCTCGCCCTCCTTCTGTTTCACCGCCCGGGTGGAGGCGGTCAAAACGCCACGCAGTATATTGAGTTCGACCCGATTCGGGCGGGCACGTTTAAAAAGCCGGCGCAGCCGCTGCATGACCTGGCGCGGATTGGCGGGATCGAGAAAGCCGATCGCAACCAGCGTCCGTTCCAGATGGTCGAAGAGCCCGGCCAGTTCACCGGCGGTGGCGAGCGGTTCCTCGGTGGTGCGGGGGGGCTCCGCCCCCGCAGCCTGGCGCAGCTCGTAGGCGATCACCTGTACCGCGGCCGCGATGTTGAGCGAGCCGAAGTCGGGATTGGTCGGGATGTGCACCAGATAATTGCAGCGGCCGAGCTCCGCATTGCTGAGCCCCGAGTCTTCGCGGCCGAACACCACCGCCACGGTTTCATCGGGTGCGGCGGCCAGGGCGCCGCATTGACGGGGATCGACCAGCGGCCACGCCAGCTGCCGCATTCGGGCACTGGCCCCGAACACCAGTGTGCGATCGGCCAGGGCCTCATCGAGGGAGGGGACCACCTGCGCCCGGCACAGCAGGTCGTCGGCGCCGGAGGCGCGGGAGGTCGCCTCCGCATGGGGAAACGGGGCACGGGGGCTGACCAGCCAAAGGTCCGAGAGCCCCATGGTCTTCATGGCGCGGGCGACCGCCCCGATGTTGCCGGGGTGTGAGGTTTCAACCAGTACGATGCGTATGTGGGAGAGGTCCAAAAGGCTGCTCTTTTCGTGTCGAAGGTTATCGGGCCGGATTGAAACCGGCATTTCGCAGCCACCTGGGGCGAAATGCAGGTTAAAATACACGGCCCTCCCATCCAGCAGAATTCCGGAAAGCCGATGCACCCGATGCTCAACATCGCCATCCGCGCCGCGCGCCGCGGCGGCGACATTATCGCCCGTTCCGTCGAGCATGTGGACCGGCTGACCGTCACCAGCAAGGCGCGCAACGATTTCGTCAGTGATGTGGACCGGACCGCAGAGGCGGAGATCATCCAGATCCTGCGCAAGGCCTACCCCAGCCACGGTGTCCTCGCCGAGGAGGGCGGCCGCCAGAGTGGCGACGACTATTGCTGGATCATCGACCCGCTCGACGGCACCACCAACTTCCTGCATGGCTTCCCGCAGTTCGCCGTCTCCATCGCCCTGGAGCACAAGGGCAAGATCGAACAGGCGGTGATCTACGATCCCATGAGCCAGGACCTGTTCACCGCCACCCGCGGCGGCGGCGCCCAGCTCAACGGTCGCCGCATTCGCGTGGCCCCCCGGCGCAATCTCGAAGGGGCGCTGGTCGGGACCGGTTTCCCGTTCCGCAACGAGGAGCTGGTGGAGCCCTACTTCGCCACCTTCAAGGCCATTTACACCGGCACCGGCATTGCCGATGTACGCCGCGCCGGCTCCGCCGCCCTCGACCTCGCCTACGTGGCGGCCGGCCGGCTGGACGGTTTCTGGGAGTTCGGCCTGCAGCCCTGGGATATCGCCGCCGGCGCCCTGCTCGTCCTGGAGGCGGGCGGACTGGTCGGCGATTTCGCCGGCGGACACAACTACCTGAAGAGCGGCAACGTCATCGCCGGCAACCCGAAGGTGTTTGCCGCCATGGTTAAGACCATCACCCCCGCCCTGCCGCCTGCGCTGCGCCGCTAACCGCTCCCCAAAAAACCAGCCGATCGGTGCAATAGGATTGCGGCCTACGCGAAAAAGCGGCTTTCTCCTCAAGGTTCCGGCGCAGCGTCCGAAATAGGAGGGTGTACCCTTCAGAAGAACAGCGGGGAAGCGGAATGCGGGAGATAAACGGGGTAAGTGCGCTGGAGATGACCATGCGCGATGTCATGGCCGGGCTCGAGGACATGGCGACCGATTTCGCTTACGCCAGCGCGCCGGACTGCTTCGAGATCCTCGCCATCGAGGCACCGGAGGTTACGCCCGAACCGCTTGTCGAACGCCCGTTGACCACACCGGCCCCGGTCATCTCCCTTGCCGAGGTGCGCCGCAAGGTCGCCTGAAAACCTCTTTGCCACGGGATCTGGGCGATCCCCATGCGGGATGGTGCCTGCCTGGAACCGCGGCCGATGGGCGCCTTTACGGCGCCTCGTCCAGCTCCGCACCCTCCTTTTTCACCGGCATCAGATCCTCCTTGCTGATACCCAGCGCCAGCGCGGCAGAGCTGGCCACATAGATGGAGGAGTAGGTACCCACCACGATACCGACGATGAGGGCGGTGGCGAACCCGTGGATCAGCTCGCCGCCGACGAAGAACAGCGCCAACAGCACCAGCAGGGTGGTGAACGAGGTCATCAAGGTGCGCGACAGGGTCTGGTTGATGGAGGCGTTGACCACCTCCATCGGCGCACCCTTGCGCATGGTGCGGAAGTTCTCGCGGATGCGGTCGAACACCACGATGGTGTCGTTGAGGGAGTAGCCGATCACCGCCAGTACCGCGGCCAGAATGGTCAGGTCGAAGTCGAGCTGCAGCAGCGAGAAGAACCCGAGCGTCAGCACCACGTCATGGACCAGGGCGGCGACCGCACCGAGAGAGAAACGGTACTCGAAGCGCAGGGTGACGTAGAGGAGGATGGCACCCAGGGCGAACAGCATCGCCAGGCCGCCCTTCTCGGTCAGCTCCTCACCCACCTGCGGCCCGACGAACTCCACTCGGCGCATCTCGACACTGTCGTCCGACAGGCGCAGCACGGTGAGCAACTCCTCACTCACCTGGGCGCTGGAGAACCCCTCGCGCGGCGCGATGCGAATCAGCACGTCGCGGGCGGTGCCGAAGTGCTGCACCACCGCCTCACCGTACCCTGCCTCATCCAGCGCGGAGCGCACCGGGCCCAGTTCCACCGGGTGGGTGTAACCCACCTCCAGCAGCGTACCGCCGGTGAAGTCGATACCGAAGTTGAGCCCGCGCACCACCAGTGAACCGACGGAGATCACCATCAGCACGATGGAGACGATCGCGGCCGTGCGGCCCCACTTGAGGAAGTCGATGCGGGTCTGTCGCTTGAAGAATTCC
The DNA here is from genome assembly GCA_041690635.1 of Gammaproteobacteria bacterium. Lineage (GTDB taxonomy): Bacteria > Pseudomonadota > Gammaproteobacteria > Thiohalomonadales > Thiohalomonadaceae > JAWLGZ01. Next base: position 305,896 of record JAWLGZ010000001.1, read on the forward strand.
ATGATCAGCCCTTCAGATTGAGAGTCCGCGCAGCCGCTTGCCGCCCCAAGCCAGGTTCACCACCGCCCGGGTACCGAGAATGGCGGTGAACATGGAGGTGATGATGCCGATGGAGAGGGTCACGGCGAATCCCTTGATCGGCCCGGTACCGAAGGCGAACAGTACGAAGGCGGCGATCAGGGTGGTGATGTTGGCATCGGCGATGGTGGAGAACGCCTTCGCGTAGCCGGAGTGGATACTCGCCTGGGGCGAGTTGCCATTGCGCAACTCCTCGCGGATACGCTCGAAGATGAGCACGTTTGCGTCCACCGCCATACCCACCGTGAGCACGATGCCGGCGATGCCGGGCAGTGTGAGCGTGGCCTGGAACAGGGAGAGCACCGCCACGATCAGCACCAGGTTGGTGGCGAGTGCCAGGTTGGCCACCAGACCGAACTTGCGGTAGTAGAAGGCCATGAAGCCGAGCACCAGAGCGAAACCGATCATCACCGAGCGGAAGCCCTGATCGATGTTGTCCTGACCGAGGCTGGGACCGATGGTCCGCTCCTCGACGATCTCCATCGGTGCGGCGAGCGCGCCGGCGCGCAGCAGCAGCGCCAGGTTGCGCGCCTCCTCGGTGCTGTCGAGGCCGGTGGTCTGGAACCGCTTGCTGAAGTGCTCACGAATCACCGCAACGCTGATCACCTCTTCGGTGCGGCGGGTGAAGCGCTTCGGCTCACCGCCCACCATGCGGGTCTCGGTGCGGTTCTCGATGAACACCACCGCCATCCGCGTACCGACGTTGTCGCGGGTGACGTCGCTCATCTTGCGCGCGCCTTGGCCGTTCAGGGTCACCGACACCTGCGGCCCGCCGCTCTGCTGGTCAATGCCGGAGGCTGCGTCCACGATCTCGTCACCGGTGACGATGATGTCCCGCTTGAGCAGGACGGGCTGCCCCTCGCGGTCGAAATAGAGCCGTGACGCGGGGGGGATGCGCCCGGCCAGCGCGGCCTCGACATCGCCCTGCTCATCCACCAGGCGGTATTCCAGGGTCGCGGTCGCACCGAGGATATCCTTGGCGCGGGCGGTATCCTGCACACCGGGCAGCTGTACCACGATGCGCTCGTCGCCCTGACGCTGGATCACCGGCTCCGCCACACCGATCTCGTTGACCCGGTTACGCAGTGTGGTGATGTTCTGCTTCAGGGCGAAGTCCCGTACCTCGCGCAGTTCCTGCTCGCTGATGCGTGCACTCAGGAAGAAGGTGCCCTCCCGTTCCTGCTCGGCGAGTTCGAGGGCGCGGTATTCGCGTGCAATCACGTCGGCCGCCCGACTCCGCTCTTCGGCATCACGGAACTTGACGGAGACGGCGCCGGCCTCCTGGCCGATGGTGAGATAGCGGACCCGCTTCTCTCGGAGCAGGGTACGCAGGTCGCCCACATAGCGTTCGACCGCCTGCGTCTGCGCCGCGTCCATGTCCACCTCCATGAGGAAGTGCACACCGCCGCGCAGGTCGAGACCGAGATACATCGGCAGCGCACCGAGCGAATCCAGCCAGTCCGGGGTCGCCGGGGCCAGGTTGAGCGCCACCGTGTAGTCACGGCCGAGGGCGCTCTGCACCGCCTCGTAGGCCCGCAGTTGGGCATCGGTGTTGTCGAACCGGACCAGCAGCATCTCCTCGCCCAGTTCGGCGCGGCGCGCCTCGATGGCAGACCCGGCAAGCGCCGTCTGCACCCGATCGAGGGTGGCGGGGGTGAGTTCCGCCCCACGGCCGGTGGCGGAGATCTGAAGCGCCGGTTCATCGCCGTAGAGATTCGGCAGTGCGTAGATCGCCCCGACCAGCAGGACGGCCACCAGCAGAATGTACTTCCAGAGCGGATATCTGTTCATGGGCTTTAATCGACGACGGCCCGGGAGAACCGGGCCGTCGAGAGCGAACTACTCCACGTCAGAGGGATTTCATGGTGCCCTTGGGCATGACGGAGGCGATCATCTGCCGCTGCACCTTGACCCGTGTATTCTCGGTCAACTCCACTTCGATAAAGTTCTCGCCGACCTCGGTGATTTTGCCCAGCAGGCCACCATTGGTGACTATCTCGTCGCCTTTGGCCAGCTCGGACACCATCTTTCGATGCTCCTTGGCGCGCTTGGATTGCGGCCGGATGAGCAGGAAGTAGAAAACAACGAACAGGATGATGAACGGCAGCAGCGCCCCCAGGAGGCCAGGTTCCTGCTGTGCCGGAGCGGCCTGGGCCCAGGCGTCGGAGATGAAGAAGCTCATGGCGAATCCTTCTACTCGTTTGTTCTGAAAGGGTTATGGACGGCGACTCCGCCCGGCGCCGCACATTATGGCACAGCCCGGGAGTCAGATGCGCGCCGGCCGCGGAAGTCGCGCACCCAGGCGTCGAGATCACCCCCGTCGATGGCCGCCCGCACTCCACGCATAAGCTCCTGGTAATAATAGAGGTTGTGAATCGTGTTGAGCCGCGCCCCCAGAATTTCCCCCGCCCGGTGCAGGTGGCGCAGATAGGCCCGGCTGTAGTTCCGGCAGGTGTAACAGCCACACCGATCATCCAGTGGCCGGGTGTCCATCCGATACTGGGCGTTGCGGATGCGGACCACCCCCTCGCTGGTGAACAGATGGCCGTTGCGGGCGTTGCGGGTCGGCAGCACACAGTCGAACATGTCCACCCCGCGCAGCACCGCCTCGACGATATCCTCCGGCGTTCCCACCCCCATCAGGTAGCGGGGCCGCTCCTGCGGCATCGCCGGGCCCAGCGCCTCCAGGGTCGCCAGCATCTCCTCCTTCGGCTCGCCCACCGAGAGCCCACCGATGGCGTAGCCGTCGAAGCCGATCTCCGTCAGCCCCGCCAGCGACGCCTGGCGCAGGTGGGGATACATCCCGCCCTGGACGATACCGAACAGGGCGTTGGGGTTGTCCCCATGGGCCTCCTTGCTTCGACGCGCCCAGCGCAGGGACAGTTCCATCGACTCCCGGGCCTGGCGCTCGGTGGCCGGATAGGGGGTGCACTCGTCGAAGATCATGACGATGTCGGAGCCGAGCGCCCGCTGCACCGCCATCGACTCCTCCGGCCCCATGAACACCCGCGAGCCGTCCACCGGCGACTGGAAGGTGACCCCTTCTTCCTTAATCTTCCTGAGTTCCCCCAGGCTGAACACCTGAAAGCCCCCCGAGTCTGTCAGGATCGGCCCCTCCCAGTGCATGAAATCGTGCAGGTCGCCGTGGGCGGCGATCACCTCGGTGCCGGGGCGCAGCATCAAGTGGAAGGTGTTGCCGAGAACGATCTCCGCCCCGAGGCCGCGCAACTCCTCCGGGGTCATTGCCTTCACGGTGCCGTAGGTCCCCACCGGCATGAAGGCCGGCGTCTCCACCGTTCCGCGCGCAAAGGTGAGCCGGCCGCGCCGCGCGGCCCCGTCGGTGGCGAGCAGTTCAAACTTCATGTGAGAAGTCTCAAGTGGCAAGTTCCAGGTTACAAGCGGCCATTCTTTTCATTGGCCACTTGCAACTTTTGACTCGCGACCGGGTAGAAGAAACATCGCGTCCCCGTAACTGAAAAACCGGTAGCGCTCAGCGACCGCGTGGCGGTACGCCTCCAGAATCGCCTCCCGCCCCGCGAAGGCCGACACCAGCATCAGCAGCGTCGATTCCGGCAGGTGGAAGTTGGTCAACAGCGCATCCACCACCCGGAAGCGGTAACCGGGTGAGATGAATATATCGGTCTCCCCGCCCCCTGCGCGCAGCTCACCGCCCTGGGCGGCACTCTCGAGCGCCCGCACCGCCGTGGTCCCCACCGCCACCACCCGGCCACCGCGCGCACGGGTATGCTGGACCGCCTCCACCACCGCCTCCGGCACCTCGAACCACTCCTGGTGCATCCGGTGGTCACGGATGTCATCCACCCGTACCGGCTGGAAGGTTCCCGCCCCCACATGCAGGGTGACGAACACCCGCTTGATACCGCGCTCCGCCAGCCTGTTCAGCAGCGTGTCATCGAAGTGCAGCCCGGCGGTGGGTGCCGCCACCGCCCCGGCCCGGCGGGCGTACACGGTCTGATACCGCTCCGCATCGACCGCCTCCGCCTCGCGGCGGATATAGGGCGGCAGCGGCATCCGCCCGTGGCGGACCAACACCTCCGGTACCGGTTCCGGAAAACGCAGGACAAACAGATCGCCCTCGCGTCCCTCCACCTCGACCTCCACCGCCCCTTCCAGCAACAGCGAAACGCCGGGGCGGGGCGATTTACTCGCTCGCACGTGGGCCAGTGCCCGGTGGGGGTCTGAAGTCACCCGCTCCACCAGCACCTCCACCCGCCCGCCGCTCGCCTTGGCGCCGAACAGGCGCGCCGGCATGACGCGGGTGTCGTTCAACACCAGCAGGTCACCGGGATTCAGGAGGTCGATCAGATCAGAAAAACGCAGGTCCCGCCGCTCCCCACTCGCCCCGTCCAGAAACAGCAGCCGGCTCGCCCCCCGCTCGGCGGGCGGCGTCTGGGCGATCAGCTCCTCGGGAAGATCAAAGTGGAAGTCGCGGCGGTGCATGGGCGGCGGATGATAGCAGAATCCCGCCCCGCCACCGGATACGGGTGATTCCGCCCGCCGCTTTCTCTATAATCCCCGCTTCCCCCGCCGGGGTGGCGAAACTGGTAGACGCAGCAGACTCAAAATCTGCCGGTGGTGACACCATGTCGGTTCGATTCCGACCCTCGGCACCATTAATTAAAACATCAAGTTACCTTCATAATCCTGATCTGCAACTCCCGCCAAAGACCGCGCATTTCGGCCCATGGTCCACCCGTGGTCCACTAGCCAGCAACAATCCACCGCTCTGGCCTTGCTTTCCCGCCACCCGGCGACCCAACCAAGAGCCTCGCGACTCGCCCGAGCGGACCGGCCAGAAGCGCCACTTCGGCGCAATTCTCGTCGGGGCAGGACGGCTGGGGTGGTGGACTGCTTGCCGCAGGCCCAACGGGTAGTCAGGAACTGCCCGTACAATCAGGCGTCCCCCACGACTACGGAGTGGCTCTCAGGGCTTCCTCTACCGTTTGCAGGAGGCTATCTAGGCCAGAGACAATCAACCCGTGCGGCGGCAAAACGATGCCGTGAACGTCTTCGGCATATCGAAGATGAAACGGCTTACGGTGAAGATCACTGAGACGAATCGCCCAATCTGGGGGCGGTAACCCAATGCTAAGTCCCTCGGTTACAGCCATCTCCCACAGGGCCACCAAGTGATGGTTCACGCCGGGTTTTCTCAAGTGGCGGTCTGAGCCAGCACGAGACAGGTAGGCCTTTAAGAGACATTCAACAACGTGCGCGGCAACGAAAGCCAACGCGTAACCCGGCACCGGTGATGCAGCCGCCAGCACCCCCACCCCCGGTAGCATGTTTCGAGCCACGCCGAGATAGGTTTGAGGTGGCCGAGGAACCCCAACGCACACATCCCCTAAAGTGACGGACCCGACCCCTACGACAGGCTCCATTTTTCGATTCCCTCTTTGGATCTACTTGCGGAGGTTACCAGTGCGGTCGATAGGCAGCCGGGGGAAATAACGCGCAAAACGAACCGAGGAATGGACCGCCAGTGGACCACGGCATCATAGGCAGCAACTAGAACATCATATCCCCTTGTTTTATCTCCTTGTAATTCAGTTCATACATCAGACTGTTCATCTTGTGTTGCAGATTAATCCACGTTGTTGTAGGGTTTTGCGGTGAGAAGAAGAAGCGGGCCAGACGGGTGTTAGCAGCACCCGCCCGGCCCTGACCATCAACCTACCTGGGAAGAGGTACGGCAAATGGCTACTGACGAGAATACCAAGGCGCTCGCCCTCCCCTCCACACTTAGGAGGACGTAACGATGGCCTCAATTCAGAAGCGGAGCGATTCGGAGGGTAATACGACCTACCGGGTCCGGGTGCGCCTCAAGGGCTACCCGATCCAAACAGCGACGTTCAGCCGGGTGACCGACGCGAAGAAGTGGGCGCAGTCCACCGAATCGGCGATTCGGGAGCGCCGGCACTTCAAGACCTCCGAAGCAAAGCGGCGCACCGTCGCGGAACTGATAGACCGCTACACAAAGGAGGTTCTACCCGGCAAGAAGGACGGCACCCAACGCGACCAGCGCCAGCAGCTTCAGTGGTGGCGGGACAAGCTCGGGGTATATTCCCTTGCCGACCTCAGTCCGGCACTGGTGAGCGAATGCCGGGACAAGCTCTCTCGGGAACCCATCAACGAACCTGGCAAGCCGAACCGTACCCGAACCCCGGCGCGGGTGAACCGCTACCTGGCCGCCCTCAGTCACGCCTTCACGGTCGCCGTACGCGAGTGGCAATGGCTGGAAGACAACCCGCTGCGCAAGGTAAGCAAGCTGAGGGAGCCGAGGGGCCGCGTTCGATTTCTCTCGGAGGACGAGGTAGGCCCTAACGGCGAAATCATAGAGGGCGAACGCACGCGACTCCTGAAAGCCTGCAAGGAGAGTCGAAGCCCGGACCTGTACGACGCCGTTGTACTAGCGCTGTCGACCGGAGCCCGCAAGATGGAGATCCTTGGGCTGCGCTGGCGCCAAGTGGATTTGAAACGTGGACTCATCGTCCTCGAAGACACCAAGAACAACGACCGGCGCGGCCTCCCGTTGGCTGGGCACGCACTGGAACTGATGCGGGAACGTGCCAAGGTGCGGCGCATTGACTCCGATCTGGTGTTCCCCTCTGTCGACGGCCCCCAACGCCCCCTCGACCCACGAGCCGCCTTCTTGGCGGCACTGGAACGCGCTGGAATCGAAGACTTCCGCTGGCACGACCTACGCCACTCCGCCGCCTCCTATCTCGCCATGAACGGCGCCAGTCTCGCCGAAATCGCCGAAGTGCTGGGACACAAGACGTTGGCGATGGTGAAGCGGTACTCGCATTTGAGCGCCGACCACACCGCCGGGGTGGTGGCACGAATGAACGAAAAGATTTTCGGGGGCTGAGGCGATGACGACGGAGACGTTGGGCGACGCACACCGCCGACACTCGTTGCAGTCGATAGAACTCCGGTGGTTCTTCCGCGTTCTGGAGTTGACCCTTGCAGAGACGAGCCCTGGCGAGAACCCATTCGACATCATAGGTACGCTTCGCGAAAACGGTTTGAGGTTCACAGCGGCAGCAGAGGGCTACATTGGCTATTTCCATCCGATTCTGGGTGGGGACATATCGCCCGTCCTAGCAAGGGTAAAAGGGGACTGGGAAGCTCTTGCAAACGAGGCGTGGGAGTCACCGACCGGGGTGGCGCGCAATACCTCGAAGCGCGAGGACGCAATGTGGCGGCATGAAGTGCCCATCTGCGCTGGTGATCTCAACGAATACCAAATGCCGATTGGCGATCTATGGGTAAGAGAGAGCGACTACGCCGAGGTCTGCGGACGACTGGGGCTAAAGACCTATTACTGGCCAAGAGTCCCGTGGCCTCAAGAACTCGCAGATATCGAAGAACGCGAAAGCTGCGATCCCGATAAGTTGGAATTTTGGTTCGAACGGGGTTACGAGGAAACGACATCGAAGCGACGAGCCGCCCCAAGCATCTCCAGCGAAGAACTTGAGCGCAAGTGGAAGGAACAATCCGTCCAGCGCCAGTTATCAGGAACCGGTGCATATTTTCCGCTGAAGCAAGCGGCCTGCTTTGCGTTCGGCGTGCCCGACGGAGTACGGATGAATAGCGCCAATCCGGCTTGGCTTCTGTGGCTAGATGCCATTTCAGCAAAAAAGGAGGGATGGAAGGTACGCGACATCGAGCGTCCAGAGGTTGAAGGGGGCGCCGCCTTCCATATTGCCGACTTCATCGAATGGTCGATTCAGAACGACCATGAAGTCTCTGCATTAGCCATTGAAGAAGCACGGCGGTACGGCGACGTTTCGGACACCTTCGAGCAGACTGTCAGGCTGTACGAGATTGAGCGTAAGAAGGACGGATTGAGGCGCGCAAATTTTACGACCGGCGAGGGATTACTCGAGCGCGAAAAAATACTTGCAGAACTAGAGGACGAAAAGCTCGCCCTGGAGCGGGAATTGACAGCACGACGCCAAGGACCAGCGCTTCGCGTCCCCGAGCGACCTGGTGACGCGTCTAACCGGAATGATGAAGCGCAACTGGCCGGGGCCGAGCAAGCACAAGTACCAATCCAAGAACGACGGGTGTCCCGTCTTTTGAAATGGTTAGATGAGCAAGGAATTCCGGCAGAAGCGCGTCTTCCATTGAGGGGCTACTCTCTTGAAGATATCTATCGGGCACTGGTCCAATTCACCGAATTCCGCAGTGAACATTCTTCGGGTGATCCGATAGAGTTTTCATCATTCAAGAAACACTTTTGGAAGCCACAGAAAGTCTGCAGACTGCCCACTCGCAATACAGAAAAATGACATTCTGGCCCGCAGAGGGGGGATATAGTCCCACTATCCCCCAATTGTCCCCCTTGTTTTTGCCTTGAGCACGGGTTGATTGTCCCGGCTCTATCCCCCCTAACCTCCTCCACAACACGCCACGGACCGGCGCGTGAATCGGAAACCGCCAGCGGCATCGGACAGCCAAGGCGGCATGATTAACCGATGTGGAGGCAACCAATGGCTACCGAAGCCGCTACCACCCTGTACGACGTAAACACCCTTGCAGCCAAGCATCCGGGCCTAAACAAGGGCGGCATCCGCTGGGCGATCTTCAACGCTGAAACAAATGGGCTTGCCGCGTCCGGCGCACTCATTCGCATGGGCCGGAAGGTCTTGCTCGATGAATCCCTGTTTCTCGAATGGCTGCGCGGCGGAAACGCCAAGCAAGCGGCCTGAGGAGGGGAGCATGAACCAGAAACAAACCACCCCGCACGGGGCGGGGCGTGGTGACACTTCGATTGTCCTGGCAGACGCGAAGGAGTCTATCACCCCCGAACACAAAACCGCTATCCCTGGCCGGCCGACCTCCGAACGGTTGTCGCGCACCCTTGCGGCCTTGGCCAATGGCGGCGAACTCTCCAACCGCCAAATCAGCAAGATCTCTGGTCAACTCAATGGGCCGGACATCATTCACCGGCTCCGCAAGCTGGGATGGGTCATCCACTGCCGATTGGTGACGGTGGTCGACCGCGACGGTAAACGCAGTCACCCGGGCCGCTGGCGTCTCGACCAGACGCACCTCTCTATTGCGCGTGAAATGGTGAGCGAGCACGACGGGGGGGACGCAGCATGACAACCCTCCCACACGTCAATCCCGACCAGATCGGCGCGGCTCTAATGCAGGCGGCCGTTGCCGGTGTTCCAGAAATCGGCGCCATGCTCGCATTGGTAGCGGTGCAATCCGGGCTATTCCCCGAACGTGAGGCACTTCGGATCGTTGGACCGCGTTACCTGGCGAAAGCAGGAAGGGAGGCGGCGTGAATGCGACAGGAAGAGAAGTTCCGCCGCACGAACAACCGGGCCACAACCCAGACGTTTGCTGGAATCCCGCATGCGGTACTGCGTACAAGGAAGTACGCATCCCTTTCGGGTTGGGCCGTCAAGCTGCTGGTGGATGTCGTTGCGCAATACACGGGGAGGAACAACGGCGACCTGACCGCAGCATGGGCGGTAATGCACCCGAAGGGCTGGCGCTCCAAGGGCACCCTGCATGCAGCTTGCAACGAACTCATACGCGTGGGCTTCATCGTGCTGACCCGCCAAGGGGGCAAGAACCGTTGTTCTCTCTTCGGCATCACATGGCAACCCATAGACGAGTGTCGCGACAACCGAACCAAGACCAGCAAACTGGACATGGCGGCGACGACAACAGCGCTTGGAACCTGGAAAGACGCGCAGCCAGAGCCGGGCAGAGGGGCGACGTGAAATTGGATGCGGTGCCCGCTATGCGTACCAACTTACTCGCCATGCGGGCCAGTCTGAAAAGAACGGTAGCCAATGAACGTCGCACTACCCGCCATGCGGGCCAGTCATGCAGATTTTGCATTCCTCATTACCCGCTATGCGTACACCTACTAGGTATACCAGGGGGGAGGGCCATGAACGACCATGAAGAATATTTGGGGGTGACCATCTCATGCCTGGACGAAAGAAAATCATTTGCGGGGTCGTCACCAAGAAGGGCACCCCATGCCAGTGCAAAGCACTCGGCAATGGTCGTTGCCGCTTTCATGGCGGCGAAGGGATCGCACCCGAAGACCGGGAGCGGGCCATGCGGGCGGTGGCAAAGCTCAAACGCGAGACGGAGAAGTGGCTGCGCGAACGTGGAGTTTCGCGACAGATACGCAGGGGCGCGCGGGCGCCCACGTCATAAGGTTCGGCAGAACATCGCCCCATGCGCCGGAAAACTGATTGGCGGGTTTCACGCGGTTTCAACCCCTAACGCGCGCTTGGCGTGTTATGCGGCCGACAAGTTCGCCGCCAGTGGAACATCCAGAAAACCGCCAGTAGAAGCAGCGCCGACAAGGCTGGAGCCATCGCCATGAAATTCAAACGCAACCGTCCAATTTACCCAGAGCAAATCCTTGCCGGTCGCGTACTGGCCGGGCTGACCATGGATCAACTTGCCGCCGAGTCAGGCACCACCCGGCAGACGCTATGGCGGTACTGCCATCACGGCAGTGGCACGGTGACCTACATCCTGGAGGACATCCGCGAAGCCCTGGAGAGCCACGGTGTGGTCCTGATTGACCGGACTGAAAAGCACGGCCCCGGTGTGGCGATGGCTGGTAACAGCGCAAGAACAGCGAAGAGGTGAGTCTTGCGACAGGTACGCGCGGGTGTGCGCGGGCGTCTTGAGGTCCGGCAGGAACACCGCCACCGGACAGGTGGGACGCAACCGGCGGTTAAATTTTCTCGCCCCAGTACGCGCGGGCGTGTGCACGTCTTGAGGTTCGGTCATTCAGCGGTAAGCAGCGTTCCGCGCATGCGTGTTGTGAGGTTCGGAGAGCGATGAGAAGAAAGACGATCTGCGGCGCAAGAGCCAAGAGCACCTGCCAGCCGTGCCAAGCCAAGGCGCTCGCGAATGGTCGATGCAAATTACATGGCGGGCTTTCCACCGGGCCGCAGACGGAAGAAGGGCGGCGCCGGGCCTTGGGAAACCTTCGACAGTTTCGGGCAAGGGGGATGGAAACGGAATGAACCGGCTGGCTGCCATCTATCCGACCCTTCTTCTCGTCGGCGGTGTCGCTCTCATCCAGTATCACGCCATCGCGTTCTGGAGTGATGCGGTCGACCCGGTGACCGGATGGGCATGGTCGATTCTGCTGGAACTCGTGGCGCTCTGGCTCTGGTACGAACGCCACACCCGCCCCTTGGCATTCATCGCAACGCTTCTCGTCCTCTCTGGGCCGCTGTATCAGGTTTCGGCACCCTTGGTGAAGGCCATAGCCGAGAACGCGACTGAGAGCGCGTCAGAACCGCAGAGAGTGGCATTGCTGCGCGAAGCCATCGCCCAAGATGAAGCAAGCCTGCAAACCTTTCTGGAGAACTCACAGGCGCGTTCGGGCTGGCTACCGGCCATTGAAGCGGCACGCGCATCGCTGGATGAGAAGCGGGAGCAACTGCGGGAGTTGCTGACCCGCTCCGCTGAAACCCTGCCTTGGCAGCAAGTCGCCGTTATCGTGCTCCAAGCCGTCGCGCTGGTGCTGATTCAGATTTCCAACGTGCTCGCGATTACGGCGCTTTCACGGTTGTGGATGGAAACGGCCAACACCACGGCATGGAAACGCACCAGGAAGACGCCGCCTGAGAACAGACCGAAAACAGACAACCGGAGCGCCGGCACACGCAAGCGAGGTCAGACGGAAGAGGCCACAGAGGAGCCACCAGTCACGCACATTCAGTCCGCCCTTCGGTCACTCTTGGAGGCCAACGGGCTCAGCGCTCGGGCCTTCGCCAAACAGAACGGGTTCAGTCCACGGGATCTCTCGCTGGTCCTGCACGACCAGGAGAACCGAAAGGCCGGGAAGCGCCGGGCACCCCGAAAGGTCTTCGACCAGCTATCGGCCCTGCTGCTGGAGGATGCTGCATGAGCACGCCAGAGCAGCGGAAGGCGCTGCGCCGGTACTGGGAGGAACGGGAACGGGTGTTCGCCGAATACCGGGCCGCTGATGCCGCCTACGATGCGGCGTTTGATGAATGGTGCAAGTTTCCCCGGCTCCCCCGACCAGCGCGCCCGATGATGCGCGCCGCTCCGGACTTTCCCGAGGAGTGCCGGAACATGACTTGCGGTGCGAAGACCCGACAAGGCCATCCGTGCCGACAAACCGACCTGTACCCGAATGGTCGTTGCAAGTTCCATGGAGGCGCCAGCACGGGACCGACTACGGCCAAGGGGAAACGCCGTTCGGCTTTGAACGGGCTCCAGCGAAAGGCGAAGCCCATGGAGCGTTGAGAGATGTTGACGTGGCGAACCCCATGGAAGGGTGAAAGAAGTCGTAACTCGTGGGGCGGCACAGAATGCTGGCAAGCGAACCCCATGGACACCTGAGAAAACCTGAGATCAAAGAGCCGTGGTGTCGCCCGAGATTACCGGCGCCGGCATGCCATGGGATGTAAAGAAACCCGATTCAATGCTGGCGAGCGGCGGGGGGTGATGAGCCATTCTGGTATGCGGGGTTTCGGACGCAGTAGTGAAAAACGCCCCCCGCGACATTCAGAGCATACTAAAGGTTTTCCAAGCTCATCAGCCCCAGCCGCGCACGGAGGCCAAACTTACAGTAGCCGCTGAATCGTGATGCTTGCTCCAGCCGGAAGGGAACAGTTGTACGCTGGAGTACAACTGTTCACAGTCACGTTGGCCGACGAACTGGACGTAAAATTCACAGTAAATCGCGCTGAAACCGTGCTAATAATAGTGTCCACTGTTGCGGTGCTGCCGCTAACGGGTCCAAAAAACGCCTCCCACCAACCGCCATTCTGCGCAAGCCTAGCAATGACCATGCTACCACCATCCGTCTCCCGAACCATAAAGTAGCTGTCCGGCACTGCCGACGTATACCAAACGCCGTCGTATTGACCAGCGTGGGCGCTACCTACCCAGGAAAAAACGGTGATTCCAAGGCTCAAGACCGCCTTAAGAAGTGACTTTTTCATCTCGTTCTCCTTTTTTGTTATCTAGCAGCTCAAGACCACGCTCCCCATTGTATGGGGCCTCCGCCGTCCCTGCCAGCGAGCGGCCACCGTTGGCGGCCCGTGCTACCACCTGGCTGATGTGACAGCCTCCGCGTAGCAACCGACAGGATGACGACAACGGCCCCGCCAAGTTTCGCCCTGCCGGGGTAAGAAGGGGTGTGGTTTCGGTGACTGCCACCCCCCAAGGAATTTGCCCACACCTCCCCCGCGTAACTAGTCAGTACCTTTCCGTAAGTGAAGGGCCGTAAAACCACGGACTGCACTAAGTTTTAGCCAGTCAAAAAAAGGGATAAGCTCTTCGCGAAAAAAAGGAGAAACAAAATGCGAAAAATAATCCTTGCCCTAGTGTGCTTTGCCGCGTCCCCTCTTGCGTTTGCTGGTCCGCTCATTGGCGAATGGTGGGTCCTTTACCCGAGCGGCCAATGGTACTACCAGACCTACGATGATATCGGGCTCAATAAATGGAACGCCTATTCGTGGGGGTTCAGCAAGCAGTACAACGACTGGGAGGAGTACCGTGATTCCTCCGGGAATAGCTACTTGGTGAAGTGGACGGCTACCGGGGACTTGGAAATAGCCATCCCGATCCCGACCATCTACTGACGGAGACGTTCTCTTGGTCTTAATCCGCCGTAGCGACCACGCGGTTTGCCCAGTCCGCCCGGTTTCAAACCGGACATAAACCCGCCGAGTGCGACCTGCCGCACTTCTTCAGTGCACCGACCCGGTCATCGAAGGGATTGGAATGCTGGGGATCTGGCCACCAGATAGATGGTCCCGGGGTGAGGGATTCGCAGTTCATCCTCGGGTTGAGGGGCTACTTTTCCCCTTGGGACAACTTTTTTGGTTTGCGCCGTAAATAGACATCCACTGCATCCGCCCCCACCCAGATCGGGCCATTAGCCCGGAAGTTGCTCCACTCAAAGCCTTCGTGATTTATCAGCTCGCGAACTTTTCCCGGCGTGGTACTCAATAGCTTCGCCACTGTGCTTACCGAGTAATAGCGTTTTCCTTCATGCATTATCGTATTTTTCGCCATTGGTTTATCTCCTAGGCGATGCAGTTCTTTACCGCCAGCCCCGGAACCGGACAGAGGGCGTTTACTGAAGGGCTCTGGAGCGTTACGCAACCACGGTCCAACGATACTGAAAGCCGCCCCATGCCTTGCGGGGGTGAATGTCTCAACGAAGGTCGAGAGACCACCACTAACGCTGGGCAGAGCGCAGTTGCAAGCATCTCTTATAGGGAAAAACGCGCGTACCGCCCAGCGTACTTTCGCAAAACCTAGTTTGTCACGAGCTGCATCCGGCGTTCTTTTATCAGCCCCATTGCATCTGCTGCGGGAACTTCATCCATGAAGAAAACCGTTCCTGAGAAAGATTGCTCAGGAGCCAATCGGTAAAAATAAAGCTGCTCCGGCGCAAGATTCACTTCATTCCCCGGCGACTGGTCAAACATGGAGAAGGTCATAGGGATGCTCCTCAGTTCATAGAGGCCGGGCTCAACGTCCATTCTGGCGAAGGTGTTTAGCTTGAGGAGGAGGGTGTCGGCAAAACCACCTTCTTCTCGCGGCAGTTTAGTAATCGTTACCCCCAAGTCCATGGTTGGGTATGCCCGCATATCCCGTATCACATACACACTGGCCATACCTGGGGTCGGCTGGTAGGTTTCTGCTCGCTGAATGCGGGCCGGGTCCGTTTCGATGCTGGCGCAACCGGCCAACAGATAGAAGAGCACTGCAACAATCGGCATTCGCATTTATTTTCTCCTTTGCCGCGATATATGGGTTCCGCATCCATTGGCGAGCTTACCGACTTTCAGCGTGGATGGAAAAATTCCGGAGCAAGCAAGGGGAAGGCGAAAACCTGGAGGTATTGGCTTCTACCCCAGACCATCAAGCCGCCGCCAACCCCCGGAACCGGGCAGGGAGGGTATGGCCACAACTCAATGTCGGTCGTTCGTTGTCCGGCAGACTTCCCGCCCCTCAATGAACGGTTCGGGACCAGTGTATGGGGGGCCGTATGGGGCTGCTATGGTCCACTGGTGGTCCATTCGGCCATAATGTCTGGCAACCCACGACAACAGACCACCGTACCGGCTCGGCACCAAACCATTGAAATGATTGTTGCCGATTGCCGTAAACCGTTGTCATGATTAGCTTTTTAGAGACTCAAAATCTGCCGGTGGTAACACCGTGTCGGTTCGACTCCGACCCTCGGCACCATTTGCAATCAGCTAGTTGCACAAATCCCCCTCTACAAAGCAATCAGCCATACGGTCTCGTGGGACACTCATGGGACACTCCGGTGTGAAAAGCCTGCGAACCACCAACTACGTGCTTGACCGTCCCTGTTTTATGTTGGAACGAAAATGACAGAACCCGTAGCGAACATTGTTGAATTGGTGACGCTGGCACCTGGCCGCAGCGTCTATGTCCGGGATAACGGCCGTTTCGGCGGTCGGGAGGATCCGCTGGGATCATCCCTTGCGGATACCGGCGCCGCCGGCGCGGTGTCACCGGCGATCGCCCGCGGGCTGCTGGGAGGCGCTATCTGGTGTGGCCGCACGGACGGTCTGCGCGCCGGCGAGCCCTTGGTCGAACGCCCGCTCAGCCTGCTGCAGCACGTCTGGTCGCTGTGCGGCAACTACCTCACGACCCATGCGAGCCCCGGCATCCTGCGCCGTGGCGCCCAGCGGCTGCGGCAGCAGGGCCGGGACGACATGGCCGACTTTCTTGACCAGAAGGCGCGGGAGGAGACCGGACATGACGAGCTGGCGCTGCGTGACCTGACGGCGCTGGGGCTACCGGCGGAACAGCTTGTCGCGGCGATCAGCCCGACCAAGGGGCACGAACTGCTGGCCTTTGCCCGCACCTGTGTCGAGGGTCCCGAGCCCCTCGCCGTGCTCGGCTACACCTATGCGCTGGAGCGGCCCACCCTGGCCATCGGCCGGGCCCAGGTGGACGCGATCCAGGCACTCTGCCCACCCGGTACCGACGCGACCCGCTGCATGCGGGTGCACAGCGCCATCGGCGCCGATGCCGAGCATGTCGAGGAACAAGTCGAGCGAATTGCCGGCCTGCCCTTCCGTGACCGCAGCCTGATTGCCCGCGCCACCTATGAAACCACCCGGTTGGTGTGGCGCATCGCCGATGAGGATCAGCCGTCGGATGCGGAGATCCTGGGCATGCTCGAAGGGGCGGTGGGTGCGCTCCCGGCGCCGTTCCAGCGGACCACCCCCGCCTGACTTGGTGACCGGGCCGGCTGCCTTTTACCAGGCGTTTCTCCACCCCATCCATTCAATCCCCCCGCCGGCAACGCCGTCGAGCTCGTCATCGCTCAGCTCGCCCTCCGTCGGCGGCACCGGCAGCACCAGGTGGACGGTATCGGCGGTGTTCTCCACCACCTTCAGGTTCACCCCCTCCATGCCCGCCGGCGGTTCAATGCCGAGGCCGGCGAGTACCGCCCCGGGGTTTTCGATCAGCTGCTTCTTGAACTCGGCATCGCTCCACGCTTCTGCATTACCTGATTGAGCGCTTCTGATACATCGGTCATTGTTTTTCTCTTCCAGATTTATCGATTTGTGCTGCTCCGAGTCACCACCACCCGCAACCACGTGTTTGCGGGAGGGAACGACTGGAGCGGATTAGTGGGCAGGCTGAGCGCGGCTTGAGCGCCACACTCGGCCTGTGAGGAAGTGCGGTGCTATAAGAGGTGACGGAGAAACCTATTCTGCCCCGCCACCAACCTTGCTGCCATTGCAACGCCGTCGACTCCTCCCGCAACACCGTCGAGCTCATCATCGCTCAACTCATCTTCCGTCGGCGGCGGCGCCGGCAGCACCAAGTGAACGGTATCGGCGGTGTTCTCCACCACTTTCAGGTTCACCCCTTCGAGGCCGGCCGGCAGTTCGACGCCGAGGCCGGCGAGGGTCTCCCGGGGATTTTCCATCAACTGCTTTTTGAATTCTGCATCGCTCCACGCCTTCTGCATCACCTGATTGAGCGCTTCTGACATGTCCGTCATCGTCTTTCTTCTCCGGATTTATCGAGTATTGAACGAACAAGCGCTCAAAGATTGATGGAACGCTTGGCCATCACGGTTACAGACTCTACCTCCCTACTCCAGGTACTCAAAGCGTTGCGGACCACGTTGAGCACGATCCTTTTAATCGTCTAGCGTGAACCCGCTGACAATAGTCGGCTTCGGAGCAGAAGTATAAGGAGAAGGAGGACGTGGAATCGCCCTACTTGGAATCGGCCTAACACCCCCGGCTACCTTGTCCAAGTCGTCGTCCGACAAGTCGGTCGGCTTGGCCGGAATGACCAGATGAAACACGGACTCGGTATTTTCCACCACCTTGACCGTCAGGTCGGCGGGCAACTCCACACCTTCCGCCTTCAGCATCGCCATCGTGTCGGCCAATAGTTTCTGCTTGAAGTCTTCATCCGCCCAGCACTTGGCGATCAGTTGACCGATTTGCTTGCTTTGCTCTTGTTGGTTCATGGTGGCTCTCCTTTTTTGAGTGAAAAATGTCGACACTGTAACGGGACGGCATAATTCTTGTTTTCCCCCGAATTTAATTCACCCGATTTTACGGGGAAATGTCACTGCCGCTCGTCATATGAGAGACCACTTACTCATTTTAACTAATCCAAATAAGCCTTGCATTCTTGCGCCACAATGCAACTCAATCAGCACCCCAAAATAACATGCATTCACTTATAAATATCATAATAATGATTGTAATCATCAAAAACCTTACCTAAAAAATCAAGATAATTAAGATGATTATCCATTCGTGGCCCCGCCCACCCGCCGGCCACCTTGTCCAAGTCGTCGTCCGACAAGTCGGTCGGCTTGGCCGGAATGACTAGGTGAAACACAGAGTCGGTATTCTCCAGCGCCTTGACCGTCAGACCGGCGGGCAACTCCGCCCCCTCCTCTTTCAGCGTCGCCATCGTGTCGGACAATAGCTTCTGCTTGAAGCCTTCATCCGCCCAGCACTTGGCGATCAGTTGACCTATTTTATTGCCTTGCTCTTCTTGGGTCATGGTGCTTCCCCTTCGTTTGCGGGCGTTGCGGTTATTCTATGAATTCAGGGGCTCTTAATGTATTCCCATTTTTCACAAGCCGGAACTGGCTTCTTTCAGGCTCCGCTCTCTCCTCCTCAAGTGACGCAAGAGATTGCCCCCGGGCGGCAACACCGGAACGAAGCCCACTCGCCGAGCAGGAAACCGGAGCCCGAGAACCGGTTTTCATCAACAATTTGGTTAGAGAGCGCCGGGGGAGCTCATAATCACCCTGGCCACGCGTTCACGACGCGCCTGCAATCTCCCCTACTCCAGGTACTCGAAGCGGCCGTCGCGGACCACGTTGAGCACGATCCTCTTTTCGCTCAGCTCCCCATGCCCGTCCCGCAACGAACCGGGCTGCGGCCTCGGCGTCCAGATAGAACTCCCTGAACCGCATAACCCGGATATGACATGATTCCGCAACCGTCGGTACTTGGACCACGGGAGATGGTCAAGCTCTGGAGCAGACCGCCAACGGTGGCCTGCGGATTGTTGGATGGTAAAGTGGACCGCAGCACCGGGTGATTCCACCCGTCGGAAAGCCGCCTCGGTCCGCACCTGCTATTTGCGCTGGAAGAATAATAAATGAAAGAACCCGTAGCGAACATTGTTGAATTGGTGACGCTGGCACCTGGCCGCAGCGTCTATGTCCGGGATAACGGCCGTTTCGGCGGTCGGGAGGATCCTCTGGGATCGCCCCTTGCGGATACTGGCGCTACCGGCGCGGTGTCACCGGCGATCGCCCGCGGGCTGCTGGGAGGCGCTATCTGGTGTGGCCGCACGGACGGTCTGCGCGCCGGCGAGCCCTTGGTCGAACGCCCGCTCAGCCTGCTGCAGCACGTCTGGTCGCTGTGCGGCAACTACCTCACGACCCATGCGAGCCCCGGCATCCTGCGCCGTGGCGCCGAGCGTCTGCGGGAGCAGGACCGCGATGATATGGCCGACTTTCTGGATCAGAAGGCGCGGGAGGAGACCGGACATGACGAACTGGCGCTGCGCGACCTGACGGCGCTGGGGCTACCGGCGGAACGGCTTGTCGCGGCGATCAGCCCGACCAAGGGGCGCGAACTGTTGGCCTTTGCCCGGGCCTGTGTCGAGGGTCCCGAGCCCCTCGCCGTGCTCGGCTACACCTATGCGCTGGAGCGGCCCACCCTGGCCATCGGTCGGGCCCAGGTGGACGCGGTCCAGGCGCTCTGCCCGCCCGGTACCGACGCGACCCGCTGCATGCGGGTGCACAGCGCCATCGGCGCCGATGCCGACCATGTCAAGGAACAAGTCGAGCGAATTGCCCGCCTGCCCTTCCGCGACCGCAGCCTGATTGCCCGCGCCACCTATGAAACCACCCGGTTGGTGTGGCGCATCGCCGACGAGAATCAGCCGTCGGATGCGGATATCCTGGGGATGCTCGAAGCGGCGGTGGGTGCGCTGCCGGCGCCGCTCCAGCGGACCACCGCCGCCTGATTCGCTGACCGGGCCGGCTGCCTTTTACCAGGCGTTTCTCCACCCGAGCCATTCAATCCCTCCGCCGGCAACGCCATCGAGCTCATCATCGCTCAGCTCACCCTCCGTCGGCGGCGGCGCAGGCAGCACGAGGTGGAGGGTGTCGGCGGTGTTCTCCACCACCTTCAGGTTGACCCCTGCCAGGTGCGCCGGCAGTTCAACGCCGAGTGCGGCGAAGGCCTCACGGGGGTTTTCGATCAACTGCTGCTTGAACTCGGCATCGCTCCACGCCTTCTGCATCACCTGATAGAGCGCTTATGCCATGTCCGTCATTGTCTTTATTCTCCGGATTTGTCGATTGGTGCTGCTCCGAGTCGCCATCACTGAAGTTAGGTGTTTGTGTAAAGGCGGCTGGGAGCGGGATTGGCGGGAAACCGAACGCGGCCTAAGCAAGCACCGCGTTCACCGGCAGGAATAACCGCTCTTAGACTAAATTGTCTCGATTGTGTAAAACCGCGAGCCATGCCCCCCGGCCACACCATCAAGCTCGTCATCGCTCAGCTCACCCTCCGGCGTCGGCGGCGCAGGCAGCACGAGGTGGAGGGTGTCGGCGGTGTTCTCCACCACCTTCAGGTTGACCCCTGCCAGGTGCGCCGGCAGTTCAACGCCGAGTGCGGCGAGGGCCTCACGGGGGGTTTCGATCAACTGCTGCTTGAACTCGGCATCGCTCCACGCCTTCTGCATTACCTGATTGAGCGCTTCTGATATATCGGTCATTGTTTTTCTTCTCCAGATTTGTCGATTGGTGCTGCTCCGAGTCGCCATCATTGAAGTTAGGTGTTTGTGTAAAGGCGGCTGGGAGCGGGATTAGCGGGAAACCGAACGCGACCTAAGCAAGCACCGCGTTCACCGGCAGGAATAACCGCTTTTAGACTATCGGTACTAATTTGCCGTCTACAACGACCATTGTTGGTCCCGTCGTGATACTCCAACCCCCGGCCACACCATCAAGCTCGTCATCGCTCAGCTCACCATCCGGCGTCGGCGGCGCAGGCAGCACGAGGTGGAGTGTGTCGGCGGTGTTCTCCACCACCTTCAGGTTGACCCCTGCCAGGTGCGCCGGCAGTTCAACGCCGAGTGCGGCGAGGGCCTCACGGGGGTTTTCGATCAACTGCTGCTTGAACGCGGCATCGCTCCACGCCTTCTGCATCACCTGATTGAGCGCTTCTGATATATCGGTCATTGTCTTTCTTCTCCGGATTTATCGATTGGCGCTGCTCCGAGTCGCCATCACTGAAGTTAGGTGTTTGTGTAAAGGCGGCTGGGAGCGGGATTTGCGGGAAACCGAACGCGGCCTAAGCAAGCACCGCGTTCACCGGCAGGAATAACCGCTCTTAGATTATTGGGCTTCTTTGCGCGTACCAGAAGTCCGGGTTGAACTCACCCCCCCCGGCCACACCATCAAGCTCGTCATCGCTCAGCTCACCCTCCGGCGGCGGCGCAGGCAGCACGAGGTGGAGGATGTCGGCGGTGTTCTCCACCACCTTCAGGTTGACCCCTGCCAGGTGCGCCGGCAGTTCAACGCCGAGTGCGGCGAGGGCCTCACGGGGGGTTTCGATCAACTGCTGCTTGAAGGCGGCGTCGCTCCACGCCTTCTGCATTACCTGATTGAGCGCTTCTGCCATGTCCGTCATTGTCTTTCTTCTCCATCGCGTTTTGAACAGAACAAGCGCTCAAAGATTGATGGAACGCTTGGCCATCTCCGGTTACAGACTCTACCTCCCTACTCCAGATACTCAAAGCGGCCGTCTCGGACCACGTTGAGCACGATCCGCTTCTCGCTCAGCTCGCCATGTTCGTCGAAACTGTGGGTACCGGTCACCCCCTTCCACTGCCTGGTGGCATGCAGCGCCGCGGCAATCTTGTCCGGCTCGGCGGAGCCGGCGCGTCGGATCGCGTCGGCGAGCAGCCGCACCGTATCGTAGCCCTGCGCGGCGGAGGCGTCGGGCTTTACGCCCAAACGCTGCTCATAGGCCTGGGTGAAGCGCAGCACCTCCGGGCGTGGGATGTCCGGGTGGAACACCGAGGTGACCACCACCCCCTCGGCATACTCGCCGGCCGTGGCGATCAGGTCGGGGGCGTCGAGGCCGATGCCGCCGAGGATGGCGGCATCGATCCCCAGCTCCCGCGCCTCACGGATGATATCGGCGCCCTCAGGCAGCGAGCCGGCCAGAAAAACGGCATCGAAGCGGTGGAAGTGTTTCCACTCGGCGAGCACCCGGGCGTGGTTGCCGCCGACCTTTTCATAGGCGCGGCGGTCGACGATGGTCAGATTGAGGTCGTTGGCCCGCTGCTCGAAGAAGTTCGCCAGGTCGCGGCCGTAATCATTGTTGATGTAGTAGATGACGATCCGCCGGTACTGTTTTTTTGCGGCGTATTCGGCGAGCTGGGTGCTGCTCTCGCGGTTGTTCACCATGGTGCGGAAGATGCGGCCGAAACCCTGCTGGGTCAGCCGCATGCCGGTGGAGCCCGGCGAGACCATGAGGATGCCGGAGAACTCATAGCTGGAGGCCACCGGAATCGCGATGTAGCTGTCCAGATGCCCGACCACGGCGACCACCTGGGGGTCCTGGGCGAACTCCTGGGCCAGCAGCATGCCCTTGTTCACCGAGCGCTCGTCGTCACGCATGACCACGTCCAGCTTGCGGCCGAGCACGCCACCGGCTTCGTTGATCTCCGCGAGTGCCATCTCGACACCGTTCTTGAGCGTGCCCTTGGCGGAGGAGAGTGGCCAGACCACCCCCAGCCGGATGTCGCCTGCGTGGTCGCGGGCGAAGGCGTTGCGGTATTCGGCCGTGTTGGGTTCGGTGCAGGCACCGAGCAGCATCGCCCCGGCCAGCAGGCCGAGCAGCACCAGGGATTGCTTCATAATTTTCCTCATGGCTACGCCACCTGCCGTTTGGCCAGTTCGGCGAATAGACCGCCCTGCTGAAGGAGTTCGTCGTAGCACCCCTGCTCGACGATGCGTCCGCCCTGCAGGACGAAGATGCGGTCGGCGTTAATCACGGTGCTCAGCCGGTGGGCGACCACCACCCGGGTGGCCTGCAACTTTTCAAGGCTGGCGCTGACGATGGCCTGGGTGCGGTTGTCCAGCGCGCTGGTGGCCTCGTCGAAGTAGAGGATGCGGGGCTTGGTGACTATCGCCCGAGCGATCAGCAGGCGCTGACGCTGGCCGCCGGAGAGCGTGCCGCCGCCGTCGCTCACCACCGTGTGCATGCCCATCGGCATGGCCTTGATGTCTTCGTCCAGGCCGCACATCTTCGCGGCCTCTTCCGCATCCCGCAGGGTCAGCGGGGCCGAGCCGATGATGTTGGTGAAGATATCCCCGGCCATCAGGCTGCCGTTCTGCAGCACCACCCCCAGCTGGCGGCGTACGGCGGTGATGTCGAGGCCGGCGAGCTCCTGGCCGTCGTAGTAGATGCTGCCTGCGTTCGGCTGCTCGAAACCCAGCAGCAGCCTGAACAGTGTCGACTTGCCCGAGCCTGAGGGGCCGACCAGGGCGACGAACTCGCCGGGATGGATCTGCAGCGAGACGTCTTGCAGGATCAGCGGCTGATCGGGGCCGTAGCTGAAGCTCACGTTGGAGACCTCAATGGCGCCTTCCAGCTGGCCCGGATCGGCCTTGGCGTCATCCACCTCGGGGATGCCCCGGAGGATGGGCTTGGCCCGCTCGTAGATCGGCACGATGCCGAGTACCCCGATCACCGTGTTGGTCAGTCCGACCATGGCGCCGGTGAAGGTGCCGGCCGCGGCGTTGAAGGCCAGGAACTCGCCGGTGGTGAGGCCGCCGGCGTCCAGCATGAAGGCCATCGCGGCAAAGAACACCATGCTGGTCAGCAGCGGAAAGACCGCATTCACCACCTGGACAACGTTGCGGCTGTTCTCGGCCTTGAAGGCCAGCGTCTGCTGCTGGCCGAAGGCCTTCGACCAGCGGGCGAAGGCGCGGCTCTCGGCGCCGCTCGCACGCAGCTTGGCCACCCCGTTTAACAGCTGCAGGACGAGGCCGGAGATCCGGCCCTCCACCTCGGCCAACTGGCGCTCATGGCGCAGGGTGATCCACGACAGGCCGGCGGAGATGGTGATGGCGAGCAGGACGAGGCCCAGCCCGATCCAGGCCAGGGTCGAGCTGTAGAGGAACATCAGCCCCAGGCTCAGCACCGAGAACAGGGCCGAAAGCATACTGCTCAGAGTGGTGCCGGAGAGCGCCCTGCGGATCTCGGTGATGCCGTTGGCGCGCATAGCCAGGTCGCCGGCGGTGTAGTTGCTGAAGAAGGTCGCCGGCAGCTTCAGCAGGCGGTCCCAGACCGCCGACTGCAGCACGCCATCCATCTTGCCCTCCAGCCGCAGCTGGGAGAAACCGCGGGTCAGCTCGAACATGGTGGTGCCGAAGGCCACCGCAATCAGCGCCAGCGTCAGCTGGGCCAGCTGGCCGTGGTCGGCGCTGGGGATGACGGCATCAATCAGGTGCCCGGTGGCCACCGGGGTGAGCAGCCCCAGCAGGCCGACCAGCACCCCCATGAGGCCGATGGTGACCATGTCGCGCTGTCGACCGGCGACCCCGAAGCGCAGGAGGCCCAGCAGGTCCAGTCGCTCGGCGCCGAAGGCGCGATAGAAGCTGAAGGCGAAGCCCTGCAGCTGTCCGGCGAGGGCGGCGTCGACGCGGCTGACGCTGCCGCTGCCCGGGTCGTGGAGTTCGTAGCTGACACCGTCAGCGCGGGGCAGCAGGGCCACCGGCTCGCCGCCGCCTTCGAAATAGCCCAGCAGCGGCCCGGCGTCCTGCCTCCACCACTCGTCCTTCAGCGCCACCCGCCGCAGCTGGATGTGCGAGGCACGGGCGATGTTGGCCAGCGGATCGAGCTGGACATCGCCGCGCAGCGCGGCCGGGTGCGGCACGATGCGGATCTGCGCGGCCTCGCCGACAAGGCGGCACGCGGCCAGCAGGCAGTCACCTTCGCCCACGGCCGGGCGAGGCTGCCGGTGGTTGCCGATGATGGCGGTCAACTCGTGCAGGGCCTCCTCGACGGTGGTCTGCTCGTTGGCCAGCCGCTGGCGCAGACGCTGGGCCTCCTCCTGCTCCGCGACCTCGATGAGCCAGTGCAGGCCCTGTAGCGCCAGCCGGTGAAAGCCGTCCAGCGCCGCCCACTCCGGGTCCTCGCGCAGCCATTCGTTGCCGCTGACGGCGCTAAGACAGGCGCCCTCGCCCTGGGCCTGCAACCAGAGGTGGTCGGGGAGCGGCAACCGCCCGGCCCCGACCTCGAGCCGGAGTTGGGGTTGGGCCAGCAGGTGGGACTCGCCGGCCTCCTGGCGCACCCAAAGCACGGGCTCGCGGGACAGTGCGGCAGTGCCGTCGGCCAGCTCCAGCGCGCTGCCGGCCTGGAGCATCTTCACGATCTTGGGCGGCAGCTGGCGGCGTAGCCGGCTGGTCAGCCCGGCGACCCATTCCTCGATCAGCGGCAGCAACTCGGCATCGTGCCCGCCACCCACCAAACGCCTTCGCTCGATGAGCTGCAGACGGGTACCGGGACCGCCCACCGTCAGCAGCCCCCAGCCGGGGGCGAGACGGTCGAAATCGATGCCCAGCAGCAACTGGCCCGCCTCGACGCGGTGGACATGGTGCCGCTGCCCGGCGGGTTCGCCCTCATCGAGCCGGATCAGAAACAGATCGACCTTGCCCTCGGCCACCCGATAGACCTGCTCGCGGCCACCCAGCAGCAGCGGGGCATTGCCCGCCAGCCGCTGCTCGCTGCCCTCGGTCTCGAATCGCTGTCGTAGTGCGCTCATGTCCGTATCACGCTCACAGGGTCTGGATCAGACGCTGGTAGGGCCCGTCCACCCCGCCCATCTCGTCGTGGGTGCCCCGCTGCACGACCTTGCCCCGATCCAGCACCACGATCTCGTCGCAGTCGCGGATGGTGCTCAGCCGGTGGGCGACGATCAGGCAGGCGCAGCCGCGCCGACGCAGGTTGTCATCCACGGTCAGCTCGGTGACGGTATCCAGGGCCGAGGTGGCCTCGTCCAGCACCAGCAGGGTCGGGTTGGTGACCAGCGCGCGGGCAATCTCCAGCCGCTGGCGCTGGCCGCCGGAGAAGTTCACGCCGCCTTCCCGCACCTCGCTGTCGTAACCGCCCTGCCGGGCGGAGATGACATCGTGGATGCAGGCGTCCTTGGCCGCCTGGATCACCCGCGCATCGGGGATGGTGTGGTCCCACATGGTGAGATTGTCGCGGATGGTGCCGTCGAACACGGCGATCTCCTGATCGACCATGGACAGCGAGTTCAGCAGCACCTGGCGCGGGATCTCCTCGCGGCGCCGGCCGTCGAACAGCACCTCGCCGGACCAGGGCTGGAACAGCCCGAGCACCAGCTTGGAGAGGGTGGACTTGCCACAACCGGACGGCCCCACCAGCGCCACCCGCTGACCGGGCCCGAGCTTCAGGTTGAAGTTTTCGAACAGCGGCGGCTCGTGGGGGCTGAAGCCATAGGTGATGTCGCGCAGCTCCAGATACCCGGCAAGCTTGCTCTGTTCGGCCTGCGCCGCCGGCTCCCTGTCCGCCGCGTCCTCGCCGGCCTCGATACCGGCGAAGGGGATACCCGGGTCCGGCTCGTACTCCAGCACGTCGTCCAGCCGTTTCATATCGCCGGTCATCTCCTGGATCGTGCTGCCGACGCTGATCAGTTTGTTGATCGGATTGATGAAGCTCTGCATCAGGGTCTGGAAGGCCATCAGGCCGCCGATGGTGAGGTAGCCCTGCATCACCCGGTAGCCGCCGAAGGAGAGGATCAGCGCGGTGTTGAGCGCGGTCAGCAGTGGCGGCACCGCCAGCAGCAGCAGCGTGGAGCGACCGAGGTTCTGTTGGGCGTTCAAGGTCTTGGCGTGGTAGCCGGACCAGCGGGCGAAGAAGTCCGACTCTGTTCCGGAGGCCTTGAGGCTCTCGATGGCGCGCAGGCCGTTCATCGAGGTGCCGGCCAGTTTGCCGGCGTCCATCAGCAGCCGCTGGTTGCCGTCCTCCCGCTTACGGGCGACGAAGCGCAGGGCAACGATGTTGAGCGCCGCCACCGCGATGGCCACCAGGGTGAGGAAGACATCGAAGAACAGCATCAGGACGGCGTAGAACACCACCATCATCACCGACAGTGCGCTCGCCGCCAGGTCTCCGGCCAGCACGTCCGCCACCCGGCTGTTGATGCCGACCCGGCCGCTGATCTCGCCCGCCGAGCGCTGGCTGTAGAACACCAGCGGCAGTCGCAGCACATGCCAGAGGAACCGGCTGGCGCCGGTGATGGCGAGCTTGGCCCGCAGGCGCACCAGCGCGTACTCCTGCATCCAGGTCAGCGCCGCCATCGCCAGCAGGGTCACCCCCATGGCCAGCAGCAGGGGGCGTACCCAGCTGTCCATGCGGCCGATCAGGAATTCGTCGACGAATACCTTGGTAAAGATCGGCACCAGCAGCCCCGGAATCACCAGCGCCAGGCCCACCAGGATCAGGAACAGCACGCTGGACCGGGAGCCCTCAAGGCGGTCCCGGAGCGCCTGTAGCATGCTCGGCGGCTTGCCGCCGGGCTGGAAGTCCGGCCCCGGCTGCATGGTCAGCACCACGCCGGTAAAGGACTGGTCGAACTCCTCGAAGGTCACCACCCGTGGCCCCGAGCCCGGGTCATTCAGGTAAACCTTGTTGCCCTTGAACCCTTCCAGCACCAGAAAGTGATTGAAGTTCCAGAAGACGATGGCCGGCTGCCCCAGCTCCCGCAGGCTGTTGGGCTCGCGGCGCATGCCCTTGGCCTCCAGGCCGTAGCTGCGCGCAGCCTTGACCACGTTGCTGGCCTTGGAACCGTCACGGCTGACGCCACAGGCCATCCGCAGGGTCTCCAGTGGGACAATGCGCTTGTAGTAGGCGAGGATGATCGCCAGTGCCGCCGCCCCGCACTCCACCGCCTCCATCTGCAGCACGGTGGGGGTGCGGCAGCGCCAGTCGCGGGGCTTCGCCGGGACTGGCTGGGCCTGGGGTTCCAGTACCGCCGCCATCGCCTACACCCCCAGCCACTGGCGCAGGATCGGAATGACCAGCGTGATCGGCCGCTGCCGCTGCACGGTCACGTAGGCAGAACCCAGGCTGCCGGACTGCACGGCCTGTGACGGACCGCCGGCGGAGGTCCACCTGTAGCCGCTGACGGTGTCTGGATCCGGCATCAGGTCGGCCTGGACCTGGAACACCGCGCCACCACCGAGCATGTCGCGCACCAGTTGTTCGTTCTGCAGGATGCGCATCATGCCCTGCTGGGTGGCGGGGAACTCGGCCACCGAGGTCACCCAGCCCACCATGTAGCCGTGTTCCTCACGCTTGACGGCCGCCGGCGAGATCAACACCTCCATGCCGGGCCGGATCTTCTTGCCGTCCAATGACGAGACGTAGATGACCGCCTCCAAATTCTTGATGTCCTTGCCCGTGCGCTCCATGCTCAGGATGGACTGACCGGCGTTGACCAGGGTACCGGGGTTGGTCTTCACCTCGATGACGCGGCCGGAGTACGGCGAAATCATCTGCACCGAGAGGTTGTACTGGTTGACCAGCCCGGCCAGTTGCACCTCGACCTCGCGGATCTGCCGCTCCACCGAGCGGATCTCCTCCTCTGTCTGGCGGCGGCTGTCGAAGCCGGTGAGTGCGATCTCGTTGAGCTGGTTGCGCGACTCCTCCAACTGCTGCTGGGTGCGGAGGTAGTCCTGGCGGGTGATCAGGCCGCGCTCCAGCAGGTCGCCCTGTACCTTCAGGCGATCCTCGCCGATGCGGATCTGCTCCTCCACCGTGCGCCGGCGCTGCTGAAGATAGGTCAGCTGCAGGTCGCTATGGGTCCCGCCCAACTCGGCGAGGAGTTCACGCTGGGACTTCAGCGCTTCCAGCCGGGCACGGGCGGCGTTCATCTCCTCCAGCAGCTCCGGTTGCGCCAGGCGAGCGATTAGTTGGCCCTGGCGGACGATGTCGCCCACCCCCACCGACAGATCGGTGACACGACCGTTGCTGCTGACCACCACGTCCTGCAGGCCGCCGGTCTTTATCAGCACGGCTTGGCCCTGGATCTTGGTCGGGATGCTGCCGAAGATGCCCCACAACAGGGTCAGCAGGATGCCGATGCCGAAGGCGGCCAACGCAATCCAGGACTTGCGCGAGGTCACCTGCATCAGTTGATCGAGTTGCTCCGGCGAGGACAGCCGCTCCAGCGACACCTTGCGGAAGATCTGATTTTGGTCAGACATGACGTTTGGGTTCCCCCCGGTTCAGGACGCGGCCTTGAAGAAGTCGAGCCGGACGACGGAGCCCTCGGTGTTTTCCCCCGGCACTACCAGCATGCCGGTCTCGAACAGCAGCTGGGCCAGGGCGGTGGCGTAGTTCAGGCGGTACTGCAACGTACCGAGCAGGGCCGCGGCATAGCGGTCCTGCACGGTGATCACGTCGATCAGGGTGGCCTGGCCAAGTCGGTGGCGCAGGCTCTCGTCCTCCACCGACTGCAGATAGAGCGCGGCGGAGCGCTCGGACTCGCGCACCTGGGCGGCGCTCTGCAGCAGCTGGGAGGCGGCGGTGGTGACGTTGGCGCCGATGGTCTCCGCCAGCGCTCGACGCTGGACCACGGTCTGCTCGTAGATCGCCGACTGCTGGCGCAACTGGCCGCGGGCGGTGTTGTTGTTCAGCGGCTGCTGATAGGAAAGGGTGACGCCGACATTGGGGCCGGCCTGGGCGTCGCCGAGGACGTCCACATAGCCGCCCACCCCGTGGCCCTCCACCAGGTTGCCGTAGCCGAGCCGCAGCGAGAGGTCGAATTGCGGTTTAAGCGCCGAGCGGGCGGCCGCCTGGGCGCGGGCGGCCGCCTCCTGGCGAATATTGAGCGCCCCGAGATCCAGCCGCTGCTCCAGCCCGCGCTCCACCAGCCGCCCCAAGTCCTCGGCCTGACTGAGTAGTTCGGCGCTGACCGCGGGGAAGTTCTGACTGGGCGGGCGCAGGTTGTGGGCGGCTCGGTAGTTCAGGCCCAGGGACAGCCCCAGCTGCTGACGTGCGGCGATTAGCGCCTGTTCGGCGCTGGCGCGCTGCGCGATCTTTTCCGCCAGGTTGGCGCGGACCAGGCTGAGCTGGGCGACCGGCAGTTCGTCGGCGGCCACCAGTCGGCTGATCTGCTGCTCCAGGCGGATCACCCGCTGCTCGCTCTCGCGGGCAATGTCCAGGTTTTCCAGCGTGAACAGATAGTTCCAGTAGTTGATCAGCGAGGCCTGGACGCTTTGGGCGACGGTGTGGCTGAACTCGTACCGGGCCGCCCGGTGGTTCAGCTCCGCCACCGCCAGCGTCGCGCCGGTGACCTCCTCTCCCCAGCCCCGAAGCAACGGCGCGCGGATGACGAAGTTCACCGCGCCGGTGGTGGCGACCTCAAGATCGGCGGCGTCCTGCTCGGTGCCGTGGATACGGCTGACGACCACCTCCGGACCGATTACGATGCCGTTGCGCAGCGGTTTGCTCACGTCCATCCGCAGGGCGGTGCGGTCGGTCAGGAACTCATCGACGACCGCAGCCTCCGATGGCCGTAGCGGTGTGTAGTCACGGGAGCGCTCGGCGGACATGTTGAACGTCGGGTCGAATTCACCCAGCGCCGCCTGCACCTCACCGGCGCTGGCCTCAACCCGGTGCTCCTGGAGCTCGATATTGGGATTGCCGCGAAGCGTCTGCTGCACCACCTCATCGAGACTAAGGCCGGCGGCGGCAGTCTGCGCGACCGTCTGGGCAGTGCCGAGCAGCAGGGTCAACGCCAGTCCCGGCCCGCAGTAACGATGCATGCAATGACCTCTTCCGCCCCTGCCGCTGTAATCGTTTTTGTTCTTTTTCACACGTCTTAGTCTTCTCTGCCGCCAAGGCGACGGGTTGCCCCCCGATCGGGGCAGAGCTAATCCAGCGGAAGATGGCGCGGCACGGGTAAGAACGATGCGGCGGCTTCCGGTGGGTGCGGTGGGAGGGCTTGCACTGGCAAGCTGGCCGAGGCGCCCGCGAATTAAACTCGTTCTTGTTATTTGCTGCGGATTGGCAAGTTTTCCCCGTCCGCTTACTCGGAGTCAACCCCGATGACTCTCAGCGGACCAAACCCACCATTAATCTCTGCCTTTCGCGCAGCCTACCCCAACCGAATGTCTGCTCTTGGCCGGTTATTGCCGGGCTTGGAACAACTTTCCGGTAAGGCACGCTCGGGGGCGACGCGTCGAAGGCGGTCATGCCCCCTCGAAGGCGTTCACCCCTACATTGAGCCCCTTCGGGGTGCTTTGATCACCTTCGTGTCCCGCCGCTGTCCCACGGCCACTACGCTCGGCGGCTAAGTTGCGCTCCCTGTGGCAAATTCTGTCCGACTCCCCGCAGATTGCTGTTCTGCAGAGGCCCTATTCCACACGCCGGTAGCCGGGTGGTGGCGCCTTGAAGGACGGTTTGTGCTCTTTCTCCGCAGTCCATACTTCCTTGCCTTTCTCCAGGGCATCCTGCGCACCGGTCAACTGCTGCCGGAACAAGTCACGAACCGGAAGCTCGACGTCTGCAACCAGCGACAACTGTGCTCCCTCTAGATCTGCAATCGTCCGGTGGTGTGGCCCGCTCCGCGGTGTCCACACAAATGAGCCGCCAATGGAGCCGTGGTTGGTCGACACGACGTTCACGTAGGTTTCATAGGCCCGCACCCAGGTGAGTGACTTAAACAGCTCGACGTCCTTGTTGTACGCACACTGGAACAAGTGCAGCAGTTGCCCCCGAAACATCGCCCATGGAGCGGCATCCAGCAAATCGGCACAGATTGCCACCGAGAAATCGCCCCACGTCTTGTGTAGGAAGCGGTACCACCGGCGCCCTGGCAACATCTGCCAATCCGCCCTGGTCGTCTCAGACAGCACTTCGGCGAGAGCATACTCAACGTGAGCTGGACGCGGTTTGCGAACCGCAAAGGTCCGGTACAACGGCAGCCCCAATGCGGGTCCAACCGGGATGTGCAGGGTGGCCTCATTGACGAGCTTCCCGCCCACACTCCTGCCGCTACTCGCCGCACTTGGGAGCCTACGCCACAGCAGCCCGATCAGCGCCGCCTTTCCACCGGCGCTCACCATGCGCTCGAATTCGCGGACTTCCACCACGGGTAGTACCGACTCGGGGAATACGACCAAGTCCACAGGCGAGTCGCCGTCTTTGCCTGGCACCTTACGCGTACGCTCACCCAGGTGCCAAGCGATCTCCGCCATTAGTCGCTGACGCATATCTCGGCTTGGCCGCAGGTGGTGCGCCACGAGGTCGACGGGATCGGCCTTTGTCTTTAGCTGCGCAACCCGCACACGCAACGTCTCTTTCAGCGCATCGATATCGAGGTCCCACGGACCATCGACACTCGGTGTTCTCACGCCACCCACGACCGGTTGCACCTGCCGACAAAGCTCAAACGGCTGCACTGGGTCAAGACGGATGTCGGCGCGCTCTGCGCCAAAGTCAGCCATGCTCACACCGCCAACTAGCACCCGCTCCAGGGCCCCGCGCAGGCTGGCGAGGTTAGAATCCAAATTGTTGCTGATGTCGATTCCTGACCAGCTCGCGAGGAGTGGGCGAAGGACCCTATCGAGGACGACCCATACCTCGTTCGGGAGATGAATGCGATTGCGCTTCTGCCAATGCTCCTCAAATGGCACGCTGGAGGGCCCACGTTCAAATAGCTGGTCTAGCCACGCCTCACTCCCCTCTAGTGCCACAAGGAAATGCAACAGATTGGCGCCAACCCAGGCTCCACGCTGCCACGCGGGAAGGAACCCTCGGGCGTTATCTGCCAACGCCACTATTAGAGGGTGTGGCGGAAGCTCCCAGTCGGTCGCACTGATCGAAATCAGCGGTTGCTCAAAGAGATAATCCGGGCCGTCCTCCGGCGCCTCCGTGGCGAACTGCATACGCCGGCCGAGGAATATTCGCTCAAGCACCTCCTCGCGGATCACCCAATTGCCTAGCAGCTGCTCCGACAACAATTTGTTGGACGCCGGGACGGCGTCTAGTGCGTCAAGTAACATCTTGCAGCAAACCCGCGTGGGGAGCCCGAGTGCCGGCGCATGCGCGGGGACGGGTTCGCTATCAGGGTCTCCCGGCACGCGTGCCCAGAGCAGACGCTGCAACGTGGGGCCTTCGCTGCCCCACCGGGGAAACGGGCCTGGCTCTGAAAGGCCGAACCGGCGCAGGAGGAAATAGCTGCGGTAGCGCTCGAACCGCTGCCGTGGTCCTAACGACCTGCGTGCGGGCACACGCGTACGCCGCTGCCAGTATCGGATCGCTGCGATTGGCGGTTCGGCGCGAACGAGCCTCATTGCCCGTGCCACATCAACCCGATCACCCGATTGTCCTTTAGCCGCGTCCCACAGCCTCTTGCCAATGAATCCCTTGGCAGAGTACTCCGGTCGTGCAAAATGCAGTAGTGGCCATGTCGCCCCCGATTTGCCCGGCGCGTCGTCGACGTCCTGAGCGAGCCCAGGTACGAGTCGGGCTGGGATAGCGAGGGGTTTCACGACCCTGGCGCCCCAGTCAGTTACATTGCCAGAGAGTTTGCTTTGCCCGATCCGGGCAAGGCTGGCAAAGGTGAAGGCCTCCCGCTCCAACCCAAACAGCTGCAGCTCGGATGACTTCCCGTACAGCGCCAATGTCCAACAGTCAAAGTCGGCGAGCCATTCGAGGAGCTTACTGGCCTGCTCTTCCGGAATTGCGCGAAACGTCCAGTCGATAGCTGACCACGGAGACTGCCGCAGGCTGCGGGTGTGTTCGACGACTCGGCCAAGGTCATGGAGGGTTTCACCGACCGCGCGCCAAAACTCTGCTCGGAGCATGCTGAGGTAATAGGGCTTCCACTTACCATCGGCAGGGTTGTCTGTCTCACCGTCCATTTCCGGCCACTCAAGCGACCACACGCCACCATCACGCACGTAAGACAACATTTCGACTAACCACACCTGAGCAGTTAGCTGGTCCACTAATGACTGCTGCAGGTCCGTTTCCGCGTGTGGTCTCCTCACGGCTGCGCGAACAACGGCCCGCCAGAGCTTGAACTTCCAAGGGGTCAGGAGCACGGCTTCTTGCACAGATTCGCGAATGCTCTGGATGTGATAGCGCTCCTCAGCCGGCTCTCCCTCGGGAAGCCATGCACGCGCCAGTTTGTTGGCTGCGAAGGTCACACGAGTGTCGGCGCGTACCTGCTGGTCTTGGATGTCCAACCGAACCAGCTCATGTAAATCGGCCAGCCGCTGGCGTTGACCGGAACCGAAGCGGTCGCCAACCTGGTCGGAACCTATGACGCTCATCTGCTCAACCAGATAGGTCACAAAGAAGCCGAGCTTCTCGCGCCTTAACGCTGTCTTCTCCACCCCCTTGAGGTAGCCTGTTTGGCCAGCTGCCCCAAGTCGCTCCCACCACTCCGTCAGGGTCGGTCGCCCGGAACGCTTATCCTGCTGATACGCCTTGATGATGGTCCCCAGTGGCTCTGGCTCGACCTTCCCCGGATGAATCCTGAGGTTCGAAGGGTTATGCGCCTTCGGGTTCTGAAGGCGAGCCTGCTCATCTCCGCAGGCTGCGGCCCAGAGGCGATCAAGCCCGTCCAGAAGGTCCGTCGGTTGCTGGGCCATAAGGACCATATCGTCGGCGAACCGAAGATAGGCTCCCTTCACCTTGTCTCCACTCGCGGAGTACCACTCCTGCATTGCTCGGTCGATGGGGTCCAGATACACATTCAACAGCAGGCCTGAAATGGTCAGTCCTGTGGGTAGGCCCGGATTACCGGCAGAATCGATTCCGGGGAGATCCGAGGGAAGCCCTTCGTCGTCGGAGGGGATCCAAAGCTCCCCCAGTCCCCTGTAGTCGCCTTCAACGTATGTGACCTGTGCCAAC
The DNA here is from genome assembly GCA_041690635.1 of Gammaproteobacteria bacterium. Classification (GTDB taxonomy): domain Bacteria; phylum Pseudomonadota; class Gammaproteobacteria; order Thiohalomonadales; family Thiohalomonadaceae; genus JAWLGZ01. The sequence goes on from JAWLGZ010000001.1 coordinate 340,497, forward strand.
GCCTCGACTAGGCGCCTCGCAAGTGCCAGCCGCACCGGTTCGACCAATAATTGGCTACTCAGCCCCGGTGGATAACCGGCATAAGCTCCGTCAAGCAAGATCGAGAACATGTCACCGCGCAGCATCGCATCGAGACGCTCTAACAGCACAGGCAGCCTCACCGAGGGATAGGCGAGTCGGAAATCCAGCCGAGCCCAGTACCCGCGCCTCATCCCAGTCCCGTCATTTACGACCCACGATTCGCGTTTTACGAAAGCCGGCAGACTGCCTTTCGGGTATTCCTCAATACCTACCGTGTCCTCGCGCCCAAGCGGCGGGCTCGGGAGGGCGCCGAGCATTGCCGTAGCCGACCAGTGCGCTACTCGCCGGAACAACCCGTGGCCACGCCGGTAGGGTTGATAGAGAGACAGGTCTCCGAGGGAAAAGGTGCGTTCCTTCCAGCACTCCTGCTCCTGCGAATAGTCGCGGTAAATGCGACGGTACCAGCGGTTGCCGAACGAACAATGCGACATCCGTACCTCAAGCAGAGGGGCAAGGAGGATGCCAAATAAAGTGAAGGCGACCTGGTCCCTGACGCTTGGACGGCAGTAGTGCCGCAGCGTGGCACCTTTCTTGGGATAGGGGAGAAGCGGGAAGGGATCTGGCTTGTAGTCCCCGCTGACTAGGTCGTTTCCTAAGTCACGAAGCTTACTTCCGCTGTCCAACTCCCACGCGAGCAGTTCGGCCTGTGGTACCCAATCGCCACCGCGATACCACGTGCGTACCCGCTGCCATGCGGCCTGCAAAACGGATGGGTCGCCAAGCACACGTGCAAGGTCTTCAGAATCGACCACCCTTTTCCCTCCCTAGAAATGCCGCCAACGCACGTGGCAGCGAAAGCGAGCTTATCTGTCCGGCGTGACTAACAGTGATGCCACATCGGACCGTTTTAACATCTCATAGAGCAGACCAAAGAACAGCTCCCGCGACGCCTCGTCGGAGAGCAGGCGGGTGGCCATCTTCTCGTGTGAGCCCATGGCCTCAACGATGGCATCGCTGGCCGCGTCCGGCAGGTCTGCTTTCAGGGCCTGGTCGCGGGTGTTGTTCTCGACCTGGGCCATGACTCGTTCATTGCTGCGCAGCTTTTCGCTGATGTGGATGGCAAACATGAATTTGTCGCCTTCGCCGATACCCTCGCCGAAGAGTTCATTCAGCTTCTCAACCAATTCTGAGAGGAAGGCGTGTTCGCGGTCGCGGGGTTCGCCGGTGCCGACGCCGGTGGCAGGGCGAAGAACGTAGTCGCCATCATGCTCGCCCACTCCATCCAAGGTGCCCTTGAGCTTGATGGCGTAGTCGCGTTAAGCAGGACTGTCACCACAACGGGCGGATTAGCCCAGTGGCTCACACAGGCTCATCACGATACTGCCAGCCGCGCGCTTCGGCCTGGGCGCGCAAGCGCTTGGCTTTCTTCTCGGTCGCGCTCTTACCGTAGGCTGCGAAATCGATCAGCGTATGTTCCGGGAAAAGTTCCGGGTCAGGAATTACAGGCAGTTCCAGTGATGCACACTCATCGAAGCTGACGGCCAAGACACCGCACGACTTCAGGTTTAACTCATTCGTGTAATGCTGATGAGCATCGCTTGGCGTTATCTGGTCGCCGTCGTAAACGGACAGCTTTTGCTCATCCTTTGGAGTCGGCCGAAACGCCTGTGAAGAAGGGCGTTTGTCTTGAACAAACGCGGGGTGGATTTGGCGCAAGAGCAGCGTATCACTGTTCATGCCACACCCCCTGCTCGCTGGCGAATTTCGTCGACCAACCACTGCCAATCGGCTGTTTCATCCAACGCCAGCGTCCTTTCTTCCTCGGCATCGGTGGCCATGTTGAGTACGTGCCATTCTCCCCGGTGTTGCTCGATGTCGACTTCCAAGGTGATCTCGAAATCACCCAGCGACCATTCAACCTGAATCCCGCCCTCGGCAGTCGGGTAGAGATAGGGCAACGGCAGTTCATCCGGGTAACTCTGCTGAAAACGCTCGGCCAGCCAGTCGAGCCCGACCCTATTCGGTGCGAAGCCTCTCTTTCCGTCCAGCCAACCGTGGCGCAAGGCCTTGAGTTCTTCCAAACGGGCCGCGACATCGTTGGCATCCAACAGGCTTAAGTGTTCAATGGACTCCAGCCGCTGCAAACGTTCGGAACGGTTATAACGACCCACGCCTTGCAACAGGACGCGCGCGCCCTGCTTGTAACCGTTGAACGCCTCCATTACCGTTTGCAGGTGCTGGCTGTCGATGGGAGCCGACACCCGGGGACCATTGATCACCTGTAGTTCAAAGCTCATCTTTTCCTGGTCCGCTTCCGGGATGGTTCCGCGTAGAGAAACCTCTTCGGTCAATTCAAGGACCAGCGAAGAGGCAAGCACAAGCTTGCGTCTGGTTATCTTGGTGAGGGTCGCTTTCCTTGCCGCTTCGTGCGGGGCAAACTCGATGGCCTCCCCCTCCCGCAGTCCACGGCCGATGCGATCGAAGTAACTCAGAAGTGAATCGGGAAGATGCTGGGTGATGGGCTCGTCGCGCTCGGCGGCATTGATGGCCCCAATGAAATGCTCTCGCGCCCGTTCGAAATACGCTTGGCTTTCAGGAGGGAAAAGCTCGTTTCTTTCGACGAACAGGTTGAGTTGCGGAATGGCGCTGCCCTCCCCCACCCCGATTAGTTTCAGTGAAATCCCTTCAGTAAACCCTTTCGGTGAACGTTTGCGGTCGGTGTGGTCCTGCAAGTAACGCCACTTTGCGATCTCCACGATCATCTCTTCAAGGACTGAGAGATCCTTAAGCATCTCCAACGGGATCGCATGTCCGGCAAATCGTGGCCCCACCATGCGGGGAGCCAGAAACGGTATCGAGTTATTCACCCGCGGACCTCCTTGAGTAGGTCAGTCGACTCGTCATCCGTTTCAAATAACATCAGTATCGATGGACCTTATGTTTCGCAAAGGGTACTTTTTACGTGCACACCAATGAATTAGCAATGCCGCATAAGGAGCCAATCGCCCTTGCGCATTGCCAACCTTGGGATGACACAGCCGGTTCGGTTGCCGCATGGTTCGGAAAAAAGTAACCCGCCGGTTTGAGGGGTAATCCGGTCGACAGAGCATAGCCTTGGCGGTGTTGTTGGCTGAAATGGTATTCAAACCCAGCAGTTGGCTCAAGAACTGCCCCCCGGTTTTGCTCAGATTTTACGCCGTCACCTCTCCCAGCAGCACCAAACTGCCCGACCTGCACGTGGTCATCCTGTCCGGGAGACCATGGCGGTAGGGCGATACGCACCGGCTTACCGGCCCGCAGCTTCGCCCAATACCCCCGGGGCGGGACCGGGATCCCCGCCCGGCCGCAGGCCTTGGCGAGGGCGACGTCGGGGACCCCGAGCGTCGGGGCCAGCGTTTTCATGGGTTCTGACCAGACCCGCTCATAGAGGGCCTGACGGGTTGAACGGTGGGACATACTGGGATCCTCAAGTGACCCGAACACTCACATTGCATCTAGCACGAAGGTGTTCAACTGCCACGAAGGTGTGCACCGCCAGCTTGAGCCCCTTCGCCACCTAATCGGGTTCGACGCAGAAGATGATCACCGTATCCCCGAAGGTGTTCATCTCCTCGTGTGATCACCTTCAGACAGCTTGCCGCCGTTCAGCCCCTTCGCAGCGCCGCCGCCCACCCGCCAAGCCGGCGCCGTCCGCCTGCCGCAGGGGACCGTCCCACGGTTGTCCCGGCGATTGGCCGAAGGCACCGTTGCCCATTGTAATGGCACCACTTTTCTTCCCGCCGCCGCAGAGGGGCTGTCTGCGGTTTTTCCCTCAGAGTGGCGGTTTCTCAAAATCTGCCGGTGGTAACACCGTGTCGGTTCGACTCCGACCCTCGGCACCATCCTTGTTCCTTTTGCATCCAGATCTAATTTCGTCCGCAAACCAGGCCGTGTGGGACACGTCGCACAGCCGGAGTCGGTGGTCGACCGGCGAGACCGGCAGCAATGGTGTGGACAAATCGACCTGCTACGGGGGCTCCCGTTTCGTCAACGCCCGCTTGCTCGCGAGGAAGATTGCCGCGGATGCCCCTGAAGCGGCGGTTATGAAGCATCGCCGCGGTGCTTCGGGGTAGTCTGTCCGTCGGAATTGATCCGGATCATTCCGCCTGGAGCAGCGAGCGGGCACACTCGCTCACGTCTCCACTTGAAACTTCCTGGACTCTCTAAGTTCGCCCGGCGTTTTCGCCGGGCTTTTTGTTTGCGCGCACCTACCCGGCGCGGCGGCGGCCCGGATGAGCGACGATGCGGGCGCCGCGCGGCGGCCCCTCCTCCTGCAAGCGCCGCTCCAGCCGTTCCGCGAGCAGATCGAGAGCGGTATAGGCGATGGCGCCGGCATAGGCACTGTAAAGAATGAGGCGCGCCGGTATGGGGCGATGGAGGGAATCCCTTCCCACGCCGAAGTCGGTCCAAGCGATCAAGGGGGCCCGGTTTCGGTAGATGTCGCTACACAACCAGGCGTGCTGCTCGATCCGAAACTCGAGCCCCTTCTGCCCCAGCAGTTCAAACAGCGGACGCCCCAGGCGCGCGAGTGCCAGTCGCACCCGGTTGAAGTGGCTCGAGGGGATCAGTACTGCTTCGGATTTGAACTCGGGCAGATTGGGCAAGCGCGGCTTCATTGGGGGCTCCTCCTGAGAAGTCACGCTTAACAACTTAGCAAAATACTAGGACTTTAAAAGGTCGGTTCACCGGGCGAAGCGTATGCACCTCAGGAACCGTCGGCCGCCAGCCGTTCAGCGAGCAGCCGATCGACGCTGGTGCCGATACGGTCGAGGATGAGTTCTGCCTGGGCGTGGTAGAGGCGCAGCCGACATGGGACCGGCTGGTGCAGGCTGTCACGGGGAGCGAAGTCGGTCCAGGCGGCGACCGGCAGGTCATCGAGGCTCGCGTCCACACACACCCAGGCAGTGGCGGTCAGTTCCACCGCAAGGTGGCGCAGATCGGGCAGGTCGAGGCGCAGGGGTTCGCCCAGACGGAGCAACGCAAGCCGCACCCGATTGTAGCGTGCCGCCGGAACCATGATTTCCGAGCTGTGTAGAACCGGGATTCCGTCGAGCCTTCGCATCATGTCGGAATAGCGAATGCCCGAGCTATCTACACACCCGGGACGGGAGGGTGGGCCGCCCTGCCATCGAAGGCGTGCGTCGGTGACTGTAGTGTATGCATCGGCGAAAGGACGCCCGCCCGCTTCCGTATGGCACAATCGGCATACCGACTCCTCAATGGGGTGAAGTGCCAAAGTGTAGCGAGTCTCACACTATCGTCTCCCCTCATCGCCTCCTCGGGCGGTTTTGCGAAACCGGTCGCGGCATGCATCAGGCAGATCGCTACATTTCTTCCGAAACAATCAACGGGAGAAGGCACGTGCGTACATCCTTCGCATCACTATCCGTCGTGATCGCGACACTTCTGCTTGGCGGCTGCGGAAGCGGTGGCGGCGAAAGCTCCACCGGCTCGGTCACTATCGGGATCACCGACGCGCCGGTGGACGGCGCGGAAAACGTCTTTGTGCAGTTCACAGGTGTGCGGATCCAGCCCGCCGAGGGAGAGACCATCGCAATCGATTTCGATGAGCCGAGGCAGATCGATCTGCTTGATCTGCAGGGCGATGCACGGGAGTTGCTGCTGAATGGCGAGGTACTACCCACCGGACAGTACCAGTGGATTCGGCTGATGGTCTCCGCCGAGGCGGACGGCATCTATGATTCCTACATGGTCATCAGCGGGTCCCACTATGAACTGCATATACCCAGCGGTTCACAGACCGGGTTGAAGCTTAACCGCCCGTTCACCGTTTCGGATGAACCCACCGACCTGACCATCGACTTCGACCTGCGCAAGTCGATTCATAATGCACCGGGACAGTCCGGCCCCGGCGGCGACATCTATTTCCTTCGCCCCACGCTTCGGCTGGTCTCGACGCCCGATTCAGGGCGGATTGAAGGGACGCTGGCAGCCAGTGCGTTCACCGGTGTGGATGGCTGCCACGACGATCCGCTGGTCGGTTATGCGGTCTACCTGTTCGAAGGCTCGGGCCAAACCCCTAACGACCTGGACGGCACCCAGCCGGAGCCTGTCGTCACGGCAAGAACTGCCCTGAATGACGAAAGCAGGTATGCGTACACGGCCGCGTATCTGGCACCGGGGGAGTACACCATCGCCGCCACCTGCAAGGCGCACATGGATGACCCGGAAACGGACGATGTACTGGATTTTGTAGGCACAGCGCAGGTGACGGTCACCGCAGGAGAAACTACCACGCACCACTTCGAGTAGACGGGAACGACCGGCCGGTTTGCGACCGGCCGGTCAACTCCCCAACGTGCCGCCAGGCATGCGGGAACCGAAGGGAAACCGACCCGTCGCATCGGAGGTTCGACCGGAGAGCCTTTCCATCCACCGCTGCAGGGCTGCAGCCCACCGATAGCCGTGCACCGCGAGACAGTGGTGGAAGCGAATGCGGGCGCCGAGAGGGATATCGAGACCGCGCGGCAGGTCCATTCCGAACAACCGGTAGGCGGCGTAGAGATGGGTCTGCAGGCAATGGAGAGAGCCGGTCTCGGACGTACGCTCAATGATAAACCGCCAGTCGGCCGCGCCACGGCACCGCACCCTCTGGCGCGCCAGTTCGAGCAGAGGCCGTAGCGGCAGGACACCGCCGGCGTAACAGCCGTCGACGACCGTGGTGTGTGCGATGCCGTGGAGGATCCGGTGAGTGGCGCTGGGCAGCCACAGAGGCACTTCTCCAAACGCCGTCATGCGGGCAGCGGCCCAGACCTCATGGGCGGCAAGCAGCCGGGCCTCTCCTCGCGGCAATATCTCCACCTGCAGTTCGATCGGGATCTCGTGGTCACGGCGTAGCAGCGGCGGCAGGTGGTGGCAGGCGTGATCCGGCGTCGCTGCCGACGCTGTTCGATATCCGATCCGCTCCAGGCAATCACGGGCGGCGCCGGCCCGAGACGCGGGCACCAGCAGATTGATCTGCTCGACCGGGTGCTCTTGGGGGAAGGGCAACTCACCGTCCAGCAGTGCGCCCGTCCCCTTGAGGGCCAGCACATCGATTCCGTCGGCGTTGAGGCACCGGATCGCTTCCAACGCCTGGTTACGGACTCCAACGGCAGCCAGCCTCGCCGAGCGGTGAAGGGCGACGGCGATCGCCCGCGCAGGGATCGGGAGGGCATCGACAGCCCCGACCTGTTTCAAGGCAGGATAGAGCGCACCGCCCAAGTCATGGCGTACCGCGGTGGCCAGCACAGCCTCCCAGTCCACCGGGCCGGAGCTGGCCGGGAATGCGTTCGGTCGATGGGGTGACAGGCAGTGAACCAGCCGCTCCAGGGTGTCGAGCGGATGGATGGTTAGCGTGTCCGGATCGACCGGGTGCAATGCCTCCAGCCCAACCATATCCTCCACCAGGGAGGTGACCGCCTGCGAGGCCTCGTCCGCGCCCATCGAAAAGCGGCGGCGCAGCAGGCGGACGACCCGTCTGTCCCGGTCCCCGCCACACAGACGCTCCCACACAAAGGCGTCGATCTCGCCAAGCTCGGTGTGACTGCGTCGAGCCGCATTGAACAGGGTGAAGCCGCCGTCTTGACGCCTGCGTTCCACGATGGCGGGGTGCGGGCGGTAGCACCGCCCGGCCAAGGTCGATGTCGTCATCCATGACCTCCCCGATGTCGTTCAGATCCCGGCCGGTCACTGCTTCGGGTGTCTCGGCGGGCCTGACGGCTTCGTGGATTGCACGCCGCTCCCGGGCCGTCCCGGCGCTGCCCTAAGCGTCAGGATTGCCGGTGTCACGTAGGTGTCGCCCTTGCGGAGGCGCCGATTGCGCGGATTGGGGGCGGCCGTCCCGGCCGAGTCCTTGTCTTCCATGACGCCTCCTGCAGTTGCCACCGAAATCCCTCGGCAGCACCCGACACCCACTCAGGCTGTCACTCCTTCAACAGCCTCAGAGCCGAGAGCTGCCCGACCACGGCACGGACGTCGCGCTCGGCGACCGTTTGCGAAATGCGGTACCGGCTGGCAAAGGTGCTGACAATCTTGGCGATGGGCGTCCTGCCGTCGCACAGTTCCCAGACGAAACCGGCGGTGGCGTTGAGCTGATGAACAGTGCCGCTGTCCGGCTCGAGGATCAGCTTCTCCCCGTTCATATCCCTGACCGTCGCCCACTCAGCCCGCCTTGGATACACGGTTCCTTATCGCCCCGGGCTTGCACCAGTGGGAAAAGTATAGTCGGCGCCGCCGCGCTAACGCTTCTTTCCAAAACGGCCGTAGCTGCTGACCATCCCCTTGAGGTAGGGCGCGAGATCGTCAGCCACCATCTCCCAGGTGAAGCGCCAGTTCCAGTTGTCCTCGGTGGTGCCGGGGCGATTCATGCGGTGCTCGCTACCAAGTGCGAGCAGGTCCTGCATGGGCACGACAGCGAGCCGGGCGATGGAGCGGTAGGCGGCCCGAATCAGTGCCCACGGCATCTCCTCCGACGGCCACCCCAGGTATTCGAGCATCGACTCCCGGGTCTCGGGCGCGAGGGTCTGATACCAACCCAGCGTGGTGTCGTTGTCGTGGGTGCCGGTGTAGACCACGCAGTTGCGCTGATGGGCATGCGGTAGATAGGGGTTGTCCGGACCGCTGTCGAAGGCGAAGTGCAACACCTTCATGCCCGGCAGGGCGAACTTGCGGCGCAGCGCATGCACCTCCGGGGTGATGGTTCCAAGGTCCTCCGCCACCACCGGAAGGGGATCGAACTCCTGGCGCAGGGCATCAAACAGCGCGTCACCAGGCGCCTTGACCCAGCGGCCATTGATCGCCGTCTCCTCGTGCGCCGGCACCTCCCAGTAGGCCTCGAAGCCGCGGAAGTGATCGATGCGAACCAGATCGTAGAGCTTGAGCTGGCTCTCCATGCGGGCGCGCCACCAGGCGAAGCCGTCCGCTTCCATCCTGGCCCAGTCGTAGTGGGGATTGCCCCAGCGCTGCCCGGTCGCCGAGAAGTAGTCGGGCGGCACACCGGCCACCACCAGCGGGTGGCCGGTCTCGTCGAGCCGGAAGTACTCCCGCTGCGCCCACACGTCGGCACTGTCGTGGGCGACGAAGATGGGTAGATCGCCAAATATCGTGATCGCCCGCTCGTTGGCGTAGCGGCGCAGGGCGCCCCACTGATGAAAGAAGACGAACTGATTGAAACGGATGAACTCGATGGCTTCGGCGTGCTCCTCGCGGGCGGCCGCCAGCGCCTCGGGTTCGCGGTCCCGCAGACCGGCCGGCCACTCGCTCCAGGAGCGATGATGGTAGATGTCCTTCAGTACCCGGTAGAGGGCGTAGTCATCCAGCCAGCCTGCGTTGGCCGCGACGAACTCCGAGAGTGCCTCCCGTGCCCAGCCGCCGGCATGCTGCCGAAAACCCTCGAACGCGCGCCGCAGATGCGCATGCTTGAGATCCCATCCGGGACCCGGCTCCACGGCGTCCAGCCACCCCTCCTCCACCAGTTTTTCCAGGCTGATGAGCAGCGGATTGCCGGCATGCACCGAGAGGCACTGATAAGGGGATCGGTCATCGTGGGTCGGCCCGAGCGGCAGGATCTGCCAGACCGTGTGGCCCGCCTCCACCATGAAATCGATGAAGCGGTAGGCATCGGCCCCGAGGTCGCCGTTATCCCAGGGTCCCGGCAGCGAGGTGGGGTGGAGCAGAATGCCCGCCTCCCGGCTGGACAGCGGGCTGTGTGCGCTCTTGCCGGTCATGCGCTCTCCTTGCCGCGCCTCATGGTACCGCCCTGCTCGGCGGCGCCGCCGCCGCGCGAGATTACGTCGCTCAGGTAGTCCGGGGGCTCCTCGCCGATCAGGTGGTAAAGCGCAGCCAGCTGAACTCGGTAGAGTCGTTCGAAATCGAGCACCGTATCGGCCGGATTGTAGTCGCCGAACCACCAGAACCAGTCGGACCCCTCACAGATCGCCAGTTGCTGCTCAGCTTCCCGAAGTTTGGCGCCCTTGAGCCGGCCGCTTTTCTTGGCGCGATCAAACGCCTCCTTGGCGTGGACGAGCAGTTCCCAGCCCCGGTTCTTGTCCGGATCGCCGATCCAGGTGGAAAAGCTGCCGTAGACCCAACTCCCCGCGACGACGGTCTCCAGCTCCAGCGGCTTGCATCCGGCGGCGAGCGCATCGCTGAAGGTGGTCAGTTCGATGGCGGGATGATCCGCCAACCGGCGATAGAGCGCCGTCAGAAAATGGAAGCCGTTCTCCGGGTAGTACTCCCAGGCGTTCTCGCCGTCGAGGATGACCGGGACCACCCGGTCGGGCTCGTCGGCGCACGCCTCGGCGATATTCTCCAGATGGTGGACGAAATTGTTGACCGCGTCGTCCGCATGCCAGTCGGAGTAGGTGAAACCGATGAGATCGGACAGACCGTCGTCCCGAAAGAAACAGGCCGCCTTGGCCCCTTTCAGCCGATAGGGGCGGTGAATACAGCCGATGTGGTTCAGCCCGGAGCGTTCGAGGCTATTGCGCAGCACACTCTCGCCGCTCGCCACCCAGCGGAACCCGGCCTTGGCAAACAGCTTGATCGCCGCGTCGCTTACGCCACCCTCCGAGGGCCAGCAGCCGGCCGGGGCGAGACCGAAATGGCGTTTGAACACGTCGATGCCGTGGCGGAGATGCCAGAGCGAACGCTCAGCACCGCCCGGGTAGCTCGCCGGCTCCGGCAGCGCCACCTCGGGCAGCGCCTCGCGTGCCGAATGGGGATCGAGCAGCAGCGGCACGATGGGGTGGGCGTAGGGGCTGGCGGAGAGCTCCACGCGGCCCGCCTCGGCCAACCGGCGATAGCGCTCGATCACCCCCCCAATGAGTTCTCCGATCACCTCCAGCAGGGTGAGGCGATCGCTGTGGGAGTAGTTGTGCTCCTGCTTCAGGAGCGCCTTGACCCGCGGATCGTCGCGCCGCACCGTCTCGCCCAGCCACCCCAGGTGGTACCAGGTGACCAGGTCATAGAAATAGCGGTCGTCGAAATAGCGAATCGCCTGTGCATGATCGTCGATACAGCGGGCGAACTCGGCAAGGAACTTGAACGGGGCGAAACGCTCGATGACCCGCGCGCGATTGACCCGCAGGCAGGCGTTGACCAGCCACAACCGATACTCCTTGCCGGCCGGCAGCGCCGGGCTGGCCAGCGCCGCCAGCAGCGGGTCCCGAATCGGCTTTTCGGTCGCCAGATAGTCGCGCACCTGCTTCGCGTAGTCATCGATCTGCTCCAGCAGGATGGGGGCGAAGTTGACCACCGCCCGTGCGCCCTCGCACTGTTCGATGATCGCGGCCATGTCCACGTAGTCCTTGGTGGCGTGGAGGTAGGTCCAGGGCAGTTGATAACTGCCGGTATCACGGTCGAAGTAGTGGGGCTGGTGCATGTGCCAGCACAACACCACCCGCAGGGGCCGGCTCGGCGTACCCTTATCCGTACCCTTATCGGACATGGTGCAGTTCCTGGCCCAACATCTCCGGGCAGACCAGGACCACCCCCTCCTCGGTGCGGTGGAAGCGCCGTGCATCCTCCTCCGGGTCCTCGCCAATCACCGTGCCGGGGGGGATGTTGCACCCCTTGTCGATCACCGCTTTAGTGATCCGGCAGCGCTGGCCGATGGTCACATTCGGCAGCACCACCGAATCGTTCACCTGGGAGTAGGAGTTGATGCAAACGTTCGAGAACAGCAGCGAATGGCGCAGATAGGCGCCGGAAATGATGCAACCGCCCGAGACCATCGAATCCACCGCCATACCGCGCCGGTCCTCATCGTCAAAGACAAACTTGGCCGGCGGAAGCTGTTCCTGGTAGGTCCAGATGGGCCACTCCTTGTTGTACAGGTTCAGCTCCGGTGTCACACCGATCAGCTCCATGTTGGCCGCCCAGTAGGCATCCACCGTGCCGACATCGCGCCAGTAGGCCTGGCGGCCGTTCTCCGGGTCGCGGTAGGGGTAGGCCATCACACGGTAGCGGTCGATGGCGTAGGGGATGATGTTCTTGCCGAAATCACGTGCCGATTCCGGGTCGTCCGCATCGCGAATGAGCTGGTCGTAAAGGAATTCGGTGTTGAAGACGTAGATGCCCATGGAAGCGAGCGCCATCTCCGGGTTTTCCGGCATGGGCTGGGGCGTGGGTGATTTCTCGACAAATCCGGTCACCTTCCAGTTTTCGTCCACCGCCATGACGCCGAACGCCTTCGCCTGCTCCAGCGTCACCTCGAAGCAGCCGATGGTCATGTCGGCGTTCTGCTCCACGTGGTAGGCGAGCATCGGACCGTAATCCATCTGATAGATGTGATCGCCGGCCAGTACCAGCACATATTCGGGCTGGTGCAGCCGAATAATGTCGAGATTCTGATAGACGGCGTCGGCGGTACCCGCGTACCAGCAGGCATCGATGCGCTGCTGTGCCGGCAATAACTCAACGAATTCACCGAGTTCCGCACGCTGAAAACTCCAGCCCAACTGACAGTGGCGGATCAACGAGTGGGCCTTGTACTGGGTGAGTATGCCGATGCGACGTATGCCCGAGTTGATACAGTTGGAGAGCGGGAAGTCGAGAATGCGGAATTTGCCGCCGAAGGGGACCGCTGGCTTGCAGCGCCATCTGGTGAGGTCCTTCAGCCGGGTGCCGCTGCCGCCGGCAAGAACCAGCGCAAGCGTGTCACGCGTGAGTCGGCTGACAAAGCGGGATGTTTTTCTTACGGGCATGCAACCCCCTAATCAAAAAAAGCGCTAACGTACTACTCGACCAACCGCAGAGGCCCCAACCACATTTCCGGAATGTGCGGCTCACGATGGCTGCCGGTTTGCTTATAGCACAGGTGTGTTACCGGTTGTCGTTACCCGTGCATTGAAACCCCAATACCCTCAAGCTAACGGCTTTGTGGCACAATTTCACGAGAATTCTCACCGGACAATCCCCGGTATCGATAAACCACAGACAAGGCGCGACCACTTGTGACACCACCCGTCACCGCTGACCTCAAGAGAATTATCGAGGCACGTCACCATGATCCGTTTGCCGTGCTGGGGCGCCACCCGGCTCGGGAGGGCAGCGTAATCCGCTGTTTCCTGCCCGGCGCGGAGCAGGTCCATGTTGTCGGACTCGACAGCGATCTGCCGATGGAGCGCGTGCCCGGCTCCGACCTTTTCGAATGGCGCGGGCCGGATGAGGTCATCCCTCAGCGCTACCAACTGCGCTGGCAGGATGCGTGGGGACACCTTCACACGTTGTACGACCCCTACTGCTTCCCCCCCGCCCTGCCGGAGTTCGACCTGCACCTGTTTGGTGAAGGCAAACACCGGCACGCCTACCGTTTCATGGGCAGTCGCCCGCACAGTATAGACGGGATCGAAGGGGTACTTTTCTCCACCTGGGCGCCCAATGCGGAACGGATCAGCGTGGTTGGCGACTTCAACCGCTGGGACGGACGCTGTCATCCCATGCGCTCCCGCGGCGGTACCGGTGTCTGGGAGCTGTTCATCCCCGGTCTGGGCTCCGGAACCCTGTACAAGTTCGAAATCCGCAGCCGCGACAGCGGCAGCATCCTGCTGAAAAGCGACCCTTACGGACGCCATTTCGAGTTGCGCCCCGCGACTGCCGCCTTGGTGGAGGGGGAGAGTGACTACGACTGGCAGGACGGCGACTGGATGCAGCGCCGCCGTGGCGACAGTTGGCTCCATGCACCGATCTCCATCTACGAGGTGCATCTCGGTTCCTGGCAGCGCGACGAGCACGGCCACTTTCTCGACTACCGCACCCTGGCCCACCGGCTGGTGGAGTACGTCAAGGATCTGGGCTTTACCCACATCGAGTTACTACCCATCACCGAGCACCCCTTCGACGGCTCGTGGGGCTACCAGGCCACCGGCTACTTCGCCCCCACCTGCCGCCACGGCACACCCGACGACTTCCGCTATTTCGTCGACCACTGCCACCGCAACGGCATCGGGGTAATCCTCGACTGGGTGCCTGCCCACTTCCCCAAGGATGCACACGCCCTGGCCCGGTTCGACGGCACCGCCCTCTACGAGCACGCGGACCCGCGCCTGGGCGAGCATCGCGACTGGGGCACACTGATCTTCAATTACGGCCGCAACGAGGTGAGGACGTTTCTGCTCTCCAGCGCCGTCTGCTGGCTGGAGGAGTTCCATCTCGACGGCCTGCGAGTGGATGCGGTCGCTTCCATGCTCTACCTGGACTACTCGCGCAATCCGGGCGAGTGGGTACCCAACCGCCACGGCGGCAACGAGAACCTGGAGGCCATCGACTTCCTCCGCGAGTTGAACGCCGTGGTCCACGAGAGCTTCCCCGGCGCGCTGATGATGGCGGAGGAGTCGACCGCCTGGCCCAAGGTGTCACGCCCCACCTGGGACGGCGGGCTCGGCTTTTCCATGAAGTGGAACATGGGGTGGATGAACGACACCCTGGAGTACATCCACCGCGAGCCGGTCCACCGCAAGTACCACCACGACAAGCTCACCTTCGGGCTGCTCTACGCCTTCTCCGAGAACTTCATCCTGCCCTTCTCCCATGATGAAGTGGTGCACATGAAGCGCTCGATGCTGGACAAGATGCCTGGCGACGACTGGCAGCGTTTTGCCAACCTGCGGCTGCTCTACACCTATCTGTTCACCCAGCCCGGCAAGAAGCTGCTGTTCATGGGCAACGAGTTCGCCCACGGCCGGGAGTGGAGTTGTGAACACCCGCTCGACTGGTACCTGCTCGACTACCATGCGCAGCGTGGCGTGCAGCGGGCCGTCGGTGACCTGAACCGCCTCTACCGGGAACTGCCCGCCCTGCACCGTTTCGATTTTGAGGGCCGGGGATTCGAGTGGGTCGAGTGCAATGACGGCGACCACTCACTGCTCAGCTACGTGCGCCGCGACGAGCACGGTGCGGTGGTGGTGGCGCTCAACTTCACCCCGGTACCGCGCCGCGGTTACCGGCTTGGGGTTCCCGGTCCCGGCCGTTACCGCGAGGTCTTCAACTCCGATTCGGAATACTACGGCGGCAGCAATATGGGAAACGGACTGGGAGCCAACGCCGAACAGGTACCCTGGATGGACCGCCCCTGGTCGGTGGTCATCGACCTGCCGCCGCTCGCCGGCATCGTCCTCCGCCCCGAGTGAACCATTCGCCCGCGGGGGCGGGCTCCTACAACAGTCCTGTGGGAGCCCGGCCCTCCGGGCGAACAGCGGCGAAGCCGCTTCATCTCGCTCACCAATTCGCCCGCGGGGGCGGGCTCCTACGCCGGCACTGACCGTGGGCTGCGGGGCACCCCGCAGGGCGACCCCTACGTCTGCATTCGAGGGGATTTGTAGTAGTTGATGAGGCCGTTGGTGGAGGCGTCGTGGCCGGTGACCGGCGTCTCCCCCTCCAGCTCCGGCAGGATCACGCCGGCCAGCTGTTTGCCCAGTTCCACCCCCCACTGATCGTAGGAGTTCACACCCCAGATCACCCCCTGGACGAAGATTTTGTGCTCGTAGAGGGCGATGAGCGCGCCGAGGGTGCGCGGGGTCAGTCTGCGGAAGAGGATCGAGTTGCTCGGGCGGTTGCCCGGGAATACACGGTGTGGCAGCAGCTTTTCGATGGCGGCCTCCGGCATCCCGCTCCGCACCATCTCCTCCCGTACCTCGTCTGCTGTCTTGCCGCGCATCAGCGCCTCGCCCTGGGCGAAGACGTTGGCGAGCAGAATCCGGTGGTGATTACCGATGGGGTTCTGCGACTCCACCGGGGCGAGAAAGTCGACCGGGATCAGCTTGGTGCCCTGGTGGATGAGCTGGTAGAAGGCGTGCTGTCCGTTGGTGCCCGGTTCGCCCCAGATCACCGGCCCCGTACCGTAGTCCACCGGCTCGCCGTCGCGGGTCACCCGCTTGCCGTTGCTCTCCATATCCCCCTGCTGAAAGTAGGCGGGGAAGCGGTGCAGGTACTGGTCATAGGGGAGGATGGCGTGGGTCTCGGCGCCGAAGAAGTTGCCGTACCACACCCCGAGCAGCGCCAGGATGACCGGCAGGTTCTCCTCGAACGGCGCCGCGCGGAAGTGGTTGTCCATGGCGTGGGCGCCGTCCAGCAGCGCCTCGAAGTTCTCCATGCCGATGAACAGGACGATGGAGAGGCCGATGGCGGACCAGAGGGAGTAGCGGCCGCCGACCCAGTCCCAGAACTCGAACATGTTGGCGGTGTCGATGCCGAACGCGCCCACCCCATCGGCGTTGGTGGAGACCGCGACGAAGTGCTTCGCCACCGCCGCCTCCTCCCCCAGTGCCTCCACCAGCCAGCGGCGCGCGGTGTGGGCGTTGGTCAGGGTCTCCTGGGTGGTGAAGGTCTTGGAGGAGACCACGAACAGGGTGGTTTCCGGGTCGAGCCGCTTGAGGGTCTCGGCGATCTGGGTGCCGTCCACGTTGGAGACAAAGTGGACCGCCAGCTCCGGATGGCCATAGGGGCGAAGCGCCTCGGTCACCATCACCGGCCCCAGGTCGGAACCGCCGATGCCGATGTTCACCACATCGGAGATGCGCTTGCCGGTGTGGCCCTTCCATTCGCCGCGGCGCACCCGCTCGGAGAAGCCATGCATCTTCTCCAGCACGGCTCGCACGCCCGGCATCACATCCGTACCGTCCACATAGACCGGTGAATCGCTCCGGTTGCGCAGCGCCACGTGCAGCACGGCCCGCTCTTCGGTGTTGTTGATCTTCTCACCGGCGAACATTCTTTCCCGCCAGCCGGCCACCTCCCGCTCGCGGGCCAGGTCGAACAGCAGCGCCATGGTCTCCGGCGTCACCCGGTTTTTCGAATAGTCGAGCAGGATCTCTTCGAAGCGCACCGAGAAGGCGTCGAACCGGTCCGGCTCGGCGGCGAACAGATCGCGCATGTGGATATCCACCACCTTGGCGTGGTGCGCCTTGAGCGCCTTCCAGGCGGAGGTGTCAGTCAGCTTGGACATTGTGTACTCCCCAAATAAAGGATCTCAACGCAGAGGGCGCAGAGGAAGCAGAGAAAGCAAGAAAAACATCGGCTCACCACAAAATTTGTACAAACGGCCCTGCCTTCTCCCCAACGGACGAGAACACAGGAATCTCGAACAGCGTTTGCTCCGCGACCTCTCGGCAACTGCTCCCTGCGTTGCTCTACCTCCTGCATCCGTGCAGTCGTGCGCCCTCTGCGGCGATCAGCTGTTGAATTCGTTCAGTCGTCCGGCCCGGTCAGCGCGTTGCGCCACTCCTGGTCGTCGCGGTCGAAGATGCGCTCCGCCTCGCTGGGTCCCCAGGAGCCGGCCGGGTAGGTATGAATGTAGTCCCGCTCGGTGGCCCACACCTTGAGGATCGGGTCCACCACCTCCCAGGCCCAACGCACCTCGTCGTAACGCAGGAAGAGGGAGTGGTCCCCCTCAATCACGTCGAGCAGCAGCGCCTCGTAGGCGTCAAGCTGCTTGCCGGCGCCGTAGCCCGCATCCAGATAGGTGGTGCGGGTCTGCATGTCCAGGCCCGGCGCCTTGATCTGCAACTCCGCCCGCAGGCACTCCTGGGGCTGGATCCCGAGCAGGATCCAGTTGGGTCGCAGCTGCTCGATATGGGTCTTGCGGAAGAGCTGTTGCGGCGGATGCTTGAAACGGATGGAGATCATAGACAGGTTCTCCGCCATCCGTTTGCCGGTGCGGATGTAGAACGGCACGTTGCGCCAGCGCCAGTTGTCGATATAGAGCTTGATGGAGGCGTAGGTCTCGGTGACGCTGTTGGCGGCAACGCCGGGCTCCTCCAGATAGCCGCCCACCCGCTGGCTGTCTGCCATGCCGCGGGTGTACTGGGCGCGAAAGGCGTGGGCGTGCACGGCGCTGCGGGGGATGGGGCGGATCGACTTCAGCACCTTCACCTTCTCGTCGCGCAGCGACTCCGCATCCATGCTGGCCGGCGGCTCCATCGCCACCATGGTCAGCATCTGCAGCAGGTGGCTCTGCAGCATGTCGCGCAGGGCACCGGCGCTCTCGTAGTAGTCGGCACGGGTCTCGATGCCCTGCGACTCGGCGTGGGTGATCTGGACGTGGTCGATGTAGTTGCGGTTCCAGAGCGGCTCCATCATCAGGTTGGCGAAGCGGAACACCAGCACGTTCTGTACCGTGTTCTTGCCCAGGTAGTGGTCGATGCGGAACAGCTGCTCCTCCTGGTAATTGCGGTGCAGGCGCTCCTCCAGCATCTGCGCGCTCTCCAGGTCGTAGCCGAACGGCTTCTCGATCACCAGCCGCCGCCACCCGCGCTCCTGGAGATGCAGCCCGGTCGCCGCCAGGTTGTCGCTCACCACGCCGAAGTCGGCGGGCGGAATGGCCATGTAGTAGACGACGTTGTCGGAGTAGTCGTCGTTCTCCTCGATGAGGTGCTTGAGCTGCTCGTAGGTCCGCACATCCTCCAGGTCGCCCCGCAGATAGCGCAGCCGGCGGCGGAAGCGTGCACACACCTCCTCGTTCAGCCCGGTGCGCGCCTTGGGGGCCAGCGCCTCGCGCACGTGGTCCCCCCACTGGTCATCGCTCCAGTCGCGCCGGCCGATACCGAGAATAGCCATGTGCCCCGGCAGCTTGCCCGCCTCCTCCAGGTGATAGAGCGCAGGCAGCAGCTTGTTACGGGAGAGGTTGCCGGTGGCGCCGAAGATCACGAAGGTGCAGGGTTCCATCAGCAAATACTCCTACATAAAAACCGATTCACCGCAGAGGACGCAGAGAGCGCAGAGAACTTCCAACTCGACTCCGGATTACGGTGAAAAATGGAATCCTGCCGCGAATTGAAAGGTCGGTCACGCCTCGGATGGCGCTCCGACCGGGTGCACCCATGAATGGCCGCGAATGGATTTGCACATGCTTTCCCTCTGCGACCTCCGCGTCCTCTGCGGTGATCATCTTTACCGCTTCTGGACGGCATGGCCGCCGAAGGCGTTGCGCATCATGGCGAGCAGCCGCGCGGGATAGCCTTCCGCATCCTGACTGGTGAAACGCATCTGCAGCGCCAGGCTCATCACCGGGGTGGCGACCCCCTGTTCGATTCCCTCGATGGCGGTCCAGCGCCCCTCGCCGGAGTCGGCCACGTAGGGTTCGATATTCCCGAGTTCCTGATCGGCTGCCAGCGCCTCGGCGGTGAGATCGAGCAGCCAGCTCCGCACCACCGAACCGTGACGCCACAGCTCGGCAATCTGCGCTAGGTCGAGGCCGAACTCCTGCTTGCCGCGCATCAGCGCGAACCCCTCGGCAAACGCCTGCATCATGCCGTACTCGATGCCGTTATGAATCATCTTGGTGAAGTGGCCCGCCCCCACCGGCCCCACATGCACCCAACCGCGGTCCGGAGCGGGCGCCAGCACCCTGAGCGCCGGCTCCAGCACCGCAAGCGTCTCGGGCGTGCCGCCCACCATCAGGCAGTAACCGTTGTCGAGCCCCCAGACCCCGCCCGAGGTGCCCGCGTCGGCGAAACCGATGCCGAGTGCCGCCAGTTTGGCACCATGCCGCTCGGAATCGTGGTAGTTGGCATTCCCGCCGTCGACGACGATGTCACCCGGCTCCAGCAGGTCGGCGATGTCCCGGATCGCCTGTTCGGTGGCCTCGCCGGCCGGCAGCATGAGCCAGACCACGCGCGGGGCGGAAAGTTTGGAGACCGCATCCCCCAGGCTTTCGGCGGGGATCACCCCCTCCTCATCAGCCAGCTGCCGGGTGACGGCGGGCGAGCGGTTATAGCCGACCACCTCGATACCGCCCCGCCGCAGACGGCGGGCCATGTTGCCGCCCATCCGCCCCAGTCCGACCATCGCCAAGCGCATTCCGACCTCCCGGTAAAGACTGGTTTATTGACCGATTCCTAGAGTAACGTAATAACTGTTAAATGTAGTCGGGCGATCGACGGCCCCGTCGAACGCCGGGAATGCGGAAAAGAACCCCCCAATGCCCAACATACTCTTCGCCACCAGCGAGGCGCAGCCCCTGGTCAAGACCGGCGGCCTCGGTGACGTCAGTGGCAGCCTACCCGCAGCACTGCGTGAGCTGGATAATGCTGTCCGCGTCGTGCTGCCCGCCTACCGGGAGGTGCTGCGCAAGATCGACGGTCTGAAGATCGCGGCGGTTTTCATCCCCACCGGCGAGAGCGAGCCGGTGCGGCTGCTCGAGGCGGAGATGCCGGACAGCGGCGTTCCCCTGTGGCTGATCGACTCGCCGCGCCACTTTGACCGTGACGGCGGCCCCTACGGCAACAACGGCGGTGACTGGCCCGACAATGCCGAGCGCTACGCCCTGTTTGCCCGGGCGGTGGTGGACCTGGCGCTGGACCGGGTCGGCAGCGGCTGGCGTGCCGACGTGGTGCACTGCAACGACTGGCAGACCGGGCTCATCCCCGCCCTGCTCTCCCGCGAACCGAAGCGCCCCGGCACCGTGTTCACCATCCACAACCTGGCCTACCAGGGGGTATTCGACAGCGACACCTTTACCCGCCTGCGGCTGCCGCCGGAGCTGTGGCACCCGGAGGGACTGGAGTTCTACGGCGACCTCTCCTTCATCAAGGGAGGGCTCGCCTACGCCGACTGGATCACCACGGTCAGTCCCACCTACGCCGGGGAGATCCGTACCGAGCAGTTCGGGTACGGGCTGCAGGGGCTGCTCGAACATCGGGCGACGCACCTGCGAGGAATCCTGAACGGGGTGGATTACACCATCTGGGATCCCGCCAACGATACCCTCATCCCTCAGCAGTACGATGCCGGGCGTTTCGACCTGAAGGCGGCCAACAAGCGAGCGCTGCAGGAGCGGCTCGGGCTGCCGCAGGCGGATGTGCCGGTAATCGGACTGGTCAGCCGACTGGTGGAGCAGAAGGGGATCGATCTGGTGCTCGGCGCCATTCCCCATCTGTTCCATGTACCGGTTCAGCTGGCGGTGCTCGGCGGCGGCGAGGAACACCTTGAAGAGGGATTCCGCAAGCTGGCCGCCACCTGGCCGGAGCACGTGGGAGTGCATATCGGTTACGACGAGCGCTGCGCCCACCTGATCGAGGCGGGTGCCGACATGTTCCTCATGCCGTCGCGCTTCGAGCCCTGCGGCCTCAACCAGATCTACAGCCTGCGCTACGGCACCGTGCCCATCGTGCGGCGCACCGGCGGGCTCGCTGACACGGTGGTGGACGCCACTGAAGAGCAGCTGGCGAACGGTTCGGCCACGGGTTTCGTGTTCGAACAGCCGGCCATCGGCGAGCTGCTGGGGGCGCTCAGCCGCGCCCTGGAGCTGTATGCCGACAGGCCGCGCTGGCGCACTCTGGCTGCCGCCGGGATGGCGCAGGATTACAGCTGGGAGAAGAGCGCGCGCCACTACCTGGAGGTCTACGACCAGGCGATCGCGGCAGCCGCCACCCAACCCTGATATAATGCGGCGCTTCGCCCGGCGCTCTGCCGCGAAATCGGTTGAAATTCCAAACTCCCATGCTGGCCAAGAACGTCACCGTAAAAAGCGACAAACAGCTCCGTGCGCGCGTCAAGCTGTTCGGCAATGCCCTCGGCAAGGTCCTCCAGGCCCAGGCAGGCAGCGATGTCCTGGCCGCCGTGGAGACGCTGCGGCGGGGCTACATCAACCTGCGCCGCAAGGACAGTCTGCGTCGACGCCTGCGTCTGACCCGCTTCATTGAGGCGCTCGACCCGAACACCCTCTCCCATGTGGTGCGGGC
Organism: Gammaproteobacteria bacterium; assembly: GCA_041690635.1. Taxonomy (GTDB): domain Bacteria; phylum Pseudomonadota; class Gammaproteobacteria; order Thiohalomonadales; family Thiohalomonadaceae; genus JAWLGZ01. Next base: position 362,237 of record JAWLGZ010000001.1, read on the forward strand.
GTTCAGTATCTATTTCTCCCTGGCCAATATCGCCGAAGAGGCGTTCCAGCATCGTGAGCGGCGGCGGCTGGTGCGCGCCGGCGGTCGGCTATGGGCGGGCTCCTTCGATGCCGCCCTGCGCGATTTCCATGCCCAGGGGGTGGACGCCAGCCAGCTCCAGACCCTGCTCGACCGCCTCGCCTACATGCCGGTATTCACGGCGCACCCCACCGAGGCGAAGCGGCGCACCATCATGGAGACCCAGCGGCGCATCTTCGTCTGCAGCGAACAGCTCGCCGACCCGCGGCTCGGCAAGGAGATGCGCGACGAGGTGATCCGGGAGCTTGAGTCGGAGATTCAGATCCTGTGGAAGACCGACGAGGTGCGCCCCGCCCGGCCGGTGGTGCGGGACGAGATCAAGAATGGATTGTTCTATTTCCGCGAAAGCCTGTTTGATGCCGTCCCCGAGGTGTACCGCAATCTGGAGAAGGCGGTCGACCGTATCTACGGCAAGCATGCGGGCGTTCGGGTACCCAGCTTCCTGAGGTTCGGCTCCTGGATCGGCGGCGACCGGGACGGCAATCCCTACGTCACGCCGCAGGTCACCGAGATGGCGGTGCGCCTGCAGCAGCGCGAGGTGGTGCGCGAATATATCGAACGGGTCACCCGTCTGAGCCACATCCTCACCCACTCCGCCCGGCTCTGCCAGCCGTCGCCCGCCTTCCTCGACGCGCTGGCCCGGGACGACTACCGCTACCCACAGGCGTTCGGCAACAAGCCGGATCGCTTCCAGTACGAGCCCTACCGCCGCAAGCTCTACCTTATGCGCTATCGGCTCAATACGAATCTGCAGCTGGTACAGAGCCGTCTCGACGGCACACATTGCGAGTCGGAGGACGCCTACCCGTCCGAACGGGAGCTCCTTGAAGACCTGCGGCTCATCCGCGAGTCGCTCGAACACCACGGTGACGGACTGGTCGCCGAGGGCAAGCTCAGCGAATTGATCCGGCTGGTGGAGACCTTCGGCTTCTATCTGGTCCACCTGGATGTGCGTCAGGAGTCCACCCGCCACACCGAGGCGGTGACGGAACTGCTCTCTCTGCTGGAGGGGGTCGACTACACGGCGCTGGATGAAAAGACCCGCCTGATCACCCTTTCACGGCTGCTGGAACGCCAGGGGCCGCCAAAGGTGGATTCCGGCGCACTCTCCGAACGGACCCGCGAGACCCTCGAGGTCCTGTCGGTCATGGAGCGGATGCGCCGGGAGGTCAGCCCCGAAGTGTTCGGCAGCTATGTCATCTCCATGACCCACGCGGCCAGCCATGTGCTGGAGGTGATGTACCTGGCTCACCTGGCGGGGCTCGCGGGGAAGCGCGACGGGCGCTGGTTCTGCGACATCCACGTGGCACCGCTGTTCGAGACCATCGAGGACCTGGAGCACATCGAGCCGGTGATGGCACAGCTGCTGGACAACCCGGGCTATGCCGGTCTGCTTGCCGCCTCCGGCAACCTGCAGGAGGTGATGCTGGGCTACTCCGACTCCAGCAAGGACGGCGGCATCGTCGCCTCGGCCTGGAACCTCTATCAGGCGCAGAAAGCGATTGGCACCCTCGCCCACCAACACGGCATCGATTACCGGGTTTTCCACGGCCGTGGCGGCACCATCGGCCGCGGCGGCGGCCCCACCCACGACGCCATCCTCGCGCAACCGCCGGGGACGGTGCATGGGGAGATCAAGTTCACCGAGCAGGGCGAGGTGCTCTCCTACAAGTACAGCAACTCGGAAACCGCCGTTTACGAGTTGACCATGGGCGTCAGCGGACTACTCAAGGCGAGCCGCAGCCTGATCGGCGACAGCGCCACCGATGCCGATGACTACCTCGAGACAATGGAGGCGCTGTCACGGGACGGCGAGGCCGGTTACCGCGAGCTGACCGACCACACCGAGGGCTTCCTCGATTACTTCTACGAGGCCACGCCCGTGTCCGAGATCGGGCTGCTCAACATCGGTTCACGCCCCTCTCACCGCAACAAGCAGGATCGTTCCAAGGCATCGGTCCGCGCCATTGCCTGGGTATTCGGCTGGGCGCAGTCGCGCCACACACTCCCGGCCTGGTATGGCATCGGCACGGCACTGACACAGTGGGCCGGCAACGATGCCCAACGGCTACAACAACTCCAGGCGATGTACCAGGAGTGGCCGTTCTTCCGTTCGCTGCTCAGCAACACGCAGATGTCGCTCACCAAGGCGGATATGGCGACCGCCCGCGAGTACAGCGAATTGTGTGTAAACCGGGCGGCGGCCGACCCCATCTACCAGCGGGTCAGTGAGGAGTACGAGCGCACGGTCCGGATGGTTCTGGCGGTGGCCCAGTACGAATCGCTGCTGGAGGACAACCCGCCGCTGGCGCGGTCGATTGCACGGCGCAACCCCTATCTGGATCCGCTCAACCACATCCAGATCACTCTGCTCCGCCGTTACCGGCATGACCCGGAAGGTGAAGGGGAGGTTTGGCTCCAGCCGCTGCTGCGCACCATCAACGCCATCGCCGGCGGAATGCGGAATACCGGCTAGCCGCTCGCACCCGGTATCGTGGGGCGGATTAGCGTCGGTGTAATCCGCCGGAATCGGCGGGGCGATACCCCAGCGCACGGCGGATAACCGCTTCGCCTAATCGGCCCTGCGCTCTCAACCCCATCGTCGGCGGAGTGCGAAATATCGATTGGCCGTGTTCGCGCCCAGCAGCAGCAGACAGGGGGTCAGCAGCAGCGTGAGCAGGGTGGCGAAGGTGAGGCCGCCGGCGATACTGGTGGCCAGCTGCGTCCACCACTGGGTCGAAGGGGCGCCCACGCTGACCTGACGACCGAGAAGGTCGATGTTGAGGCCGAACACCATCGGGGTGAGCCCCAGCACGGTGGTGAAGGCGGTCAGCAGCACGGGACGGAGGCGGAGCGCGGCGGTACGCAGGATCGCCTCCTCTGTTTCGAAGCCCCGGCTGCGCATCTCGTTGTAGGTATCGATGAGAATGATGTTGTTGTTCACCACGATACCGGCCAAGGCGATGATCCCCATCCCGCTCATGACGATGCCGAACGGCTGCATGCTCACCAGAAGCCCGAGCAGCACACCGGCGGTGGAGAGCACTACGGCGCTCAGTACCAGCACCGCCTGGTAGATGCTGTTGAACTGGGTGACCAGGAACAGCGCCATGAGCGAGATGGCGATCAGAAAGGCGTTGGTGAGAAAACGCGCCGCCGCCTCCTGCTCCTCCAGCTCGCCCCGGAAACGCAGCTCCACACCCGGCAGATCCACTTGGGCCAGCGCCTCCTGCAACAGCGCGGTCCGGTCGCTGACCAGCAGCCCCTCCGCCACATCGGCGCGCACGGAGAGCACCCGCCGCGCATCCACCCGGTTCAGGGTGCCGGTCCGGGGCACCGCCTGGAAGCTGACGAAGTTGCCGATGGGCACCTGTCCGCGCCGGGTGGGGACACGCAGCTGCATGAGCTGGTCCAGGCTGCGCCGGTCGGAGGGAAAGCGCAGCCGGATCTCCACCTCCTGATCGGCGTCGTCTGGCCGGTACTCGGCTATCCACACGCCCCCGGTCAACAGCTGCACCGCACTGCCCAGGAGGGAGACGTCGGCGCCGTAGCGGGCGGCCGCCTCACGGTCGACCCTGAGCGCCCACTCGATGCCGGGCAGCGGCCGGGTGTCCTCCACATCCACGAATCCGCCGACCCGCCGCATCGTCTCCCTGACGACCGCGACGGCGGGGGCGAGTCGCTCCGGTTCGCGCGAAGCCAGCTCGATCTCCACCGGCCGGTCGGGGGTGGGGCCGGGCTGCAGCTCCCGGGTCTCGATGACGAGGCCGGGCAGGTCCGCGGTGCGCGCACGTACCTCCTCCAGAATCTGTGTGGCGGGCCGCCTTCGTTCCCAATCGATGAACTCGATGAGCAGAGTGCCGACGCGATCCTCGGCGGCGCGGCCGAAGATGCCCGCTTCGCCGCCCCCGCTGCGGGAGTAGAGGGTTTTGAACTCCGGCATATCCAGGAGCCGCTCCTCCACTGCACGCACCAGGGCATCCTGCTCCCATACCGAGAGATCGCCGCGGGCATGGATCTGCACCTGCGCCGCCTCCGGCTCGATAGGAGGAAAGAACTGGACGCCGCGCCCGAGCACTCCGTAGGCGATGTAGGTGGCGATGATGAACACCAGTACGACCGCCAGCACCCGGCCCGGGTACCGCAACAATCGCCGCAGCAGGTGCAGATAACGCCCCGTGAGTCCGTCGATGTCGTCCAAATCCCCCCGTTCGGCCGCTTCAAGGCGTCGGCGCTGCCGCTCGTCGACCGCCGCCCGCCGACCTGCGAACAGCGCCCCGAGCACCGGTATGAAGAGCAGCGCCATGGCCAGTGACGCGCCGAGGGTGACCAGCACCGTAATGGGGAGATACTTCATGAACTCCCCCACGATCCCGGGCCAGAACAGCAGCGGCAGAAAAACCGCCAGGGTGGTCACGGTGGCCGCGATGATGGGCCACGCCATCCGTTTCGCCGCATAGGCGTAGGCCCGTGCCGGGGTCTCACCCTCCGCCAGGCGCCGCTCGGCCAGTTCGACCACCACGATGGAGCCGTCCACCAGCATGCCCACTACCAGGATCAGGCTGAACAGCACCACGATGTTGAGGGTGAAACCCATCACGAAGATCGCCAGGATGCCGGAGAGGAACGCGCCGGGGATCGCCAGACCCACCAGCACCCCGGGCCGGAACCCCAGCACGGCGACAATGACGATCATCACCAGCAGGACCGCGAAGGCGACGTTGTTCTGCAGGTCATTCAACACGATGCGCACATCCTCGGAGCGGTCCTGAAGCAGATCGACCTGCATCGCCTCGTGCCAACCGGCGTTCATCTCCTCCACCACGGCGCGCACCTGCTCCACCGTCTCGATGATGTTGGCGCCCACTCTCCGGGAGACCTCGAGAATTACCCCCGGCTGCCCGGCGACCCGGGCAAAACCCACCGGGTCCTTGTAGGTGCGGCGCACCTCGGCCACCTCTGCGAAGGTGACCACCGTATCCCCCACCACCTTCACCGGCAGCGTGAACACCTCCTGCACATCCTCGATCAGTCCGGGCACCGTGACCGTCAGCCGGCCGGCACCGGTGTCGATGGCGCCGGCCGGCACCAGCAGGTGGTTCCGCTGCACCAGGGAGGTCACCTCCTCGAAGCCGAGGCCGTAGCTCTCCATCGCCAGCGGATCCACCACCACCTCCACCAGCTCCTCCCGGTCCCCTCGAATCTCCACCTCCAGCACACCGGGGAGCGCCTCGATCCGCTCCGCCGCGCGGCTGGCCAGCGTGACCAGCGTGCGCTCGGGCACCGGACCCGACAGGGCGATGGAGAGGACTGGGAACAGCGCCACCGTGATCTCCTCCACCCGCGGCTCGTCGGTACCCGGCGGCAGCTCCGCACCGGCAATGTCGACCCGCTCACGGACGTTTTGCAGTGCCGTGGCGGCATCGAATCCGGCCTCGAACTCCAGCAGCAGGGAGGCGCTCCCCTCGCGCGCGTTGGCCTGTATCTCCTTCAGTCCCTCTAGCGCCTGGAGTTCCTGCTCCATGGGGCGGATCAGCAGCCGTTCCGCATCTCCCGGGGAGATCCCCTCATAGCGGATGGAGATGTGGATCAGCGGAATGGGAACGTCGGGCTCCGACTCCTTGGGAATGGCAAGGTAGGCGCTGGCACCGAGCACCACCAGCAGCAGAAAGAGCAGGACCACGGAGCGGGAGCGATCAAAGGCGGCATCGATGGGGCTATTCATCCATCACCACCTGCACCCGCTGCCCCGGCTCGACGAACCCCTGCCCCACGGTGATGATCCGGGCGGTCGGCGGCAGTCCGCTCACCCAGGCTCCCTCCGGCTCGGCACGCACCAGCGTGACGGGATGGAAACGCACCCGATCCTCTGCATCGGCCACCTTGACCCCCAGGACACCCTGCACGTCGAGGCTGAACAGGGCCGGGGAGATGAAGTGGGCCTGCACCGTCTCCAGGGCGATCTCCGCCTGGGCGCTGAGCCCGGCCGGCACACCGTGCGGGTTCTCCACCTCGATCTCCAGCGGGAAGGTGCGGGTGGCAGGATTTGCCGCCGCGGCGACGAAGCGTATCCGCCCGGTGACCGGCTCGGTGCCGGGGATGCGGACCTGCACGCCGTTCTGTCCGTCGACCCGGCCGATCTCGTGCTGCGGGAGATCGACGCGGACCAACAGTGGCCGGTTCTCCACCACCTCCGCCACCTCTGCGCCGGGGGTCAGGTAGTCGCCCACCTCCACAAAACGGTCGTTGAGGCTCCCCGCGAAGGGGGCACGCACCACCAGTTGCCGCATCGCCTCGCGCGCCAGTTCCAGTTCGGCCTGTGCCTCCTGGAGTGCGGCAAAGACCTGGCGCTCTTCAATCGGGGACTGCAGCGCCTGCTCAGCCAGCTCCCGGGCCGCCTCGTGAGCCAGTTCGGCCTGGGCCACGCGCGCCTCCGCCTGGCGAAGCCGGGCTTGCCGCTCGGCCGGGGCCAGCCGCACGATGACCTGATCCGCCGCCACGCGGCTGCCCCGCTCCGCCTGCACCGCCTCCACCACGCCCGATGTCTCCGCCCGGACGGTGACCCGGCGGTTGGGCTCGGTCTCCCCCTGCAGGACGATGGAGCGGGTGACCGGACCCGCCTGGCTGATTCGGGCGGCCACCGTGAATTCGGGACGGGGCGCCTCCGGCTCGGTCGGCTGCACCGGCGGCCGGGTGAGATGGCCGCTGGCCAGCCAGAGGACGAGCGCCAGCAGCAGACCCGCGGCGATGAGGAGCCTTCTTTTCTTCACGTGAAAACTGTAGCTGCCCGCCGGACCCGGCCGGGGCGGGAGGGAGAAGCGCAGGCGCGATCGCCCGCATGACACCTTTAGCAGCCTATTTAGAAAGACTCTCTCTCCCTCGGAGGGGATGAAAACCTTTCTTCAACTGCCGTTAGGTGTCATTCGCCCGCGGGGGCGGGCTCCTACAGGGGAGATGTGGCGGGTGGGGTGAAGGTGCTGGGGGTCAGGAGGCCATCTGCACCGGGATGGTGTTGCTGCAACGAATGACCCGGTTGCCCTCTCCCAGGTAGACCAGGCTCGGCTTGAAGGTGGCCAGCTCCTGCTCGCTGTAGCTGCCGTAGGCGCAGATGATGACCACATCGCCCGGATTGGCCCGGTGGGCCGCGGCGCCGTTGACCGAGACGATCCCCGATCCCTCCTCGGCACGGATGGCGTAGGTGGTCAGGCGCTCGCCGTTGGTGACGTTATAGATCTGGATCTGCTCATACTCCCGGATGCCCGCCAGGTCCAGCAGGCGCCCGTCGATGGCGCACGATCCCTCATACTCCAGTTCGGAGTGGGTCACGCGCGCCCGATGGAGCTTGGCTTTGAGCATCGTGCACTGCATTGCACGCTCCGCATCCAGAGTGACTTCAGGAACCCGCTATTATGATGGCAGCGGGCATGGGGTTCAACGCGGGCTGGTTCCGGCGACCGTCACGTTGTCGATCAGCCGGGTACTGCCGAGCCATGCGGCACCGAGGACCACCAGGGGTTTCCCCCGTGCAGGCTCCCCGAGATCCGCCGCCCGAATGGCCAGATAGTCCGGTCGCAGCCCCGCCGCCAAGAGCGCCTCCTTCCCGGCCTGTTCCAACGCATTGTAGTCCCCCTCCCCCGCCGCCAACCGTTCGGCGATCTGCCGCAGGGTACGGTTGAGCGACGGGGCGCGGGCCCGCTCCTCCGCCGACAGATAGCCGTTGCGGGAGCTCATCGCCAGGCCGTCCGCCTCCCGGCAGGTGGGTACGCCGGCGATCGCCACCGGCAGGTCCAGGTCGGCTGCCAGCCGTCGGATCACCAGCAACTGCTGGTAATCCTTCTCCCCGAACAGGGCCACATCGGGCTGGACGATGTTGAGCAGTTTGGTCACCACAGTGGCAACCCCGCGGAAGTGACCGGGACGGGAAGCGCCGCAGAGGATCCCCGATAGACCGGGCACCTCCACCTGGGTGCAGGCATCACGGCCGTTCGGGTACATCTCCGTTTCGGCGGGGAGAAACAGCAGGTCGGCCGACACCCCCTCCAGTGCCATGCGGTCGGCAGCCAGGGTGCGCGGATAACGCTCGAAATCCTCGCCCGGGCCGAACTGGAGCGGATTGACGAAGATGCTGACCACCACCCGCGAGGCCACCTCGCGCGCCCGGCGCACCAGCGTCAGGTGTCCCTCGTGCAGGTTGCCCATGGTGGGCACGAAGGCGACCCGCTCCCCGGCGGCGCGCCAGTCACCCACCCGACGGCGGACATCAGCGATGGTTTCGGCCAATTCCATGAGGTATTCCGAAGGATTCGGGGGATTCGGGGAGTCCGGACTACTCGAAACTTTCCGACGCGGCGGGGAACTCGCCGCTCTTGACCGCCCGTACGAAGCTGTCGAGGGCGTCGGCGACACTGTCGGCCCCCGCGAGGAAGTCGCGGGAGAATTTGGGGCGGTGGCCGGGGGTGATGCCGAGCATGTCGTAGAGCACCAGCACCTGGCCGTCGCAGGCGGGTCCGGCACCGATGCCGATGACCGGGATCTCCACCGCGGCGGTCACCTCGGCGGCGAGCCCGCTCGGCACGCATTCGAGTACCAACAGGTCGGCGCCGGCCTCGGCCAGCCGCTGCGCATCGTGCAGGATGGCGGCGGCGGAGGCCTCCTCCCGCCCCTGGACCCGGTAGCCGCCCAGTTTATGTACGCTCTGCGGCAGGAGGCCCAGGTGGGCGCAGACCGGCACCCCCAGTTCCGACAGCCGCTGCACCGAATCCAGCACGGCGGCCCCGCCCTCCAGCTTGACCACCTGGGCGCCGCCCTCCTTCATCAGCCGCGCCGCGCTCTCCAGAGCCAGAGCGGGATCGCGGGAGTAGCTGAGGAAGGGCATGTCCACCACCAGCAGCGGCCGGGAGCAGCCGCGGCGGACCATGGCGCTGTGATAGACCATCTCGTCCAGCGTCACCGGGACGGTGCTCTCCCGTCCCTGCACCACCATGCCGAGCGAATCCCCCACCAGCACCACCTCGGTACCGGCGGCCTCCACCAGCCGGGCGAAGCTGGCATCGTAGGCGGTGAGGCAGGCGATCTTTTCGCCATCCCGCTTCATCTTGCGCAGCGTTGCGAGGGTAATGGATGACATCACAGTGCAACCGGTAGCGGATTGAAGTAGGTGCGGCCGCGCCCCCCGGCGCGGATACGCTCCAGCAACAGGGCATAATTCTCGTCACGGCCGAAGTCGATCTCCGCCGCGTTGACGATCAGCAGCGGCGACGCGTGGTAGTGATAGAACACCTGAGTATAGGCATCGACCACACGCTCCAGATACTCCCGGCCGATGGTGCGCTCATAGTCTCGTCCCCGGCGGGTGATCCGCTCCATGAGCACCTCCACAGGCGCCTGGAGGTAGATCACCAAATCGGGTACGGGGGCATCCATGGTCATCTTTTCGTAGACCTGATCGTAAAGACGCAGTTCGTCCGCATCGAGCGTCAGCTCGGCGAACAGCCGGTCTTTCTCGATCAGGAAATCGGCCACCCGCACCGGCTGGAACATGTCTCCCTGGCGCATCTCCTGCACTTGGCGGGCGCGCTGAAACAGGAAGAAGAGCTGGGTGGGCAGCGCGGCCCCCTTCGGGTCCTGGTAGAAGCGCTCCATGAACGGGTTTTCGTCCGCACCCTCCAGCAGCAGCTCACTGCCGAAGCTCTCGGCCAGGCGCCGGGCGAGGGTGGTCTTGCCGACGCCGATCGGCCCCTCCACCACCAGATAGCGCGGGGAACCGCTCACCGGTCGGAATCCGACGTGGCGCCGCGCAGGGGGGTGTGTCCGGTCGGCAGGGTCATGGCTGATGGCCGTTTGCTGATTAAACGGGGCCGTAGGATACCACGCGCCCCAATCCTTCCCGGGAACAGGCCGCCGCCAGTTCAGCGACGGACCGTCCGTCCGGCAGGCGCAGTTCCGGGGCAACCTCCGCCAACGGCACCAGCACGAAGGGGCGTTCGGACAACCCGGGGTGGGGCACGCTGAGCCTCGTGGTGTTGATCACCGCGCTTCCGTAGAGAAGCAGATCGAGGTCCAGGGTCCGGGGCCCCCAGCGCACCGGACCACGCACCCGCCCCTGCTCCTGTTCGATTGCCTGGAGTGCATCAAGCAGCACCTCCGGCTCCAGGCCGGTTTCGATCCCTGCCACCGCATTCACGTAGTCGGGCTGGTCGGCCGGGCCCAGCGGGGCACTTCTATAGAGGGAGGAGTGGACGACAAGTCGGGATTCGGGCAGTGCGGCGAGGGCGGCCAAGCCACGCCTGACCTGCTCCAGCGGCTGTTCGAGGTTGCTGCCCAGCCCGAGCCAGGCACGGATGCAGTTCATTCGGCGGGCGAGCCGGCGGGCCTCTTTGACCGGCGCCGGCCACCGCCGCGCCGGCTGCGCCGCCGGCGCCCGTCCGACGGGGCGCCCGCCGCCATCGACTTGCGCGCATTCTCGTCAGCACTCTGGAACTCCCGCCACCAGGTGGCCAGTTCCTGCGACTCCTCGCCCGCCCCGGCGCGCAGTTCGAGGAAATCGTACCCGGCGCGGAAGCGCGGGTGTTCCAGCAGACGCGACGGCCGTTTCCCGCTGCGCTGCTGCAACCGCTCCTGCAGGGCCCAGATCTCCCGTGCCTGGAGGCTGAAACGGCGAGGAAACGCCACTCGGCTCACCTGGCGGGCGACGATGCGATCGCCCGCCAGCTGCAGGGCCTGGATGGGGGTCATCCCCTCCGCCTCGCGCAGCATGGCTGCCTCCCGGCGCACCGGCTCCCACAGCAGCGCGGCGAACAGGAAGGCCGGGGTGACCGGCTTGCCCTCGTCGATACGGCGATCGGTGTTCTCCAGGGCACGGGCAACGAACACGAGGGGGAAGTTTCCCTCCTCGTGGGAGAGCGCCTCCTCCGTCTCGGGGAACAGGTGCTCAAACAGGCGGTAGTGGCGGAGCAGTTCGAAGGTCTCCACTGCGTAGCCGGCGAGGAAAAGCTTCAGAGATTCGTCGAACAGGCGCGCGGACGGGACCTCGCGCAGCAGGTGCCCCAGTTCGTGGATGGCCGCTTCACTCGCCTCGTCGATGCGAAATCCAAGCTTGGCGGCGAAGCGCACCGCCCGCAACATGCGAACCGGGTCTTCACGAAAACGCTGGCCCGGCTCGCCAATGATGCTCAGGCGCCCGGCCTCGAGATCGGCCATGCCGCCGGTGTGGTCCACCACTGAGAAATCGCGGATGTCGTAGTAGAGAGCATTGACGGTGAAGTCGCGGCGCCACGCATCCTCTTCCAGGGTGCCGTAGATGTTGTCCCGCAGCAGCATCCCGTTCTCACTGGTGTCCCCTCCAGCCGCCTCTTCACCGTCGCCGGCGCCACTGCCGCGAAAGGTGGCGACCTCGATGATCTCCGGACCGAAGTGGACGTGGGCAAGCCGGAAGCGGCGGCCGATGAGGCGGCAGTTGCGGAACAGATGCCGCACCTCCTCGGGGTCGGCATCGGTAGCGATGTCGAAGTCCTTCGGCTCCCGGCCGAGCAGCAGGTCGCGCACTCCGCCGCCGACCAGGTACGCTTCATAGCCCGCCTTGGACAGCCTGTGAAGGACCTTCAGGGCATTCCCACTGATATTGGCGCGTGAAATGGTGTGACGGTCGCGGGGAATGACAAGCGGCCCGGGGGCCGGAGAGGGTTCGGTCACGGCGGGACGGCCGAACCGGTTCAAAGATTGCTTGAGCCACGAAAGCATCCGCGTATAATACCACGCGTTCCACGGGACGGCTGTACAGCCTCCTTCCATATACGCTCCCATCGTCTAGTGGTCCAGGACGCCGGCCTCTCACGTCGGTAACAGGGGTTCGAACCCCCTTGGGAGCGCCATTTTTTTTTCCGGACCGTCCTCGCAACTACGGCCACCGCCTCGTTACGACAACGCGCGGGTCTCCAACGCTGCCCCGGCATAGAATCGGAAATGGGTTCGCTGCAGCATGGAGCACCCGCCCATGAACAGGCTCCGGGTCTCGCTGACAGCGAACGCCTTTGTGCTGGCCGGGGCATTGTGCAGTCGCCTTGGCCGAGGGAAAGAGGGATATCGAGGAGTGGGCACGCAAAATCATCGCCCAGCTGTCGCACCCGGTCGGGATTGTGCACCAAACTGCTTACGTGGACGCCAGTATCCGCGCGGTGCGCAATGCCTGCATCGCGCGCTCCCGAATGTGCATCGGTTGTTCTACTGATAGAACCGCAACTTTACCCCGGCCGCTAGAAATCGGTAGCCAGCGCCGCCCGCGTCTCCTCCGGCAGGGGATCGACAGCCGTGTTGTAATCCGGATGATCGATGCCCACCCCGATGGGTGCACCGCGCCGAACCGTCTCCACCGTCTCCTCGGTCAGTGGAAAACGCAGGAAGTGCACCGCCGACGGGCGCCCCGCCTCCTCCGGCGGCAGATGCTCGTTGGGGCGGCCGTGCACCGGCTCCAAGTCGCCGACCCGCACCCAGACCCGGCGCTCGATCCCCTCCAGCCGCGCCACTTCGCGCTCCCGTTCCGCCGGGTCACCGAACTCCAGCAGCAGCGTCGCCTTCCACTCCCCGGGACCGGGGATCAACGGGTTGTAGGCGGCAAGCTGCTCGTCGACCCGTCCCGGTTCGAACAGCCGCTCACTGCGCAGCATCTCCTGGATCTGATACTGGACGGTGAAGCGGTCCTCGAACTGGAGTACGGCATGGGTGCCGATCCGCACCTCGCGCGCCTTCTTGTAATCCAGCACCCGGGAACGGAAATCGGCACGCACCGCCTCGTACCGCTCCAACGGCAACAGATCGCTCCGGGTCAACTGCTCCATCGCGCACTCTCCCTGCGTAAAGATCCCGAAAAGCGTAGTTCACCGCAGAGGCACGAAGAGGTGTGTGCTCAAGTTTTCAGCAGCCCCAAGGGTCACGTTTTTCACGGCCGGGACGCCCCCTCTGTCTCCGCTTCATTATGGGGTTTCCTCTTCGCCCCCGGTGTCTAGTGGTGAACCGCTTTCGGGTTTGACCCCCTCCATCGCCTGGGTTAGCTTACGCCGCCTATCCGGAGCAGATGATGGCCAAGAAAACCACCCCCCAACCCGCCGAAACCTTCGACTTTGAAAAAGCGCTCCAGGAGCTGGAAACGTTGGTCGAACGGATGGAGCACGGCGATCTCTCCCTCGAGCAGTCGCTGAAGGACTTCGAGCGCGGCATCGAACTGACCCGTGCCTGCCAGGGCGCGCTCAAGGAGGCCGAGCAGAAGGTACGCATCCTGGTGGAACGGGACGGGCAGCAGGAACTCGCCCCGTTCGGCGACGACGACGAGACGGGTTGATGACCCTGAAGGATTCCCTGGCTCGGTACGCAGCGCGTACCGAGGCCACCCTGCGCCGCTGGCTGCCGGCCGAAGAGAGTACGCCGGCCCGGCTGCATGCGGCCATGCGCTACGCCTCCCTTGGCGGCGGCAAACGCATTCGCCCGGCGCTGGTCTATATGACAGGTGTTGCGCTCGGTGCCAGGCTCGACGCCCTCGATGTACCCGCCGGAGCGGTGGAGCTGATCCACGCCTACTCGCTGGTACATGACGACCTGCCGGCGATGGATGACGATGACCTGCGTCGGGGAAAGCCCACCTGCCACCGGGCATTCGACGAGGCGACGGCCATCCTGGCCGGTGATGCCCTGCAGACCCTGGCTTTCGAGGCCATGGCCAACGATCCGGTCCTCGACGTGGTATCGGAGCGGCGGATACGGATGATCGGCTGCCTGGCCGAGGCGGCCGGCGCCATCGGCATGGTCGGCGGCCAGGCGCTGGACATGGATGCGACCGGGGGAATTCGTACTGTCGACGAACTGGCACGTATGCACGCCATGAAGACCGGGGCGCTGATCCGCGCCAGTGTGCGTCTCGGCGGCCTCTGCGCCCCCGAGCCGGCGGAGGCTACACTTGAGGCCCTGGACGGGTATGCGCGGGCAGTGGGGCTGGCGTTCCAGATCCGGGACGACATCCTCGATGTGGAGGGTGAAACGGCCACGCTGGGCAAGCCGCAGGGTTCCGACGAGGCCCGGGACAAGGCGACCTACACCGCTTTGCTCGGACTGGACGGCGCCAAGCAGAAGGCGCGGGAGGCGTATCAGGAGGCGATCGATCACCTGGCTGCCCTGGATGCGGGTGCCGACCCGCTGCGTGAACTGGCTGGTTACATCGTCAACCGGGCCAGCTAGTAACAGAGACAATCCCCGGCAATGGGCAACCAAACCTTGCCAGACCGCCGGCAACCTTCCATCATTAGCGGTTTTTGATATACAAACGAGCCAATGCCCGCCGACAGCCGTTTCCCCCTGCTGGAGACCATCAACGGTCCCGAGGAGCTGCGCGCCCTGCCCGTCTCCGGGCTGGCGGCGCTCGCCGAGGAGTTGCGGCGCTTCATGATCGCCTCGGTGGGCCGCACCGGCGGCCATCTGGCGGCCAGCCTGGGCACGGTAGAGCTGACCCTCGCCCTGCACTACGTCTTCAACACCCCGGAGGACCGGCTGGTGTGGGACGTGGGCCACCAGAGCTACGCCCACAAGATCCTCACCGGCCGCCGCGAGGCGATGTCCACCCTGCGCCGGCGCAACGGCCTCGCTGGCTTCCCGCGCCGGGACGAGAGCCCCTACGACACCTTCGGTACCGGCCACTCCAGCACCTCTGTCAGTGCCGCCCTGGGCATGGCGCTGGCCGCACAGCGGGAGGGGAGCGGGCGCAAGGTGGTGGCGGTGATCGGCGACGGGGCGATGACCGCCGGCATGGCGTTCGAGGCGCTGAACCACGCCGGCGATCTGGATGCCGACCTGCTGGTGGTGCTCAACGACAACGACATGTCCATCTCCCCCAATGTGGGCGGCCTGTCGAACCACCTGGCGCGGGTGCTCTCGGGCAAGTTCTACTCGACGGTGCGCGAGAACAGCAAAAAGGTGCTGCGCAGCATGCCGCCGGTGTGGGAGCTGGCGCGCCGCGCCGAGGAACATATGAAGGGGATGGTGGTCCCCGGCACCCTGTTCGAGGAGCTGGGCTTCAACTACATCGGCCCGGTGGACGGGCATGACACCGAAACCCTGGTACAGACCCTGCGCAACCTGCGCGCCCTGAACGGTCCCCAGTTCCTCCATGTGGTCACCCGCAAGGGCAAGGGCTACGAGCCGGCCGAAAGCAACCCGTGCGCCTATCACGGGGTCGGCGCCTTCGACCCGGCCACCGGCGAGATGCGCAAGACGTCCGGAGAGGGCCCCACCTACACCGGCGTGTTCAGCCGCTGGCTGTGCGACATGGCGGAGCGGGACGAACGGCTGATCGGCATCACCCCGGCCATGCGCGAAGGCTCCGGGCTGGTGGAGTTCTCGGAACGGTTTCCGGACCGTTACTTCGACGTCGGCATCGCTGAACAGCACGCGGTGACCCTGGCCGCGGGTCTTGCCTGCGAAGGGCTCAAGCCGGTAGTGGCCATTTACTCCACTTTCCTGCAGCGCGCCTACGACCAGCTCATCCACGACGTGGCCCTGCAGCGGCTGCCGGTTCTGTTCGCCATTGACCGCGCCGGCATCGTCGGCCCGGACGGCCCCACCCACGCCGGCGCCTACGACCTGAGCTTCCTGCGCTGCGTGCCGGAGATGGTGATCATGGCCCCGTCGGACGAGAACGAATGCCGGCAGATGCTCTACACCGGCTTTCTCCACAACGGCCCGGCGGCGGTCCGCTACCCGCGGGGCACCGGCCCCGGCGTGGCCGTGGAGGAGTCGCTGACCGCACTGCCCATCGGCCGTGCCCGGGTGCTGCGCCGGGGTGAAGGGCCGATCGCCCTGCTCGCCTTCGGGGCACCGCTGACCACCGCCCTGGAGATCACGGAGAAGCTCGATGCCAGCGTGGTGGACATGCGCTTCGTCAAACCGCTGGACGAGGCGGTGGTGCTGGAAATGGCACAGTGCCACTCCCTGCTGGTCACCCTGGAGGACAGCGCCGTGAACGGCGGTGCGGGCAGCGCGGTGAACGAGTGCCTGGCGGCCCACGGCCTGCCGGTGACGGCGCTCAATCTGGGGCTGCCGGACCGCTTCATCGAGCACGGCGCACGCGGGGAGCTGCTGGCGGAATGCGGGCTGGATGCGGATGGTATACTGGCCGCCATCGAGGAGCGCCTGAACCGTCAACCGGAGACGCTCCCGGACGAGAACACACCGGAACTTGCCAAAACCCCCGCCGGTCGCCTAAAGTCCTAGCGCTTTAATCAAGAATCTACGATGGCAGCGAAGTACACCTTGAAGGTGCTCGCCGACTTTGCGGCGGCCCATTCGTTACGGGACTACCCCGGCGACTGCCGGCGCCTGCACGGCCACAACTGGAAGGTCGAGGTGGAGGTGGAGTCGGGGCAGCTCAACGAACTGGGGATGGTGGTGGACTTCAAGGCCATCAAACAGGCCACCCGGGCCGTGGTGGATGAACTGGACCACCGCTACCTGAACGAGATTCCGCCGTTCGATGCCGAAAACCCCACGGCGGAGAACATCGCCGCATTCATTTATCGCGGGGTCACGCAGGCCATTGCCGGCCCGACCGTGCGCGTGAGCGCCGTGACCCTGTGGGAGACGGAACGCGCCTGCGTCCGCTACGCCGAGGAAGATTGAACATGACCCAAGTGAGCGAACCGATTGCCGATGTCCAGAGCAGCGCGGACACCCGCCGCATCCCGATCAACAAGGTCGGCATCAAGGACATCCGCCATCCCGTCCGCATCCAGGACCGTTCCGGCGGCGAGCAGCACACCATCGCCAACTTCAACATGTACGTGAACCTGCCGCACAACTTCAAGGGCACGCACATGTCGCGCTTCGTGGAGATCCTGAACAAGCGGGAGCGCGAGATCTCGGTCAAGTCCTTTAAGGACATGCTGGCGGAGATGGTGGAGCTGCTGGAGGCGGAGGCGGGCCACATCGAGATGGCCTTCCCCTACTTCGTCAACAAGCGGGCGCCCATCTCGGGGGTCGAAAGCCTGATGGACTACGACGTCACCTTCATCGGCGAAATCCGTGACGGGACGCCGAGCATGCTGGTCAGGGTGGTGGTCCCGGTCACCAGTCTCTGCCCCTGCTCCAAGAAGATCTCCGACTACGGTGCGCACAACCAGCGCTCCCACGTCACCGTGACCGTCCGCACCCAGGGCTTCCTCTGGATCGAGGATGTCATCGACCTCATCGAGGAGGAGGCCTCCTGCCAGCTTTTCGGACTGCTCAAGCGGCCGGACGAGAAGTTCGTCACCGAACGGGCCTACGACAATCCCAAATTCGTCGAGGACATGGTGCGCGACGTGGCGGTACGTCTGAATGCCGACAACCGGGTACAGGCCTACGTGGTAGAGTCGGAGAACTTCGAGTCCATCCACAACCACTCCGCCTACGCGATGATCGAGAAGGACAAGAGCCGTGGAGCGTGAAACGGGACGGGGTAGTCGGTAGTCGCGCAGGATTTCGGCTGTTTCCGGTAGGGCGCAATCCTACTTAACGGGTTTCAGAATTTCTTCCTGAGCACCATCAGGTCACCCTCGCGCCGCATGTCGAGGCGGCCGAGGAACGACATGCCGAGCAGCACCTTCTCCGGGTAGTTCCCTTCGATCACCACCGCGCCCACATTTCGTAGCTGCACCTCCCCCACCTTCACCGCCTCCAGATCCACATAGAAAGCGGGGGACACGCCCGAGGCGGTACTCACCTGTGCCGGCTTTCCCCGCAACCGGTAATCCACCCCCAGGCGCTTCGCCTGCACGGAGTTCATCGCCACCAGCGTGGCGCCGGTATCCACCAGGAAGTCCACTGGAATACCATTGATTACGCCCGGCGTCAGGTACATGCCGCCGCGATCAGGCCACAGCTGCACCTCTGCCTGTTTCGGTGCGGTATAAGCGCCGCCGATGTGGGAACCGAGGGAGTAGGTCGACCGCTCCCCATCGATTTCGAGCACCGCCGCCTCACTGTCCGCCGCGATCAACATCACCCCTTCCGGGCTGGCCTCCCCCGTGACGAGTACCCGCTGGGTACCGTCGATGGTGACGATCGCCCGATCCTTGAACAGCCCCATCACCACCACGCTCTCGACGGCCCAGGCGGCCGAGGCGGGGATGAGAAACAGCAGTAACGGCAGGACTCCCTTCATGACTAAGACCCTGTCAGCCACAGCGCACACAGAGGAAAAGGCGGACCAATCACCATTCCGGTCCACACTGTCATTGTGAGCCGAAGGCAAAGCAATTCCCGGCCTGCTGCCTATTCAAGGAAAAGCAGCGCCACGCCCTGAAGCACCACCCAGGCGTAGATGCCCGCCAGCACGTCATCCAGCATGATCCCGAAGCCGCCGCCGACCCGGCGGTCGATCCAGCGAATGGGCCACGGCTTCACAATATCAAACAGACGGAACAGGACAAAGCCGGCGAGGACCCAATACCAGCCGGCCGGCGCCACCGCCATGGTGATGAGAAAACCAACAAACTCGTCGATAACGATGGCGGGATGGTCGTGTACCCCCAGGGCTTCGGCGGTGCGATGACAGAGCCAGACCCCCAACCCGAACAGTACAAGCACCGCGGCGAGGTAGTGGACCGGCGGCAGCGGAGAGAGCAGCAGGTAGAGGGGAATTGCCGCGACGGTGCCGGCGGTGCCGGGCGCCGAAGGGGCCAGGCCGCTACCAAAACCGAGTGAAAGCAGGTGCAGCGGATCGCGCCACAGGTCGGCGGGTTGAGTGTGCCGCTGCCCGGCGGGTCCGTCCACGTCAGCGGTCCGCGAAGTGATCGAAACCTGCCGCGTCCGGCAGGTAGGGTTTGCCGTCCCGAGTCAGCCGCAAGCCATGCTCCGCCTCGATCTGCCCCACCGGACGGCAGCCGCACCCGAACCGGCCGCATAGCAACTCGACCTCCTCCACCCGCGCCTCCGGCACGGTGAAACAGAGTTCGTAGTCGTCGCCGGCGCCAACCGCGAGCGAGAGCGCCTCGTCCATGGTGGTCGCCGCCTCCAGTGCCTCGGACAGCGGCAGGTGGTCGACCCACAACTCCGCCCCCACTGCGGAGGCGGTACAGATGTGTTCCAAATCTGAAATCAGCCCGTCGGAGATATCGATGGCGGCGGTCGCCAGCCCCCGTAGCGCCATCCCCTCCCGCACCCGTGGCGTGGGGCGATCCAGCCGGTTGCGCAGGACATCGGCACCGGGTCGCTCAGCCCCCCAGGTGCCGAGTGCCACCCGCAGACCGCCGCCCGCATCCCCCAGGGTTCCGGTGACGTAGACCAGATCACCGGGTTGGGCGCCGCCCCGGCGCAGTGCCTGCCCCTCGGGCACGAATCCGTGGAGCTGGGTGGTGACCGCCAGCGGACCACGTACCGTATCGCCGCCGACCAACTGCACCCCGTACCGGGTGGCGAGCGTGAACAGCCCGCGCGCGAACTCCTCCAGCCACCACTCCTCGGGCTCGGGAAGGCTCAGAGAGAGGGTGGCCCAGGCCGGTTCGGCACCCATCGCCGCGAGGTCGCTCAGGCTGACCGCGAGCGCCTTGTGGCCCAGCGCCTCCGGTTCTGTCTCCGGGGGAAAGTGAATCCCCTCCACCATCGTATCGATAGTGACCGCCAACTCATGGTCCGGCCGCGGCCGCAGCAGGGCGCAGTCGTCGCCGATGCCGAGCGCAACATCGTCCCGGCGCACCGACTGCTCGGTGAAAAAGCGGCGAATGAGGTCGAATTCCGAAAGGGGCATAGAAAACCTTTAGCCACAGAGCATACAGAGTTCACGAAGAATGCAGACACGATTCCTCTATGCGGGGGTGAACAACGTTCGTATTGGTTTCCGTTCCTCTGTGCACTCTGGGCAACTGCTCCTGCGTTGCTCTCGACCGCCTGCTCCCGACGCGGTTTACCTCCCCCTTCCATGGGGTCGTACCTCCTGCACCTGCAGTCGTGTGTGCTCTGTGGCAATCGGTTTGTGTGGTCAGCTGCCCTTCTTGCGGGCGGCGACCTCGGGGGCGCGCAGGTCGGCGGCCACCCGGTCGAGGATGCTGTTGACGTATTTGTGACCCTGCTCGCCGCCGAAGGTCTTGGCCAGCTCGATGGACTCGTTGATCACCACCCGGTAGGGAACGTCCGGGCGGAACTTCAGTTCGGCGGTTCCGAGACGGAGAATCGCCGCCTCGATCGGGTCCACCTGTTCGATGGGGCGATCCAGGTACGGCTTCAAATAGCCGTCCAGTTGGGCCGAGTTGTCGGTCACCAGACGGAGCAGGCCGCTGAAGTAGTCCAGGTCCGCCTTGCCCATCTCACGGTCGGTGAGGAACTGGGTCTCCACCTGGCCCACCGGCTGGCCGGTGAGCTGCCACTGGTAGACGGCCTGCAAGGCACGCTGACGCGCCTCGCTACGTGCCCGACTTTTTGACACACCTTTTTTCACCGGCAGCGCGCTACCCTTCCAGCCTGGAGAACAGGCTCACCATCTCGATGGCGGAGATGGCCGCCTCGGCGCCCTTGTTGCCCGCCTTGGTGCCGGCGCGTTCTATCGCCTGCTCAATGGTGTCCACCGTGAGCACACCAAAAGAAACAGGTACGTTGTACTCCAGAGAGACGGATGCCAATCCCTTGGTGCACTCGCCCGCCACGTAATCGAAGTGCGGCGTGCCGCCGCGGATCACTGCACCGAGGGCGATGATGGCGTCATAGCGCCCGATTGCGGCCATGCGCTTGGCTGCAAGCGGCAGCTCGAAGGCGCCGGGCACCTTCACCACCTCGATGTTGGAGGCGGCGCCGCCGTGGCGCACCACCGTGTCGATCGCCCCTTCGAGCAGCTTTTCGACGATGAAGCTGTTGAAACGGCTCACCACCATGCCGAAGCGGGCGCCGGACGCCTGGAAATCACCTTCGTACACCTTAATGTCGCTCATCGTTCCACCCCTTTCTCAAAATAAAAGCGATTTACCGCAGAGGTCGCAGAGGTCGCAGAGGTCGCAGAGGTCGCAGAGGTCGCAGAGGTCGCAGAGAAAAACACTACGGCTGCACTGGAGTAAACCTCAGCCCCGTTAAAAACCAATCGGTCATATCGGATGTCCCGTCACCTTGAACACCGGAACCGATCGATTGCGTGAACCAGGTTTTTCCTCTGCGTCCTCTCGGCAACTGCTCCCTGCGTTGCTCTACCTCCTGCATCCGTGCAGTCGTGCGCCCTCTGCGGTGAATCCGCTTATGCCTGCGACTCGTAGCCCTCGACCTCAAGGCCGAAGCCGGAGAGGCCATGCATCTTTTTCGGTGAACTCATCACTCGCATGCGGCGCACACCGAGATCGATCAGGATCTGCGCGCCGATCCCGTAAGTGCGCAGGTCGGTCGCCTTTTCCTGATGCGGCAGCACCACTCCATCGTCGGCGAGCTGGTAATCCTTGATATGCCGGATCAGCTCCTCGGCGCTCTCCTGCTGACGCAGGACGATGGCGATTCCGCTGCCCTTTTCGGAAATATGGGCCAGGGCGTCGCGCAACGGCCAGCCGCAGTCGCGCTGGTTGCCGAACAGATCGCACAGGGTGTGCTGCATGTGGACCCGCACCAGGGTGGGCGTCTCCGGCTCTATCTCACCCTTGACCAGCGCCAGGTGCAGTTCCCGCTCCAGCAGGTCGCGGTAGGCGACCAGACGGAACTCACCAAACTCGGTCGGCATACGGCACTCAGCCACGCGCTCCACGGTCGGTTCGGTCTGCAGTCGATAGTGGATGAGATCGGCGATGGTGCCCATCTTCAGACCGTGTTCCCTGGCGAACACCTCCAGGTCGGGGCGGCGGGCCATGCTGCCGTCCTCATTCAGAATCTCGACGATCACCGCCGCCGGCTCCAGACCGGCCAGCCGGGTGAGATCGCAGCCCGCCTCGGTGTGACCGGCGCGGGTCAACACGCCGCCAGGCTGCGCCATGAGCGGGAAGATGTGCCCCGGCTGCACCAGGTCGGCCGGTGTGGCATCTGGCGCCACCGCGGTACGCACCGTGTGCGCCCGGTCATAGGCTGAGATACCGGTGGTCACCCCGCGCGCCGCCTCGATGGAGACGGTGAAATTGGTCGAGTGTTTTTCGTTGTTGTCGGTCACCATCAGCGGCAGCCGCAACTGCTGACACCGCTCGCGCGTAAGGGTCAGGCAGATCAGTCCGCGGCCATAGCGCGCCATGAAGTTGATGTCCTCGGGACGGACCAGGGAAGCCGCCATGATGAGGTCGCCCTCGTTCTCCCGATCCTCGTCATCCATGAGGATGACCATGCGGCCCTGACGAATGTCTTCGATGATCTTTTCAATACTGTTCAATGGCATAGTTACAAGTCACAAGTTGCAAGTGGCAAGTCGCAAGTGGTTTTTCCTCTTGCACCTGCCACTTGTTACTGCCTCAAAAACCCGTGTTCCACCAGGAACGATTCGGTCAGGCCGCTGCCGGACCGGGCCGCCTTCTCGCCGAGCAGCAGCCGCTCCAGGTAGCGGGCGATGATATCCACCTCCAGGTTGATACGCCGGCCGGGCCGGAAGCCGGCCATGGTGGTCTCCTGGAGGGTGTGGGGCACGATGTTCAGTTCGAAGGCCGCGCCGTCGACCGCGTTGACCGTCAGGCTGATGCCGTCGACGCAGATGGAGCCCTTCTCGGCGATGTACTTCGCCAGCTCGTCGGGCGCCTGGATGCGGAAACGGACCGAACGGCCGTCCTCTCGCCGGGAGGTCACCGTGCCGACCCCGTCCACGTGCCCGCTCACCAGGTGGCCGCCCAGGCGGGTGGTCGGAGTGAGTGCCTTCTCCAGGTTCACCTCGGCACCAACCGCCAGATCGCCGATGCCGGTACGAGCCAAAGTCTCGCCCGAGACATCGGCCCAGAAGCCGTCGCCCGGCAGTTCCACAGCCGTCAGGCAGACACCGTTGACGGCGATGCTGTCGCCAAGGGCGACATCGCCCAGCTCGAGCTTCCCGGTGGCGACGCGCAACCGCACGTCTGCGCCCTTGGGCTCGATGGCGGCTATCCGGCCGACCGCCTGGATGATTCCGGTGAACATGGTGCGAAACCGAAGCGAAAGGGGGCTAATGATACTGATTTACGGGTCCTTCGGACAGCGGAAAGACCTATTTGCCACAGAGGACACACGACTGCACGGATGCAGGAGGTAGAGCAACGCAGGGAGCAGTTGCCGAGAGGACGCAGAGGCATCCACTTACCGAGAAAATCGAACCACGAGTCAAGAGCCGCCTTTGCGCCCTTTGGCTTCCGCCCCGATCCCTCTGCGCCCTCCGCGACCTCTGTGGTGATGGTGTTTTGCCTTCAGGACACCCGAGCTGTGATGCGCCAGTCGCGGCCGACGGCACGCAGGTCGGTAATGTCCAGTTCCACCCTGTCCGCCATCGTTTCCAGGCCCGGCAACGCAAACAGCCCGCGTGCCCCGTTACCCATCAGATGGGGCGCCATGTAGACCACCAGTTCGTCAATCAGGCCAGCGCGCAGCACGGCGCCGCTCAGGGTGGCACCGGTCTCCACCAGCACCTCGTTCACCCCGCGACCGCCAAGCAGATCCATCAGACCGTGCAGGTCGATCCCGTCCGGGCCGTTGGGCAGCACCACCACCGATGCGCCTGCCGCCTCCAGCCGTTCGCGGGCATCCTCCTCCTGGCAGGCGGTCACCACCAGCGTCTCTCCTTGGAGACGAAGCATGCGGGCACTCTCCGGCATGGAGAGGCGCGGGTCCAGGACCACGCGGAGGGGTTGGTGGACGGTCGCCTCGTCGGGGAGTCGGGCATTCAGGGAGGGATCGTCGGCCAGCACGGTGCCGATGCCGGTCACCACGGCGGAACTCCGCGCGCGCAGCCGGTGCACGTCCATGCGGGCCGGCTCACCGGTGATCCATTTGGATTCCCCCGAGGCCATCGCCGTGCGCCCGTCCAGGCTCATGGCCAGTTTGCAGCGCACATACGGCCGGCCGGTACGCATCCGCCGGACGAATCCGGGATTGAGCCGTTCGGCCTGGGCGGCCATCAATCCGGTGGCGACCTCGATGCCGGCCGCCGCCAACCGCCGCAGCCCTTCGCCGGCGACCTGTGGGTTGGGGTCCTCCATCGCGGCGATCACCCGACCGATGCCGGCCTCAATCAGTGCATCGGCACAGGGCGGCGTGCGCCCGTGGTGGCTGCACGGTTCCAGCGTTACGTAGGCGGTGGCGCCCAGAGCCCGCTCACCCGCCGCCTGAAGCGCGTGGACCTCGGCATGAGGACTGCCGGCCCGTTCGTGCCACCCCTCGCCAACTACCTCACCGTCGCGCACGATGACGCAGCCGACACGCGGATTGGGATCGGTGGTGTAGAGTCCGCGCTCGGCCAGGTGCAGGGCACGGGCCATGTGGCGGTGGTCGTCGCCGGTAAAGCTCACTTCTTCTTGCCCTCGTCGTCCAGTAATCGGAGCTGGTTGCGGCGCAACTCTGCCGGCGGCTCGTTCTGCAACCGCTCGATCACCTCGCGGAAGGCATTCACGTCCTGGAAGCTGCGATAGACGGAGGCGAAACGCACGTAGGCCACCTCGTCCATCTCGCGCAATTCGTCCATCACCCATTCGCCGATGAGGCGGGAGGGGATCTCCCGGTCGCCGGTGCCCCGCGCCCGGTGCAGGATACGGTTCACCGCCGCATCGATCTCCTCGATCTCCACCGGCCGCTTCTCCAGCGCTCGCTGAATACCGCGGCGCAGCTTCTGGTCATCGAACGGCTCGCGGATGCCGTTCTGCTTCACTACCCGCGGCATGATCAGCTCGGCGGTCTCGAAGGTGGTGAAGCGCTCGGCGCAGGTGAGGCACTCACGGCGGCGGCGCACCGAGTCGCCCTCGTTCGCCAGCCGCGAATCGATCACCTTGGTATCGGCAGCTCCGCAGAAAGGGCAGCGCATAGGGAAGTCTCAAGTTACAAGTTTCAAGTCACAAGCGGTTTGTCTTGTCACTTGTCACGTGCGACTTGTCACTTTTCATAGACCGGTAGCCGTTTGCAGATGGCCACTACCTGCTCTTTGACCCTGGCGATGGTCTGTTCGTTGCCGCGGTCGTCGATGAGGTCGCATATCCAGCCGGCCAGGTCACGGCAGTCCGTCTCGGTGAAACCGCGGGTGGTGGCGGCCGGGGTGCCGATGCGGATGCCAGAGGTGACGAACGGCGACTGGGGATCGTTCGGCACCGAGTTCTTGTTGACGGTGATGTTCGCAGCGCCGAGCCAGGCATCCACCTCCTTGCCGGTCAGCCCCTGCTTGATGAAGCTGACCAGGAACAGGTGGTTGTCGGTGCCGCCGGAGACCACGTCGAAGCCGCGCCCCATGAACACCTGGGCCATGGCGCGCGCGTTGGTCACCACCTGCTGCTGGTAGTCCTTGAACTCCGGCTGCAGCGCCTCCTTGAAGGCAACCGCCTTGGCGGCGATGACGTGCATCAGCGGGCCACCCTGGGTGCCGGGAAAGACCAGCGAGTTCAACTTCTTCTCGATCTCCGGGTTGGCCTTGGCCAGGATGATGCCGCCACGCGGACCACGCAAGGTCTTGTGGGTGGTGGAGGTGGTGACGTCGGCGATCTGCACCGGGCTCGGATAGACGCCGGCGGCGATGAGGCCGGCCACATGGGCCATGTCGACGAACAGATAAGCGCCGACTTGGTCCGCAATGTCACGGAACCGCTGCCAGTCCACCACACGGGAATAGGCGGAGAAGCCGGCAATGATCATCTTCGGCTTGTGCTCCAGGGCGAGCGCCTCCACCTGGGCGTAGTCGATCTCGCCGGTGGCCGGGTCGAGTCCGTACTGGATCGCGTTGTAGATCTTGCCCGAGAAGCTCACCTTCGCGCCGTGGGTGAGGTGTCCGCCGTGGGCGAGGGACATGCCGAGCACCGTGTCGCCGGGCTCGAGCAGCGCCATGTAGACCGCCGCGTTGGCCTGGGAGCCGGAGTGGGGCTGGACGTTGGCATAGTCGGCGCCGAACAGCTGCTTCACCCGGTCGATGGCGAGCTGCTCGGCGATATCCACATACTCGCAGCCACCGTAATAGCGCTTGCCGGGGTAGCCTTCCGCGTACTTGTTGGTGAGCGCGGAGCCTTGCGCCTCCATCACCCGGGGGCTGGCATAGTTCTCCGAAGCGATGAGTTCGATGTGCTCCTCCTGGCGAACGGTCTCCGCCTGCATGGCACTCCACAGCTCATCGTCGAATCCGGCAATCCGCATCTCTTTGCTGAACATGTCCACCCCTCGAAAAAGGCCGCTCGGACGGCGGCCGCGGGCCGCCGGGAAGCCGGAAATGGTAACCGATCGGGGGAAGGGGCGTGAAGGGTGAAGGCGGTTAACGGTTAAGAGTGAAGGGTTAAGAGCCCCCTCCGGCGAACAGCCCCGTAGGATGGGTTGAGCCCAAAGGGCGATACCCATCGATCGTGTGGTAAGGCCGATGCGGCATGGTGGGCGCCAAAAACACCTCGACCGATGGGTATCGCTGGCGCTCAACCCATCCTACATCGGCTATATCAGGATTAGGGAAAGGGATTTGGGGCGCAAGATTATGCGCCCCCTCACCCTTAAACCCTTAACCCTTCACGGCCTCTAAAACAGGCCGCCCTTGGAGACCGAACCGCCGGCCGCCTCAATCAGCGCATTCTTGATGGCATCGGGCGCGCACATGATGGAGGCAAAGCTGTTGCTGCCCATCATGGAGAGGTCGGGGAAGTTGATGGCGATGCGGAACTCCGCCGGCAGGGTGTAGACCTTGCCGTCTCGCACCAGCATCTCGTACGGCAGGTGGCCGGTGGAGCGGACCGGTTTGAAGTCGATACGCTCCATGATGTAGCTGTCGCCGCTGCATTTGGTGGTCATGGCCACACCGAAGACCGTCTCCTTGCCACCGGGCAGGTCGACCCGGTAGACCTTGGAGGCGCCGCCCTTGCCGGCCGCCAGCGCCGTCTCGACCTTCTCGACCGCCGCCTGCTGGTTGCCGTAGGCGGCCAGTTCGATGCGATCGTCGAAATAGGGCATTAGGAACTTGTAGTGGTACTTGCGCAGGTCCTTCGGCGTCAGGCCTTTGTCAGGACCAAAGGTCTGCTGACTGCCGAGCGCCTGCTTCAACGCGTCGGCCACCGGGGTGAGATTGCCGCTCATGCGGTAGGCGTGGCTCATGTAGACCGGATCGGTGTAGGCCACCTGGACCGCGTCACCCGCCTGAGTCACGCTCACCCGCTGAACCGCCCCGAATCCGCCGAACTCGGACTGGGTCACGGCACGCTGGAGTGCGTCGGAGGTCACCGCGATAATGGTGGCCGCCGGATAGGGGGAGTACTCCCCGGCGATCTGGAAACCGGCGTCGGCCAGCTTCTGCCGGACCTCCGCCACGACTGCCGCCGGCTCACCGTTGGCTTTTTGTGCAAGGACGAACGGTTTCAGGGTTTCCGCCTGTGCGGACTGCGTGGAAACCAACAGGGCGGCGGAACAGAAAACAGCACTGACGAGCGACTTCATACTGTGCATGATGCCTCCTTCGCGTCGGGTGTTTTATTGCGCAGATGGAAAGGGGGCACGGGGCTGACCCACGTGCCCCCTCTGCAGCCGGTGGCTGCGGGAACGGCAACTACTCAGAAGCGGTAGCTGTACATGAACTGCCAGTTGGTCTGGCTGTGGGTAATCCGTATGCCAGTGTTGGTATTGGTCACTGCCACCTCGGGGGCATGGGTCAGCGAGAAGTTGACCTCGCTGGCGTCGCTGAAGGCGTAGCCAAAGCCGAGGGTGTAATGCTCCTCGATGATGGCCGGGAACAGCGGGTTGACGAACTGGTCCGGGATGGGATTGTCGGCGATGTTGACGCCGGCCCGCACGGTGAAGGCATCGGTCACCCGGTAAGCACCGCCCAGGCTGAGCACCGTCTGATCATCCCAGTTCTGGAACATGGTGATGTCGGCCGCTTCGCCGTTGGTGGTGAAGGTCAGGTTGAAGTTGTCCATGACGTCGGACCACTGCAGCACCTTCACGTCGGCCGCCAGCAGCAGACGGTCGTTGGGGGTGACGGCAATGCCGGCGGCGATGGTGGCCGGCCACTGGAAGTCCCGTATCGTGATCTGGCCAGGTACTGTTTGGGTGGGATTGGGGCCATCGACATCGTAAAGCACCATCACCCCGTTGCCGGTCCAGTCTTCCATGCTGGTCTTCAGGTGGTAGGTACCACCCACGGTCACCTGCGGGTTGACGCGGTAGGTAAAGCCGAGCTTGCCGCCCCAGCCATAGCCTTTCGTTGCCTGCTGGAAGTCGCCGCCGCCGGAGAAGTTGATCGCGACAGTGTCATAACCCGCCCCGACAGCTCCCTGGAGCTGGGCCCCAAGGCCAGGTGTAACCGTGGCGCGCCCGAGGACCTGCTGACCGCCAAAACCGGCCATGAAATCGGCGAATGTTCCGGCGGAGGGGTTGCCACCCTGATCCAGGACGGGCATCGGCATTTTCAGATCAAGGCCACCCCAGACCAGATCGAGGCTACCGCCGATGGTAAGCCGGTCATTAACGTTGAAGGCAAGCGGCGCAATCAGTCGCCCCACTCCCAGTTCCGAGCGGGCGTCCTGGCCTGTCATGGCCCCCAAGAAGGTGTTGGCGGCATACTCGGTCCCCATGCCGCCTTGGGCGAAGACACCCACGCCGTAGCTCAGGTTGCCCTGGCGGGTGACCCAGCCACCCGCCGGCATGTAGTAGGCATCACCGTCCGAACCCGCGGTCATGGGTCCCCACGTCGCATCCACGTCGGGACCGAGCCCGCCCACCGCGAGGTCGAGGCGGCTCTCGCCTTCGCGCATCAGACCGAGAGTGGCGGGATTGTTCGCCATGGCAGCCGAGCCGTTGTCGTAGGCCATTGACGCACCACCCATGCCGGTGGCGATGGGGCCGTAGCCCTCCATGTTCATACCGTTGGTTGCGTGTGCGGAAAGGGGCAGGGCCGCGGCCGCGATAGCGACCGCCGCCGTCAGGCGGTTGTACTTCATCATTGACTCCTCGCTTGGTCTTCTTGTTTCGGGAGACCGGCCGGCCCGCTCCGGCGGGTTCTATGAAAATCCGGGCTCCCACTCACCACATAAGAATGTGGTAATACTCTTTTCAATCAAAACGGTTCGGGCGAATGCAAGTATGGCGACCATTAACCACTTATCAAGCGTGGCTTTTAGTATTTTCTGTTATTGTAATTGGACAAAACTATCTGCCCAGTCAGTCATTTTGTCAAGACAAGGCGGAACGCTAATAAGAGAGAATATTCTTATGCGCTTATCACTCTGATTGCCGGTCACGCTTACCGATTGATTCATTGAGTTGTACCCGTATCCGGCGCAGCTCCTTCGCATCGGGGGCGAACGGGTAGGAGCGGATGTCCCCGGGGCGGGAATCCCCGTACGGCCGGTTGCAGGAGGAGACGGCCGGGTCGTCGGGGCCGGGACAGCCCGAGGTGCGGAACGGCTTCCCGGACGCAATCACCCGTTGCAGGCGTTCCCCGGAAACGCCGAAATCGAGCAGTGTGCCCGTGTCATCGAAGGCCATCTGTTCCAGCCGCACCGCCTCGTGGTCGATCAGATAACGTCCGACCTGCACCCGGCGCCAGCGGTCCGGCTCCACCGCCGGCCAGTCGGCCATCAGCGAGCCCGCCTCGGGAAAGAAGGCGAACAGGTGGGTCTGCCCGCCCATGTCCCGCACCCGCTGGCACGGGGTGAGCAGTTCGCGTTCGCTCTCGCCCATGCCGCAGATGAGGTGGACACCAAAGCGCCCCGGACCGAACAGCTCGGCGGCCCACTCCAGCACCTGCCAGTAGTGCGCCCAGCGGTGCGGACTGTTCACCTGGACCCCGCGGGTCCTTTCGAAGATCTCGGGGGTCGCCGCATCCAGCGCCACCGTGAAGATCTCGGCGCCGCCGTCGCGGAGGAGGGCCAGGTCGGCCTGGTCGAGCGTGGTCGGGTTGGAAAGGATGGAGACCGGGATGTGCGGCAGGGCGGCGACCCAGCGCTCAAGCAGGTACTGCGTGTCGCCATCCGAATCCGGGTGGGTGATCATCGACAGACACATGCGCTGAAACCGGCCGCGGTCGGCCCCGGAGCGGATCGCCTCCACAAGCTCGTCGAAACGCACCGTCGGCCACTCCACCCGGATGAAGTTGCGGTCCGCATAGGCGCACGACTCCTCGCGGTGACGTGCCAGCCCGCAGTAGGCGCAGTTGGCCCGGCACCCCTCCGGATAGGTCACCAGCAGATTGAGGCAGTGGGTGCAGTCGACCCGGTGCATCCGACCGGGCAGCAGTCCAAGGGTAATGGCCGCCGCAGTGGAGAGTTGCACGTATTCCGGCGAACGGGCATTCGCGGGCGGTGAACGCAAAGGGGTCACAACACCGGCCTCCGGTATTCGGGTGAGGCGATCCAGTGTCGTGACCAACCGCGATCGCCCGTATCCCCCGCCGCATCCCAGTGGAGGCGACGGTGGTGCCGCGCCAGGGAGAGCGAATCGCCGTAGCGTGCAGTCAGCTCCTCCTGATACTCCCGCAGCGGCTCCGGCCCTGCGTACAGCGCCTCGGCCGCCGCCGCACCGGCCAGCCCACCGGAGGCGACCGCCGCCGCGATACCGGCGCCGGAGACCGGGTGGGCCAGCCCCGCCGCATCACCGGCAAACAGCACCTTTTCACCCACGGCCGGTGCACGCATACCGCCCACCGGGACCGGGCCACCGGTACGGGCGAGCACGGCTGCTCCCACAGTTCCCTCAGCGGCCAGCGATGCGTGCAGCCGCTCCAGTGGTGTCTTCATATCCGCAAGCCGCCCCCGGTCCGCAGCAAAACCGAGATTGGCGCTCTCCCCGCGCGGAAACAGCCAGGCATAACCGCCCGGATAGTCCGGCCCCAGCCAGACGCGCGCCACCGACGAGGGGCGCAACAGCGGCACCCGGTACTGCCGGGAGCGGAGTGTTCGAAGCGGAGCCAGCCCCATCAGGGCGGCCACCGTCGAACGGGGACCATCCGCTGCCACCAGCGTTCGGAAACGGACGGAACCGGCCACGCCGCCGCGCAGGGTGGCGACACCGCTGCCGATGTCGAGTCCGGTCAGGCGGGTTGCGGCGACCAGCCGGGCACCGGCCGCGGCGGCCTGTGCGGCGAGCCGGCGATCGAAGGCGCCGCGGTCGATCATCACGCCCGGCATGTCGATGCGTTCCACACACCCGGAAGGGAGCACGGTCTCCAGGGCGGTTACCCGCTGGACGGCCGCGTCACCCGCAACGCCTCGCAACGGCAGCGGGATCAGTTCTGCACACTGTACCGGCGCACCGAACTGTGCACGGGCATCGATGCCCAACACCGAGGCGCCCGCCTCGGCGGCGGCCCGGGCAGCCGATGCCCCGGCAGGGCCGAGCCCGACCACCAGCACCTCCACCGTCATTCGGACTCCCCGGAGGCGACCGCCGCCTGTATCGCGGCGACGAAATCCGCCGGCCCCAGCAGCACGGAGGTCACCCGCCGGTCGTGGAAAAATGCCTCGATGAGACCCTCGACCGACTCAAGCGGCACATCCTTGAGTTCCGCCTCCAGGTCACGGACGACCCGCTTCGGTTCGATAAAGAAGTCGCCGGTGAACCACACCTGCCGCAGCAGCGCGCGCCGCTCGTCGAGCAGCACCGCCGCCCGCACGATACCGCCGAGGCCCCGGTGTAGCCCCTCTCGTATCGGCGCCTCGCTGCGCGGATGCCGATTCTCGAAGACCCATTCGTCACTGTCGATCACCGACAACGCCTCCCGGTAGAGCGCCTCTTCCGCCGCGCTCAGCGCGCCGGGCGCAAAACCGATCCCCAGTGCCGACCGGAAGGCGTCGGCCAGGGCATCGCGCACCTCTGCCATCGGGGGCAGCCGGCCGAGCAGCTCCTTCAGCGTCACCACCCGCTCGCGTGCCGACTGCACCGCCTTGTCGCGCAACTTCTCCGCCGGGATGCGCAGCACCGCGACCATGCGTTCAACGTCGAGGTCGAGCAGCAGGGTGCCCTGGTAGAGCAGCGAATGGCCCTCGCCGACCCCGCCGGTGCCGGAGATCTTGCGCCCCTCCACCTCGATGTCGTTGCGCGGCCGGTAGCGGGCGTTGACGCCGAGGCGGGAGATCCCCGCGGCGGCGGCCTCGCAGATGAGCCGGGTGATTTCGTCGGCGCGGGCGCCGGCGAGGGTGCGCCGATCCAGATACAGCTCCCAGCCGATCTGCGCCTCATCGAAATAGATGGCGCCGCCGCCGGTGATCCGCCGCTGCACCTCGATCCCGTGCTCACGGCAGTACCCCAGCCGCAGCTCCTGCTCCACGCTCTGGTGAAACCCGATCAATGCGGAGGGCAGAAAGCGCAGGAAGCGCAGGGTGTCGGGGGCGCTCCCCTGGTCATGGGCCGAGAGAATGGCCTGGTCCAGGGCGATATTCTCCGCCGCCCGCCGCAGGCCGGTGTCGATCAATCGGCCCGACCTCACGCCGCCCTGCCCCCACCGGCCACCACCGGGATGCCGCCGAGGGTTTGCGTCCGTGCCCCGCGCTCCTGCTCGGTGATTTGGTCGATATCCAGCTTCACCAGCTCCCTCCCCCCTGCAGCGTCATTGGCAACCGAGCAGCAGCCGCCGAAGGCGCGCACCGGCCGACCCAGGCGGGTCGCCAGTTCGACCATCCCCGCCGAGGGGTGGGCGATACCGTCCAGGCCCGCAAGCACCGCGTAGGCGTCCATGCGCACCTTTGCCGCGCCCGGCGGGCGGGCGCAACCGAGCAGGAGCGGCAGGTCCGGAAGCCGGCGGCGCGCATGGAGCAGAAAGGCCCCGACCGCCTCCGCATCCGGCACCCGGAACGGGCGTCGGGGATCGGCCAGGTGCGGCATGGCGGCCACCAGCACCAGCGCTGCCGGCCGCTGCCGCACCACCATCTCCAGCGCCTCCCGTTCACCGAGCAGCTCGCCGTAGTGCAGGCCCATGACGATGTGCGGCACCACGCGCAAACCGGCCGCGACCAGTGCGGCGAGACTCGCCTCGAAATCGGCCACCCGCCTCTTCAGATGGTAGACGCGGGTGACCGTCTCCTGGGCGCCGATGAGATCCAGCATGGCCGTATCGACTCCGGCCCGGGCGAGACCCTGTGCAGCCTCACGGTCCACCAGTCCGGTATGCACGGCGATGCGGAAATCGGGGTGGTGATCGCGGATACGTCGGAGGGTCGGCAGGAAAGGGGCGTACTCCACCTCGTTGGCCCGATTCGAACCGCCGGTGAGCAGCATGCCGCCGACCCCGTCGGCAACCAGCCGCTCGACCGTCTGCCACAGCCGCTCTGGCGTCGGTGCGGGAATCATCGGCTCCAGAATGCGGCCGCCGCAGTGATCGCAGCGCAACCGGCATTCGGCACCGGTGATGGAGATCGCCGGCCAGGCGGCCGGGGAAGCGGCGAGTTCAGAATCGGAGGAGCGCCGGAAGCCCGGCAGATGAAAGTCGATGGGGCGCGGAGAGAGGCCGGAGCCAGCCATGCGCCCCAGGAGTTCGCGATCGAGCCGGAGGTCGTCAAGCGACTCGACGCGGGCGATCAACGCCTCAAGCGCGGCCGGTTCCGTTACGGGGAAGCTCAACACCCGCCGAAACCGTCAGCCTCCATCCTCTGCTCGAAAAGCACCAGTGCCTCCGGGCCTTTCAGCAGGGCGACCGACTCACCATCCCAATCCACCGGCCGGATCTTCACCAGCCAGCCGGCCCCGTAGGGGTCGTCGTTGATCAGGCCGGGTTCGGCGGCGACCTCCGGGTTGGCGGCGACCATCTCGCCGCTGACCGGCGCCTTCACCGGACCGACCCACTTGCCCGACTCCACCGTGGCGCACGACTTGCCGCGCTTGACCTCCTTGCCCAGCCGACGCGGCGTGAAGGCGACGATGACACCGGAGAGGGAGCAGGCGTAGGAGGTCATCCCCACGACGACGTTACCGTCCGCCTCGCGCCGTGCCCAGACATTGCTGTCCACGTCGTACAGGAGATTTTCGGGAAGTTCGCATCCGCGCACGGTACTCATGGGGAGTCCTGGCTGATCGATAGGGTTGTGAAGGTTTGGCTCAGAAGGAGAGTACCTTATCGCAGGAGAGGATGAGATCGCCCAGCACACCGCCGCCGGCCAATTCATCCACCTCTTCGATAAGGTCGTGCTCGTCACCCATCTCGTAACCCGGGAGCGCGGGAAGGCATACCGTCAACCGCACCCCGGCCCGCTTCGCCTCGCGGATGAAATCGATGATCCGCTTGCCGTCCGCCATTGCAGCCAAGTTTTCCGCGACCCCCCGCTTGGCGAGCCGCACCGCCTCCATGGTCAGGAAGAGGTGAACCGTGGTATCCATGGAGGCAAGGATGGCTGCGATGTAGAACGGTGTGGCGCAGCGCTCGGGGGTACTCGGGCCGTGGGTCATCAGTATGACGACGGACTGCTCGCGCTCACCACTCATGGGGATCGCCACGTCCAACCCTCGATGCTAAGGAAGAGAAAAAGCCCCCGATCGAAGTCGGGGGCTTTCTCGGCAGGCCAAACGCCTCAGATGAAGAGGCAGATGTCGGACTCGCCGGCAAACTCGAAGAAGGTCGCCGCACCACCGAACTCGACATCGTCGATGAAGCTCGACGGGTTCATCTCGAACAGGTCGACGGTCATCTGGCAGGCGATGAACTTGACCTCGGCCTCCTTGCACAGGTCCCGCAGCTCTTCGAGGCTGGCGACACCCTTGGCCTTCATCTTCTGCTTCATCATGACCGTCATCATGCTCTGCATGCCCGGCAGCGCCTGCAGCATGACCGGCATCGGCATCGGCATCGGCATACCCGGGTTGCCGACCGACGTCACCTGCAGGTTCAGATCCTTCTCCAGCAGCTTCAATCCGTAGAAGGTGAAGAAAATCTGCACTTCGTAGCCCAGCGCAGCGGCGGTTGAGGCGAGAATGAAGGGCGGGTAACCCCAATCCAGCGTACCCTTCGTCGCGATGATGGCCAGCTTCTTTTGGTCGGACATGGTGTTACCCCCTCGCGTATCCGTGTGGCGTGTTAGGCCTTCTTCACCAGAAAGACGAACTTGCCACCCTCTTCGCCGGATTCGAGCAGCTGATTTCCGGTCTGCTTGGCGAACGCCTCGAAGTCCTTAACGGAACCCGGGTCGGTTGCGACGATCCGCAACACCTGTCCACCCTGCATACCCGCCAGGGTCTTCTTGGCACGAAGGATCGGCAGCGGGCAGTTGAGACCGGAGGCGTCCAGTTCTTGATCGAAATTCGCCATTGTTTTCTCTCCTCAGGGGCATGGGTGGATGAAAGAAGGCCAAGCCACTACGGCTTGGCCGGATAAGTATTCAATATTGCACTTATATGATAATCGGCTTGGCAACGCAACCCTTCGCCCAATTGATCCGGGGCAAGATCTGCGTGACAAACAAGGTGGAGCGGAACCCCCCGTTTGGGCGCCCCTCATGCACTCAGGCGACCGCTTGTCCCTGTTGCACCCAGGCCATAATGCCGCCGCGCAGGTTGTGCACGTTACCCCTGCCGTTGGCGGAGAGGAAAGCACATGCCTGTGCGGAGCGAACTCCGGTTCGGCAGTAGATAACCACCTCTCCCGCCTCCGGGATGCGGTCCATGGCGGCCGGAATGGTGTGGAGAGGAATATGAACGGCGCCGGGGATCGCCCCAGCCGCCACCTCCGCCGGGGTGCGGACATCGATGAGCCTGATCGCCTCCCCCCTCTCGGCCAAAAGTGTCTTCACCTGGATTACATCCATCTCGTTGATGTTGAACATGTATTGCCTGGCCATTAGCATTTCAGTGAAAGCTAATAGTGTAGCGTCCCGCTCCGCCCTTCCGCAATGTGGCGCACATCAGCCGGCACAGGGAACCCATATGGAGCACGGACAGGGTGCGGATCCGCTGCCCGTGTCCGTAACAGCCGCCCGAATGCTATTCTGTGGGCGCCACGCCTCCCGTGCCTGACACGAGATCACGAATGCTTCGCTCCGCCATACTGTCCACCTTTATTCTCCTGCTCGCGTCGCTGTCTACGGCCCCGATCCTCTCACCGGCCAGCGCGGAGATCCGGCTGCCGGAGATGGGGGACAGTTCCCGGACAGTGTTCGGCGATGACGAGTCACGGCGCATCGGCCGCCAACTGCTCGCTGAGCTGCGGCGCCGGGGCGAGATCCTGGAAGATCCGGACCTGACCGAATACCTGGAGAATGTGGGTTATCGGCTCATTGCGAGTACCGAACACTCGGCCGCCGATTTCACCTTCCTGCTGATTGATGACCCGCGCATCAACGCCTTCGCCATGCCGGGCGGCATCATCGGCGTAAACAGCGGCCTGATTCTGGCGACCCGCAACGAGAGCGAACTGGCCGCGGTAATCGCGCACGAGATCGCGCACATCCTGCAACACCACATTGCCCGCCGGCTGGAGGACTCCGCGCGGATGAGCCTGCCGATGACGGCTGCGCTTATTGCCGCCGCGATCCTGGGTGCCGGTAATCCCGAGGTGGGTGAGGCTGCGGTCGCGGCCACTGTTGCCGGACAGGCACAGATGCAGCTCGATTTCAGCCGGGAGCATGAACAGGAGGCGGACCGTACCGGTATCGACATGCTGGCGCGTGCCGGCTTCGACCCTGTCGGCATGCCCAGTTTCTTTGAACGGCTCCAGCGGGAACAGCGCTTCTTTTCCGACACCCTCCCGGAGTTCCTCAGGACCCACCCGGTCACCACGTCGCGTATTGCGGACTCCCGTGGGCGCGCCGAACAGATGAGCGCAACGGCGCATACCGACAGTCACGCCTATCTTATTGCGCGCGCCCGACTGCGGGTCCAGCGGGCCGCCAATCCGCATGCTTTGATTCGCGAGATTCAGGACAACCTCGGATCCGGCCGGTTCACGGATGAGAATTCCGAACGCTTCGCACTCGCCCTGGCGCTGCGGCGCGTCGGCCGAACCGATGCGGCACGCATCGAACTGGAGCGCCTGCTTGCGGCCGACCCGCGTCAGGCCCATTTTTCCGCACTGGCCGATCTGGAGATCGCCGAGGGGACATCCGATCGGGCACTGGCCCTCTACCGCCGGGCACTGACACTCTACCCGGGCAACACCGGCCTGGGACTGGCACTCGCCGATGTGCTCACCCGCACCGGTGAGCCGCAAGAGGCGATTCGGATACTGAGGGGGCTCGATCGGGGTCAACGTCCCGAATACTACCGGCAACTGGCCCGTGCGGAGACCGCATTGGGCAATGAAGGAGCCGCCCACTTCGCCCTCGGCGAGTATCACCACGCCCGCGGTGAACTCAGCCAGGCGGTCGAACAGTTGCGGATCGCCCGGTCGAAACCGGACCTCGATTTTTTCGACAGCTCCCGCGTCGAAGCCCGGCTGGAGGAGGTCGAAGCCGAGCTGGCCAAGGGTGAAAAGAGGTAGTGCCGCGCCCGTGACCCGGTGCTGGGTTAGGCGGTATCCTTGCCCCTTCCCCACCTGAAGAACAAGAACACATGGCCTGCCTCCCCGCCCTGCCCGACACCTTTCTGCTCACCGCCGGCAGCGACCGGCGGTTACAGGCATGCAACACCACCTGGCAGCGGTTGGGATACAGGGAGGCGGACCTCCTCGGCAGGGATCTGGCCGAGCTGATTCATCCGGAAGACAGCGATCACCTTCTCGCCGCCTGGGGGGCGCTGGCCGACGACGGTGAGGCCCGATTCGCGGCACGCCTGCTTTGCGAGGACGGCACCTACCGGTTATTGAGCTGGGAGGCGATCCGCGAGGAGACCTCAATCCAGGCGGCGGCCCATGAATCCGCCCTCAGGGTGGGCGGGCACCCGCTTCCGGACGCCTACCGGGATCTGCTCACCGGTCTGCCCAACCGCGAACTCTTTCTCGACCGTCTCGGCCACACGCTGGAGCGCGCAAAGCGCCGCGGCGGGCTGCACTTTGCGGTCATGCAGCTCGGGGTGGATCGGTTCCAGGTGATCAACGACAGCCTCGGGCACCGGGTGGGCGACATGCTGCTCGCCGGGGTCGCGCGCACGCTGGAGAACTGTGTGCGCCCCACCGATACGGTGGCCCGGCTCGGCGGCGACGAATTTGCCATTCTGCTGGAGGACATCCAGGACGTCAGCTCCACGTTGCGGGTGGCCCAGCGGGTTCAGGAACAGATGAATCTGCCGTTCCTGCTCAAGGAGCACGAGGTGTTCACCAATATGAGCGTCGGCATCGTGGTCAACTCCCCCGAACAAGCCGGGGCGGAGGACTACACCCGCGATGCAAACATCGCCATGCAGCGTGCCAAGCATCAGGGTGGTGCGGCCTACGTGGTGTTCGACAAGGGGATGCACGATCAGGCGGTGCGGCGCATGCATCTGGAACTGGATCTGCGCCGCGCCCTGGAACGGAAGGAGTTCCAGGCCTATTACCAGCCGATCATCGCACTCTCCGACGGCCGCCTGACCGGCTTCGAGGCCCTGGTGCGCTGGCTGCACCCGGAGCAGGGGCTGGTCTCCCCCGCCGAGTTCATCCCGGTGGCGGAAGAAACCGGCCTGGTGGTCGGCCTCGGCCTGTGGATGCTGCGCGAGGCGTGCATGCAGACCCGGGCCTGGCAGGAGGAGTTCTGTTTCGAACCGCCGCTCACCATCAGTGTCAATCTCTCCCCGAGACAACTGCGCCAGGACGATCTGGTCGACCGGGTGCGTGAGGTACTGGAGGAGAGCGGCCTTGAGCCACAACAGCTGAAGCTCGAGATCACCGAGAGTGCCGTGCTGGAAAATACCGAGAAGGCGCTGGAGTTGCTGCACGCCCTGCGGGCCATGTCCGTGCCCCTCTGTCTCGACGATTTCGGCACCGGCTACTCCTCTCTCAGCTACCTGCACCAGCTACCGGTCGATGTCCTCAAGATCGATCGCTCCTTTGTCTGTCACGTGGATGACGGAAAGAGCGGCGGCAATTTCGTCGAGACCATCGTCGAGCTCTCCCATAGCCTCGATCTGGAGGTGGTTGCCGAGGGGGTTGAGACCGCCTCTCAGGAAGCCCGGATCCGTGAGATGGGTTGTGAGTACGGCCAGGGGTATCTCTATAGCCGCCCCGTGAACAGCGCCGAGGCACGGATCCTCATCGCCCAGCACGCGGGTAACCCCTTCGGCGATACGGCTTCAGGGCTAATCCCATGATGACCAATCCATCGGAAGAGGATGTCCAGGCCAGTGCGGAACTGGCCCGACTCACCTTGGCGGTTCTGGCCAAGTTCAATCTGCCCTCCACACCCGAGAACTACACCCTCTGCTACGAGTACATCGGCGGCAGCAACCCGCCATTGCGCAGCGCACTCGAAGCGCACGCCAAGGATGGGACACTCGGTGCCGACTCGGCGCACGAGCTGTTTCTACGCTATGTCAGCACCTGCAATGAAGAGCGGCTTGGCCAGGTCCGGCAGGAGATCCTCCATCTCATCCGCAACCTCCAGAACCAGCTCCACGAGACCGGCGGGGAGGCCACCCGGGTCCAGTCGGCGCTCGAGATCACCCATCGGGAGCTCTCCAAGCCACTGGATAGCCAAGGGCTGGAGCGGGTCATCAGTGCCCTGAAACGGGAGACCGACAGTCTGCGCTCCTCGGGGATGCGGCTGCAGGAGAATCTGGACGGGCACAGTGAAGAGATCGAGCGCCTGCGCGGTGAACTGGAGCTGGCCCGTCGCGAGGCGATCACCGACCCGCTCACCGGCCTCGCCAATCGCAAGGCATTTGCCGCCTCGCTGGAGTCGGCCCTGACAGATGCGGACGCTCGTGGCCACGTCTCGCTCCTGCTGGTCGATATCGATCATTTCAAGGGGATAAACGATACCTATGGCCACCTCATCGGCGATCGGGTCCTCGGTTTTGTGGCCGATGCGTTGAAAAAAGCGGTCTCCCCTCCGGCGACGGCAGCCCGCTACGGGGGTGAGGAGTTTGCCCTGATCCTGCCCGACGCAGCGCCCGATGAGGCCCGTGGACTGGCAGAGGCCATCCGGGGGACGATCGAAAAGACGCGACTGGTGCGAAAACGCAACCGTGACCCCATCCGGCAGGTCACGGTCTCCGTGGGCATCGCCACCTTCCGTCGGGGAGAATTGGCGGAAACGTTCATCGAGCGGGCCGATCGGGCGCTCTATGCGGCGAAGGCTGCGGGACGCAACCGGGTGGCTACGGAGAAAGACGAGGCTCTCACGCATTAACTCAAGGTGAGTTCACCCATTTTTCCGCGCCCGCGGTAAATTACTCCCTCACGCGAGTCCCAACAGCCGGGCGGTCCGCCATTCGAGCAGGCCGGCGTGAACCCGTTCGGGAGTCAGTTCCCCGCCGACCGTGGCGAGGTGCGACAGGACCACCTCGGCCAGATGGCCGCGCGCCTCCGGCGAGTCCTGGATGTTGGCATCACGAATGAAAGCTTCAATTCCGAGTTCGAGCGGGTCCATCGCCGTCTCCTCCCCTGCGTCCGGTTATTGTCTCTTGACGTATTCACATGCGCATTCCATGCCAACGTATGTCAATTCAACGAGGTGAAACACTACCTCATGCGGGTCTACAATGGTGAGGTTCCGTCGAACAAGAGAGAAAAAGGGACACGACATGAAAAGCATCGCACTCGCGCTGTTCGTCACCGCACTCCTGTCGCTGGCCACGCTCTACGGTGCCGCGAGCTGGTCGACTGTAGTGCTCGGGGGAGGCATCTTCCTTGTGCTCTGCTCGGGGTATTGCCTGGTCAGGTTCCAGGCTGCCAAGAGCCCGCTACGGGAACCCGAACCGAGATAACCAACCACCCGAACACCGCCTTCGCCACACACCGCATACGGCTCGGCTATCCTCCCCGTCAAGTCAGACGAGAGGATGGCAGCATGGATCTGCTGACCTCATTCCTGCGAGAGCGCGCCGGTGCTTCTTCTCCTGATCGCCCTCGGCGTGGGGCTGGTAACCTGACATCAAAAAATCGCTTTGACAGGGTCGGCACACTGACCT
This sequence comes from Gammaproteobacteria bacterium, assembly GCA_041690635.1. Classification (GTDB taxonomy): domain Bacteria; phylum Pseudomonadota; class Gammaproteobacteria; order Thiohalomonadales; family Thiohalomonadaceae; genus JAWLGZ01. The sequence continues at coordinate 403,364 of JAWLGZ010000001.1, forward strand.
AGACATTGAGTGAGGCCCGAGAAAGGCAAACCTGCCGAAAGGCAGGGGCGCAAAGCCACCGGCCTAAGGGACGCGTCCTTCGGGACTAACTTCCTAAGGTAGCGGGGCTACCGGGTCTCTCCCTTCCCCATGTCGGCCGCAAAACGGGCCAGTGCCGCACACAACCTTTCCATATCAACCGGTTTTGAGATGAAGTCGTCCATGCCGGCGGCAAGGCACTGTTCCCGATCCTCGGTTGTCGCGTTTGCGGTAAGCGCGACCAGCGGCAGGTGTCCACCCTGCTCCGCCTCCCGTTCACGCCAGCGCTGCGCCACCGTGATGCCATCCGCGCGCGGCATACGCATGTCCAGAAACGCCAACTCGAATTGGCCGGATGCCAATGCGGCCAGCGCCGCCTCACCATCTTCCACTACCGTCGGCAGGTGACCGGCCTTCTCCAGCAGGGCACGGATCACCCGCGCATTGATGATGTTGTCCTCGGCCACCAGGATGCACATCGGCCGGGTCGTGACCGAATCGGCCGGGCCCTCTTCGTCATTCCCCTCCTCTCTGACGAACAGTTCGAGGAGCCGTCGACGCAAGCCCCAGGGGGTGACCGGTTTTGCCAGCCGGCCGTCGTACACCAGACCGTCATCCGGCGAGCAGAAATGGGTCACGAGGCAAAGCTGCGGGGCGGGTGCCTGCCGGCGCAACCGGGCAACGAGATCACGTTGAAGCACCGGGTCCCCCAGGTCGGCAATCAACACCAGGTCCAGAGGCTGCCCCGCCATCTGCAGCACCGCCTGCCGGTCCACTCCCGCATCGCTGAACACCTCCATGCCAAGCGCCTTGCAGTAGCGCGCCAGCACACGGCGGGCCGTGACGTTCGGCTCTATGACGAATACCCGGCGGCCGGCAAACTCGGGCCGTGTCGTGGCCGGTTCGGCTTCCCGGAGCGGCAGTTCGAACCAGAACAGACTGCCGATGTCCGGTTCACTCTTTACCCCGATACTGCCACCCATCAACTGCACCAACTCGCGGGCGATGGTGGTGCCCAGGCCGCTGCCACCGTAGCGCCGTGTGGTTGAGCTGTCCGCCTGGGTAAAGCTTTCGAAGATTCCCTCGTGCTTCTCCGGGGGAATACCGATGCCGGTATCCTCAACCTCGAAACGGGCCGTGTCGTTATCCGTGAGCCACAGACGGACAACAACCTCACCCCGCTCAGTGAACTTGACCGCGTTGGCGGCCAGATTGATGAGGACCTGCCGCAACCGCAAGGGGTCACCCGAAATTCGCAGGGGAAAGTTCGGTTCGATATCGCAGATAAGCTCGATGCCCTTCTCCCACGCCGTGGGTGCCAACATCTGTCCCGCCTCCGATACAAGCCAAGCCGGTTCGATCGGTTGTGAGACCAGAGCGAGCTTTCCCGCCTCAATGCGCGAGAGATCGAGGATGTCGTCGATAAGGCTGCGCAGCGCCTCGGCCGACAGCTCCAGGCTCTCCAGATAATCACGCTGGGCATCGTCGAGCCGCGTGCCCTTGAGCAGGGCAAGCATGCCGAGCAGACCGGTGATGGGGGTACGAATCTCGTGACTCATGGTGGCGAGGAACTGACCCTTTGCGGCGCTGGCGGCCTGGGCGTTCCGCCGCTGTTCCTCGAGATCACGATTCTTCTCCTCCAGCTCGGCCAGTGCCGTTCGCAACCGGAGAGTGGCCGCATCGATCTGTGCCTGCATCCCCTGCTTTGCCAAGCGGAGTGCCGCCACCATGCTGTCAAGCCCCTGCTGGAGGGTCTGCAGTTCGCCGACCGCATCCACAGCGCCACCCACCGAGAGGTCCCCCTCAGCTACCCGCTTCACCCGGTCGGTCAGCACCGTGATGGGGCCGGAGATACGCCGTCCGAAACGTACCGCAGCCGCCCCGGTGACCACCAGCACTCCAAGGGTGATCAACAGGGCCTGGAGGATGGCGCCGCTCCGTTGCTCGGTCAGTTTTGTACTGGACACCTCCACAGATACGGAACCGATCCGCTGTGGCGGAACCAGCAGTGCCATGTCGAAATCGCTGACAGGCAACACGGTTCGCTGAATCGGTGCGCAGAAGATCCGTGATGCTGACGTCTGGCCACACAATCCCGCCTCGGCCGTGAGCGGGAACTCGACTTCAGCGGCGTCGACGCCGCCCACCCGGATCAGACGCTCACTGGCCGCATCACTGACGGTGACTGCAACGATGCTCTCATCGCGCAGGATGGCGGTAATCAATCCCTTAAGCAGCTCGCGATTGCCGGTCGCGACACCGTACTCGGCGGCCGGCGCTAACTGGGTGGCGATGGTCGTGCCGTGGTCATCCATGGCGCGCTCCAGCAGCTTCAGTTGCGCGTTCACGAAATACGCATAGAGCACCAGGGCAATGAGGATGCCCGGCAACAGCGACAACATCAGGACCTTGCCCTTAATTCCCAAAGTCATGGGCACTCTCCTGTCTCAATCGGCGTGTCAACTCAGCCTCGGGCGGAAGGTTGAGTCCGAGCGTTCGTGCGACCTGGAAGTTGACGGAAATCTGAAAATAGGCCGGGTAGGCGGGCTCTGGCAGATGCCCCATGTCCCGGGCAGCCAAGATCATTTCCGCCGTCTGTCGTCCCAGATCAGTAGGCGACGAATGGACGCCCATAAGGGCACCCGCTTTAACAAATGCCTTGGAGTAACCGACAATGGGGGTGTGCCGTAGATAGGCGCCGAGGATCAGATCCCGTGCGGTCTTGCTGTTGACCACCACCGGGTCGGGCAGCGCGAGTAAAATCGTCCGGTCGCCCAGCAATCGCTCAAGTGCAGAATCGAGCGCCGTAGTCTCATCGAGTACTTCCGTGCGAAGCACAAGCCCGCTCCGATCGGCTGCGTGACTGAGATCAGGCAACAGCCCACGTGAATCCGGACCGAGGAGCGAAGCGATAGTATCCACGTGTGGAAGCGCCAAGCGCACCAGCCGCAGCTGGCGCGTTATCGGCTGGTCTATGAACAGCGCCGACACATTGGATGTCGGCCCATCCGGGTAGAGTAGTTCAAAGGCAGCAACCGGAATGAGGGTATGAATCCTGGGCACCTGGTTGCCGGACTGCATCACACGGTTTGCCGCAGCACTGCCGATGGTAATGAGGTAATCGCCCCCTCGGTCACTGAGCGGCAGGTCGTAGTCCGTAAAGGCAACATCGGCCGCACCGCCACGCAATCCGTCGCGTAGTGCTTCAAGAAACTCCACGTGGTGAGTATTCGTGCTTTCGCCAACGACCAGCACGCGGGGTGCACCGAAGGCCAAACCCGATGACATCAGGATCGCCAGCAGGCCTGTGATGACAAGCACCTTGCTCAGCCGCATCACCTGAATTCCATTATCGCCGCTCCCTCATGGGTCGCGTTCCCTCTGTTCCGTCGGCCGGTCAGAACTGAACTTCAAGTCCCAGGTACGCACGCGGCTCCCGGTAGACCGAGTTTCGATAATCGAAATATTCACCACCGGCATCACGCAGAATCAGGCTGACATTGCCCGCAAGATCCCGTGCCCGGAATGGCTGCCGGAGCGTCAAATCAATCGTGTTGAAGCCACCGGTTTCGTCGCCCGGCCCGAGCCAATGCATGTCGCTGACGCGATAGAAGCCCAGTCCGGCCAGCAAGCCTCCCGTGAAACGATGCGACAGCAACAACCCCAGCGTGCTTCTTGGCGTGGACGCACCGACATCCCGGTATACCGTCGGATTAATGCGATCCAGAATCTGTCCGGTGCTCTTCGCCCACGAGTAGGCGAGAGAGAGTGAGGTGGCGCGGTCAGGGTGAAACCGCAGTTGCAGTTCGGCACCGCGCGTGGTGGCATTTCCGTTGCTCAGGAAAAGGAATGCCTTGTTGTCGATCGGGTCCGGATTGTCATCATCACTCACCGAAACCATGATATCGGTGATCCGTTCGCGGAAGAGCTTCACCTCATACTGCAGCTTCGGATTGACCAGACTGCCTCCAAAGGCCAATTCGGTCGCGTGGATCTCTTCATCTTCGGGAGGCTGGGGGGAAAGATAGATGAGATCAAGGATCTGCCCGTCGCTAAACCTTGCGGCCAAATTCGCGTGCCCCTCCACCGCCGTCGGCGTCCGGTAGGCGGTTGACTGACTGACACGAAGGTAGTGGCTATCCCCTATCAGCCGATTGACGGCAAGCCGCGGCGACAGCCGCGTGGAAGTACGGTAATCCCGCTCGGCCATCACACCCGCGTTGACGATCCACCGTTCCGCAGGCCGGATTTCGTTGTTGACGAACAAACGATAGAGGTGGTTTTCGACGGTGCTGCCGGTCCCCAAGTAGTCAGGCGCCCGTATGCGATCCAGACGTGCCTCTCCACCCCAGACCACCCGCCAGTTCCCCGCCGGAGCAAAAATGTGTTCGAGTTCGAGATTGGTGCGTGAGGTATCCAGGCCGATATCAATGGCGATCGACTGGTCAGGTTGTCCCGGAATACCGATTAAAGCATCCACCAGAAAAGGGATGGCCGCCGGGTCAATCCCATAAAGTTCTGACAGGAGCGGCGTGCGGAAACTGTCCTCGAGCCTGTACCGCTGGTGGTAAAAGTTGAGTTTGAACTCCTCGTTGGAGCTCGCGACATGACGCCAGTCGAACTGGATATAGCTGTTGGTCACATCCCGGTCGCGGGTGGGATCGAACGGATCGATCGACGTGCCCCGCTGCTTCTTCCCCGCACCATGGCCCGCACCGAAGGTCAGATAGTCGTTGATCCCCGCCCGGTATTCGCCTTGCCAGGTAAACCCCTGGAAGGCATAGCTGTCGTTAACCTCCCTCACGTCGGTCGTACTTAGATCACGCAGACCGTCGCTGCTTTCCCTGAATACGCTGAGGCGCTGGTCCAGGTTACCGTTGCGGCTGGTGAAGCGCCCAAAGCTCCTGCTGTGCCCGCGCTCCCCGGCAAGGTGCTTCACCACTGCGAGAGGCAGTTCATCCGGGTGGCGGGTGATGATGTTGATCACCCCGACAAAGGAGTTGGAGCCGTAGGTCACCCCGTTGGGACCGCGCGTCACCTCAATACGGGCAATGTCCTCCAGTTGTACCAGCAGGTCGGACCATTCGATGCCGCCGGTGGCGGGGTTGTACACCGACCGGCCATCCACCAGCACCTGCATTCGACGGGCGTAATTGTCGGTGACCCCGTGATACGCGACCGTCGTACGCACCCCGTCACCGTTGTCACGGCCGATCTGGAAGCCAGCGACCAGGCGCAGGAGATCCGGAATATCCACCGCCCCGGAGGCCTCGATCATCTCCCGATCGATCACCGTCACCGAGGCGGGCAGTTCAGCCTGTTTCTGTGGCAGACGGGTCGCCGTGAGAATCACCGGGATGTCTGAAAGGAACTCCTGCTCGAGGGCGAATGGCTCGGCCGCCGATTCGAAGGGCAACAACAGGAGCGGAAAGAGCCCAAAAGACCTTCTGAAACAACCCATTATCTTGTCTACTTATTCGCAATCGCCCGAGGCGATTTTCACGCATTATATTTGATGGCGGACGGGAAATGGCAAACCCGGCCTGGGGACAGAAGGCTTGGCGAAAAGGAAGGGGAAGAAGATGGTGGGCCGTGCAGGATTCGAACCTGCGACCACCTGATTAAAAGTCAGATGCTCTACCAACTGAGCTAACGGCCCTTGATCTTG
>JAWLGZ010000001.1:409149-1041039 GCA_041690635.1 Gammaproteobacteria bacterium
CTGTAGCCATCCGTGGCGAGACGTGGGAGTTCTTTTCACCCCCGGCCCGGACTTCCTGTCCGGTCGTTCACCGGGCTGCGTTTGTCCACTGGACAAACGGTCCCGGTTCACCCAACTGAGCTAACGGCCCTTGATCTTGCTGTAGCCATCCGTGGCGAGACGTGGGAGTTCTTTTCACCCCCGGCCCGGACTTCCTGTCCGGTCGTTCACCGGGCTGCGTTTGTCCACTGGACAAACGCAGCCCTGAATCAGAAGGGAGCGTATGCTACCGGACCTGCCGCAAATGGCAAGTCCGGCAGCCGGTGCGGTGGCCTCAGATTGCCTCGAGCTTGCGCATGGCCGCAGGCAGCATGCGCAGGTCCACGAGGGCGGTAACGAGCGCCTTGGGTAAGGTCGCCTCATCTTCGTAGACCATCTTGTAGTACTGCACCTTCATGGTCAGCGCACTGCCAAAGATGATGGCGAGGAGGGTGATGATGGAGCCGAGCGCCAGGGTGGAGATGCCGGTGATGCCCTGGCCGACGGTGCACCCCATGGCGAGTACACCGCCGAAGCCCATCATGATGGCGCCGATGAAGTGGTTGAAGAAGTCGCCGGCCGAGGCGAACCACTCCACCCGGAACCCCTTGCTGAACACCGACCACAGGAAGGAGCCGAGGATGACACCGAATACCGCCATGACACCGAAGCCCACCTGGACCTTGCTGAAACCGGAACCGGCGTAGCCCAGGGTCTGGCCCATCGGGTTGATGAAGGTGAAGGACTGCGGAGCGAAATTGTTGCTATCGGGCTTGGTATCCCAGCCCTCACGGACCGACTCCGCCATGTCCCAGTGCGAATTGACCGGGTCGAGGAACTCACGCACCTGCACCGTCACCTCGCCTTCAAAGTCGGACTCGAAGCCCAGCGACAGGTTGGAGGTGACGTACCAGGCACCGATGACCGCCAAGCCGACCGCCAGCCCGCCGAGAATGTTGTCGAAGCTGCCGCGGAACTCGGCAGACTTGAAGATGAAGGCCAGCAAGGCAAGGACCACCAGCGCGCCAATCCAGATGCGGGCAGTGGCCGCCCCTTCGGCACCGCCGATCAGGGTGCCGAGGTCCTGGCGCCCTGCGTCGAGGTTCACCGCCAGCGGGCGAATCCAGTCGAGGAACAACAGCGACATCAGCGTCTGGTCGCTGCCCGGCAGCGGGTTGACCATGAAGTAGGCGATCAGGCCGATGATGAGAAGCACCACAATCGACTTGAGGTTGCCGCCGCCGATACGGATGAGGGTCTTGTTGCCGCAGCCCGAGGCGAGAGTCATGCCGACACCGAAGACGAAGCCGCCGAGCAGATTTTCAGCCCAGAGGAGCTGCCCCATGCGGTAGGGAGGAAAGGCGCTGTCCGCGTTGACCAGGGCCATCGACTCCAGCGCCGTGACCCCCAGGAGGGCCACTGCGATGGCGAACAACCAGGCACGCATGCGCCCCCAGTCACCCATGTTCACTGCGTCCGAGACCGCTCCCATGGTGCAGAAGTTGGTCTTGTTGACGAGGGCGCCCATGATGAGGGCGATGGCGAAGGTGGACCATAGGAGCGCCGAGTGCGCGCCGGTGAACGTCTCGAAAACCATGCTTGATTACTCCTCCGGTTTATAGCCGCATCTCTCCCCAGCCGTCTACAGCGACTGCCGAAGTCGCTCGCTGTGGTGCCTGAAGAGAACTGGGGCTTGTGCTCTTGTCCGGTACCGTTCTCGCGGCCTTCCACGGCCGAAAACAAACAAAAAATTCTAGCGTATACAGGCTGTTGAAGCCATCAGGGTTTTCCCTGATAGCGGGTCGGGTCGGGCACCCCCGCGGCAGCGAATCCCTCTACCCGCAACCGGCAGGAATCGCAGCCCCCGCAGGCAAGCCCGTCGGCATCGGGATTGTAACAGGACTGGGTGACACCATAGTCCACACCCAAGGCGATACCACGACGGATAATCTCGGCCTTTGGCAAATCGATGAGCGGGGCATGGACACGGAACCGGTTCCCCTCGACCCCGGCCCGGGTGGCCAGGTTGGCCATCTGTTCGAATGCGGCAATGAATTCGGGGCGGCAGTCGGGATAGCCGGAGTAGTCCACCGCGTTCACCCCAATGAAGAGATCGAATGCCGGCAGCACCTCTGCCCAGGCGAGGGCGATGGAGAGAAAAACGGTGTTTCGGGCCGGCACGTAGGTCACCGGGATGCCGTCGGTCGGGCCCTGGGGCACTGCGATGGTGTCGTCGGTCAGCGCCGATCCGCCGAACTGGCGCAGATCGAGATTCACCACCCGGTGCGTGATGGCGCCCAGCACAGCAGACACCCGTTGCGCCGCCTCCAGCTCGCAGCGATGTCGCTGCCCGTAGTCAAAGCTGAGGGCGTGACAGGCGAAACCCGTGTCACGGGCAATAGCGAGGGTGGTAGCGGAATCGAGGCCGCCTGAGAGTAGAACAACCGCGTTTTTTCTACCGCCCACGCGCTTCCCCCCAGAGCAGTTTATGAAGCTGGAGTTGGAACCGTGCAGGAAGGCGATCCGCGACTACCCAGTCGGCCAGTTCCCGAGCGTCCACCTGCCCGTGACTGGGGGAAAAGAGCACCTCGCAGCGTTGGGAAAGGCCGTGTTTATCCATCACTGCCTTTGACCAGTCGTAGTCGTCACGGCTACAGATGACGAATTTCACCTGGTCCATGGTCGTCAGCAGCTCGATGTTCTCCCAGCGGTTGGAGGCCGCCTCGCCAGAACCGGGGGTCTTGATGTCCATCACTCGGGTGACCCGCCGATCAACGCCGGAGATATCCAGCGATCCACCCGTCTCCAGTGAGACCTCGTACCCGGCATCACACAACCTTGCCAGCAGGGGCAGACATCCCTTCTGGGCGAGCGGTTCACCACCGGTAACGCAGACATGCCGCACACCGAATTGCGCCACCTCGGCGAGGAGTTCAGCCAACGTCCAGGGCTCGCCACCGGTGAAGGCATATTCTGTGTCGCAGTACCGGCAGCGCAGCGGACAACCGGTCAGGCGGATGAAGGCGGTGGGGAATCCGGCGCTGCGTGACTCCCCCTGCAGGGAGAGGAAAACCTCGGTGACCCGCAGCCGATCCGACGCCTTCGCCTCACCCATCAACCCTGTCCGCGCAGCCGCTGCAACAGCGCCTTCGCCTGCCCCGCCTCGGTCGTGTCCGGGAACCGCTGCATCAGCTGCTCGAGGATCGCCCGGGCCGCCTCACGGTTGCCGAGTTCGGAGTTGCTGTAGCCGATCTTCAGCATCGCCTCGGCCACCTTGGGGCTCTGCGGGTAACTGTCGATCAGCGACTGGTAGTCCTTGATCGCCTCGTCGAACTTCTGCTGCGTGTAGTTCGCCTCACCCACCCAGTACTGGGCGATGTGGGCATAACGCCCGCCCGGGTACTGTTGAAGAAAGCCACGGAAGGCGGCGATCGCCTGTTCATAACGCAGTTCACGCAGCAGATCGAACGCCTGCTGGTAAGCCTCCTGCTCCCGGGCACGCAGGGCCGGATCGATCACCGCCTGAGAGGGTGTGGTCGGTGGTGCTGCGGGAACCGTGGAGGGTGGTGGCACCGGCGTGGGTGCCGCCGCCGGAGTCGCCGGTTCGGGCTCCACCGCCACCGGCGCACCACCGGTGCGCTCCACCCGTGAAAGACGCCGGTCCACATCCAGATAGAGATCGCGTTGGCGCTGACGCAGCTCGTCGATGGCATTGGCCTGCAGTTCCACCTGGCCTCGAAGGGATTGCACCTCCTGCTGAAGCCGATCGAGGCGGGTCAGCATCTCCACCAGGGTCTCGCTGTTTATGAGCTGTTCCAATCGCTGCACCCGCTCATCCAGGCTCGCCCCGCGCGGGGTCTCGGCATGAGCGACCGTCGCCGCCATCAGAGTTACCGCCAACGCGCCCCCGCTGATCCGGTGTGCGAACCGCATGGTCATTGCCCCGAGTAGAGCAGTTCGACCCGGCGGTTTACCCGCCAGGCAGACTCGTCATGACCGAGGGCGACCGGGCGCTCCTCACCGAAGCTGATCACCTGAAGCTGGCTCTGCCGCGCCCCCTGCAGCGTCAGCAGCTTCTCAACCGCGATTGCCCGCCGCTCGCCAAGCGCCAGGTTGTACTCACGCGAACCCCGTTCATCCGCGTGCCCCTCCACCACCACGGAAATCTGCGGGTTGGCAGCGAGGAATTCGGCATGCATGGCGACCACCGGGCGATCCTCGGCACTCACCTCATGGCGATCGAACTCGAAGTAGAACACCCGCTTCGACAACGGACTCTGCGGGTCGTCCAGGGCGGAGCCGTCGAACCGGCCACCCAGATCGGCGGTGCCGACCCGCGAGCCGTCCCTGTCGGCCCCTCCGTCCGTGCCCCGCTCGACGACATCGGCGCCGCTGCGAGCCTCGTCCCTCGCACCAAAGCCGGTGCACCCGGCCATGGCCAGGCCGACGCAACCGATAACAAGCCATCTCCAGTTTCCGATCATGATCTGCTCCTCACTTGCCGAGAAACGGCGACCATGCGGGTTCCCGCACGTCGCCCCGATGCAACCCCAAACGCTGGTGGGCGCGGCCATCCACCGAAACCGCCTCCAGCACCCCGCGACCGCCCACCTCGGTCGCATAAATGATCATGCTGCCGTTGGGCGCGAAGCTGGGGGACTCGTCCAGCCGCGTGCGGGTCAACACCCGCAGGTTTCCACTCTCCAGGTCCATAACCGCGATACGGAAACCACCGCCGCCGCCATGGACCATGGCGATGCGCCGGCCGTCGGGGGAGACCGTGGCCCGCGCGTTGTAGCTCCCTTCAAAGGTGATCCGCCGCGGACTCTCCAGGGGACCGTTGGCACCGACCCGCACCCGGTACAACTGCGGCTGTCCGCCGCGATCGGAGGTGAAGATCAGCGCCTGGCCGTCCGGGGTCCAGGCCGGCTCGGTGTCGATGGCGAGATTGTCGGTGATGCGGATCAGCCGGCGGTTCGCCAACTCGAGCACATAGATTTCCGCATTACCGTCACGGGAGAGGGTCAGGGCAAGCCGCCGTCCGTCAGGGGAAAAGGCGGGCGCACTGTTGATGCCCCTGAAGCCGGCAACGCGCTCCCGCTCACCGGTCATGACGTTCTGACGGTAGACCGCCGATGCCCCCTCCTCGAAGGAGACATAGGCGAGCCAGCCGACGTCCGGCGACCAGTAGGGGGACATGAGGGGGTGTTCGGAGGTGTAGATGATCTGCTCGTCGTGACCGTCCGCATCGGCGATGGCCAGCCGGTGGACCCGCTTCCCACCTTCCTGAGCCACCGTCACATAGGCGATACGGGTATCGAACGCGCCCCGCTCACCGGTCAGTGTCTGGTAGACGATGTCGGCGATTTGATGCGCGACGCGGCGCATCCCGGCAGCATCGGTGCGAATGCTGTAGCCCGCAAGCTGGTCTCCCCGCAGGGCGTCCACCAGCTGAAAGCGCACCCGGTAACCGTTACCCTCCGCCGCCACCTGCCCGACCACCAGGCTGTCGGTCAGGCCGCGCCAGCGGTCGAAGCTCACCGTCTCGATCGTCTGCGGGCGCTCCGGCAGCCGGTCCGCGGCAATCGGCGCAAACCGGCCGCTGCGGGCCAGATCCGCACCGATGATGGCCGCCATCTCCTGTGGCGGTGCGGTACCGGTCCAGCCGAAGGGGACAATGCCGATGGGCAGCGCCCCCTCCACCCCCTCGGTGATCTCGATGCTCAGGCGGGCCTGGGCACCGACGGCCACCAACAGCAGCGGAAGCACCAGCAGATGAATGATCCTCTTCACGCTCACCTCGGTTTGAATGTGAATTCGATTTCCCGTTCGAACAGGTCCGGATGCGGCGGTGAGGGCAGCGGCGATGCCATGCGTACCGCACTCTCCACGCTGCGATCGAACAGCGGATTGCCGCTGCTCTGCAGAATCTGCACATCGACGACATCCCCCACCGGGGTCTGCCGCACCAACACCTTGCAGGTCAGGTCGGGCACACCGGCCGGTCGAATCCACCGGCGCTGTACCTTGGCCGTGATGTCGCCGATATACCGGGCCAGCAGCGACTGGAGTTCGCGTTGGCGCTCGGCGGCGAGCCGTGCCTCCTCGGCGGCCATCTGCTCCTTCAGCGCCTGTTCCGCCTTGCGCTTCGTCTCGGCCTCCGCCTCCGCCTTGCGCCGCGCCTCCTCCTCGGCCTTGCGCTTCGCCTCCAGCTGGCGTTTCTCCGCTTCCGCCTTCTGGCGGGCCGCCTCCTCCTGGCGCCGCTTCTCCTCGGCGAGGCGCTTTTTCTCCACCTCGGCAGCCGCCTTGCGCTGGCGCTCGGCCTCGGTCTGCTTTTTCTTCTCGGCCTCCTGCTGCCGTTTCAGTTCGGCGAGCCGTTTCTGTTCCCGCTCACGCGCCTCGCGGGCGGCCCGTGCCTCCTGCTCGATGCGCCGCTTGCGCGCCTCCTCCGCCTCACGCTGGCGCCGCTCCTCGGCGCGCAGCTTCTCCAGCTCCGCCTCCACTGCGGCGCGCTCCGCCACCGCCGCCTGGATCGGCTCCACCTCCGGGGTCGCCGCTGCGTGCCGCGGCTCCGGCGTGCGCTCGAAATTCATCACCAGCAACCCGATGGCGACGAGATGAACGAACAGCGAAACGCCGATGGCAAACGCCTTGTCGTTCATATCGCTAGTGTACTGTTTCATTCTTGGCGGCACTTTCAGCGAGTCACTGGCCGGTCAGATGCAAGGCGCGCTTGCGCAGGAATGGCAGGTCCCTTTCAAGCAAGCGCAACGCGGCAGATGGCCGGCCAGCGGCTCGCCCGAAGGGAGCCCCCCAAAAGCGCCAATGCCGCGTTGCAGTCCTTGCCAAGGGCTTGCCATTGCCTGCGGACTGCGCCTTGCCTTGGCGCTTTTGGGGGGCTCTGAAAGTACCGCCAAGAATGAAACAGTACACTAGTTTTCGGGTGACTCGGTCAGAAGCCCTACACTCTCCACGCCCGCCTGCTGCAGCAGGGCCATGGCACCGACCACCTGTCCGTAGACCGCTTCGCGATCACCCTTCACGTAGACCGGTGTCTGCGGCACCGTCTGCAGCACCGCGGCCACCCGGGCGGCAAGCCGCACGCCATCCATCACCTCCGGGCTGGCGATACCGTGCTCCAGGTGGTAGTTGCCGGCCGCGTCCACCGTCACCACCAGCGGTGCCATCTCCTTGCTGGAGACCGTCTTCGCCTCCGCCTGCGGCAGATCCACCTGCACCCCCTGACTCAACATCGGCGCGGTGACCATGAAGATCACCAGCAGCACCAGCATGACATCGATATAGGGGACCACATTGATCTCCCCCATCGGTCGTCTGCGAATGCGCCGTGAAGCTGCCATTGTCTACCCTGCGTGTGCCTGTCGCTGAAGCAGCGTCGAGAACTCCTCGACGAAGTTTTCGTACTGGTTGACCAACCGCTCGATACCGTCGCCATACCGGTTATAGGCGATCACGGCCGGGATGGCAGCGAACAGCCCCATGGCGGTGGCCACCAGTGCCTCGGCGATGCCGGGCGCCACCGTGCTCAGGGTCGCCTGGGTGGCCCCGCCCAGCGCCCGGAATGAGTTCATGATGCCCCAGACCGTGCCGAACAGCCCCACGTAAGGGCTGGTGGAGCCGACCGTGGCCAGCAGCGACAGGTGTGACTCGAGGGCGTCCAGCTGCCGGTTGAGCGCCACCCGCATGGAGCGCTGGGCCCCGGCGACGATGTCCATCGGGTCGGCGCCGTTCTGCTTGCGCAGCCGCGCATACTCGCCGAAACCGGCCTCGAACAGCACCGCCATGCCGGTCAGCTCCTCGCGCCGCTTGCTGGTCTGCTTGTAGAGATCCACCAGGTCGATGCCGGACCAGAAGCGGTTCTCGAACAGCTTCGCCTCCTCCCGCGCCCGCTTCAGCAGCCGCGCCTTGTGCACGATGAGCGCCCAGGAGACCACCGAGGCGGCCAGTAGCAACAGCATCACCGCCTGCACCACGATGCTGGCGTTGGTAATCAGGGCGAGCAGGGACATATCGGGATTCATTGCACTTCCTTTACTGGTGTACTGCGTACGCTGTCCCGGATCGCGGCCGGGATGCGCCGGGGGCGGAAGCTCGCCGCCTCCACACACACGATCTCGATCCTTCCGCGGCAGAGTATCTCCTCGCCGCGGCGCACCTCCTGGAGAAAAGCGATGGAGGCGGCGCCGATATCCGCGATATCGGCAATTACGGTCAGTTCATCGTTGAAGCGGGCCGGCGAAAGATACCGCACCTCCGCCGACCGTACCGCGAACAGCACCCCCTCTTCCCGGGCCAATGCATCCTGTTCGAACCCGAGCGCGCGCAGCCACTCGGTCCGCGCCCGCTCCATGAACCGCAGGTAGTTGGCGTAGTACACCACCCCACCTGCATCAGTATCTTCGTAATAAACCCGAACAGACCATAAGAAGGGCACGTCAGTTCCCCTTCAGGTCCAGCTCACCCTGCGGCCGCCCGGCCGGCGCCGCGTAGCCGAAGTGCAGGTAGGCGCTGCGGGTGGCCACCCGGCCACGCGGGGTGCGCATCATGAACCCCTGCTGGATCAGGAACGGCTCCAGCACATCCTCGATGGTGTCGCGCTCCTCGCCGATGGCCGCCGCCAGGCTGTCCACCCCCACCGGCCCGCCGTCGAACTTGTCGATGATGGCGAGCAGCAGCTTGCGGTCCATCATGTCGAAGCCGTGGGCATCCACGTCCAGCATGTCGAGGGCGCTGGCGGCCACCGCGTCGGTCACCACCCCGTCCGACTTCACCTGGGCGAAGTCACGCACCCGCCGCAGCAGCCGGTTGGCAATGCGCGGCGTGCCGCGGGAACGGCGGGCGATCTCCAGCGCGCCACCCGACTCGATGCTCACGCCGAGAATGGAGGCGGAGCGGCTGACGATGTGGGTCAGTGCGTCGGTATCGTAAAACTCCAGCCGCTGCACAATGCCGAAACGATCGCGTAGCGGCGAGGTGAGGAGTCCCGCCCGGGTGGTCGCCCCCACCAGCGTGAACGGCGGCAGGTCCAGCTTGACCGAGCGGGCCGCCGGCCCCTCGCCGATCATGATGTCGATCTGGTAGTCCTCCATCGCCGGATAGAGGACCTCCTCCACCACTGGTGAGAGGCGGTGGATCTCGTCCACGAACAGCACGTCGTGCGGTTCAAGATTGGTCAGCAGCGCCGCCAGGTCGCCGGGGCGCTCCAGCACCGGTCCGGAGGTCTGCCGCAGGTTCACCCCCAACTCGTTGGCGACGATGTGGGCCAGGGTGGTCTTGCCGAGCCCCGGCGGGCCGAACAGCAGCACGTGGTCCAGCGCCTCGCCGCGCCCGCGCGCCGCGCTGATGAAGATCTCCATCTGCTCGCAGACGGCGTTCTGGCCCACGTAGTCGGCCAGACGTTTCGGGCGAATGGCGCGGTCCTGGGACTCCTCATCGGCCCGGGGCGCTGCGGCGATGAGTCGATCACTCTCGATCATTGCAATTCCGTTCCGCAGCCGAGTTTATCGATGACAGGCGAACGAAAACCGTTCCCTCTTCTCATTTCTGCACCGCGCTCTTCAGGGCGGCGCGGATGATCGCCTCGCTGGAGTGCCCCTCGCCCTCCACCTTGCTCACCATCCGGCTCGCCTCCGCCGGCTTGTAACCGAGGGCGATCAACGCGCTCACCGCGTCGCGTACCGGGTCCTCGGCGGCGGGCTCGACGATGCCGGTGGTGACGATGGGCGCCGCCCCGCCGGTGATGAAGTCATCCAGCCGGTCACGCATTTCGACAATGAGCCGCTCGGCGGTCTTCTTGCCGACGCCGGGCAGGCGCGTGAGGCTCGCCGTGTCGCTCCCCTGTACGCAGCGGACGAACTCGTCGGCGGAGACACCCGAAAGGATGGTGAGCGCCAGCTTGGCCCCCACCCCGTTCACCTTGATCAGGGCGCGGAACAGACTGCGCTCCCGCTCGGTGGCGAAACCGAACAGCAGGTGGGCGTCCTCGCGCACCGCCAGGTGGGTGTGCAGCACCACCTCTTCCCCCAGCGCCGGGAGCTGGTAGAAGGTGGACATGGGGGCCTCGACCTCGTAACCGACGCCGCCGACGTCGATGAGCAGCTGGGGCGGATGCTTGGCTGCGATGACTCCGCGCAGACGGCCGATCATACCCAACGGCCTCTGCGACGAGCACGGGCGGCCGGGATATGGGTAAGGGTCTGTCCGGTGTGGGCGTGGCAGAGGGCGACGGCCAGTGCGTCGGCGGCATCCGCCTGCGGCTCACCCGGCAGCTCCAGCAGCACCCGCACCATGTGCGCCACCTGCGTCTTGGCCGCGTTGCCGCGGCCGACGGTGGCCTGCTTGATCTCGGCGGGAGTGTACTCGTTGACCCGGAGGTCGCGGGTCAGCGCAGCGCAGATGGCGGCGCCACGCGCCTGGCCCAGTTTCAGTGCCGAGTCGGGATTGCGGTGCATGAAGACCTTTTCGATAGCCATCTCGGTGGGTGCGTAGGTATTCACAATCTCGGCGATTCCCTCGAATATTTCCCTTAGCCGCTCCGGCAGGCTCTCTGCCCGCACGCGCACACAGCCGCTGTCCACGTAGGTGGTCTTACTCCCCGACAGGTCGATGATGCCGAAGCCGGTGATGCGGGAGCCGGGGTCGATGCCCAGGATTCGCATTGCCGAGTCACAAGTGGCAAGTAGCAAGTGACAAGAGCCTCTCTTGGGACTTGCCGCTTGCAACTTGGGACTTGGAACCTGTCACTGCAATTGATCCGCCACTTCATCGCTGAAGTCGGCATTGCTGTAGACGTTCTGCACGTCATCCAGGTCCTCCAGTGCGTCCACCAGGCGCATCACCTTCTGCGCGTCCTCCAGCTCCAGTTGAACCGTGGTGGCGGGGCGCTCGGTCACCTCCGCCATCTCCGGCTGGAGGCCGGCGGCCAGCACGGCATCCTTGACGTTCATGAACTCCTCGGGGGCGGTGATGACGTCGATGGAGCCGTCGTCGTTGGTGACCACGTCCTCGGCACCGGCCTCCAGCGCCACCTCCATCACCCGATCCTCGTCGGTACCGGCCGGATAGGTGAGAACCCCCTGCTTGGTGAAGAGGTAGGCGACCGAACCGTCGGTCCCCAGGTTGCCGCCCGCCTTGGAGAAGGCGTGGCGCACGTCGGAGACGGTGCGGTTGCGGTTATCGGTCATGCAGTCGACCATCACC
Organism: Gammaproteobacteria bacterium; assembly: GCA_041690635.1. Classification (GTDB taxonomy): domain Bacteria; phylum Pseudomonadota; class Gammaproteobacteria; order Thiohalomonadales; family Thiohalomonadaceae; genus JAWLGZ01. The sequence goes on from JAWLGZ010000001.1 coordinate 420,388, forward strand.
GCGACGCCGCCCGGCCCGTAGCCCTCATAGCGGATCTCTTCGTAGTTGTCCGCATCCAGGGCACCGGCGCCGCGCTTGACCGCACGGTCGATGGTGTCCTTGGTCATGTTCGCACCCAGCGCCTTGTCGATGGCGGCGCGCAGGCGCGGGTTGGAGGCCGCGTCCCCCCCACCCATGCGGGCGGCGACGGTGATCTCGCGAATCAGCTTGGTGAAAAGCTTGCCCCGCTTGGCGTCCTGGGCACCCTTGCGGTGCTGGATGTTGGCCCACTTGCTGTGTCCTGCCATGGCCCTCTCTGCCCTCGCAAAATGCGCACAGTGTACCACTCCGCCTCTCGGGATTAGGAGGGTCGCGGGTCGGGCCGGATTGCCTCCGTTTTCCAAGGGCGGAATCTTATTGCGCCGAAAAAGGGACAAACCTGAAAAGCCGCGCTCCGATGCAACCGCCCTCCGGCGCAATGAGATGGCGGGACGTCGCTAACCCTTCACTTCTGGCTCTTCACGCCTCAAGAAGCGGCCATTTCGCAGGAAATGGGCGGTCTGATCGGCGACCAGTGGGGAGATCAACATGGAGATGTGGGTCACCGGCAAGGTGATGTGGTCGGTCGCCCCCGCCAGCCGGGTCTCATCCAGGGAGACCGTGCCGTCATGGGGGCGCGGCAGGTCGCGCGCAACCAGCATGCCGAGGCCGACCGAGCGGTCGCCGGCGATCACCCCCAGGTCCCGGCTACCGTCCCACGGCGGCCCCGGTTCGGTCAGCGCCTTGCAGCTGCGGCCGAGCAGTGTCTGTCCCCAGCCGAAACCGGCGAGGTAACGGGCGGCGTGGCTGCCATTGTGCGGAGTCCCGATGGTGACGATACGACCCGGCCGCTGGTCGGGAAAGTCGGCCAGCAGACGGCGAATAATCAGCCCGCCCATGCTGTGGCCGACCAGATGCACCGTCTCGCCCTTGATCCCCCGGAGGAAGCGGTCCAGTTCGGCGGCATTGGCGACGATATCGGAACGAACAGTGGGATAGCGGAAGGTGTGGGCGTGAAAGCCGCGCCTGCCGAGCCGGTATTTGAGCGGCCACTGGTCGGGGCCGGGCATCCAGAGGCCGTGGATGAGGACGACCGTTTCAGTCATTTGGTCAGTGGTCGGTGGTCGGTGGTCGGTGGTCGGTGGTCGGGGGTCGGGGGTCGGGGGTCGGGGGTCGGGGGCTGGTCCTTTGTCCTTTGTCCTTTGTCCTTTGTCCTTTGTCTTTGTTTTGTCCCTAGGTCCCTAGTCCCTGGCCCCTAGCCCCTGGCCCCTGGCCCCTCGCCTCTACGGCGAGACTTTGAGCATCCTTTCGAGGGCCAGTCGCGCCTCGGCGGCCACGTTTCCGGGGACGCTGATCCGATTGACCACGTTGCCGGCCGCCAGGTTCTCCAGGGTCCAGGCCAGGTGCTGCGGGTCGATGCGGAACATGGTGGAGCACATGCAGACGGTCGGGGACATGAAGTGGACGTTCTTCCCCTCGTGCCGGAACTGCTCGTGCAGGCGGTTGACCAGGTTGAGCTCGGTGCCCACCAGCCAGCGGGTGCCGGGGGCGGACTCGGCCACGGTCTTGATGATGAATTCGGTGGAGCCGACACAGTCTGACTTGCGGCACACCTCGAACGGCGACTCCGGGTGGGAGATGATTTTCGCCTCCGGGTACTTGGCCTTGAAGCGGTCGATGTGCTCGGGCTGGAACATCTGGTGCACCGAGCAGAACCCCTTCCAGAGGATGATCCTGGCCTTCTCGATCTGTTCAGGGGTGAGGCCGCCCATCGGCTGGTCATAGTCCCACACCACCATCTCCTCCAGCGGAATCCCCATGGTGAAGCCGGTATTACGGCCCAGGTGCTGGTCCGGAAAGAACAGCACCTTCCCGCGCTGGGAGAAGGACCACTCCAATACCCGCCGGGCATTGGAGGAGGTGCAGACGATACCGCCGTGGCGGCCGCAGAACGCCTTCAGGTCGGCGGCGGAGTTGATGTAGGTGACCGGGGTGACCTGCGTCTCCGGATCGATCACCTCCGACAGCTCGCGCCAGGCCCGCTCCACGTTGGGCAGGTCGGCCATGTCCGCCATGGAGCAGCCGGCGCCCATGTCCGGCAGGATGGCAATCTGCTCGGGGCGGGAGAGGATGTCCGCCACCTCGGCCATGAAGTGGACGCCGCAGAAGACGATGTACTCCGCCTTGGAGCCGGCCGCCTGCCGCGACAGCTTCAGCGAGTCACCCGAGAAATCGGCGTGGCGGAACACCTCGTCCCGCTGGTAGTGGTGACCCAGGATCACCAGCCGCTCGCCGAGCGCCGCCTTGGCGGCGGTGATCCGCGCCTCGGCCTCGGCGTCGTCGAGCAGTGCGTAATCCTGGATGCCCAGTTCGGTCATTTCTGCCTCTTCAAAGGAACCTGAATCTCGCCAAGACGCAAAGCACGCAAAGAAATATCCGAATTTGTTTTTCCTCTGCGTCTTTGCGTTCTTGGCGAGAGAATTAGCCTTTTTTCTCTTCCGCCCGGCGGTGGACCCGGATGCCGAGTTCGACCAGCTGCTCCGGCGGCACGGTGGACGGCGCCTCGGTGAGCAGGCAGGCGGCGGTCTGGGTCTTGGGGAACGCCATCACGTCGCGAATCGACTTGGCACCGGTCATCAGCATCACCAGGCGGTCGAGGCCGAAGGCGATGCCGCCGTGAGGCGGGCAGCCGTACTTGAGCGCGTCGAGCAGGAAGCCGAACTTCTCCTGCGCATCCGCCTCGTCGATGCCGAGCGCCTTGAATACCGTCTTCTGCACCTCCGGCCGATAGATACGGATCGAACCGCCGCCCACCTCGGTGCCGTTCAGCACCATGTCGTAGGCGCGGGAGTTGCAGTTGCCCGGATCGCTCTCCAGCCGGTCCAGATGCGCCTCCTTCGGCGCGGTGAAGGGGTGGTGCAGCGCATACCAGCGGTTGTCCTTCTCGTCCCATTCGAACATGGGGAAGTCCACCACCCACATCGGGCGCCAGCCATGCTCGACCAGTCCGCGGTCGTGGCCCAGCTTCACCCGCAGGGCGCCGAGCGCCTCGTTGACCACCTTCGCCTTGTCGGCGCCAAAGAAGACGAGATCGCCGTCCTCGGCGCCGGTGCGATCGAGGATCGCCGTCACCACTTCGTCGGGCAGGAACTTGAGGATAGGCGACTGCAGGCCATCGCGGCCCTGTGCCCTGTCGTTCACCTTGATGTAGGCAAGCCCCTTGGCGCCGTAGATGCCGACGAACTTGGTGTAGTCGTCGATCGCCGATCGGGTCAACTCGCCGCCCTTGGGCAACCGCAGCGCGGCAACACGGGAGTTGGGGTCGTTGGCGGGACCGGAGAAGACCTTGAACTCCACCGACTGCATCAAATCGCCGACGTCCACCAGCTCCAGCGGGATGCGCAGGTCCGGCTTGTCTGAGCCGTAGCGCTCCATCGCCTCGTGCCAGCTCATGCGCGGGAACGGCTCCGGCAGCGCCTCCTCCAGCACCTGAGCGAACAGCTCCCGGATCATCCCCTCCATGAGGGTCATGATCCCCTCCTCCTCCAGGAAGGAGGTCTCGATGTCGAGCTGGGTGAACTCCGGCTGACGGTCGGCCCGCAGGTCTTCGTCACGGAAACAGCGCACCACCTGGTAGTAGCGATCGATGCCGGAGACCATCAAAAGCTGCTTGAAAAGCTGTGGCGACTGGGGGAGGGCGAAGAACTTGCCGCCGTGGGTGCGGCTCGGCACCAGATAGTCGCGGGCGCCCTCGGGGGTGGCCCGTGTCAGCATCGGGGTCTCGATATCCATGAAACCGCGATCATCCAGATAGTGGCGCAGGGTTTTCGCCACGTGAGAACGGATGCGCAGGCGGCGCAGCATCTCCTCACGGCGCATATCCAGATAGCGGTAACGCAGGCGCAGTTCTTCGGAAAGCTCGTCGTCGTCGCTGTCGAGGACGAACGGTGGCGTCTCGGAACGGTTCAGGATCTCCAGCCCGAGCCCCAGAACCTCTACCTGCCCGGTGGGCATGTCGGTGTTTTCAGTGCCCTCGGGCCGGCGGCGCACGCGCCCCTTCACCCGCAGCACGAACTCGCTGCGAACCGCCTCGGCGGTACGGAAGCTCTCCTCGGCGTCCGGGTCGAACACCACCTGCACCACCCCTTCACGGTCGCGCAGATCGATGAAGATCACGCCGCCGTGATCGCGGCGGTGATGGGACCAGCCGCAAAGCTCGACCTCCCGGTCGATGTGGGCCTCGTTGAGCTCTCCGCAGTAATGGCTGCGCATCTGGGAAATTCCTGTGGCAAATTCGGAAAAACGGGAAATGGTACGGGCTGGCCCTACCCCGTGCAACCGGCGTGGAGGCGTGAAGGGCTGGCGGTGCGGCGTGGGGAAGCGATTTAGAGGGTGTGTCGCTACTCTTGGCCCTTGACGCTCAACTGCGTTTCACGCCCCGGGTTTCGGGCGCCGTTCTGGCCAGGGACCACAACGCCCATGGAGATCAGCATCTTGAGGCCGTCGTCGACGCTCATCTCCAATTCGATGACCTCCTCCTTGGGCACCATCAGAAAGTAGCCGCCGGTCGGATTGGGGGTGGTCGGCACGTAGACGTTGACCACCTCGCGGCCGGTCTTCGCCTGAACCTCGCCCGTTGCGGTACCGGTCAGGAAGGCGAGGCTCCAAGCCCCGGGACGGGGAAACTCCACCATCACCACCTTACGAAATGACTGGCCGCTGGAAGTGAGCATGGTCTCCGCCACCTGCTTTACCCCGGTGTAGATGGAGCGAACCAGGGGGATGCGCGCCAGGATCCCCTCCCAGAACTCCACCAGCCGCCGGCCGAACAGGTTGGCCACGGCCACGCCGGTCAGCAGTACCACGGCCAGCGAGAGCAGTATCCCCAGACCGGGGATGTGGAAGCCGAACAGCGCCTCCGGATGGAGCCCGTCCGGCAGCAGGGAGAGGGTCTGGTCCATGATGTCGACCAGCAACTTGACCACCAGCAGGGTCGCCGCGAGGGGGACCCAGATGAGCAGGCCGGCGATCAGGTACCGCCGCAGGTGCGACACCATGGACCTCACAAGTAGGTTACGGGATCAATCCGACGATGCGGCGGCCGGGCAGGAACCGGTGCTGCAGGCCGGCGCGCTCTCGCCCTTCTTCTCCGACTGGGCGACGTTCTTCTTGTTCCCGCTCTTGAAGTCGGTCTCGTACCAGCCGCCCCCCTTGAGGCGGAAGCCGGCCGCGGAGATCAGCTTCTTCAGTTCCGGTTTGCCGCAGGAGGGGCAATCGGTGAGCGGATCGTCACTCATCTTCTGAATGGCCTCCATCTGGTGGCCGCAGGACCCGCATTCGTATTCGTAGATCGGCATTTTGCTTATGACCTCGCCAAAAACGGAAAACCGGCTCCCGATATGGGGGCACGGCGCCTGAACTCCAAGGTATAACGCTACGGAAGATGGCTGATTGAATCAGCCTCGCTCGAGGCCGAAATGCTCCTCGTCGCCACCCCGGTTGCGGGCGATCGCCTCCCGGGCCGCCTCCACCGCATGCTCGAGGGCCACGTGCTCCTGGGCCGACAACCCGAATTTCAGGTAGTGCTCCGCCGCCTTGAGTAAATTGTCCATGTAACGCATGCGGTAATGGAGGCTGAGCAGCGCCTTGGCCACGTGGTGGGGGTCTTCCCCCTTCTCACGCATCCGGCCGGCCTCCGCCAGCGCCTCCTTGAGTTCCTCTTCCGTCGGCATGCCCATCACGTCACCTCCTAAAATTGCCCAGCCAGTATACTCCGCCCCTTTCACCGAAGGCAGCCTGATAACTTCTCTATACTGACGCCACCTGAAATACCCGCCGATGATGCGCATCCACCACACCGACATGCCCACGGGCAGGCGCAACGACTGGAAGACCATTCGCGCCCTGCTGCCCTACCTTGCCGCCTACCGCGGGCGGGCGCTGCTGGCGCTCGGTTTTCTGGTGCTGGCCAAGGTGGCCAATGTAGGGGTTCCGCTGGCGCTAAAGGGGATTGTCGATGCCCTGGAGAGCGCCGAGGCGCGGCAGCTCGCCCTGCCTATCGTGCTGCTGGCGGCCTACGGAGTGCTGCGGCTCTGCAGCTCCGCCTTCAACGAACTACGCGACGTGGTGTTCGCCCGGGTGCGCCACGGCATCATGCGCCGCATCTCCCTCAGGGTGCTGGAGCACCTGCACCGGCTGGGGTTGCGCTACCACCTGGAGTGCAAGACCGGTGCGGTCTCCCGCGACCTGGACCGGGGAACGCGCTCCGCCTCCTCGCTGCTCAACTACATGCTGTTCAACATCGTACCGACCGCGGTGGAACTGACCCTGATCGCAACCATTCTGCTCATCAACTACAGCCCCTGGTTTGCGGTCATCACCTTCGTCACCGTGGCCATCTACGCCGCCTTCACCTTTGCCATCACCGAGTGGCGGATGAAGTACCGCCACCGGATGAACGCCCTCGACTCCCAGGCCAACTCCCAGGCGGTGGACAGCCTGCTCAACTACGAGACGGTCAAGTACTTCAACAACGAGCAGTACGAACAGCAGCGCTACGCCAGAACACTCGGCGATTGGGAGGACGTGGCGGTCAAGACCCAGACCTCCATGTCGAGTCTCAACGTCGGCCAGGGCGGCATTATCGCCATTGGCGTCACCCTCATCATGATCCTGGCCGCCAACGGCGTGGCCACCGGCACCATGACCCTGGGCGATCTGGTGCTGGTCAACGCTTTCATGCTGCAGATGTTCATCCCGCTCGGCTTCCTGGGCGTGGTCTACGGCCAGCTCAAGCACGCCCTGTGGGACATGCATCACATGTTTCACCTGCTCGACACCGCCCCGGACGTGACCGACGCACCGGAAGCCCGGCCGCTCGAGGTCGCCACGGGCGAGATCCGGTTCGAGGGGGTCGACTTCGCCTACCAGCCGGAGCGTCCCATCCTGCAGGGGGTGGAGTTCACCATACCGCCGGGCAAGAAGGTGGCGGTGGTGGGCCACAGCGGGGCGGGCAAGTCCACCCTCTCGCGGCTGCTGTTCCGGTTCTACGACGTGACCGGCGGGCGGATCCTGATCGACGGCCAGGATATCCGCGCGGTGACCCAGGCCAGTCTGCGCGACGCCGTCGGCATGGTCCCGCAGGACACGGTGCTGTTCAACGAGACCATCTACTACAACATCGCCTACGGCCGGCCAAATGCCACCCGTGAGGAGGTGGTGGAGGCGGCCCGCATCGCCCACCTGCACGGGTTCATCGCCGCCCTGCCGCAGGGGTACGACACCATCGTCGGGGAGCGCGGGCTCAAACTCTCCGGGGGCGAAAAGCAGCGGGTGGCCATCGCCCGCACCGTGTTGAAGAACCCGCCCATCCTCATCTTCGACGAGGCCACCTCCTCCCTCGACTCCGCTTCCGAGAAGGCGATCCTGGAGGCGCTGGCGCAGGTGGCCGCCGACCACACCACCCTGGTGATCGCCCATCGCCTCTCCACCATCATCGATGCCGACCAGATCCTGGTGATGGAGGCCGGCCACATCGTCGAGCGCGGCACCCACCGCGAACTGCTCGACCGCGACGGGTTGTACGCACGCATGTGGGCGCTGCAGCAGCAGGAGCAGACCGAGGGGGAGCGGGCGCGGTTACAGGTAGCAAGTGGCAAGTAGCAGCCTGGTTGCCACTTGGGACTTGCCACTTGAGACTTGCCCCTTGTAACTTCGCACCATGACTACCACCGCCCCCCCCGAAGTCCGCACCGACACCCTCGCCCTGCGCCGGGTCGCCATCGACACCTACCGGGAAAACGTCGCCTACATGCACCGCGACTGCGAACTCTACCGGGCGGAGGGGTTCCAGGCGCTGACCAAGGTGGAGATCCGGGCCAACGGCAACGGCATCAACGCCGTGCTCAATATCGTCGACGACCCGAACATCGTCGGCCCCGGCGAGTTGGGGCTCTCCGAGCAGGCCTTCGCCCAGTTCGGACAGGCGGCAGGGGCGGCGGTGCTGGTGGCGCAGGCGGAGCTGCCCGCCTCGATGGATTCGGTGCGGCGCAAGATCGGCGGCGAGCGGCTGACCCTTGAGGACTACCGCGCCATCACCGCCGACATCACCGCCAACCGCTACTCGAAGATGGAGATGGCCGCCTTCCTGGTCGCCTCCGGCCAGAACGGCCTCGATCGGGAGGAGATCCTCTCCCTGACCCGCGCCATGGCCGAATCGGGGGATCGGCTCGACTGGCACGAACCGCTGGTGGCGGACAAGCACTGCATCGGCGGTATTCCGGGCAACCGCACCTCCATGCTCATCGTCCCCATCGTCACCGCCCATGGCATGGTGATGCCCAAGACCTCCAGCCGTGCCATCACCTCCCCGGCCGGCACCGCCGACACCATGGAGGTGCTGGCGCGGGTCGATCTCGATCCGGGCGCTCTCCACGACCTGGTGCGCGAACAGCGCGGCTTCCTCGCCTGGGGCGGCACCGCCCGGCTCGCCCCCGCCGATGACATCCTCATCTCGGTGGAGCGGCCGCTCGGCATCGACTCCCAGGGGCAGATGATCGCCTCCATCCTCTCCAAGAAGATCGCCGCCGGCTCCACCCACCTGCTGATCGACATCCCGGTGGGACCCACCGCCAAGGTGCGCCACATGCGCGAGGCGCTGCAGCTACGCAAGCTGTTCGAATACGTCGGCGACCGCATGGGGATCCACCTGGAGGTGATCATTACCGACGGCGCCCAGCCGGTGGGAAGGGGCATTGGGGCGGTGCTGGAGGCGCGCGACGCCATGCAGATCCTGCGCAACGACCCCGAGGCACCGGCCGACCTGCGCCAGAAGGCGCTGCGCCTCGCCGGCCGCGTGCTGGAGTTCGACCCCGACGTACGCGGCGGCTATGGTTACGCCATCGCCCGTGACATCCTCGAGTCCGGCCGGGCGCTGGAGAAGATGGAAGCGATCATCGAGGCGCAGGGACGCCAGAACAAACCGCTCGAGCTGGGTGCACTCAGCTTCGAGGTGTGCGCCGATGGAGAGGGCGTGGTGACCGCTATCGACAATTTTGTGCTGGCAAAGACGGCGCGGCTGGCCGGAGCACCGATGGACAAGGGGGCCGGCGTCGACCTGTTGAAAAAACTGGGCGAGCCGGTAAAGGAGGGCGAAGTGCTCTACCGGGTGCATGCGGAATACCGGGCGGACTTCGATTTCGCCCACAACTTTACCGCCCGTAACTCCGGCTACTCCATCGGCGCCCCGGACGAGATCACCAGGACCTACATGGAGTTCTGATTCGTGCTGGTACTTGGTTTTGCCGATTACCGACCCCAGGGGCAGGCACTTGCCGATGCCCTGGCGGTACCGTACCGGGAGGTGGATATCCACCGTTTTCCGGACGGAGAGAGCCGGGTGGTGGTGCCGTGCGACCTGCCGGAGCGGGTGCTCGTCTGCCGCGCTCTCGACCACCCCAACCACAAGCTGGTCGAGCTGATGTTCACTGCGGTGACCGCCCGCGAACAGGGTGCGCATCACCTCACCCTGGTGGCCCCCTATCTCTGCTATATGCGCCAGGACATCGCCTTCACTCCGGGGGAAGCGGTCAGTCAGCGGGTGGTGGGGCGCCACCTTGCCGATCTTTTCGACGCCGTGCTCACGGTCGACCCCCACCTGCACCGCATTGCGGCACTCTCGGAGGTGATGCCGGATATCCATACGGAAGCGCTCTCCTGTGCCCCGGCCATGGTGGAGTACCTCCGTTCGCATGGCGGCGACCCGCTGCTTCTCGGACCCGACAGCGAATCGCAACAGTGGGTCCGCGCCATCGCCGAGCCGGCCGGGCTCGACTACGGGGTGGCAGTCAAGGAGCGGTTCGGTGACCGCCAGGTGGAGACCCGGCTGCCGGATCGGGATTACCCGGGACGCGAGGTGATCCTGGTCGACGACATGATCAGTACCGGGGGCACCATGGCCTCGGTGGCCCGCCAGCTCGTGGCAGCGGGGACCGCCCGCGTCGAGTGCCTGGTCACCCACGCCCTGTTCGCCGACGGTGCCGAAGAACTCCTCCGTTCGGCCGGTATCGGGCGCATCGCCAGCAGCGATTCGGTGGCCCACCCGACCAATGCGGTCCCGCTGGCGGGGCTGCTGGCGGAGGCCACCCTCCGCATCTTCGACCGTGCGTCCGATCGGGTTTCCGGCGGCGCCGCGTAGGTGCGTAGTACCTTTCAAACAGGTGCCAGTGTACTGTTTCACTCTTGGTGGCGCTTTCAGAGCCCCCCAAAAACGCCAAGGCAAGGCGCAGTCCGCAGGCAATGGCAAGCCCTTGTCAAGGACTGCAACGCGGCATTGGCGTTTTTGGGGGGCTCCCTTCGGGCGAGCCTCTGGCCGCCCATCTGCTGCGTTGCGCTTGCTTGAAAGGGAGTGGCCATTCCTGCGCAAGCGCGTCTTGCATCTGACCGGCCAGTGACTCGCTGAAAGTGCCACCAAGAGTGAAACAGTACACTAATGCCTTTCAACCTGCTGCTGTTCCTGCTGCTCCTCGGCTTTCTCCTCGCCTTCGTCCAGGTCGGCCTGCTGACCATCGCGTTCGACAAGCTGGGGCTTTCGCAAAGCTCCGCCTTTCTGCTGCTGTTCAGCTCCCTCGCCGGCAGCATGATCAACCTGCCGCTGTTCCGGCTGCGCTCCCGACCGCAGCACACTGAACAACCGCTGTGGCGCATCTGGCAGTTTTCACAGTCTGAGTTCACGGGGCAGACCCTTATCGCGCTCAATGTGGGCGGCGGACTCATCCCTATCCTGTTTTCGCTCTACCTCATTCACCACAACCCGCTCGGAGCCGGTCAGATCCTGCTCGCCACCGCCCTGGTGAGCGCAGTCTCCTTTGCCATCTCCCGCCCGGTCCCGAACATGGGCATCGGCATGCCGATTTTTATCGCACCGATTGCCGCCGCCGTGGTCGCCGTCGCCCTGGCCCCCGAGTCCCAATCGGCGCCGCTCGCCTATATCTGCGGTACCCTCGGGGTACTGATCGGCGCCGACCTGCTGCGCCTCAAGGACATCCGCAAACTGGGCGCGCCGGTCGCCTCCATCGGCGGCGCCGGCACCTTCGACGGCATCTTTCTCACCGGCATCGTTGCCGTACTGCTGGCGTGAATCACCTTGCCCGACGGCATAGAATCAGAGGGGGCCATAGGGAAGGAAAGAAATGGAGCGAGCGATTTATGAAGAGCTGCTTCGGCTGCCGGAGAATCGCATCGGGGAGATCGTCAATGGCCGGCTTCACGCGAGCAGGTTACTGGCGCCCCGAGCAACTCGGACAGGCAGCTCACTAAGCTTTCACCTCATCGCTCACTACGACCATCCGCAGCCAGACGGATGGTGGATCCTCAAGAAACCGGAGATCCACCTGGGCGAACACGTACTGGTCCCGGACATCGCCGGCTGGCGGCGCGAGCGGATGCCCGCCCTGCCCGAAACCGCCTGGTTCGAACTGCCCCCCGACTGGGTCTGCGAAATCCTCTCCCCCGGTACCGCCCGCATCGATCGGGTGGAGAAGCTGCCCATCTATGCCGGCGCCGGCGTCCGGCACTGCTGGCTGGTGGATCCCGATCTGCGGACCCTGGAGGCGTTCGAAAACCGCGAGGGCAAGTGGCTGCTGCTCGATGCTTTCGAGAATGACGACCGGGTCCGCATCGCCCCCTTCGAGGCCGCCGACCTGGAACTTGCCACCCTCTGGGCCGACTGACCTGTCCCATGGAACAGGCCATTCAACAAACCTTTAATAAAATCCCGCCGCTTAGCCTTGATTAAGGGCTGCCTTTAATAAGCCACGGCAGGGCAGTGTTTGCCTGCACAGCCGTTTCCCGCCGACAATCCGCCCCCATGAAGACCATTCTGATTACCGGCTGCTCCTCGGGCATCGGATTGTGCGCGGCGGAGATGCTGGCCCGGCGGGGCTATCGCGTGTTCGCCACCGCGCGCAGGGCGGAGGACGTGGCGCGGCTGGCGGAGACCGGACTGGAGTCGCTGCGGCTGGATCTGACCGATTCCGCGTCCATTGACGCCGCGGTGGAGGAGGTACTCTCGCGCACCGGCGGGACACTGGACGCCCTGTTCAACAACGGCGCCTACGGTCAGCCGGGGGCGGTGGAGGACCTGCGGCGCGAGGTGCTGCGGACACAGTTCGAGACCAACCTGTTCGGCACCCACGAGCTGACCTGCCGGGTGATCCCGGTGATGCGCCGGCAGGGGCACGGCCGCATCGTCCAGAACAGCTCGGTGCTGGGGCTGATCACCCTGCCGTTTCGCGGCGCCTACAACGCCAGCAAGTTCGCCCTGGAGGGATTGACCGACACCCTGCGGCTGGAGCTTCACGGCACCGGCATCCACGTCAGTCTGATCGAACCGGGCCCCATCACCAGCCGCTTCCGTGCCAATGCGATGGCCCGCTACCGGGAGCACATCGACCGGGAGGCGAGCCCGTTTCGGGAGGTCTATGAGGGCATGGAGCGGCGGCTGCAGAAGAAAGGGCCGGCGGCACCGTTCACGCTGCCGCCGGAGGCGGTGGTCAAGAAACTGATTCACGCCCTGGAGAGCCCGCGGCCGAAGGCACGCTACTACGTCACCTTCCCCACCCACCTGTTCGCAACCCTGCGCCGACTGCTCCCCCACGCAGGCCTCGACTGGGTGCTGCGGCGGATATCTCAGGGCGAAAACCGCTAGCTCGGGCTTAGAATTGAACTACTCCGCAGCGAACGGCGCAATAAGATTGCGCCCTACCGGCCCACGACCAGCAACCACAACCAGCCATCATGAAATCAGCCATCATCACCGGCGGCGGACAGGGCATCGGCAAGGGGATCGCCATCGCCCTGCTGAAAAAGGGCTATGCGGTCCTGCTGGCGGAATACGACCGCGAGGCGGGCGAGGAGAGCGCCACCGAACTGGCCGCGCTCGGCACGGCGCGGTTCGTCCACACCGACGTGGCGGACGAGGAGCAGGTAAGGCATGCGGTGGCGGCGGCGGTGGAGATGGGTGATCTGACCCTGCTGGTGAACAATGCCGCCATCCTCGCCAACGGCCCGGTGGACCAGCTTGAGCGGGCGGAGTGGGATCGGGTGCTGGCGGTAAACCTGACCGGCCCGTTTCTCTGTGCGCGGGAGGCGGCCCCCCACCTGCGGGCCAACCGCGGTAGCATCGTCAACATCGGCTCCACCCGCGCGCTGATGTCGGAGCCGGGCACCGAGGCCTACTCGGCCAGCAAGGGGGGCATCACCGCCCTCACCCACGCACTGGCGATGAGCCTCGGACCGGAGGTGCGGGTCAACTGCATCTCCCCAGGGTGGATCGACGTCAGCGGCTGGAAGAAACAGAGCGTGCGCCGGCCGGACGCGCTCAGCAATGAAGACCACACCCAGCACCCGGCCGGACGTGTCGGCACGCCCGAGGATATCGCCCGCCTGGTGCTGTTCCTGGCCGACCCGGCCAACGATTTCGTTACCGGCCAGAACTTCGTGGTCGATGGCGGCATGACCCGCAAGATGATCTACCTATGAGTGAGATAAAAATCGGAACCGGCGAGACAGAGGCGGCCCTGCTAAAGAGAGGGGTCGAGGTGACCATGACCGAGGGCAAAACTGCGTCCCTGCGCTGCCGTGCCTGCGGCGCCCGGTGGACAATCGAACGTGCCCGCATCGAACCACCGGGCGAGACAAACCGTTACTGGTGGTGTCCGAACGGCTGCAACCGGGAGGAGTAATCCGCCTCCGGGACCGGGGTTTCCGGCACATCGGCCATGGCCTCCTCCACCAACCTCAGCAAGGGGGAAAAATCGGGCGCGGCACCCACTCCGTCACCCCCGGCCTCGATTCCCAGAATCAGCAGCCGCGGAGGCAGATCACCCAAGGTCGCACCCATCGCCAGGGTTTCGGCAACCCCGATGTCGTGGCTCGAGATGGGTCCCGCCTGGCGGATTAGTTGGCTCGGGTCGAGTCGGCGCACGGTGCCGAAGGGCAGTCCCGAATGCATGGCGTCGATGAGAATTGCCAACTCCGCACCGCGCATCGCCACCAGTAGTCCGAGGCCGGGGCGGTCTTCGGACGCAAGCAGGACCTCTCCCGCCGACCGCCTCTGTTCCACCCCTTCCGCACGCAGATGGTCGATCGCCGCCCAGCCGAGCCGATCAGTCCCGAACGGTGAACCCACGCCGATTATTCTTATTCTCGCGTCCATTGAAGGCAGTCCGTGCAGCTAAACCACACCAATAACTATAGCCACAGGGTTATTGAGGGCAAATCCGCCCGGCTCGCAGGACGCAAAATCTCAATGTGCCGAATCCGCTTTTCGGAAACCGCCCTCTTAGCGGGAGGTCATTGATCACGGCAGATTTGATCTACCTGCACCTTGAGAAAGTGGGTGGAACAGGAGATACAGGGGTCGTAGTTGCGCACCACCATTTCGCTGCGCAGACGGATGGCATCATCCTCGTGTTCGAAACCGAACGCCTCCAGTGAGCGGCGCAGGTCCTCCTCGATACGTGCCTGGTTCTGGCTGGTAGGCGGGACGATGGTCGCCGCGACCACCCGGCCGGCATCGTCCACCTCCCAGCGGTGCCACAACACGCCGCGTGGCGCCTCGGTGCAGCCGAACCCGACCCCGGCCTTCGGGGTGGCCTCGACAAAAGGGGTGGCCGGTTCGCGGTACTCTTCCAGGATACGGATCGCCTCCAGCAGGGCGTAGTGGATCTCCACCGCGCGGGCGGCGGCGCTGTGGAACATGTTGGCGCTGGGGAAGCGCAGCCCGGCGGCCTCGGCGTTCGCCCGCACACTCTCCGGCAGCCGGTCATAGTTCAGGTTCACCCGCGCCAGCGGTCCGACCAGATAGGGCTTGCCGTGCAGGTGGGCGTGGAAGGCGGTCGAGTGCGGCACCTGTGATTCGGCGAAGTGCGCCTGCCACTCGCCGATGTCGATATCGAGCCCGTCGCTGGAAACCAGGCGGCCCTCGTTCATCGGGTATTCCCCCGGATGGCGCAGGGCGACGGCCGTGAAGTGCTGCGGGTCATCCGGCATCGGAATGGCCGCGGTCCAGTGGACCAGTTCTGCCGCACCGGGCAGGGCGGCACGACAACGCGCCAGCAGTTTTTCGACCTCGCTTCGGGAGGGCGCATGAAAGAAACCGCCCACCCGGGCACCGACCGGATGTACCGAGCGGGCACCGAGCAGCCGAACCAGTGAATTGCCGAGGTCCTGTAGATCAAGACCACGCCGCACCTCGTCGGGATATTTCGATGCCATGGCAATGGCGTTGGGGAACCCCAGAAAATCGGGAGCGGCGAGCAGGTGGACGTGCAGCGCATGGCTCTCCAGCCACTCACCGCAATAGAAGAGCCGCCGCATCTCCCGCACCCAGGGACCCGGCTGCATACTGAAGATCCCCTCGATGGCGTGGACTGCACTCATCTGGTAGGCGACCGGGCAGATGCCGCAGATGCGCGCCACCGTGTCCGGTACGTCGGTGTAGCTGCGTCCCTCGAGGAACTTTTCGAACAGGCGCGGGGGCTCGAAGATGTGCAGCTCCAGGTGTTCGATCCGCCCTTCGTTGACCCGGATGTTGAGCGCCCCCTCGCCCTCCACGCGCGCCAGCACCGGCACCCGCACGGCGAACGTGCGATGCTCCTGATCGTTTTGTCCTGTCATTTCGAACGCTCCAGCCACTGCTCGCCCTCGTCGAGAAAGGGGGCCGCGTGGTTGTTGATGAACAGAAAGCGCCGGGCGATCGCTTCGGGCACCAACCCGAGCCCTTCGAAACGGCGCGCCAGGGAGGCCGTATTGGGGTTCTCCGCCGGACCGTAGCAGGCGAAGCAGTCACGTCCGAACGAAGGGCAGAGCGCACCGCAGCCGGTCTGGGTCACCGGCCCCATGCAGGGGGTGCCCTGCGTGACCAGGGTGCAGACGGTGCCCTTGCGCTTGCACTCCAGGCACACCTTGTCCCGCTCCACCGCCGGTGCGGCCCCGGACAGAAGCGAGCGGACCACCTGCATCACCTGCCGGGTGTTGACCGGGCAGCCCCACAGCTCCAGGTCCACCCGCACGTGTTCGGAAATGGCGGTGGAGGTGGGCAGGGTCCTGATGTAGTCGGGACGGGCGTAGACGCCGGCCATCCAGGCGTCGCCATCCGCCATATTCCTCAGCGCCTGCAGGCCGCCCGCGGTGGCGCACGAACCGAGCGCAACCAGATAATCGCTGTGTTCGCGCACCGCCTTGATCCGCTCCGCCTCGCCGGGGGTGGTAATGCTCCCTTCGACAAAGGCGATGTCCGCCGCCGCCTCCTCGTCCACCCAGCCCGCCTCGGCGAAGTGGACGATGTCGATCAAACCCGCGAGCTCCACCAGCGCCGGCCCCGCATTCAGAAAAGCCAGCTGGCAGCCGTCGCAGGAGCTGAACTTGTGCACCGCAACCCGCGGCTTGCCTTCAGTGATCTTCGCCATCGCTCCTCCTGGAACGCTGTTGTATCGACCGCAGAGGTCGCACGACTGCATGGATGCAGAAGTTAGAGCAACGCATGGAGCAGTTGCCGAAAGACGCAGAGAATCCCCACTTCAAGTGGTCGACCGGCTCCGACCTCCTGATGAAAGGGCAGCCCCTGCTCGTGACATCCCCTTGGGAGAATCGTTGAAGGGTGCGCTCCCGAAGCGGTCCAGGTATTTTCTGCGAATCGCTTTTCTCTGCGTCCTCCGCGACCTCCACGGTGAAAATGTTTATTTAAAACCCGGGCACGCTCATCAGCGGCGTCATCTCCTCGAAGGTGAAGACCGGGCCGTCCCTGCAGCAGAACCTGCCGCCGATCTGGCAGTGGCCGCACTTGCCGATGCCGCACTGCATGTTGCGCTCCATGCTGAGGTAGAGCCGGTCCGCGCTCATGCCGCGCTTCTGCAGGTCGGAGGCGACCGCCGCCATCATGCCGGGCGGGCCGCACATCATCGCCAGGGTGCGGTCCGGTTGCAGTTCCACCTCGTCCAGGCAGGCGGTGATGAGCCCGGAGCGGAACGGCCACCCCTGCGCCCCCTTGTCGGCGGTCAGCAGCACCCGGGTATCCGGCAGTTTCGCCCACGCCTCGTAGCGCTCGCGCCAGATGAGTTCATCCGCATGCTTCACGCCCTGCAGGATGGTGAGGCGGCCGAACTCGGCGCGACGGCGCAGGATGTAGTTGATCACCGAGACCACTGGCGCACAGCCGAGACCGCCGGTGGCGATGAGTACATCCTTGCCCTTCGCCTCGGCCATCGGCCACCCTCGGCCGAAGGGTCCGCGCACACCGATGCGATCACCCTTTTTCAACCGCATCAGCGCACGGGTGACGCGGCCGACGGCGCGGATGGTGTGGTCGTAGAGGTGGTCGTCCTCCGGGTCGGAGACGATGGAGATGGGCACCTCCCCCACCCCCGGCAGGTAGAGCATGTTGAACTGGCCCGGCTCGAAGCTGTACGCCTGGTGCATCACCGGGTCGGTGAAGCGCAGCCGCAGGGTGTAGATGTAGTGCCCCTCGTCGGTGCGCTCGATGATCTCCGCCTCGTGGGGCAGAATGGTGCGTGATTCGGCTTTCATGACTCAGCCCCTCCCCCGATCACCGCGGCGGCTTCCTCGGTGAAATCGATCCCCGCGGGACACCAGGCGATGCAGCGCCCGCAGCCGACACAGCCGGAGCGGCCGAACTGCTCGTGCCAGCTCCCCAGCTTGTGGGTCATCCACTGCCGGTAGCGCTTGGCGGTATCGGGCCGGAGCACCCACCCGTGGATGTAGCTGTGCCCCTCGGTGAAGCAGGAGTCCCAGCGCCGGAGGTTTTCGCTGCTGATACCATCGAGCGCCGGCTCATCCGAATAGTTGTGGCAGAAGCAGGTGGGGCAGACCTGGGTGCAGTTGGCGCAGGAGAGACAGCGCTCCGCCACCGCCCCCCAGCGCGGGTGGTCCAGGTTGGCGAACAGGGCCTCGGCGAGATTTCGTGACGGGAGCGCCCGGGTCTGCGTATCGGCGGCGAGTTTGACCTGCGCGCCCGCCTGTTCCACCTGTTCGGCATGGGGAGCGGCCAGGGCAAGCGCCTCCAGCACTGCCCGACCTGCATCGCTGCCCGCCTCGACGATGAAGCCGTCGTCCAGCTCATCCAACAGCAGGTCGAAGCCACCACTCGCCGCCGGGCCGTCACCGGTGGAGGCACAGAAACAGGTCTCGGCCGGGTGGCTGCAGTTGACCGCCACCAGGAACAATCCCTCGCGGCGGCGGGCGTAGTGGGACTCGGGGAAACGGCCGATGAAGTGGGCGTCCTGAAGGGCCAGCGCAGCCAGGTCGCAGGGACGCACACCGACCACGGCACGCCGTTGCGGTTCCGGCAGGGTCTCCACAAACCGGAGGCCAGCCTCCCCCCGCTCCACTCGCCAGAGCCGCTCCTCGGGGGCAAACACCAAAGGCTTAAGGGCCTGCGGGCCATTGGCCCAGGCGAACCGGCGCGTATCGCCCGCCGCCTCCAGCCGGTAACGGCCGGGCGCCTGTCGAGTGCGAAGCCCGATCGGCATCGTATCTGCGTCATCGAGACGGTCGTAAACGATCGCCCCGTCCCGCACACGTGGTCCAATCAGGCCGTAGCCGGCATCTTTCAACTCGCCCAGGAGGCCGGGAAACTCCCTCCCGGGCAGAAACCGCTTCTCTCCCATAAGCCCCTCTTACCGCTTTTTGTTGTTGGCCGGGCATGTGTTCGCCACTCCCGGCTGGCACACAGCGTAGCGTTTCTGTGTTGCATAAGTAAGATACGGGAACCACAGTGCCGGTGCGACCGCCGGCAAATACAGGCAGCACACGAGAAAGCCGCATGCACGAATGGGACGGACTCACCTACGACGACCCGCTTGCCACATGGGAGATTCTGCTGGAAGCGATACGTGACCCGGTCTTCATCCACGACCGGGAGGGACGCCTGGTGCGTGTCAACCGCGCCTACCTGCAGTGTTGCAGCGACCCGGTCGATGCGATTATCGGGCGCCCGTACTGGCAGGTCTTCCCGAAGCGCGAACTGCCGCTGCCGGGCTGCCGGGTGGCCCTGCACCACGGGCGTGAACGGCGGGCCGAGGAGCGCCAGGCGGTCGAGGAGCTGCTGCTGGAAACAGGGGAGCTGCTGCGCTCCCACGCGCTGCCGCTGTTCGACCCGGAGGGGGCGTTTCATTACGCCATTCACATACTCACCCGCCCGGCCGACCTTCCCCACCCCGGCCTCGACTTCCGCTTTCTGCATGCGGCGATCGAGCAGTCGGCCGATCCGACACTGCTGCTCGACCCACAAGGGTGCATCACCTACGCCAACCCGGCAATGAACCGCCTGCTCGGTGCCGATGAGGATCTGGCGGGGCGCACGATGGACGCGATCGGCGTCCGCATCGAAGGCGCAACCTGTCCAGATACACTTGTCACCACCGTGCAGCAGTACGACAGTTGGCGGGGTAGGGTCGCTATTGGGGCCGACACACCGACCATCCGGCACCTCTCAATCACCACCGTCCGTGATCCGAGTGGGCGTGCGGCCGGATTCAATGCGGTTCTGTTCGAGATGGAGGGGTCCGATTCGGACGGCGGCGAGGCGCTGTGAGTACCGGGCGGTTGGTGCTACCATCCCTTGCTGACAATAACCATAACGGATTCACCGCCCCGGTTTTTCATGTACTTACCCGACACGGCTTTCCTCGGGACCTATGACCCGCAGCTGGTTACCCTCTCGATCCTGATAGCGGTCGTGGTTTCCTATGCGGCTCTGAACCTGGCCGGAAGAGCGGTTGGCAGTCAGGGGTTCGTCCAGCGGGTGTGGCTGCTGGGCGGTGCAACCACGCTAGGGTTCGGCATCTGGGCCATGCACTTTGTCGGCATGCTGGCCTTCTCCGTACCGGGCATGCCGGTTCGCTACGACCTCCCCACAACCCTGATTTCCATGGTGCCGATCGTCGCCGCCTCCGGACTGGCGCTGTTCCTGGTCAGCCGACCACGCATCTCCTTCTCACGCCTCACGACCGGCGCACTGGTTCTAGGTGCCGGCATAAGCGCCATGCACTACCTGGGCATGGACTCCATGCGCATGGGGGCGACGGTCCACTACCAGCCCTGGCTGTTGGCCGCCTCTATCGGTACCGCGATCACCGCCTCGTTCTTCGCCCTGGGCTCCGCCTTCCGGTTGCGCTCGCAGCGCCCCCATCGCGGGGGCCTGCGGCTGGCAGTGAGCGCCCTCATGCTGGGAATAGCCATCGCCGGTATGCACTACCTGGGGATGGCGGCGGTGATCATCGTTCCCGACGGCATGCCCATGACGGATGACTCCGGCGCCTCCTCCGGTTCGCTGGCCGCGATTATCGCATTGGCAGCCATGCTGCCGGTCGCCGTGGCACTGGTCACCGCCTCATTCGATCGGAAGATGGCGGAGACGGCCCGGGAACACGCCGAGCTGCTGAAGGATGCCCGTAACGCCATGGAGCAACGCGTGCATGATCGCACCGCCGACCTGCGCGCGATCAACCACCGCCTGCGGCTGGATATTGCAGCGCGGCGAGGGGCGGAAAATGCGCTGCACCAGGAGAAAGAGCGGGCGCTGGTGACACTCCACTCCATCGGCGATGCGGTGATTACCACCGATGCAGCGGGTGTTATCGATTACATGAACCCGGTTGCGGAGTCCTTCACCCACTACACCGCTGCACAGGCCCGTGGCCGGTTTCTGAAAGAGGTCTTCCACACCATCGACGAGGTCAGCCGCACACCGCTCGACGATCCGGCCGAGCGCTGCCTGCGCGAACAGAGCCCCATCGGCCGCAACGGCCACAAACTGCTGACCCGCCCCGATGGCACCGAGATCGCCATCGAGGACTCCGCCGCACCGATTCGTGACCGGCGCGGCCAGGTCACCGGGGTGGTCCTGGTGTTCAACGACGTCAGCGAAGCAAGGCTGCTGGCGCACGAGCTCTCCTGGCAGGCGACCCACGATCCGCTGACCGGCCTGGTCAACCGGGCCGAATTCGAACGGCGGCTGGACACGGCGCTGGGCGTGCTCGACGAGCACCGCCACCATGCGCTCTGCTATCTGGACCTGGATCAGTTCAAGGTGGTCAATGATACCTGCGGCCACGTTGCCGGCGACGAGTTGCTGCGCCAGCTCACACTGCTGCTGCAGAAGACCATTCGTGAACGCGACACCCTGGCGCGGCTCGGCGGCGACGAGTTCGGCGTGCTGCTGGAGGGGTGCACGCTGGAGAATGCGCTGCACATCGCCGAAGAGCTTCGTCAGACCGTCAGAGAGTTCCGCTTTACGTGGCAGGACAAAAGCTTCGAGGTCGGCGTCAGTATCGGTCTGGTGCCCATCGATGCGGCCGGGCCCGGGCGTAGCGAACTGCTCAGCGCTGCCGACGTGGCCTGCTATGCGGCCAAGGACATGGGCCGCAATCGCGTCCACGTCTATCAGCCAGACGACGAGGAGCTGGCGCAGCGGCACGGGGAGATGCAGTGGATAGCCCGCATCAGCGAGGCGTTCGAGCAGAACCGCTTCCGCCTTTACCGGCAGAGCATCGTCCCCCTGCAGACGGACCATGACCATCCGATCCACTACGAGGTGCTGATCAGGATGATCGATATCCACGGACACCTGATTCCCCCTGGCGCCTTCATTCCGGCGGCCGAACGCTACAACCTGATGCCCACCATCGATCGTTGGGTCATTCGACAGACCTTTGCCCATTTCGCCACCCACTGCCGCGACTCCTATGCGCAGCATCCCTGCGTGTTCGCCATCAATCTTTCGGGGGGATCTTTGGGCGACGAGCACCTGCTCGACTTCATTCGCGACCGGCTGAACGAAAATGAGATACCGCCCGAGGCGGTCTGCTTTGAAATCACCGAAACCGCCGCCATCAGCAACTTCACCCACGCCAATCGTCTCATCGGTGAGCTCAAGCGCCTGGGGTGCCGGTTTGCGCTCGACGACTTCGGCGCGGGGCTCTCCTCGTTCGCCTATCTGAAGAACCTGCCGGTGGACTATCTCAAGATCGACGGCGCGTTCGTCCGCGACATGGTGCGCGACCCGATGGACCGCGCCATCGTCGAGGCGGTCAACGAAATCGGCCATGTCATGGGGATCGCGACCATCGGTGAATTTGTGGAGGATGAGGAGACTCTGAGTCTCCTCCGGTCACTCGGCGTGGACTACGGCCAGGGATTCGGCATCGAACGGCCGGTGCCGCTCGAGGAGATGCTCCCGAATGCAGTGAGGGTGATGAACGCCGGATAGCCGCATCCAGGGACCGGCGGGCAAGGATTCTTTTGGACGATGAGGAAGGGGTAAGCCGATGCGAGTCGCGCTAGTGGAGGACGACAGCGAGCAGGCCGCACTCTTCAGTCTGTGGCTGGAGGAGGCCGGTTTCAGCTGTCACCGTTTCGCCAGCGGTGGTGAACTGCTGGTGAAACTCGAGCGGGAGCGGTACGGAGCGATGGTGCTCGACTGGATGCTTCCTGACATCAGCGGGCTGACCGTGCTTGACCACATCCGAGAAAACCGCGGGCTTGCGACCCCCGTGCTCTTCGTCACCCGCCGCAAGCGGGAGCAGGACATCGTCCGCGCCCTGCAGCACGGGGCCGACGACTACATGACCAAGCCGGTCAAGCGCGGCGAGATGATCGCCCGCCTGGAGGCGATCCACCGGCGCGCGGTCGGCAGCCGTAATGAAGGACCGCGGATTGGACCCTACCACTTCGATGACGACTCGCATGTGGTCTTCTACCACGGCATGCGCCTCCGGCTTACGCGAAAGGAGTATGTCCTCGCCCGAATGCTGTTCCGAAACCTGGGTAATGTGCTGGCGCGCACGGAGATGCTGGAGGCGGTCTGGGGTTCCGACGACGCCTCGCAGCGCACGCTCGACACCCACATCAGCCGTGTTCGCCGCAAGCTCTCGCTGTTCCCTCACAAGGGGTGGCGACTGAGTGCCGTCTACCAATTCGGCTACCGCCTGGAGCGGATCGAGCCTTGGGCAAGCATTCCCGGCATCTCCAAGAAAAGGTAACACGTACCCGTGCTATCCCGAGGCGAGCCGATGCGCGCAGCGGGTGGTTTCCGGAAGCCGGTAGCGCGGGGTGCAGTCGAGGACGATACGCACGGCGCTCTCCAGCGAGACCCGGTGACCGGTCGAAATGAACACCGGCTTCACCCCCACCCGGGTGCGCAGTACCGCCCCAATCACCTCCTCCCCGTCCAGCAGCGGCTGCCAGGCTCCGCGCCGGTCAGGGACAGGCGCATACTCACCGATGAGGCGTGTTTTGGCGACGCCGATGCTGGGCAGATCGCAGATGACCCCCAGGTGGCTGGCGAGGCCGAAGCGGCGCGGGTGGGCGATACCCTGCCCGTCGCAGAGCAGGAGGTCCGGACTGATGCGCAACTGTTCCAACGCCTTCAGCACGGCCGGAATCTCACGGAACGAAAGCAGGCCGGGCACGTAGGGGAAGGTGGTCGGGCGCCGGGCGAGCGCGCTGTCCACCGGCTGGAGCGAGGGAAAGTCGAGGACCACGACCGCGGCACGAGTGATTTTCCCCCCTCCCTCGAAACCCACATCCACACCCGCCACGTGCACGATGGCACCCAGCCGATCGGACCGTTCCACCCGCCCCCGCAGCCGCTCCTGAATCGCCCGCGCCTCGGCGGGGGCCACCTCCCAGGCGTGGAGCTCCTCTCTCCTCAATTTCACCGGTTGCACATCCGGTCGCACCTCAGCAGAATTCCGCATTTCTGAAGGATACCCATGCACCCATCACCTATCATCAACGCCAACCTCGACCAGTTCGACACCGAGGTGATCGAGGCCTCCCGCGAGATGCCCGTTCTGGTCGATTTCTGGGCCGAGTGGTGCTCTCCCTGCCTGGTGCTCGCGCCGGTGCTCGAACGGGTGGTCGCCGACTACGCCGGCCGCGTGCGGCTGGCGAAGGTGGAGGTGGACGAGGGCGAGAACATGAAGCTCGCCGGGCACTACCAGGTGCGCGGCTTCCCCACCGTGGTGCTGTTCGTCGACGGCAACGAAGTGGACCGTTTCGCCAGTGCCCGTTCCGCCCCCTTCATCCGTGAGTTTATCGACCGGCACCTGTGACGCGGAAAGGGATGTTCAGTGCAGAGCTCACAGATGGTCGAGACCCGCCCTGAGGAGCGCCGACTGCTCTCGGCGCGATGCGGGCACCCATCGTAAAGGGGGGGCGTACATCGACAGATGTGTCCAGGTGCCGCCCCGTAAGCTGGCCGAACCAGAGTGCCTCCCTTCCATATCGCCGTGCCCTCTGGGCTGGTTTGCCGATCAATGCCGATTGTGGCCACCAGTTAAAACCGGAATACAGTCCCTGTGCCGCCCCCGGGGGTTCTGTTAGATTAGCGGGACGGCAGGAGACCCCCATGACGGAACCTCTGGTCGACCGCAGGCTGCTGCGGCGGCTGACCCCCATTCGTGACATGGACGCCAACGCCATCGAGGAGTTGGCGGGGAAGGTGCATCTGGAAGAGCTGCCGGCCGGCCGCCAGCTCTTCGCCCGGGGCCAACATGACGCCTGGGTCTACTACCTGGTGGCTGGCCGCGTTGTGATCGAGGGGCCGGAAGGGGTCCGCCGCGAATTGGATCAGAACGCCCCCGAGGCACTTGAGCCGCTTGCGCCGGGTACCCCGCGCCCCGCCACCCTCACCGCACTCTCGCCGGTGCGCTACATCCGCATTGCCGAAAACCTCCTCGACGTGCTGGCCGGGTGCCCCGTACAGGGCCTCGGGTTGGAGGAGATTCACGCGGATTCACCGGAGCCGGACCTACGCCTGTTTCATCGCCTTTACCACGATTTCATGGCCGGTGATCTGGAATTGCCGCACCTGCCCGATATCGCACTGCGGGTGCGGGAGGCTGCGAACGACCCGCATGCCGACGTCGTGCGCATCGCCCGTATCATCCAGAGCGACCCGGTGCTCGCCGCACGCCTGGTGCAGGCCGCCAACAGTCCGCTCTATGCGCCGCGCACCCCTATTAGCACCCTGCGCACGGCGGTGGCGTTCCTGGGACTGGAGGTTACCCGCAACCTGGTGCTGACCTACACCCTCCGCGGCCTGTTCCGTACCGAATCGTCACTGTTGCGGGCGCGAATGGGGGCGTTGTGGCGCCACAGCGCGCTGGTGGCGGCGATCGCCTTCACTCTGGCCGAACGGACCGCCGGACTCGATCCGGACCGGGGCATGCTGGTCGGTCTGCTGCACGACATCGGCCTGCTGCCCGTGATCGATTACGCCGGGCGGTTTCCCGAGCTGAGCGCCGATCCCGCTCAGTTGGAGATCGCCCTCGATCGCTTGCGGGTCCCGATCGGCGCAATGCTGCTCCGTCAGTGGCAGTTCGGTGATGAGATGGTGGATGTGGCGGCAAATGCCGAAGACTGGTACCGGGATTCGAGCCCCCACCCCGATTACGTCGATGTGATCATCGCCGCCCAGATCCTCGCCGCCGGCGAGGCCCCGCTGCACCGCAATCTGCCGAGCGAGCTCGGCGACCTGCCCGCCTGGCGGAAGGTGGCCCGTGGGCAGTTGGTGGAGCAACCGGAACTGGGTGAGGAACTGCTACGACGTGCACACGACGACGTAGCAGACGTCCTTTTTCTCTCAACCTGACAGGGAGCAGTGACATGAATAGAGCCTTTTTTGCCGCCACCGCCATTTGCGCGCTTCTCTCCGCCGGACCGGCTAGCACCGGCTGGAACCCGCTCGCGGAGGAGGAGGCCAAGGACCAGAAGGTCGACAACACGAAAGTGGCCGAGGCCATCGCCCGCTTCAGGAACAGCGACCCGGGCATGAAGGTGTTCTTTCAAAAGGCCTACGGCTACGCCGTGTTCCCCACTGTCGGCAAGGGCGGCATCGGCATCGGTGCCGCATACGGTGAGGGCGAAGTATTTCGGCAGGGCAGACTCATCGGCACGGCCAAGCTGACCCAGGTCACCGTCGGCTTCCAGCTCGGCGGCCAGGCCTACAGCGAGATCATCTTCTTCAAGGACAAGGCGGCGCTCGACCGCTTCACCGGCGGCAACTTCGAACTGGGGGCCCAGGCCTCCGCCGTGGCGGTTACCGCCGGCGCCTCGGCCGACGCCGACTACAGCAACGGCGTGGCCATCTTCACCCAGGCCAAGGGCGGTCTGATGTACGAGGCCTCGGTCGGCGGACAGAAGTTCAGCTTCACGCCCGGGAAGTGATCCTTCGACGGCAGCGTATGCCGTAAATTCCAGCCTGAAGAGGAGGCGAAACACCACTTTTTTCTGCGCAAAATCAGATTAGTTATCTATTTTCTTCGGTTTGCCCCATGCAAGTTGCCGCGCCGTTTCAGCCCGTGCTAGCTTCGAAAAAAAATCAGAAGGGGGGGTAATGACGGCACGCCGGGTGGTGGTCGATCCGATGACCCGCATCGAGGGGCATCTGCGCTTCGAGACGCGGGTCGAGGAGGGGCGGGTCGTGGATGCCCGCTGTTC
Organism: Gammaproteobacteria bacterium; assembly: GCA_041690635.1. Classification (GTDB taxonomy): domain Bacteria; phylum Pseudomonadota; class Gammaproteobacteria; order Thiohalomonadales; family Thiohalomonadaceae; genus JAWLGZ01. The sequence goes on from JAWLGZ010000001.1 coordinate 446,929, forward strand.
GGCGGAGATGTTCCGCGGCATCGAGGCGGCGCTGATCGGCCACGATGCGCGCGTGGCGCAGCAGGTGACGCAGCGGGTCTGCGGCGTCTGTCCCTACGCCCACGCCGAGGCGGCCTCCCTGGCGCTGGAGGACGCCATGGGGCTGAAGCCGAACGAGAACGGTCAGCTCCTGCGCAACCTGATCGTCGGCGCCTACCAACTCCAGGACTACCTGCTCCACTTCTACACCCTGAGCGCCCTCGACTTCATCGATATCACCGCCGTTCTTGATTACCGCGGCGGGGACGGTGCGCTGAACGGACTGCGCGACTGGGTGAAGAGCGAGCTGGCCAGCAACAAGGTGTTCCCCGCTGCCCCCTTTCTGCCCCGCTACCAGGCCGCCTACGCGACCGACCGGGAACTCAACGTCTCCGCCATCCACAACTATCTGGCGGCGCTGCCGGTGATGGCCGATCTGCACAAGATGGTGGCCCTGTTCGGCGGCAAGGCGCCGCACCCGGTGACCATCGAGGCGGGCGGGGTGACCACCACTCCGACACTGGACCTCATCGCCCGTTACGAAAGCCTGCTGGAGAAGGTGGCGCCGTTCATCGAGAACAGTTACCGCCACGATCTCCTCGGCGTCGCGGGCGCCTTTCCGGACTATTTCGAACAGGGGCGGGGCTACGGCAACCTGCTCTCCTACCCCTACCTCCCCCAGGCGGACGGCAGCGGTCATCTCATCGCCGGCGGCGCCACCGTCAACGGCAAATACGAGCCGCTCGACCTCGCCCGCATCACCGAGGACCACCGCTACTCCTGGTACGACAACCAGCCCGACCGGGGGGTACGTCCCGGCAAGGTGGGGCGGTTGCAGCCGATCTCATGGGCCGCCTACAAGACCGAACACGCCAAGCCCGACGGCAAATACAGCTGGGCGCGGGCACCGCGCTACGGCGGTGCCGTGATGGAGGTGGGTCCGGCCGCCCGGGTGGTGAACACCTACCACGCCGGCACCAACCCGCAACTTACCGCGCTGGTCGACCGCACCAACCGCGAACTGGGCATCGGTCTGGAACACTACCCATCGGTGATGGGACGCCACCTGAGCCGCTGGATTTTGGCGAAGCTCACCCTGGACACCCTGCGCCGGGACATCGCCCGGGTGGTCCCCGACAAGCTCGCCTTCGAGGAGCGACCGGTGCCGAAGAACGCCGCCGGGGTCGGCCTCACCGAGGCGACCCGCGGCGCCCTGGCCCACTGGATAGAGACCGACGGCGACGGCAACATCCGCAACTACGAGATGATCGTGCCCACCACCTGGAACATCTCCCCGCGCGACGCCGACGAGCGACCGGGCCCGGTGGAGAAGATGCTCATCGGCACCGCGGTTGCGGATCACGAAAACCCGATCGAGATGACCCGCATCGTCCGCTCGACCGATCCCTGTCTGGCCTGCTCCGTTCACTGACTGCGAAGGACCGTCCATGCTCGATGATGCCGTTTCCCGACGCGAGGCCCTGAGGCGGATCTACCGCGCCATTGTGGCGACCGGCGCCTCCAGCTTCATCACCTTCGACGATCTGCTGGCGGCGGACGCCGCGCCGAAGGACAAACGGGTCAATCTCATCTGGTTGCACGGCACCTCCTGCTCGGGCTGCTCCACCGGTTTTCTCGACATCGAATATGTGTCGGTGTTCGATATCCTCACCCGCTTCACCAACCTGATCTTCCATCCGGACCTGTCGCTCGCCACCGGCGATCAGGTGCCGCAGCTGCTGAAGCGGGCCAACGCGGCCGAACTCTCCTACGTGCTGGTGGTGGAGGGCGGCATCCCGGTCGGGCTGCCCCACGCCTGCATGATGGCCGAGCGCCCCTTTGCGGAGTGGATGGAGGAGATGGCCGGTCCGGCGGCGGCCTGCGTGGCCGCCGGCACCTGTGCCGCCCTGGGCGGCATCCCCAAGATGAACGGCACCGTCACCGGCTCGCTGACGGTGGATGAATTCCTGGCCGAGAAGGGTATTGCGACACCGGTGGTCAACCTCCCCAACTGCCCGATGAAGCCCGAGCACCTCGTCTACACCGTGCTCCACTATGCGCGCACCGGGAAGCTGCCGGAACTGGACGCAAGGCGTCGCCCCCTGCGTTTCTTCGGCGAGACCATTCACGAGCGGTGTGTCTATTACGCGGACTTCCAGGAGAAACGTTTTGCCCGCCGCATCGGCGATCCGGGCTGCCTGCTCAAACTGGGCTGCCAGGGGCCGGTCACCTACAACGACTGCCTGGTGAACGGCCACAACAGCAACACCAACACCTGCATCCGTGCCGGCCACCCGTGCATCGGCTGCGCCAGCGAGCACTTCCCGCGGCAGATCATGTTCCACACCTTCGACGACAAACGGGCGATTCGGCGCAAGTTCTGATGAACACCGACAGCGACGACGGACAGCTTCGATTCACCCGCTCCATCGTCTTCCGGGCGATGCTCTATCTCGCGGTCAGCATCGTCCTGATCGCTGCGCTCTCGGTGGCGGCGGTGCTCTACCAACAGGACAGGATGCTGAGTGAAAGGATCGTGCGCGAGGGCTACAGCCTGCTCGACTCCTATGTGACCGAGACCCGCGACTCCATCGCCAAGGGGCAGCCGCGCACCTTTCAGGATGTCATCGACAACGTGGCGCGCATCGATACGGTGACGGACACCGCGCTCTTCTCCCGCGCCCGCCTGATGGTCTACCGCTCCGGCGAGGTGACGGTGGGCAAGCCGTTTCTCCGCGGGAACGACGGCGCGCTAAGGAATCCGAACGAGGCGCTGTACCGGGAGAGCCACGGCCGCTTCCGGCGTGCCGACTGGAACCTGCGCGACGCCCACGAGACCGAACAGGCGAAGGCGCACACCGCCACGCTCGAACCCGACGGCTGCGGCGAATGCCACGTCCAGGTCGAACCGGCGATCGCCTTCGAGGAGAACCTGGCCCACCGGCTGGAGGAGGAACGGGCGGTGTTCTATCACGCACTGCCGGTCGAACGGGAGTGCATCGCCTGTCACACCAACTGGAAGCCGGGCGAGGACGCCGGCTATCTGCGCCTCACCATGGACACCCGCTTCGCGGCCGAACAGAAGGCCGAGAACATGCGCGGCATCCTGCTGGTACTGGGGGCGGTGCTGGTGCCGGCGGTGGTGGTCATTCTGGTGGTGTTCCGGCTGATGGTCTATCGGCCGATTCACGCCCTCATCGGCAGCATGGCCGATCTCACCCGCGGCGACGGCGACCTCACCCGCCGACTGGAGGCGAAGGGGCGTCACGAGATGGGCACCCTCTCGCGCCTGGTCAACCGCTTCATCGGCAAGATCCACGAGATCGTCACCGCCATCAAGTCGCAGATGGGTTCGGTACACTCGGCAGCCGGCCACCTGAATACCCAGAGCGAACAGATCGCCGGCAGCACCCGCGAGATCGCCGCCCGGCTGGAGACCATCGCCGCCCACGCCGACGAGGTGAAACTGGCGGCCACTGAGGTGACCACGGCGGTCGAGGTGATCGAACGCGACATGGCGAGCACGGTCGAGGTGGTGGAGAAGACACGCGGCACGGCGCGCACCAACAACGAGCAGACCCGCAAGGCGTCGGAGAAGGTGGAGGAGTTCTTCGCCAAGATGACCGACCTGCGTCGCCAGTCCGACGAGATGGTCTCGCTGCTGGCGAAGATCGGTGCCATCGCGGATCAGACCAACCTGTTGTCGCTGAATGCCGCCATCGAGGCGGCACGCGCCGGCGACTCCGGACGCGGCTTCGCCGTGGTCGCCGACGAGGTGCGCAACCTGGCCCTGCAGACAACCACCCTCACCCACTCCATCAACGAGATTATCGGTGCCTTCACAGGCGACATGGAGCAGGCGGGCCGCATCATGGAGGAGACCCAGAGCGGCATGGAGGGGGTCGCCGCCTCATCGGTCGTCACCGAGCGCGAACTGGGTGAAACCGCCGAGCGTATCCAGACCCTTTACGGCGAATTCCAGCGGGTGAACGAGGCGGTGTTGCGTCAGCAGCAGCTCACCGAGACCATCGTCGCCACCATCCTCGAGGCGAGCGAGGGCGCGCACATGACCCGCGAGGTCACCGACCGGCTGCGCGAGCTGGCCGGCGATCTGATGGAGTCGGTGCGGAGCGTGGAGGCGGAGACCTCCAAGTTCCGCTGCTGATCTCAATACAAGTGTTCACCACAGAGGCGCGGAGACACGGAGATCGATGCGAAGGTGGTTACGCAGTAGGAGCCCGGCCTTCCGGGCGAATGGCGCCTTACCGTACCACCCCATTCTGAAGCGGCTTCGCCGCTGTTCGCCCGGGGGGCCGGGCTCCTACAGGTTGATCTGTTACTTGCCGAACACCATCCGCCCGTCCGCCGCATCGACCCGGATGGTGTCGCCCGGGACGAAGCCCCCGGAGAGGATCTCCTGGGCCAGCGGGTTTTCGATCGACTGCTGAATGGCCCGTTTGAGCGGCCGCGCACCGTAGACCGGGTCGAAGCCCGCCTCCGCCAGCTTGTCCAGGGCGGCGGAGGTCAACTCCAGTCCCATATCGCGATCGGCGAGCCGCTTGCGCAGGTAGTCCACCTGGATATCGGCAATGGCGCGGATCTGCTCCTGCAGGAGCGGGTGGAACACCACCACCTCGTCCACGCGGTTGATGAACTCGGGCCGGAAATGAGTGCCGACCACCTCCATAACGGCAGCCTTCATCGCGTCGTAGTGTTCTTCCCCCGCCAACTCCTGGATCATCTGCGAACCAAGGTTGGAGGTCATCACCACGACCGTATTGCGGAAGTCCACGGTACGCCCCTGACCGTCGGTGAGGCGACCGTCGTCGAGCACCTGCAACAGCACATTGAATACATCCGGATGGGCCTTCTCCACCTCGTCCATCAGGATCACCGAGTAGGGCTTGCGGCGGACGATCTCGGTCAGATAGCCCCCCTCCTCGTAGCCGACGTAACCGGGCGGCGCGCCGATGAGCCGTGCCACCGAGTGCTTCTCCATGAACTCCGACATGTCGATGCGCACCATCGCCTCCTCGGTGTCGAAGAGGAACTCGGCGAGCGCCTTGCAAAGCTCGGTCTTGCCCACACCAGTGGGGCCGAGGAACAGGAACGAGCCGTTGGGGCGGTTCGGATCGGAGAGCCCGGCGCGGGAGCGGCGGATGGCGTTGGCCACGGCGGTGATCGCCTCGTCCTGTCCCACGACACGCTTATGCAGCGCCTCCTCCATGCGCAGCAGCTTGTCCCGTTCACCTTCGAGCATCTTTGCCATCGGGATGCCGGTCCACTTGGAGACCACCTCGGCGATCTCCTCGTCGGTCACCCGGTTGCGCAGCAGTTTGGTCTCGCCCAGTTCAGCCTGTGCCGCCATCTGCAGTGACTTCTCCAGGTCCGGAATGCGGCCGTACTGCAACTCCGACATGCGGGCAAGATCACCGGCGCGGCGGGCGGTCTCCAGCTCCATACGTGCCCGCTCCAGCTCCTCCTTGATCTGTTGGGTGCCCTGCAGCACCGACTTCTCCGACTTCCAGATCTCGTCGAGGTCGGCGTACTCCCGCTCCAGCCGCCCGATCTGCTCCTCGAGGTCGGTCAACCGCTTGCGGGAGGCCTCGTCGGTCTCCTTCTTCAGCGCCTCGCGTTCGATCTTGAGCTGGATGAGGCGGCGGTCGAGGCGGTCCATCTCCTCCGGCTTGGAGTCGATCTCCATACGGATGCGGGAGGCGGCCTCGTCCACCAGGTCGATCGCCTTGTCCGGCAGCTGGCGATCGGTGATGTAACGGTGCGACAGGGTGGCGGCGGCAACGATGGCCGGATCGGTGATCTCCACCCCGTGATGGACCTCGTACTTCTCCTTGAGGCCTCGCAGGATGGCGATGGTGTCCTCCACCGAGGGTTCGTCCACCAGCACCTTCTGGAAGCGCCGCTCCAGCGCGGCGTCCTTTTCGATGTACTTGCGGTATTCGTCCAGCGTGGTGGCCCCGACGCAGTGCAGCTCGCCGCGCGCCAGCGCCGGCTTGAGCATGTTGCCGGCATCGATGGCGCCTTCCGCCTTCCCGGCACCGACCATCGTGTGCAGCTCGTCGATGAACAGGATGATGTTGCCCTCCTGTTTGGCGACATCGTTCAGCACCGCCTTCAGCCGCTCCTCGAACTCGCCCCGGTACTTGGCGCCCGCGATGAGCGCCGCCATGTCGAGCGACAGCAGGCGGCGGTGCTTCAGCCCCTCCGGCACCTCGCCGTTGACGATGCGCTGGGCCAATCCCTCGACGATGGCGGTCTTGCCGACACCCGGCTCGCCGATCAGCACCGGGTTGTTCTTGGTGCGCCGTTGCAGCACCTGGGTCACCCGGCGGATCTCGTCGTCGCGGCCGATCACCGGATCGAGCTTGCCCTGTTCGGCCCGCTCGGTGAGATCGACGGTATATTTTTCCAGTGCCTGGCGCTGCTCCTCGGCGTTGGGATCATCCACCTTCTGACCGCCGCGTAGCTCCTCGATCGCCTTCTCCAGCGCTCCCTTGGCGAGGCCGTTGCGGCGCAGGATCTCACCCAGTGCACCCTTCTCCTCCACCGCCGCCAGCACGAACAGCTCGGAGGAGATGAACTGGTCCTTGCGCTGCTGGGCCAGCTTGTCGGTCTGGTTGAGCAGGCGGGTGAGATCGTTGGAGACGTGGACGTCGCCGCCGCCCCCCTCCACCGCCGGCATGCGGTCGAGCGCTTCGCCCAATTGCGAGCGCAGGGCGTTGATGTTGGCCCCGGCGCTGGCGAGCAGGTGGCGGACCGAGCCGCCCTCCTGATCCATCAGCGCCACCATCACGTGCACCGGGTCGATGAACTGGTGATCGCGCCCCACCGCCAGCGACTGGGCGTCGCCCAGCGCCATCTGGAATTTGGTGGTCAGTTTGTCCATTCGCATGGGAGTGTGCTCCGGAATTCGGCTTTTTGAATTATCGGTTAGATGGGGTCATTCTCCCCACATTCAAGCTGGGATTCCTCGCCGGGCTCCAATGCACGGCCTTCGATGATGGGGGCGATGCGGGCGAGGCAGTCACGGGTCTTGAGCCCCGAACAGTCGACAGGCCCGTGGGTCAGTATGCGGGCGTGGCTGCGCAGCAGGACGCTGCGAACGATAACCCCCTCGCCGCGAATCCCCTCGATGCGCACCGGGTAGATCGGCACCCCGGCGAGCTGCGCCAGCCGGGCCGCACCCGGCTTCAACGGGCGGTGACCATCCCGGTCCAGGTGGATGCCTCCGTGGGGGAAGAGCGCCACCACCTCCCCCATCGCCAGTGTGCGCAGGGCGGCGCGGAACGCCTGTTCCGGGCGGCTGTCCCGGTCCACCGGAATACAGCCGACGGCGCGAAACAGCCATTGCAGGCCGAAGCGGCGGTACTGCTCGCGGGCGATGAGAAAACGAAGGGGGCGCCGGGCGGTGGCGATGAGCAGCAGGGCGTCGAGTCCGGAGAGGTGATTCGACACCACCAGGGCGGGGCCGGTCTCGGGCAGCGGAATGGGGCCGCCTTCGAGCCGATGGTAGTGGCGGCAGAAGAGGCGGTTCAGGCCGTCGAGAAGATTCAGCGCGCGACTGCCCCACTCCGCCTCGGCGGCCTTCGACAACCGCCGGCCGCCCCAGACCGCCAGCCCCGCCACGAAAAAGACAATCAGCAGCGCATCCATACCAAAACCCAGCCCGGAAGCATGTAGGATGGGTTGAGCACAGCGATACCCATCAATCGCGGTGAACGATGGGTATCGCTACCGCTCAACCCATCCTACGAGTTTTTCGGCGCGTAGACCTTGCGCCGGAACAGGTCGTTGCGGCGGCTGACCAGGCGGTCGAGAAACAGCAGGCCATCGAGGTGGTCCGCCTCGTGCTGAACCGCGCGCGCTTCGAACCCCTCGCAGCGGTATTCGCAGGGCTCGCCCTGTTCATTCAGCGCGTTGACCAGGATACGTTCGGCGCGAATGACGTTGCCGGTGTAGTCGGGCACCGACATGCACCCCTCGCGGCCCACCGCCATCCCCTCCCACTCCGTAATTTCCGGATTGATGAGGACAAGGCGGCCGTGGTTCGGCACCGGCTTGCGCGCCTTGGAGCAGTCGACGATGACGATGCGCTGGGTTCGCCCCACCTGAGGGGCGGCGATACCGACGCCACCGGGGCCGGCATCCATCGTCTCCATCAGGTCGGCAACGAAGGCGCGCAGTTCGCCATCGAAGGTTTCGACCGGCTCGGCGATGCGCTTCAGACGCTCGTCCGGATAGGTGAGGACTTCAAGTACCGCCATGATCAGCCGATCAGCGTCTGGACAGGCGTGAGCTTGGCGTCGATACCCTCGGCGGCAACCACCTGGAGGGCCGACTCCAGCGCGGGAATCCCCTCACCGGCGTGCCCCTCGATGTGCATGACGTAGATCGGGTTTTCAGCGCTTCCGGCGACGTCCGACTCCAGATCGAGAATGTGCAGTCCCGCCTCGGCCAGGGCGCCGGTCACCTTGGCGACGATGCCGGCCCGGTCGGCGCCGTAGACCGTGATACGTACGTCCGGTTCCAGATGGTCGTGGAGTTTCCCTTCGATGCGGTCCACATGCAGGCGCAGCCCCATAGACTCGGCTACCGGCTCCACCATCTGGGTCAGATCACGCGTGCTGCCTTCGCTCTGCACCATCAGCATCATGGTGAAGTTGCCGCCGAGGCGCATCATCGAGGCCTCGCCCAGATTGCACCCTGCGTCGAACAGGGCGGCGGTGACATGGGCAACGATGCCGGGACGGTCCTTGCCCACCAGGATGAGCATGTACCAGTGCTTCATTAACGGCCCTCAGTGGGTGGCGGCTTGAGTGCCATAGATTACCATCACTCCGGCGCCGATCAGCAGGAGTTGCGTGACAGTGGCACGCGCCCCGGCGCGGCGGTGCAGGCCGGGGATGAGGTCCGCCGCGGCGATGTAGATGAAACTGGCGGCGGCCACCGCCAGGACGAACGGCAGAAGCGCTTCGGTTCCTGCCAGTGCGAAATAGGCGATCAGCGCACCGATGATGGTGGTCAGACTGGAGGCGATATTGGCCGCCAGAGCGCTGATGCGGCGAAACCCGCTCTGCAGCAGGATGGCGAAGTCACCCAGCTCCTGCGGGACCTCGTGGGCGGCAACCGCCACCGCAGTGACGACGCCGAGACGGATATCCACCAGAAAGGCGGCGCCGATGAGGACGCCATCCACAAAGTTGTGAATGCCGTCACCCACAAGGACCAGGTAGCCGGCCTGGTGCTGCCCGGCTTCCAGTTCGCATTCCAGGGCGTGGCAGTGGTGCCACAGCAACAGCTTCTCCAGCAGAAAAAAGCCGACAAACCCACCCAGCACCGTGGCCGTAATCGCATGGGCATCCGCCCCCGACTCCAGCGCCTGCGGCAACAGGGCGATAAACGCCGCAGCCAGCAGCGCGCCGGTGGCGAAGCTGATCAGGTGCGGCAGCAGTCGGCTTCGCCAGCGCTCCGGCAGGACCAGGAACAGCGCCGCCCCGAGGACGCTGAGCACGCCGCCAAGCAGCGAAAACAGGATGATCCAGGTGAGTAGGTGCATGGGACAGGTGGGAGTGGACCCGTCCTGAGTCTAGTTGCTGGTCGGTGGTCGGTGGTCGGTGGTCGGTGGTCGGTGGTCGGTGGTCGGTGGTCGGTGGTCGGTGGTCGGTGGTCGCACAAGGTTGTGACCGGGTAGGCGCAACCCTATTGCGCCGAACCGGCGCAGCCGGTTATCGCCCCCTGAGTGCCAGCATACTGATAGGCCCATTCGGCGCAATGAGATTGCACCCTACGTCCTGTGGGAGCGGCGTCCTCGACCGAAGCCGCTATTTGCGCCGGGGACGGCGCTCCCGCACCGGCTTCGCTTACCGCCGCCATCCGCTTCACGCTTCACGGCTTCACCTCCATCCAGATGAGGCTGGCCATGCGGCCGGTGCGGCCGTCGCGGCGAAAGGAGAAAAAGCGTTTCTGTTCGCTGAAGGTGCAGTACCCCCCGCCGAAGACCCGCTCCACCCCGACCGCCCGGAGCCGGCGACGGGCCAACAGATAGATGTCTGCCAGCCACCGACCGGCCGGCGACGGGCAAAACGCGCCCCCGGCACCGGGGTCGGCGTCCAGAAACGCCTCGCGCACCTCCGGCCCCACCTCGAACGCCGCCTGTGAGATGGCCGGTCCCATCCAGGCCAGCACGCCTTCCGGCTTTACGAACGTCTTTACCGCCTGTTCCAGGATACCGGCGTGCAGCCCGCGCCAGCCCGCATGCGCCGCCGCAACCCGGGTTCCTCCCTCGTCGCAGAAGAGCACCGGCAGGCAGTCAGCGGTGAGTACGGCGCACACCACGCCGGACTCGGTGGTGAAACTGCCGTCTGCGTCAACACCTCCCGCGACCTGTGCCGCATCCGCCAGACCGGTGCCGTGGACCTGATTCAACCAGCGCGGTTCAGCAGGCAGGCCCTGTCCTTCGACCAGCCGCCGGCGATTGACCGCCACCGCCGCCGGGTCGTCCTCCACGTGCGTCCCAAGGTTGAGGCGGTCGAACGGGGGTTGGCTGACGCCGCCAATCCGGGTCGTCGCCAGCGCCCGCACCCCGGGCGGTGCGGGCCACTCCGGACGGATGACAGGCGGCAGTGGGTGGCCGGAGCTCACCCCGCATCCTCCCGCAGGGCGGCGATCAACTGCTCCATATCCTCCGGCAGCGGACTCTCCCACTCCAGATACTCACCGCTACGGGGGTGGACCAGCCCGAGACGGGCGGCGTGCAGCGCCTGGCGGCGGAAACACTGGATCATCTCCCGTAGCGCCTCGCCGGTTCCGGCCGGCAGGCGCGGGCGGCCGCCGTAGACCGGGTCACCGACGATCGGATAGTGAATGTGCGCCATGTGCACGCGGATCTGGTGGGTACGGCCGGTCTCCAGCCGCACCGAGACCAACGTGTGGGCCCGGTAGCGTTCGGCCACCCGGTAATGGGTTACCGCCGGCTTTCCGCCGCCGACCACCGCCATCCGCTTGCGATCCACCGGGTGGCGACCGATGGGAGCCTTGATGGTACCGCCGCCGGTCATCACCCCGCCGACCACCGCCAGATATTCCCGCGACATCTCCCGCGCCTGGAGTTGGCGCACGAGCGCGTTCTGCGCCTCCAGGTTCCTCGCCACCACCAGCAGACCGCTGGTCTCCTTGTCCAACCGGTGCACAATTCCCGCGCGGGGCACCCGCTCCAGCTCCGGCGCGTGGTGCAGCAGGGCGTTCAACAGCGTGCCGGCCCGGTTGCCGACGGCGGGGTGGACCACCAGTCCCGCCGGCTTGTCGATCACCAGCAGGTCGCTGTCCTCGTAGACGACCGTGAGCGGGATCGCCTCAGCCTCCCACTCCCCCTCGCACTCCAACTCCGCCTCGACAAGGACCGCCTCACCGCCCGCAACACGGTCCTTGGGCTTGGGCGTACGCCCATCCAGGGAGACCGCCCCCGCCCGGATCCAGGTGGTCAAACGGGAGCGTGAGTAGTCGGGAAAAATCGCCGCCAGCGCCTGATCCACCCGCCAGCCGGACGCCTCCTCCGGTATCACCCCTTCAAGCCGAATCGGCTCCATCATCTTCATTACGATTTATTCGCGCCCTTGGCATGGTTATACTCACACGGCACAAAACGACAGGACTACGAAGCCCCATGCGCCGATTCACCTTGCGCCGCCTCACACTGCTGCTGCTTTTGCCGCTCCTTTCCGCCGGCTGCGCCTGGCTTCCCGATCAGGCCGATGAGACCGCCGGCATGAGCGCCAGCGAGCTCTACTCCCTGGCCAAGGAGGCGCTCAGCGAAAACAATTACGAGACGGCGATCGATTACTACGCCAAGCTCGAAGGCCGCTACCCCTACGGGCCCTATGCCCAGCAGGCGCAGCTCGAGACCGCCTACGCCCATTATAAGGCCCAGGAGCCAGCCGCCGCGGTAGCGGCTGCCGACCGCTTCATCAAGCTGCACCCGCGCCATCCGCATGTGGACTACGCATACTACCTGCGCGGACTGGCAATGTTCGAGCCGGGCGACAATTTCCTGGAGCGCTTCATACCGCACGACAAGACCACCCGTGACCCGGGCGCCGCGCGGGAGTCCTTCCGCTACTTCGAGGAGCTGATCACCCGATTCCCCGACAGCCGCTACACCAAGGACGCGGTGCAGCGCATGACCTACCTGCGCAATCGGCTTGCCGAGTACGAGGTCCGGGTGGCTGCCTTCTATCTCACCCGAGGCGCCGATCTCGCAGCCGCCGAGCGGGCCAGCTACGTGGTGGAGAACTACGACCGGACCCCGGCGGTTCCGGAGGCGCTGGCCGTGATGGTCGAGGCCTACCGGCGCATGGAGATGGGCACGTTGGCCGATGACGCACTGCGGGTACTGCGGCTCAACTACCCCGAGCATCCGGCCCTGCGGCGCGTAGCGGGTTGATGGAAAAGAATTCACCGCAGAGGTCACAGAGGTCGCAGAGGGGAGCAATGTAAGGAACAGTCACCGGACACCGATTCCCCTTGGGGACAGGCTGCCCACGGCAGCGGCGGTGTTCCTTTGGCCGTGGCGCACGCGGTCGACGATCCCCTCTGCGCACTCTGCGACCTCCGCGGTAAGCTGTTTTTCACAAAGAGGGGATCGGCCGATGTGGGATTTCTTCCAGACCGTCCACTATCGCCATTCTGTTCGCCACTTCCGTGGCGACATGGCGGTCGAGCCGGAGAAACTGCATGCGGTTCTGGAGACCGCCTGCGCCGCGCCATCGGCCGGCGACCTCCAGTCCTACCGCATCATTGTGGTGACCGCGGAGGCGGAGCGCCGACAACTCCAGGCGATCGCCGGCGGACAGGTGTTCATCGCCGAGGCACCAGTCGCTCTGGTCTTCTGTGCCGACCGTGAGCGGGCCGCGGGCAAGTACGGCGACCGGGGGCGGGAACTTTACGCCGTCCAGGATGCGACCATCGCCTGTACCTACGCCCAGCTTGCCATCGTCGCCGCCGGACTCGGCTCAACCTGGATCGGTGCCTTCGACGCAGGCGGGATCGCCGGCCTGCTGAAGCTCGACCGCGGTCTCGAGCCGGTTGCCATGTTGAGCGTCGGCTACCCGGCGGAACTGCCGGAGCTGTCGCCCCGGCGGCCGCTGAACGAGGTGGTGGAGTACCGTTAACCGTCCCGAACCTGAATCCCGTAGGAGCCCGCCCCCGCAGGCGAACGGTTTTCGGGATGCGTACTTCGCCCGGAGGGCCGGGCCGCTCCTGCGCATCCATGCGCGCGCGGCATTCGTCCTTCCGTGGACATCGCTCCTACAGCAAGCCCCCCGACCGTCAGTTCAAATCGCGGCCGAACCCTCTTCACCGGTGCGGATACGCACCACCCGCTCGACGCTGGTGACGAAGATCTTGCCGTCGCCGATCTTGCCGGTGCGGGCCGCATTGGTGATCGCCTCAATGCACTCGTCCACCTTGTCATCGTCGATCACCACCTCGATCTTCACCTTGGGCAGGAAATCGACCACATACTCCGCGCCGCGATAGAGCTCCGTATGGCCCTTCTGCCGCCCGAAGCCCTTCACCTCGGTGGCGGTCATGCCCGCAATCCCGATCTCGGACAACGCCTCACGTACGTCGTCGAGCTTGAACGGCTTGATGATCGCTTCAACCTTTTTCATCTCTTTCCCCTGACTGGCTAAAAATTCATGGTCAAAGGCGCCACTCGCCCTTTCGTTCTATTTCGTCGTGCATCGAATCCGGCGCCAAATCCAGCTCTCCCGGCCAACTAACCGCACCTGCATTCAGGTAAACCTGCCTGAACAGTGTCTCGTCACGAAGTTTGCCGAAAATCCCTGCCTTCGGACTTGTCACAAGACCCGACAAGTCGACGACGCCCTCCGTGCCGTCGACGAAGCACACATTAAGGCGATATCCATCCAAAGGTTCGACGCGGGTTACCCGCCAGGGGGCAGAAGGGGTCACGCCAATGGCGCGATTTTCATCGGTGGTTGCATGTTCTCGCATAAGGGCACCTCTAACAATCAAACACGGTTGCGCTCGCGGCCGTTTTGTTCGCTGGCAAGGCACGGCGAGTGTAGTGTGGTCATTCCACATAAACGAGCCGCAACGCAGGCAGCGGGCAAAACGGTCCGAGCCCGAAGGGTTGCGCCCAAAATCCCCGATTGCGGCGTTGCGCTGCTTGACAAGGACCGGGCCATTGCCTGCGCAGCGCGCCTTGCACTCGGCGATTTTGGGCACAACGCAATCCGCGTTTGATTGTTAGAGGTGCCCTAGCCCAGTCCTCCATCAGCTCTTCTCGATGCTCCGCAGCCCATTCGAGCACAAGCGCCAGGGCCCGACGCGGAAGCTCACCCCGCATCACCTCCAGGGTACGAATATCAATCAGCGCCTCGAATTCCCCATAAAGCGCATGAAAATGAGGTGGAGCGTGATCCGCCCAGAACATCTGGATAAGGATGCCATAAAAGGTGCTGATCGTCGGCATGGCAGTTCCTTAGTTTCTGCCCGGTTTTCCGAATCCCGAGGTGATGGGGTAACGACGATCACGGCCGAAGGCGCGGCGGGTGATGCGCACGCCAGGGGGCGCCTGGCGCCGTTTGTATTCGTTCAGGTCCACCAGCCGCACCACGCGGCGCACCGTCATCTCGTCGAAACCGGCGGCGATGATTTCGCCGATGGAACGGTCCTGCTCCACGTACAACTCCAGAATCGGGTCCAGCACAGAATAGGGCGGGAGCGAATCGCTGTCCTTCTGATCCGGTGCCAGTTCTGCAGAAGGGGGACGCTCGATGACCCGCCGCGGGATCGCCGGTGCGATGCCGTTACGGTATTCGGCAAGCCGGTAGACCAGTGTTTTCGGCACATCCTTGAGCACGGCGAACCCGCCGGCCATATCGCCGTAGAGGGTGGCGTAACCGACCGCCATTTCGCTCTTGTTGCCGGTGGTGAGCACAATCTTGCGGCGCTTGTTGGAGATGGCCATCAGCAGTACGCCGCGGCAGCGGGCCTGGATGTTCTCTTCGGTGGTATCCACCGGCAGGCCGGCGAACTCCTCCCGGAGCGCCGCCAGGAAGCTGTCGAACATCGGTCCGATGGGGATCACCTTGAAGTCGTTCCCCATCGTCTCCGCCTGAGCACGCGCATCCTCGACCGACATGTCCGCGGTGTAGCGGGAAGGCATCATCACCGCCTCCACCTTCTCCGCACCGAGCGCGTCCACGGCAATGGCCAGGGTCAGCGCGGAGTCGATACCGCCGGAAAGCCCGAGCACCGCACCGTCAAAACCGTTCTTGGTGACGTAGTCGCGCACGCCGAGAACCAGGGCGGCATAGGCGCTGGCCTCTTCACTCAGGATTGGAAGTGCGCTCTCCCCGACCGGCGTGACAGTGCCGTCGCCGGCAACATCGAAATCCACCGGAAAGATCCCCTCGCGGAATGCGGGTGCCCGCACCGCCACCCGCCCGGCCGCATCGGTCACGAAGGAGTCGCCGTCGAACACCAACTCATCCTGCCCGCCGACCAGGTTCAGGTAGACCAGCGGCACGCCGGATTCGGCCACCCGCGCGGCCACCGCCACCTCGCGTTCGCGTCCCTTGTTGAGGTGGAACGGCGAGGCGTTGAGATTCACCACCAGCCGCGCACCCGCAGCGGCTGTCCGCCCGACCGGCCCCGGTGCCCAGACATCCTCGCAGAGGGTCACGCCGACCGGCACGCCCGCCACCTCCACCACGCACGGCTCGCTCCCGGTGCGGAAATAGCGCATCTCGTCGAAGACACTGTAGTTGGGGAGGTTCTGCTTGTGATAGATACCGGCGATCCGCCCCTGCTGGATAAAGGCGGCGGCGTTGTAAACGCCATCCGTTTCCTGTGCCGGATAACCGAGCAGGAGATCGATCCCGGCCACCTCGCGACCGATCAGTACCAGCGCCTCGTCCACCCGCAGGTAGAGTTCGGGCCGGAGCAGCAGATCCTCGGGCGGGTAGCCGGTGAGGGTCAGTTCAGGGAAGACGACCAGGTGCGCGCGATGTCTGTCACGCGCCTCGCAGGCGGCGTCGATCACCCGCCGGGCGTTGCCGGCGATGTCACCGACCAGCAGGTCGATTTGGGCCAGTGCGATACGGAGA
Organism: Gammaproteobacteria bacterium; assembly: GCA_041690635.1. Taxonomy (GTDB): domain Bacteria; phylum Pseudomonadota; class Gammaproteobacteria; order Thiohalomonadales; family Thiohalomonadaceae; genus JAWLGZ01. Next base: position 463,098 of record JAWLGZ010000001.1, read on the forward strand.
GAGGCGGTCACGGACGCGTTTTACCAAATCCGGGTGATCGGATAAGCGTCCATAGCCACATCGGCGCTTAGCAAAGGGAGCCCCTCCGACACGGCCTGAGCGACCAGCAGCCGGTCGAACGGATCCCGATGATGAAAAGTCAGGTTCGCCAACTTGAGGACGTGTTCCAGCTTGATGTCGAGCAACCCGATTCCGTTTTCTCCCAACTGATCGGGGAGGAGGTATTCCAGCGGCTGGGATAGCGTCAGTTTCCCGAGGCTCACCTTGATAGCCATTTCCCAGGCGCTCGCGATGCTGAGGAAAAGGCTGTTCCCCGTATCGAGAAAGGCAGATTTGGCCGCTTCGCTCAGACGCTCATCGTTCGTAACCAGCCAGAGAAAGGCATGCGTATCGAGCAGCACCCTCATTGGTAGTCGCGAAACTCTTCCAGGGGGGCATCGAAATCGGGAGCGATGGTGATCTTACCCGCGGCAGAGCCCAGATGACGCTCCGCCTTCTCCTCGCGGTACGGGCAGAGCTTTGCCACGGGCCTGTCGCCCCGCGCGATGACCACCTCCTCGCCGGCTTCCATCAGCCGGATAAGGCGCGAAAAGTGGGTTTTGGCTTCATGCATCGTGAATTGCGGCATCTCTGTGCTCCCGCCGGACCAGAGCCTTAGTCAATATACTTAGTCCACGGTGTCCAAACAACCATTCGCGGGCCCCACTATCTCAACCGAAGCGGCTTCGCCGCTATTCGCCCGCAGGGGCGGGCTCCTACGCCAGGACCTCATTCATCCGCACACCCATCTCGGCCGGCGAGCGGGCCAGGGTCACACCGGCCGCCTCCAGCGCGGCGAACTTCTCGTCGGCGGTCCCCTTGCCGCCGGCGATGATCGCCCCCGCATGGCCCATGCGCTTGCCGGGCGGGGCGGTGACGCCGGCGATATAGGCCACCACCGGCTTCGAGACCTTCTCGCGTATGAAGGCGGCCGCCTCCTCCTCGGCGGTGCCGCCGATCTCACCCACCATGATGATGCCGTCGGTCTGCGGGTCCGCCTCGAACAGCTCCAGGCAGTCGATGAAGCTCATGCCGTGGATCGGATCGCCGCCGATGCCGACGCAGGTGCTCTGGCCGAGCCCAAGACGGGTGGTCTGGTGGACCGCCTCATAGGTGAGCGTACCGGAGCGGGAGACGATGCCGACGCGGCCCGGCCGGTGGATGGCGCCGGGCATGATGCCGATCTTGCAGGCACCGGGGGTGATGATGCCGGGGCAGTTGGGGCCGATGAGCCGCGCGTCGCGGCTCTCCAGGGAGGCGCGCACCTTCAGCATGTCCTGCACCGGGATCCCCTCGGTGATGCAGACGATGACCCGAATCCCGGCGTCCGCCGCCTCCAGGATGGCATCGGCGGCAAAGGGGGCCGGAACGTAGATCATGGTGGCGTCGGCGCCGGTCTCCGCCACCGCGTCGTGAACGGTGTCGAACACCGGGCGGTCGAGATGGCGCTGACCGCCCTTGCCGGGGGTGACGCCGCCGACCAGGTTGGTACCGTAGGCGAGCGCCTGTTCCGAGTGGAAGGTGCCCTGCTTGCCGGTGAAGCCCTGGCAGATCACCCGGGTGTCTTTATCGACGAGAATCGACATCTCAGTTTCCTCCCGCCGCGGCAACCACCTTGCGGGCGGCATCGGTCAGATCGTCGGCGGCAGTGATGGCAAGGCCGCTCTCCGCCAGCATCTGCCGGCCCTGCTCCACGTTGGTCCCCTCGAGCCGGACCACCACCGGCACGCGGATGCCGATCTCGCGGACCGCCTGGATGATGCCGTCGGCGATCAGGTCGCAGCGGACGATGCCGCCGAAGATGTTGACCAGCACCGCGCGCACGTTGTCGTCCGAGAGGATCAGCTTGAACGCCTCCGCCACCCGCTGCGCCGTGGTGCCGCCGCCGACGTCGAGGAAGTTGGCCGGGGTGCCCCCCTCCAGCTTGATGATATCCATGGTGGCCATCGCCAGGCCGGCGCCGTTCACCATGCAGCCGATGTTGCCGTCGAGGCGGACGTAGTTGAGGTCCAGTTCGTGGGCCCGCGACTCCCGCTCATCCTCCTGGGTGGTGTCGCGCAGCGCCTGGATATCCTTGTGGCGATAGAAGGCGCTGTCATCGAAATTGATCTTGGCATCCAGCGCAAGTAGGTCCCCTTCGGTGGTGACCACCAGCGGGTTGATCTCGAGCAGGCTGGCATCCTTCTCGGTGAAGAGGCGATACAGTCCGGCCATGATGCGGGTGAGCGCTCCGGCCTGGGCGGCGGAGAGCCCGAGGGCAAAGGCGATACGCCGGCACTGGTAAGGCTGGAGCCCGACCACCGGGTCGACCGCCACCCGAATGATCTTCTCCGGCTCGGTCGCCGCCACCTCCTCGATATCCATGCCTCCCGCGCTGGAGGCCATGAACACCACCCGGCGGCTGGCCCGGTCGATCACCGCGCCCAGATAGAGTTCGCGCTCGATGGCGCAGGTGGCCTCCACCAGGACCCGGTTGATCGGCTGCCCCTCGGCCGTGGTCTGGTGAGTCACCAGCCGGGTACCGAGCAGGTCGCGCGCCGCCGCTTCCGCCTCCTCCGGTGAAGAGACCAGCCGCACGCCGCCCGCCTTGCCGCGTCCGCCGGCGTGGACCTGGGCCTTCACCACCCAGCGCTCGCCGCCCAGTTCGGTTGCGGCGGAACGGAGTTCGCCGACGGATTCAACCGGACGGCCGGGCGGCACCGGAACGCCGAACTCGGCGAACAGCCCTTTGGCCTGATACTCATGGATATTCATGTGCTTGCCGGGTCGATGCAAGTAAGGGGCGGATATTCTGGAGGAAACGGGACTGGGTGGCAAAGAGGGGCGGGGATGATGCTGTAGAATGGCGCCCATGAACCTGATTCGCCTGCTTGTCATTATCGCCGTGGTCTGGCTGATTCTGCGCTACCTGCGCGGCCTGCGCGATCGGCGGCGTGCCCGCCCCGCCATCCGGCAGACCCGCACCGCCCGGGTGGTCCGCTGCGATCACTGCGGGGTGCACATCCCGGAATCGGAAGCCGTCGTCCTGCAGGGGCGCAGTTACTGTTGCGTGGAGCACCGGGAACTGGGGGAAGGAGTGGACAACGGTAAATGAGCGCGGTCGACAGCTACCTGCTGGGCGGCACTGCCGGGGCCACAGAACTGGCGAATGAGACGAATGCCTGGCGGCCACTGCACTTCTACAGTATCTACCGGCTCACCCTGGCGGGACTGCTCGCCTTTCTCGTCCTCACCGGCAACCTGAGCAGCCCGTTCGGGAGCCTCGAACCGCAGGTCTTTTACTGGACCTGTCTCGCCTATCTCGTGTTCGCGCTACCGGCGGGGTTCGCCAGCCGCCTGCACCTCTTCCCCTACAACCTCCAGGTAGTGACCGCGCTGGGGGTGGACCTGCTGGCGCTCACCCTGCTGATCCATGCCAGCGGCGGCATCAACAGCGGGCTGGGTATGCTGCTGCTGGTCACGGTCGCTGCCGGCAGCCTGCTGCTACCCAATCGGGGGGGTATCGCCCTCGCCGCGGCCGCCGCACTGATGCTGCTGCTGGAGCAGACTCATCTGGTACTCGCCTACCCCAAACTCTCTGCCAATTTCCCCCAGTCGGCCATGCTGGGGGCGGCCCTGTTTGCCACCTCGGCACTGGCTCATGTGCTCGCCAGCCGCCTGCGGGTCAGCGAAGCGGTCGCCGCCCAAAGGGGGCTGGACCTGGCGAACATCGCCCAACTCACCCGGTTTGCGCTGCAGCAGATCCCGGTGGGTGTTGTGGCCGTGGATGCGCAGGACCGGGTCCGGTTGATGAACGACTCCGCCTGGCGCGTGCTGGGTCGCCCATCTCCCAGTGAAAAAAACCGACTGGTGCAGGTATCAAAGGCGCTCGACGACAGCCTGCAGGCATGGCGCGGCGGCAGGCGCGTCTTCGATCCTTTGCGGGTGGGCGAAAGCGAGGTCCTGCCCCGATTCGTCGGTATCGGCACCGGCCAGTACGCCGGTACCGTGGTGTTCCTGGAGGATGCCGCAGCCACCGCCCGCCAGGTGCAGCAGCTCAAGCTGGCGGCACTCGGTCGGCTCACCGCCAGTATCGCCCACGAGATCCGCAACCCGCTCGGCGCCATCAGCCACTCCGGTCAGTTACTGGCCGAATCGGAACTGGGGGAGCAGGATCGGCGACTGGTCGAGATCATTCTCAACCACGCCCACCGGGTGAACCACATCATCGAAAGTGTGCTGCAACTCGGCCGGCGCGACAAAACCCGCCCCAGTTCCGTCCGTCTGGGACCGCTGCTCGAAGAGCTGCGGAGTGAATTGCTGGCGGTGACCGGTCTGCCGGCGGAGAGCGTGCATCTCGAGTTCCTGGAGCCCGCTACCACCTGGTTCGACGCGGTCCACCTGCACCAGATCGTGTGGAATCTCTGTCAAAATGCGGTGGAACACGCGGCCGTGGCCCAAGGCGGGCCGCGGGTGACCATCACCGCCAGCGAGCGAGGGATCGAGGTGTGCGACAACGGACCGGGCGTACCGCCCGAACTGCTGCCCAATCTCTTCGAACCGTTCGTCACCTCAAAGCAGGGAGGCACCGGGCTTGGGCTGTTCGTCTCCCGCGAACTGGCCGAGTGCAACCAGGCGCAACTCGAACACATCGAACATGAGTCGGGCACCTGTTTCCGCCTCAGCTTCGACCAGAGTGCGGCGGCCGTACGGGAGCCGGAGGAATTCATGGGTGAACAGGTAAAACACGCATGAGTGAAGAAACGAACCGGCGCACCGCCCTGCTGGTGGATGACGAGCCGGATATCCTGGAGCTGCTGTCACTGACACTTTCCCGGATGGGGCTGGAGTGCCGTACCGCCAGTCGGGTGGCGCAGGCGCATCTCCTGCTGGAACGGCACCGCTTCGATTTCTGCCTCACCGATATGCGGCTGCCGGACGGCAACGGCATCGACCTGGTACGCCATTCCCAGCAGGTCGCCCCCGGCATGCCGGTCGCCGTCATCACCGCCCACGGCAGCATGAATGCCGCCATCGAGGCACTGAAGGCGGGCGCATTTGATTTCGTCACCAAGCCAGTTGAACTGAAGGCGCTCAGAACCCTGGTCGAGACCGCCCTGCGCCTCACGCCGGAGGCCGAACCGGTCCCGGCTTCCGACCGCCGCCTGCTGGGCGACTCCCGTGCCATGCAGGAGATCCGCTCACTGGTCGCACGCCTTGCCCGCAGCCAGGCGCCGGTCTACATCTCCGGCGAGTCGGGCACCGGCAAGGAACTGGTCGCACGCCTCATCCACGAACAGGGCCCGCGCGCCGACGCGCCGTTCGTCGCCATCAACTGCGGTGCAGTGCCCACCGAACTGATGGAAAGCGAATTCTTCGGGCACAAAAGAGGCAGCTTCACCGGTGCGGCCAGCGACAAGGAGGGACTGTTCCAGTCCGCCGACGGCGGCACCCTGTTTCTCGACGAAATTGCCGAGCTGCCCCTGCACATGCAGGTGAAGCTGCTGCGGGCGATTCAGGAGAAGAGCGTGCGCCCGGTGGGTGCGACGAAAGAGATTCCGGTGGACGTGCGCATCCTGAGCGCCACCCACCGCGACCTGGCCGCCCGCGTCGAGGCGGGGACCTTTCGCAGTGACCTCTTCTACCGCATCAACGTCATTCCGGTCTGCATCCCCAGCCTGCGCGAGCGCCCCGAGGATATCCCACCGCTGGCGGACCGCATCCTCCGGCGCCTGGCAGCTGAATCCGGTACCGCACAGCGCCGCCTTTCCGAAGCGGCCCTCCAGGCGCTGATTCGCCATCCGTTCCCCGGCAACGTCCGCGAGCTGGAGAATGTCCTCGAACGTGCACTGACTCTCGCAGCTGATGACGAAATCGGCCCCGACGACCTCAATCTCACCCCGGCTGTGAGCACATCCGAACCGCGCACCGACTACCTCGCCGAAACCTTCGATCTGGAGACCCACCTGGAGCGCATTGAGCGCACCCTGATTGAAAAGGCGCTCGACCAGACCGACCAGAACAAGACCGCCGCCGCCCGGCGGCTCGGCATCTCCTTCCGCTCCCTGCGCTATCGGCTGAAGAAACTGGGGATGGAGTAACCGCTCGCCGTGCTCGTTACCAAGAAAGCTCCTGGCCAAGCCGTCGGGTGGGACCAAGGCGAACGTGCTGCCGGACTTTCATCTATCGGCGCTCACCGCGGCAGTAACCGGCTGCGCGACCCTGTCGCGTGGCTGGCGCCATCGGCGTCGCGTCCTGACACAGCACGGCAGCGCAGGTGACAAAATGCGTCACCCGTGTCATTTGATATGTTCCGAAACCGCGAACCCGGTCACACCCTACCCGGTAAAGACACCATTTCCACGTTGGCACCCACCGTGCATAATGCTTCCCGCGAAAGCGAAACAACCCACCTTGCAAGGAGTTACACAATGAAAAAGGCACAGGGCTTTACCCTTATCGAACTCATGATCGTGGTCGCGATCATCGGCATTCTGGCTGCCGTCGCGCTGCCGGCCTATCAGGACTACACCGCCCGCGCGAAGGTGTCGGAAGTGGCTCTGGCCGCTAGCACCGCGCGTACCTGCGTCACCGAAATCGTTCAGTCGAAGGGTCGTTATAATGGTGACCTGAGCACCTGCGCCGACAGCTTCTCTTCCACCAAGTATGCGACTGGCTTGGCCATCGCTGATGCTGATGCTGGCGTCATTACCATTAATGGCCAAAGTGATGTGGCTGGCGTCAGCCTTCAGCTTTCGCCGGTGTTCGGCAGCACCTTCCACATCACCGAGTGGATCTGCAGCGATAACGGCTCCGATTCCGACAAGGTATCTTGGCTGCCAGCCTCCTGCCGTTAAGTTCTCTAAGCGACTTGAAAGCCCCGCTTTTGCGGGGCTTTCTCTTTTTGAGAGTGAGCCATCTGCTGTAGACCGGACGTTGTTATGAACAAGAACTGGCTACTGCCCGCCGTCATGTCGGTTTTGGCCATGACGGCGATCTTCGCCGCCTATTCCCCGGGGCTCACCGGTGCACTCTACTACGACGACTATGGCAACCTCGAAGGGTTGGCCAGTGTCCACAACATTGAAGATGCGTGGCATTTTGCCCGGAACGGCGTTGCGGGTCCCTTGGGACGGCCCCTGGCCTACGCCAGTTTCCTACCCCATGCCGGCGGCTGGCCTAACAACAGCACCGACATCCTGCGCGTAAATGTCCTTATACATGTCGCAAATGGGTTCCTTCTGGGGCTGCTGGGTTACCTTATTCTGCGTCTGAGAAATCCCGGCAACCGGAGCCGGGCGTTTAAGATCGCCTTCGGTGCGGCGTTTCTCTGGGCATCACTTCCGATGCTCGCATCAGCCAACCTGATCGCCATCCAGAGGATGACGGGCCTTGCCGCCTTCTTTGGCCTGCTTGGACTGGTTGGCTTTGTAGCCGGATATTTCCTACAAGCCCGGCGACCGTGGCGTGCCATCGTCCTGCAACTGGCGGCGCTCGGGGCAGGCACGCTACTCGCCATGTTAAGCAAAGAAAACGGCGCCTTGATACCAGTTTTTGCCTTACTGATCGACGCCCTGCTGTTGCGTCACCTGCATGGCAATACCCTCTCGTCCCAATTGCGCCGTGGCCTTCTGGTCCTGGGACTCGTCACTATCCTGTTCTATCTCTCGCCACTCTACCGGGATTGGTTTTCCGTTATTACTCATCGCGGGTTTTCACCCTGGGAGCGGCTGCAAACCCAGATTGTGCTGCTGTGGGAATATCTTCGTCTGAGCTTCATGCCATTACCTTCCGCATTCAGCCCCTTCCACGATGACCGCGGAATCGATTACACCGGCTGGGCCAGTCTCCTGAGCTTTGCGGCCTGGCTGGGTGCAATCGGATTGGGCCTCTGGCTCGCGATTTGGCGCCGTGTGGTCTGGCCGCTCTTCGCAGCACTCTGGTTTCTCACCGGCCACCTGCTCGAATCGACGACCATTGGGCTGGAGATCTATTTCGAGCACCGCAACTATCTCGCCCTCTACGGATGTTGTCTGGCACTTGCGGTAGGCGCGTTCTCGCTTCCCGGGAAGCTCGAGCATCTGGCGCCTGCGTTCCTGGGAATCTATGCAGCCGTTCAACTCACTGCGCTGGTGGCTCTCACGTCGATTTGGGGCCAACCCCTGATTGCTGCCGAGATGTGGACCAACACCCACCCGGCTTCGGGACGGGCCGTAATCCACCAGATATTTCTCGAAGCCGAAATTCATAAGGAAGATGCCGCCGAAGACAATGCGCCGTCTGTTCGACAACGAAGGCAAGTCGCGTTACAGCGGCTTGATCGCACAATCGAGGCCTGCCCGGCATGCCTTGATGTGCATCTGGAGGCGCTTCGTTACAGTTGCGACCTGACATCCGCGGCTGACACGCGACACCGCCTGTCCGGAGCTGTTGAAGCGGCATATCACGGCAAAGGCGCACGTACGACAATCGAGTTGTTGTTCCGTCTGCGCGACAGAGTCAACGCCGACCAATGCCCGCCACTGAACAGAAGCGACTTGCTAGCCATCACTGACGGGCTTATGGAAAACCCGCTATTCGCCATATCACACTTCAGCGGACGGATTCTGTTCATTGCCGCTGCACTGGCGGATGATGCCGGACACACGAATCGGCGCAACGCCTACCTAGCGCGCGCAGAGGCGGTTGAACCAAGGGCGCTTCCAGTGCTTCAGTTTCAGGTTTATTCTGCCTTATCCGAGCACGACCACGAAGAAGCGTTGGCCGCCATAGAACGGCGCAGGTCTCTGACTGGAACCAAGGGAGCGATGTCCGATTCGGTACTGAAGCGATTGCGTGATGAAGTTGAAGAGGCGCGAACCCGTGAAATGAATGAAGCGAAACTAATCGGAACAGGAGACGAAGAACCTGGCTACACGACCAAAGGGAGAACACCTTGACCATCTCCATCGTCATTCCAGCTCGAAACGAGAGCGACTCCCTGCGAGCACTTCTGCCGCGACTCCGCGACTCCCACATAGCTGACGAAATTATCATCATTGATGATGGATCAACCGATGAGACAGCTCTTGTTTGCGAAGCAAACGGCGTGCGGGCCATCACTCATCCCTACGGAATGGGAAACGGTGCAGCAATCAAGAGTGGGGCCCGTGCGGCCAAAGGTGATGTCATCATCTTCATGGATGCCGATGGCCAGCACGATCCAAGCGATATTCCACGCCTTTTGGCAAAGCTTGACGAAGGTTTCGACATGGTGGTCGGTGCAAGGCAAAAGGGCTCACAAGCTGATATTGGCCGCGGACTTGCGAACGCACTCTATAATCGACTCGCAAGCTACATGACAAACCAACAAGTTCAGGACTTGACCTCGGGCTTCCGCGCAGTCCGGGCCGACAAGTTTCGTGAGTTCCTCTACCTGCTGCCAAATGGTTTTTCCTACCCGACCACCATCACCATGGCGTTCTTCCGGGCAGGCTATGCTGTAGCGTATGAACCCATTCATGCTGCCCGACGCATTGGCAAGAGTCACATCCGCATCGTCCATGACGGCATTCGTTTCCTGCTCATCATCTTCAAGGTTGGGACCCTCTATTCTCCACTCAAGCTTTTCATTCCCATTAGCTTAGCGTTCTTTTCAATTGGTTTTACGTATTACGCATACACGTTCATCAGCCAAGGTCGTTTCACCAACATGAGTGCCCTGCTGATGACGACATCCATTCTTGTCTTTCTCATCGGCCTTGTATCTGAACAAATTACGCAACTTTTCTACCGAACCATCACTCACGAATCCCCGAAGACCCCGGGAGACTGAACTGAGCGCCCGTAACGGACAATTCTGAATGTCCCAACCGGTTCCAACTGCAATGCCTGAAAAAACGGCTGGTCTGCCCTTCAGGCCCGACCTACAAGGGCTAAGGGCGATTGCCATTCTACTCGTTGTGCTCGCCCATGCGGGAGTCACCTTTTTTTCGGGCGGCTTTGTTGGCGTAGATGTTTTTTTTGTGCTTTCGGGGTATTTGATCACTGGCCTTTTGCAGCGCGAGCTTGCACAGGATGGGCGCTTGGCTTTTGTCCGATTCTATGCCCGCCGTCTAAGACGGCTGTTGCCCGCTCTGGTCGTCATGCTTGCCGTAACAGCAAGCGCAACACTTTTGTTATTGTCTGATACGGAGGTGCGCTCCCAGCTGGCCTCAGCACCATTTGCGACGACCTGGACCAGCAATCTCTATTTCGCCTTCACGACACGCGACTACTTCGATGAACTCGCAATGCGGGATCTCTATCTGCACACCTGGTCGCTGGGAGTCGAAGAGCAGTTTTACCTTATCTGGCCACTGCTCCTGCTGGGGCTGTTCCTGATCGGACGCAGACAGCAAACGGGGAATCTCCGGATTTCCAGCTTTTCCGTCCTTGGCATCGTGTTCGTGTCAAGCTTGGCCGTGTCCCTCTACTGGTCCTTTGATACTCCACACACGGCGTTTTACCTGATGCCATCCCGTATCTGGCAATTCGCGCTCGGGGCTATGGTATATCTGACATTCGATGGATATCGCTTCAAGAACCTGGCTTGGGGCGAAGAGCCGCGCAACGCCAACATTGCAGCTTGGGTAACTCTGGCAAGCGGGCTATTGCTCATTTTAGGCAGCGCAATCGCGCTTCATGAAAGTCTGACCTATCCAGGATATTGGGCACTGGTACCATCGCTCGGTGCAGCACTGGTCATAGTAGCGGGCAACAGCTTTTCCAATAGCCATGGTGGTCCCCTTGCACACCCGGCTTTGGTTTGGGTAGGAAATCACTCTTACTCCTGGTATCTCTGGCACTGGCCGGTACTCATGCTTGGCTTCTCGCTTGGACTCAAAGATCAGCCGCTGTCAACTTTGGCGCTGGTTCTAGTTTCTCTGCTTTCAGCAATTCTCAGCTACAGGTTCGTCGAACTGCCTTTCTGGAAAGGGCGCTTCAGTCACACCAGTCCGGCGCGGACCCTGCTCGCGGGCCTGTTGATCATGGCCGTCATGCTGGCCGCTCTATTTCATGTTCTGCGTTTGCTCCCCGCTCAACATGAAGCCAGAGCTACTGGCAACCATTGGCGAACAGACGTTCCGGTGATCTATCGGCTAGGTTGCGATACAGGTAACCACAGCGAAAAAGTAGCGCCATGCATATTCGGCCAGGAAGAAGCCACTAGTACTGTGGTACTCCTCGGTGACAGTATTGGGGCACAGTGGTTCTCTATGATTCCGATACTTTTTCCGACTCCAAAATGGAGTACGGTCGTATTGACCAAATCGTCCTGCCCAATGGTGGACGAAGACTACTTTTATCCACGCCTCGGGCAGATCTACAAGACATGTACCGATTGGCGAAATGCAGTGCTCAATGAACTTGAGACGCTCAAACCGGATATTCTGGTTATGGGTAGTGCCGCAACATATGATTTCAACGAGACTCAGTGGACGGAAGGGAGTGCAAGAGTTCTTGAGCGGCTAAGCAAAGTCACTACAACGATCTTCGTGATACCGCCGACACCCAGCCTCGGTTTCGATGGCCCAGGCTGCGTGTCCCGACACCTTTCGCCGGAGGGCCGCATCGATCGTGGCGCTTGCGTGGCTACGGGTCGCATGCAACGAATTGCACCTGCTACTCGATATCTGGAGCACACCGCTGACCGCTTCCCCAATGTGCATGTGCTGGATTTGAACGATGTCGTGTGCCCCCTCGGAGTTTGTAGTGCAATCAGTCACGACGGACTTGTGGTCTTTAGAGACAGCCAGCATCTTACTGATAACTTTGTCCGGGAACGGATACCGGTAATTCAGGAACGTATAATGCGTTACCTGTCGAGTGAACAGCACCCTGACAACCAAGGCAAATGAAAAGGAAGCCTCGCATCTTGGTCGTGACTTCCACTTTTCCCCGTTGGGAGAAGGATCTCGAACCACGCTTTGTGTTCGACCTCTCACGCCGCCTCACCGATGCCTTCGAAGTGCATGTCCTCGCCCCCCATATCGCGGGAGCCCATGTGCATGAAGAGATGAGCGGACTGCAGGTGCACCGTTTCCGCTATGCTCCAGAGCCGTTCGAAACGCTGGCATACCAAGGTGGAATACTGGCACGCCTGAGGGAACATCCTGCGCGGACCACGCTAATCCCTCTATTCCTTGGAGCGCAAATTATCGCGATTCGGCGGCTGCTTCGGCGGTACCAATTTGACGTAATCCACTGCCACTGGCTTATACCTCAAACACTTACCGCACTGCTTGCTCAAATCGGACGCTCGCATCGGATTCCCATTGTCTCAACCAGCCATGGCGCTGATTTGTTTGGCCTGCGCGGTCGTTCCCTTGAGATCCTCAAACGATGGATCTTACGGCGATGCACAGAGGTGACCGTAGTCAGCCACGCGATGTGTGAGGAGGTTCGGCGTATCGCGCCGGATCGAAATGCCCAGGTAATCCCAATGGGCACGGACCTTACGGAGCTGTTCACTCCCAATGGGGAGCAAAGCCGTCGTTCCGGTCAGCTTCTATTCGTCGGCCGTCTGGTTGAGAAAAAGGGAGTGGTCCACCTGCTGCGTGCCTTTGCCATCGCCCGCCGCACTCGACCTGACATACAGCTGCTTATCGCTGGATCCGGACCCGATGAAAGAAGAATAAGAGACTTGGCCGACGAGCTTGGAATTTCAGACGGCGTTTGTTTCCTCGGGCCGATTTCACATCATGACCTCCCTCGTCTGTATCGTGAAGCGAGTGCTGCTATCGTTCCGTCAGTGGTGGCGACAGGCGGCGATCAAGAGGGATTCGGGCTGGTAATTGTGGAAGCAATGGGCTGTGGTTGCCCGGTCGTGGTTTCGGATCTTCCCGCAGTAAAGGATATTGCGCGCGATCAGTCGGTTGCCATGATTGTGCCTCCGGGTGACGAGAGGCAACTCGCGAACGCCATCGATGCAGTATTGGGCGACCACGACAGCGCGGCGATACGCGCGAAAGCCGCCAGAGAATATGTGCTGATGCACTTTGGATGGGAAGCCATTACAGCGCGCTATGCGCAGCTACTAACACAGCAGACGAACAATGCAATCCACTAATGTGGCTTATGCGAAGTAATCAGATCAGTGAACATCCACTTCCTCTGCAAGCGTTACTATACAAAACAAAGACCTTCTAATCGACCGTTTTTGGGCGCCTATTCCACCTACCCGTGCAGCCCTAAAGACGCCATGAGAAGCTCTTCCATTAGTTCCGCCCGCCCACCCCAATCCTGCACTTCGATGGCCAATGGAGCCGGTGAAGACCAGTGGCGCCGTATCGTTTCTACCAAGTCCCCCACATCGGCAGGAACGAAGCGGTTTTCCGGAAAATCCGCAAGCAAAGCCTTCATCACGCCAACATCAGCGCCAATCAGCGGCACTTTGCAAGCCAGGATTTCGTACGCCTTTTGTGGGAAGCAGTATTCCCCGAACGCCGACTCCACATTACACACCACCGCGATATCGAGTGCGTTGTAAAAAACTGGCATCAAATCGTAGGGAAGCTCTCCGAGGTAGTGCACTCTCGGACCGCTCGGCGGCCTAACAGTGCGCTCAGCGCGGCCAGCAAGTACCAGATGGATATCCCGACACTGCTTCTTCAGTTCCTCATACGCCTGGTAAAGCGTACCGATCCCTCGATTTCTGAAGAGTGCGCCACCAGTCCCAATAAGGAGCGCGTCAGGTGGCAAACCGAGGCGCTTGCGACTCTCTCCCTTGTCGAGTTTATGAAAAAGTGCCGTTTCGACGGCATTGCCAATTACCCGCAAGGGCCCACAATACCCGTACTCACCCCTGACCTTGGCGGCCAAGGGTTCACTGACACATGCGACGCCTGCTGCGGCCCCGATCGCCTGTCGAAATAACGGAAACACACCCGGTATCCGGGTCGCACCAAATGCCTCGAAATTATCGTAAAGATCCACAACCAACGGAATCCCCGCATATTCCGCAATGCGGTGTGCAAGGATAATCTGATACACATCGGAACTTCCGATGACGAGGTCTGGAGCCAAGCTCTCAACGAGCGATTCAAGTCGGTTTAAGTGCCGATAGAACCCGACGGGAGGAAAGCCCAAGTTCCACGAAGACCACTCCACACCATCGAGTACTCGATGTATAACGTCTCGCGTTCTATAGCTTAAACACGCCGCCGCAACGCTGTGTCCCCTACCCGCCAGCAGCCTTGGAATCTCATAAAGGCGGCCGTACCGATCATCTATCAGGTCTTTGCCCGTATATTGTCGCTTGGAGAGGAGCAGTATTCGCATCGATCCAGGCACCCGGCTACCGTCGCTCAGGGCGAGAGCCGAACCGCAAGCGCGCGGTCTCCAACCAAGTCACCGCTTTCAACAGGACGGCTACCGCAAAGACACGGAGCCGGTCTCGGCGCCGAAGCTCCGCATTTGACAGAATCCATGTTGCGGCAACCCATAAGCCACGGTGCGGGCGAACTCCGGCGGCGCTTACGTGAGCCGCCTCCATCTTGCGCAGGGAGAGACGACCGCCGGCCACGCGCCGTGTCTGCCGAATGGCCGACAATAGCGAGCGCCTAGCCGTGGTTGTCACAATTGCATGGGGCGCGAAGCAGATCTTGAAACCCCGGTCTGCGCCCCGCCACGACCACTCTCTGTCGCCTCCCGAGAGCAGGTTCTCGTCGAAAGGACCGATACGCTCGGCAGTCCCGCGCAGGCAAAACAGGTTTGCTGTCGCGGTAAACCCCCTTGCCTCGATATTCTCCCGCTGCAGAAAACCGACTGCCCATTGGTAGAGTTCAGTCGCAGTCGGCCTCTCGGAGAGGGCCAGCAGCACCTCGCCACCGACGATGCACGCCCCCTCTCCACGCTGAAGCGCGGCCACCCCTTCCGCCAACCAGTCGCGCTCCGGACGGCAATCGGCATCGGTCAACGCAATGATCTCCCCGCGCGCCAGTGCGATACCCGCGTTCCGGGCCGCATAGGCCCCCGGCTTCGCGCAGACGACGCTCATCGCTTGTATGCCGACGTGCCCCTCCAGCCTGACCGGGGGACGCGAGCCGTTGTCGATGACGATTACCTCGAAACAGTCTCGAGGATACGCCTGTGCGGCCAACGCCGAGAGGCAGGCGTCGACGCCAGCCTGATCGTTGAACACCGGAACGACGACGGTCACGAACGGCAGATTGGGCATTCGAGCATTCTAAATCATCGGCCACGGGCTAGGAAAAAAACGGCATAATGGGCCGTACCCCGACACCGCAAGCCCATGAAACGGCTCGCCGCACACACCACCCACGCTCCGCCGGATAAGGCAACTCGACGGCGACACCGCCCCTCCGGCACCGCTGGTCGGCGGCGCTATTCGATTCCTGGGGCCTACCCACAATGATGGGTACCGTCCTGGTCTACAAGACCGATCTCCTGCCGTACTCGGAAACCTTTATCAAGGAGCAGGCGCTTGCCTATCAGAGGTGGAAGCCCATCCTCGTCGGACATCACCGCGTCGCCAAGGGGGTGCCGCTCGATGGACTAGAGGTACGCCTCCTGCTGAACGACCCGCCCGGTACGATCGAGGAGCTCCTGTGGCGCATCCGGCGCCTTCGCGGAACGGTTTCAGGATCCGAGGTCCGCCGCTTGACCCCTCTGGCCGCCCGCTTGCTTCACGCCCATTTCGGTACGGGCGCCGTCGACATCTGGCCCCTGGCGCGGGCGCTTGCGCTGCCTATGGTCGTGACACTGCACGGCTATGATATCGGCATTCGTCGCGAACGGTGGGAGGCCGGATGCGGGGGATTCCGCCGCCGCACCTACCCGCGAAAACTGCTCGCCCTGGCCGAAGAACCCCGCGTTCACTTTGTCGCCGTCTCCGAGGCGATCCGTCAACGCGCCATCGACTTCGGCATCTCGGGTGAAAAAATCACGGTTTGCCACATTGGCATCGACACCGAACGGTTCAGCCCCGGAGACACCCCTCTTGCCGAGCGTCGACGGCGCGTGCTTTTCGTCGGACGGCTGGTCGAAAAGAAAGGGGTTTCTCACCTAATCAATGCCTTTTCCCGCGCAAGCCATGACATTTCAGATGCCGAACTGCTCATCATCGGCGACGGCCCACTACGAACGTCACTTGAGCGGCAGGCACAGGCATCATCGGCGAAAATACGATTTCTCGGTGCCCGAAACAGCACCCAGGTAAAGCAGGAGCTCGACCGTGCCCGGGTATTCTGCCTTCCCAGCGTTACCGCAGCGGACGGGGATATGGAGGGGTTCGGCATGGTTCTACTCGAATCCCAGGCATGTGGCGTACCGGTCATAACCTCGTCTATCGGCGCAAAGGATGTCGGCCTCGACCATGGCGTGACCGGCTTCTTCTTCGAACCGGGGGACGAATCGGCCTTGGCGTCCCACATTCGTGAACTTCTAACCGACGATCAGCTTGCGGAATCGATGTCCCGCTGCGCGACTGCGTTCGTGAACGAGTTCTTCAGTATCAATACCTGTTCGCGCTGCCTTGAGGACGTCTACGAGCGGATGGCCATAGAACCGCAAGCCCACAGTCAGTAGTTTGATGTCAGCTGCTTGAACCGTTCCGGCCCTGCATCAATTACGGCCCGCATTTCTCTGCGCAGCCGATCGTGGCGGCGTGCAATGCCGAACGCCAGCGCAACCGCGAGCGCCACATCGACGGCAGCCCACCGCAGGATGTACATCCACCGCATCACCGGCCCACCCGGCAATCTCGCGTGGTAGCGCAGATTGGCCCGGATCAATTCCGCGATTCTCCTGATGGGTTTGTCGGAAAACGCAAAGACCATCCGGCGGAAATAGGGGTAGATGCGATCCGGGTCATTCCGAAGACGCGGGTCGTGCACTCCGGCTAGCGACGTAAGGTAATCATGGTTCAACAAAGGGTGCAGGAAGGCACGCACCATGTACTTTGCGCTCCTGCTTTGCATATTGGTGATAAAGCTATTGTTGCCATGAATCCGGTAATAGCCGAGCGGTTCATCCAGCGACAGGAGCGGCCCGTGCAGCGCCGCGCCGTAGGCCAGCGGGTTATCGGCGCATATCCGCCAGTCCTCTTCGGGAAAGGGCGTCAGTTGGCGGGCCACGTCCGCCAAGACGCTCATCGCGGAAGTTGGCTGGAACACCCAGTGGTTGCCCCTCTCGCCGAAATGCTCATAAACATCTCCAATCACCGCCTCCACCTCACCCTGATGCACCGGCAAACCAGTATTCGCGTCCCTTCCCGTCATCACATCCTGGTCCGACTCGAACTCCAGCAGACGGTGGCAAATAAGCCCCCATTTTCCGAGTCTGAACCGTGAAACGACCCATTCAACCTTTTCCGGCTTGAACAGGTCATCCGAGTCGAGAAAACACAATATTTCGCCTTTCGCCGCGCTGATGCCTGCATTGAATGCCGAGGCCTGGCCGCCGTTTTCCTTGAGTACCGTTCGCACCCGTCCTTCATAGTGCGCAAGCACTTCTCTCGATTCGTCCGTGGAGCCGTCATCGACGACGATCACCTCCAGATTCGTCCATGTCTGGGAAAGCACACTATCTATGGCCCTGGCGAGATAACGGCCATAGTTGTAGTTGGTCACAATAACGCTCACCAGGGGATTCGGCGAAAGACAGGGGCCGTCCGCCGTGCCCGTCGTGCCGAAGTCTGGATGACGACGAAGATAGCCGGCCGTTTGGCAATCGATACGCACCCAGTCTTCGCTTCCTAGCCGACGCAAGCGCACATCATATTCGCCCCTCCATCTCCAGAGCGCTCGGGCGCGACCGCGATGCTCTTCACGGCACAAGCGGCGTTCGACAGGAGATAGCGCTGCCCGCGCGCAGCTCCACGTCCCGACAGTGGCACGGTAGATTTCATGGCCTAACTGACGCCATATGACACCTGGCGCCGACCGTTCCTGACCATACCGATCATACGGGTCGAGAAACACGGAACTTTCGCCCCAACGAGACTTTAGCTGCAGCAGAAACTCGACCGTGGTGAACTCCCCCGCGATGAAACGGCGCAACCGCAGGTCCTCGTCATGCGCGAGCCGCCAACCCGCCAAGCGCAAGGCACGGCAGAGTTCATCGAATCCGAAAAAATAGAAGACTTCTTGCGGACGTCCGTCCTTCTGCGGAACGAATCCGTTCGAAACCAGGTCTTTCCATGCCGACCTGCGCAACGTCAATCCCGGACCGTCCGGCAACTCGCCCTGCCAGGTGACATCCCCGGTTCGACCCGCCCGGCGGCCAAGAACGTCCGCCACGTACGTCCCCAGGGAAGGCTCCAACCCGGTCTCGAAAAACAGTTCGACGCTTGGGCTGCAGGCTCCGGTGTCCGGTCGTGCGGCCATGGCCTCGTATACAGTCCTCACCCAGTCGGAGGGCAGCCTATCGGAGTCATCGACGAAACTGACACACTCGTACCGGGCCTCCGCCAAGCCGCGACGCCAAACGGCAGCCCAACTTCCCTCCACCCACGAGACGACCTTCACGGGAACGCCCATTGCCTCGGCCCACCGGCTCGCCATCGCCTCTACGCTGTGTACCTGCTCTGAGACGACGAGGACGAGCACCTCCCAAGGCACCCACACCGGCACAACCTGCGCCGACAAACGCGCAAACGCTTCCGGCAAACCGCGCGCGGGGTCACGGCAACAGATAGCGATGCTGACCCCGAATCCCCTCGCCGTCATCTCGCCCATCACCGGACCCTCTCGGCAATCAGTTTGAGCAAGTCGGCAGGCGTTTTCGGCCGGCAGTATCGCTCGTAGAAAATTTGCCCGAATTCTGTCGCGCCATTCGGTCGGAAGCCACTGCACGCCATCGAGAGTTGTGCTCGAAGCGAAGCGGGGTCGGGCGCGTCCAAGGTAAAGCCGAGACCTCCGTAAAAACTATCGCCGCACACGACGATGGGTTTGCCGAGCAATGCCGTCTCCAGCCCGGCTTGTGAATTGACCGTCACCGCGAACGCGCAACCATCGATTAGCCCGTAGGTGTCGAAGTCGTTGTTCGCATCGATTATTGCTCCCGCGTGCCGCAATCGCTCCCAAAGCCACGCGTCCTCTCGAATCTTCCGATAGGTCAGCCGGTCATATCGCCTGCCGAGCAACGGGTCTTTTCCCGTCGCCTCTTTCGGATGAAGCTTGATCACCAACTGATGACGATTGTCCTCGCACCACTGGACCAATTCGCGGAGAATCGCTAGCGGCGTGCCCCAACGGCCGATCCCGAAAATAATCGATGCATCGGTCAATACCTGACCTAAGAACAAAACGATCGGCCTGGCCAAGTCGACTTCCAGCGCCCTTGCCGGAGCGGCATGCTCCTGCGACTTGAGCGTCCGCAATCGCTCGATGATGCCTCGCTCGAACAGCCCTGCCTGTTGCGCCGAAACGGCCCCCCGGTGCCGCCAGTAGTAATTCTTTGCCAAATTGCGATTCGTGGTGGTACCTGAAATGTCGTCCCAAAGCATCTTTCCCGACAGGGCCGTGTTCTCGAGTGCGAGAAGCGGAACGCCTGATTCGATGGCCAGGGCTCGCGCAACCGCATTGACCGGTTCATAGCCGTGAACAAGGACGATCAAATCGGGCGGCGTCTTCTGAAACAGCCTCTTCGTGACTCGATAGGTATCCGACAATATGGCCCGCCATTTGGCCGAGACCATGGAAACACTCGCGCCATTTTCCGGCTCTAGCGACTCCGTTTCGATACTGACGGCATACCGAACCGCATCGTTCAGGTAATCCGACCACTCCGCACCTGCCGCCGAATCCCGCCTCGAGCGCCCCCCACGACCGAACCGAATCGTGGCCATCCCCGCCTCACGCAACAACATGGAGACCTCGCGGGCGTCGAAACCAAGCCACGCCAACTGCTTGTGGGGCAAGGCAACCGTCGGCCGTCTCGGCCTGGCCTTGCCCCGCACGAACCGCTGCAGCAATTGACCGAACACGTTCCCCTCTAGGCAAACACTCAAGACTGGTCGAGCAGGTCAACGACACCCGCCAGGAAATCACGGCTGGCGGTCAACTTCGCCTCCCGCTTGGCCAGCAGTTCCCGGCGTATGGATTCCCGGTTCCTGTAAACGTCGCGAAGCGCCTCTTGCCCCGCATCGCCATAGAACTGCGCCGCCTTCAAACAGAAGGCCTGCTGATCGAAGTTAGTCATCGCACCCGTGTTTTTATGGTGGTAATAGTCGTCAAGGCTGACGGACACAGCGGGAACCCCTTCCCCCATAGCGAACACCAGCGGATGGTGTTTGAACGACACCACACACTCCGCGCCGCCGACCGCCGCTCGGGCCAATCGGTAGTCGTAGTCGTAGCCAAGGATCGAAGCCGGGAACCGCATATTCCGTATAGCCCCTCTTTCGGGCTCTTCATCAACGCTGGCCATCGGTAGAAAAAGTACCTGCGAACCCGTCTCTTCAACGAATTCATCGAGCAGCTCAGCCAGCCGCCGCGAGGTCCGTTGCCGCGTCGCTGCATCCATGCCCCAATGGTGGTAATTAACGCAGACGTATGGTCTGTCCGGCACGATTCCACTTTCCTCGAGCGACTCCCGGAGGGCGGTGACCGGCGCTTTTCCACAAAACAGCGCGTCATCGAAAGACGGGGTCAACCGGTCTTCGCGGACACCGAGTTCAACCAGTTCTATCACCGATTGTTCCGGGTCACGCAATGAAATCGCCAACGCCTCGGAAAGAGCCTCCTTGGCAAGAAAACGATCGGCCCACGTGCGGAAGATGCCTATCGTTTGCCCGGTAAGAAAATAGGGCGTCCCCAAGTGACGGCACAACTGCATTACGAGGCAGGTATCCCAAAGCCGACTGCGCGTCATTCCCGTCAAAAAGCCCCCGCCAGAAACATGCAGAACATCGGAGGATTGCAGGCGCTTGAGAAACGCGATCTCCTTGCCAGACGCGAACAGGGGCGGAAAACCGGCCCGCATCATTTTGGCCGCGGCGGTCAATCGCAACCATGTCTTCCAAAACTGAAATACGAAGACGCGATCCGATTTGTGATAATGGGACTTATTGCCTGAATTGAACAAGAGCACGCGTGAAGCGGTTTCACTCGTTACGCCATGATGGCTTGCTGTGTACCCGGGATTCGGCGATAGCACAACGATCCCCACAGTGGGCCTCACCTCTGTCCAGAGGTCGATATTTGCAGCGAGCTGCGCTTCGTCACCCGTGTTACCGTAGCCGTAACCACCGACTATGGTGACCTTCAGGCTACGCTCGCGCGCCGACTTACTGTCTGTGGCTTTCATCCGCCGGCATCCGCGCCTGCTCGTGACGACGTGCGAGCGCCCTTCGTACTTCGAGGCCGTAAACCGTCTTGTCGATGGTGCCGGCTACCGACATCAGCAGCCCGCTCATGCCCGAGAGGAGTCGAAGCTTGAGCAACTGCATCCGGTTCAGCGGCTGGCCGGCGCTGCCTTCCCCGCGCTGGCCTATCAAATAATGGGCTATTGGCTTGCGCTGTGTAGTAGCCCAATTACTGGCTCCATGCATTTTTTCGCCCCGGGGAAAGCCGTTCGAGTCCAACCCGGAACTGGGATAACCCAGGATCACGATGCCCTGAACCTTGTACCACGACGGAATCTCATATTGGGCAAAGGCCTGCGCCCACGATTTTCCGCTAAGCAGCCGGCTTCGTGTCATGCGCTCGGAGGCCGATAGCCAGCAACTTCCGACTCCCAGAGCGGCCGCCATGTTCAACATGTTTTCGATGGAGGCCGCGCAATTTTGTATTTCCATCGACTCCCAGATGTAGTACTCCCCGATGTCCCTGTAGTCAGTCAACGACGCGTCGGCAAAAACGACGATAACTGCGGCGGCGCCCCCGATGAGCCCGGCTTCCTTTCTGGCCCTCATCTTTCCCGCGGTTGCGTACGGCCATACGTAGCGGATCCTGCCCAGAGCGGCCTTCTCGTCCGGGCTTTCGATAACCAAGAACCGCTGATTTTGCGCATTGGAGCCGCTCGGAGCATAGATCCCCGCCTCCAAAATGGCATCCAGATGCTCGCGCTGCAACGGTTCGTCACGGAACTGCCGAACAGAACGGCGGTTCTTTAGCACCGCAGCTACCGCTTGCGCCCTTGTTTCGCATTCGCGACCGTCATCACGCATCACTACCGAGCCTCTCTTCTCTGATAACGGCGTTTAGGTGCAGCCGACCCGAAACCCGAACTTTGCAGAATGGCTGTCGGATATCGTCGCCCGTTATGGCCCCAAGGTGACGCAGAGGGTCGAATCCCGAAATCCGCACAGGTTCGGATGAAAGCAGGTGGTGCCCTTCAACCAAACAGGCAAACTCCCGTCGCCGCCGCAGAAACCGCATTCATCGATCCGGGCGGCCTCTTGGCGGACGACCTCTAGTCTCCGATCGGCCATCATGCGACGGTCAAGGTCTCGCTGGTTCCGATGGAAAAACGAGCCTCATGGTAGACCGGCGCCGGGACCATATACGGGCTTTCGACCTGCAGTTCCCAAACGGCGTTGGCCCATAGCAGGATCTCGCTTGAGTCACCGTCACGCAGCACCAAAGTCAACAACTTCCGACCATTTCCCAAGGTCAGCGAAGGCACTTCGATGGCGATCTGACATTCTCTCCCGGTCACCGCCAGTGCGGCTCCGGTCTGCTTACTGTTGATGTGGCTAATAATCTCGAGCGAGGGGTGATGAATACTCAAGCTCGCTTCCAAACACCTAAACCCGGGCGGGAGGGTCAGTGTCACCTTCACAACCAACGGGTCGCCCGCGTTTATCCGGATCGTCTCCTGATCAGCGATGTCGTTGACGGTCACACTCGACAACGTCACGCCTTCGGCGATGCTCCACGAGGAACCTGCCCTTGGAAACTGCTTTTCGTAATCGCTTACGAGCAGGCTCGTCTTGTCCTGACGTAACAAACGCCCGGATTCAAGAAGCAACGATTCCGGGCATAGCCGGGCCACCTGTGACATTTGGTGGGAAACAAATATCACGGCGGATCGCTTTGCCAGTTCGAACACGCGATTGTAACACTTGGTTCTGAACCCCATGTCGCCCACGGCCAACACTTCATCCAAAATCAGGATGTCAGGTTCCGTGTGTGCCGCTACGGCAAAACCCAATCTCACCTGCATGCCGGAACTGTAGCTTTGCACCGGTGAATCCATGAAATCCGCCAATTCCGAAAATTCCACGATTTCATCGTACTTGCCGGCGATCTCTTTGGTCTTCAGTCCGAGCACGGCACCCGCCACATAGACGTTTTCTTTCCCCGTCAGCAGCGGGTTAAAACCGGCCCCGAGAGCGATGAGAGCGCCTACACGTCCCCGCGTAGTCACCCGACCCCGATCAGGCTTGATCAAGCCGTTCAACATGCGCAAAAGCGTCGATTTTCCCGCGCCGTTTCGGCCGATAAGACCGAGGCATTCGCCTCTCTTGACCTCGAAACTGACATCGTCCACCGCCCAAAACTCTCCGGGGCGAAGGGCGCCATTTCCTCCGTGTGGGCGCCCAATCAGCTCGCTGCCCAAGTCCTTCATGCCGTACCAAAGGGATGTCTTCAGGCTCCGGCAGAACTTCTTGGAGACATTTTCAACTTTGATCAGAGTCTCTGACATGGGCGGCTCGGGTTAGGCGCTCATACGCTCGATGACGATCGGCATGGCGGCGCGATAGATCACCCACACGAGGCCGCCAAGGCCGAGAACGGCAATGTTCACGGCCAGAAAGCTCCCAATCAGCTCGGGGGTGAATCCCGTGAGAACGTCTCTAGCGGTTGTGACCAACGGCGTCAACGGATTCAGTCGGAACAGGGTGGCAGCGATACCGTCGGCCGGAATGGGGAACACGACGGGGGTAAGATACATGAAGAACTGCATTAGCAACGGCAGCCCCTTGCCGATGTCCGTATAGAGTATACCTACGGGGGTTATCAACATGCCGAACACGGTACCGGCAAGAACGAGCGAGAGCAAAGCGAAGGGAAAGAACAACACCCCCCAACCCGGGATGACGCCGAGAGGGATGACAACGGCAAGCAAAACCCCGACCTTAATCCCTGCGTTGAAAAGCGTCTGATAGATCCCGGACACGACCAAAGCCTCGTGTGGGAAATTGATCTTGGCGAGCATCGGCTTGGCCGCTGTGGTCTGTTGCAAAGGCGCATTGACCGCATCCATGAAGATCGCCCAGAGGATGGTGCCGGTGAACACGTAGACGGGATAGGGCAGCGCGGTCTCCTGGACCGTCACGATCCCACTGCCCTGGATGAATATCCAGGCACCGGCGTTCGCTATTGGAAGGATGAAGGCCCAGAGAAGGCCGAGCGCGGTCTGCCGATACTGGGCACGGACGTCCCGAAGTGCGAGCTGCCACGCCAGGTCCCGACTCGCCCAAAGGTCGTGGAACATCCCAAGCAGCATACGCTTCGGACTACGCAGGGCGGACTCTGGCGTGTAAACCGTAGTCTTTAATTCATCCATTGCCGGACCGCCTGAACAAAATAAGCGAAGGCCGCATCTGAAGAAGCTCCGACATGCTGACGGCCACGCAGATATCTCGGAACAAATCACCGATCAGCTTTGATGGGTGGCGTAAAGCAGGCCCGGGGGTGTAAATGGTCAGGCGATCTTGGGGGAACTGGTTCATGTTCGGGCTGGTTGGTCGTTCAGATCGCCTTCCTCCAACGGGCCCCAGCGCACCGCGCTACGAAAGCCACGACTAAAGTTGTCGTAGGTGATCGGGGTATGCCCGGCCTGCGCCAGCGCCTTGCAGGCGTGACTGCCGATGTAGCCGGCGCCCCCGGTGACGAGGACGCGCATCAGGCTTTTCCCCCCGACAGCATGGCCTCGAAATACGCAATGGTGGTCTCAAGCCCCGCGCGCAGCTGAATACTCGGCTCCCAACCCAATTGCTCGCGCGCCAGCGTGATGTCCGGCCGACGCTGCTGCGGGTCATCCTGCGGCAGGGGCTGGAACACCAGGGTGGAGCGGGAACCGGTCAGTTCGATCACCTGCTCCGCCAGTTGACGCACGCTGAATTCCACCGGGTTGCCCAGGTTCACCGGGCCGGTGAAGGCGTCGGGGCTGTCCATCAGGCGGGTAAAGCCATCAATCATGTCGCTCACAAAGCAGAAGGAGCGGGTTTGGCTACCGTCGCCGTAGAGGGTGATCGGCTTGTTCTTCAGCGCCTGCACAATGAAGTTCGACACCACGCGGCCGTCGTTCGGGTGCATGCGCGGGCCGTAGGTGTTGAAGATGCGAGCGACCTTGATGCGCAGCCGGTGCTGGCGGTGGTAATCGAAAAAGAGGGTCTCGGCGCAGCGCTTGCCCTCGTCGTAGCAGGCACGCGGGCCGATTGGGTTCACCCGACCCCAATAGCTCTCCTTTTGAGGATGCACCTCAGGGTCGCCGTACACCTCGCTGGTGGAGGCCTGGAGGATCTTCGCCTTCACGCGCTTGGCGAGCCCCAGCATGTTAATCGCCCCATGCACACTGGTCTTGGTGGTCTGCACCGGGTCGTGCTGGTAATGGATTGGCGAGGCCGGGCACGCCAGGTTGTAGATCTCGTCCACTTCGACGTAGAGCGGAAAGGTCACATCATGGCGGATCAGTTCGAAATGAGGATTGTCTAGCAGGTGCAGGAGGTTGTCCTTGGTGCCGGTGTATAAGTTATCCACGCACAAGACATCGTCGCCGCGCTCGAGCAGTCGCTCGCACAGGTGCGAGCCGAGGAAACCGGCGCCGCCGGTGACGAGGATGCGTTTTCTCAGGACGTAGCGCATGGGGGCTCCACTCTTCTGGGCTTCAGGTTCTTTCCCGGCTAAATGGCGGCCCGGCCTGCCGGTACCGCTGCGATGCTGTGTCGTTATCCCGTGCCCACCTGCTGTCACGGAAGCACCTCGCTCACCCATAGCGGCAGGATGGGGCGCTTACTCAGCATGGGGATCATCCGCTGGTATTCCGTCCGGCTGAGCACCAACGTGCGGATCTTCCGGCCGATATAGCGCTCGGTCTTGCGCACAAGATCGTTCAGGTTGGCCTGGTCTATATCGCCGACCAAGCCGAGATCGATGATGCCGGTATCCTTCCCCTCGGCGTAGTCGTCGAGCAGAAAGGCCCGTTCCAGCTGCCCCAGACGGCCGATCACACTGTCGATGATGCGGTCCATGCCCAGCGCCTTGCGCACCATGGAGTGCAATTCCGGGTACAGCGGGTGGCCTGTGTTTGCGCGGTAGTGAATCTGTCGCCCCTGCTTCTCGCTTGCGATCAGCCCGGCCTCGCTGAGTTGACTCAGTTCGTCCTTCACCCGGCTCGGGGAGACGGAGAACTCTTCGGCCAATTCGCGCAGGTAAGCATTGCCCTCAGGATTGAGGAACAACCGCATCAGGATTCTAATGCGTGTCTTGCTGGTAATCAGGCCGCTGAAGAGGTCTTTCACGCCGATTCACGTTCTGTTTTACAGAACGATAAACGTGTAGTGATGTCGTGGTCAAGAGGATTTTGATGGCTGGTTGGAGGATGAATTTGGCTCACACAGAAGACCGGTAATCCAAGGGGGGGCCTGCAGGAGCACGGCTTGCGGGGGGATTAGGGCCTCAATCGCCCAATGAATTCGGCTCCTACACAGACATTGTTGTTTGTCACTCCGCCCAGAGGGCGGCGAGGGGAAACGCGACGGCATCGAATGGCTCCACGGCCACATCGGCTTCGTCCACGAAGCTGGCCTGGAGCAGCCACTGGTCGCCGGTGAGCTTGAACGCCTCCAGAGTACGGGCGGTGGGGTCCACCAGCCAGCAGTAGGTTACCCCGCTGGCGGCGTAGCGGGGCATCTTCAGCATGCGGTCGTCCCGCGCCGTAGCAGGTGACAGTACCTCGCAGACCCAGTCGGGCGGCAGTTCGAACCAGGCGGTTTCGGGCAGGGTCGGCATACGGTCGCGATGCCAACCGGCAAGGTCCGGCACCAGGATGTCCGTGCCGAGGTGGAGTTCCAGCTCGTCGAGGATCCACCAACCACCCGGGCCACCGTGGCCACGGTGAAATGGACTACCTATCTCGATACCAAGAGCGGACGATGCGGCTGAGTGCTTCGGCGCCGGTCGCGGATGGGTGTGTAGCTCGCCGGCAATGATCTCGCCCACGATATTGTCGGGGAGCGAGAACAGGTCTTCATAGCGAGCGGGGCGGTGCTGCGGAATAACCATTTACCAGCCTCCGGTGAGTGGCTTCGTGCCGCCTTCCGTTGCCCGTCAATGCTATCCCGGCCCGGCCGTTTTATCCACAGCACCGGCAAATACGGGCGAGCGGTCAGGCACTCCAGTCGCTGAAAAAGTGTGATCGCCCGCATCCCCTTCGAAGCGGTCCGTGATATCATCCGGACAACGATGATAACCCATTGATTTTCTATGGCGGTGACAGCGCGATTCCCGGTGAGCGGTCTGGCCAGGCGCCTGGTGCGCGATGGCCTGGTGACGGAAGCCGATGCAGAGAAGGCGATCGAGGCAGCCGCCAGAGAACGTGTTCCGCTGGTGACCTACCTGGTCGAGCAGAAACTCGCCGGCCCGCCGGAGATTGCCACCGCTGCATCCCATGAGTTCGGTGTCCCCCTGGTGGACCTTGCGGCGCTGGAGATCGACCCGCAAGTGGTCCGTCTGGTGGAGGAAAAGCTGATCCGGTCCCATCACGCCCTGCCGCTGTTCAAACGCGGTAACCGACTGTATGTGGCGGTGGCTGATCCGACCAATCTGACTGCACTGGACGAAATCAAGTTTCACGTCGGCATCAATACCGACGCGGTGCTGGTCGAAGAGCACAAGCTCGCCAAGGCCATTGACCTGGCGGTCGAGGCCCATGACAACTCCATGGAGGGGTTGGACGATGCGGCGCTGGAAGAGCTGGATATCTCGGCCGAGGACGAGGATGCGGGGCCGGACGTCAAGGCGTCCGACGTAGAGGACGCACCGGTCGTCCGTTTCGTCAACAAGGTGCTGCTGGACGCCATCAAGAAGGGGGCTTCAGACATCCACTTCGAGCCCTATGAGAAAACCTACCGGGTACGGCTGCGGCTTGACGGCCTGCTCACCGAGGTGGCCAATCCTCCGACATCATTGGCCGGTAAGCTTGCCGCGCGCCTCAAGGTAATGTCCCGTCTGGACATCTCCGAGCGCCGGGTTCCCCAGGACGGACGCATGAAGCTCACCCTGTCCAAGAACCGGGCCATCGACTTTCGCGTCAGCACCTGCCCGACGCTGTTCGGTGAAAAGCTGGTGCTGCGCATCCTCGATCCCTCCAGCGCAAAGCTCGGCATCGAGGCGCTCGGCTACGAGGACGATCAGCGCCAGCTGTATGAAGAGGCACTGGCCAAGCCCTACGGCATGATCCTGGTCACCGGCCCGACCGGTAGCGGCAAGACCGTCTCCCTCTACACCGGCCTCAATATCCTCAACACACCGGAGCGTAACATCTCGACAGCGGAGGACCCGGCGGAGATCAATCTGCCCGGCGTCAATCAGGTGAACGTCAATCCAAAGGTGGGATTGACCTTCGCCTCGGCGTTGAAGGCCTTTCTCCGCCAGGACCCGGATATCGTGATGGTGGGTGAGATTCGTGATTTGGAGACCGCCGAGATCGCCATCAAGGCGGCCCAGACCGGCCATTTGGTGCTCTCGACCCTGCACACGAATGACGCACCGCAGACCCTTGGACGGCTCGTTAATATCGGCGTTGCCCCGTACAATATCGCGTCGGCCGTCTCTCTCATCATCGCCCAGCGGCTGGCTCGCCGGCTCTGCCCCAAGTGCAAGGCCCCCGAGGATGTCCCTCGCGCGGCGCTGCTGGAGGAGGGGTTCCGGGAGGAGGAGCTGGACGACCTTACTGTCTACAGAGCGGTCGGCTGTGAGGAGTGCAACCAGGGGTACAAGGGCCGGACGGGCATCTATCAGGTAATGCCGGTCTCCGATGCAATGGGCCGGATCATCATGAGCGGCGGCAATGCCATCGATCTGGCCGATCAGGCAAAAAGCGAAGGGATTGCGGACCTCCGCGAGTCGGGCCTGAAGAAGGTGAAGGCTGGAATAACCAGCCTTGAGGAAGTCAACCGGGTGACCAAGGATTAGTGAGGAAGGAAGATTATGGCTCAGGCGGCAGCACGGCGGGCAAAGGTCAAGGAAGAGAAGCCCCAGGATTTTTTCCTTTGGGAGGGCACCGACAAGCGGGGCCAGCATGTCCGGGGCCAGCTGCAATCAGACAGCACGGCCCTTGTCCGGGCACAGCTGCGCAAGCAGGGTATCAAGGTCCTCAAGGTCAAGAAGAAACCCAAGCCGCTATTCGCGAGCAAGGCAAAGATTAAACCGAAAGACATCGCCATCTTCAGTCGCCAGCTGGCGACCATGATGTCGTCGGGCGTCCCGCTCGTTCAGGCCTTCGAGATCATCGGGCGCGGGCATGAGAACGCCTCCATGAAGGAACTGGTGCTTACGATAAAGGGGGATGTGGAAAGCGGCAGCCCGCTTGCGGTTGCACTTGGCAAGCACCCGAAGTACTTCGACGACCTCACCTGCAACCTCGTCAATGCCGGCGAGCAGGCCGGTATCCTGGAAGGGCTTCTGGACAAGATCGCTACCTATAAAGAAAAGACGGAGGCGATCAAGGGGAAGATCAAGAAGGCGATGTTTTATCCCACGGCGGTTCTGGTTGTCGCTGCCGTTGTCACCGCCATTCTTCTTCTGTTCGTCGTGCCCTCGTTTCAGGAGGTATTCAGCAGCTTTGGTGCCGATCTTCCTGCCCTGACCCGGATGGTCATTCACCTCTCCGAACTCTTACAGGAGTGGTGGTGGGCGGTTTTTGGCGGCATTGCGCTGGCAGGATGGGCGTTTTTAACGGCCAAGCAGAAGTCGAAGACCTTTAGGGACAACCTGCAAAAGCTGTCACTCAAGATGCCGATCTTCGGCCCGATCCTCAACAAGGCTGCCGTTGCGCGCTTTGCCCGCACCCTGTCGACCATGTTCGCCGCCGGCGTGCCGCTGGTCGAGGCGATGGAGTCGGTCTCCGGCGCGGTCGGCAATGCGGTCTATCGTGATGCGGTGCTCCGCATGCGCGACGATGTTGCTACCGGCCAATCGCTGCAGGTTTCGATGCAGATGACCGATCTCTTCCCGAATATGGTGGTGCAGATGGTCGGTATCGGCGAGGAGGCAGGCTCGCTCGATGCCATGCTCGGCAAGGTGGCGGATTTCTATGAGGAAGAGGTTGATAACGCGGTGGACGGGCTGAGCAGCCTGCTCGAACCGCTCATCATGGCCATTCTGGGTGTGCTGATTGGCGGTTTGGTTATCGCCATGTACCTTCCCATCTTCCAGATGGGCCAGGTGGTCTGATCGGGATCATGCCGGTTTTCGATCTCTTCGCGGGCTCTCCGATGGCCTTTGCCCTGGCGGCCCTGCTGCTGGGGCTGGTCATCGGCAGTTTTCTGAATGTGGTGATTCACCGATTGCCGCTGATGATGGAGCGGGAGTGGCGTTCGCAGTGCCAGGAACTGCTTCAGCCTGACGTAGCGGAGAAGGAGCAGCAGGCGCCGCTCTCCCTGGTTAGTCCCCGCTCCCGCTGCCCCGACTGCGGTCACCTGATCTCCGCTCTCGAGAACATTCCGGTTCTCAGCTATCTCATCCAGCGCGGCCGCTGCCGCCACTGCGGCGGGCGGATCTCGGTGCGCTATCCGCTGGTGGAACTGGCCACCGGTCTGCTCACCGCCCTGGTCGCCTGGCAGTTCGGCTTCGGCTGGGAGGCGCTGGCGGCGATGGGGCTCACCTGGGCGCTGATCGCGCTCACCTTCATCGACTTTGATACCCAGCTCCTGCCGGACGACATCACCCTGCCGTTCCTCTGGCTGGGCATCGGCCTGGCCTTTTTCGGCCTGTTCACCGACCTGCACGCCAGCGTGGTCGGCGCCATGGCCGGGTACCTGACCCTCTGGGCCGTGTATCACCTGTTCAAGCTGGTGACCGGCAAGGAGGGGATGGGTTACGGCGATTTCAAGCTGCTGGGAATGCTGGGTGCCTGGCTCGGCTGGCAGGCACTGCCGGTGATCATTCTGCTCTCCTCGGTGGTCGGCGCGGTGGTGGGGATTTCGCTGATCCTGTTCCGCAATCACGGCCGTGACGTGCCGATCCCATTCGGGCCCTATCTAGCGGCAGCCGGCTGGCTGGCGCTGATGTGGGGCGACGAACTGACCAACACCTGGCTGCGCCTGTTCGCCGCGTGACGTTGCGCGTTGGTCTGACTGGCGGCATCGGCAGCGGCAAGTCGCTGGTCTCCGGACTATTCGCCGAACTCGGTGTGACGGTCATCGATACGGACGTCATTGCCCGTGAAGTGGTGGCGCCCGGCACCCCGCTACTCGCGAAGCTCGCCACTGAATTCGGCAAGACCATACTTACCTTATCCGGCGAACTGGACCGCAAGAGGCTGCGTGAGCTCATCTTCGCCGACGCGGCGGCCCGGCACAGGCTGGAAGCGCTCCTCCACCCGGCCATTCGGGGCGAAATGGAGCAGCGGCTCCGCGCGTGCTCCCAGCCCTATGCCATTGTGGTCATCCCCCTGCTGCTGGAAGCCGGATGGGAGGATGCGGTCGATCGTATCCTGGTGGTCGATGCGCCCGAATCGCTGCAAATAGAGCGCGCCGTCACTCGCGACGGTATCAGCGTCCAACAGGTGGAGGCGATCATGGCAACGCAAACCTCCCGCCAGGCACGACTGGAGGCGGCCGACGACGTCATCTGTAATGACGACGGCATCGCGCCGGTACGGACCCGGATTCTCGAACTGGACCGCATCTACAACGCCTTGGGTGCCGAATCGTAGAACCGGCCGCAAGCGAACATTGAACCGCCCGCAGGTCTGCCCCAGAATGTGGCGCCAAAGCGCCGGGACCCGAACGTGAGCCGAACTGTCATCTACGAACACCCGCTGAACGAGCGTGTCCGCAACCTGTTGCGGCTGGAGTTTCTGTTCAAACAGGTGAAGCACCACACGGCGGGCACAACGCCGTGGGACAGCCGTGCCGCGCTCGCAGCACTGATGGAGGTGCTGACCCTCCTCTCCCGAAGTGATCTCAAGAGCGAGATCATCAAGGAGTTGGAGCGCAATATCGCCACCCTGACTCCGCTCGCCGGGCGTTCCGGCGTGGACGACGATCAACTCGGGAATATCCTCCACTGGCTCGACCGCCTGCACCAGGCGCTGCGCGCGACCGAGGGCCAGATCGGGCAGGTGTTGCGCGACGACGAATTCCTTGCCGCGGTACGCCAGCGCAGCACCATCCCCGGCGGCACCTGCGATTTCGACCTCCCCGGCTACCACCACTGGCTTCACCGGGGCGCCGATGAACGCCACGGACAGCTCGAGGCGTGGCTGATGAAGCTGGAACCGGTGCGGAAGTCGGTGGAGCTGCTGCTGAAGTTGATTCGTGGCAGTGCCGATCCGGTGACAGAACGCGCCGAAGGGGGCGTCTACCCCTGTGCGCTGGACCAGAACATGCCATTTCAGCTGGTGCGCGTCCTGCTCCCGGGAGAGTCGCCCCTTTTTCCCGAGATCAGCGGCGGCAAACACCGTTTCACCATCCGATTCATGGAAGCGAGTACCAACGGCCGCTCAGCACAGACGCGAGAGGATGTGGAATTCCGGCTGATTCGGTGCATGTTGTGAGAAGCTGAAAACCGATTCCGATCCAGACTGGAACCTCGACCGGCGAGCGTTAATCTGAAGAATGATGAAAGTGAAATGCCCAACCTGCGGCAAGGCGGTCGAATGGAACGCCGAAGCACGCTGGCGGCCGTTCTGCAGCGAACGGTGCAAACTAATCGATCTGGGTGCCTGGGCCGACGAGTCGAACCGCATCGCCGGCGAGCCGGTAAACCCGTGGGAGATTGAAGAACCCAAGGAGCGGCACTAACAAGGCTGTTGAAAGCGGATTACGCTTCCGCTAATCCGTCCTGTTGGGCCAGAGGCTCCGGATTGCGGCAATACCTTGGGCACCATGGGCGCGCGCCGTTTCGATATCGGCCTCGGTCATGCCGCCGAGCGCATAGACCGGTAGCGGGCTGTATTCGGCGAGCGCCTGCAATCCCTCCCAGCCGATCGGTTCCGCCGCCGAATGCGAGGCCGTTCTCCGCACAGGCGAGATGACGAGAAAGTCCGCACCGAGCTGTACCGCACGCTCGATCTGCTCACGGGAATGACAGGAGGCACCGACCCAGGGCACCTCCGGCCGCCTTATGAGTGAACGCAATTCACTCCCGGTCAGATGCACGCCGTCGGCGCTGGCCTGAAGAACCAACGCCGGACAACTGTTCAAGAGCAGCTTTGCTTTGTGGCGGCACACCTCCGCAACCTGCGAGGCGAGCCGCGTGAACTGTTCGGGTGCCAGCGACTTCGCCCGGAACTGGACCAGGCGAATACCCGATGCCAGCGCGTTGTCGAGGGTATCAAGAAAGTGCGGCCAAGCGGCTTCAGCTTCTGGCTCGGGCGTGATCAGATAGCGATCCGGCAGCTGGCAGGCGGTGACGATGGGGTGGTTGGCGGCAGGGAAGTCATAGTCGGTCAGCCGCTCGACCGGCACCCAACGCAGCGGCTGTCCTTCCCGACCGTGCGGCTCGCCGTCGAAGGTGGACACCTCGCGCACATCGAGCAACACCCGGCGATCCGAATAGGCGTGTGGCACCCGAATCAGTGGGCGGACGCTCTGCGCCCGGATACCCAGTTCCTCGTCCAGTTCACGGATGAGGGCGGCCTCGACGGTCTCGCCCGGCTCCACCTTGCCGCCTGGAAACTCCCACAGCCCCCCCTGATGCAGATGTTCGGGACGCCGCGCGATCAGTACCTCGTTACCACGCCGGATAACGGCGGCGGCAACGTGGAGATAACCGGAGCGATCCGGTGGGGCGAGGATCACGTGCGGTATTCGGCGTTGATGCGCACGTAGTCGTAAGAGAAGTCGCAGGTCCAGACAGTCGCCGAGGCGCTGCCGCGAGCAAGATCGATGCGTACGGCGATCTCTTCGCGATCCATCACCGCCTGACCCGCCACCTCGGTGTAGTCCGCGGCACGACCGCCGTCCCGTACGATGCACACCTCACCCAGGTGAATGGTGACGGCATCCAGCGCGAGATTGGAAACACCTGCGCGACCGACCGCCGCGAGGATGCGACCCCAGTTGGGATCGCTGGCGAAAAATGCGGTCTTCACCAGGGGTGAGTGGGCGACGGTGTAGGCCACCTGCTCGCACTCCGCCTCATCGGCCCCGCCGACCACCTCGATGGCGATGAACTTGGTGGCTCCTTCGCCATCGCGGACAAGCCACTGGGCCAGTTTCACACACACCGATTCGACCGCCGCGGCGAAGGCATCAAAGCCCGGTTCACCCGGCGCGAGCGCCACGCCCGAACCGCCGGTGGCGACCAGTGTGCAGGCGTCGTTGGTAGAGGTGTCACCGTCCACCGTAATGCGGTTGAAGGAGCGGCGTACGGCGGCAACCAGGCAGCGCTGAAGGGCTGACGATTCGATTGCGGCATCGGTGGCAATGAAGGCGAGCATGGTTGCCATATCGGGGCGGATCATGCCGGCACCCTTGGCAATGCCCGTCACGGTTACCACCTGCCCGTCAACCTCGAACTGTTCCGAGGCGCCCTTGGGCATGGTGTCGGTGGTCATGATGCCATGGGCAGCCTGTTCCCACCCATTCTCATCAAGGGCGGCGATCGCCTGCGGCAGCGCGGCAGCCAACCGCTCCACCGGCAGCGGCTCACCAATGACCCCGGTCGAGTAGGGCAACACCTCCTCTGGGCGGCATCGGGTGGCATCGGCCAGAGCCCGGCAGGTGCTCCGTGCATCTTCGAGTCCCCGCGCGCCGGTCCCGGCATTGGCGTTGCCGGTATTCACCACCAGATAACGCGGTGCGGCGTCGCCCAGGTGATCCCGGGCGACGATGACCGGCGCGGCACAGAAAGCGTTGCGGGTGAAGACGGCGGCGCAGTTGGAGCCGGGCGCAAGCTCCATCACCACCAGGTCACGGCGATCGGGCTTCTTGATACCGGCCATCGCGGTGCCAAGCCGGAAGCCCGTCACCGCGTGGAGTTTTGGCAATGCCAGGTTGCCGACGGCCACGGTCAGGCGACCTTACCGCAACACTGTTTGTACTTCTTTCCCGAGCCGCACGGGCACGGCTCGTTGCGGCCGACCTTGCGTCCCCCGCGCACGAACGGCTTGTGGTCGCCCTCCTCCTCCGGCGTATCGCCGGACAGCGAGGCGGCTGCCGCGTGCTGATACTGTACGTCGGTGGTCGCGCGCCGCTGCTCCTCCACCGCGGCCACGTCCTCCTCGGCGCGGACCCGCACCTTGGAGACGATGCCGATCACTTCGTGTTTGATACGATCGAGCATCTGGGTGAACAGGACAAACGCCTCGCGTTTGTATTCCTGCTTCGGATTGCGCTGGGCGTAGCCGCGCAGGTGGATGCCCTGGCGCAGGTAGTCCATCGCCGCCAGGTGCTCCTTCCAGTGGCTGTCGAGCACCTGCAGCATCACCGCCTTTTCGAAGTGGCGTATCACCTGAGTTCCGGCGGCGGCCTCCTTCGCCTCGTAGGCACTGATCATCTCGTCGAGAATGCGCTGACGTAGCGGCTCCTCGTGCAGTGCGTCATCCGCCTCCAGCCACCCGCGAATGTCCAGTTTGAGATCGAACTCGCGATGCAGCGCCTCCTCCAGGCCCGGCACGTCCCACTGCTCTTCAAGGCTCTGCGGTGTTATGTAGGTGTCGATCAGCGTGCCGAGCACATCCTCGCGGATCGCCTTGATGGTTTCGGAAACATCGTCCGAAGCCATCACCTCGTTGCGCTGTTCGTAGATCACCCGACGCTGGTCGTTGGCGACATCGTCGTACTCGAGCAACTGCTTGCGGATATCGAAGTTGTGTCCTTCGACCTTGCGCTGGGCATTCTCGATCGCCTTGCTCACCCACGGGTGCTCAATCGCCTCGCCCTCCTGCATGCCGAGACGCTGCATCATCCCCTTCACCCGATCGGAGGCGAAGATGCGCATCAGCGGATCTTCAAGGGAGAGATAGAAGCGGCTCGACCCGGGATCGCCCTGACGACCGGAACGGCCGCGCAGCTGATTGTCGATACGGCGCGACTCGTGCCGCTCGGTGCCAATGATGTGCAGGCCGCCCGCTTCGAGCACCTGGGCGTGACGCTGTTTCCAGTCCTCTTCGACACGGGTGCGAGCTGTCCCGTCCTCCTCCGGCAGTGCCGCCAGTTCCACCTTCAGGCTGCCGCCAAGCACGATATCGGTGCCGCGACCGGCCATGTTGGTGGCGATGGTTATCGCCCCCGGACGGCCCGCCTGGGCGACGATCTCCGCCTCACGCTCGTGCTGTTTCGCATTCAGCACCTCGTGCTTGATCTTCTCCTTGGTCAGCAGACCGGAGAGGTATTCGGAGTTTTCGATGGAGGTGGTGCCCACCAACACCGGCTGACCTCGCTTGTGGCAGTCGCGGATATCCTCAACGATGGCGTCGAACTTTTCCCGCGCGGAGAGATAGACCAGGTCGCCGTGGTCCTGGCGGACCATCGGCCGATGGGTCGGAATCACGGCCACTTCAAGGCCGTAGATCTGCTGGAACTCGAAGGCCTCCGTGTCCGCCGTACCGGTCATGCCGGAGAGCTTTTCGTAGATACGGAAGTAGTTCTGGAAGGTGATCGACGCGAGGGTCTGATTCTCCTGCTGGACGGAAACCCCCTCCTTCGCCTCCACCGCCTGATGCAGCCCGTCGGACCAGCGGCGGCCCGGCATGGTACGGCCGGTGAATTCGTCGACGATGACAATCTGATTGTCGCGGACGATGTAGTGGACGTCCTTCTGGAACAGGGCGTGGGCACGCAGAGCGGCGTTGAGGTGGTGTACCAGGCTGATGTTCGCAGCGTCGTAGAGATTGTCGCCGTCGCCCAGCAGGCCGGCCTCGTGGAACAGCTCCTCGACCCGTTCCTGACCCTCTTCGGTGAGATGGACCTGACGGCCCTTCTCGTCGACGGAGTAGTCGCCGGGTCCGTCCTCTTCCTCCTGCTTGGTGAGTTGGGGGATCAGCACATTGACCCGCTTGTACATCTCGGAGCTATCCTCGGCCGGACCGGAGATGATGAGCGGGGTGCGCGCCTCGTCAATCAGGATCGAATCCACCTCGTCGACAACGGCGAAGCTGAGCGGGCGCTGGACCTTCTCTTCGATGCTGAAGGCCATGTTGTCGCGCAGGTAGTCGAAGCCGAACTCGTTGTTGGTGCCGTAGGTGATATCGGCGGCATAGGCGGCGCGTCGTTCGGCGGTCTCGAGTCCACCGACGATGACACCGGTGCTCATGCCGAGGAACCCGTACAACTCCCCCATCCACTCGGCATCTCGCCGGGCGAGGTAGTCGTTGACGGTGATGACGTGAACCCCTTTGCCGGGGAGTGCGTTCAGATAGGCAGCCAGGGTCGCGACCAGGGTCTTGCCCTCGCCGGTCCGCATCTCGGCGATCTTGCCGCTGTTCAGTACCATGCCACCGATGAGCTGGACATCGAAGTGGCGCATGCCGAGCACGCGGCGGCCTGCCTCGCGCACCACTGCGAACGCCTCGGGAAGCAGGTCGTCCAGTGCCGTCCCGTCCGCCAGGCGCTGGCGGAACTCCGCCGTCTTCGCCTGCAGCGCTTCGTCTGCGAGCGCCTGCATCTCCGGCTCGAGGGCGTTGATCTGCGCGACGCTCTTCCTCAAACGCTTGAGCAGGCGGTCGTTGCGGCTGCCGAAGATCTTGTTGACCAGTCTGCTGACCATGAAAAAGTACCTGTTGTCCTTGGAGTTTTGCCGCGTTTCGGCCGCTACCGTAAAACTCGGCATTCTATCACGATGTAGGGATTCCCCAGGGCGGTTCCATAAAACCGGATATGGTCGGGTCGGGGATGGAATACAGGCCCAAGGCTGGGGACAACGCGTCCTCGTCCGTACTGGCTGCTGCACACGCGGGCATGGCGCCGGGGGTGGCGCTCCCGCGGGAAAACTGGGGTATCCCGCGTAATGTCAATGGCTTGGACAGCGATTGTGCGGGTTTGTCAGGCGATGCGATGCAGATCGAGCGGCAAGACGAAAGGCGTCGGCAAACGACCCGTGCCCCTCATCCTTGTACCCTGGACCATGGACCATGAAGCTTGTAACCGGTCTTAGCCTGCGTCCTGAATGTAGCGCGTGGGGTTTACGGCACGGCCGTCGAGCAGCACCTCGAAGTGGACATGGGGCCCGGTGGAACGGCCGGTGCTGCCCATGGTCGCGATGTCCTGCCCCTTCTTCACCGTGTCACCGACACGAACCAGAATCTCTTTATTGTGGCCGTATCGGGTGGCGTAGCCGTTGCCATGATTGATCTCGACCAGATTACCGTAGCCCGAGCGTTTGCCGGCCCAGGTCACCACGCCCGCGGCGACCGCGATAACGCCGGAGCCATCCTTGCCCGCAAAGTCCACACCGCCGTGGAACTGGCGGTTACCCTTGAACGGGTCGGTGCGCCAGCCGAAGGGCGAGGACTGCCAGCCGGTCTTGATTGGGCGGCCAGCCGGGACCACCTCCGCCTGAAGGTTCCGGTTCATCAGCATCGACTCCAGCACCGCCAACTGCTGGGTACGGTCTTCGAGCTGCCGCTCAAGCTCGCTGAGCAGGTTCAGGAAATCCGGCACCGCGATGGGCTCACCGCCACTTTCGGGGCCGCCTTGCGGCGGTGGCGCCTCGAAATCGAACTCCCCCTTGTCCAGGCCTGCCATGCGGGTGAGCCGCTGCCCGACCGCGTCGAGCCTGATCACATGCGCCTGCATCTGACCCAGGCGAACAGCCAGTGCATTGAGGTTCTCCTCCGCCGTGCGGCGTGCCTCCTCCAGGTCCTGTCGCTGGGTAGAGACCTCCGCCTGCCAGGCACGGGAGAAGGTTTCAGGGACTCGCTGGGCACCGAACAGGTACCCCGTGTAGAGGGAGATAGCCGATACGAGCGCCATCGCAAGGGTGACGCCGCCAAGGAGTGCGGAGCGGCTGACGACCGTGGCCCCGCCGCGTCCGCCGTTCTTACTCAGCAAGAGAATGCTCATACCCCATTCGCCTTTGTTTTGCGCGGCCGGGCGGTTTCGTTTAGCCTCCTGGGCGGGCCTGGTCAACGACCAGCGAAACGACACCGAAAGAACCGCTGCAACGCTGAATTATGGTTAAGCCCCACCCTATCAGCAACCTGCTTCACGGTCCCGGCCCTTTTCGGGACCTCATCGCGCGTGCCGAACGGTTGCTGGCGGTGGAGCGGCTTGTACAGGCGGAACTGGGCGAACTGGGCACCCACTGCCGCCTGGCGAACATCGCCGGTACCCGGCTTGCACTCCAGGCCGACTCCCCGGCGTGGGCCTCAAGGATACGCTACGACGCCCCGCGGCTCCTCGAACGATTGCAACAATACCCCGAACTGGCCCGGCTTTCCGCCGTTTCGATTTCCGTTGCACCACCGAAGGCGAGTCCGGAAAAAGCACACGGGGAGTGCAACCCCCTCTCCGACTCAGCCCGTTCCACCCTGCGGGCGGCTGCAGAAGCCGTTTCCGATCAGGCTCTTGGCGACGCACTGCGTCGCCTGGCGGCCCGCTGACCCGGAGCCTTCTCGCCCCTGGGTCCGCCCTACGAATTCACCGACCGTTTAGCTGGCCGGTACCGGCTGGACATATGAGATCGGCGCCCGCTTGGGATCGTCAAAGGTCACCTGCTCCCACGCCTTCTCATCCGCCAGCAGCGTCCTCAACAGGCGGTTGTTCAACGCGTGGCCCGACTTGTAGCCGCTGAAAGCACCGATGAGGCTACACCCGAGGAGGTAGAGATCCCCGATGGCATCCAGCACCTTGTGCTTGACGAACTCATCCTCGTACCGCAGGCCGTCCTCGTTCAGAATCCGGAAATCATCCACTACCACGGCGTTGTCGAGGCTGCCGCCCAGCGCCAGATTACGCGCCCGCAGCATCTCCACCTGGCTCATGAAGCCGAAGGTACGCGCCCGGCTGACCTCCTTGACGAACGAGGTGGTCGAGAAATCGATTTCGGAGGTCTGGGTACGCTCCTTGAAAGCTGGATGGTCGAACTCGATGGTCATGCCGACCTTGAAGCCGTCGAACGGGTCGAAGCGGACCCAGCGGTCCTCCTCCTCGACCAGCACGGTGCGCCGGATGCGGATAAACCGCTTCGGCGCGTTCTGCTCGACGATTCCGGCGGACTGGATGAGGAAGACAAAGGGCCCGGCGCTGCCGTCCATAATTGGCACTTCGGGGGCGCTCAAGTCGACGTAGGCGTTGTCGATACCGAGACCGGCCATGGCGGAAAGCAGGTGCTCCACCGTGGATATCCGTACATCGCCGTTGACCAGGGTGGTGGAGAGCGTGGTCTCGCCGACATTGCCGGCAACCGCCTTGATCTCCACCGGCTCGGCGAGGTCCACCCGGCGAAAAATGATACCGCTGTCGGCGGGCGCAGGACGCAAGGTCAGGTAGACCTTCTCCCCCGTATGGAGGCCGACACCGGTGGCCCGGATAACGTTCTTCAGTGTTCTCTGCCGAATCATTTACCCCAATTCCCCTGTGCCGTCAGGCGCTTATGCGTTCGGATCGGCGAATCATAACACACGCTCCGAAACCGTGCCCACTGACGGGGATTCATGGTACATGGCCCATGGTTCAGGATTCCTTATCCCGTGGCCCTCGCCCCATGAACCATGTACCTTGCCATTAATCCGCCTGACGGCGGAGAAACGCCGGGATATCGAGGTACTCCATCCCCTTCTCATCGCGCCCGCCGAGAGACTCGGCACTCTGGCGTCGCAGGACCGTGGGACGGTCGTAGTCGACATCGCCGTTGCTGACCTTCTTCACCACCAGCTTCACCGGCTGCTCCTCCTTGCGGGCAGGTGCGGCGGACGCCGTTCCCAGGCCGGTGGCGACCACCGTGACCTTGAGTTCGT
Organism: Gammaproteobacteria bacterium; assembly: GCA_041690635.1. GTDB lineage: Bacteria > Pseudomonadota > Gammaproteobacteria > Thiohalomonadales > Thiohalomonadaceae > JAWLGZ01. The sequence goes on from JAWLGZ010000001.1 coordinate 504,177, forward strand.
CCGTCATTTCCGGATCGATAACAGTACCTACCACGACCGTGGCGTTCTCGGATGCGAACTCCTTCACGGTGTTGCCGACCTCCTCGAACTCGCCGATGGACATATCGAGTCCGGCGGTGACGTTGACGAGAATTCCGCGGGCGCCGGAGAGGTTCACATCTTCCAGCAGGGGACTCGAAATGGCCGACTGGGCGGCGGTACGTGCCCGGTCCTCACCGGAGGCGGTACCGGATCCCATCATGGCCATGCCCATCTCCGACATGACGGTCCTCACGTCGGCGAAGTCGACGTTGATGAGGCCCGGCCGGGTGATGAGGTCGGCGATGCCCTGAACCGCACCAAGCAGTACGTCATTGGCCGCCTTGAAGGCGTCGAGCAGGGTGATGTTCTTGCCCAGCACCGACAGCAGCTTTTCATTGGGAATGGTGATCAGCGAATCCACATACTCCTTGAGCTGTTCCATCCCCTCCTCGGCCACCTGCATGCGCTTGCGCCCCTCGAAGGGAAACGGCTTGGTGACCACCGCCACGGTGAGGATGCCAAGGTCCTTGGCCACCTGCGCCACTACCGGGGCGCCGCCGGTGCCGGTGCCGCCGCCCATGCCGGCGGTGATGAACACCATATCAGCGCCCTCCAGAACCTCCTGGATGCGATCCCGATCCTCGAGGGCGGCCTGCCGGCCGACATCGGGATTGGCCCCGGCACCCAGCCCCTTGGTGATGTCGGTCCCCAGTTGCAGCACGGTGCGTGCGCTGCTCTTCTTCAGTGCCTGCGCATCGGTGTTGGCGCAGACGAACTCCACCCCTTCGACCTGCTGCGCCACCATGTGCGCCAGGGCGTTGCCGCCGCCGCCGCCGACACCGATTACCTTGATGATTGCATTCTGCGCCTGCGTATCCATCAGCTCGAACATGATTGCCTCCCGTTCCCGTCCGTCAAATTTGAATTGTCAGAAGTTGCCCTGAAACCAACTCTTCATGCGTTCCCACACTCCGCCGACCCCGCCTGCTGCCCGTAGCTCCGGGGCCCCCACGTTCCGGTTGTGGCGGCCGAACAGCAGCAGCCCCACCCCGGTTGCAAAAATCGGATTTCGCACCACATCCACCAGGCCGGAGACGCCTTGGGGCAGTCCCTGGCGCACCGGCATGTGGAACACCTCCTCAGCCAGCTCGACCACACCCTCCATCTTCGAACTGCCGCCGGTGAGGACGATGCCGGCGGCACAGATGTCTTCGAATCCGCTGCGCCGCAGTTCCGCCTGCACCAGTGTGAACAGCTCCTCGTAGCGGGGCTCCACCACCTCCGCGAGCGTCTGCCGTGCCAGCCGGCGTGGTGCACGATCGCCCACGCTCGGCACCTCGATGGTCTCGTCCGCTCCCGCCAGTTGCGTCAGCGCGCAGGCATAGCGCAGCTTGATATCCTCGGCATGCTGGGTCGGGGTGCGCAGTGCGACCGCGATGTCATTGGTCACCTGATCGCCGGCAATGGGAATCACCGCCGTGTGCCGGATCGCCCCTTCCGCGAACACCGCGATGTCGGTGGTACCGCCGCCGATGTCCACCAGGCAGACACCCAGCTCCTTCTCATCGTCCGACAGCACCGCGTGGCTCGATGCGAGCTGCTCGAGGATGATGTCGTCCACCTCCAGCCCGCAGCGGCGCACGCACTTGATAATGTTCTGCGCCGCCGACACCGCGCCGGTCACCAGATGCACTTTCGCTTCCATCCGCACACCGGACATACCGACCGGCTCGCGGATGCCCTCCTGGTTGTCGATCACAAACTCCTGCGGCAACACATGGAGGATCTTCTGGTCGGCAGGAATCGCCACCGCGCGTGCCGCATCGATCACCCGCTCCACGTCGCCGTGGGTCACCTCCTTGTCACGGATGGCAACGATGCCATGGGAGTTGAGGCTGCGGATGTGAGAACCGGCAATCCCCGCGTAGACCGCATGGATCTGGCAGCCCGCCATCAGCTCAGCCTCCTCCACCGCGCGCTGGATCGACTGCACCGTGGACTCGATGTTGACCACCACCCCTTTTTTCAGGCCACGCGAAGGGTGTGAGCCGAGACCGATGATCTCGATCTCCCCCTCCGCACTGATCTCTCCCACAATCGCCACCACCTTGGAGGTGCCGATATCGAGCGCCACGATCAGATTCTTTTCGGACTTTCTCGACATTAACCTTCCTCTTCTTCAGCCCGCTTCGCGCCAGCGTACAGCGAACCCGTTGGCATACCGCAGGTCCACCCGCGCGACCCGACTCACCCGCGGCCCCAGAATGCGCGGCCACGCGCGCAGAAACCGCTGCAGACGCGCCTCGTGACGATCGCGCCCCAGCACCACTTCCACACCGTTGGCGAAAGTCACCCGCCAGGCGCGGCGCGCATCGACACTCACCCGCTCGATATCGAGTGCCAGCGGTTCAAATGATCGGTTCAACTGCCGGTAACGTTCGGTCACCAACGCCTCGGTACCGCCTGGACCGGCAAACACCGGCAACTCCGCACTGAAGGTGTGCTGCGGGACGAAGCGCACCCCCTCGCGGCTGACCAGGCCGCCGTCGGCCCAGCTTGCAATCGCAATCCGCTCCTCCACCTCGACCAGCACCGCGTCGGGCCAGGCACGGCGCACCGCCGCGCGCCGGACCCACGGCAGCGCCTCTACCGATTCGCGAACCGCCTTCACGTTCAATCGCAGAATGCCGTTGCCCACGAACGGCTCCACCGCCTGGCGCAGCTCGTCACGTCCGACCTGCTGCAACTCGCCCTGTACGCGCACCGTGCGCACCGGCAGGTTCGACGGCTCGTAGAGCCAACGTCCCGCCTCCGCCGCACCGAAACCGAACACCCCCAGCGCAAGCACCCAGAGGATACGGTTGCGCCAGAGCGGCAAGGCCGCGTGCCAGTCGGTTTTCGGTTTCGCCTGACTCAATTTGCCTCCAGCGTCTGCGCCAGGATGCGCCAGACCAGTTCGCCGAAGTCGATGCCGGCGGCACGCGCCGCCATCGGCACCAGGCTGTGGTCGGTCATCCCGGGCACGGTATTCACCTCGATGAGCTGGAACTCACCGTCCCCGTCGGCAAGCACGTCGACCCGGCCCCACCCTTCCGCACCGACTGCATCGAATGCGGCAAGCGCAAGTTCTCCGAGCGCCCGTTCACGCTCCACCGACAACCCGCTGGGGCAGTGGTAACGGGTGCTGTCGGCGTGATACTTGGCCTCGTAGTCGTAAAACGCGTGGGGCGTCTCCAGCCGAATCGAAGGCAGCGCCTCGCGGCCCAGAATCGCCACCGTGTACTCGGCGCCGGTGACCCAACGCTCGGCAAACACCTCCCGGTCGAAACGGGCCGCGTCCCGCCACGCGGCTTCCAGCGCGTCCGCACTCTCAACGCGGGTCATGCCGATGCTCGACCCTTCGTGTACCGGCTTGACGATCAGCGGCAGACCCACCTCCCGCGCCACTGAGACAAAATCCGACGCGGCGGCCAGGACTGCATACTCCGGTGTCGGCAGACCGGCCGCACGCCAGATGCGCTTGGTTCTCAACTTGTCCATGCCGAGGGCGGAGGCGAGCACGCCGCTCCCGGTATACGGCAGGCCGACCGCCTCCAGAGCACCCTGCATCACGCCGTCCTCGCCGCCACGCCCGTGCAGGGCAACAAAGACGCGATCGAATCCACCCGTTTCCAGAGCGTTCAACGCGTCACGCCCCGCGTGTTCACCGTGGACATCGATACCGTGGGCATCGATGTTGCGTCCACACAGCGCATCGAGCACGGCGCTGCCACTCTTGAGTGACACCGCGCGTTCCGCCGCGATGCCGCCCATGAGCACAGCCACCTTTCCGAATCGCTTCGGGTCCTCAATCATCGCGCGGCTCCCGCTCACCGATGATGCGCACCTCGGGTTCGAGCCGCACACCGGTTTGCTGCTCAACCTCACGTGCAACCCGCTCGATCAACGCCTCGATGTCGGCGGCACGGGCACCCTGGTCGTTGACGATAAAGTTGGCGTGTTTCTCCGACACGCATGCGCCGCCGACGCGGACCCCTTTCAGTCCACACGATTCGATAAGCCGTGCAGCGAAGTCGCCGGGCGGATTGCGGAAAACCGAACCTGCGTTGGGCAGCCGGGTCGGCTGCGTTGCACCGCGCCGCTCCAGCAGGTCGCGCACGCGTGCGGCGGCCGTCTCCGCATCGCCCGCCTCCAGTTTCAGTCGGCAAGCGACAAACCACTCATCCGCCGGACCCTCGACGTGGCGGTATCCGGTCCGGAACTCATCCGATGTTCGCCACCGCAACTGCCCGGCACGATCCAGCGTCTGTACCGCCTCCACCAGTGACCAGGTCTCGCCGCCGAAGGCGCCCGCATTCATGGCCAGTGCGCCCCCCATGGTGCCGGGGATTCCCGAGAAGAACTCCGCACCCACCCAGCCGGCGCGTACCGCGGCACGCGCCACCAGCGCACAACTGGCACCCGCCTCCGCATACATCCGCCCCTGTGCATCGAGTTCGATGGTGTCCAGCCGGCCCGCCAGCGCGACCACCGCTCCACGCAGACCACCATCACGAACCAGCAGATTGCTGCCGAGTCCGACCCAATGGATCGGCATCTCGGGCGCACGCTCCTGAACAAAGCAGGCCAGCGACTCGATGTCGGCGGGGCGATAGAAGAGATCGGCCGGTCCTCCGCAGCGCCAGGTGGTGTGGCGCGCCATCGGCTCGTGGCGCAGCAGTTCGCCGGCGGGACCACCGTGGGAACAAACCGCCATCACGACGCCAGCTCCCGCGCCAACCGTGCCGCCGCCGCGCCGATATCACCTGCACCCAGGGTCAGTACGATGTCACCGTCACGAATCATTCCACTCAATGTCTCGCCCAGATGCTCGGCCGATTCGGTAAAGACCGGATCCACCTGACCGCGCGCACGAATCGCACGGCACAAGGCACGTCCGTCGGCGCCCGGGATCGGTTTTTCACCCGCCGGATAGACCTCCAGCACCAGCAGCGCGTCGGCGGCGGTGAGCACCTCGGTGAAGTCCTCGAACAGGTCGCGGGTACGGGTAAAGCGGTGAGGTTGAAAGGCCACCACCAGACGGCGCTCCGGCCACCCCTCGCGCACTGCGGCAATGGTCGCTTCGATCTCCCGAGGATGGTGGCCGTAATCGTCCACCAACAGCACCCGACCGCTCGCGGTCTCCACCTCGCCGCTCATCTGGAAGCGGCGGCCGATCCCCTGGAACCCCTCCAGCCCGCGACGGATCGCTTCGTCAGAAACGCCGCTCTCGTGGGCCACCGCGATCGCTGCCAGTGCGTTGAGCACGTTGTGGCGCCCTGGCATGTTCAGCGTGACCTCCAGCCAGCGGAGACCGTCAGGCCGCGTCACCGCAAAGCGGGTACGTCCCCCCTCCTGGCGGATATCAACAGCGCGGAAATCGGCATCGTACTCGATGCCGTAGGTGAGTACCGGTCGGGACACCTCGGTCAGCAGTTCATGCACCACCGGGTCGTCCACGCAGAGCACCGCCAACCCGTAGAACGGCAGGTGGTGGAGGAATTCGAGAAAGGTGGCCCGCAACCGTTCGAAATCGCCGCCGTAGGTGGCCATGTGGTCGGCGTCGATGTTGGTCACCACCGCCGTCAACGGTTTCAGATAGAGGAACGACGCGTCACTCTCATCCGCCTCGGCCACCAGGAAATTCCCTTCGCCGAGTCGGGCATGGCTGCCCGCGCTGTTCAGACGACCGCCGATGACAAAGGTGGGGTCGAGCCCGCCCTCGGCCATCAGACTGGCGATCAGGCTGGTGGTGGTGGTCTTGCCGTGCGTACCGGCCACCGCGATGCCGTGCCGGAAACGCATCAGTTCCGCCAGCATCTCCGCGCGCGGCACCACCGGGATCAGCCGTTCGTGTGCAGCGGCCACCTCCGGATTCTTTTCACTGACGGCAGAGGAGATGACCACCGCATCCGCATCGGCGATGTGGACGGCATCGTGACCGATCGCAACCCGCGCACCCAGCCCGGTCAGACGCCGGGTGACCGCATTCTCGCGCAGGTCGGAACCGGATACCTGATAACCGAGATTGAGCAGTACCTCAGCAATACCGCCCATGCCGACACCACCGATGCCGACGAAATGGATTCGCCGGATGCGCCCCATGGCCCCGCTGTCGCGGCGCGGCTGTACGTTGTCGGGCATGTTCATGGGTGCCCTCCCTGGGCCACGGCCAGGCACGCGTCGGCCACCGACGCGGTCGCCTCCGGTCGAGCCAGCGCACGGGCACGGCCAGCCATCTCCAGCAACCGCAATCGACCGCGCGCGGCATCTTCGGCGTATCCGGTCAGCCGCTCCGCCAGTTGCTCCGCATCCAGACGTTGCTGGGGCAGTAGCTCCGCGGCACCGGCGGTTGAAAGAAACGCCGCATTGCGGGTCTGGTGGTCATCCACTGCAAACGGGAACGGCACCAAAAGGGCGGGCAGCCCGGCAGCGGCCAGTTCACCGATGGTCAGTGCACCGGCGCGGCAGATCACCAGATCCGCCCAGCCATAGGCCTCAGCCATGTCATCGAGAAATGGCATCACTTCCGCCTCCACCGCCGCACGTGCATAGGCCGTGCGCGCCTGATCGATGTTGCGTTTGCCGGCCTGGTGGCGCACCTGCGGCCGCAACGCTTCGGGCAGCCGGGCAATCGCTGCCGGCACCGTCTCGTTGAGCGCCGCCGCACCGAGGCTGCCACCGAGGACCAACACGCGCAGACGTGCGGCGCGCCCGGCGGCGCGCTCTTCCGGCACCGGCAGCGAGGCGATCTCCGCACGCACCGGATTGCCGGTCACTCTCGCGCCCCGGGTCCCAACACTGCCCGGAAACGCCTCCAGCACCTGACTGGCGAGCGGCGCCAAAAGCCGATTGGTCAATCCGGCAACCGCGTTCTGTTCGTGGATCACCAGCGGCAGCCGCAGCAACCGGGCGCCGACGCCGCCGGGACCGGTAACGAACCCGCCCATGCCGAGTACCGCCGCCGGACGCCGCTGCCTGAGGATACGCAGCGCCTGTCCGAGGGCGCGCAGCAGGCGTAGCGGTGCCAGCAACCAACCGACCGCACCCTTGCCCCGCAGTCCCGAAACGGCGATGTAGTCGATGGGGAATCCGGCTGCCGGAACCAGTTCCGCTTCCAGTCCCTGACGGGTGCCGAGCCAGCTCACCTCGACACCCCGGGCACCCAGTTCGCGGGCGACGGCAAGTGCGGGAAAAACATGACCGCCGGTGCCGCCCGCCATGATGAGGATACGCATCCCGTTCATCGCGCCGCCCCGTTGCCGACCTGCGCGCGGCGCGTCTCGAAGTCGACCCGCAGCAGCAGAGCCATGGCGGCGCAGGTGACCAGCATGCTGCTGCCTCCGTAGCTCATCAGCGGCAGGGTCAGCCCCTTGGTGGGAAGCAGCCCCATGTTGACGCCCAGATTGATGAACGCCTGCAACCCGACCCAGGCGGCGATGCCGTACGCCACGTGGCCGCCGAACGGCTGCCCGGCGCGGTGGGCGTTGCGCCCCACGAGAAAGGCGCGCCATACCAAAATGCCGAACAGCAGCACCACCGTCAGTGCGCCGGCCAGTCCGAGCTCCTCGCCGAGCACGGCGAACACGAAGTCGGTATGCGCCTCCGGCAGGTAGAAGAGCTTCTGCACGCTGGCGCCGAGCCCGACGCCGAGCCAGTCGCCGCGGCCGAAGGCGATCAGGGCCTGGGTCAACTGGAAGCCGCTGTTGAAGGGGTCGGCCCAGGGATCGACAAACGCGGTGAGCCGCTGCAGACGGTAGGGCGACGAGATGGCCAGCAGACCGAGCACGCCGCCCGCAAGCAGCACCAGCACCCCGAACAGCCAGAGACGGACCCCGCCGAGGAACATCATCGCCAGTGCGGTCGCCACCATGACCACAGCGGCGCCGAAATCCGGCTGTGCGAGCAACAGCAGGCCGAACAGCCCCACCACGGCCATCGGAATGAGGAAGCCACCGATGGTGGCACGCACCGCCTCGCCGTGGCGTACCAGGTAACCGGCGAGATAGACAATCAAGGCCAGCTTGGCGAGCTCGGACACCTGGAGATTGATCGGGCCGGCGGCGATCCAGCGGGTGCTGCCGTTGACGGTACGACCGACGCCCGGGAGGAACAGTGCAATGAGCAACCCCATCGCCAGGATGAGCGCAATCGGACCGACCCGCTCCCAGAACACCAACGGCATCCGCAGCACCGCCGTACCGATCAGCACGCCGACGGCAACGAAGGCACCCTGCCGATAGAGGAAGTAGAACGGCTCGCCGGTCTGGCGCTCGGCGATGGAGATGGAGGCGGACGCCACCATCACCAGTCCCAGTCCGAGCAGCAGCAGCGCACAGACCACCAGCATGCCGTCGAAGGCGGGCGGCAGTTGCCGCACACGGCCGGGTGCCGAGGTGATCGCCTGCGCCGTCATAACCCGAGCCCCCGGACGGCCGCGGCGAAGGCATCGCCACGCGCGGCATAGCCGCTGAACATGTCGAAACTGGCACAGGCGGGAGAGAGCAGCACGGTGTCGCCCGGCACCACCTGCGCCGCCGCACACCCCACGGCCGCGTCCATCGAGTCGGCGCGAAAGTGCGGTACGGATCCGGCGATGGCCGCTTCGATGCGCGGCGCATCCTCCCCAATCAACACCACCGCCCTGCCCCGTGCCGCCAGCGCCGGCGCGAGCGGTTCGAACGCCTGGCCCTTGCCCTGGCCGCCGGCAATGAGCACCACCTTCTCGCCGGGCATACCGTCCAGGGCGGCGAGCGTCGCACCCACGTTGGTGCCCTTGGAGTCGTCATACCAGTCGGCACCGGCACATCGCGCCACCCACTGGCAGCGATGGGGCAGTCCCGGGAACTCCCGCAGTGCCCGGCGCATCGCATCGAGCGGCAGGCCGACCACCTCGCCCAACGCCAGGGCGGCGAGGGCATTGGCCAGGTTGTGCCGGCCGGCGATGCGCAACTCGTCTGCGGCGATCAGATCCGTCTCCCCGTGTACCAGCCAGAGACGGCCGTTGCGCATGCGCAGCCCGTACTCCCCCGTTGATGGCCCCTCCAGGGTGAAACGGCGTACCTCTTCGCCGTTCGCCATCGCCGCCACCAGCGGGTCATCCGCGTTGATCACCTGCACGCCGCCGCCCCGGAAGACGCGGGCCTTGAGGGCGGCGTACTCCTCCAGATTGGCATGACGGTCGAGATGGTCTGCGCTGACATTCAGCACGACCGCAGCCCGCGGATCGAGGGTGTCGGTGGTCTCAAGCTGAAAGCTCGACAGCTCCAGAATGTAGAGGTCCGGCTCCGCTCCGCCCAGCAGGTCGAGCGCCGGGGTGCCGAAGTTGCCGCCCACCCGCGCGTCGCGACCGGCTGCCTGTGCCATGGCACCGACGAGCGCCGTGACGGTGCTTTTGCCGTTGGAGCCGGTGATCGCGACCACCGGCGCCCGGGCAGTACGGGCGAACAGTTCGATATCGCCGCACACCGGGACCGACTGCTCCCGGGCGGTCACGACGACCGGATCGAAGAACGACACGCCCGGGCTCAGGATCACCTCGCCGGCGGCAGCGAACAGCAGCGGGTCGAAGGGGCCGAGATGGACCGGCACATTCGGCAGCTCGCGCTGCAGTTCGGCAAGGCCGGGCGGCGCGGCACGGCTGTCGACCACCTCGAATGCCCGGCCGCGCGCGGCGAGGAACCGCGCCACCGACAGACCGGTTGCGCCGAGGCCGACCACCAGCGTCGGGCCGGCCCTTTCGGGTTCGGCGTCGAACTGCGGCTCGGCTATCTTTTCGGCGGCCATTGCGGTCACATGCACTCCGTCAGCGGATCTTCAGGGTGGCCAGACCGACCAGCACCAGAATGACGGTGATGATCCAGAAGCGGACGATCACCCGCGGTTCCGGCCAGCCCTTCAATTCGAAATGGTGGTGCAGCGGCGCCATGCGGAAGATGCGCCTGCCGGTCAGCTTGAACGAGGCGACCTGGAGAATGACCGAGATGGTCTCGATCACGAACACGCCGCCCATGATCAGCAGCACCAGCTCCTGGCGCACCATCACCGCGATCACGCCAAGCGCAGCACCGAGGGCCAGCGCACCCACGTCGCCCATGAATACCTGCGCCGGATAGGTGTTGAACCAAAGGAAGCCCAGGCCCGCACCGACCAGCGCGCCGCAGAACACCACCAGTTCGCCCACCCCGGGCACGTAGGGAATACCGAGGTAGCTCGCGAAATTCACGTTGCCGGTGACCCAGGCGAAGATACCGAGCGCGCCTCCGACCATGACGGTGGGCAGAATGGCGAGGCCGTCGAGGCCGTCGGTGAGGTTTACCGCGTTGCTGGAGCCGACAATCACCAGATAGGCGAGCAGCACGTAACCGACGCCAAGCGGAATCGCCACCTGTTTGAAGAAGGGAACGATGAGTTGCGTCTCCACCGGATTGGTGGCGGTGGAAAAGAGGAAGACGGCGGTGCCGAAACCGACCACCGACTGCCAGAGGTATTTGTGCCGCGCGGGGAGCCCTTTCGGGTCGCGCAGTACCAGCTTGCGGTAGTCGTCGACCCAGCCGATGGCGCCGAACAGCAGCGTCACGATCAGAACCACCCAGACGTAGCGGTGCGACAGGTCGGCCCACAGCATGGTGCTGACCGCCACGGCGACCAGGATCAGGGCGCCGCCCATGGTGGGGGTTCCCGCCTTGCTCAAGTGGGTCTTCGGCCCGTCATCGCGCACCACCTGGCCGATCTGATATTCGGTCAGGCGGCGGATCATCGCCGGCCCCCACCAAAGGGAGATGACCAGCGCGCTCAGCACACCGAGGATGGCGCGCAGGGTGAGGTACTGGAACACATTGAAGCCGGTGTGGAACTGGGCCAGGTAGTTGGTCAGCCAGAGCAGCACGTCACACCTCCTCCGCCGCGAGCATCTCCACCACCTCATCCATCCGGGCGGAGCGGGAACCCTTGACGAGCAGCGTCGCATCGGGCGTGAGCAGGGGTCTTACCGCGTCGGCCAACGCCCGCTTGTCGGCATGGAGCCTGCCACCCTCACCGAACGCCTCGACAGCGAAACGGCTCAGCGTGCCGGTGGCATGCAGGCCATCGATACCGCACTCACGTGCAACGCGTCCCGCCTCGGCGTGCAGATGTTCCGCATCTGGGCCGAGTTCGGCCATGTCGCCCAGGGCCAGATAGCGGCGACCCGGACAGCCGGCCAACACCTCGATCCCCGCCGCCAGCGAAGCCGGGTTGGCGTTGTAGCTGTCGTCGATGAGGCGTGCGCCACCTAACCCCGCGCGGGGTTGCAGGCGTCCAGGTACCGGCTGTACCGATTCAAGTCCGGCGCGGACCGATACCGCATCGGCACCGGCGGCGATCGCTGCAGCCGTAGCTGCCACAGCATTGGAGCCGTTGTGCCTGCCGAGTAGCGAGATGGAGAGTTCGAGATCGCCGACCGGCGAGCGCAGGTGCAGGCGGCTGCCCTGCGCATCGCCCGACCACTCCGCAGTCACATCCGCCACCTCGCGCAGACTGAAGCAGAAGGTGCGTTGATGGGCGGTCAACTCCCGCCACAGCGGCGCATGGGGGTCGTCCGCGTTGATCACGGCGATCCCTTCATCAGCCAGGCCGGAGTAGATCTCCCCCTTGGCACGCGCCACCCCGTCAAGGCTGCCGAAACCCTCCAGATGGGCCGCGGCGGCATTGGTGATCACCGCCACGTCCGGGCGGGCCAGTTCAGAGAGGTAGGCGATCTCGCCGGCGTGGCTGGCCCCCATCTCGATCACGGCGAAGCGGTGTTCCGGCGTCAGCCCGAGCAGGGTGAGCGGTACGCCGATGGCATTGTTGAGATTGCCGCGGGTGGCGAGCGTCGGGCCCATCCGGGAGAGGATGGCGGCGACCATCTCCTTCACTGTGGTTTTGCCGTTGCTGCCGGTGACCGCCACCACCTGCACATGGCAGTGGCGGCGCCAGGCGCTGGCCAGCCGGCCGAGCGCGGCCAGGGTGTCGGGCACGATGAGTTGCGGCAGTTCGACCGGCAGCGGCCGCTCCACCAGCAGCGCCGCGGCCCCCGCCTCCCGCGCGGCGGGGGCGTGATCATGGCCGTCGTGATAGGGTCCCCGCAGGGCGACGAACAGCGCACCCGGTGAGAGGGTGCGGGAGTCGGTACTCACACCGGCAAGCGGCCCGTCGCCGCCGTCGAAACGGGCACCGACCCAGGCGGCGGCGGTGCGGATACTCAGGCCTTCAGCCATGACCGCCACCCCGCCTCTCAAACACTCCGAGCACCACCTCCCGATCGCTGAACGGCAATCGCCGCTCACCGATCACCTGTTCGGTCTCGTGCCCCTTGCCGGCCACCAGCACCACATCGCCGTCGCGCGCACAGCCGATCGCGTGAGCGATCGCCCCCGCCCGGTCGCGTATCACATAGCTGTTATCCACATTACCCATACCGTGCTGAATCTCCTCGATGATTCCGAACGGATCTTCCCCGCGCGGATTGTCGTCGGTCAGCACGATGGAGTCGGCGAACTGTTCCGCAACCCCTCCCATCAAGGGGCGTTTTGCCCGATCCCGGTCACCGCCGCAGCCGAACACGCACCACAGGCGGCTCTCCGATTCCATATGCTCGCGCGCCGCACGCAGCGCCTGCTCCAGGGCATCGGGGGTGTGGGCATAGTCGACGATGACCCGGGGGCGCCCTTCTCCGCCGAAGAGTTCCATGCGCCCGGGCACCGGACCGACCCGTCCGAGACGATCAATCGCTTCCTCCGGCGGCATGCCGAGCGAGAGCAGTGCCCCAAGCGCAGCCAGCAGGTTGTAGGCGTTGAACCGCCCCATCAGCGGTGATTCCAGCCGCCGTGACTTGCCGGCCCAGGTGAACTCCAGCATCAACCCGGTCGGCACCGGCGTGATGGCCGATGCGTGCAGTTCCGCCCCGTTCGCCATCCCGAATCCGATCACCGGCACCGTCGGCGTGAGCGCCGCGCGCCACCCCTGCCCGATGGGATCGTCCACATTGAGGACCGCGGAACCGAGGCCCGGGAGATCGAACAGCCGCCGCTTGGCGGCGGCGTAGCTCGCCAGGTCGCCGTGGTAGTCGAGATGGTCGTGGGTGAGGTTGGTGAAGACCGCCACATCGAAGGCGACGCCCGCCACCCGCGCCTGATCCAGTGCGTGGGAGGAGACCTCCATCACCACGGCAGCGGCACCGGCCGCCCGCTGTTCGGCCAGTTCACCGTGCAGGGTGATCGCATCGGGGGTGGTCATGCCGGTGGGGGCGAGACTGCCGAACAGCCCGCTGCCGAGTGTTCCGATCAGGCCGCAGGGTGCATCCTCCGCCAGCGCGGCGGCGATGAAGTGGGCGACTGAGCTCTTGCCGTTGGTGCCGGTGACCCCAACCACCCGCATCGCCTGTGACGGGTGGCCGAAAAAGCGATCGGCGATTTCGCCGACCCGCTGCATCAACCCGGGGATCGCGACCACTGCCGCCGCACCGTTCACTGTGCGAAGTGCCTCGTCGAGGCGATCCGGCTCGACCGCCACCGCGGCCGCACCGCGCGCAACCGCGTCGCGGATGAACTGCACACCATCCAGCCGGGAGCCGGCACAGGCGAGAAAGAGCCCGCCGGGCTGTGCGCGGCGGCTGTCGATGGCGAGCCCGGTGACATCGATAGCCGGCACAGGGGCGCTCGCCCAGCCGGCGAGCAGTTCCGTCAGGGGGAAGCCGGGGGCGATCCGCTCCGCAGTTATCATAGGGTGCCCTCCGCCTCGATGGGGGGCAGCGCGGCGATACGTCCACGCAGAGAGGGCAGGTCGTCCGGCGGAACGTCGAGGAAGCGCAGTGCCCCGGCCATGACATTGGAAAACACCGGGGCGGCGACCAGGCCGCCGTAGTACTCCCTGCCCTGCGGCTCGTCGATCACCACCACCGCGGCCAGCCGCGGCCGGCTGGCCGGGGCGATGCCGGCGAACAGGGCACGGTAGCGATCGGCGCTGTAACCGTTGTCACCCACCTTGTGTACTGTGCCGGTCTTGCCGGCGATTCGGTAACCGGTGACCGCCGCGCGCTGTGCAGTGCCCCCCGATACGGTCACCGCCTCCATCATCCGCCGCACCTGTGCCGTCACCTTGGGCGGCAGCGCCGCCAGCGCCTCCGGCTCGCGGTCAACCGGCAGGAGGCTCACGGGGCGCAGCTTGCCGTCACCGTTGCCCAGCACGGTGTAGGCCTGCGCCAGTTGCAGCGCCGTGGCGGAGAATCCGTAGCCGTAGGACATGGTGGCAACCTTGACGTCGCTCCAGCGGCGCGGGTAATCCAGCAGCCCGCTCGCCTCACCGGGGAAACTGCTGCCGGAGGGGGAACCGAAGCCGACCCGGCTGAAGGTGCGCCACAGCTTTTCCGGTTCCAGCGACAGGGCGATGCGGCTTGTGCCCACGTTGCTCGATTTCTGGATCACGCCGGAGACATCCAGCTTGCCGTAGTTGTTCACGTCGCGAATGGTGTAGCGCCCGATGGCCATATAGCCGGGACTGGTATCGACCGGCGTATTCGGCTGATATTTTCCGCTCGCGAGTGCCTCGGCGATTGTGAACGGTTTCACGGTCGAGCCCGGCTCGAACAGATCGGTCACCGCGCGGTTGCGCAGCTGTTCACCGCTTCGGTTGGTGCGGTTGTTGGGGTTGTAAGCGGGCTGGTTGACCATGGCCAGCACCTCGCCGGTGGCGGTGTCGAGCACCACCACCGAACCACCACGGGCATTGTGGCGCTGCACGGCGCTCTTCAACTCCCGGTAGGCCAGATACTGGATGCGCCGGTCGAGGCTGAGTCGCAGTTCACGGCCCGGACGGGGCTGACGGATGCTCTCGACGTTCTCGATCACGTTGCCGAGGCGGTCCTTTACCACCCGTTTCGCGCCCGGCTCGCCGCGCAGCCACTCGTCATAGAGCCGCTCGACCCCCTCCTGTCCCTGATCGTCGATGTTGGAAAAGCCGACCACGTGGGCGAACACCTCGCCGGTCGGGTAGTAGCGGCGGTACTCCCGCTGCAGGGCGACCCCCGGGATGTGCAGTTCCGCCACCTGTCGGGCACGGGCCGGGTCGAGGTGCCGGCGCAGATAGACGAACTCGCGTTCCAGCCGTCCGGCGATCATCTGCTCGATCTTCGCCGTGGTGATCCCGAGGGCGCGGGCCAGTTCCGGCCACCGCTCCCGCTCGGCAGCCAGTTGGCCCGGATTGGCCCACACCGACTCCACCGGGGTGCTGATGGCCAGCGGCTCGCCGTGGCGATCGATGATCATGCCGCGATGGGCGGGGACGGAGACCACCCGCAGGGAGCGGGCGTCACCCTGCTGACGGAGGAAGTCTCGGTTGAGCACCTGCAGATCCACCGCTCGCCAGGCAAGCGCACCGGCGGCGATGCCCATCGTCGCAAGGACGAAGAGCAGCCTTCCGGGCCAGTTCGATTGCTGTTGTGCCTGCTCGCTCACGGCGTGACGATCACCACCGCCCCGGCGGGCGGTATCTGCATGTTCAGTTTGTCCCGGGCCACCGTTTCGATGCGCCCGTGGGTGGACCAGGTGCTCTGTTCCAGTTGCAGCCGGCCCCACTCCACATTCAATTCATCGCGGGCGTCCTGAAGCCCCTGCCAACCGACGAACAGCTGGCGTGCGTGGTGCTGAGTGAAAACCACCCCGAGCGCCGAGATGAACACCGCCAGGCCGAGCAGCAAATTGGCGCCGCGCAGCGTCACGCCGGGCGCTCCGCCACCCGCAGCACGGCACTGCGCGCGCGGGGGTTGGCACTCACTTCCGCCTCGCCTGCACGCACGGCGCGCCCGATGGCATGCAACCGGGCAAAATGCGCGTGCGCCGGCACCGGCATTCCGGGCGGCGGCTCATGCCCGCGTTCGGCGTGGCGGATGAACCGCTTCACCCGCCGATCCTCCAGCGAGTGGAAGCTGATCACTGCCAGCCGCCCGCCGGGGGCGAGCAGGTCAATGCTCTGCTCCAGGAAGCGGTCCAACTCCTCCAGTTCGCGATTCACATAGATGCGCAGGGCCTGGAAACTGCGGGTGGCCGGATGCTTTTTTCTTTCGCGGCTCGGGTTGGCGCGGGCGATGATCTCCGCCAGTTGCCCGGTGGTTTGGATGGCCTCACCACTCTCCCGGGTGCGCACGATGGCCCGCGCAATGCGCCGGGCGAAGCGCTCCTCCCCGTACTCCTTCAACACCGTGGCGATCTCCCCCTCCTCGGCCCGCGCCAGCCAGTCGGCCGCGCTCACACCGGAGGTCGGGTCCATGCGCATGTCGAGCGGTCCTTCCTGGCGAAAACTGAATCCGCGCTCCGGGTCGTCGAGCTGCGGCGAGGAGACCCCCAGGTCCAGCAGGATCCCCGCCACGCGGCCTCGCCAGCCCCGCTCTTCAACCAGCTCGGCCAGCCGGGTAAAACTGCCCTGAACAATCTCGAAGCGTTCGTCGCCCGCAAACCGCATGCGCCCCGCCCCCACCGCTTCCGGATCTTTGTCGGTCGCCAGCAGCCGTCCCTCCGGTCCGAGCCGCTCCAGCACCGCCGCCGCATGACCGCCGCGGCCGAAGGTGCCGTCCAGGTAAATGCCGTCGGCCCGGACTGCCAGCGCCGACAGCACCTCCGGCAGGAGAACCGGGAGGTGCTGGAGTGCGTCACCGGCCATCAGAGGGACAGGGATTCCAGTTCGGCCGGAAGCTCACCGTCGGCAGCCGTGTCCGCCAGCCAACGCGCACTGCGCTCGTCCCAGGTGGCCTCATCCCACAGTTCGAATTTCTTGCCTTGGCCGATCATCACCGCCCGCTTGTCGAGTCCCGCGTGCTGGCGGAGCTTGGGAGGCAGCAGAATGCGGCTCTGGCCGTCCATCTCCACGTCGGTGGCGTTGCCCATCAGGAGGCGTTTTACCCGCACGCTGGCGGCATTGAAGCTGGAGAGGGCGTCGAGCTTGCGCTGGATGAGTTCCCACTCGGGGACCGGGTAGATGGCGAGGCAGCGCTCGTGGATGTCGATGGTCACCACGAGCTGGCCCTCGGAGCGTTCGCGCAGGAGGTCACGGTATCGCGTGGGCATAGCCAGGCGACCCTTTCCGTCCAGATTGAGCGCGGTCACTCCTCGAAACACTGTGCCCCCTCTCCCCCTTCGACCGGTCCCGTCGAACCGATCGCCCGATGTGTGCGTGGTGAATCACCGTGGACCGGGGGGTGTCGTGCAATTTCCATTTATTTCCACCCGACCCCACTTTTTTGCACATTATGGACGGCGCTTACCACCTGTCAAGCAAAATGAGGCCGCAGAGAGGGAGAATTCCTCCTGTGGTAACAGTGACTTAGGAAAGGTGGACAAAAGTGGTGCGGGAGAACGAGGCAGGTTGTTTCTAACAATCAAAACGTTGGGGATACAAACTTAAAGTAACACTTTAAGAAGGGGGCCTATCGGAGATCGGGGGGCCAGGTCGTGTAGGGCACAATCCTATTGCGCCGTGCTGCCGTTCCGCTCACCCGGCGCAATGAGATTGCGCCCTACGACCGGCCGTGGGGATTTCTCGCTTCACGCTGAAAAAAGGCGGAGCCGGCCTGTAAGCCGGGTTCTGTCGGGGACAGCCATTCATCTGGGACGCGCGTCGCCGCGCGCCTCAAGCGACCTACCCGGGAACCGTGCGGGCCGCACGCGGCGCCAGGCGCCTGTTCCCCTATTTGGTCTTGCTCCAGGTGGGGTTTACCGTGCCGCGGTGTGTTGCCACCCGCGCGGTGCGCTCTTACCGCACCTTTTCACCCTTGCCTGTGCCCCCTTTCGGAGGCCATCGGCGGTCTGTTTTCTGTGGCACTTTCCGTCGGCTCACGCCGCCCAGGCGTTACCTGGCACCCTGCCCTGTGGAGCCCGGACTTTCCTCCACACCCAAGGGTGCAGCGACTGCCCGGCCGACTCCGCGCGCACAGTTTCCGTGCGCAGGCCAGTTCATGCAAGCGAATTACCAAGGCGAATTACCGCAGGGGTCGCACGACTGCATTCATCCCAGAAACCTCAGTTTCACCGCAGAGACGCACGACTGCATGGATGCAGGAGGTAGAGCAACGCATGGAGCAGTTGCCGAGAGGTCGCAGAGTAGAATCATGTGCTTATGTATTTCCACCGCGCCACCCGTCGGGTGAAATCCAGACATGTCGCAACGCACTGAAAATGTTGTCGCTCTGCGTCCTCTGCGCCTCTGCGCCTCTGCGCCTCTGCGGTGAGTTTTTTAGGTTCATGCAGTCGTGCGATCTCTGCGGTGATCATTCCTCTTCGGGTCGATTCCGGGATTGGACCGCGTGGTCGTAGAGAAGATTCTTGCGCAGCCCGGTGATGCGGGCGGCCAGGGCGGCAGCCTGGGCGGGGGGGAGCGCCTCGGCAAGCACCTCGATCACGTGGCGGGCGTTCTCGTCCAGTGCCTCGGCCCGGGCCGGCGCCCCCTCCACCACCAGCACCAGTTCGCCGCGCTGCTGGTCCGGATCGGCGGCAACCCACCTTGCCAGTTCGGCCAGCGGGGCGCGGCGCACCGTTTCGAAGGTCTTGGTCAGCTCCCGCGCCACGGTGGCGAGCCGCTCCGCACCGAAGGCCTGCGCCATATCGGAGAGTGTCTCGACGATGCGGTGGGGCGCCTCGAAAAAGACCAGCGTACGCGGCTCACCCGCCAGCGCCTGCAGCCGCTCCCGCCGCGCCCCCTTCCTGGAGGGCAGGAACCCCTCGAACACGAAGCGGTCGGTGGGCAGGCCGGCCGCCGACAGGGCGGCGGTCACCGCGCTGGGCCCCGGAACGGGTGATACCGTGATACCAATGTCATGAGCGGCGCGCACCAGGTGGAAACCGGGATCGCTGAGCAGCGGGGTACCGGCATCGGAGACCAGCGCCAGCCGCTGCCCCTCGCGCAGCCGCCCCAGCAGCTGTTCGGTGACCTGGCGCTCGTTATGCTCGTGCAGGGCGAAAAGCGGCGTGGTGATGCCGAAGTGGCGCAGCAGCGTACCGGTGCGGCGGGTGTCCTCCGAGGCGATCAGTTCGACCTCACCGAGCACCGCGAGGGCCCGGGCGGTGATGTCACCCAGGTTGCCCAAGGGAGTGGCAACCACGTAAAGCACACCACCTTCATTTGACACCCTGCCACCCCATCAAGATACTGTTCGGACTGTCTGAACTTACCACAAACCGGTCCTGCACCGTCCCGCCTGCCTTCATGCGCCGTTTATTGCTCCTACTGCCGCTGGCACTGCTGCTCGCGGCCTGTGCCGGCACCCCGGTTCCCGAGAGGACCGAGGTTCCCGATGCTCGCGTCGCCGAACGGCAGCTTGCCGCTGGCGAGTTCGAGGCTGCCGCCCGCAGCTGGCTGCAACTCGCCTCGCAGGCCGAGCCGGACCGTGCGGCGGGTTACCGGCTCGATGCGGCGGAGGCCTGGCTTCACGCCGACCGGCTCGACGAGGCCGCCGCCCTGATCGATGCGCTGGCGGGCCGGGTACCGGTGGAGCTCGAGAGGCGGTTCCGCACACTGGCCGCCCGGGTCGCCCTGGCACGCAACCAGCCGGATCAGGTCCTCCGCCACATGGCCCGACCAACGGCAGCAGACGCGGAGGGGATTGCCGAGTATCACTCGCTACGGGCCGACGCCTACGACCTGCTCGGAAACCACCTGGAGGCGGCACGGGAACGCATCGAAGCGGAAGCCTACCTGCCCCCGGAAGCGGTCCTGGCCAATCAACAGCGGATCTGGCAGTCACTCTCCAAGCTCACCCTGCCGGCACTGGACATGCTGGCCAGCCCCCTCCCGCGCGGCACGCTTCGCGGCTGGATGGAGCTGACCGCCATCGGCAAGCAGTTCCAGCTCCCGGCCGACGAGATGCGGATGTTGATTGCCGAGTGGCGGCGGGACAATCCGGACCACGTGGCGCGGGAGGCGTTCGTCGACGCCCTGCTGCAGCGCAACCGGGAGATGGTGCATGCCTCCAGCCGAATCGCCCTGCTACTCCCCCTGACCGGCCGATTCGCCCAGGCGGCAGCGGCGGTGCGCGATGGGTTCATGGCCGCTTATTACGCGGAGGGAGCCACCGAGGGGCGTGGGGTTCGCATCTATGACGTAGGCGAAACGCCGGCCCAGTTGGTGGACGCCTACGAACGGGCGATCGGAGAGGGGGTGGATGCCGTAGTCGGCCCGCTCAGCAAGGCACATGTTGCCGGCCTCACCACCCGTACCGAGTTCCCTGTCCCCACCCTGGCACTCAATTTCAGCGACGGGCCGAGTCGGACCAAGAACCTCTACCAGTTCTCCCTCGCCCCCGAGGACGAGGCGCAACAGGTGGCCGAGCGGGCGTGGCTGGCCGGCTACAGCCGCGCGCTGGTCCTGGTGCCCGCCACCGAGTGGGGCAGGCGGATCCATGAGGCGTTTGTCTCCCGCTGGGGCCAGTTCGGCGGGGCGGTCGCGGCCGAGACCTTCTACGACCCGCAACAGAACGACTTCTCGTCCGAACTGACCGCCATGCTCAACCTGGACCAGAGCACCGCGCGCAACCGGGCGGTTCGCAGGGCGCTGGGGCGCACAGTGGAGTTCACCCCGCGGCGACGGCAGGATGTGGATTTTGTTTTCCTGGCCGCCTTCCCGCGTCAGGCGCGGCTTATCCGGCCGCAGTTGAAGTTCCACCACGCCGCCGATCTGCCGGTCTACGGGACCTCCCACCTCTACTCCGGCACCCCCTCCCCCAACCAGGACCTCGACATGGACGGAACCCTGTTCGTCGACATGCCGTGGGTAGTGGATGGCGAGGCGATTCCCCAACCGCTACGCCAGGCGGGGGACATTCTGGCTGAGGACAACGAGGTCCGGCGGCTGGTCGCCCTGGGCATCGACGCCTATCGGGTGCTGCCCATGCTGCGCGTGCTGGAGCACTACCCGCACGAGCGATTAGACGGGGTTACCGGCACACTGCGCCTTGATGAGGACCGGCGCATCCGTCGGCAACTCCTGTGGGCGCGGATCCGGAATGGACTGCCGCGGGTGATTCGGGAGGACGAGGGGGTGATGGCCCCGTGATCCGTCCGGCCCTACCGGCGGAACAGGGCCGTGAAGTGGAGTCCGTCACCTGCCGCTATCTGGAGCGTGCCGGGCTCACCCTGGTGACCCGCAACTTCCGTTGCCGTCGCGGTGAAATCGACCTCGTCATGCGTGACGGACCGGTGCTGGTGTTCGTGGAGGTGCGTTACCGGCGTGGCGGCAGCTTCGGCTCCGGCGCCGAGAGCATCGACGCCCGCAAGCGCTTGCGCCTGATTGCCGCCGCCCGCTATTACCTTCACGGTATCGGCGCGGAGCCGGCCTGCCGGTTTGACGTGGTCTCGGTGGCCGGACCGCCCGGCCGCTACACCATCGAGTGGATACGCAACGCCTTCGAGGCCTGAGCGAAACCCGAATTCACGGCGAGGCACGGAGGATTCGGAGTACCCGTGCAAGAACCGGTGGAGACCACCTGCGGTGCGCGCAATTTTGCAGTGCTTCTCTGTGTTCTCTGTGCCTCTGTGGTGAACTGTCAGGGTTTTCCTATAATGCCGCTTTCCCATTAGATATCTGCCATGAATCCAGTCGACCGCGTTCGTCACCATTTTCTCGAAAGTATCCGCACCAAGGAGGAGTCACTGGAGATCCTGGCGCCGGTGATCGCCCGTGCGGCGGAGCTCCTCACCGCCTGCCTGCTGCGCGAGAACAAGATCCTGGTCTGCGGCAACGGTGGTTCGGCGGCCGACTCGCAGCACTTCTCCTCCGAACTGCTCAATCGGTTCGAGCGGGAGCGCCCCGGACTCCCGGCCCTCGCACTTACCACCGACAGCTCCACCCTGACTTCGGTGGGGAACGATTACCGGTTTGAAGAGGTCTTCTCCCGCCAGGTCCGTGCGCTGGGACAGTCGGGTGACGTACTGATGGCGCTCTCCACCAGCGGCAACTCGAAGAACATCCTCGCGGCAATCGAGGCGGCCCGCGATCGGGACATGACCGTGCTGGCGTTGACCGGTCGCGATGGCGGCACCATCGGCGCGGCCCTGCGCGAGGGCGATGTGGAACTGCGGGTCCCGGCGACCCGCACCGCCCGTATCCAGGAGGTCCACATCCTGATCGTGCACTGCCTGTGCGATCTTATCGACATCCACCTGTTTGGTTCGGAGGAACTACCGGAATGAAGCTTCGCATCCTGTTCCCGCTGTCACTCGGCCTGATACTGCTGACGCAGGGCTGCTCGGCACCCTTGGTCGTGGGGGGGGCGGTGGCCGGTGGCGCCGCGGTGGCCACCGACCGGCGTACCGTTGGGACCATGGTCGATGACCAGTCAATCGAGCTGAAGGCGATCTCCGCCTTCATCGAAGACGCTGGCATCAGCAAGCAGGCACACGTCAGCGCCACCAGCTACAACGGCATCGTGCTGTTGACCGGAGAGGCGCCCACAGAAGCGCTGCGCAGCCGTGCCACTGAACTGGTTCGGGGCATCCCGAGCGTGCGCCAGGTACATAACGAGATCGCCCTGCGGGAGCCGACCCCCGCCGCCACCCGGGCCAAGGACACCTGGATCACCTCCAAGGTGAAAAGCAAGCTGCTCACCAACGAGGAGGTCGAGGGGCTTCGCGTCAAGGTGGTTACGGTGGACGGCATCGTCTACCTGATGGGCCTGACCACGCGCGAACAGGCGCGGCTCGCGTCCGATTTGGCCCGCGACACGGACGGGGTGCGGCTGGTGGTGAAGGTGTTCGAGTACATCGACTGAAGCCCTCTTGAGCCCATCTCTCGCCACCTTCGCTGACGCCCTGGCAGGGGTCGTCGGCGCGCCCAACCTCCGCCGCGATCCGGACGCATGCTGGCCTTACGGGTATGACAACAGCCGTCGCCACGCACTGCCCGCGCTGGTGGCACATCCGGCGGACCACAATGAGGTGCGCGAGGCAATCCGGCTCTGTAACCGGTTCGGCTTGCCGTTGGTCGCCAGGGGTGCCGGCACCGGCACCGCCGGTGCCGCAGTGCCGCCCGAGGGGGGCCTGGTACTCGCCCTGGACCGCCTCAACCGCATCCTGCAGGTGGATCCGGCAAATCGCCTGATGGTGGTGGAGCCCGGGGTGACCAACCGGGCGGTGCAGGAGGCGGCCCGAGAACACGGCTTCTTCTGGCCACCGGATCCGACCAGTAGTGACGTCTGTACTGTTGGCGGCAATCTGGCCTGCAATGCGGCCGGACCGCGTGCCGTCAAATACGGCACGCCACGGGAGAACACGCTGGCGCTGCGCCTGATCACCGGCAGCGGCGACGAGATGCGCGTTGGCGTGCACACCACCAAGGGGGTGGTGGGCTACGACCTGACCCGCCTTATGATCGGATCGGAGGGGACGCTCGGAGTGATCACCGAGGCGGTGCTGCGCCTGACGCCGCTCCCCGAAGCGAAACACACGCTACGGGGCATCTACCGCGACATTGGTGCTGCGGCACGCGCCGTCTCGGCCATCATGGGCCAGCCGGTCACCCCCTGCGCGCTGGAGCTGATGGACCGACGTGCCTTGGAACTGGTGCGGGATCGGGCGGGCGCGAGCCTGCCCGCCGATGCGGGTGCCCTGCTGATGATCGAGGTGGACGGTGCCGCGGCCTGTGTGGATCACGCGGCGGAAGCGGTTGCGGCAGCGGCGCGGGTCGACGGTGCGCTACAGGTTGAGCTGGCAAAGACCCCGGCAGAGGTTGCGGAGCTGTGGCAGGTCCGCCGCGCCCTGTCACCCGCCCTCCGCAACGCCGCCCCG
Organism: Gammaproteobacteria bacterium; assembly: GCA_041690635.1. Classification (GTDB taxonomy): domain Bacteria; phylum Pseudomonadota; class Gammaproteobacteria; order Thiohalomonadales; family Thiohalomonadaceae; genus JAWLGZ01. The sequence continues at coordinate 528,023 of JAWLGZ010000001.1, forward strand.
AAGAAGATCAACGAAGACGTGGTGGTCCCGGTCTCACGCATGCCGGAGCTGATCGCCGGACTGGAGGAAATGGGTCGGCACCACCGCATCGATATTGTCAATTTCGGTCACGCCGGCAACGGCAACATCCATGTCAACCTGCTGTTCGATCCGGAGCAGGGCGATGCAGCATCCCGCGCCGAACGCTGCCTGGGCGATTTGTTCGATCTGGTGCTGCAGTTGGAGGGAACGCTGTCGGGCGAACACGGCATCGGGCTGGTCAAGCGGGACTTCGTCGCCAGCGAGATCGGGCCGGAGGCGCTGGCGCTGATGCACGCACTGAAGTCGGTCTTCGACCCCAACGGGCTCCTCAACCCGGGAAAGAAACTTCCTCTCGGTTAAGAAACACCGGCCTTGGACGGTGGGTCACGGTGCGTCCGATCGCCTATTTGACTACCCGCAGGCTGGGCCGGCCCGGCTTGTCGCCGCCGTCGGAAAGCGGTGGCTCGGGGGGTTGATCCCCGCCGCCGTCATCCGGCGTGAACACCATCCCCTTGCCGGTCTCACGGGCATAGATGGCCAGCACGGCGATAATCGGCACCCGTACCGTCATCGGTGTCCCCCCGAACCGGGCTCCGAACTCCACCGTGTCGTTACCCAGGTGCAGATTGCGGACCGCCGTTGGGCCGACGTTCAGCACGATGCGCCCCTCCTCGACAAACTGACGCGGCACCTCGACATCGGGAGCCTCCGCATCCACCAGGAGGTGCGGTGTCATCCCGTTATCGCCGATCCACTCGTAGAGTGCGCGAATGAGGTACGGTCGACTCGGGGTCATGGTCAGAGTAACGTCGTTCCCACGGAATTACCGCAGGTCTCGCTCGGATTCAGTCAGGCTGGCGCGGAAGTATTCGCGACGGAACAGGCGGTCGGCGTAATCGATGAGCGGCGCGGCCTGCTTCGGCAGGTCGATGCCGAAGATGGGCAACCGCCAAAGCAGCGGCGCCATGGCGCAATCGACCAGCGAAAACTCGTCGGAGAGGAAGAACGGTTTCTGGGCGAAGATCGGGCTGATGGAGAGTAGGCTGTCCCGCAACTCCTTGCGCGCCTTGGCCCCCTGCTTCTCGGTGCCGTGCATGATGTAGTCCACGTTCGCGTAGAGGTCGCGCTCGATGCGATAGAACATCAGCCGGTTACGCGCACGAGAGACCGGGTCGACCGGCATCAGCGGCGGGTGGGGAAAGCGCTCGTCGAGATACTCCATGATGACGTGGGAGTTGTAGAGCACCAGGTCCCGGTCGACCAGCGTGGGTACGGAGCCGTAGGGGTTCAGGTCGATCAGGTCTTCGGGCTTCTTGTCCAGCTCGACACTGATGATATCGACATTGATTCCCTTCTCCGCAAGGACGATTCGCACCCGGTGACTGTAGGGGTCCAGGTCACCGGAAAAGAGCGCCATCACCGATCGCCGGTTGGCAATTACCGCCATCGTTCATTTTCTCCTGCTCTTTCGCAGAAACAGCAAAGGGGAGCACTGCTCCCCTTTGCTGTCTTGCGGGAGTCCGCTACGGTCGGCCATTCTACCATAGCGGGCCGAGTGCATACGGGATCAGTGCACGTCCTTCCAATACTCCTTCTTGAGCAGGTAGGCCACGAACGTGAACACTACCAGGAAGGCCAGTACCCACATGCCGATACGTTCGCGGTGCATGGCCGCCGGTTCACCCATGTAGACCATGAAATTCACCAGATCGCGGACCGCCCCATCATACTCGGCCTGGTTCATCTTGCCGGGCATCACCTGCTGATAGCTGGCAATCACCTGGCTGGAGTCGCCGGCAGTTTCGACGGTGCGGTACACCGGCTTCTTCAACCCCTCGAGTTCCCATAGGACATGAGGCATGCCGACGTCCGGGAACACGCTGTTGTTCACGCCCCACGGCTTGCCATCATCGAGGTAGAAGGAACGCATATAGGTGTACAGCCAGTCGGCACCGCGGGAGCGCGCAGTCACTGAGAGGTCGGGCGGGGTGACACCGAACCACTGCTCCGCCGCCGCCGGATTCATGGCCACGGTCATCGGCGAACCCACCTTGTCGGTAGTAAACATCAGGTTCTCCTTCACCTGATCCTCAGTGAGACCCAGGTCCTGACCGGTGCGATTGAACCGCTGATAGGCCGCCGAGTGGCAGCTCAGGCAGTAGTTCACGAACAGCTTTGCACCATTCTGCAGCGACGCCTTGTCGCTCAGATCGACATTGGCCCTGTCCAGCGGAACACCACCACCCGCTGCCTGAACAAGGAGGGGGGCCGCGGCGATCAACAGCGTGAAAATCAGCTTTCTCATTTCATCACCACCCTTTCCGGAACCGGCTTGTTCTTCTCCAGCTTGGTGTAGATCGGCATCAGCAGGAAGAAGGCAAAGTAGATGACCGTGGCGATCTGGGCGATCAGGGTCTTCACCGGGGAGGGCTGCTCCATGCCCAGATAGCCCAACACCACGAAGGCGACCACGAACAGGGCAAGCATCAGCTTGTAGCAGAGGCCCCGATAGCGGATCGACTTGACCGGGTTACGATCGAGCCAGGGCAGGAAGAACAGCACGACCACCGCCAGACCCATCGCCGCCACGCCGGGGAATGCGGACCCGCCAATGGAGGGTACCGCGCGCAGAATGGCGTAGAACGGGGTGAAGTACCACACCGGGGCGATGTGCTCGGGTGTCTTCAGCGGGTCCGCCGGGACGAAGTTGGCGTGCTCAAGGAAATAGCCGCCCATCTCCGGCATGAAGAACACCACGATGGAGAAGAAGATGAGGAAGACACCAACACCGACGATGTCCTTCACCGTGTAGTAGGGGTGGAACGGGATGCCGTCGACCGGCTTGCCGTCCGCGCCCTTGTTCTTCTTGATCTCCACACCGTCCGGGTTGTTGGAACCCACCTCATGCAGCGCGATGATGTGGGCGGCCACCAGCCCGACCAGCACCAGCGGCACGGCGATGACGTGGAAGGCGAAGAAGCGGTTCAGGGTGGCGTCGGAGACCACGAAGTCGCCGCGAATCCACAGCGCCAGTTCATCACCCACGAACGGCACCGCGCCGAACAGGGAGATGATGACCTGCGCGCCCCAGTAGGACATCTGGCCCCAGGGGAGCAGATAGCCGAAGAACGCCTCGGCCATCAGGCACAGGTAGATCAACATGCCGAAGATCCACACCAGCTCGCGCGGCTTCTTGTAGGAGCCGTAGAGCAGGGCACGGAACATGTGCAGGTAGACCACCACGAAGAAGGCGGAGGCCCCGGTGGAGTGCAGGTAGCGGATCAACCAGCCCCACTCCACGTCACGCATGATGTACTCGACCGACGCGAAGGCGAACGCACCGTCGGGCTTGTAGTTCATGGTGAGGAAGATACCGGTGACGATCTGGATGACCAGCACCAGCAGGGCGAGGGAGCCGAAGAAGTACCAGAAGTTGAAATTCCTCGGCGCGTAATATTCGGACAGATGCTCCCGCCACATCTTGCTCAGCGGGAAGCGATCATCGATCCAGGTCAGAACTGCGTTTGCGGTGCTCATCAGGCCGCCCCCTTCTCTTCACCGATGAGAATGCGTGTGTCGCTCAGGTACATGTGCGGCGGCACCACCAGATTGGTCGGTGCCGGGACGCCCTGATAGACGCGACCGGCGAGGTCGAACTTGGAGCCGTGGCAGGGGCAGAAGAAGCCACCACGCCAGTCGGCGCCCAGATCACCCGGCGCCAGCTCAGGACGGTAGGTGGGTGAGCAGCCCAGGTGGGTGCAGATGCCCACCAGCACGGCGTACTCCGGCTTGATGGAGCGACCCGGGTTCTTGGCATAGGCGGGCTGCTGGCTCTCCATGTCGGAGTTGGGGTCAGCCAGCTGGCCATTGAGGGTAGGCAGGTCCTCGAGATTCCGTTCGCTGCGGCGAATAATCCAGACCGGCTTGCCGCGCCACTCGTAGGTGGCCCGCTGGCCCGGCTGGAGTTTGCTGATATCCGCTTCGACCGGAGCACCGGCGGCCTGTGCCCGGGCGCTCGGTTGCATGGACAGGACGAAGGGTGCCAAAACGTAGGCAGTGCCCACGCCGCCAACAACCGTCGTGGCAGCTGTGAGAAAGCGGCGTCTGCCCTTGTCAACGCCATCTGTACTCATCAAAAACTCTCCCAACACACATGAAGGATTCGGCAGACATCAAACCGGGGGCCGCCCGCGCTGCGGGCCCGGCCGCTCAAAGTAGAATTTCCGAATATTCTGAAGCGACCCGGAGACGTTAGCCCGGTAGTTTCCTGTAATCGCCCTGTCAAGGTCAAGGCAAATGGAGTCATCCCAACAGCGATCAAAGACTTACATTGAGGCAAATGACATACCTGCTGTGCCCGGCTGGTTGTCACCCGTTCCGGACCGACCGGTTTACAGGCCCGCGCGAAACAGGCAGGCCCGATGTCAGGCCGGGCTCGGGACCTCGATGTACTCGTGGCGGATACCGAACCGCCCGGCCAGGTGGGCGCCCAACGCCTGTACCCCGTACCGCTCGGTGGCGTGATGCCCCGCGGCCACGTAGTGCACGCCCAACTCCTGCGCCGCATGCACGGTGGGCTCGCCCAGTTCGCCGCTCACATAGGCATCAAGGCCGAGGGCCGCCGCCTGCTCCAGATAGCCGTCAGCGCCGCCGCTGCACCAGCCCACCCGGCGCACCGGGCGTTCGCCGCCCGGCACCAATACCGCCTCCCGGCCCAGCGCCTGACCGACACGGCCGGCAAACTCCGCCGCGGACAGGGGGGCCGGCAAGCTGCCGAAGCAGGCGATGCCGCCGTTCGGGCCGGGCCCAAAACGGCCCTCGATGTTAATCCCGAACAGTTCGCCCAAACGGGCGTTGTTTCCCACTTCTGCATGACCATCGAGGGGGAGGTGGTAGGCAAGCAGGCTGATGTCGTGGGCAAGCAGGAGCGCGAGCCGCCGCCGCTTCATACCCACCACCCGGAGATCCTCCCCGCGCCAGAACCAGCCGTGGTGGACCAGCACCAGATCGGCGTTCCGTTCCACCGCACGCTCCAGCAGGGCGCGGCTGGCGCTCACCCCCGAGACGACGGTATGCACCTCGGGACGCCCCTCCACCTGCAGGCCATTGGGGCTGTAATCCTGATAGTCGGCCACCCCAAGCAGGGTGTCGCACCAGGCGACCAGTTCAGTAAGCGCCACCATGCGCCGGCTCCTCCCATGGAGTACCATTAACGGGAATTTCCCAGCGACCACCCCGATGAGATTCCGCACCCCGTTTATCATCGCCTTCCAGGCAGTGACCGTCGTGATTGCGCTCGCCGTTGTGGCGGTGCTGGTGCGCCCCGGGCTGTTTACCGAGACCCAGCGGGTGGTCGAATTCATCGAAAGCGCCGCACCGCTCAGCGGCATCACCGCCCAGGTGGGGCCGGTATCGTACGCCGATGCGGTGGCGATTGCAGCCCCTTCGGTGGTGAACATCTATACCCGCAAGACCGTCTCGGAACGGGGCCATCCATTCCTCGACGACCCCCTGTTCCGCCGCTTTTTCGGCGAGGAACCCGGCGACCCGCGTGAACGGACCGAAACCAGCCTAGGCTCCGGCGTGGTGATCAGCGCCGGCGGCTATATCCTCACCAACAACCATGTCATTGCCGAAGCGGATCAGATCGAGGTTGCCTTTCATGACGGGCACACCGCCGATGCCGAGGTGGTCGGTGGCGATCCGGAATCAGACCTGGCGGTGCTCAAGGTGAAGACCGAGAACCTGCCGACGGTCACCCTCGGCCACTCGGATACGCTTCGGGTCGGCGATGTGGTGCTCGCCATCGGCAACCCCTACGGGGTGGGACAGACCGTCACTCAGGGGATCGTCAGCGCGGTCGGCCGCGACCAGCTCGGCATCAGCACCTTCGAGAACTTCATCCAGACCGATGCCGCGATCAATCCCGGCAATTCGGGCGGGGCGCTGATCAACACCCGGGGTGAACTGGTGGGTATCAACACCGCCATATTCTCCCGCACCGGCGGCTCCCAGGGGATCGGGTTCGCCATCCCGGTGAGCATCGCCCGCGGCGTGATGAAGTCGATCATCGAGAACGGCCGGGTGGTCCGTGGCTGGCTCGGTGTGGAGGTACAGGACATCACGGCAGCACTGGCGGAGTCCTTCGAACTGGCGGACCACAACGGGGTGATCGTGGCCGGGGTGCTGCCCGGCGGGCCGGCCGAAAAGGCGGGGCTCGAACCCGGCGATGTGATCACCGCCATCAATGGGCAGCCGATCCGGAACGTAACCGATGCGCTCACCAATATCAGCCGCGCAGGGCCCGGCGATGAACTCGAGGTGACGGGGCGCCGCGGCGATCAACCGCTGAAGATCATCGCGAAGGTGGGGGAGCGCCCGGCGCAGCCGTAGAGGCCGCGAATGGGGTGCGCCATCAATCACCCGATCGCCAGCAGGGGCACAGCCGGGACCCCCGGCTACATCCCGTTCTCCACCACGACGGAAGTGACGAAGTCGGTCAACTCGCGGAGCACCTCGCCGAACGCGCGGTTGAGGGCGATTACCCCCCCGTAAGGGTCTTCATTCTCCGCCGGCACCGACGCATCGAATTTCCGTGTCGCCACCAGCCGGTAGCGCGCGGGGTCAATCACCGTGGCGCGCAGTTCGACCCGTCCGAAACTACCCGAGGGATGGAACTCCTGCAGCGCCGCAAGAATGGTGGTCTCCAGCCGCAGATCGCCGCCCACGCCGGCGTCCACCGAGACCACACGAAACCGGCCGCTGCCCTGGAGCGCCTCGATAAGCAGCGGCTCGAGCATGCGCGGCAGCGTATCCACCCACTCGTTGCGCTGGTAGTAATCCAGCTTGAGCGGTTCGACCGTATAGACCATGCGACGGGTGTCGTAACCCGCGGGTGCCGCCGGCCGGGTCACACTGAGCACCGGCGCGTCCGCCGGCGCACTCTGTCGCGGCGGCAGTTCGGGAACCAGCAGGTACTGCTGGGCCGGCGGCGGTCCGCCGACATCCTGCAGCACGGTGCAGCCGCCGAGCGCTAGCACTGCGACAATCACTATCCAACGCATCGAAACTCCTGTGGGGCCTGCCGTCATTCGCCGGGCCCTGGTGCCGGACGACGCCGCCCATAGAGCAGTACCTGCGGGTTGCGCTCCAGGTCTTCGGCGACCCGTTGCAGACTCGCGGTCAGGCGCAGCAACTCTTCTGCCAACCGATCCGCGCGGCGCAGCGGGCCCTGGCCGAACAGGTCGATCTGGCGCTCGGCACCACTCGCCGCGGCCGCCACGCTGTCGGCCGCGCGATCGACAGCGGCAAGGCTGTCGCCGGCGGCGGCGGTGAGCGTCCGAACCTCCTCGATCAGTACCGGCAGGGCACGCCCCGCGGCCGCCACCCCTTCCACCCCCTCGCCGATCACCTCACTCCGGGCAGCCAGCGTGCCGGTCAGCCGTTCCAGGTGGGCCAGGGTATCTGCCAATGCCTGCCGGTTCTCCGTATCCAGTATCTCCCGTGCCTGCTCGGTCAGGGCGAGCAGGCTGGCGGATACCGCATCGAGCCGCACGAGCAGCTCGGGGATCGCCTCCTCCACCTGCGCCGTGAGCGATGGCCCCATCGTAATCACCGGCCACCGCTCCCCCGGCTCGGCGGTGAGCAGCGGGGTGTGCGGCGTGCCGCCGGTCAACTCCACATAGTAAAGCCCGGTAATCAGGCCCTGCAGCCGTAGCACGGCAACCGTGTCGCGCTTCACCGGTGTACCCTCGGCGATATCGAGCAGCAGGCGCACCTGGCGTGGATCCGCCGGGTCGATGTCGATCGCCCGCACCCGGCCCACATCCACCCCGAGATACTTGACGGGGGCATCGACGTTGAGGCCCGAGACCGATTCGCCGGTGTAGGCAACATAGGTGCGGAACTCCACGGGACGTCCGCCGACCGCCAGCCACAGTGTGGCGGAGACCGCGACTGCGCCGAGGATCAGCACGAACAGACCCAATAAGATGTATCTCACCCGCGGTTCCATGCACTCCCCAGCCTATTCACGAATCTCGCGCAGAGCGCGCCCCCGAACCCCACCGAAATAGTCCCGCACCAGCGGCTCCGGTGAGCGGCTGAGCGCCTCCGGAGTGTCGAAGCCCAACACCCGGCCATGGCCGATGAAGGCTGCACGATCGCAAATTCGCCAGATGGAATCCAGATCGTGAGTGACCAGCAGCACGGTGAGCCCGAGCGATTCGCGCAGCTGAAGAATGAGCGAGTCGAACCCCTCGGCGCTGACCGGATCGAGGCCGGCGCTCGGCTCGTCGAGGAACAGACACTCCGGATCGAGTGCGAGCGCACGCGCCAGCGCCGCCCGGCGCGTCATGCCGCCGGAGAGCTGTCCCGGGTACTTGTCCGCCGCATCAAGCGGCAAACCCACCAGTGCGATCTTGAGGAATGCGACTGTGCGGGCCAGCGCGCGATCCAGCCCCAGATGCTCACGCAGGGGCACGGCGATGTTCTCGGCGACGGTGAGGCCGCTGAACAGGGCGCCGCTCTGGAACACTACCCCGAAGCGCCGCCGCAGTTGGTTCGCGCCGGTCCCCTCCAGCCGGGTCACCTCGCGGCCGAACAGGCGGATACTGCCCGTATCGGGCCGGTGCAGCAGGATGATCTCCCGCAGCAGCACGCTTTTACCGCTGCCGCTACCACCGAGCACCCCGACGATCTCCCCCCGCCGCACGGAGAAGCTGATCCCATCGTGGACGCGGCTCGTGCCGAACGCAGTCCGGACCTCTTCCACCTCAATGATGTGTTCATTCGCCATCTAGATTCCTAGCGCGCTGAACAGCACCGAAAAGGCGGCGTTGGAGACGATCACCAGAAAGATAGCCTGCACCACGCTGACGGTGGTCTGTCGGCCGACGCTGTCGGCGCTGTTGGAGACGCGAAAACCCTGAAAACAGCCGACCAGGGCGATGATGGCCGCAAAAACCGGAGCCTTGCCCAGACCGATGAGATAGGAAGCAAGGGAGACCGCCTGCGGAATCCTGTCCTGGTAATCGCTGACCCCGACGCCGAGCATGGCCGCCGACATCACGATGCCGCCAGCGATACCCGCCACATCCGCGAGGATGGTCAACAGCGGCAGCGCCAGGATGAGTCCGAAGATCTTCGGCAACACCAACAGATCGAGGGGCGGCAGGCCGAGTGAACGGAGCGCATCCACCTCCTGGGTGATCTGCATGGTGCCAATCTCGGCGGTGAACGCCGAACCGGTCCGTCCAGCGACGATGATGGCAGTCATCAGGGGGGCCAGCTCGCGGACCATGCTGAGCGCAACCAGATCGACCACGTAAATGTTGGCGCCGTACATGCGCAACTGCACACCGCCCTGATAGGCAATCACCACCCCGACAAGAAACGACAGCAGCGCGACGATCGGCACCGCATCCAGCCCGGCGCCGTCTAGCACCGCCAGCAGCGAACGCCAGCGGATACGGCTCGGGCGAGCGAGATTGCCGAGAAAGGCGAGCCACACCTGGCCGAGAAAGGCGAGCAGGGAGATCCCCTCGCCCACCTGTTCGATTGCCAGCCGCCCCAGTTGCTCCAGCCCGCCGGGGGGGCGTGGCGGTCCCGGAACGGCCGCGCCGATGCCCTGACGGCGAACCAGTTCGAGCAGCGCCTGACGCTCCAGCGACAGTCCCTGAAGCTGCACTTCCACCTGCCGGTGGTCGGCCGCCGTCAGCAGCCGGTGGAGCACCCACGCGCCGCCGGTATCGAGCCGCTCCAAAGCCGAGGCGTCGATCACAACCTGCCGGCTGGCGGGCCATCGCAGGTGAGCCAGGGCCGAATCGAGCGACGCCAGGTGGGGCGTGGTCCAGGCCCCCGTCAGCCGGAGACAGGGCAGCCCGTCCCCGCATTCGGCCGATTCAAGAATGGGAGCTTGCGCCAAACGGACTCCTGAGAATGGCTGGGGTGCGGGATAAACGATAGCCGATGGCCGTATCGGGTGTCATCAGCGGCTTTTTGGTACCGGAGCGGCAAACAGAGGCCCGTTCCATACTCAAACTGTGCATAGCCGAACCTCCCCGGCCAACCGCCGCGCGCTCGTGGTCGTGAACCGCAGAAGCCGAAGCGGCAGCGGCGATCTCTCCGCCTGTCTCGCGATCCTTCGCGAGGTGGGGATAGAGAGCGACCTGATGATGCCTGCCGAACCGGCACAGATCGCCAGCACCATCCGTGCACACGGCGCGGGTGTCGACCTGGTGGTGGTCGGCGGCGGCGACGGCACCCTGGGCAGCGCTGCGGGGGCGGTGTTCGAGACCGGACGGCCAATGGGCATCATCCCACTCGGGACCGCCAACGACCTGGCCCGCACCCTGCAACTGCCCGATGACCCGGTCGCGGCTTGCCGGGTGATTGCCGGTGGACGGATCCGCCGAATCGATTTGGGCCGCATCAACCGGCGCTATTTCATCAATGCCGCCAGCATCGGGATCGGGGTCCGGGTGGCGCACCGACTGTCGCACCGGCTGAAGAGCCGAGTGGGCGTCCTGGCATTCGTCCCCGCACTGCTTGCCGCCCTGCGCGAACAACACCCTTTCCAGGCGGAGATCGTCTGTGACGGTATTACGCGGCAGGTGCGAACCATTCAGCTTACCATCGGCAACGGGCGCCACTACGGAGCCGGACTGACCGTCGCCGAGGAGGCGGGGCTGGAGGACGGACTGCTGTTTCTCTACAGCATCCCGCCGGCCACGCCTCTGCGGCTGTTGGCGGAGTCCCCGGGGCTCCTGCGTGGCCGTCACCGTCGACGGCTGCTGCTCTCCGGTCGCCGCATACAGATCACCACCCCCACGCCGATGCCGATCGATACCGACGGCGAAGTGACCGAGTCCACCCCGGCCGATCTCGAGGTGATCCCGGCGGCCCTCCCGGTGTTTGTTGCGGGTGACTATGTAACGGAGGGAAACCATGCTGCGTGAACGGCGCGAAGCGGACCTCAATGCCCTGCTGACCACCTGCCGAGAGGCAGCCGATCTCTACCGGGACGAAGCGAAGGCGACCCGTAGTGCACAGACCGCGGCGCTGTTTCGGGAGCTGGCCGGGCGCCGGTCGGCCCGGGCGGACGAACTGGAGGGTGCGATCCGCGAACTGGGCGCCCTGCCCGAGGGCACCGAACAGGATCGTGAGACCGCACGCCGGCTGCTCGACCGTTTTCGCGCGGAGCTCGCCGACAGTGACGAGCCGCTCCTGCTGGCACGGGCGCGCCTGGAGGCGCATATCGAAGACCTGATCGACCACGCCGAGACCGACCCGCTCCCGGAAGGGGCACAGCGACTCCTTGTCCGTCTGCGGGAGGATGTGGACCGGGCAAGAGGGCAGTTGGCGAAGCGGATCCGGGCCGACGACAACCGGGGTTAGGCGTCGCATCCGCGACCAAAAAACCTGGTGTACTGTTTCACTCTTGATGGTACTTTCAGAGCCCCCCAAAAGCGCCAAGGCAAGGCGCAGTCCGCAGGCAATGGCAGGCCCTTGGCAAGGACTGCAACGCGGCATTGGCGCTTTTGGGGGGCTCCCTTCGGGCGAGCCGCTGGCCGGCTATCTGCCGCGTTACAGATTCCATCCCTGGAATCCGCCCTGCGGGCCAGCCTGCGGCTGTTCCAGTCCGCTCCCGGCGGACTGGTGCGCTTGCTTGAAAGGGGCCTGCCATTCCTGCACAAGCGCGCCTTGCAGCTGACCGGCCAGCGACTCGCTGAAAGTGCCACCAAGAGTGAAACAGTACACTAGCCACAGTGCTCTGTGGCTCAGCTGCCTTTCTGCCGGGCGGGCGCGATATCCCGCTCACCGGCGCGTAGCGCCTGTTCGGCCACCTCCAGTCGCTGCGGGTCGCTTACCACTTCGTAGTAAACGCGCTCGGTGCGGGAACCCGGCCCCGCCTGGCCGAGGCGGCGGATGTGCCCTTCGCGCAGCAGAATGAGGTGCCGTTCGCCCTGCAGGTCGCTACAGCGGCCGGCGAGGTAGCGCCCTGTGTCGTCCACCGGCACCGGCCTCAGATCGATCTCGCCGGCCAGTTTGTCGAAGCCGGTCGACTCCAGTTCCACACCATTGACGTTGTAACGCAGGTCGGTCTGCCCCTTCTCCCCACGCATCGGATGATCCGGGTCCAGCTCGTAGACCCGCACCGCCACCCCCTCCGAATTCTCCGCCTCGCGCAGTTGCCAGGAGGATGACGAGAGCCGGTCGGCCCGGCTGATGGCGGGGGAGATCATGATCGGCTGATCCCCTTCGAAGATGTAGGAGGGGGGTGCCGGCTCGAAGGCGATACCGATGCCCACCTGCAACTCCGGCAGCCCCTGGCGGACCGATGCCCGGTTGTGTGCCTGCACCACCTCGAGCATACGGCGTGCAACGCCACAGGCCCGTGCAACGGCGGTCTGGGTGACCGGATCGTCCTCGTATTCGAGCACGGTGGCGATCACCGCATCCCCCTCCACGAACACCTTTTCCGCACCGAACCGGCGGAGCACGTCATTGATGGGGGCGAAGAACTTTCCGTCGAAGTGGGTGCCGGGGTTCAGTCCCCGCTCAAGGAGTTGGGTGGTCACCACGGTAGAGCCGCGCAGGTCTGCCTTCAGCACCACGTGCGCACGGACCCGCTCCCGGGTCGGCGGCGCCTCCTGCTCCGAGAGGAACTCATGCAGGCAGCGGTTGACCCGCGACAGCCTCAGCTCCTCCTCCTGCTCCAGCAGGCGGATCTGCTCCAGTATCGCCTGGACGATACAGTAGTTGCGGATATCCCTGCGAAACGCCAGAAAGTCGCGTGCGAACCGCAGCATAAGTTGGCGGATCCGCCGATGCGGCGTGCGCCGTACGCGCCGGGCCAGCGTGAACAGCGGCGCGAGCGGCAGGGCCCGTTCACCACTGCCTGCCAGTCTGCGGATCTGCCGCAGCGCATTGGTGCGATCGCGACCACCGATCAGGTACTGGTAGACCAGCAGCGGATTGAGCGCCTCATAGTGGGTGTCGAAGACCTCGACCATCTCGTAGCCGGCGACCAGGCGTGGCAGCAGCCCCTCCCGGCGGCAGAACGCCTCCAGTTGCGCCGCCGCACGTCGCTGGTAGCGCCGCTGGCGCCGCCAGCGGGCTGCCCCCGCACGATCCCCCTCCAGTTCGGCCTCGGTCGCGGCGGTGGCTGCGTGATCCTGATCGAACAGGATGGCGATGTTCTCGCCCACATCAGTCCACAACCCGAAGGCCGGCATCTGCCCGCCCGACCAACCCAGGGCCTCGGTGCAGGTGTTCCAGTTGCGGCTCGACAGCCAGACGTAATCGCCGTCGGTCAACGATTCCGTGGCCGAACCTTCACCCCGGTAAAGACCGGCCACAAACTGTTCGAATCGGGAAAGGGTGTTGCGTTCCTCCGCCCGTCGTCCGGTCAGCACGTAGCGGTGCATGATCAGGCAGTCGTCGTTGGGATCGCTCTGCAGCAGCGGGTTGAACAGCAGCTCACGCGGCAGCAGCCACGGCTCACCGAACAGGCTCTCGCGCAGATCGGTCCCGGTGCTGGACTCCACCACCTCCAGTTGATCCAGCAACCGCTTGCGGGTGCGCTGTTCGATGGATCGACGCGCCTTGGAGACGCCAAACACATGGTCGTAGCGGGTCAGTTGATCCGGGCTGTGTCTCTCGGCACTGCGCTGCAGGCCCGCCCTCAGCCCGATCAGTTGTGCCTCGAACTCCCGCCCCACCGCCTCCAGCAGAAACTTCAGCACGGCAAACTGCAACAGGCCGATCCGGCTGGGTTCGTTAGCCCGCTTGGCGGCGCGGATAGCCGGCGCGAGCAGTTGACGGTAGCTCTCCCGATACTCTTCGAACAGCCGTCGGCCCGGCGGGGGCGCTGCCCGCTCCCCATGCCGGTTGCGGGTCATCTCGTGGGCGAGTATTGCGGTGACAAGGCCGCATGTCGCCGCACAAAAGCGGGGGCTGAGCCGGACATCGAGGTGAACGTTGTCGATCCCCCGCTGGAAGCTTTCCATATCCGGCACCACTGCCGAGGCGCGGATCAGGGGCATGGGGCTCCGCCAGGGCGCGCTGATCCAGTCGAGGGCAGCAAGTACAAGCGCCGCCGCGCCCAGCAGGAGCAGCAGTTCCGAGAGCGCAAAGCCGACCTGCACCGGGCCGACCTGCAACGACACAACCCCAGTACTCTCCCCCACCAGCGCCGCATCCAGCCATTCACCGGCCAAGCCCGCGGCGACCAGCAGCCAGCCGGTCGCCGGCACACCGCCCCAGCCAGCCCCACGTTCCGCCGCCCACAGGGAGAGAAGGACCGCGATAAGACCGAGCCCGAGCGCCGGCTGCTCCCCGGTCAGCGTGGTCAGACCGCTGAAAAGGTGCTCCGGGCCCTGTACAAGCACAATCGCCAGGGGCCCGAAGTGGACCGCCCCGCTTGCCTCCAACAGGGTGTGTGCGATCAGCTTGGTCAGTTGATCGGTCAGGACCAGTCCGACAAAGATGGCGATCGCCTGCCGAATATGCCCCACCACGTCCGTTCCCCAGAGTCGAATGGCGGCAGTATAACGCCGCCAGACACGGCGAGCGTGAAGGGTTGCCGCGGAAATGATGAGGGGTGTATGTTGGGCGTACGCCTCTGCTGACCGCGCGGCAAGCCGCCGCGGCAAGGTGAATGATGAAGGAAAGCAGGCCTGAACGGCGCCGCTCCCCCAGCGGCAATGCAGCCGACGCCATCGGAATCGTGCGTGAGTCCGCCGATAAGACACGGAGCGGCACGCAGGAGGCGTTGTACCGTTCCATCCTGGCCGATCTGCCCGACCTGATCTGCCGCTGGCTCCCGGACGGCACCATCACCTACGTCAACGACGAGTACTGCCGCTACTTCGGCCGTCCCTGCGCAGAGTTGGTCGGCAGCAACTTCATGCAGCTCCTGCCCCCTTCCGAGTGGGCGGCGATGAAGGAGCACGCCGCCCAACTGTGCAAGGAACACCCTACCGCGGTCATCGAACACAAGGTAATTGCCGGCGACGGCACGGTTCGCTGGCAGCGTTGGACCGACCGCGTGCTGCTGGACGAGAGCGGAGAGGTGGTCGGATTCCAGTCCACCGGCGCCGACATCACCCAACTCAAGGAGCAGGAGGAGGCGCTCCGGATCAGCGAGGAGCGTTTCGCCCTGGCGGTAGCCGGGAGCAATGACGGCATCTGGGACTGGGACCTGGCGAACCACCGGCTCTACTGGTCGGACCGGGTATTCACGTTGCTCGGCCTGGCGCCCGGCTCGGTGGCGCCGACCCCGGAATTTTATGAGGCCCTGATCCACCCGGAGGATCGCGCACAGGCAGCGATCCTGTTTGGCGCCCATCTCGGGCAGGGGGCACCCTACCGGGTGGAGTACCGTCTGCGCACCGGCTCAGGGGAGTATCGCTGGTACCTGGCCCGAGGCCAGGCGATACGCGACGAAGAGGGCAACCCAGTCCGGATGGCCGGCTCCCTCACCGATATTGATGCACGAAAAAGGACGGAGGCCCATCTCAAGCGATTGACCCGCACCCACTCGACGCTGAACGCCTGCAACCAGCTGCTGATCCATGCCGAGGAGGAGCAGTCATTGCTGGAGGGCTTCTGCCGCACGGTGATCGGCATCGGCGGCTACCGCTTCGCCGTTGTGGGCTACCTGCGTG
Source organism: Gammaproteobacteria bacterium (assembly GCA_041690635.1). Lineage (GTDB taxonomy): Bacteria > Pseudomonadota > Gammaproteobacteria > Thiohalomonadales > Thiohalomonadaceae > JAWLGZ01. The sequence goes on from JAWLGZ010000001.1 coordinate 543,715, forward strand.
AGCAGCGGATCGAACCGGTGGCTCACGCCGGATACGAGGATGGGTTTCTGCAGGCAATGGAACCCCGCCTGGCACTCGACCTTGCCCCCACCATCCCGGGGATGAGGGCCATGCTCGAAGGCGAAACGGCGATCATCAGGGATACCGACACCGAGGTGGACGACCCTCTCTGGAGGGAGGCGATACGGCGCGGCTACCGCGCCATTATCGGGCTGCCGCTCACGGCCAAGGGGTCACTGTTCGGACTCCTGGTGATCATTGCGGAGGAACCGGACGCCTTCGACGAGAGCGAGGAGCGGATGCTGCTCGAACGGCTCGCCGCCGACCTCGCCTTCGGTATTCACACCCTGCGCATCCGCGCCGCACAGCGGGAGGCCGCGGCGATGCTCCACCTGAGCAACCGCGCCATGGAGGCGTCGCTCAACGCGATAATGATCACCGACACGCTGGCACCGGGAAGCCCGCTCATCTACGTCAACCCGGCCTTCGAGGCGATCACGGGGTACGCGGCTGCCGAGGTGCTGGGCCGTTCACCGGGATTCCTGCACGGCGACGATTCGGCACAACCGGCACTACTGGAGATCAACGCCATCGTTCGCGAACAGCGAACCGGCTCGGCACTGCTACGTAACTACCGCAAGGACGGCACGCTGTTCTGGAACGATCTGCACATCTCACCGGTGCGCGACAGCGAGGGGCGGGTTACCCACTTTGTCGGCGTCATCAACGATGTCACCGAGCAACAGCGCTACCGCGAGCAGCTCGAGTACCAGGCCCAGCATGACGCACTGACCCATCTCCCCAACCGGAATTTGCTGCGCGATCGTCTGGCGCAATCGCTCATCTTCTCCGGGCGGCACGGACGCAACAGCGCCGTGCTGTTCCTGGATCTGGACCGCTTTAAGCTGGTCAACGACAGCCTTGGTCACCCGGTGGGCGACAGTCTGTTGACTCAGGTGGCAGAACGGCTTCGTCAGTGCGCCCGCCCCGGCGACACCATCGCCCGCTACGGGGGCGACGAGTTCGTGATCATCCTGTCGGAGGTGGCCGAGGAGGAGGACGTGACCCGGGTGGCGGAGACCATCCGCCACGCCGTCTCGGCGCCGTTCGAGATGGACGGCCACCTTATCCAGGTCACCTTCAGCATGGGCGTCAGCCTCTATCCACGTGACGGCGACAACCCCGACATCCTGCTGCGCAATGCGGATACCGCGATGTACCAGGCCAAGGAACGGGGCCGCAACTTGGTCCACTTCTACACGGCGGAACTGAACCGTCGGATGATCAATCGGCTCACCATGGAGGCACGGTTGCGGCGTGCACTCGATGAGGGCCAGCTCCTGCTCCACTACCAGCCCCAGATCGACCTGCGCACCGGCCGAATTGCGGGCATGGAGGCGCTTCTGCGGTGGAACGATCCGGAGCACGGCATGATCAGCCCGATGGAGTTCATTCCGCTTGCGGAGGAGACCGGCCTCATCATTCCCATCGGTGAGTGGGTGCTCAAGACCGCCTGCGAGCAGGGCAGGCGCTGGGCGACTGATGGGTTGCGCGTGCGGGTCGCGGTCAATGTCTCGGCCCGGCAGATCGAGCGACCGGATTTCGCCCAGGTGGTAGGCGGGGCGATCAAGGCCACCGGTTTCGAGGCGGCACTGCTGGAGCTTGAGCTGACGGAAACCGCGGTGATGTCCAATCCCGACGAGATGGTCAAGCGGCTGCAGGAGGTCAAGCGGCACGGCTGCCAGATTGCACTCGACGACTTCGGCACCGGCTACTCCAGCCTGGCCCACCTCAGCCGCTTTGTGTTCGACAAGCTGAAGATCGACCAATCGTTCGTCCGCGAGGTCGCCGAAAATCCCAGTGACTCGGCCATTGCGATCACCATCATCGGAATGGCGCGCGGGCTGCACCTGCGGGTTATCGCCGAGGGGGTGGAGAACGAGACGCAGCTTCGCTACCTGCAGCGCCACGGCTGCGACGAAGTGCAGGGTTTCCACATCGGCCGGCCACTGCCCGCCGAGGAGGCAAGCGCACTATTGTGCAGTGACTGGCGGCTGCCGAGTGCGGACGGACAGGTGACTCCCAACCAGCGCACGCTGGTACTGGTGGATGACGAACCGAATATCACCCGGGCGCTGCACCGGGTACTCCGCCGCGACGGCTACCGCATCCTGGCGGTGAATCATCCACGAGAGGTGTTCGATCTGCTGGCCAAACACCGCGTCCAGGTGATCATCTCCGACCAACGGATGCCGGAGATGCAGGGCACCGAGCTACTGGCCCGGGTCAAGGATCTCTACCCCAACGTGGTCCGCATGATCCTCTCGGGGTATACCGAGGTGGGCACGGTCACCGATGCGGTGAACCGCGGCTGGATCTACAAGTTCCTGACCAAACCGTGGGAGGAGGAGGAGTTGCGCCGACAGGTACAGGACGCGTTCGAGCAGTACGAGCGCAACACCGCCGTAACCGAGAAGGAGTAGTTTTCAGCTCACTCCCTTGCTGCGGAGGAACGCGCTGTACTGCTGATCGGTGCCGGCGATGTGGTTCAGGAGCCACTGTTTCAGGAACTGCACCATCTCCTCGATGGTACCGGCGGGGTCCTTACGGTAGGCCTCCAGGAACTGCTCCACCTTCTGAATCATCGCTTCGTGCTGGCGCTTGTGCTCCTCAAACCCTGGGTAGCCGAGCTCGGACATCAGCACCTCTTCGCGCTCGAAGTGGGTCCGGGTGTAATCGACCAGTTCATCCAGCGCCTGCCGCTCGTATGCCTCGCCGGTGGGGTAGTGGGCAGCGGTCTGAAGATTGTTGATGAGATGCAGCAGCCGCCGGTGGTCCTCGTCGAGGGCGGCGATGCCGACACTGTAATCGTCGTTCCACGCGATAAAGCGCCGTGCCACGATGCGGCTGTGCGCCACCGGGACCAGAAACAGGACCGCCATCAGCACCCAGGGCACAGGATTTCCCGGTCCGAACAGGAATCCCAGCGCAATTGCGACGACCAGCGACACCACCACCAAGGCCAGCAGAAAGCCGCTGATCCGCTTGTTTACCAGTGTCCCCATGTGAATGCTCCCCTGTTCGGTGCCAAATAGCGACACCATGCACAGGCGCGGAGCCGGTCGCCTTGTCCTGGATCAAGTCGGTATAAAGGTCGAGGTGCCGATCATTCTTGTGAAAAGTGGATAGGCCTTTGCCCCTGCCCAACTAGCCCCGAGCCCCGAGTTCTGCCGCCAAGGCATCCAGGAAGCGGTCGTTCTCCTGCGGCGTGCCGACGGTGACCCGCAGGCAGTCGGCGAGCGGTCCCGCGTTACCCCCGAAACTCTTTACCAGCACACCGCGCCGCTTGATCCCCGCAAAAACCGTTTCGCCGCGCCCCGGCGGAACACGAAACAGGATGAAGTTGGCGACCGAGGGGTAGGCGGTTACCGGCAGTTCGCCGAGCCGTCCATACATCCGCTCGCGCTCCTCACGGATACGGCGGGTCTGGGTGGCGAACAGGTCGCGCCGCGCCAGGGCAAAATCGGCGCTGGCCTGGGTGAGGACATTGATGTTGTACGGCAACCGGACCTTCTCCAGTTCGCCCAGCAACCCCGGCGCGCCGACCAGCAGCCCCAGCCGCAGCCCGGCCAGGCCCAGCTTCGACAGCGTGCGCATCACCAGCAGGTTGTCGTGGCAGCCGAGCCGGTCCATGAAACTCTGTTCGGCAAACGCGTGGTAAGCCTCGTCCACCACCACCAGACCGTCGGCCGCCTGAATGATCGCCTCCACCGCGCGCTCGTCGAACAGATTGCCGGTGGGATTGTTCGGGTAGGCCAGGAAGGTGAGTGCCGGCTGGTGGGTTGCGATGGCGTCGAGCATGGCTGGCAGGTCGAGGGAGAAATCCTCCGCCAGCGGCACCCCCACGTACTGCATGCCGGTGAAGGCGGCGATAAGCCGGTACATGGCGAAACCGGGCTCCGGCGCCAGCAGTACCCGCCCCGGACCGCCCGCCGCCATCGCCAGGATCTGGATGATCTCGTCGGAACCGTTGCCGAGCAGCAGATCCATCCCTTCCGGCACCCCCATCGCCTCCCGCAGCCGGCTCCGGACCCGCGCGGCGCCCGGGTCCGGATAGCGGTTCAGCGGCACGCCGCGCAGCAGTTCCAGCCAGGCGGCGACCACCTCCTCCGGCCAGCCGTAGGGGTTCTCCATGGCGTCCAGTTTCACCAGCCCCTCGGCGGGCGGTACATGGTAGGCGGAGAGCGCCCGGATCTCCGGACGAATCCAGCGTTCAATGGGGGGGGAGGACATGGTCGGTGGTCGGTGGTCGGTGGTCGGTGGTCGGTGGTCGGTGGTCGGTGGTCGGTGGTCGGTGGTCGGTGGTTGCTGGTTGCTGGTTGCTGGTTGCTGGTAAGTGGTTCTTGTCCAGCATCCAGAGTCCAGACAGACCTAATGTTTCTTGATGCGGTATTCGGCAGAACGGGCGTGGGCGGTCAGCCCCTCTCCGCGGGCCATCACCGAGGCGGTACTGCCGAGCATCGACGCCCCCTCCGGTGAACACATGATGAGGCTGGAGCGCTTCTGGAAGTCGTACACGCCAAGCGGAGAGGAGAAGCGCGCGGTGCGGGAGGTGGGCAGGACGTGATTGGGGCCGGCGCAATAGTCCCCTACCGCCTCAGCGGTATAGCGGCCCATGAAGATGGCACCGGCGTGGCGGATCTTCGCCGCCATCGCTTCCGGGTCCTCGACCGACAGTTCCAGGTGTTCCGGGGCGATGAAGTTGGCCACCTCGATCCCCTCCTCCAGGTCGCGCACCCGGATCAGCGCACCACGCCCCTCCAGGGAGGTGCGGATGATCTCCCGGCGCTCCATCTGCGGCAGCAGCTTTTCGATGCTCGCGGCCACCCGATCCAGGAATGCGCCGTCCGGGCTGACGAGGATGGATTGGGCGTCTTCGTCGTGCTCCGCCTGGGAGAAGAGATCCATGGCGATCCAGTCCGGGTCGGTCTCGCCATCGCAGATCACGAGGATTTCCGACGGGCCGGCGATCATGTCGATGCCGACGGTACCGAACACCATTCCCTTCGCGGTCGCCACATAGATGTTGCCCGGTCCCACGATCTTGTCCACCCGGGGCACGCTTTCGGTACCGTAGGCGAGCGCCGCCACCGCCTGCGCACCGCCGATGGCGAACACCCGGTCGACCCCGGAAACTGCTGCGGCCGCCAGCACCAGGTCGTTCAGTTCGCCGTCGGGGGTGGGAACCACCATGATCAGCTCGGCCACGCCGGCCACCTTGGCCGGGATGGCGTTCATCAGTACCGACGAGGGATAGGCCGCCTTGCCGCCCGGCACGTAGAGACCCACCCGATCCAGCGGCGTCACCTGCTGACCGAGCACCGTGCCGTCCGGCTCCTCGTAGCGCCAGGAGATCTGCTTCTGATGCTCGTGGTAGACGCGGACGCGGGCGGCGGACCGCTCGAGGGCGTCCCGCTGCTCGACCGGGATCGCCGCCAGCGCCGCTGCCAGGCGGGAGTGCGGGATCTCCAGCTCTGCCATCGAAGCCGCGCTCATGCGATCGAAACGGTTGGTGTACTCCAGCACGGCCGCATCACCGCGGTTGCGTACCGCTTCGAGAATCTCCCGCACGGTGGCATTCACCTGCGCGTCCGAGACACCGTCCCAGGCGAGCAGCGCCTCGAGGTCGTTCCAAAAACCGTCCTGCGTGGAGTCGAGTCGTCTGATGTTCATGTTCTGATCGGAATCGGGATGTGGATGTTTCAGGAAATCGGGCTCACGCCGCGTCGCGTTCGGCCACCGCCTCGGCAATGCGATCCACCAGCGCGGTTACCGCCGCATGCTTCATCTTCATCGATGCCTTGTTCACCACCAGCCGGGAGCTGATGTCGGCGACGTGCTCCAGCGGTTCCAGGCCGTTGGCCTTCAGCGTGTTGCCGGTCTCGACCAGGTCCACGATATAGTCGGCGAGCCCCACCAGGGGCGCCAACTCCATCGACCCGTAGAGCTTGATGATCTCCACCTGGCGCCCCTGACGGGCATAGTAGCGGCGGGTGGTGTTGACGTATTTCGTTGCCACCCGCAACCGGCGCTCGGGCACCTCACCCCGGCGGCCGGCCACCATCAGGCGGCAGCGGGCGATTCCCAGATCGAGCGGTTCGTAGAGTCCCTCACCACCGTGCTCCAGCAGGACATCCTTGCCGGTGACACCCAGGTCGGCAGCCCCGTACTCGACGAAGGTGGGGACGTCGGTGGCGCGGATGACCACCAGTTTCACTCCGGGGCGGCTGGTGTCGAGAATCAGCTTGCGGCTGACATCCGGATCCTCCAGCGGCTCGATCCCCGCCGCCGCGAGCAGCGGCAGCGTCTGACGGAGAATGCGCCCCTTGGAAAGGGCGATGGTAAGGTTCTCGCTCATGATCGCCCGGTGGCGTAGCGCTGTTCGAAATGGCGTGCGGAAAGGCGGCGGATGTGCGCCCCCAACTGGGAGAGCTTCTCTTCGATGCACTCGTAACCGCGGTCGATGTGGTAGATGCGATCGACGATCGTATCCCCCTCGGCCACCAGCCCGGCCAGCACCAGGCTGGCGGAGGCGCGCAGGTCGGTCGCCATCACCGGCGCGGAGGTCAGCCGCCTGGTACCGCGCACGATGGCGGTGTTGCCCTCCAGCCGGATGTCGGCCCCCATACGCTGCAGTTCATGCACGTGCATGAAGCGGTTCTCGAACACCGTCTCGGTGATGGTCGAGGTCCCCTCGGCGATGCTGTTGAGGGCGGTGAACTGTGCCTGCATGTCGGTTGGGAAGGCGGGGTAAGGCGCTGTGTGCACATCCACCGCCTGCGGACGATGGCCCTTCATGTCGAGTTCGATCCAGTCTTCGCCGGTGGTCACCTCCGCCCCCGCCTCGCGCAGCTTGCCGAGCACCGCATCGAGCAGGCCGGGGCGGGTGTCCTTGAGCTTGACCCGTCCGCCAGTGATGGCGGCAGCCACCAGGTAGGTGCCGGTCTCGATGCGGTCAGGGAGTACGCAATAACGGCCGCCGCTGAGGTTCTCCACCCCCTCGATGGTGATGGTGTCGGTGCCGGCGCCGCTGATACGCGCGCCGAGGCTGTTGAGGCAGTTGGCCAGGTCCACCACTTCCGGTTCGCGGGCGGCGTTCTCGATAGTGGTGATGCCGTCCGCCAGAGTGGCGGCCATCATCAGGTTCTCGGTGCCGGTCACGGTGATGATATCCATCACCAGCTTGGCCCCCTTGAGCCGCTTGGCGCGTGCCTTGATGTAGCCGTTCTCCACCTGGATGTCCGCACCCATGGCCCGCAGCCCGTTGATGTGCAGGTTGACCGGCCGTGAGCCGATGGCACAACCGCCCGGCAGGGAGACCTCGGCACGGCCATAGCGGGCCAGCAGCGGACCGAGCACCAGGATGGAGGCGCGCATGGTCTTGACCAGTTCGTAGGGGGCGACGAAGCTGCTGATGGAGGTGGCATCCACCTCCGTGTTCAGCTTTTCATCCACCGTCAGGTGGATGCCCATGTTCCCCAGCACCTCCATCGTGGTGGTGATGTCGTGGAGGTGGGGCACATTGCAGACGGTCACCGGCCCATCCGCCAGCAGGGTGGCGGAGAGGATGGGCAGGGCGGCGTTTTTCGCCCCGGAAATACGGATCTCTCCGTCCAGGGGGCCGCCCCCGCTGATTACGAGTTTGTCCATCAACGGGGGGTATCGCCTCTGACGTTAAGGGATTGTGCCCGCCGCCACTCGTCCGGGGTAAACGTACGCATGTTGATAGCGTGGATCTCCCCCGAGGTGATGCGTTCGCCGAGCGTGGCGTAGACCGTCTGCTGTCTCTTGACGGCGCTCTGACCGTCGAAGGCGTCACTGACAACCGTCACGTCGAAGTGGCTGCCGTCGCCTCCGACAACCGCCTCCGAGCCGGGCAGGGCGGTTTCGATAAGCTGCTTGACCGCTTCTGGCGTCATGTCGAATTCCGAAACTGGGATTGTAAGGTGGGCAATGGTAACCCGCCATCGGCGCCCTTGTAACCACGAGGGCCTGTCTCAACCAAGGTTCCTGCGAGGCCGGTCCGGGTGAGCAGCCGGCCGGGAAACGCTTCAGTCCGGGCCGTCGAGGGGCAGGATCGCGCCCAGTCCACTGATCCGGGCGATGGCCAGCATCTGCTCCGGGACCTGTGAAAAGCGGATGGCACAACCACCCGCGCGGGCCCGCCGCAGCCATTCGGTCAACAGGGCCAGACCGGCGCTGTCCGCCCGCTCCACCCCACCGAGATCGATCTCCACCGTCTCCCCGACCGGGAAGGCGGGCAGCCCGTCCGACCGCGCCGCAAGCAGCGGCACCGTCGAAAAGGTCAGCTCGCCGGTCACCCGGAAGCGGCCGGAGCCCGCGGCGATCAACTCAGCCATCGTTCTCCCGCGCACGGCGGACCAGACTTTCCAGGTGCATCAACAGCCCCTCCATGCCGCCGCGCCGGATCTCGGTGGCGAAGGCGGCCCGGTAGTTGGTCACCAGGCTGACGCCGTTGACGCTGATGTCGTACACCTTCCACGTCTCGCCATCGGTGAACAGGGCGTAGTCGAGATTGATGCTGTAACCGCCCGCCTGCTGGATACGGCTGCGCACGGAGACGGTCCGTGCGTCGGCGCCGGGCCGCAGCGGCTCGAAGCGCACCTCCTGGTCGCTGTATTCGAGCAGCGCCCGGGCGTAGGTGCGGACCAGCAGGTCGCGGAACAGCTCCACAAAGCGCTGCTGCTGCGACTCGTCCGCCTGGCGCCAGTACCTGCCGAGCACCCAGCGCGACATGCGCTCGAAGTCAAAATGGGGCAGGACCAGATCCTCGACCAGGAGGTAGATCCCCTCCGGGTCGGCCTGGAGCGCCTCTTTCTGCTCATCGAGCCTCGTCAGGACCTGCCGGGTGGTCTGCTCGACCAGCGCCTGGGCCTGCTGCGGCGCCTGGGCAGTTGCCGGCGCCGCCGACAGAAATGTGGCGAGCAGAAACGGCAATAGTGTGGTGATTCCCCTCATGGGGCGCCCTCCGTGGCCTTGCTGAAGAGAAACTGGCCGATGAGCTGCTCAAGCACCAGCGAGGATTGGGTCAACCGAATCACGTCGTTGTTGCCCAGCATCTCGTCGGCACCGCCCGGCTCCAGACCCACATACTTCTCCCCCAGCAGTCCCGAGGTGTAGACCCCGGCGGCGGTGTCGATGGGGATCTGGTTGAACCGCTCGTCGATGTTGAGGGTCACCACCGCCTCGTAGGTGGTGTCATCGAACTGGATCGCACCCACCCGGCCGATGGTGACACCGCCCATGGTGACCGGCGCCCGCGCCTTCAGGCCGCTGACATTCTCGAAGCGTGCCTGGAGCTGGTAGGAGCCGCCCTCACCCATCACGCTCAGGTTGCTCACCTGCATGGCCAGCACGAACAGGGCCGCCAGCCCTGCCGCGATGAACACACCCACCCAGATCTCTATGGTCCTCGTCTGTGCCATCACGGCTCTCCGAACATCAACGCGGTGAGGACGAAGTCGAGCCCGAGCACCGCCAGTGAGGTATGAACAACGGTCCGGGTGGTCGCACGGCTCACCCCTTCCGACGTGGGAACGGCATCATACCCCTCGAATACGGCTATCCAGGTGGCCACGAAACCGAACACCACACTCTTGATCACGCCGTTGGCCACATCCTCGTACAGGTCCACACTCGCCTGCATCTGCGACCAGTAGGCCCCCATGTCCACCCCGAGCAGCCCCACGCCGACGAAGTAGCCGCCCATCACGCCCACTGCACTGAAGATAGCGGCCAGCAGCGGCATGGAGATGAAACCGGCGAGAAACCGCGGCGCCAGCACCCGCCGTACCGGGTCCACCGCCATCATCTCCATCCCGGAGAGCTGCTCGGTGGCCTTCATCAGGCCGATCTCGGCGGTCAACGCCGATCCGGCCCGGCCGGCGAACAGCAGCGCGGTGACCACCGGGCCGAGTTCGCGCACCAGGGTCAATGCGACCACCGTGCCCAGCGACTGCTCGGCGCCGAAGTCGACCAGGGTGTTGTAGCCCTGAAGCCCCAGCACCATCCCCACGAACAGCCCCGAGACGACGATGATGAGCAGCGACAGCACGCCGACCGCGTAGATCTGCTGGACCACCAACCGGAAGCGCGGCAGAAGGCCCGGCAGGCCGCCGAGCAGATGAAGCAGCAGCAGGTGACCGCGCCCAAGCCGTTCAAAGAAGCCAAGGCCGGTACGCCCCAGGCGCCGCAGGCCCTCCACCGCACCGTTCATCAGATCGCTCCTGCTCGCTCGGTACCGGCCATCAGGTCGTCGGCAAAATCGGGGGCGGGATAGTGGAACGGTACCGGGCCATCCGGTTCCGCGTGCATAAACTGACGCGCCCAGGCCGACTCGGAGACATGCAGTTCATCCGGTGTGCCGCGGGCTACCACCTTACCCTCGGAGAGCAGGTAGATGTAATCGGAAATGGCGGCGGTCTCCGCCACGTCGTGGGAGACCACCACGCTGGTCAGCCCCAGCGCATCGTTCAGCAACCGGATCAGCTTCAGCAGCACCCCCATGGAGATGGGGTCCTGACCCGTGAACGGCTCATCGTAAAGGATGATCATCGGGTCCAGCGCGATCGCCCGCGCCAGCGCCACCCGCCGCGCCATTCCGCCGGAGAGCTGCTCCGGCTTCAGGCTGCGCGCCCCCCGCAAACCGACCGCCTCCAGCTTCATCAGCACCAGGTCGCGAATCATCGCCTCCGGCAGCCGGGTGTGCTCGCGCAGGGGGAAGGCGACGTTCTCGAACACGGTCAGGTCAGTGAGCAGGGCGCCGCTCTGGAACAGCATCCCCATGCGCTTGCGCAACCGATAGAGATCACGCCGGTTCAGACGCGGCACCTCCTGCCCGTCGACATGCACGGTGCCGGCATGGGGCTTGAGCTGGCCGCCGATGAGCCGCAGCAGGGTGGTCTTGCCGGTCCCGCTCGGGCCCATGATGGCGGTGACCGAGCCACGGCGAATATCGATGTCGACGCCGTCGAAGATCACCTTGTCGCCGCGCGAAAAGTGCAGATCACGAATCTCGACCAGCGGCGGATTAGGGGGGGGCATCGGCGGCAAGCGGTTCTTTTTTCGGGGCGAAAGAGTGTCGGCCAACAGACCTTCGCCGTCAACCGCGGGGCTAGTAACACGTCACCCCGCCAGCAGGCCGGCAATGACCTCCGCCGCCCGCATCGCCTCGATGGCGGGGGGCTCTCCAGTGACAATGAGCAGACCGGAATCGCCCGCACGCATCCCCGGTATCAGGCTTTCCAGCGCCGCGCGCAGGCCGCGCGGGTCGGCCCCCCCCGCCCAGCAAGCGGCCACCAGCCCGTTCCCGGCCGTGACCGCCCCCGGCTCGGGCCAGCGGACTACCGGCACACCTGTCAGGTCGCCATCGGCCCGGAGGAGCACCCCCCCAAAACGGTCACCGAGCAATTCGCCCGCCCTGCCCGGCTCGTCACCGGACGCCGCCGCTTCGAGGAGAAAGCGGAAACCCGCACCGGTCTCCCCAGCCCACGCCGCAATCCGGTCGGCATCGGCATCGCGCCAGGTACTCTCAGGCACCACCACGGCCCGGAACTCATTGGCGTAAAAGGCGAGCCGCCACTCCTCCGGCAGGTCGTCCGGGTAGTAGCTGCCGCTCCAGCCGCGATGTTGCCACCCGTAGGCGGCGATGCTTGCGTTCATCCGGTGATTCTACCCCCGGTTTTCGATACGGATGCCGATCCTGTTCTCGCCCCGGGCAGGACGGTACAATCCGCCCTCCAGCTTCTATGAAAAAACCAGACAAGGAATTCACGTGCGCCGATTCGCTGCTGCGCTTCTCTGCCTCGCCTTGGCAGGCTGCGCCACCGTCAACGGCCCCACCGAGCCCCACGACCCGTTGGAAAGCTTCAACCGGGCCGTGTATCAGTTCAATGACGGGCTCGATCGTGCCGTGCTGCGCCCAGCCGCCGAGACCTACGAGGCGGTGGTGCCCAGGCCGATCAACACCGGAATCACCAATTTCTTCAGTAATCTGGACGATGTGGTGGTACTGGCAAATGACCTGCTGCAGGTCAAGTTCCGGCAGGCGGCGTCCGATTTCGGGCGTATCACCTTCAACACCACCTTCGGTCTGGCAGGGCTGATCGACGTCGCCACCCACATGGACCTGCCCAAGCACGAGGAGGATTTCGGCCAGACCCTCGCCTACTGGGGTGTAGGCTCAGGGCCCTATCTGGTCCTGCCGTTTTACGGCCCCAGTACCGTACGGGACACCGTCGGCCTCGCCGCCGACATGCAGATCGATCCCGTGTGGCACATTGATGATGACGGGGCGCGCTACGGCACGGTCGTACTACGCACCGTGGATATCCGGGCCGGACTGCTGGGTGCCACCCGCATCATGGAGGAAACAGCCCTTGACCCGTACATCTTCATTCGGGAGTCCTATCTCCAGCGCCGCGAACACCTGATCCACGACGGCAATCCGCCCCCCCCGGACCTCGACGGACTCTTTGACGATGACGAATTCCTGGACGTGATGCAGGAGCCTGATTTAAGGCCTGACGCTACACCATAATTTAGACGTGTACGTGGGGCATCGGGGGATGCCGAACAGTGTTGGGCAGAATCTGTTTTCCCAGGGACAACCAACCGTCTTCCGTGGGCGCCCCCTGGCAACCATCCGAAGGAGAGAGCCGATGCAAACCGAGGTCTTCACGGTCAGAAACGTCAAGTGCGGCGGCTGCGCCGCCAATATCCAGAACGGCTTGGGCGCCCTCGACGGCATCCAGTCGGTCGAGGTGGCCGTGGATGGCGGCAGGGTGACCGTCACCGGCACCACTCTGGATCGGACGGCCCTGGCGGCCAAACTGTCGGAACTGGGTTACCCGGAGGCCTGACGCTTGGGACCCGAAAACACCGCCACCGCCCTCCCCGTGCTGGATGACGACCGGCTCGCCAGTCTCGGGCGCGCTGTCATCGAGACCGAGGCGGCAGCGGTCGCCGCCCTCGCCGATCGAATCGACGCGACCTTCGTCGCGGCCTGCCGGCTGATGCTCGCCTGCGCCGATCGGACCGGGCGTGTGGTCGTGACCGGCATGGGCAAATCGGGACACATCGGCGACAAGATCGCCGCCACCCTGGCCAGCACCGGCACGCCGGCCTTCTTCGTCCATCCCGGCGAGGCGAGCCACGGTGATTTGGGGATGATCACCCGGCACGATGTGGTCCTGGCCCTCTCCAACTCCGGCACCACCGACGAACTGCTGGCCATCGTGCCGGTGATCCGGCGTCTGGGCGTCCCGCTGGTGGCGATGACCGGCAACCCGGAATCGCCGCTGGCCCGTGCCGCCGCCGCGCACCTGAATGTGAGCGTGGAAAAGGAGGCGTGTCCGCTCGGGCTGGCGCCGACCGCCAGCACCACTGCCGCCCTGGCCATGGGCGATGCGCTGGCCGTGGCACTGCTGGAGGCACGCGGATTCACCGCTGAAAAATTCGCCCTCTCCCACCCGGGCGGACGGCTCGGACGGCGGCTGCTGCTGAAGGTGGAGGACATCATGCACACCGGCGACCGCATTCCACGCGTCGAACCGGGGGCGCGGCTCTCCGAGGCGCTGATGGAGATGAGCCGCAAGGGACTCGGCATGACCACAGTAGTCGATGGCACCGGCCAGGTGATCGGCGTCTTTACCGATGGCGATCTGCGCCGGGTGCTCGATCACGGGGAGGTGCAGATCCACAACGTCACGGTGGCGGAGGTGATGACCCGGGGCGGTACCACCGTCGGCCCGGACGAACTGGCCGCCGACGCACTGGTGTTAATGGACGGCAAACGGATCAACGCGCTGCCGGTGGTGGATGAACAGGGGGTGCTGGTCGGTGCCCTCAACATGCATGACCTGCTGCGGGCGGGCGTGGTCTGAAAAGGCAGGGGCTAGGGGCCAGGGGCCAGGGGGGCGTGGCTGAAATCAAATTGTTGCGTAGCGACTCATTCCCTGGCCTCTGATCCCTATCCCCTAGCCCCTGAAGAGGCAAAGATGAAAGACATCCTCGCCAAGGCGGAGCAGATTAAACTGGTGGTGTTCGATGTGGACGGCGTGCTGACCGACGGCTCGCTGTTCCTCGGCGACGACGGTCAGGAGTACAAGGCGTTCCACTCCCGCGACGGCCATGGCATGAAGCTGCTGCTGGGGACCGGGGTGGAGATCGGCATCATCACCGGGCGCACCTCGCAGGTGGTCGCCCACCGCATGGAGAGTCTCGGCATCCGTCACGTCTACCAGGGCCGATTGGAGAAACTCCCCGCCTTCGAACACCTTATCGACCAACTCGGTGTAGCGGCCGATCGGGTGGCCTATGTGGGCGACGATGTGGTGGACCTGCCGGTAATGCGGCGGGTCGGACTGGCGGTGGCGGTGCAGGACGCCCATCCGCTGGTGCGGGAACATGCCCACTGGACCACCTCCGCCGGGGGCGGCCGGGGCGCTGCCCGGGAGGTATGCGAATTGATCATGCGTGCCCAGGGAACCCTGGAACAGCAACTGGGGCATTACCTCCAGTGAAGCGCCGTACGCTTGCTGCCCTGCTGATCCTGGTGGTCGCCGTGCTGACCACCTGGTACACGCGCCAGACCGCTCCGGAACGGGAGGTGCTCGCACCGGCCCACGTGCCCGACTACTTCCTGCGCCACTTCACCATCACCCGCCTCGACCCCGATGGCGAACCTCAGGATCGCCTGAGTGCCGACTATCTGGTCCACTTTGCGGATGATGACACCGCCGAACTCGAACAGCCGGAGATCACCCTGTTCCAGGAGGATGGACCGCCCTGGCGCATCGAATCGGCGACCGCCCACATCGACCGCCCCGCCGACCAGACCTGGATGCGGGGCAATGTGATTGTACAGCGAAGCGGGCCGACGATAGAGGACACTGAAATGGTCACCGACCATCTGCTGCTTCACCCTGAGGCCAATACCGCCGAAACCGACGCACGGGTCACCATCACCCGCCCGTCGAGCCGCATGACCGGCATCGGCATGAAGGCCGATCTTAACCGCGATGAAATCGCTCTACTCTCGGAGGTCAGGGGAGAGCATGTTTCCAGATAGCGTTACACGCTGGATGACGACCGCACTGCTGGTCGCCCTCCCCGCCACGGGCCTCGCCCTGTCGACCGATCGGGAGCAGCCGGTACATATCCGCGCCGACCACTTCGAGGCCGATCGCCAGAAGGGCATCGCCGTCTACCGCGGCAACGTGGTGATGACCCAAGGCACCATCCGCATCGAGGCCGACGTGGTGCATATCCACCAACCCGACGGCCAACTCGAAAAAGTGGTCGGGGACGGCCGCCCGGCCCGGTTCCGGCAACGGCCCGATGATACGGAGTTCGACATCAAGGGCCGTTCACGCCATTTCGAGTACCTGATCGATCGGAACCTCATCCACCTGGAGGGGGAGGCGCACATCGAGCAGGACCGGGATCAGTTCACAGGCGAGCGCATCATCTACGACACAGCCAGGGGCCTGGTGCAGTCCAGTGGCGGCGAGCAGGGCCGGGTCCACGCCATCCTGCAACCGAGGAACAACGGCAACAACGGAGCGGGTGGACAGTGACACGGTTGTCGGCGCATGGACTGGCCAAGCGTTACGGCGGCCGGAATGTGGTGGATGATGTCTCACTGCACGTGGAGAGCGGCGAGATCGTCGGCCTGCTCGGGCCGAACGGTGCCGGCAAGACCACCTGCTTCTACATGGTGGTGGGACTGATCGCCGCCGATGAGGGCCGGATTGAGCTGAATGGCTCGGTCATCACCGATGCGCCGATGCACCGGCGCGCCCGCCAGGGCATCGGCTACCTGCCGCAGGAGGCTTCAGTATTCCGCAAACTCACCGTGGCCCAGAACATCATGGCCATCCTCGAGACCCGACCGGAACTGGACAGCACCGCCCGTGAAAACAAGCTGGAGGAGCTGCTCCAGGAGCTGCACGTCTCCCACATCCGCGACAGCCTCGGCATGAGCCTCTCCGGCGGTGAACGGCGCCGGGTCGAGATCGCCCGCGCCCTCGCCACCGAGCCGCGGTTCATGCTGCTGGACGAACCGTTCGCCGGGGTCGATCCCATCTCGGTGCTCGACATCCAGGCCATCGTCCGCCATCTGGCGGAACGGGGCATCGGCGTACTCATCACCGACCACAACGTCCGTGAGACGCTCGGCATCTGCGAGCGCGGCTACATCATGAACGCCGGCAAGGTCATCGCCGAGGGTAAGCCTTCGGTCCTGCTGGAGAACCGGCAGGTGCGGGAGGTCTACCTGGGTCAGGAGTTCCGACTCTGACCCATCCGGAGTTGGAACCTATTTTTGCCCGCCTGTCCATCCTGCACATGGCATAAACGTTGCGTTAGAATGCCCCTGTCGCCGATGCGACCTCTTTCCGGATGGCCATGAAACAGTCGTTACAACTTCGTCTCGGCCAGCAGCTCACAATGACGCCGCAGTTGCAGCAGGCGATCCGCCTGTTGCAGCTCTCCACGTTGGAGCTGGAACTGGAGGTCCAGCAGGCGCTCGATTCCAACCTGATGCTGGAGTTGGCCGAGGAGGGTGAGGAGGAAGGCGACCTGCCGGAACGGGAAAATACCGCCCCGGAGGAGTCGGACTCCCAGCCGGAGTCCTATGACGAGCCGGATCCGGAACTCGAACGGGTCCAGGACGCCATCCCGGACGAACTTCCGGTGGACAGCGCCTGGGACGACATCTATGAGATGGTCGGAACCGGCGGCCCGGCCCCGGACGACGATGACCGTCCCTTCGAGTACGGCGACAGCGCCAGCGAAAGCCTGCGCGAGCATCTGCTCTGGCAGCTGCAGATGGGCTCCTTCAGTGAGACCGACCTGGAGATCGCGGAGTCGATCATCGATGCGGTGGACGACGACGGCTTTCTCTCCGTCCCCCTGGAGAGCATTCACGAGGGGCTGCTTGCCCAGGGCCTCGAGGTGGAGGCGGACGAGGTCGAGGCGGTGCTGCACGCGGTGCAGAATTTCGATCCGGCCGGGGTCTGCGCCCGCGACCTGCGTGAGAGCCTGCTGCTGCAACTGCGTCAGATCGACCCCGACACCCCCTGGCGTGAAGAGGCGCTGCTCCTCGTCGGCGACTGGTTCGAGGCGCTGGCCGCCCGCGACTTCAATCTGATTCGCCGCCGACTGCGCCTGGAGGATGACGACATTGCCGCCGTGCTGCGGCTCATCCAGTCGCTGAACCCGCGTCCCGGCGGGCATATCTCCAGCAGCAAGACCGAATACATCGTGCCGGACGTCATCGTCCGCAAGTACAAGGGCGCCTGGCGGGTGGAGCTCAATCCGGAGGCGGCCCCCCGTCTGCGGGTGAACGCCACCTACGCCAACCTGATAAAGCAGGTCTCCAACCCGAGCGAGAGCGCCACTCTGCGCAACCACCTGCAGGAGGCGCGCTGGTTCATCAAGAGCCTGCAGAGCCGTAACGAGACGCTGCTCAAGGTGGCCACCGCCATTGTCGAGCGCCAGCGCGACTTCCTGGAGCAGGGCGAGGTGGCGATGAAGGCGCTGGTGCTGCACGACATTGCCGAGACGGTGGAGATGCACGAGTCCACCATCTCCCGGGTCACCACCCGCAAATACATGCACACCCCACGCGGGATCTTTGAGCTCAAGTACTTTTTCTCCAGCCACGTCGGTACCGCCGACGGTGGCGAGGCCTCCTCCACCGCCATCCGCGCATTGATTAAACAGCTCGTCGGGGAGGAAAATGGGGCCAAGCCCCTGAGCGACAGCAAGATCGCAACAATCCTGGCCGAAAAAGGCATCAACGTCGCCCGCCGAACGGTTGCAAAGTACCGCGAAGCGATGGCGATTCCACCTTCCAATGAACGTAAGCGCCTGGCGTGACCGGGCGCTTCCCAGAGCAGCCGAAAAGGAGCCTGATAATGCAACTCAACCTCACCGGTCATCACGTGGACATCACCCCTGCCCTGAACGATTATGTGATCAGCAAGTTCGAAAGGCTGGAGCGCCACTTCGATCATGTCACCAATGTCCACGTGATCCTGAGCGTCGAGAAGCTGCGCCACAAGGCGGAGGCGACCCTCCACATCACCGGCAACCAGCTTTTCGCCGATGCCGAGGAAGATGACATGTACGCGGCGATTGATGCCCTGATTGACAAGCTCGACCGGCAGATCAAGAAGCACAAGGAAAAGATGACCGAACACCGGGGCGGAGCCCCGAAAGACGCGCTCAACGGCTGACACCCCTCCATGAATATCACCGACCTGCTCACCGTCGAGCGCGTGGCCTGCATCACTCAGGTCAGCAGCAAAAAACGGGTTCTGGAGCAGATCAGCGAGCTGATCGCGGGCTCCGACCAGAGCTTGAGCACCGGTGAGGTGTTCGAATCGCTGATCGGCCGCGAACGGCTTGGCAGTACCGGCCTCGGCCATGGGGTGGCGATTCCCCATGGCCGGGTGAAAAGCAGCGATCGCACCATCGGTGCGTTCGTCAAGCTCGAACAGGGGGTCGATTACGACTCCGTCGACGGCAAGCCGGTCGACCTCCTGTTCGGTCTGCTGGTCCCAGAAGCCTCCACCGAGGAGCACCTCAAACTGCTCGCCCTTCTGGCACAGATGTTCAGCGACGCAACCCTGCTCGGCAAGCTGCATTCGGCCGGCGATCCGGAAACGGTCCACCGGCTGCTCACCGGCTGGCAGCCGGACAGCTGAACCACTGACCATGCCCCCCGTCACTGTCCGCACCCTGATCGACAGCTATCAGCGGCGGCTCGGGCTCCGGTGGTGGGCGGGACGCGCGGGTATCGATCGGGCGCTCCTCCCCGCAGGGACCACGCGAAGCCGCCTCTCCCTGGTGGGCCATCTCAATTTCATTCACCCGCACCGGGTCCAGGTGCTGGGTGCCTCCGAACTGGAGTACCTGCAGGCGCTCGGCAAGAACTCCTTCGAGGATGCGCTCGGACGGCTGTTCTCGGGAGAGAGCGCCACCGTGATGGTGGCCGACGGCCTGGAAGCCCCCAAGGAGCTGATCCGTGCCGCCGATCAGAGCGGCGTCCCCCTGCTCGGCACCTCCATGGCGAGCGACCGGTTGGTGGATCACCTGGACTACTATCTCACCAGCCTGCTGGCGGACCGGCTGGTGGTGCCCGGCGTCTTTATGGATGTGATGGGGATCGGGGTGTTGCTCACCGGCAAGAGTTCGGTGGGCAAAAGCGAACTGGCTCTGGAACTGATCACCCGCGGCCACCGGCTGGTGGCGGATGACGCCCCCGAGTTCTCCCGCGTTGCCCCCGAGACCCTGCGCGGCTCCTGCCCGGAACTGCTCCACGACTTCCTGGAGGTGCGCGGACTGGGAATACTTAACGTGCGAGCGATGTTCGGCGACAGCGCCATCAAGGAAACCAAGAACCTGCGCCTCATCGTCAATTTGACCGACCGGGCGCCCGACGACATGGACCGGCTGGAGGGGAGCCGGCGCAGCCGCACGCTGCTGGACGTGGAGATCCCGGAGATCTGCCTGCCGGTGGCGCCGGGGCGCAACCTGGCGGTCCTGGTGGAGGCGGCGGTGCGCAACCACATGCTGTTCTATAACGGCTATGATCCGGCGGCGGACTTCATCGACCGCCAGCACAAAATGCTGGCGCGGAGAGAGCAGTGAGACTCTTTCTTATCAGCGGTACCTCCGGCTCAGGCAAGAGCATCGTCCTCCACGCGCTGGAGGACCTCGGTTTCTACTGCATCGACAACCTGCCGGTGAACCTGCTGCCTGCCTTCGCCGAGGAGATGGTGCGGGTGGACCACTACCCCTATCACGATGCGGCAATCGGCATCGATGCACGCAACCTGGCCAACGACCTGGCCCTGTTCGCCGACATCTCCGACGGGCTGCGTGAACGGGACCTGGACTGCAAGATCCTGTTTCTCGACGCCGACGACGGCACACTGCTCAAGCGCTTCAGCGAAACCCGGCGCCGCCACCCCCTGACGCGGGAGCGCATCCCGCTGGCTGAGGCGATCCGGCGCGAGCGCACACTTCTGGAACCGATCTCGTCACGCGCCGACCTGCGCATCGACACCAGCCACACTAATGTCCATCAGTTGCGCAACCTCATCCAAGCGCGTGTCGGACCCGACGACACCGAACAGATGTCATTGCTGTTCAAATCGTTCGGCTTCAAACACGGAGTGCCGGTGGATGCCGATTTCGTCTTCGACGTGCGCTGCCTGCCCAATCCTCACTGGGAGCCCCGGCTCCGCGCACTCACCGGCCAGGATGCCGAGGTGATCGATTTTCTGGAAAAGCAGCCATACGTTGATTCTATGTTCGACTCGATCAAGACTTTCCTCGAAATCTGGTTGCCCCGTTTCGAGGCGGAAAACCGCAGTTACATGACCATCGCCATCGGCTGCACCGGGGGCCAACACCGCTCCGTCTACTTTGTCGAGCGGCTGGCACACCACTTCACCAGCGGCAAGACCCGCGCCCTGACCCAACATCGGGAGTTGTCATGAGCGTCGGACTGCTGATCGTGGCCCACGGATCCCTCGGCGAGGCGCTGGTGGAGACCGCCTGCGGCACACTGGGCCACTGCCCACTCGCCACCGAACTGCTCTCCGTGCCCCGGGACTGCAACCCGGACGAGATGTGCGCCGAGGCCCACGAGTTGTGCCGCAAGCTGGACTCGGGCGAGGGGGTACTGGTGTTGACCGACCTGTTCGGCTCCACCCCGAGCAACGTCGCCTGCTCCCTGATGCACGGAGGTAGCGAGCGGGTGCGGGTGGTGTCGGGCGTCAACCTGCCGATGCTGATCCGGGTGTTCAACTATCCCACCCTCGACCTCGACACCCTGACCGAGAAGGCGCTCAGCGGCGGCTGCGAAGGGGTCTTTCTAGTCGGCGATCAACCGGGGGCCCGGCATGCCCACTAACCCGCATCTGCTGTCACCCTTCGTCGCAACGAGTGGTTCGGCATCCCTGATGGAACGTTGGTGAGGGATGCAAGTCAAGCAGCTCACCATCGTCAACAAACTCGGCCTGCACGCCCGGGCAGCGGCCAAATTCGTCAAGCTCGCCTCCGAATTCGAAAGCGAGATCATGCTGATACGCGAGGGGCGCCGCGTGAACGGCAAGAGCATCATGGGGGTGATGATGCTTGCTGCCGCCTGCGGCACCACCCTGGAGGTCGAAGCCGACGGCCCGGATGAGGCCGAGGCCATCAGGCGACTGGAGGAACTGGTCGCGGAACGCTTCGGCGAAGCGGCCTGAGGGAGGGCCGCGCCGCCCCCACGGCCTGTCCCGGAAACCGGGCAGTGCTGCTCTAAGGAGGCGTATGGCTGTCGCCCTCCTCGGTACCGGAGTCTCACGCGGGATCGCCATCGGTCCGGCGCGCCTGCTCCAGCGCGGACGCCCGGAGATCCCGCGCTATCGGCTCGCCGCCCACCGGATCGAGGCCGAAATCGAGCGCTTCCGTTCGGCGGTCGGTGCCGCTGCCAGCGAACTGCGGGCCATCCTCGACGACCTGCCGGCCGGCACCTCCGGCGATATCGCCGCCTTTGTCGAAACCCACCTGTTGATGCTCCGGGACGCCACGCTGTCGGCCGCCCCCGGCGACCTCATCCGGCGCGAGCGGTGCAATGCCGAATGGGCGCTCGAGATGCAGCAGGACGCCCTGGTGAAGGTGTTCGACGCGGTCGAGGATGACTACCTGCGCACCCGCCGCGACGATGTGGCGCACGTGGTAACCCGCATTCAGCAGATCCTGCTGGACGACACCGCACGCCGCCAGGCGCTCGCGACACATCAGGAACGCGATCGCATCATCCTCGCCGACGACCTCGCCCCGAGCGAACTGGTGCTGCTCCACAAGCAGGGGGTCGGCGCGGTGGTGGCCGAACACGGGGGACCGGTTTCCCACGCCGCCATCCTCGCCCGCAGTCTCGGCATACCGGCGGTCTTCGGCATCCACCACGCGCTCCAGTTTATTGAAGAGGGTGAGATGCTGGTGGTGGACGGCGCCGCCGGTTCTGTCCTTGCCGGGCTGGAGGATCCGGAACTGCGCCTCTACCGCACCCGTCGCCGCGAGGAGCGCCGGCGCCGGGTGGCGCTGCGGCGGCTCCGCGACCGGCCTGCAATCACCCGCGACGGCTTCACCATCGAACTGTTCGCCAACATCGAGATGCCGGGTGATCTGGATGCGGTCCGCAAGGCCGGCGCGGGCGGCGTCGGCCTTTATCGAACGGAATTTCTCTACATGAACCGGGCTTCACTGCCGGATGAGGAGGAGCAGTACGCGACCTACCTGGATGCGGTGTCGCGGCTTGAGGGGGCGCCGCTGACCATCCGCACCCTCGATCTGGGAGCGGACAAGCAGGCCGCCGACGGCCAGGTGCTTTCCGCCTCCGACTCCCCCCTCGGCATGCGCGCGATCCGGCTCTGTCTCAGTGAACGCGACCTGTTCCTGCCGCAACTAAGGGCGATCCTGCGCGCATCCGCCCACGGCCCGGTGTCCCTGCTCATCCCCATGCTCACCTCCATCGACGAGGTGCTCCAGGTGAGAATGCTGCTGGACGAATGTCGGCGGCAGCTCAGGCGACAGCGCCTGCCATTCGATTCCGGGCTCCCGCTCGGCGGCATGATTGAGGTACCGGCCGCTGCGCTCTGTGCCGAGGAGTTCGCCCGTGAACTGGATTTCCTCTCCATCGGCACCAACGACCTCATCCAGTACACCCTCGCCGCCGACCGCATGGATGAGGCGGTGAACCACCTCTACGATCCACTCCACCCGGCGGTACTCAAACTGCTGCGCCTGGTTCTGGATGCCGCGGCGCGCACCGACACGCCGGTCTCCATGTGCGGCGAGATGGCGGGTGACCCTGCTCTCACCCGCCTGCTGCTCGGACTGGGCCTGACTCGCTTCTCCATGCCGCCCACCGCCGTTCCCGAGGTCAAGCGCGTCGTCACGGGCAGCCATCTGCGCCAGCTGCAGGAGGCGACCGCCGCCTGCATCGAATCGTCGCAGGGCTTCCGGGCACTGGCGTTGCGCTTCAACGAGGGCGAATGGGGTTGAAGCTGCTAAACTAGCCGCCCCCCGCGGGGCACCTTCCGTGCCCGCCGAACGCCGACGGTACCGCATGATCGAGAACGCGGAACAGGAGAAACTCCACGGCCTGCTGCTGAACCTGCAGGCGTCGCTGCAGGGCGGCGCCATGCCCGAGGTGCGCCGCATGCTGGCGGAGATGCATCCGGCCGAGATCGCGATTCTGCTGGAGTCGCTCCCCTACGAGGAGCGTCTCTCCGTCTGGGAGCAGGTCGAGTCGGGCCTGCGCGGCGAGGTGCTGATCCACTGCGCCGAGGATGTGCGGGCCGGCCTGATCCGGCAGATGTCGGCCGAGGAGCTGGTCGCCGCCACCGAAGGCCTCGATCCGGACGACCTGGCCGACTTCCTCCCTGAGATGCCCGAGGGGGTGATCCGGCAGGTCCTCTCCCACATGGATGCGCAGAACCGGGCGCGCCTCGAAGGGCTGATGGCCTACCCGGAGGATACCGCCGGCGGCCTGATGAACGTGGACACCATCACGGTGCGGGCGGATATCAGCCTGGACGTGGTGCTGCGCTACCTGCGCTGGATTGGCAAAATCCCCGAGACCACCGACAGCCTGATGGTGGTCAACCGCAACAACCGCTATCTCGGCCTGCTGCCGATCACCAATCTCCTCACCCGCGACCCGGATCTGACTGTGGCGGAGGTGATGATCCGAGACATCGAGGGAATTCCGGCCGAAACGCCGGCGATCGAAGTGGCCAACCTGTTCGAGCGGCGCGACCTGGTCTCCGCGCCGGTCATCGACGCCTCGGGCCAGCTGCTCGGGCGCATCACCATCGACGACGTGGTGGACGTCATCCGCGAAGAGGCGGACCACTCCATTCTGGGACGCGCTGGCCTGGACGAGGACGAGGACATCTTCGCCCCGGTTCTGCAGAGCTCCCGAAGGCGCGCGGTGTGGCTCGGCGTGAACCTCTTCACCGCCTTCGCAGCGGCGTGGGTCATCAGCCTGTTCGACGCCACCATCGAGAAGTTGGTGGCACTGGCCGTGCTGATGCCGGTGGTCGCCAGTATGGGCGGCATCGCCGGCAGCCAGACGCTCACCCTGGTGATCCGCGGCATGGCGCTCGGCCGAATCGGCTCCGGCAATGCCCGGCGAGTCCTGATCAAGGAATTGGCGGTAGGCGTGATGAACGGCCTGTTATGGGCGGTGGTAATCGCCAGCGTCGCCTACTTCTGGTTCGGCAGCGAATCCCTGGGGGCCGTGATTGCGGCGGCCATCGTCGTCAACCTGATTGCCGCCGCCCTGGCGGGCGCCATAATTCCCTTCATCCTGCGCCGCCTCAGCATCGATCCCGCCCTCGCCGGCTCGGTCGTACTCATCGCCGTCACCGACGTGATCGGCTTCTTCACCTTCCTGGGATTGGCGGCGCTTTTTCTGGTTTAGTTGCTGGTGGTCTTTTCCAGTCACCCGTCTCCTGCAACCACTAGGCGATATCGCAGGCGAGCCGGCGGTGCTGGAGGGCGGGGAAGTTGCGACGGATGGAGGCGAGCCGTGTCAGGTCGATCTCCGCGGTGACCACGCCGGAGCCGCGCGGGAGCCGATCGAGTACGACGCCCCAGGGATCGACAATCATGCTGTGGCCATGGGTTTCGCGGCCGTTGACATGATAGCCGCCCTGGGCCGAGGCTGCCACGTAGCAGAGATTCTCGATAGCGCGGGCACGGATCAGTACCTCCCAGTGCGCCTTGCCGGTGATCGCGGTGAAGGCGGATGGCAGGGTGATGATCTCCACGCCCCGGTTGACCATGCCGCGAAAGAGCTCCGGGAAACGCAGGTCGTAGCAGATGGCGAGCCCGAGTCGCCCGAAAGGTGTGTCCACCACCACCACCTCGTCGCCCGGCTCGATGGTCTCCGATTCGATGTAATTCTCACCGCTCTCCTCGATGCGCACATCGAAAAGATGCACCTTGTCATAACGCGCGACCCGCCTTCCGCTGCTGTCGAACAGCAGACAGGCCGCCCGGATCTTGTCCGGGCCGTGCGCCGCCAGCGGAATGGTGCCGCCCACCAGCCAGAGACCCCGGCGTGCCGCCTGTTCCGCGAGGAAGTCCTGAATCGGCCCCTTGCCATCGGGTTCGCGGGCGTTGACCTTGTCATATTCGGTCATGCCCATGAGGGCGAAGTTCTCCGGCAGCACCAGAAGTTCGGCGCCTTCCGCTGCGCCACGGGCGATCAGCTTCTCGGCCTCAAGCAGATTGGCGTTGATGTTCGGCCCGGAGGCCATCTGCACGACGGCGATGCGACTCATCGTTATTTATTCTCCGGCGGGGGCGACCAGTCGGCCCACCTGTTCGAGAGCGCCTTTGACGACGCTCAGCTGAATCGAATCGGACTCGGCGTTGCCCGGCAGCAGGTCGATTCGGTCCGACGAAAGACCGAGTGCCACCAGCCAGGCCTGAAGCTCATGCGCCCAGAGACTCCCTTCATCACCCCCGACATAGTGGATGACAATGCGCGCGTCCGGCCTCTCATCCAGTGCGCGCATGACAGCACCAAGGCCGGAGTGCGCAAGCAGTGCCGCGCCGTCGCGCGGTCGCGCCCACTCCTCTGTCGTCACAGTGGCGGTAACACCCGCGACAGCGACAGCGGGACCGAGCCACAGTGCGAATAGCAGAAGAAAAAGATAACGAAACATGGCGGCAGGATAACAGCGGGCCTTATGGCTGACCAGAGTCCGTATCGGTGCTGACACGGGCAAGTTCCGGCGACTCCCAGGGACCGGTGACCCGGTAATGGTAGGCGGCCGAGGCGTCGATCTGGCTCTTGAATATCTGGCGCAGGATCAGCAGTGCCGCGCCCACCTGAGGACCGAGCGCGAGACCACCTGCAACCGGCAAGGTGTCGGCCACATTCGGGACCACCGTCACCAGATTGTCGTAGTCGCGTGCGACAAGCCCAGTGCGACCGGTAATCACCATCTTCGCGGCGGGGGCGTCCACGTGCAGGTCGGAGGTAAACACATTGCCGTCATGCAGGCGGAGCGTGCCCTTTACCTCGTGAAAGGCAAGCCCTTCATCGGTGAGGTCACGAAAATCGAGACGCAATCGGCGCGGTATGGCGTCGAGACTGAACAGTCCAATCATCTTGCCGGCACCCGGTTCCACCTCCTGAAACGCACCCTCGTGCATCTCCAGTTCAATCTCGCCGCGCGTGGCCGCGAGCGTGTAATCACCGGGCTCGCCCGGCCACTCGAGCCGCGCATCGACTGAGCCACGACCCCGCTTCACCACACTGGCGAAGCCGAAGGCAGCCAGCATCTGGCCGACATCGCTGCTCGTCAGTCGCACCTGCCAATCGGTACGCGCATCATCCTCTGCAAGAACGGTTTTGCCGGTACCGCTCAATTCGAAGTGGTCGCCGGCAAGTCGCAGATTGGTGTAGTCAAGTGCCTCGCCCTTGCGCTCCGCCAGCAGCCGCAGGCTGCCCAGCGGGCCGGCACCATATGAGAACTGCCCGATATCCACATCCAGGGAGGCGAGACGCCGGGTGAGCGTGCCGCTATCGGCCGTCGGCACAGACACCTCCTGCCCTGCCTTGCCTTCGAGTTCCAACCGCTCCATTGCCACCTCGACCCGCCACGGCGGCCCCTGCTCTGCCGGTAACACCCGGCTCGCCCTCAGCGCCGCCCACTCTGCCGGCGCGAACCGGTCAAGCGAGCCGGTGAACCGGAGCAGCGGACGATCCGGAAGTTGGGCCATCTCCCGCCCGAAGTGCACGTGGGCGCGCTCAATGCCGTTGCCCCCCCCTTTTAGGGTGGCAGTCAGGCGATCGCCGAGCATGATCGACGTCTCCCCCGCCCGCTCGCCATTCAGTACGTAGTGCACGGCGGCATGAAGCGGCTCACCCGCCTGCTTCTCCAATGGATGGGGAAGAGCGCTGACACTCTTCCCGAGGTCGGCGCGCACCGACAGTGCCACCCCTTGTGCGCCCTGCGGCACCGTCACGTCGCCGGTCCAGGCCAACTCTCCGGAGAGCTGTTCGGACAGCGCCGAATCAAACTGTTCCGCGAGCACCCCGCTGTCGGCCCGGCCCTCGGCCTGGATCCGGGTATAGGTCTCCTGGCCGTCATGGCGCACGCCTACCGTCGCACTCACCGGGCCGCCTGCGAAGCGCCCGGTCAGACCCGGACTGGCAACCCCCTGCTCGGTGAAGTCGAGCCGACCGACCAACTGCTCGATCGTGACCGCCTCGGTGAGCCGCAGGCGTGCTTCATCGAAATCAACATGGCCGCTGACCGTGAACGGATGCTCCGCCTTGACCGCATCGACCAGCGGAATCCTCATCTCCAACGCAAGACGCGCATCGCCGTCAAGCGCCACGCCGTCGTAGAGATAGGCGCTGACATGTTCCCTGAGCGGCGTTTCGCCGATCAATCTGAGCAGGTCGCGAGCCGGTGTCCTTGCCTCGCCCGCGATGTCCAGATAGGGGTGTTGCAGGTCGGGAATGCCGACCCGCGCCCGCTCCACCCGACCGTTGAAAAGGCGAGCGGCTGAGGCATCGATCTCCATCCGCCGGCCCCGAAAGAGGACCTCCGCGTCCGCCCCCAGGAAATTGGGCCAACCCTCCTGGTAGTGCAGTTCAACGCCCCGCGCATGGAAACGGATCTCGAACCGCCCCTCCTCGTGATCGAAAGGAAAATCCTCCAGTGCGCCATCGAACTCCACGGTCCCGCTGGTGACGGTCCCCGCATGGAAGGCATTCCCCAGCCATTGGGTCGCGTTCGGGTTCATGACCCGAACCGGCAGGAAGTAGGCCACTGCCGCGGCCCGGCCATTCCAGAATTTTCCCGACAGTTCGAGATGGGGCGAGCCACTCTCCGGGAGCCGCAGCACCAGTTCGCTCACCAGTTCTATATCGTCACTGCTGACCCGCAGATCACGTGCTTCGATACGCCAGCCACCGTCGTGGGTCACGGTAGCGCGCCCCGCAACCCGGCCGAGATCGAGCCGCTGGGGAAACAGGTGCGGCAGGGTAATGCCGGATCGCTCGCTGTCGAGATGCAGCTCACCCTGCTGCCCGCTCCAGGCAAACCGCCCGGAGAAATTTTCGATCCCGGGAAACTGCCCCCAGGCGCGGTTGCGAAATTCGGTCACCACCGCCTGCGCGTGCCAGGTGTGATCCGGGCCGCGTTCGATTCGCACCCGTTCCAGCCACCCCCTCGGCTGCACACCGATCAGCGCCTCGACCAAGGCCTCATCCGAGGCGGCTACCGATCCCAGTTCGGCTACATCCTCCAGCTGCACGCCATCAGCCAGCAGTCGAATGGCACCCGTCTTGCTCCCGCCGATTTCGACGCGTGCCAGGTCGCGGGTATGGCCAGCGCGCCGTATCCGGGTGTCTCTCAGTGCCAGCCGCCACCCCTCCTGACTGCGCGTAAATCGCCCCTTGGCGGAGATTCGCTCAAAGTCGATCTGCCGCGCGCCTTGGCGCAGCCGCAACCCGAACAGATTGGCCTCCCCTTCGGCGGCGACGAGCCGCGCCGACTCCCATTCGGTCCAGAGCCGGGTGGCGACGGTGCCGTCGGAAATGCGGGCGGCACCCACCCGCAATCCCTTGGCCCAACGCCCCGCATCAAGTCCGCGGGCCTCGAGGAAGACCTGTCCGCTCCAGTCCACGGCGAGTGGATTTCCACGTACTTCGCCCACCAGGCGCAGGCGTTCACTACCACCGCTCGCCACCGCTTCGAAACGGTGGTGGCTCCCCGTGTTGTGCAAACGGATATCGACCGGGTATAGCTCCGCGGGCGGAAGGTTGAGCTGCCGGTCCACCCAGCGCAGCCGGCCTTCACGGATGGCCAGATCGCCCTGGGCGAGCAACCAGGCGGCACCCTTCCCCGGTGTGTCGGCCAGCACCGGGCCATCCACCGGCAGATCAAGCCCGTGAAGCGCCAGGCGACCCTCCGTGTCCCGTTCCACCGTGAGTTCCGCGCCGACCACCGTCAGGCGCCGAACCATCGGTACCCCCCGACGGATCGACCCGATCAGGTCGAACGCGATCAGCGCCTCACGGAAGCGGGCGATCGGCTCCCCGCCGTCGGGATCGCGCAACGACAGCTCCTTCAGAACCAGAACGGGGGAAAAGTCTTCCAGGCGTGCATCGAGCGAGGCAACGGTCACCGGCTGACCGAGACGTTCGCTGGCCCAGTCGGCCACCACATCGCGGTAGTCCTGGGCGGCGGGCAGCAGGAGACGCAGCAGAGTGATCGCCACCGCCAGCACGATCACGGCCACGGCAGCTGCATGCCAGAGGTGGCGAATCAGGTTTCTTGCGACTTGTCGCAGCCGGGGCATCTCAGGTGTTCACACGAAGGGTCGGTTACATCAGCACCACGTCGAACTGCTCCTGTGTGTAGAGCCCCTCGACCTGGAACTTGATCGAGCGGCCGATGAACTCCTCCAGTTCCGCCACACCGGTCGACTCCTCATCCAGCATGCGATCCACCACCTCCTGCGAGGCGAGCACCAAAAACTGGTGGGCATCGAACTGGCGCGCCTCGCGCAGGATCTCGCGAAAGATCTCGTAGCAGACCGTCTCTGGGGTCTTCACCGTACCGCGGCCGTTGCAGACCGGGCAGGCCTCGCACAGCACATGCTCCAGGGATTCGCGAGTGCGCTTGCGGGTCATCTCCACCAGGCCGAGGGCGGATACGTCGGAGATGTGGGTCTTGGCGTGGTCCCGTTCCAGCGCCTTCTCCAGGCTGCGCAGTACCAGGCGGCGATGCTCCGCATCGGTCATGTCGATGAAGTCGATGATGATGATGCCGCCCAGATTGCGCAGGCGCAATTGCCTGGCGATCGCCTGGGTCGCCTCCAGGTTGGTCTTGAAGATGGTCTCTTCCAGGTTGCGGTGGCCGACGAAGGCTCCGGTGTTGACGTCGATGGTGGTCATCGCCTCGGTCTGGTCGATGATGAGATAACCGCCGGACTTCAGTTGCACCTTGCGCTCGAGCGCCCGCTGGATCTCATCCTCCACCCCGTAGATGTCGAAGATGGGCCGTTCGCCGGCGTAGTGCTCGATATGCGGCGCCAGGCCGGGGATGAACTTGGTGGCGAACTTCGCCACCTTGTGGAAGGTCTCGCGCGAGTCGATACGCACCTTTTCGATCTCGGACCCGGTCAGATCGCGCATGGTGCGCAACACCAGCGGCAGATCCTCGTGGACCAGGGAGCCGGTCGTACTGGACGCTGCACGCTCACCGATCTCGTGCCACAACTTGTTGAGGAAGGCCATGTCTTTGGCGACCGCCTCCTCCTCCAGCCCTTCCGCCGCAGTGCGGACGATGTACCCACCCTCGGCATACTCACCGACATGGGACGCCACCAACTCCTTCAGGCGCTGCCGCTCCTTCTCGTCCTCGATACGCTGGGAAACACCGATGTGGCGGTTGCCACCGGGCATGAAGACAAGGAAACGTGCGGGAATGGTGATGTGGGTCGTCAGCCGCGCACCCTTGGTGCCGAGCGGGTCCTTGATGACCTGCACCAGAACCTCCTGCCCCTCATGCAGCAGGGCGTCGATGTTCGGCTCCCCCGACCGGCGCTCGTCCCCGTTTTGGCCCGCCAGGATATCGGAGGCGTGCAGGAAGGCGGTCCGCTCCAGGTTGATATCCACAAAGGCCGCCTGCATGCCGGGCAGTACGCGACACACCCGGCCCTTGTAGATATTGCCGACCAGGCCGCGCCGCCGGGCGCGCTCGATCTGCACCTCCTGCAGGACGCCATTTTCGAGAAACGCCACGCGCGTCTCGTGGGGAGTGACGTTGATCAGCAGCTCTTCGCTCATTGTTGGTCTTTGGCCGGTGGTCGGTGGTCGGTGGTCACTTGTCACTTGTCACTTGTCACTTGTCACTTGTCACTTGTCACTTGTCACTTGTCACTTGTCACTTGTCACTTGTCACTTGTCACTTGTCACTTGTATCCCGAAATGTGTCAGCAGTTCCGCAGTCTCGAACAGGGGCAGACCCATAACGCCGGAGCAACTTCCCTCCATGCGTTCGATGAAAATGGCGCCGAGCCCCTGGATAGCGTAGGCGCCCGCCTTGTCCGATGGCTCACCGCTGTCCCAGTATGCCTCGGCCTCCGCGGGCAGGATGTCGCGAAAGGCCACACTGCTGACGCTCAGGCGGGTCTGCTCCTCCTCCCCCACCAGGGCGACCCCGGTGTAGACCTTGTGCTCACGGCCCGACAACCGTGCCAGCATCTGCAGCGCATCGTCGCGATCGCGCGGCTTGCCGAGGATCGCCTCCTCTACCGCCACCACCGTGTCCGCCCCGAGCACCGGGAGGGCCGGATCGCGCTCCGTACGGCAGGCCCCGGCACGGGCCTTCTCCAGGGCCATGCGGATGGCAAACATCGGCGGCGCTTCCCCCGGCTGCGGCACTTCCGGTACCTCCACCGCGAGCTGTCGGAACCGGACACCAATCCGCTGCAACAGCTCGTGTCGCCGCGGTGAGGCGGAGGCAAGATAGATGTCGAACTGGTCCATGGTCGGTGGTCGGTGGTCGGTGGTCGCAAGAGATTTTCTTTAAGCTTCAGCTAGCGATGATACGGATGCCCCTGGATAATCGACCAGGCACGGTACACCTGCTCGGCAATAATCACCCGCACCAGCGGATGGGGCAGCGTCAGCGGCGACAGGGACCAGCACAGTTCGGCCCGCGCACGCACCGACTGGGCCAACCCTTCGGGGCCGCCGACCAGCAGCGCAATATCCCGTCCACCCTGGAGCCATTCACCCAGGCGGCTTGCGAGGTTTTCCGTGGACCAGGGCCTACCCTCAACCTCCAGCGTCACCGCCAATGCCCCCTTGGGGATGGCCGCCAGCATCCGTTCCCCCTCGTCGCGCAGCAGTCGGTCGATATCGCTCCCCTTCGTGCGCCGTCCCGCCGCAATCTCGATCAACTCCAGCGTACATTCACGCGGCATCCGCTTGGCATACTCGGCGTACCCCGTCTCAACCCACCCGGGCATACGGTTACCGACGGCGATCAGGTGGATCCGCATCGCCTAGCCCCGGCCTTCAACAAGGAAAACCCGCGCCACAGCGCCGCGGAGGAGAGGCAGACAAAGTGATGGCTATGGTCTCATGGGGTTCGCAAACCCGAGGCGGGGAGTGCCGCCTCTCTCCGCGCCTCCGTGGCCAATCCGCCGTCACGAGCCGTACTCGTGCAGCGGGGCCTCCTCGCCCCAGAGCTTCTCCAGGTTGTAGAAGTCGCGGGTGCGCGGCAGCATTACATGCACCACCACGTCGCCCAGGTCGACCACCACCCAGTCCCCTTCGCGCTCCCCCTCGACCCCAAGGGGCGGCATGCCGGCCGCCTTCGCCTTGACGACGACGTTCTCCGCCAATGACTTGACCTGGCGATCGGAACGGCCGCTGGCGATCACCATGATGTCGGTGATGCTCGATTTTCCGCGAACGTCGAGGATGCGCACATCCTGGGCCTTGAGGTCTTCCAGGGCTTCGATAACCAGTTCTTTCAGTGCTTCAGCGTCCATTAACATCCCGCAGGTAGAGTTTCTCTTGTTCGATATAGTCGCGCACCGGCTCCGGCACCATGAACCGGAGGCTGCGCCCGTCGGCGGCCAGACGGCGCAGGGCGGTCGCCGCGATGGCCAGTTGGGTGACCGGTTGCAGCAGGACGCTCCCGGCGGAGGCGGCCGTCAACTGCTCCACCCGTTCACTGCCGCACGCCCGCCACAGGGCAACCGCTTCGTTTTGTGGTGCGCTCTCCAGGGACCAGCCGGGCCGGTGGGCCACCACGATATGCGCCAGCCCGATCAACTCCTCCCAGCGGTGCCATTCCGGCAGCCCCAGAAATGCATCGGCACCCAGCAGCAGGCAGAGGGGCCGATCACCGAGTTCATCCCGTAAAGATACCAGCGTATCCACCATGCGGGAGGGGCCGGGCCGCCGCAGTTCGCGCTCATCCACCGTGAACCCCGGCACCCCCGCCACCGCCAGCCGCACCATGGCGAGCCGCTGCTCGGCGGAAGCGACGGGCGGGTCCCGGTGGGGCGGAATGCCGGCGGGGAGAAAACGGGTCTCTGCAAGGCCCAGGCTCTCGTGCAGTTCGAGCGCGGGCCGCAGATGGCCGAAGTGGATGGGGTCGAAGGTCCCCCCGAAAATGCCGACGGGCCGGTTCATCCGGCCCGCGTGGCGGAAGCTTCGTTTTCGCAACCGATCCGAATCAACGAATCACCCCGCGGTTTCGCTCACGCAGCCAGAACAGCACCGAACCGGCGACCGCAATCAGGGCGATGAGCAGTGACGGGACCACCACGGTCCAGGGGCTGCTCCACCACGGTGCAGCGGCCGCAGCAGGGGCAGGGAGGGGTGCCGAGGTGACAACCGGCACCGGTCGCGGTGCCCGCTCCTGCGGCAACGCCAGGATCTGCTCGGTCAGGGTCTGAACCTGCCTTTCCAGCGCCTCCAACTGCCCCTGTAGATGGAGATTCTCATCCCGTAGCAACTCGTTGGTGGCGATCACCCGATCGAGATGGGCGGCCAGTTCCCCTTCGAGCGCCGCGTCCGTATTGTCTGGAGAGACGATGGCGAGACGCGCCTCCTCGGCGGCGCCCTCGGACGCAGGGGCGTCTGGAGTCTCCTCCACCGGTTCGGGCTCGACCTGCGTCTCCTCGGCAACCTGTTCCGGGGGCTGCGATGGAGAGGAGTCCTCGGCGGGGGAGACGGGCTCCGTGGCCGGCGCTGGCTGGACGATCGCCGTCGGGCGATCCCTCTCCGGCTCTCCGGCAGGGGCACTCCGCTCACCGCGCCAGGCCGCATACTGCCGGCGCATGTCGGCAGAGGCCTCCGCCTGGGCGATACGCCCCACCTGTTCCCGCCCGGGCACCGTCAGCACCGCCCCCGCGCGCAGATTGTTCATGTTGTCGCCGAAAAACGCCTCCGGATTGGCGCGAAACAGCGCCACCGCCATCTGTGGGGTACTGACGGCGGCCCCCTTACTGAGCCCTTGTGCAATGCCGCCCAGAGTGTCGCCCGGGCCGACCCGGTAGTTCGAGGCCCGCTCCACCACGGGTGCAGCCGGTTGGGGGGCGGGGCGCGCCACGGCCGACGGCACGGCGGGTGCGACCTCCCGGTTCGCCTCGGGCGGATCGAGCAGCACCGCGTACTCCCGCACCAGGTTTCCGCCGGGCCAGCGCAGATTCAGCAACAGTTCGACAATGGGTTCACGAACCGGCTCCCGGGTGGTCAGCCGCACCATTGGGGCACCGTCACCGCTACCCACCTGGATGGCGAGATCGCGGGCGAACAGGGGGTAAGGGATGCCGTGTTGATCGAATGTTTCCGGTGACGCCAGGGTCACCCGGAGATCCTCCAGGTGCTCACCGGACCCGACCAGCAGCGAAATACTCATGTCGAGCGGCTGGTTCAACCGGGAGTGAATTGCCTGCTTGCCTAAACCGGCGGCATCGGCGGCCAGCGGCACCGCAAGCAGAGACGCCAGCAACAGGGTGCGCAACTCCTTCACGCTCATCTCCTTCTTGTCAATCAATCAGGCTGCTAGAAATTCCCTCTCCTCAGGGAGAAGGGATGAATACATTTTTTCGAAACCGGCAGATCGGGCAGGTCGCTACTCGCGAATGTGGCCGTCGCCGATGACGATGAACTTCTGGGAGGTGAGTCCCTCCAGCCCGACTGGCCCGCGGGCGTGGATCTTGTCGGTGCTGATGCCGATCTCCGCCCCCAAGCCGTATTCGAAGCCGTCGGCAAAGCGGGTGGAGGCGTTGACCATCACCGAGCTCGAATCCACCTCGGTGAGGAAACGGCGGGCGCGGCCGATTGCCTCGGTGATGATCGATTCGGTGTGCCCCGAGCTGTGGTGATGGATGTGTTCGATCGCCTCATCCAGACCCGACACCACCCTCACCGACAGGATGGGGGCAAGATACTCCGTATCCCAGTCGGCGTCGGTCGCCGGCTTCGCATCGGGGACCAGGGCCCGGGTGCGCTCGCAGCCGCGCAGCTCGACCCCCTTGTCCGCGTACAGCCCGGCCAGCTCCGGCAGGACATCGGCGGCGACCGACTCGGCGACCAGCAGGGTCTCCATCGTGTTGCAGGTGCCGTAGCGCTGGGTCTTGGCGTTGAAGGCAACCCGGATCGCCTTGGCCCGATCCGCCGCATCGTCGATGTAGACGTGGCAGACGCCGTGCAGGTGTTTGATGACCGGGACACGAGCCTCCGCGCTGATGCGCTCGATCAGCCCCTTGCCACCGCGCGGGACGATGACGTCCACGTACCTTTCCATCCGCACCAGCTCGCCGACCGCGGCGCGGTCGGTGGTCTCGATCACCTGGACCGCATCGCGCGGCAGCCCGGCCTTCTCGAGCCCGTCGTGAATGCAGGCGGCGATGGCCTGGTTGGAGTGGAGCGCCTCGGAGCCGCCGCGCAGGATGGCGGCGTTGCCGGACTTCAGGCAGAGAGCGGCGGCATCGGCGGTGACGTTGGGGCGCGACTCGTAGATGATGCCCACCACCCCGAGCGGCACCCGCATCCGTCCCACCTGAATACCGGAGGGGCGGTAGTTCATTTCGGAGATCTCGCCCACCGGGTCCGGTAGCGCGGCAATCTGGCGCAACCCCTCGGCCATGCCGGCAATGCGCTCGGCATTGAGTTCCAGCCGATCGAGCAGTGCCGCGTCGAGCCCACGCTCGCGCCCGGCCGCGAGATCGCGGGCATTGGCCTCGATAAGGCCCTCGGTGACCGCCTCGATGGCATCGGCCGTCGCCAGCAGCGCCGCGTTCTTGGCCCCGGTGTCCGCCTTCGCCACCTCCCGTGAGGCGGCGCGGGCCCGCTGGCCCACGTCATTCATGTAGCTTTTGATATCCATTTTGCGCTTCTCGGGAAAACCTTTTTAGCCACAGAGCTCGTAGGGTGGGTTAGGCGCGCGTACCACGAAGGGTATCGGTTACCCGGACGTCATGGGCGCGCCGTAACCCACCGCCGGCTGCAAACCGATAAGGCCAACGGTGGGTTACACGGCGCACGGACACCCGGTCACACTCACGGCCGTGTCGAGGCGCCGCCAACCCACCCTGCATTGCATTCAAACGACCCGCCGGCCGGCGACGAAGAGGGCCAATTGTATCAGTTCGTCCCAGGCGCCGCCCGGCTCCGCCCCCTTGATGATGCGGTCCACCCGCAGGCAGCGGCGCAGCAGGTTGCGCCAGCGGCGGACCGGATGGCGGCGCAGCGCTGTGCGGTAGAGCGGCTTGCGCTTCTCCCACACGCGATGCGCCGAAAAGACCCGCTCCGGATCCTCTCCCCGTTCCAGTGCGCCCGCCACACCACCCAGGGTCCGCACCTCGCGGGCCAGCGCCCACAGCACCAGAATCGGCTCCACCCCTTCGCCGCGCAGTCCATCCAGGATGCGCGCCGAACGGGCCGCATCGCCGCCGAGCGCCGCATCCGCCAGATCGAACACGCTATAGCGGGCGCTACCGACCACGGCGCGCTCCACCGCCCCGGCATCCAGTTCCCCTTCGCCGTACAGCAGCCGCAGCTTCTCCACCTCCTGGGCGGCAGCCAGCAGGTTGCCCTCGGCCCGCTCGGCCAGCAGCGCCAGCGTCTCCGGTCCCGCCCGCATGCCGCGGCTCTGGAGACGGCGCGCGATCCACCCCGGCAACTCCCGGTGGGTCACCGGCCATACCTGAACGACAGCACCGGCCTTCTCCAGCGCCTTGAACCACTTGGTCTTTTGCTGACTGGAATCCAGTTTGCCGGTCTGCAGGAGCAGCACCTGATCCTCGGAGGGGGCTGCCGCGTAGGCCGCGAGCGCCTTCCCACCGGCATCACCCGGCTTGCCTGAGGGGAGGCGCAGATCGATCAGCTTGCGATCGCCGAACAGGGAAAGGTTGGCCGCCGCCGCGCCCAGTTCGCTCCAGTCGAAACCGGACTCGGCATGGAATACCTGGCGCGCTGTGAAACCGTGGGCGCGGGCCGCGGTGCGAATCGCGTCCGCCGCCTCGTCCCGCTGCAGGGGCTCGTCGCCGCAGACGACGTAGACCGGCCTGAGTTCCCGCTCCAGGTGGGCGGCAAGCTGCTCGGGCCGCAGCTTCATTTGGGCTCGGCGCTCTCCACGGCCGGGGGATCCGCACGGATCGCCCGGTTCCGCATGCCGATGTCGACCCGGCGCACCATCTGCCGCACCGCCCGCAGCCGCATCTCGTCACGGATCACCGCCTCCTGCTCGTCGGTGGAGATCACGTTGTCCGGGTCGAAATCGTAGTCACGTATGACAGTGACCGACTGGGAGGGAAGCAGGACTTCGCCTGTCGGGGAGAGCAGTTCAAAGGCAAGTTGGTAGCGCAGTTCATACCCACTCGCCCGACCCGCCCGGTCCACCGTCAACAGGCGCCGGGAGAAGCCACCCTCGGCGAGGCGCAACACACCGGTGGCCGCCTCCGGCGAACCGACCAGTTGCGCCCCTGCGCCTGACACCACGTCCCGCACCGCCCGCCCCAGCGGACTATTGGCCGCCGTACCGACCACCACCGTCCGCTCCAGTTCGGGCGGCAGGTCCACCGCGCCGCGCAGATGGAAACCGCAGGCGGTCAGTGACAAGCAGCAAGCGGCAAGTAGAAAGAACCCCAAACTACGCCACGAACGTCCGGCATACCCCTTCCCGCTTGCAACTTGCAGCTTGTGACTTGTCACTTCATTTCACCACTATGTTGACCAGCCTGCCGGGCACCACGATGATCTTCACCACCGTCTGCCCCCCCACGAAACGCTGCACGTTGGTATCCGCCAGCGCCGCCGCCTCGATCGCCGGTTTGTCCGCGTCCGCCGGCACCTTCACCTTGCCGCGCACCTTGCCGTTCACCTGCACCACCATCTCGATGGTGTCGCGCGCCAGCGCGGACTCGTCCACCTGTGGCCACGGCGCATCGAGCACGTCGTCGCCGTAGCCCAGTTCGCACCACAGATGGTGGGTGAGGTGCGGCGCGATAGGGGAGAGCAGTCGCAACAGGATGCCGAGCCCCTCCTTTCGCAGGCCGTCGGCAGCGGTTCCGCCGCCGATGCGGCCGAGGGCATTCTGGATCTTCATGCAGGCCGAGACCACCGTGTTGAACTGGTAGCGGCCGAAGTCCGCCCGCGCCTGCTTCAGCGCCTCGTGGATCTCGCGGCGCAGGGCGGTATCGGCCTTGCCCAGTTCACCGCCCTCACCGGCAGCGGCGATCGCCTGCTGGTGTTCCGCGGCGAAGCTCCACAGCCGCTTGAGGAAGCGGTAGGCCCCCTCCACGCCCGAGTCGCTCCACTCCAGGGACTGCTCGGGCGGGGCCGCGAACATCATGAACACCCGCGCGGTGTCGGCGCCGTACCGTTCGATCAACGCCTGCGGGTCGACGCCGTTGTTCTTCGACTTGGACATCTTCTCGATGCCACCCATCACCACCGGCTGGCCGTCGGTCGCCAGGGTCGCCGAGAGCGGGCGCCCCTTGTCGTCGGTCTGAACGGTCACCTCCGCCGGGTTGATCCACTGCTTGCGGCCGTCGTCGCCCTCCCGGTAGAAGGTGGGCGCCACCACCATCCCTTGGGTCAGCAGGTTGGTGAAGGGCTCGCTCACCCTGGTGAGCCCCAGATCCCGCATCACCTTGGTCCAGAAGCGCGAGTAGAGCAGGTGCAGGATGGCATGTTCGATGCCGCCCACGTACTGGTCCACCGGCATCCAGTAGTCGGCGCGGGCGTCCACCATCGTCCCGGCGTCCGGCGAGGTGTAGCGGAAGAAGTACCAGGACGAATCGACGAAGGTGTCCATGGTGTCGGTCTCGCGCCGCGCCGCGCCGCCGCACTTCGGGCAGGTGGTGTGGAGGAATGCCTCGTATCGGTTCAGCGGATTGCCGGCGCCGTCCGGCACGCACTCCTCCGGCAGCACCACCGGCAGTTGATCGTCCGGCACCGGCACGTCGCCGCAGGCGTCGCAATGGATGATCGGGATCGGCGTGCCCCAGTAGCGCTGGCGCGAGATGCCCCAGTCGCGCAGGCGCCAGGTGACCTGTTTCTCGCCGAGACCCTTGGTGGAGAGGTCAGCGGCGATGGCGTCCACCGCCGCGTCGAACCCGAGGCCGTCATACTTGCCGGAGTTGATGCAGGTGCCGTGTTCGGCGTAGGCGTCCTGCCAGGGCGCCGGAGTCTCGCTGCCGGCGGAGGTCTTGATCACCGCATTAATGGGCAGGCCGTACTTGTGGGCGAATTCGAAATCGCGCTCGTCGTGGGCCGGTACCGCCATCACCGCCCCTTCCCCATAACCCATCAACACATAGTTGGCGACCCACAGCGGCAACGCCTCGCCGGTGAGCGGGTGGGTGACGGTCAGCCCGGTGGGCATCCCCTTCTTCTCCTGGGTGGCGATTTCCGCCTCGGAGGTGCCGCCCCGCTTGCACTCCTCGATGAAGGCGGCCAGCTCCGGATTGCTCTGCGCCGCGTGCAGCGCCAGCGGATGCTCGGCGGCTACCGCCACGTAGGTGGCCCCCATCAGGGTGTCGGCGCGGGTGGTGAAGACCCACAGTGTTCCGCCGTCGCTCGCAAGACCACTCTCACCCCCGGCCCCTCTCCCTGAGGGAGAGGGGAGTCGGTAGGGGAAGCCGACACGCACGCCATGGCTCTTACCGATCCAGTTCTTCTGCATCGTCCTCACCTGCTCCGGCCAGCCGGGCAGGTGGTCGAGGTCGGCGAGCAGCTCTTCGGCATACTTCGTGATCGCCATGTAGTACATGGGGATCTCGCGCTTCTCCACCAGCGCGCCGGTGCGCCAGCCGCGGCCGTCGATCACCTGCTCGTTGGCGAGCACGGTCTGGTCCACCGGGTCCCAGTTCACGGTGCCGGTCTTCTGGTAGACGATCCCCTTCTCCAGCAGGCGCAGGAAAAACCACTGGTTCCAGCGGTAGTAATCCGGCTTGCAGGTGGCCACTTCGCGCGACCAGTCCACGGCGAAACCGAGGGACTTCAGCTGCCCCCGCATGTAGTCGATGTTGTCGTAGGTCCAGGCGGCGGGCGGCACGCCGTTGTTCATGGCGGCATTCTCGGCCGGCAGGCCGAAGGCGTCCCATCCCATCGGCTGAAGGACGTTCTTGCCGGTCATCCGCTGGTAGCGTGCGATGACGTCGCCGATGGTGTAGTTGCGCACATGGCCCATATGGAGCCGGCCGGAGGGATAAGGGAACATGGAGAGGCAGTAGAACTTCTC
Source organism: Gammaproteobacteria bacterium (assembly GCA_041690635.1). Lineage (GTDB taxonomy): Bacteria > Pseudomonadota > Gammaproteobacteria > Thiohalomonadales > Thiohalomonadaceae > JAWLGZ01. The sequence goes on from JAWLGZ010000001.1 coordinate 584,112, forward strand.
CCGCGCCGGGTCCTCGCTCACCCGGAAGGTGCCGCTCTCCTCCCAGTGGCGCTGGGCCTCGGATTCGATCCGCGCGGGTTGAAACTGCTCCTCGATCGCCATGTGAAATGCCTGTCCTCGTGGGTATTCCGGAAAGCGTAATAGGATACCAACCGCCGGAGCGGGCGGATACCGAGTCATAGCGTGAGACGTGAAGCGTGAAGCGGCTCCGGGCCTGTTTCGCTTCACGCTTAACGCTGTACGCTTCACGGCCATTGCCGCTTGAGGCCACCCGCCCGCTGGGTCAAACTACCCCCTCGAACAACGCCCCCAAGGACCAGAAGATGGCCAAAGAGAACGGCAACGGCGAACGCTGGACCGACGCCTACAACCGGATGCTGGAGCGCATCCGCCACCGCATCGAAGAGCTCGAGCACGATACGAAGCCGCGCCTGGAGCATGCCGTCGAGAAGGCCCAGGAGACCGCCTCGGAGCTGGGCGAGTTGACCCGCGAGGAGGCGGAGAAGATCAGCCTGTATCTACGCCGGGACCTGCAGGATGCCGCTGAGTTCGTGGCCGACTCGGGGCGGGAACTGTCCGACTGGCTGCGCTTCGACTGGCAGCTGGTGGAGCAGGGCATGGCCGACCTGTTCACCCGGGTGGTGGACCAGACGCGGGTGGAACTGGGGCAGCTTCAGCAGCGGGCGGAAGCGTTCGGGGAGTGGCACACCGGCGAGGTGGCTGGCATCGGCACCCTGGAGTGCAAGAGCTGCGGCGAGCACGTCACCTTCACCAGGACCGGCCGCATCCCGCCCTGCCCCCGCTGCCACGGCACCACCTTCCGTCGCCCCCGGGGCGAATAGGCTAGCCGTCGCCGAGCTGGAGCAGCAGACTCTCCCGCAGATCCTCGTACTCCTCGAACGGGATGTTCAGGCGATCGAGGATCTTCTCCCGGTTCCGCTCCCAGGCATGATCGACGCTCAACTCGCCACGAAAGGCGACCGAACGGAACTCGCTGCTGACGTGTTCGGCCAGGTTCAGCACCGCCACCATCGTGATCACCTCATCCGCGTCGGCACCGTTCAGACCGCACACCTCATGGCAGTTGTGGTGATGGCGGATGGCCGTGCAGACCTCCTTCGGCAGGTTCCAGGAGCGGCTCACGTAGTAACCGACGGTGGCGTGGTTGGTCTGTAGCGCCTGCTCCTCGAATTCGGTCACCGACAGCTCCGACTGCTGGTAGGCACGGGCGAGCACCTCCTTGTAGTCGGGATTGCGCTGCATCAGCAGCGGAATCCCGCAGTCGTGAAACAGCCCCAGGGTGTAGGCCACATCCGCCGGGATACCCGTATAGCGCTTGGCGACCGCTGCCGAGGTCGCCGCCACATCGCGGGCCGTGTCCCAGAACCTGTCCATCCGCTGACCGCCCACGCTGCCGCGCAGCGCCACTGTGGTAGCCAGGTTCAGCACGAACGGCAGACCCAGCAGCATCACCGCCGACGGAATGGAACTAATCGGATTGCGCAGACCGAACGCCGGCGAATTGACCACCTTCAGCACCTCGCCCGCCAGGCTCACATCGCCTGAGATGATCCCGGTAATCCGATTGAAATCCGGATCGGACTTGGCCCGCTCCGCCTGCACCTGCTGCAGCGACTCAGGCATCGACGGCAGGGTGATCCCCTGCAACGGATCCTTGCTCCTTGCGGTTTGTTCTGAACTCACAATTTCTCCTCTGCCGGTCCGGTTCACGAGCGCCCCATCATACAAACCCCCTTCTGTTTGCCCAACCACAGGCAAATCAAGGAAATTCCACAATCTCTTTGATCAACAGGAAAATGTGTCCAAATTGTTAAATAAATTTAGGAAGTTGCGAGCGAATCTTTTTGGCGTTCTAATCGGGCGCCACATGGATAGAGCCCGGCCGCCGGAATGCAGCGAACAACCCACACAGCCCGTCACATCCTGCGCCCATTGAGGCTCGCACTCGCAGCGACCCTCTTCCTCTCCTTTTCCTGCTCGGGCGCAGTCGAGCCGGCCGCGGTTTCCGAAATCCTGAACACAGCACAGGGGAGTAGCGGAGAGATGCCCACATTTATCCGAATCATCATTGCCGCCGTGGTACTGCTCGCAGTACCGGCCTTCATCTGGGGCTGGCTGCACAACAGCCTGGTCAACCGCGAAGAGCAGGTTCTGTCCGGTTGGGCCCAGGTGGAGAGCAACTATCAGCGCCGCGCGGACCTGATCCCGCGGCTGGTGGAATCGGTTTCCCGCTACACCAAACATGAGCGCGAGACACTGGCGGAGGTGACCGGACAGCGGGGCGAGGCGCTCACCCAACTGGATCGGGCCACGGCCGATCTCGAAAAGGCGCGGCTCGAATCGGCCAAACTGATGGAGAGATACAGCGCCGCCCCACCCGCCGATGAGGCCGATCTCGCCGCCGTCAGCACCGCGCAGGAGCAGCTGAAAGGCAGCATGCTGCGGCTGTTCGGCCTGGTCGAGAACTACCCCGGCCTGAAGGCCGGCGACCAGTTCCTCACCCTCCAGGCCCAGCTCGAAGGGACGGAGAACCGCATCAACGTGGCGCGTATGCGCTTCAACGAGGCGGTACGTGACTACAATCGGGCGCTGCGCACCTTGCCGTCGAATCTGGTGGCGCAAGCCGAGGGGTTCGAACGCAAGGCCTACTTCAAGGCCGACGAAGGGGCGGCCCAGTCGCGTGAGCTCGGGTTCAATGAGTAGGCCCGTATTTCTGGGTCTGCTCCTGCTGGCCGTGGTCGCCACCGGCTACCTATACCTCCGGCCCGGTGGCCTCGAACGGGTGCAGGACACCGCCGTCCTCATGTCCCCGGATCAGCAGAAGCAGCTCGACACCTACCACCGCTACCTGCTGCTCGACCATGACATCGACTACCGGGTGATCACCGCCCGCAACACGGGCGACATCAACCGCTACGCCCTGCGTGCCTTCGAGAAGAGCGGCACCGGTTCCGCGAGCGACACCGGGCGCGGCCTGCTGCTGGTGATCGATCCGGAACAGAACCAGCTGCGGGTCGAGGTGAGCCAGTCACTGGAGGGGGTCTTTCCGGACGCCTTCGTGGCCTATCTGGAACAGCGCCAGATGATCCCGTTCTTCGCCGCCGGCCGGGTTGCAGACGGCATCCTCGCCACCACCGAGATGATCATCATCCGCGCCCAGAATACACAGGCGAACGCCGGCTTCGAAAGCGAGGCGTGGGCCGCCTTCGCCGACGGCGGCGGCGCCACCGCCGACGCCCGCCTCGGATCGGGACGCGACGATACCTTCCGGCACGGCGCCGACGTACGCGCGGGCGAAACACCCGAAGAGACCCTGAACGCCTACTTCGCCGCCCAGTCAGCCCGCAACGGCAGCCCAGAGCTGGATATCTACACCCCGGAGACACGCACGTTCATGGCCGACTGGGTGGTCACCGCCGCGCAGATGGACAATCAGGTCAAGACCTTCCGCAACTGCCATGCCGAGCCCGCCCACATCAGCACGGACGGACAGTACGCAGTCATCCGTTACCCGCTGGAGGAACGCAAATGCTCCCCGTTCTTCCTCGCCCGCGGCGAGGACGGCCGCTGGCGGCTCGACCTCGCCACCATGAGCCACGCCATCCGCTTCGGCCGCACCAACGCCTGGCGCTTCTACAGCCGGCGCAACCCCTATCGCTTCGCCTTCGAGGATTGGGCATTCGACAACAGCGGTATCCCACGCAAGGTGCGCTGGGGGGTCTCCTTCACCACCGTGCCTGGCGGCGTCCGCGTCGACCGGGTCGATATCGGCTCACCGGCAGAACAATTCGGCCTGCACGCAAACGACTACCTGCTTACCTGGAACAGCGAACCGATTCAGGACCACCGCCACCTCTCCCGGCTGCTCTCCAGAATCGATCCCGGCGAGAAGGTCACGATCCATCTGGAGCGCGCAGGCGAAAAAATGGTGCTGTCGGGCAAGGCACCTCCGCGGCCGGAGTGAAATTTATCAGGAAAGAAAAACCGGCCACTTTCGATGTTCTCTCGAGGAGTGGCCGGCATTTGAGGCCCACAGACTCGCTGGAGAGTGTCTGCATTCGGCCAAGAACGGTCAGTTGATCGACATGGACGGGCGGCTACTTTCCGCCCCAAAGCAGAAGTTTCAATGACCAAGAGAGCAGAACCATCCGGAGGTTCGACTGGGCGCGCCGGGAACCATCACGGGATACGGCCAGAAAAATCCCGTGTCACCGCAAAGTGGCGGACCCTTGCTTTCTCCCTTCGATCCGCTGACTCCGTGATCGATATCCGCGTGGCGCTCCATCAATCCATTGGTGCGCAACGGGATGATGGCACGGTCTCCACTATTCTTTTGGGTGTGGGAAGAATCAAGACCTACAAAGAAATGCGTTTTGCGACCGTGGTCCTCGATTCGGGAGAGGCCGTGATGCTCTCCGTGTCGCAAGAGGGGATTGCTATATTCAAAATGCGCTTTAGAGGGCTATTGCCAGGCCCGAAAATCGGGGAATGGCCCCCAAATGACCTCGATCGCTTCCTCGCGAAATTTGGTAGACACTCTGAGCAGGGCTCCCCATTCCGCGCCACGGCCGAGTTCCTTGCAAGCTTTCCAGATGTTCGCTCCCTACAGCGGTACATCGTCGGTAAATCCAACCATGACGGCGAACCGAAAAGCGGGCCGCATACAGAGCTGGGCGCTGGCGGCGAGAAGCGGAGCGCGTTCATCATTATGGGATACCCAGTACCTCCTTCTTCTCTGCCGAAGCCGCTGACCGAGACCGACGAACTGAGGGTTTTTGCCTTAGCCGGAGAATACGAGGACAGGTTCGGCCACCCTGCCCCGACTTACGAGGTCCACGACTCGCTCTCGCTGGAGAAGTTTGTGGCAAAGGTGAGTTCGGCTCTGGAGAGAGGTAAACCTGTTCCCGAATGGACCCCGCCGAAGCGAAGACCTTGAGCCCCAGCGTTAAACGGTTTCCTCACAGGCCCTTTGGGATGGGGGGGCGATGGGCCCTGGCAAGATCATGCAGTGCCGACACTCGGACCCAGAGCCGCATTGCCTCACTGCCTCATCGCGCGGGCGCTCGCCCGTGATTTCCATGTTTTGATTAAGGAACCAGAAGATTACCATTTCTGATAGCGCCTGTGGCGGTCGCGAGAGCCTTTGTTTCACTTCCCATACGCACACCATCCGGTGATCCATAGAATTCGTTAATCTGCCAAAGCAGCACGGCTAACTCGTAATTTCCGTCTGTATCCGCTGCTTGTGCATAAGATGTGATTGCTACCAGTACAGAGGCGGGCGCCAGAACTCGTTCCTGACCAATTGCCATCTCCAAGTCGATTCCCCAATGCTTTGACTCCGGAAATGCTAGAAGTGTAGCTCTGTATAGTTGGGGATTGTTCAAGGCGTCGCGGCTCTCGACGATTGCCCACGGCCAAATCCGTTGAGATGGCAAACCGGGGCCGATCGGTAGCATCCACTCAGGAAACTGAAACCCTGTGCGACCATCATCACGAATGTTTTGTTTGCTCGCAATGTCAACCAGTTCAAATAGCTTAGACCGGGTTTCCTCGTGGGTAGAAAGAATGCGCGCGTAGAGAAGTGCGAGCAAAAACGGCTTGAGATTCGGGTCCCAATATCCAAGAGGAGTCCACTCAACCGATGCCACGCCAGTGCATGTGAGGGGTTGGTACTCCATGTGCAGATTGACGCGCATCACTTCAATTGGCGCATCGAGTTCAAGTGGCGCCAGCTCGGCTGGACTCTCTCTGTCAACCATGTTGGGTTCTGTATTTTGCAGATAATCCTCGTATGGATTAGAAACACCTATAGCCTCTGCCGCTTCCTCAAAAAGATGCTTGAAAGATAATTTTGCCCCGTAGCTTGCTGCGGGACTGTTCAGTTCGGGATCTGTTATTTCATGCTTGACCTGGCTCAGAGATATCCCATTTGCGTGCGCAAGCACCATATCAGTAAGCAAACTCTTCTGCAGTTTAACTACAGCGCGTACATCGTCATTATTTATGGCGCCCCCGCTTTCGTGGATGTGTTTATAAGCGGTATTCGCAACGGAAATGAGCTGCTTGGTGCGTTCGCTAATATTTCGGCGGCACCGTTCCGCCGCCGCCGTCCCCATTTTCTGCTTGATTCGCTCAAACATATAAATGCACTAACGAAGTGCGGTATGCTGATACCGCAAAAGCTAGCAAGCTAATTTTTTTGTACCATTAATCTCTCTTATGTAACGGTGGCAAATTATTGGGTGTGCTTAGATGCGTAGGCAGCGGATATTGACCAAGTCACCATATAGGGCCGGGCCATGGCCGGGCACAGATATCAAAGGCGCCGTACTAACAATTTGGGAGCGTGTCACCCCCGCCCAGTGGATAAACCTGCTACGTTTTTCGCTCTGTTTTGCCTCAAGGGGGCTTCGGGTCATTAATCGTCAACCCGCCTCGTTCCACGGCTGATATCGCTTATGCTCTCGAACGGCGGCCATACATTCCACAGGATTGAGGGGCCTCGCCCCTCCACATCGGCGTCTTGAACGTATATGAGTATGCGAGGGTCCGAGCGCGGTGCAACGACCTCAAGGACAACTCCGCTGCTGAACCTCAATCGTTCATTGCCCAGCATGGAAACCCTCTCCGCAATCGAGGCGCCAAGCAGCTCTTGGACATCGAACGATGGCAGCGGAAGTTCACGAGATGTACCACCGGGAAGTATCAGTCGCACCTTCAGGTCTAGCGGCTCCACCACTTCGGAAGGCGGCAGGCTTACAATTCCCTCTTGGGCGACGATATTCAAACCATCGCTTTGCCCGACGAAGCCAATGGAGACACCACGGCGGGTCACGTCCACCCTTCGCACCAGTTTCCCGTCTGCTAGGGGGTGGGGCTCAACGAAAACTGCGTTATCCCAAATCGGTTCAGGTCCGGGAACCTCGCGCCGATGGTCCCGATCCCGATCGGATGCCACGGCAACACTGGACAGGGCGACCAATATGATTAGGAGATAGGAAATTGGTTTTGTCGTTACGATGCGTCCGCGCTTCATCACACCCTCCTTGGTCTAACAATGTGGGTAGAAGAAGAATAGCTGTGAGCTTTTCAATCGGCGACACGGACGAAGAGCGAGACTTCCGCGCGTTAAAAAACGGGAGCAAACGGGATAAAAAGCGTTGGACTGGGCGAAAAAAGGGCCAACACGAGCAGTGTGGCGAACGACAGGCGGGAATCGGCTACCTAACGGACACTCGGTTCGAATAGCCCCATTGACCGCCTTGGGTCGCAAGCAGACGGCCCGCCTCCTTCTTCCACTGCGCACACCGCTTTGGAGAGCGCGAGCCTTGGCGGGTTACCGCTCCCGGGCTACCATAGCTCTGTCCCACTCCTTTCCCCACACTGCCGGAGGCTCGATGGACCTTGTCATCAGCGCCGGCCTGCATCGCCGCTAGGCCGCTTTTGGCGGTCGGGCTGCAGGCGGCCCATCTCAACGTTTGATTTCCGTTACGGACGTGGCGGCGTGTTCGCACGCCGGTCGCAATCCTGTTGAGAGGATGACTACCCATGGCTATCGATTTTTCCGCACTTCAGCCGCTCGGCTGGAGTAATGCGTTTTCCACCCAACTCTCCCTTGAGCAACTCGAGTCGTCGCGCGCGGCGCGGGTGACCGGCGTCGAGCGCGGGCGTCTGGCTGTCGACGCGGGGGAGGGTCCGTTCCGGGTCACCCTGGCCGGACGGTTTCTGCATGAACAGCGGGCGCCCGATGCTCTGCCCACGGTGGGCGACTGGGTACTGCTGGAGCGGGACGCGTCCGTGGTGACCGAGCGGTTGCAACGGCGCACGCTGATCGCCCGGCGCATGGCGGGCGGGACCGAGTCCCAGGCCATCGCCGCGAATATCGACGTGATGGTGATCGTCGGTGGGCTCGACGGGGAGTTCAATCTGCACCGCATCGAGCGATATCTGGTCGTTGCGGCGCAGGCCAACGTGATTCCGCTGGTGGTGCTGACCAAGGCCGATTGCGTCGGTGACCCGGCGTCGTTCGTGGCCCGGGTGCAGGGGCGCCTGACAGACGGTGAGGCGATGGCGGTCAATGCTCTGGTGGACCCGCTCGGAGAACGGCTCAAACCCTGGTTGGGAGTCGGGACCACGGCGGTGGTTGTCGGCTCGTCCGGGGTCGGAAAATCGACGCTGGTCAACACTCTCTGCGGCGTGCCGCTGCAGGCCACCCAGGCGGTCGGACACGAGGCCAAGGGCCGGCACACCACCACCTTGCGATCGCTGATCCGGCTGCCGGGTGGTGCCTGCATCATCGATGTGCCCGGCATGCGCGAGGTGGGTCTGGCACCGGCCGCCGGGGCAGTTGACCGGCAGTTCCGGGGCATCGCCGAACTCGCTCAAGGCTGCCGCTTCGGTGACTGCCGCCATCAACAGGAACCCGGCTGTGCCGTGCGTTCGGCGGTGGAACGGGGCGAGGTCGATCCGGACGAGTGGTCGCACTATCTCAAGCTGATGGCGGAAGAGCGGCACCATGTTGCGGAGCATGTTCGCCGCCAGCGCGAGCGGGTCTTCGGCCGGGTGGTGCGCGAGGTCAAGGCGATCAAGCGAAGGGAGGGCCGGAGTTAACCGGATGGAAGTCCGGGGCTGTGTTCGCAGCCCCGGTTTTCTGTATTCGAGAGCCTTTTGACACCCTGGGTGTGGACACCGCGTTGGACAGGCGACGCGGCCGTTTTGGCGGGTAGGCGCGCTACTCCTCGATATCCAATCCGGGCATCACCCCATCCCTTACCTCGAAGGCGCTGAACTCCTCCTGATTGAGGCTGCCACCCTGGTCGACATCCGCGGTCTGGAACTGACGACGCAGGAGATCCGAGCGCGGCCGAATGCCCCCACGTCAGGCATAATTCGGCCCTATGGGAAATTTCCGCCGTTTTCTCCGCTCCCGCGGAGACCGCCTGATTGAACGCCTGGCCGCAACGGAGGCGCTTCCGCAACTCGCCGTGCTGGGCATGATCAGCGGCCTGCTGGCGGGGGGCGTGATCGTGCTGTTCCGGCTGACTGTCGATCTGGGGCAGTCGGCCTATCTGCCCGGCGGGCAGACCGAGGATTTCGAGTCCCTCGCGCCGTGGCTTCGACTGGTTGCCGCCACCGCAGGCGGGCTGCTGGTGGGTCTGCTGTTTCAGGCCCTGGCCGCGCCGGATCGCCGCGTCGGCGTGATCCATGTGATGGAACGGCTCACCTACCACCAGGGGCACCTGCCCCTGCGCAACCTGTGGGCGCAGTTCGCGGGGGCGGCGATCTCTCTTACCAGCGGCCACTCGGTGGGGCGCGAGGGGCCGAGTATCCACATGGGCGCGGCCAGCGGCAGTCAGCTCGGGCAGTGGCTGGGGCTGCCGAACAACAGCATTCGTGTGCTGGTTGCGTGCGGCACGGCCGCCGCGATTGCCGCTTCGTTCAACACGCCCATTGCCGGTGTCATCTTCGCCATGGAGGTGGTGATGATGGAGTACACCATCGCCGGCTTCACGCCCGTTATTCTGGCGGCGGTGAGCGGCGCGGTGTTGACGCGCGCGGTGTTCGGCGCCGATACCGCCTTCAGTGTGCCGCCGCTGGATATGCACTCGCTGTGGGATCTCCCGTGGCTGGCACTGATGGGGCTGGTGCTCGGCACGGTGTCGGCGCTCTTCATCCGTCTGCTGCGCGCCAGCGCCGGTGTGCTGGCGACCAGCCCGTTGTGGCTGCGGACCACGCTGGCCGGCGCGGTTACGGGGCTTATGGCGATGGCGGTGCCGCAGATCATGGGCGTCGGCTACGACACGGTGAACGGCATGCTGCTGGGCCAGGTGGGTCTCGGCCTGCTGCTGGCCATCTCGGCGTTCAAGCTGCTGGCGACCACCCTGGGGCTGGGGCTGGGACTGCCGGGCGGTCTCATCGGCCCCACGCTGGTGATCGGCGCGGCGGTCGGCGGTGCGCTCGGCGTGGTGGGCGGCATGCTCAATCCGGAGTTGGCCTCGTCGCCCGGTTTCTACGCCATGGTGGGTATGGGGGCGATGATGAGCGCCACCTTGCAGGCGCCGCTGGCGGCATTGATGGCCCTGCTGGAACTCACCGCCAACCCCAACATCATCCTACCCGCCATGCTGGTGGTGGTGATCGCCAACCTGGTGGCACGGGAGGTGTTCCGGCAGGAGTCGGTCTACCTTGCGCTGATGCGGGCCCGCGGCCTGGATTACCGGAACGATCCGGTGGCGCAGTCCCTACGCCGTATCGGCGTGGCGGCGGTCATGGACCGCAGCTTTGCCGAGTGCCCGGCGGTACTGGAGCGCTCAGCCGCCGTGGATCTGCTGTCCGGAAACCCCCGTTGGTTGCTGGTGCGAAAGGAGGGTGACGCGCTCACGCTGCTGCCGGCCGCCGATCTGGCGCACGCCCTGGGTAACAGCAACGCGCAGACCTTCGACCTGATGGAGATCCCCGCGAAGCGCCGCGATCTGGCGTCCATTCACCTCCAGGCAACGCTCCAGGAGGCGCTGGAAAAGATGGCGAGCAGCAAGGCCGAAGTCCTTTATGTGCAGCGGCCCACCGCGCCACTGATGGAGCGGGTCTGCGGTGTACTGCCGCGCGAGGCGGTGGAAGAGAACTACCGCTTCCGCTGAAGCCGCCGGGGGTGACAAACATCGGCTCCCCGCACTGACCTCGTTGGGAAGTTAACCGGTGGTTAGACGAAAGCCATCTTCAATCCGATCAGGCACAGAAAAACAGCAAAGGCCCGTTTCAGCTGATCGACATTGAGCTTGTACGCCAACTTCACCCCCACGGGAGCAAACCACATGGTCATGGGCACCAGGATGACAAATGCTGCCCAGTTGACGTAACCGGTGGTCAGCGGCGGCAGCCCCGGTACGCTCCAACCGTTGGCCACGTAGATCAGCGTGGCGGGCAGACTGATGATCAGGCCGAACACCGATGCGGTCGAAACTGCCCGATGGATCGGAAAGGCGAAGAGGGTCAGCAGAGGGACCATCAGGGTACCGCCGCCAATGCCGAGCAGTGCGGACAGGCTGCCCACCACAACGGCAAGCAGAAACTGGATCTGTCGCAGAGGGAGCTGGCTGAACAGCTCCAGCTTGCGGCGACTGCTGGCAAGCATGTGAATGGCGACCAGTACGAGCATGGTGCCGAACACCACCTTCACCTGATTGCCATCAATGATGGCCGGGGCCATAGAGCCAATCACGACGCCGATCAGAACCGGCAGCAGCCAGCGTCTGGCCAGATCCAGATCGACACCGCCCTTGGCGTAGTGTTTGCGGGCGGAGACGATCGACGTGAGTACGATGGTGGAGAGGGAGGTACCCACTGCCAGCGGCATGGCGAGTGCGCTCTCCACACCGAAGCCCACGAACAGGTGGAACAGGATAGGGACGATGACGATACCGCCACCGACACCAAGCAGACCGGCCAGCACCCCGGCAAACGCACCGGTGGCCAGCAACAGCGGGATTAACATCCAGAGTTGATCGAGCGGGTTCACGAAGGTCGTCCTTGGTCGGCGGCGACCGCGGCGCCATCACTGCGGGGGTCGGCAGCGCCTTCGATGCGGCCATCCGGATGGCGCACGATGGCGCCGGCGTGGCCCATGGTCTCGTCGTAGTCCTCCACCAGCATGAGGTCATGTCCGCGGCGGCGAAGGACATCCACCAGTGCCGGGTCGAAGCGGGATTCGAGTTTCAGGTTATCCGAGTGGTCGCCCCAGGTGCGGCCGAGCAACCAGCGGGGTGCCGACACTGCGTGCGCCAACGGCTGGTTGTATTCGGCATAGCGGGTGAACAGCATCGCCTGGGTCTGCGGCTGGCCATCTCCGCCCATGGTGCCGAACACCATGCGCCGGCCGTCATCGAACAGCGCCAGTGACGGACACAGGGTGTGGAAAGGCAGGGTGCAGGGCTTCAACGCCAGGGGATGGTCGGCCTGCAGAGAAAAACTGGCGCCGCGGTTCTGCCAGCACAATCCGGTCTGCGGCAGCACCACACCGCTGCCGAACTCGTGGTAGATGCTCTGAATGCAACTGACCGCGCGCCCTTCCCCATCGATGGCTCCAAACCAGGTGGTGTCGGCCGGGCTGGTGGCCTCGCCCCAGGGGCCGGCGGTCGCACCGCCGATCGCGGCGGCGAGGGCATCGAGCTGTGTGTCGGAAAGCAGGTGTTGGGCCGGCACCGCCATCTGTTCCGGATCGCGAAGCTCCCGATTACGCAGGCGGAAGGCCTGTTTGGTGGCCTCCACCAGCCAGTGCACCGTGTCCGCATCTTCGCTGCGGGCCAGACCGTCGGGACGACGGGCGAACTGCCCCAGGATCATGAGTGTGGCCGCGCCCTGAGTCGGGGCGGGGGTGGTGTACACAGTCGCGCTGGCGCTGCGCAGATGAAGCGGTTGGGCCATATCGGCACGGTGCCGCTCCAAATCGGCGCGGCATAACGGACTGCCGGCCCGCTCCAGATCGAGGGCGATGCGCCCAGCCAGATCGCCCCGGTAGAAATCCTGCAAACCGGCGCGGGCGAGTTGTTCGAGGGTGCCGGCCAAGGCCGGCTGGGTGAGGCGAGCGCCCTTCTGCGGCGGCCGCCCGGCCTGGAGAAACACCTCCGCAAAACCCGGCTGGTGGGCCAGTTGCCCAAACTTGTCGGCGGTCGCGCGCGCCTGACTTCCGGTCACCGCGTAGCCGTCGCGGCAATAGCCGATGGCGTCCTCCAATAGACGCGCCAGAGGCAGTCGGCCGCCCCATTCGCGGGCACTGATCGCCAGTGCCTGCTCCCATCCGGACACGGTGCCGGCCACGGTGATGGCAGCATCACCACCGCGATAGGGAATGGCCACGTGACCGGCGGCGAGATAGGACTGCCGATCGACACTGCCGGCGCTGCGGCCGCAGCCGAGGATGGCCTGTGTCCGGCCTGCGGGGTTGTGCAACAGCCAGAAACTGTCGCCGCCCAGCCCGGTCATGTGCGGATAGACGGCAGCCAGTGTGGCGGCCATGGTGACGCACGCCTCGATGGCATTGCCGCCATCGGCAAGCACGCCGGCGGCCGCTTCGGCGGCTTGGGCGTGGGGAGCCACCACCAGGCCCGCGCGCGACTGGGCATACAGACTCATGCCTTATCCTCGTTTCTGTTTCGGCCAGGCTACCAGCCGATGGTTTTGGGCAGCCAGGTGGCAATGGCCGGGAACAGCATCACCAGCAGCAGTCCGAATGCCTGGATGCCGATGTAGGGAAGTACACCCCGGTAGATATCGCCGGTGGTGACCTGCGGTGGCGCGACCCCCTTCAGATAGAACAGCGACCAACCGAAGGGCGGGGTCAGAAATGAGGTTTGCAGATTCATGGCCACCAGCATGCACAACCACACGATGTCGGTGCCCTGGGCGAGGAAGAAGGGGAGCAGCAGCGGCAGCACGATATAGGTGATCTCGATCCAGTCGAGAAAGAAGCCGAGCACGAACAGGAGCAGCATCATGAAGATGAGCCCGCCCCACATGCCGCCGGGCAGAAACTCAAACAGCTGATCGATGAGGTCGTCACCGCCCAGCCCGCGGAAACTCAGGCTGAATACCTGTGCACACATCAGCACGAACAGCGTCATGCCCGTGATCTTGAAGGTGCTCTCCACCGTTTCACGCAGCACCGTGAAGGACATCCGGCCGGTGAGTGTCACCAGCAGCAACGCCCCAAGCGCACCCATCGAGGCCGCTTCAGTCGGTGCCGCCACACCGCCGATGATGGATCCCAGAACCGCCACCACCAGCATCAGCGGCGGCGCCACCACCTTGAGCAGCTCGAATAACAGTTGTGCGTTGGTGACGCCGTCCCGCTCTTCGGTCGGGATGGGCGGCATGCTGCCCGGAGTGCGCCACGCCAGGAACAGGATGTAGCCGAAGTACAGCAGGCCCAGCATCAGGCCGGGCACCAGCGCGGCAGCGAACAGCGTGCCGACCGACTCCCCGGTGATATCGGCCAACAGGATCAGCACCAGACTGGGCGGGATGATCTGCCCCAAAGTGCCGGAGGCACAAATGGTCCCGCAGGCGATGTGTGGGTCGTAGTTGCGACGCAGCAACGTGGGCAGAGTGATCAGCCCGACGGTCACCACCGTCGCGGCGACGATGCCGGTCGAGGCGCCCATCAGCACCCCGACGAACACGATGGCCATGGCCATGCCGCCGGCGCGCTTGCCGGCCAGGTGGCCGATCACATCCAGCATGCGCTCTGCCATGCGCGACTTTTCCAGCAGCACGCCCATGAAGACGAACAGAGGGATGGCCAGCAGCGAATAGCTGGTGGCCACGCCGAACAGGCGCAACGGCAGCAGGTTGAACAGGTCCAGACCGAAGCCGGCGATACCGAAGAGGATGCCGCTGGCGGCCAGTGCGAAGGGCACGGGAATGCCGCCGAGGATCATCCCGAACAGCGCCACCACCATCGTAATAGCCAGACTCTCTTCACTCATCTTCCGGCTGCTCCGGCAGGTTCAGTTGAATGATTCCGTACAGGGTCATCGCGACACCCTGCAGCGCGACCAGCAGGAACCCCAATGGCACGAAGGCCTTGATCAGGTAGCGCCCGGGCAGTCCGCCGGGATCGGGGGAGCCTTCGGCCACCTCCCACGACATGCCGACGAATCCCAGCGAAAGCCAGGCGATGAACAGCATGCTCGGGACCACAATCAGGGCGGGAAACAGGAGGTCCATCCAGCGCCTGACCCGCAGGCTGTAGCGTTGGTAGAAGATGTCCACCCGAACATGCTCGCCCTGTTGCAGCGTATAGCTGGCGCCGATCAGTGCGATCACCGCCAGTACGTGCCACTCCAGCTCCTGTTCGGCGACGGAACTGACGTGCCATACATAACGGAACAGCACGTCCCCGGCCACCAGCAGCACCAGCAACAGGATCAACCAGGCCGCGGCCCGCCCGAGGCGGGCCACCGCTTGGTCGAGGAAGCCGGCGACACCACCCGCATCGGGCAGCTGTGCCACCCGATTGGGAGCGAGCCAACGCGGCTCCGCCCACTTCTCCTGAAAGGTCTCCATCGAATTCCTTACAGATTCTTGTTGTGGACCACCGCCTGACTGCTGTTAAGCCAGGCATCCGTACGGGCCTTGAATGCGAAGTAGTGGTCGTGCACCTTCTTCGCGAGCGGATCGTTGGCGGTCAACTCGTCCAGTGTCTCGAAAGTGACCTTGCGCAGTGTCTCGACAATTTCGTCGGACAGACTGTCCACCTTGACCCCGTGATTCTTCACCAGGTCATCGAGCGCCTCGGCATTGTTGGCGTTCGACCAGGCGAAGCTGGTCTGGTTACAGGCCGCCGCGGCATTCTCGATGACCGCCTGCAGATCCGGCGGAAGGCTCTCCCAGGTCTTCTTGTTCATCAGCAGTTCGCTGATATTGGAGGGCTCATGCCAGCCGGTCATGTAGTAGTACTTGGCCGCATTCATCAGCCCCAGCTTGCGATCCTGGAACGGGCCGACGAACTCGGCCGCGTCGATGACCCCGCGCTGCAGGGCAGGGAAGATCTCGCCGCCGGGCAGCAGCTTTACGCTGACGCCCACTTTTTCGTAGACCTTGCCTGCCAGTCCGGGGATCCGCATGCGCAGCCCCTTGAAATCGTCGATGGTTTCGATCGGCTTGCGGAACCAGCCGGTCATCTGCATGCCGGTGTTGCCTACCGCCAGCGCCTTCAGGCCGAACGGCTCGTACACCTCGTCCCACAACTCCTGTCCACCACCCTGGCTCAGCCAGGCATCAACGCTGAGCACATCCATGCCAAAGGGAACGGCGGTGAAGTACTGGGCGGCGAAGGATTTTCCGGACCAGAAGTAGGCGTTACCCCAGTTCATGTCCACCGTGCCCTGGCGTACCGCATCGAAACCGCCCAGCGCCGGAATCAATTCGCCCGCCGCATAGAACTTGATCTTGATGCGGCCACCGGACATCGCCTCGACGCGGCGGATGAAGTCGGTGGCACTGCCCGGACCGGTGGAGTAGAAGGGAGCCCCGCCCGGATAGGCGCAGGTCATCTTGAACTTGTAGGTCTTGTCACTCTCGGCCCGCACCAGGGCGGGTGCGGCCAGTGCGCCGACGGTAGCGGCGGCACTGATGCCGGCGGTAAGAAACTTGCGGCGATCCATGGTCATGATGGTCTCTCCGGTGTTGCCTCAGGATTTTGTGGGCTTGTTGCCGAATGTTCAGTCGTGATGGCAAATGTGCCGCAGGACCTAAGGCAACCATCGTGCCAGGGGTTGGTGCTGGCGCTAACCACACTGAAATACGGGTGGATTTTGTTTTTTTTGCTGGCGCAGCGACAGCTGACAACCGGAGGTTTCGCACCCTGCTGAAGCACGGGCGGCTTGGTAAACAAGTGATAACAGTCCGCGGGTGAATTTCGGTAGAGAGCCGCGGATGTCAACAAACCTCCCGCCGATCCAGTTGCCATGCGTTCATGTGGGGGCGGGTCACTTTACAAGTGGCACTGAATCGGAGGGGAGGTACGCACCAGGATGGTGCTGACCAGGAGAGCCTTGCACGATTGCGATGGAGGCGGGCAACCGTATGTAAGGCGTGAGCATACGGTTGGTGGTTGGCCGGCCCATGGTACGGATATTGCGCAGGTGAACGGCAGTCGCACCACCTAATGAGGAGCCTCGCCGTGTCACCACTGGATACAAAGATACTTGGCCTGCTGATCAAGGATGGTCGGGCGACCTTTGCCGACATCGCCCGTGAACTCAACGTGTCTCGCGCCCATGTGCGCGAGCGTGTGAACAGGCTCATGGACGAGGGGGTAATCGAACAGTTCACCGCCGTAGTCAACCCGGAGAAACTCGGCAAGGCGGTGTCCGCCTTCTTCGACATCAAGGTTGCCCCACAGGGAATAATGCAGGTGGCCGAGGGACTGGCTGCACGGCCGGAGGTAGTCAGCCTCTACGTTATGAACGACATGCAGAGCCTGCACATGCACACCCTGACCGAGGATATGGCACAACTGGAGCACTTCAGTGCCCATCACCTCTTCGGCAAGGAGGCGGTGCGCAGTGTGGACTGCAAGACCCTGATGAGCAGATTGAAGAATCGCCGCGGCGGACCACGGCTTTGATGTTCTGAACCACCAGGTCGACCACTAACGGCTGCCGACTGAAAGCCGCGGCTATGGACCGGCAGACTTTGGAAGGAGTCAATCGCTTGCCGAGGGTTGCGCTGTGCGCAGAAGCTATTTTCGCCTTGTGGGGTGTGACAGCAAGGTGAAGAAGAGCGTGAGGCCGGCAATCAGAAGGAGAATGGCGGCGTCGCCCCAGCGCACGTAGGGGGTGGCGCCCTGCATGGGCTGAACTGTACCGGCGAGGACGTGGGTCCGGAACTGGGGGGAGCGGTGGGTGATGCGGCCGTTCGGATCGATCAGGGCGGAGATGCCGGTGGTGGTGGCGCGCACCAGCGGGCGGGCGGTCTCGACGCTGCGCATGCGGGCGATCTGCAGGTGCTGATGGGGCGCGAAGGAGTTGCCGTACCACGCGTTGTTGCTGCCGTTGAGGAGGTAGGTGGCCTCGGGCAGGGCATCGATCACCTCGTTGCCGAAGGCGTCTTCGTAGCAGATGGAGAGACCCGCCGGCTGACCCGCCAGCATCAGCGGCGGCTGGACCGCGGGGCCGGGGGTGAAGCCGGACATGGGCAGGTCGAAGAAGCCGATCAACCCGCGCAGCAGACTCTCCAGCGGCACGAACTCCCCGAACGGTACCAGATGGCGTTTTCGGTAGTCCTCGGGCTCCGGGGCTACACGGGTGAGGCTGGTCCAGTAGCGGCCGGTCTCGTCCCGCACCGGTACGCCGACCACCAGGTCCACCCCGGCCGCCTGTGCCTCCTCCCCGAGCCAGTCGAAGTACTCGGACAGGTCGTCATAGAACAGGGTGACCGAGTTCTCCGGCCAGACCACCAGATCGGCCCCTTCCAGGCTGTCGAGGGTGAGCCGGGCGTAGGTGTCGAGCCGGGCCTGGATCTGCTCCGGGTCCCACTTGGTGATCTGCGGCAGGTTGCCCTGCACCAGCCGTACCTCGATCGGCTCGCCGGTCGGTTGTGACCACTGGATCTGCGACAGGCCGAAACCGCCCGCCCAGACGGCCGCAATCAGCAGCAGCGCCACCGAACGTGACCGGGCGCTTTCGCGGCTTCCGCCGCTCCTACGGGCACGGGTTCCGGTTTCTGCAGGAGCGACGGAAGCCGCGATATCGGGCGTGCCTGTGTCGCTACGGCGGTAGGTGCTCACGATGAGTGCCAGGGCGCCGGCGGTGAGGGCCACCGCGAGCGAGACCCCGAACGCGCCGAGCACCGGGGCGTAGCCGAGCAGCGGCGACTCCAGTTGCGAGTAGCCGAGACTGAGCCAGGGGAAGCCGGTGAGGAACCAGCCGCGCCACCATTCCGCCAGTACCCACAGGGCCGGCAGCACCAGCAGGAGCCGTACCGGTTCGGAGAATTTGAAGCGGTTCTGGAGCTGGGCGGCGGCGAGGCCGAGCAGACCCGGGTAGAGGGCCAGTACACCCACCATGACGCCGGTCAGCAGGGCGGACGGAATTACCCCGGTCTCGCCGAAGACGTGGATGGCGACGAACACCCAGGAGACCCCCACGCCGAACAGCCCCGCCCCAAACAGGAATCCGCGCAGCAGGGCGGTGCGGGGGGAGGCGCCGCGCCAGAGCAGGAACAGCAGCGCGGGGGAAAGGAAAGCGAGCGGGAACAGGTCGAACGGGGCGAAGGCGAACGGCAGCGCCGCACCTGCGAGCAGGGCGGCGATGTGGCCGGGTTTGCCTTCGAGGAACGGGTTCAAGTTCGGTGGTCGGGATATTCGGTGTAGGGTGGGTTAGTGGCGCCTTGGCACAGCGGTGAACATTCGCCGGCGTCTGCGCGCCGCGTAACCCACCGCTGGGCGCATCCGCTTACCGCCGATCGTGATTACAACAAAGCACCCGACGTCGGGTACCCCAACTCATTGCAACCCGAGGTCGGCGGATTACGCTTCGCTAATCCGCCCTACCGTTTCAGTGGTCGACGCGGGATTCGCCGTCGGCGGTCTCCAGTTCCGCGGTCTCCGCGGCCAGGGACACCTCAAGAAGATAGACCCGGCGGGCGTCGGCGCGCAGCACCTTGAACTGGAAGCGGCCCAATTCGATGGTTTCGCCGCGCTTCGGCAGACGGCCGAAGCCATTCACCACCAGGCCGCCGATGGTATCGAACTCCTCGTCACTGAACCCGGTGCCGAAGTGCTCGTTGAAATCCTCAATGGTGGTCAGCGCCCGCACCGTGTAGCGGCCGTCCCCCACCGGCAGGATGTCGGAGTCCTCGTCCTCGAAGTCGTGCTCGTCCTCGATCTCGCCGACGATCTGCTCGATGACGTCCTCGATGGTGATGAGCCCGGCGACCCCGCCGTACTCGTCCACCACGATCGCCATGTGATTGCGGCTGGTGCGGAACTCCTTGAGCAGGACATTCAGCCGCTTGCTCTCGGGAATGATGAACGCCGGGCGCAGGATCTCGCGGATGTTGAATCCATTCTCCTCCCCCTGGGCGACGAAGGGCAACAGGTCCTTCGCCAGCAGGATGCCGAGCACCTCGTCGCGGTTCTCGCCGATGACAGGGAAACGGGAGTGGGCGGATTCGATGATGACCGGGAGGAAATCCTTCAGCGCGGCATCGCGCTCGACCACCACCATCTGCGAGCGGGGGATCATGACGTCGCGGACCTGGAGTTCGGAGACCTCCAGCACCCCCTCGATCATCCCCAGTGCGTCGACATCAATGAGGCCGCGTTCGCGCGCCTCACGAAGTACGGTGATGAGGTCGTCCTTGTCCCGCGGCTCTCCCTGGAGGACCTGGCCGAGCCGCTCAAGCCAGGTGCGTTGCGACCGCCCCTCGGGGGCGGCGGTACTACTAGGTCGGTCTTCGTTCATGCGGGTGGGTAGTGTCCTGACACTGCTCCTCGTAAGGATTGGGATAGCCTAGGCCAGCGAGGATGTCCGTTTCAAGCCTCTCCATCGCCTCGGCCTGCTCCTCTCCAATGTGATCATAGCCCAGCAGATGCAGGCATCCGTGGACCACCATGTGTGCCCAGTGGGCCTCTTCGGGCTTGTTCTGGTCTGCCGCCTCCCGCGCCACCACGGGGGCGCAGACGACCAGATCCCCCAGCAGCGGAAGGTCGACCCCGGGCGGCGCCTCGAAGGGGAACGAGAGTACGTTAGTGGGTCCTCGCTTACCGCGATAACGGCCGTTCAGCTCGGCACTCTCCGCCTCACCGACCACGCGAACGGTCAACTCCGCCTCCTCGCGCCGGCCGGCGAGCGCCGCCGACACCCACGCCAGCACCTCCGCATCTTCCGGCAGCCCCGGTCGATCCGTCGCCACCTGGTAATCCAGTTCGATGTTCATCGTTCGAAAAGATATTCCATCGCGGAGGACGCAGAGGATGGAACAGAATTCGCAACCATTTTGTCTCCTCTGCGCACTCTGCGTTTAGAGCTTCTTGTCTCCCGGCGACTCCTGGTCGTGGCGCTCGTAGGCGCCGACGATACGCTGCACCAGTGGGTGGCGCACCACGTCCTTGGCCTGGAAGAAGGTGAAGCTGATCCCCTCCACATCGTTCAGCACATCGACCACCTGCCGCAGACCCGACTCGGCGCCGCGCGGCAGGTCGATCTGGGTGATGTCGCCGGTCACCACCGCGGTGGAGCCGAAACCGATGCGGGTTAGGAACATCTTCATCTGTTCGACGGTGGTGTTCTGCGCCTCGTCGAGGATGATGAAGGCGTCGTTCAGGGTGCGTCCGCGCATGTAAGCGAGCGGCGCCACCTCGATGACGTTGCGTTCGATCAGCTTCGCCACCCGCTCGAACCCCATCATCTCGTAGAGGGCGTCGTAGAGCGGTCGCAGGTAGGGGTCCACCTTTTGCGCCAGGTCGCCCGGCAGAAAGCCGAGCCGCTCGCCCGCCTCCACCGCGGGCCGGGTCAGCACCAGGCGCCGCACCCCATCCCGCTCCAGCGCCTCCACCGCGCAGGCCACCGCCAGGTAGGTCTTGCCGGTGCCCGCCGGGCCGATGCCGAAGTTGATGTCGTGGGTGAGGATGCGCTTCAGGTAGAGCTGCTGGTTGGGGCCGCGCCCGCGGATGACGCCCCGCTTGGTGCGGATGCTCACCTGATCCGCTGCCTGAGCCTGCTCCTCCTCCAGCAGTGCCTCGATGCCGGATTCCTGCAGGAACAGATGCACGCCGGCCGGGGTCAGGGTCTCGTTTACAGCCGCCTCGTAGAGGCCGCGCAGCACCTCGCCGGCGGCACGCACCGCCTCGCCGTCGCCGATGATCCGGAACAGGTTGCCCCGGTTGTTCACCTCCACACCCAGGCGCCGCTCAATCTGGCGCAGGTGTTCGTCGAACTGACCGCACAGGTTGGCGAGCCGCACGTTGTCGGCCGGTTCCAGCCGCAGGTCCAGGGTATCGGGTGTCTCGTTCAATCGCTGTCCTTTAATTGAATTCAGGCCTCACCACAGAGGCACGGAGGCACAGAGCCGATGTAGGGGGACTAGCGCAGCGTAATCCGCCCTACCCGCTGTGGTGAACTACGGAAATTGTCGGGTATTTTGACCGGGTATCCCAGCGGAAATTCAGGCCGCCACCTCACCGCGCAGGGAGTTGGAGAGCGCCTCGGTGATGCGCACCTCGACGAACCGGCCGATGAGCGCCGCATCGCCCGGGAAGTTGACCACCCGGTTGTTTTCGGTACGTCCTGAGAGTTCGCCCGGGTCGCGGCGGGAGGGGCCCTCGACCAGAATCGTCTGCACGCTGCCCACCATGTGGCGGCTGATGCGCTGCGCCTGCCCGGTGATGAGCGCCTGCAGCCGGGCGAGCCGCGCCTTCTTCACCTCCAGCGGCACGTCGTCCGGCAGCTCCGCCGCCGGGGTTCCCGGGCGGGGACTGTAGATGAAGCTGAAGGAGTGATCGAACCCCAGCTCCTCAACCAGCTTCATGGTCGCCTCGAAGTCCGCCTCGCTCTCGCCGGGGAAGCCGACGATGAAATCGGAGGAGAGGGAGAGCTCCGGCCGGTTGGCGCGCAGGCGGCGCACCAGGCTCCGGTACTCCAGGGCGGTGTGCTTGCGCTTCATCAGGGCGAGAATGCGGTCCGAGCCGCTCTGCACCGGCAGGTGGAGGTGGCCCGCCAGCTTCGGCTCGCGGGCGTAGAGGTCGATCAGGCTGTCGCTCATCTCCACCGGGTGGGAGGTGGTGTAGCGCACCCGCCCGATCCCCTCGATGGTGGCGACGTATTCAATCAACAGGGCGAGATCCGCCGTGCCGCCGTCGTGCATGGCACCGCGGTAGGCGTTGACGTTCTGCCCCAGCAGGGTCACCTCGCGCACCCCCTGGGCGGCCAGTTCCGCCACCTCGGCGAGGATGTCGTCGAACGGCCGACTCACCTCTTCACCCCGGGTGTAGGGGACGATGCAGAAGGTGCAGTACTTGCTGCACCCCTCCATCACCGAGACAAAGGCGGTCGGCCCGTCGGCACGCGGCTCCGGCAGCCGGTCGAACTTCTCGATCTCGGGGAAGGAGACATCCACCACCGGGCGGCCGTCCCGCTCCACCGCCGCCAGCATCGCCGGCAGCCGGTGCAGGGTCTGCGGGCCGAACACCAGGTCCACGTAGGGCGCCCGTGTGCGGATGGCCTCCCCCTCCTGGGAGGCGACACAGCCGCCGACGCCGATCACGGTGCCGGGCCGCTCCGCCTTGAGGGTGCGCCACTGGCCGAGCAGCGAGAACACCTTCTCCTGTGCCTTCTCCCGCACGGAGCAGGTGTTCAGCAGCAGCAGATCGGCCCCCTCGGGGGTCTCGGCGGGGGTAAGCCCGCAGGCCTCGGCCAGGAGGTCCGCCAGCTTGCCCGAGTCGTACTCGTTCATCTGGCAGCCGAAGGTCTTGATGTAGAAGGTGCGTGGCATTTCGGTTCAGCGGGGGAACAGGGCGGCTAAGTTTATAGGGTTGGGGCGCTCCCGGCCAACCGGCGGGACGTGTATCATCTACACGTTTTCGCGCATGGAAATGCCGTACGACCACAAGAAAAGGAGCAGCAATGTCCAAAGCCCAATTCGTTCAGCAGCAGATGGTCCCTCTGCCCCTCCCCTCCCGCTGCGCCCCGAGTTCCGAAAACGCCGCCTATATCGATGAGCCGGTGGTCGTGAACCTGCGGGCGGGCGGGAAGTTGATGGGGACGCTGTTCGATTTCGACCACGACGGCGGCAACCTGCTCCTCACGGTGGAGGGTGAAGCCAAGCCACGGGCGGTCCCGTTCGAGGATTTGAAGCTGGCACATCTCCCGACCCCCCGGACGTGGCTGCTGGACAAGGCGGCGGTGGAGCACGGCGAGGATGCCGGCCCGCTCAAACCGCAGCAGTTCGAGGTGTCGTTCAAGGACGGTGACAGCCTGCGGGGCAAGACACTGGGCCTGCGCACCGACCGTAACGGCATCTTCCTCTTCCCCTCCCCCGATCCGAAGCACTTCACACGGGTTTTCCTCCCCAACAGCTTCATCGAGGATTATCAGGTCGGTCCGCGGCTGGGTGAGATGCTGGTCGAGGACAACCTGCTGAGCGCCGACCAGATCACTTCAGTGCTCAGTTCGCAGGAGGAGCAGCGGAACCAGAAGCTGGGTGACTACCTGCGCGACGAGGCGGTGGTCACCGCCAATGAGCTGGAAAAGGCACTGGAGCGGCAGAAGTCGGCGCCCAACCTGAAGCTCGGTGAAATCCTGATCGCCGAGAACATGATCAGCGAGATGCAGCTTGAGGGGGCACTGGCGGCACAAAAACAGAACCGCGGTAAGCCGCTTGGCCAGATCCTCATCGACCAGGGGCTGGTCACGACCCAGAGCATTCAGCAGGCGCTCGCCAAGAAACTCAACATCCCTTTCGTGGACCTGGCCAAGTTCCAGATCGATGCCGAAGCGGTGGACATGATCCCGCAGGAGCTGGCACGCAAGCACCAGATCGTGCCGCTCTACGCCTATGGCGACAAGCTGGTGGTGGCGCTGGAGAACCCGATGGCGTGGGAGCCGATGGAGGCGATCCGGTTCCACACCAAGCGCTATGTGGAGCCGGTAATGGCCTCCGCCGAGGAGATCGCCCGCACCCTGGACCTGCTCTACGCATCGGGCGGCGCGGAAGAAGTCTCGCTGGAGGAGTACGAAATCGGCCCGGACGAGATGGAGGACCAGTTCGAGGAGGAGGCCGCAGTCTCCGACAACGTGGTGGTCAAGCTGGTCAACAAGATCATCATCGACGCCCACCACCAGAACGCCTCCGACATCCATATCGAGCCTTCGTCCGACCGCAGGACGGTGGTCCGTATCCGCAAGGACGGGTCGCTGGTCAGCTATATGGAGGTGCCGGCCAAGCTGCGCAGCGCCCTGGTCGCCCGCATCAAGATCATGGCCGGGCTCGACATCTCCGAGCGGCGCAAGCCGCAGGACGGCAAGATCGACTTTCGCAAGTTCAGCAAGCTGAAGATCGAGTTGCGCGTGGCCACCATTCCCACCGCCGGCGGGCAGGAGGATGTGGTGATGCGCATCCTTGCTGCCGGCGAGCCGCTGCCGCTCATCAAGCTGGGGCTCACGGACGCCAACAATGCCCGGCTCAAGGAGCTGATCGCAAAACCCTATGGGCTGTTCTTCGTCTGCGGCCCGACCGGTTCCGGCAAGACCACCACCCTGCACTCCATTCTCGGCCACCTGAACACGGTCGACACCAAGATCTGGACCGCCGAAGACCCGGTGGAGATCACCCAGAAGGGGCTGCGTCAGGTACAGGTCAACACCAAGATCGGCCTTACCTTCGCCGCCGCCATGCGCGCCTTCCTGCGCGCCGATCCGGACATCATCATGGTCGGCGAGATGCGCGACAAGGAGACCACCAGCATGGGTGTCGAGGCCTCGCTCACCGGTCATCTGGTCTTCTCCACCCTGCACACCAACAGCGCACCGGAGAGCATCGTTCGTCTGCTCGACATGGGGATGGACCCGTTCAACTTCGCCGATGCGCTGCTCGGCATCCTCGCCCAGCGTCTCACCAAACGCTACTGCCCCAAGTGCCGCACCTTCTACACCGCCTCCGAGGAGGAGATACACGAACTGGTGCTGGAGTACTGCCATGAGCTCATCGGCGTCGACGACGATCCGGAACACATTCGCACGCAGGTGCTGGACGACTGGCAGACCCGCTTCGGGGAAAAGGACGGCACCTTCCGGCTGGCAAAGGCGGACGGCTGCGAGGATTGCGGGGGGACCGGATTCAAGGGCCGCATCGGTATCCACGAACTGCTGGCCGGCACCGATTCGATAAAGAAGCTGATTCTGGAAGAGTCGCCGGTCTCGGTGCTGACCGCCCAGGCGCTCAAGGAGGGGATGCGTACCCTGAAGCAGGACGGCATCGAGAAGGTGCTGCAGGGCCTGACTGACATCCATCAGGTCCGGAAGGTTTGTATCAAATAAGGGGCTAGGGGTTAGGGGCTAGGGAACCAGGGGCCAGGGCCAGGGCCAGGGAAACTTCATGTTTTCTGATTTGCGCGCGAAGCGCGCCCCTGATCCCTAGCCCCTAGCCCCTGCTCCCTCGCCCCTGATCTTCAAAACTCCTCCCACTCCTCCTCGCCCGCCGGACGGGCAGCGGCCTGCTTCGCCGGTTTGGGCGCGGGTCTGGCGGCAGCCTGTTGAGGTTGTTTGGGTGTCGCGGGCTTCTGGCTCGGCGCTGCCTTCCGGGGAGCGTCCGGCGTCTTCGCGCGGGCGTCGGTGGCGGCGCCGGTGTTGAAGAAGCTCATCACCTTGGCCAGGTCCTGGGCTTGATCCTCCATCGCCTTGCTGGCCGAGGCGGCCTCCTCCACCAGGGCGGCATTCTGCTGGGTCATCTCGTCCATCTGCATCACCGCCTTGTTCACCTGGTCGATACCGGCCGACTGTTCTGCGCTGGCGGCGGCGATCTCGGAGACGATGTCGCTCACCTTCTTCACCGCGTCGACGATCTCCCGCAGCGTGTCGCCCGACTCGTTGACCAGCCGTGACCCTTCGCCGATGGTGGAGACGCTCTCGTTGATGAGTTCCGAGATCTCCTTGGCCGAATCGGCGGAACGCTGGGCCAGGTTGCGTACCTCGGCGGCAACCACGGCGAAGCCACGTCCCTGTTCGCCGGCGCGGGCCGCCTCCACCGCCGCATTCAGCGCCAGCAGGTTGGTCTGGAAGGCGATGGCGTCGACGGTACCGATAATGTCGGCGATGCGCTTGCTTGAGGCGGTGATGTTCTCCATCGCCGAGACCGCGTTGCCCACCACCTCACCGCCCTTCTCCGCCCGGTCGCGGGCGTTCGCCGCCAGCTGGTTGGCCTGCGTGGCGTTGTCGGCGTTCTGCTTCACCGTGGAGGTGAGCTCCTCCATGCTGGAGGCGGTCTCCTCCAGGGAGGAGGCCTGCTCCTCGGTGCGCTGGCTGAGATCCATGTTGCCCTGGGCGATCTCCCCCGCCGCCGAGGTGATGGTGTCGGTAGCGGCGCTGACGGCCCCGACCACCTCCCGCAGCTTGCCGTGCATCTGCTTGAGGGCGGCCATCAGTCGGCCGATCTCATCGCTCGAATGCACCTCCACGCTGCCGGTGAGGTTACCTTCGGCAATCTGGCCGGTCAGCTGAACCGCATCATTGAGCGGGCGGGTGATGGCCCGGATGAGCAGAAAACCGATCACCCCGGCGACCAGGACGCCCACCACGATGGCGCCGATGGTGATGGCGCTGATGAAGGAGAACGCCTCGTCCGCCTCCGTGAACTCGTGTTCGGCTCCCTGCACCTGGAGCAGGAGCAGCTCTTCCGCGATCGCCTTCGCCTTGTTGAAGCGGGGGATGATCTCCAGCACGTTGTGCATGTTGGCCTTGTTGAACTGGCCCGCCTCCAGGTAGCCGAGGGCGGGGTTGAGGCCGTTCTCGACAAAGTCGCGCCGTGCCGCCTCGAAGTCGTGCTCCAGCTTCTCCTCTTCCGCCGAGTGCTGCAGCCGCTTGAAGGAGGTCCAGATGGCATCGATCTCTTCGTTGTTCTTGCGCACGGCGTCGGTGTGCATGGTCACCGGGTGTGTGTTCTCGTGGAACTCGCTCTCGGGCAGGCGCGGGTCGTGCTGTGCCCCGAGGAGCAGCTGTTGCTGCTGTCCCCGCATCAGGTCATTAATGTGAGCCAGATCGCCGATCGGCACAGTGCGGTTCTCATACACCGACTCCAGGTGGGCGTTGCTGGAGTGCATCCCGCCGAGGCCAAGCCCGGCGAGTGCCACCAGGAGGACGATGAGGAATCCGATGGTCAGGATCAGCCGCGTCTTGATGGTCAGGTTGCGCATGGCGCTCTCCCCACAGGAATGGGCGTGTGCCGGGACGCCCCGGCCGACGCGCGTCAGAATGCCAGTTTCCCCGGAGTCGTTTGCGGCACCGTGTCACAAGGATGAACGGGCGGTGAAGAATGCTGGGGGGAAGCCCCCGGCGGGGAACCCGCCGGGGCATTTCGGGTCAGGGGTGGCGCGGGAGAGGGCGAGATGCGCCGGGGCGCCCCTCCGGCGCCGGGTCGTCGGTAAAGGCCGAACCGCCCCAGGCAAAGTCCGGCTCGGCGCTGATCTTGTGGATGGAGAGGTCCGCGCCCTGAAACTCCTCCTCCTCGGAGAGCCGGATACCGACGGTCGACTTCAACACCCCGTAGACGAGGAAACCGCCGGTCAGGGCGATGGTGATACCCATTGCCGTCCCGACCAGTTGCGCCCCGATACTCACCCCGCCCAGTCCGCCGAGAGCGGTGGTGCCGAAGATGCCGGCAGCGATGCCGCCCCAGGCACCGCACAGGCCGTGCAGCGGCCAGACACCGAGCACGTCGTCAATCTTCCAGCGGTTCTGGGCCAGGGTGAAGGTCCAGACAAACAGGGCACCGGCCACCAAACCGGTTGCCAGCGCGCCGACGGGGTGCATCAGGTCGGAACCGGCACACACCGCCACCAGCCCCGCCAGCGGCCCGTTGTGGACGAATCCAGGGTCGTTGCGCCCGGCAAACAGGGCCGCCAGAATTCCGCCCACCATTGCCATCAGTGAATTGACCGCCACCAGCCCGCTGATCCCCTCCAGGCTCTGGGCCGACATGACGTTGAAACCGAACCAGCCCACGGTGAGGATCCAGGCGCCGAGGGCAAGGAAGGGGATGCTGGAGGGCGGGTGGGCGTAGACCTCGCCATTCCGCCCGTAGCGCCCCTTGCGGTGCCCGAGCAGCAGCACCGCGGCAAGGGCGATCCAGCCGCCTACGGCGTGCACCACCACCGAACCGGCGAAGTCGTGAAAACCGGCCCCGAAGGTCTCCTCGATCCACCCCTGAATGCCGAAGTTGCCGTTCCAGGCAATCCCCTCGAACAGCGGATAGACCAGCGCCACCAGGACGAAGGTGGCGGCGAGCTGCGGATTGAACCGGCCCCGCTCGGCGATGCCTCCCGAGACGATGGCGGGAATGGCGGCGGCGAAGGTGAGCAGGAAGAAGAACTTCACCAGGTCGTAGGCGCTTCTCTCGGCGAGCACGGAGGCGGCGTCGAAGAATCCGATGCCGTAGGCGATCAGGTAGCCGAGAAAGAAATAGGCGATGGTCGAGACGGCAAAGTCGGCGATGATTTTGACCAGCGCATTGACCTGATTCTTCTTGCGGACCGTACCCACCTCCAGGAAGGCGAATCCGGAGTGCATGGCCAGCACCATGATGGCGCCGAGCAGAACGAACAGGACATCGGCAGCTGCGTTTGGCTGCTCCATTGGTAAAACCTCACGGCATTGAGTGTCGCGCCAGGAGGGTGCAAGAAGCGCACCAAGGGAGTGCCAATTGGAAAAACAGTGAGTTATTGCCAGGGCGTGACACCGCAATGCACTGCCTTCGGGCAATCGGCGGCGGTGCGCCCCAAATCGGGGCGCACCGCCGGAAGGTAAAGCGGGACGCCTTACCGTTCGGAATCGGCGCAGAGCGCCCGCAGCCGCTCCGCCAATGTCATGGGGTCGAACGGCTTGCTGATCACATCCAGGGCGCCGAGCGCCCGCAGCCGCTCCTGTTCGGCAGGCCGCACACGGGCGGTGACGAACACCACCGGAATCGTTGCACCGCCGGGGCGGCCGCGTAGGCGGGCCAGAAGGACGGGGCCGTCCATGTCCGGCAGCATGACATCGAGCAGGATCAGGTCGGGCACCTGCGTCGCGAACGCCTCCAGTGCCGCCTCGCCGCTGCCGCAGACGGTCACCCGGTAGCCGCCCAACTCTTCAAGGGCCAACCGCATCACCGCCGCGATATCCGGCTCGTCCTCGACCAGCAGAATGGCTTGCCGCCGGCTCAATCCTTGCTCTTCTCCGCTGTCTTCACCTGTTCCCACAGCACGTCCATCTCCTCCAGCGTGGCCTGCTCGGGAGTACGGCCGCCCCGCCGCAGGTGGCTCTCCACACCACGGAAGCGGCGCTCGAAACGGTTGCTCGCGGCGCGCAGGGCACCTTCCGGGTCCACCCCGGTGTGGCGCGCCAGATTGACGCAGGAGAAAAGCAGGTCGCCCAACTCCTGGTGCAGCCGGTCGCGATCACCGGCAGCGAGTTCGGCACGCACCTCCTCCAACTCCTCGCCGACCTTCTCCAGCACACCGGTGGGCTCGGTCCAGTCGAAGCCCACCCGCGCCGCGCGCTTTTGCAGCTTTTCGGCGCGGACCAGCGCCGGCAGTGACACCGGCACCCCATCCAGCACACTGTGCTCCCCCTCTGCCCGGTTGGCGCGCTCCTGTGCCTTCTGCGCCTCCCAGGCACGGGTCTGGGCCTCGGCATCACGCATCTCCACGTCACCGAAGACGTGAGGGTGGCGGCGGGTCATCTTGTCGACGATGGAGGTCACCACGTCGGCGAAACCGAACAGTCCCGCCTCTTCCGCCATGCGGGCGTGGAACACGACCTGGAACAGCAGGTCACCGAGTTCGTCGCGCAGCTCGCCGAATTCGTCGCGCTCGATCGCATCGGCGACCTCGTACGCCTCCTCGAGGGTGTACGGGGCGATGGTGGCGAAGGTCTGCTCACGATCCCAGGGGCAGCCGCCGTCCGGGTCGCGCAACCGCGCCATCAGCTCGATGAGGCGCTCAATCTCCAACCGGATCTCCACGCCAACGTTGCAAAGTGACTCCATCGCGCCAGACGCCGCTCAGGATGTAGTTCAGTACGCTGCGCAGGCGGAAAAAGCGCACCACCGAATCCACCCGCAGGATCTCCGTGCCGTGCTCGTCAAAGAACACCAGGGTCGGCGCATAAAAGATGCCCAGCTCGTCGGCCCAGGCACGCGCGGTGGTCCTCTTGCCGCCCGGTGTCAGGACCGGTGTCTGCGCCCACATGTCGAGCTGCACGCTGTCGAAACGGCCCAGCAGTTCGCGGATCTCCTCCTCCTGCAACGGCTCGGAATGGAGTACATCGCAGGCGTGGCAGTCCCCCTGCTCGAAGAAGACGATGAGCGGGTTCTCGGCAGGTATCCGCGAGCGGTCGAGCGCGTAGGGGGCGGGCGAGAAGAAACCGGCCTCGTTCAGGCCGCCGATTTCGAAGGCGAGCGGCGGATCGGCCCGCTCCAGGTAGCTGCGGAATGACTCCCGTCGGTAGTGGCCGTCCGCCACGTACTCCAGCGCGGCACGAAACTGATAAGGGGGGTGATACCCGCGTAGCCGCAACGCCTCCTCCCCTTCCGCATCGTAGAAGATCAGGGAGGGGGTGAAGTTGGTATTCTCGCGTTCGGCGAACGCCTTCTCGCTGAGTTCATTGCCCCCCAGGTCGGTGACTGTCCGATCGCCGTAGATATCGATGGCCACGACGTCGAAGTGCTTGCGGGTGTACCTGACGATATCCCGCTTGCCGAAGTTCACCTCCATCAGCTTTTTGCAGTAGGGGCAGTACTTCTGGCCGAAATAGACAATGAGCCCCTTGCGGCGGTGGGCCACTGCGTCAGCCAGGTCTTCCCTCAGATCGAGGAAGCTGAGCCGGAACCAGGCGGGTACACGGACCTCCTCTTCCAGCGGGCTGTCGTCGAAAGAGAGCGAGGACTCCTCTTCGTCCGGCCAGTCGGCCCAGGGATCGGGGATCTCCTGCGCAGGCAGCTCCAGCGGCGCGACCAGCAGGCAGAGCAACAACCCCGGGAGCAGCGCCGGGAACCTGAATCGGGATAGTACGTCCATGGGGGATGATGTTAACCCGCATTCCCGCTTCCGGCGACCCGGAGCGGCGCCCGCATAATCCTGGAAACCGCAGTTACTCTCGCAAAGACGCCGAGCACGCCAATAAGAAACAAACCGTCTGTACCCATCAACGGCAATACCTTCCGGGTGGAACCGCAACGACTGCCTTGTTTCTCTTTTCTCTGCGTCTTTGCGTCTTGGCGAGAGTCCAGCTGCCGTTTTTGGGATAATGGGGCTTCCGGAGGTATGGATGAGTAGAGAACGGATCGGCCTGGTGCTCGGCAGCGGCGCGGCACGCGGCTGGGCCCACATCGGAGTGCTCCGCGCCCTTGCGGACCGCGGTATTGAACCGGACGTGGTATGCGGCAGTTCCATCGGGGCGCTGGTGGCGGCAGGTTACTGCAGCGGGACGCTCGACGGGCTGGAGGCGTGGGTCCGTTCACTGGACTGGTGGGATATCGTCCGTGCCCTCGACCCGACCGTGGGCGGCGGCGGCTTCATCGGTGGGGAAAACCTGATGGAGATGCTCAATCACCACCTGGGCCACGACACCATCGAGAGTCTGCCCCGGCGGTTTGGCGCCGTGGCCACCAACCTGCGCACCGGCGAGGAGGTGTGGCTGGACCACGGCCCGCTGCTTTCGGCGGTACGCGCCTCCATCGCCCTGCCGGGACTGTTCACCCCGGTCGTCATCGAAGAGCAACTGCTGGTGGACGGCGGACTGGTCAACCCGGTGCCCATCTCGCTGTGCCGGGCACTGGGGGCGGACCGGATCATCGCAGTCAACCTCAACGGCGACATCGTTGGCCGCCACCTCCACGGAGACGACGCGATCACCGATCCCCGACGGCCGCAGGCGGAGGCGCCCTGGTATCAGTTTCTGGAGCGGTTGCGCTCCGGCGTCGGCGAGGCGGGCTTCGGACGGCTGCTCACCCGTCATCCGACGGCACAGCCGGGGCTGTTCGATGTGCTCGCCAGCGCCATCAACATCATGCAGGACCGGATCACCCGATCACGCCTGGCGGACGATCCGCCCGATGTGCTGATCACCCCCCGTCTGGCCCATCTGGGGCTGCTCGAATTCGACCGCGCAGAAGATGCGATTAGCGAGGGATATGCCAGTGTCGACCGTGCCCTGCCGGGTCTGGGGGCGGTGATCGGGGGCTAGCCCCGCTACCGGTTCAGATCAGGGTAAACAACCGGTCGAAGCGGGCCAGCTTCAGTAACTCCTTTACCGGGGGGTTACAGTTGCACAGGGCCACTTTCCTGCCGTCCCCCCCCGCGTGTTCACGCAACAGCAGCAGCATGCCGAGTGCGGAACTGTCGAGGTACTGGACGTCCCCCAGGTCCACACTGAAGCGGGTACTGCTTCCGTCGCAGTTGCGGTAGGCGGCCCGAAACGCCTGATGGAGGTTGAAATCGAACCGCCCCTCGACCGAAATCGCCACGTGATCGTCGTTCTCCCACACACTGATTGCCATTGCCTGTCTCCCTAGCAGC
Organism: Gammaproteobacteria bacterium; assembly: GCA_041690635.1. Classification (GTDB taxonomy): domain Bacteria; phylum Pseudomonadota; class Gammaproteobacteria; order Thiohalomonadales; family Thiohalomonadaceae; genus JAWLGZ01. The sequence goes on from JAWLGZ010000001.1 coordinate 616,903, forward strand.
CGGTTGGTCAAGGTCCTGTCATTCAGGTCGCGTGCAGCACCAGTTCCGCCATGGTGATGTCGTCTGCCTGCGGGTTCCCCGCGAGGAACGCCTCCACCTGCTCGCGTACCCGTTCGAAGAAGGTTTCGCTGGCACCGTGTTCACGCAGACAGTGCTCCAGGCGTTTTTCACCAAACATCTCCCCCTCCGGGTTGCGCGCCTCGACCAGGCCGTCCGAATAGATGAACAGCCGGTCACCCCTGCGTGTGGACAGATGCTGAATGTCGAACGCCAACTCACCGCTCGGCACCACGCCAAGCGGCAGGTCGGATGAGGTGATGCGCTCCCGGACACCTGCGTCAGCCGAGTAGACAAAGGCCGCCGGTACTCCGCCGTTCCATGCGTGCACGATCTGGTCGGTCCCCACTTCGATAACACAGGCGGCGAGGAACAGCCCCCGGGGCAGCTTGCGATGGAGCTCGTCGTTGATCGACGAGATCAACGACCGGATGTTGCACCCCCTCCCCACCTCACGATGGAACAGGTCTGCCACCGGCAAGGCACCGATAGCGGCAGGCAGGCCGTGGCCGGTGAAGTCGCCGATCATGATCAACTGCCGGCCATCGGGTGCACGGGCGGCAAGAATCAGATCCCCGTTGGCCACATCGACAGGCCAGAGGCGGTATCTCAGGTTGGGAAAGTCCAGCCGTTCGGCTTCGTGAACGTTGGCGAGAAGCGCTTTTGCCAGCTCCTGTTCGTACTGCAGCCGATCACGGTGGGCCTGCAGCTCCTCGGCGGTTCGTCTCAGGTCCTGGCAGGCGAGCCGCAGGTCCTGTGTTCGTGCTGCGACCATCTCCTCCAGGTTGCTGTTGATCGCCTGCAGTTGCTGAATGGTCTCAAAGGCGCGCACCGAAGCCGCCACCGAGGTGAACAGCTTCTGGGCGGAGAGTTCGGTCTTTTCCCGGTAGTCGTTGATGTCGTATTCGATGATAATCCGGCGTTCGGGGGCCTGTCCCGGCTGACCGGTGCGCAGGATGATTCTGACTGAACTGTTGTTGAGTTCCTCGCGGATATGCCGGATAAGATGCAGCCCGGCCTCCTCGCTCTCCATCACCACGTCAAGCAGTATCACCGAGACATCCCGATGGGCATGCAGGAGGTGCCGGGCCTCCTGTCCGGAATAGGCACTCATCAGACAGACCCCCCGCCCCCCATGGCAGAGATCGGCAAGCACCAGGCGGGTAACGTGGTGCACCTCGTCATCATCGTCGACAATCAGAATCTTCCAGACCTCACCGGGCACTTCACGGGGATGCTCGTCCTCCCTGAGAATCAGGGTCTGCTCCGGATTGGATTCACCAACACCGCTCATATTTCACTCCTTTTCGTTGTGTCCCGAACTGGACTCGCTGGCCTGCTCCCGGTGAGGCGCAACACGCGGGATCTCCAGGGTGAACTGAACCCCGGTCGGATTAAGGTTGTGACATTCGATGGAGCCGCCGAGGGTGTGGGTAACCAGGTTGAAGACGATGTGAAGCCCCAGGCCTGCCCCGCCCCTGTCATGGCGAGTGGAGTAGAACGGCTCGAAGATGCGCTGCAGGTTCTCGGGGGAGATTCCTCGCCCGTCGTTGGAATAGCGCAGAGTGACTGCCTCCCCGTGCGCGACCGCTTCGAGATTGATGCATCCGGCACCGTTGCCGAATGCATGATTCAGCGTGTTCACCACGAGGTTACTGATCACCTGCCATACGGCACCGGGATAGCTGTCGAGAACGATGTCACCGGGGCACGCAATCTCAATCCGGTGGCGGGTTTCCTTCAGGCGTGGCTGCAAGCTCCAGAGCACCTCGTGCAGATACTCCTTCAGATTGAAGGTACGCCGCTTCTCGCTCGCCTGATCGACCGCAACCTGACGAAAACTCTTCACGAGGTCCGCTGCGCGCTTCAGGTTGGAATAGATCAAGTCACACGACTCCGTCGCGGTGCCGAGAAACCGATAAACGTCGGTCCTGCGCAACGCCCCCCCCTTGAACGCGTGCTGAAACTCGGCGGTACGTTCCTGAAGGTGGGTGACCGCGGTCAGTCCCACCCCGACCGGCGTGTTGATTTCGTGGGCGACCCCTGCGACCAGTTGACCGAGCGCTGCCAGCTTGCGCGCCTGAAACAGCCCCTCCTGGCTGCGCCGCAACGTACTCACCTCCCGTTCAAGTCCGGCGGTGTAACCGGACACCTCCTCGATCAGGAGGCGCTGTTCGCGATTGTTCAGCTGCAGCACACGTAGATGAGCACGCAACAGCAGATGGAGGTCGACCAACGCGATCACCCCGTCGGCCCGCTCAACCGCCATCGGTTCATGGACACCCGCCCCTTCTCGCGCCAGAGCGCGGTCGGCCGCCGCTACGACCGACATCGTTTCGGGGACCGTCTCAATCCTGGAGTCAGGTCCAATCACTGCTGCTACGGTGTGCACCGGTTTGCCGAACGCCAGACGTTCTACGAAACGCGCCCGGGACAACACGGCGGTCGGGCGATCCGCCTCCATGATCAGCACCCCGGGCAGCCGCGGAGTGTTCGCAAACTGGGCAACGAGTTCGGCGACCGGGGCGGATGCGACCACCTTGATCGAGTAGCCGGGCAACTCGCCAACGGTTGAACTGGCGCAGATCAGATCGAGCGCGGCAGTGTCGGCATGCGGCATGGCGGCGCCCGGCTTCCCGCCCGACACCTCAGCGGCAATTTCGTTGCAGACGTTCACGCGTTGTCCGCCGCCTGCAGAGTAGGGACAACCGCCCAGGCTTCGCCGCGCCCGTGCGGGCTCAGACGCGCCAGGCGCCGGTAGAAAGCGAGAAATCGGGAAGCCGGCTGTGGCCGGCACAGATAGTAGCCCTGGATCTCGTCACACCCCTTGTCGCGCAGGAAGGCCAGTTGCTCCGCGGTTTCAACCCCCTCGGCCACCACCTCCATGCCCAGCGTGTGGGCGATGGCGAGGATGCTGGAGGTGATGGCCACGCCGTAGTTGTCACCGGGAAGCCCGGCGATGAATGTCCGGTCGATCTTCACCCGGTCGATGGGGAATCGGTGCAGATAACTCAGCGAGGAGTAGCCGGTACCAAAGTCGTCCATTGACAGCGAGACCCCCAGCGCCTTCAGCGCGTTCAGGGTTCGAATTCCCTGCTCCGGGTTCTTGATGACGAAGCTCTCGGTAATCTCCAACTCCAGTTGTTCCGGAACCAGTCCGCTGCTGTCGAGTGCCTCGGCGACGATATCGACGATGCGCCCATCGATTACCTGTTTCCCCGACAGGTTGACCGCCACCCGGATCGGCCGGAGGCCGGAGCTGTTCCAGGCGTAAGCATCGGCACACGCCTGCTGCAACACCCAGCGACCGAGTTCGAGGATTAAGCCGCTCTCCTCGGCGATTGGAATAAACTGTGCCGGAGAGATCCAGCCACGTTCCGGATGCTGCCAGCGAAGCAGCGCTTCCCCGCCGACCATGGAGGCGTCAGCGGCACGTGCCTGAGGCTGATAATGGATTTGCAATTCACCCTGCTCCAGGGTGCGGCGCAGCTCGCGCTCGATGTGAAACCGTTCCGAGGTGATCTGGCCGAGTTCCGGCGTGTAGAACCGGTACAGGTTGCGGCCCTGCTCCTTCGCCCGGTAGAGCGCTGTGTCGGCGTGGCGCAACAGCGTATCCGGATCGCCGGCGTGATCGGGAAAGAGCGCGATACCGATGCTGACCCCCAGCACCATTTCGGTGTCGCCCAACCGACAGGGGTGGGCGAATGCATTCAGGACCTTGTCGCCGACCAGCGCCACCGAATGCTCGTCACGCACCCCTTCCAGCACGATGGCAAACTCATCGCCCCCCATGCGGGCGATGAAGTCCTCTTCACGAAGGACAGTGCGCAACCGATCAGCCATCAACCGCAACAGCTCATTTCCGGTCGCCGGACCGAGTGTGTCGTTGATGTCCTTGAATCGATCCAGATCGAGACAGAGCAGTGCCGATCGCCTGCCACGCTCCCGTGCCCGCGACAGTGCTCGGCGGAGGTGGTCGCTTAACAGCGAGCGGTTGGGAAGATCGGTGAGCACGTCGTAGTAGGCCAGACGATGAATCTGGTGTTCGGCCTCCTTGCGTCCGGAGAGATCGCTGACCACCGTGACGGCATGCTGTGAAGTGGCACTGTCTGACCGGACCCGGTGAATCCGCAGGCGGACCGGGAGCTGCTCGCCAACCTTGCGTCGGGCAACCACCTCCCCCTGCCAGACAGCGCCCTCATCCAGGACTCTCCACGGATCCTGGTACAGGACCCAGCGGTCGTAGTCCGGTCGCAGCAGATCGCGCGGCCGCCGTCCGATCGATTCGGCTGGTGAGTAGCCGAACATGCGGCAGAACGCCTTATTGACGCGTTCAACTCGCAGGTTGCCGTCGGTGATGAGAATTCCGTCCTGAACCTGCTCGAAGGCCGCGGCGGCAAGTCGCAGCTCACGTTCTATAGCTGAACGGGTTGTCTGGTCTTCGATGATGGAGATCCAATACGTGCGGTTCTCCAGCAACGCACGGTAGGGCGTCAGCCCTACCCGCAATTCGACCCCGTCCTTGCGGATCACCCTCACCGGGGCGCTCCGGGCTGCGGGGGCAGTCGCCGGATGGGGGCTCCGTGTCAGGAGGCGAAGGAGCTGCGCATCGGGAATGATGTCGCTGAGCACCAGCCGGGTGAAGGAGTCCCGGTCGTAACCGAGCAGGCGCTGGCCGGCACGATTGACGAACCGAAAACGCCCGCTGGCGGGATCGGTGACCAGGACCGCGAAAGGCGCCCACTCGAACAGATTCGACAATGGATCCGTATCGCACCGACACGCCATTGCTGATGGCAAGGTACCGGCGGAATCGAACGCATGTGACTCCCCCTGCGGCAGCATCGGCCCGTCCCCTTCGTCCAGTGCAAGCCAGGCGGCAGATCACGGGAAATGCCGGGTGTTCGGCCTTCCCCGGCCACCTGCCCCTGACCAGGACTGGTCACGTTAGCCGGGTTGAGTGACGATTTGGGTACGGGTTGCTTGCGGGAAAGTGACGGTCGGAAAACCGGAATGCCCGTGGGCGCCGGGGGTACTGTCGGATCGGGTCAACGCAGCTTGCGGATCCCCGCAAACCGGTTGCATTCGTCGTAACGGAGAGCAAATTCGCCACGGATCCCGTCGTGGGTGACGAAGGGTCGAAGTATGTGGGCGGGAAACCGCACGCGGCGGCCGTCCACGGCGGTTGTGACCACCTGGTCGGCAGCCCCCTGGTAGAAAGCCAGGTAGCGGTGTGCCGGGATGTCGATAAAGAACCGAATCTCCTTCATGTTTGAGCGGCCGAGTGTTGATCCGGGCAGCGCTGAGCAGCCTCACTTCTCCTTCGGAGTCCGCCGGATATCGGTGATGGAAACCACCACATCGCCCTGCGGGCGCGGATCGTCGACATAGCGTGGGCGGGCGTCAGTGGTACCGCCACGCTCATCCACCAGTTCCCTTTCGCGCTCGCTGATCAGTGCGAGGCAATCGCGAATATCGGTGATGGTCCCCTCGCTGAGCGGGTGACGCATGCCGGGCTGGGTGGCCGTATCCCGTGCCACGCGGCCGAGAACGTGCCGCATCACCCGCAGAATACGCTCCTCTTTGGTCACACTGCTGTCGTCGTTCATCGCTGCCTCCTGAAGTGCCGATTCGCAATCCGCTAAGGATCGCCTCCCGGCGCACGGTTGTCACCCCTCCCCTTGGGGTGATTTCCCTACGGCCACCGCGTCAATCACCTTCGGCGAGGGAAAGCCAAAAACAAAAACGGGGCCCCGAAGGGCCCCGTTCCTTGTCGTGGGCTACGCCCCGGTTCAACCAAACGTATCGTGGGTGATGTTCTGGAACCAGGAGTGGGCGTAGAGCACCTCGCGCTTGCGCATCTCCATCGTGGTATCCGCATAGCCCGGGGTAAGACCACCCGCACCCTGAACCCCACCGATCTTGCCATCGGCGTAGTTGTACACCGCCGCCACGGAGATGCCGTCGTCAGGGGTAATGATGCTGTAGCAGGTGTTGACGTAGGAGGGCTGGGGGGCCTCCGAACCGTTCAACAGTGCCACCACGGCAGCTGCAGCCACCTTGGCCTGGGAGTTGGCCGCGTAGCCGGACTTCGGCATCGGCGAGGCAATCGCGGCGTCACCGATTACGTGGACGTTGGGAATCTTCTTGGATTCGAACGTCTTGCCTTCGACCGGGCACCAGCCGCTGTCATCCACCAGTCCGGCATCAAAGGCGATCTTGCCGGCCTTCTGGGCAGGAATGAGGTTGATGACATCGCCCTTGAACTCCTCGACCGCGGCCGTGACCTTCATGGCACCTGCGTCCACCGATTCCACCTTGCCGCCCTGGGCACCACTGACCCACTCGATCAGGGCGTTGTCGGTACCGTAGCCGTAGTGCTTGGTCCAGCCAGCGGTGAACAGACCGAACTTGGAGAACTTGTCCTTCGGATCCAGGATGACGACCTTGGACTTCGGCTTGTGGTTCTTCAGGTACCAGGCGATCTGCGAGGCACGCTCGTACGGCCCCGGGGGGCAACGGAAGGGGTTGGGCGGAGCGGCCAGGATGACCGTACCGCCATCCTTCATCGCCTCCAGCTGCGAGCGCAGGATACGGGTCTGCTCGCCCGCCTTCCAGGCGTGCGGGATCTTGTTGGCGACCTCCTTGCTGTAACCACCGATGCTCTCCCACTTAAGGTCGACACCCGGGGAGACGATGCAGCGATCGAAGGCGAAGCTCTTGCCGCTGGCGGTGGTGACCTTTTTGCCGTCGATGCCGGTCACCAGGTCGTGCACCACCGTGACCCCGTGCTTGCGCAGGCCGTCATAGCCGAACTTGATGCTGTTGAGGTCCCGGTTGCCGCCAAGCACCTCGTTGCTCATGAAGCAGGTGTAATAGTCCTTGTTCGGCTCGATGAGGGTCACCTCAATGGAGGGATCCATCAGGCGGATGTATTTCGCGGCCGTGGAGCCGCCGATGCCGCCACCGACGACGACAACCTTCTTGCCGGCGCCCATGGAGACGTGCGGGAAGCCGAATGCACCGAGTGCGGTGGCTCCACCGGAGAGTTTCAGAAAGTTTCTGCGCGTAATCTGTGCCATGTCTATTCCCCCGGAGTCCCGTTATTCGCCCTGGCTGGCGTAGTAATTGAGCAGCATCTTGATGCCGTCGTCGCCGTGATCGCCCTGAAGCTCCTTGACCTTGTTGGCCATCTTCTTCGGCATCTCACGGGCGCCGCTCATATAGTCGGAGAAGGTGTACTCCAGATAGGGAATCCACTGGCCGGCCAGCAGCCCGGCGTCATCATCGGAGGAACGGCCGCCATCCTCATGACACTTGCCGCAGTACTTGTCGTGCAGCAGGTAACCACGCTTGGCCAGGTTGGTGTCGAAGGACTGCTTGCGGCCGGCGTAGTTCTGGGAAGAGAAGTAACCGGCCATCGCCTCGATCTCCTCGTCGGAGTAGCCCTTGGCGATGCGGGTCATGATGGTGGAGGCACGGGAACCCTCCTTGTACTCCTTCATCGTATCGATGAAATAGGACTTGGAGATACCGGCAATGGTCGGGGACGCGGGTCCCTGACTCAGCCCATAGGTACCGTGACACCCGGCACATGTGTTGGCCAGCATCTCGGCACTGGGCGTCGCCGCCGATGCTGTCCCCCCAAGAGCAAGCCCACCGAGAACCAGTGCGCTCAGCATTAGCTTTCTATTCATGGTTTCTCCTTTGGTATCCGCCGAACTGACGTGACGAAAAAAGCCCCCGTCTTGGGGGAAAAATTACCTGGCCCCCGCCTTCTGCAGGAGTCCGGTAAACTCTTTGCGGTAGATCCGGGCGATCTCCAGTGCAGTCTTGCCGCCAGCGTTCCGCACGAAGAGGTCCGCACCGGCATCGATCAGAACCTCCACCGCGGACCGATGACCGTTGCGCACCGCCAACATTAGTGCCGTGTTGCCCTCCAGGTCCTGGTGGTCGATGTCAGCACCATGCTCGATGAGCAGCTGCATGACCGTCCCGTGACCCGCCTCGGTGGCCCACATGAGCGGAGTGGTCCCATCCGCCGCACGTGCATCCGGATTGTCCCCCGCCTCCAGCAACAGGCGGGTGATCTCGGTATTGCCGGAGGCCGCGGCCAGCATCAGGGCGCTGGCGCCATCCTTGTCACGCAGGTATTTTTCGGCGCCCGCCTCGGTCAGCATCCGGACCGCATCACTGTTGCCGCGTTCCACCGCGGCCATGAGAGCGGTACGCCCGTCCTTGTCGGAACTGTTCAGCTTGGCCCCGTGCCCAATCAGCAGCGCGAGCATGTCGTTATAGCCGTAACGAGCCGCACTCATCAACGCATCCCATCCGGCCCGGGTCTTCTGCTCGGTATGCGCCCCCTTGCTGAGCAGAAGTTCAGCCACCTTGAGATGACCACCCTCCGCAGCATAGGTCAGGGCCGAGCACCCAGCGATACTTGCGGCGTTTACGTCTGCCCCGCGCTCGATCAGCAGTACCGCCACATCGAGGCTGCCTTCCTCGGCGGCGAACATGAGGGCCGATTTGCCATAACGTCCGGCCGAGTTGGAATCGACTCCTGCATCGAGGAGCTTCTGAACCAGATCGATATCCCCAACCAGCGCCGCCTCACGCAGATCGAGGCCCGGGTCAGCCTGCGCCGCTACCGCGAACCAGAAGCCGGCCGCGGCAATGACAATCCTGCTCGCCCTCATGCCTGGATACTCACAACTGGATGTCATCCAGGTTGATGTCATCCAGGGGGATATCCGGCTCCTTGTGCGCGATCCCCTTGTGGCAATCGATACAGGTCTTCCCTTCCATCGTCGCCTGCGAATGCTTGTTGCGGGCCATTCGGCTCTGCCCGCTCAGATCCATGTTGCCGAAGTCGTGACAGCTCCGGCACTCGCGCGAATCGGTCGCGCGCATCTTGTCCCATACCCGACTGGCCATGTTCCAACGGTGGGCTTCGTATTTCTCGGGCGTGTCGATGGTACCCAGGATTTCGTGCCAGACATCTTTGGCCGCGAAGATCTTCGCCTCCAGCTTGGGGAAGAACGCTTTGGGAACGTGGCAATCGGCACAGGTCGCCTGTACACCGGAGGCATTTTTGAAATGGACTGTCTCCTTGTACTCCTCATAGTTGACCTGCATGGTGTGGCAGGAGATACAGAAGTCCATCTGGTTGGTGTACGCAAAAAAGCCATTAACACCGCCATACGCTGCGAATCCGGCAAAGAAAATGACAGCGGCAACTGCAAGCGTTTTGATGGGAATTTTGCGGATACGTTTCGCCGGTTTCATAGGTTTCTTGTCGTCGGACCCCGGCCGCCTCTCCCAGCAGCCTGCGTCGCTGATTCGTTGTCTTGAAAATGCATCGCGTTCGCGGGAATCGGAACCCGCATGGTTCGGGAGCATATAGCGCGCCAGAACGGACGGTCAAGCCCGCCTGCCAAAGTCCGTTAAACCGACTTGATGGCCGTTTGACAACGGTCACTTCCTTGGCCGGTATCTTAAACGCGAAGAGCCTATATAAGAAAATTCTTATTTGATTTATTGCGCTGTTCAGCAAAAAAAAAGATGAGTACAACAATAAGGATTTGCCATCACGAGAGCCGATCCCGCCGGGGAACTCGGTCTCCAAAATCGATAAGTCAAGCTTATGGTGAATTCAAAAATCTGCCAGTCGGCGCGATTCCCTCCGCACGCTCCGGCTTAAGCGCAATTTCCGGTCATTCGCCTCGCGCGGCTTACGGGTGCGAGTCGCCGGCAATCCCCCCCTCGTACGGCACTCCAGCTCCCGCCCAGTGCCGTTTATGAACACTGCTGACGGATGTGGCGATACTTGGCAGAGGACATTCTTGGTCACGGGTAACGAGATGGCCAGCGGGGCAATCTTTTCCGTACAGCGGTTTCGAGGCGCCCGCAACGGCGCACGCCGGTGCGTTGTGCGACGACAGCACCTCTCGGCTGCCGAGGGCATTCGCATCCTCCCCACCATGCTCGCCTTGTTTCTGCTGATCGCGATGTCCTGTGTGCCGGCACAGACAGCCGACCGCTTCGCAGCCCAGCTGGATATCGACGGACCGATCGGGCCTGCCACCGCAGACTACGTCGAGCGCAGCCTGACACGCGCCATCGATGAGGGCGCCGAGCTGATTGTTCTGCGTATCGACACACCCGGCGGGCTCGACTCATCGATGCGCGCCATCATCCGGATCATCCTCAGCTCCCCGGTCCCGGTCGCCGCCTACGTCCACCCACGGGGCGCACGTGCCGCCAGCGCCGGCACCTATATTCTCTATGCAAGCCACATCGCCGCGATGACCCCGGCCACTCACCTGGGTGCCGCCACCCCGGTCGCAATCGCCCCGGGCGGCACGGCCCCACCACCGGAGGACGGGGAAAGGGATGACCCGGCATCCCGCAAGGCGATCAACGATGCGGTCGCCTATATCCGGGGACTGGCCAAGCTGCGGGGCCGCAATGCGGAGTGGGCCGAACAGGCGGTACGCGAGGCGGCCACCCTTGAGGCCGACGCAGCGCTGGAGGCGGAGGTGGTCGACATCGTCGCCGCCGACCTGCAGGACCTGCTCGCGCAGGTGGACGGCCGCACCGTACCGGTGGTCGACGGCACGGCGACCCTGGCCACCGCCGGCCTGGCGATACGGACCTTTGAGCCCGACTGGCGCTCGAGGCTGCTCTCGGTCATCACCGACCCGAATGTCGCCTATATTCTGATGTTGATCGGTATCTACGGGCTTATCTTCGAACTGGCCAATCCGGGCGGCATCCTGCCGGGCGTGCTCGGGGCCATCTGTCTGCTACTGGCGCTGTTCGCCTTTCAGGTGCTGCCGGTCAACTATGCAGGGCTGGCGCTGGTTCTGCTCGGTGTGGCGCTGATGGTGGGTGAGGCGTTTGTCCCCTCCTTCGGGGTACTCGGGATCGGTGGTATCGCGGCCTTCGTTATCGGTTCGGTGATATTGATCGATACCGAGGCGCCCGGCTTTGGCATCTCCCCGGCACTGATCGCCGGGGTGGCGCTGTTCGCGGCGCTGCTTTCGGTCGTCGTGCTCGGGCTGATTCTGCGCGCCCGGCGCGCACCGGTGGTCAGCGGCCGGGAGCAGATGGTGGGCGCCACGGCGCGTGCCGTGCAGGACTTCATCGGTGAAGGGATGGTGCGCTCCCACGGCGAATTGTGGCGCGCCTACTCAGACCGGCCGGTACAGAAGGGCGAGGCGCTTCGGGTCACCCGGATGGACGGCCTGACCCTCCATGTGGAGCCTGTGGACCACGACAAGGGAGGCTAAACATGTTTGCCTATTTCACCTACATCCTGATTGGGTTCGTGATCCTGCTGCTGTTCAGCATGATCCGCGTGCTGCGCGAGTACGAGCGCGGCGTCATCTTTATGCTGGGGCGCTTCTATCAGGTCAAGGGGCCGGGGCTGATCCTCGTCATCCCCATCGTGCAGCAGATCGTGCGGGTGGATCTGCGCACCATCGTGATGGACGTCCCCACCCAGGATGTCATCTCCCACGACAATGTCTCGGTCAAGGTCAACGCGGTGCTCTACTTCCGCGTGGTGGACCCGGAACGGTCCATCATCCAGGTGGAGAACTACTTCGAGGCCACCAGCCAGCTCGCGCAGACCACCCTGCGTTCCGTGCTCGGCCAGCACGACCTGGACGAGATGCTCGCCGAGCGGGAGAAGCTGAACAACGACATCCAGAACATCCTCGACGAGCAGACCGACGCCTGGGGCATCAAGGTCGCCAATGTGGAGATCAAGCACGTGGACCTGGACGAGAGCATGGTCCGTGCCATCGCCAAACAGGCGGAGGCGGAGCGCGTGCGCCGCGCCAAGGTGATCCACGCCGAGGGGGAGTTGCAGGCCTCGGAAAAGCTGTTCCAGGCGGCCCAGGTACTGGTGCAGGAACCGCAGGCGATGCAGCTGCGCTACCTGCAGACCCTCACCGACATCGCCGGCGAAAAGAACTCGACCATTGTCTTCCCGCTGCCCATGGATCTGATTGAGCCCCTGCTGGCGCACAAGCGGGAGCGTTAGATTCGGGAATGGGATCGGGTACAGTGTCCCCTGTCCGCCCCCGGCCCCGGGTCCCCACCACACCGGCACCGCAAAACCCAACATGATCGACGAACGCGCATTCCGGACCACCCACAACGAAGTCAACGAGACCCCCTGCATCTTCGCCAAGGGGATCCTGAGCCGTTGCTGCGCCTGCCCGGCCTCACGAAAGCTCTTGATTGCCGAACGGGAGGCGATCGCCTGCCGCTCTCCCGGCGGCCACTCCCAGTGCGCGGAGCTCCACGATCGGCTGCGTGAAAATGCCCTGTTCGCGCTGCGGCTTACCGGCGAGGCGGGGCCACTGCCCCACGGCAAGGAGATGAAGATCCAGTGCGGCGGCCTGGCCGGCATCGCCGCACGGCTCTCCGGGGCGACGCGCGACGACATCCAGGCGTTGCTCCGACTCGCGGTGGACAGCTTCGGTACGCTCGACCGCCTGCCCTTCAGCGAGATCGTCCGCGATATCGCCGCCTATCAACCCCGACCGCGGCGCCGCTCCTGACCCCCTTCGCCGTTTGGGTCTTCCCCCGCTTCCGGGTACAGTGGCTTTTTTCGCGCCATGTGGCGCATTCGGGGGGAGGAAGGATCGATGTTCGAAGTGGCGGAGCTCGGCCAGGCGGTCGACAAGCGGGAGTTCGAGGCGCGTGTCCCGGAACTGCGCATCGGGCTGTTGCAGGCTCAACAGGCGCTGCTCGGCGCCGATTTCCCCGTGATCATTCTGGTGTCGGGTGTGGACGGCGCGGGCAAGGGGGACACGGTCAACCTGCTCAACGAGTGGATGGACCCGCGTTACCTGCGCACCTTCGCCTTCGGGGAGCCGTCGGACGAGGAGCGCGAGCGGCCGGAGTACTGGCGTTACTGGCGCGCCCTGCCTCCCACGGGGCACGTCGGACTCTACGTCGGCTCCTGGTACAGCGATCCCATCGCGCAACGGGTGCACGACCGGCTGAACGACACCGAACTGGACAGCCACCTGCTGCGTATCAAGACCTTCGAGCGGGAGCTGGCGGATGACGGCGCACTCATCATCAAGTTCTGGCTGCACCTGTCGAAGGCGGGCCAGAAACAGCGCCTGAAGGCGCTGGCCGCCAACCCGGAGACCGCCTGGCGGGTCACCCCGCAGGATCGCAAGCACCTCAAACTCTACGACCACTTCCGCCGGGTCGCCGAACGCACCCTGCGCGAAACCAGTACCGGGGAGGCGCCCTGGACCATCGTCGAGGGGAGCGATGCCCGCTACCGCGCGCTCACCATCGGGCAGCACATTCTCGATCGCATTCGGGAGCGGCTTGCCCGGGGGCATGAGCGCTGCCGCGCCGGCAGCGCCGCCACGCCGGCACTCAAGAAGACACTGCTCAATGCCCTCGACCTCAGCCTCACACTCCCCAAAAAGGAGTACAAACAGGAGCTGAACCGGTTGCAGAACCGGGTCTCCCTGCTCAGCCGCCATGCCCGGGAGCAGAAGATCTCCACCATTTTGGTGTTCGAGGGGTGGGATGCCGCCGGCAAGGGCGGCATCATCCGCCGCATCGTGCCGGCGATGGACGCCCGCAGCTATCAGGTGATCCCGATCGCGGCGCCCACCGACGAGGAACGTGCACACCACTACCTGTGGCGGTTCTGGCGGCACATCCCGCGCGCCGGTTTCGTCACCGTCTACGATCGAAGTTGGTACGGCCGCGTTCTGGTGGAGCGGATCGAGGGGTTCGCCGGCGACGATGAGTGGATGCGGGCCTACGCGGAGATCAACGACTTCGAGGAACAGCTCACCGATTCCGGCATTGTGCTGATGAAATACTGGATTCACATCAGCAAGGAGGAGCAGCTGGCCCGTTTCCAGGCACGGGAGCAGATCCCCTGGAAGCAGCACAAGATTACCGAGGAGGATTACCGCAACCGCGAGAAGTGGGACCACTACGAGCATGCCGTGAACGACATGGTGGAGCGGACCAGTACCGAATATGCGCCCTGGACCCTGGTGGAGGGCAACGACAAGCGCTACGCACGGGTGAAAGCGCTGAAGGTGTATTGCGAACGGCTGGAGCGCGCACTGGATGAAGGGGACTGATCAGGCGTCGCTCTCCCGGTGAACCGCGGCGCGCACGGAGCGCGTACTTACCCTGGAGCAGGTGGCGGGTGGAACCGACCCCGGAATCGATCACCATCTGGCAGCAACTCGGGATCGCACTGGCGCTCGGATTGCTGGTCGGCGTGGAACGGGGGTGGAGGGAACGGGCGGCGGCCGAGGGGACACGGATTGCCGGCATCCGCACCTTCGGCCTCATCGCCCTGCTCGGTGCGCTCTCCGGCCTCGCAGCCAAGGTGGCCGGAGAGGTCCTGATCGGGTTTGTCTTCGTGGCATTCGCGGCGTTGATGATCGCCGCCCACGTGATCCAGGCGGCGGCACTGGATCGGGAGTACGGCATCACCACGGTGGTCGCCTCCCTCATCACCTTCATTCTCGGAGCGCTGGTGGTGTTCGGGATGGAAGCGGTTGCCGCCGCGGTCGCCGTGATTACCACCGTGCTGCTGGGCCTGAAACCGGTGCTGCACGAGTGGCTGCGCAAGCTGGAGGCGCACGAACTGTTCGCCGGCTTCAAGCTGCTCCTCATCTCGGTGGTGATCCTGCCGATCCTGCCGAATCGGGGGATGGGTCCGTGGGAGGCGCTCAACCCCTATCAACTGTGGTGGCTGGTGGTACTGATCGCCGGCATCTCTTTTGTCGGCTACTTCGCCATCAAGCTCACCGGGCCGAGGCGCGGCATCGGCCTCACCGGCCTGTTCGGGGGGCTCGCCTCCTCCACCGCAGTCACCCTCACCTTCTCCCGGCTGGGCCGCACCAGCCCGACCGTCCACACACTGCTGGCGGCCGGCGTGGTGGTCGCGGCGGTGACCATGTTCCCACGGGTGCTGGTGCTGGTCTCCATTGTCAATGCCGGCCTGCTGCCGCTGCTGGTCCTGCCGCTGATCGTCACCACCCTGGTGGGGTACGGGGCGGTGGCCTGGCTTTGGCTGTCAAGCAGCCGCCACAAACAGGCGCCGGAGGAGGTCCAGTTGCGGAATCCATTCGAGCTGATGACGGCACTCAAGTTCGCCGGCCTGCTGACCGCGGTGATGCTGTTGGCCAGGCTGTTTCAGATCTGGTTCGGAGAGACCGGTGTTTACGCGCTGGCGGCACTCTCCGGGATCGGTGACGTGGACGCCATCACCGTCTCTCTGGCCGATATGGCACGGGGAAGCATCGAGCCAGTGGTGGCGGCCAGGGGGATCCTGATTGCGGCGGCGGCGAACACGGCCGTCAAGGCGGCACTGGTGGTCGGCATCGCCGGAGGTCAGATGGCGTGGCGGGTAACGCTTGCCCTCGGTGTGGCGCTGGCCGCCGGCATCGGGACACTTCTGCTCATCCCTGTTTAAGTGAAGCGTGGTTCGCGCTACCGGATGGCGGTCAGCCCCGTGAACACTTCACGCCTGTTCAGGCTCCGCCTCCGGCGGCAGGTCCGGAACTGGATCCGTGATCTCGGCTTCGCGATGGGTACGACGCCTGATCCCGTGCAGGTAGTTCGCCCCTTTGACCACCTGGGCAGCCATACGGCGGACACGGCTGTAGAAGTCGAGCTGCGCAACCATCTGGTGGACCTTGACCCGTTCATCGGTGCCGGCCCGCAACAGCAGTCCCTTCAACCGCTGATAGCGACGCTCAAGCTGCTCCAGGTCGCCGGCGCACTGGACCGGATCGAACTCCGCCCGTTCCGGGTCCGCGTGATCCAGCAGGCTCACCGCGGCGCTGCGCACCTCCGCCATCGCCTCCACCAGCTTGGGTTCGGACACCTCTTCCAGCTTCTTCTCCTCGGTCCCCATGTCGGCGGCCGCATCTGCCACGTCGCGGTAATATCGGCTCACGCGCATCGCCTCGGGCAGCAAGCCGCTGACCTCGCGAGACAGGTCGGCACGCTGGAGTTCCACCGCGAACTCGTCAATGGTCAGTGTCAGCCGCTCCACCGCGTTGCGCTCCACCGTGAAACGCCCATCCTTCACGCCCCCGCTGAGGGCCGCCCTTCCCATGGCCCGTGCCATCGCTCCCACCCGGGCCAGTTCCAGCGCCACTGCGTCGAGCGCCAGTGCCGGCGTACCGAGGATGTTACTGTCCAAGAAACGGACCCGGGCCAGATCCTCCTCACTGCTGCGAAAACGTCCCTCCAGGAAGCGCACCAGGGCGCCGCTGAACGGCCACAGCAGCAGCACCCCGAGGAGGTTGAAAACGGTGTGGAACAGGGCCAGCGTCGTCACCGGATTCTGCTCCAGATCGAGCAGGTCGCGGCCAAAGGCGACGAAATCCAGCATCGGAGCGAGGATCACCAGTGCCACGGCACCGGTGATCACATTGAACAGCACGTGCGCCGCGGCCATCCGCTTGGCATTCGGGGTTGCGCCAATGACCGCGAGGGCGGCGGTGGACGTGGTGCCGAGATTGGCGCCCACCACGGTGGCAGCCGCCTGGGTCAGGGGTATCAATCCGGACGCAGCGGCGGTCAGGGTCAGCGCCATGGCCGCCGCCGATGACTGCATGAGCAGGGTCAACAGGAAACCGACCCCGACAAAAATCAGGACACCGATAAATCCTCGGTCGGACAGATCGTCCATCGGGATCGACGGCCCGATGTCGGAGAAGGCGCTCTTCAGAACGTCAATGCCGAGGAAAAACAGGCCAAAGCCGGCCAGCGCCATGCCGAGCGGGCGCCGCCGCCCCGCCCCACCAGTGAGCCGCAACACCATCCCGAGGCCGATAAGCGGCAGCGCCAGGGCCTTGATTTCCAGCTTGAAGCCGATCATCGCCACCAGCCAGCCGGTCATGGTGGAGCCGATGTTGCTGCCGTAGATCACGCCAATGGTCTGGGCCAGGGTCAGCACCCCGGCGTTGACGAAACCGATAGTCGCCACAGTCACCGCACTGGAGGAGTGCACCAGGGCGGTGATCAGCAGGCCGGAAAAGAGCCCCCGCGCCGGCGTGCGCGTCCACTCGCCGAGAATGCGGCGCAGGGCCGGGCCGGCGGCGCTCTTAAGGCCGTCGGTCATCAGCCCCATTCCCAGCAGGAAAAGGCCGATACCGCCCGCAAAACTGCCGATCAGTGAAAACTCCAAAACGATCCTCCAACAGCCGTCAAGCGTGCGCGTGAGGCGTCACGCGACAAAAAACCACATATGCGCTATTGTCTTTGGCTGTACCCCCGGTCCGGGTAGGGACGAACAATAACAACTCCCGCCGGGTGTGGCATCGGTAATAACAAAGCGAAAACGTAATGACATGGGGGGGCACCATGAAGTCGCCCGTGCAACTGCTGACGCGGGTCAGCATCAGGACCCGTCTCGTCCTGCTCATTCTCCTGCCACTGCTCGGTACCGTCTATTTCGCCGCGCAGTATATTTTTGTGGTCAACCAGGTGGCAGAAAATGCCGGCCAGACCGCCGCTGCGGCCGATGCCGCCGCCGAGGCCGCCCAAGGCACGGTCGGCGAGAAGCGTGTCTTCCTGGAGGAGGTGGACACGCTGATCCGGGGCAAGGAGAGCTATGCCGGCGAGATGGATGCCATCTATCGGGACAAGGCGGCTTTCCTGGAGGTGGTGGACCAGACCATCGCCCGGGCCGATCAGTCCGTGCAGGAGATGGCCCGCCTCGCCTCGCTGCGCACCGCCGCACTTGCTGCCGGTGAACTGCTCCACGCCCTCCAGCGCGAACGCGCCGCCTCCGCCGCCCACCTCGGCAGCACGGACGATACCTGGCTGGAAACGATGATGGCCGCCCGCTCGATGGCGGATGCCGCCGCCACCGGCTACCGACAGGCGGTGGAGACCAACGGCGTCGACCAACCAGGCATTCAAAAGATCAATGAGGCGCTGTTCAAGGACCTCAACGCCCTGGCGGGGCTTCGCGCGAAGCTGGCGGTGAAAAGGGTGATGCCGATCATGGCGATCGACCTCTATACCCGACTGAACGATAACCTCATCGCCGGCGTGGCGCAGATGGCGACTGCGACCGGTAATGCGGATCTGCGCAACCTGCTCGCCAGTTATGAAAATCTCCTGCGCACCAAGGAGCTCACCGCGCTGGAACAGGCCTACCTGGCCGACACGCTCGCCCGGCGGGTTTTCGGTCCGGGAATCTACAACCGCTATATTGCCAACAGTGCCGCCCGTGAGGTCTACGAGGGGCAGTTCCAGCGCTGGTCGCACCCGGAACTGCTCACCGTCTTCGAGGAAGCGAGCCGTTCGGATGTCGCCACTCGTGTGAAATCCATCCGCAGTTCCATCCGCAACTACGACCCGGAGATGGGCTTCGAGGTGCGCGCCGACCGTCTGCTTGATATCTGGGGCAGCTGGCTCGATCGACTCCACGAGCTGGAGGTGGGCATAAACCACCAGCTCGACCGGCGTATCCGCGAACTGGCGGAAAGTGCGGCAAGCCAACGCGACGATCTCCAGGCAAAGAAGGGACAAGCCGCAGGAGAGATGGCGCAGGCTCAACAGCGGAAGGAGGAGGCCCACACCTCCATAGCGCAGGTAAATGAGCAGAAGGAGCAGGCACTGTCGGCTATTCGCCAGGCCGAAGCGGAGGTAACGGCAGCCGAGGCACGCAAGCGGGAGGCACAGAGCTGGCGCAATGAAGCCGGCGGGAAACAGCGTACCGCCCTCGCGGTCACCGCCATCGTGCTGCTCCTGGCCATCGGCTTCGGATCGCTGACGCTGACCAGCATCGCCATGCCGCTACGCCGATTGCGCGACGCCTTCGAAAACCTCGGCGGCGGCAGCGCGAACCTGGCACAGCGCCTGCCGGTGGAGGGCAACTGCGAATTCTCGCAGGTCTCAACCGGTTTCAACGGCTTTGCCGCCACTATCCAGGAGTTGGTGCAGCAGGTGAAGCAGATCGTCGGCTCCCAGGCCGACGCCGCGGAGCGCCTGTTCAGCGTTGCCGAGAAGACCAAGTCGGTGGTCGACCGCCAACAGGCGGAGACCGCTCGGGTTTCCCATTTCATGGGCGAGATGACCGATTCGGTTCAGGAGGTGGCGCGAAACGCCGAGAACGCGGCGGAGGCGGCACGACAGGCAGACCAGGAGTCGGTCGCCGGACAGGGTGTCGTCCACCAGACCATGGAGACCATCAACCGACTGGCCCGGGAGGTGGAAAGCAGCGCCGAGGCCATCAACCGCCTCAAGGACGACAGTGAGGCGATCGGCACCATCCTCAACGTGATCCGCGACATCGCCGAGCAAACCAACCTGCTTGCGCTCAATGCCGCCATCGAGGCGGCGCGCGCCGGTGAACAGGGGCGCGGGTTTGCCGTGGTGGCCGACGAGGTGCGCACACTGGCCGGCCGTACCCAGCAGTCCACGCAGGAGATCCAGCAGATGATCGAGCGGCTTCAGGCCGCGACACGGGATGCGGTCACGGCGATGCAGCAAGGTCGTGAGCAGGCCGGCATCACCGTCGAGCAGGCGTCCAGAGCCAACAGCTCGCTGGAGGCGATTACCCGTGCGGTGGCAACCATCAGCGAGATGAATGATCACATCGCCGACGCCTCCACCCGCCAGACCACCATCGCCGAGGAGATGAACCGTTCCATCGGGCACATCGAGGAGATGACCGGGCATACGGTGGAGGGAACGCGGAGTATCGAGGCCACCAGCGAACAGCTCTCCTCGCAGGCGGAGGAGCTCAAGGGGCTGGTACTGAAGTTCGATACGGCATGACCCAAGACGCGAAGCGTGAAGCATGAAACGGTTTTAGCTTGCGCCTTCGCGCACGCTCAGTCGTTCATCAGAACAGCATCGGGCTTTTGGTGACGGCCACCGCGACGATGTAGCCGAAGATCGCCACCGCCGCCACGGCGGCCATGGGCGCCCCCCGCCTCAAGGCGACGGCGCCGAGGACGATATAGAAGGCAAGAGCGGCCAGTTTCGCCATCAACCACGGCTGCTCCAGCGGTGACCAGCGGAAGCGTAGCGCCATCCACAGGCCGGTCACCAACAGGCCGGTATCGATGACGTGTGGGGCGATCCGCCACATCCCGCCGAGGCGCCGCCCGCGCCGCAGGCGAACAGCGAACCGCAGGAGAAAACCGCACAGGGAGGTGATGACGAAGGCAACATGCAGGTACTTGAGCCATAGCATGGAGCGGGAGTCTACAGCACCCGGGTGCGCGATGGCCCGATCGCACACTGTGTGAGTGAGGAGATGCGGCGGGCCGCCAGGAGGAGGAACGGGCATGAGAATCGACCAACCCACGGATGACATGGGCCTGCGCCGGTTGCAGACCGAAAACCGCACTTCCGGCGAGGTCAAGCAGCCGCAGAAAGTAGCACCTACCCCGCCGCTCAACCGCTCCCACGAACCACAGGAACAGATCCACGAGAGGAAACAGCAAGATCGGCGCCGCGACGAACGGCGACGGCGGAACACCACCCCCCCGCTCGACACCCGTGACAATCGGGAAAGGCGCCAGGCCGACCGCCGGCGCGACGACCGCGAAGGGCAGGACAACGCCGAGCAGCCGCCACACGGCATCGATGTAATCGTCTAGCCGGTTCTGTTCTTCAGGAGTCCCGCCGGGATGACACGGCACGGTGGCGTGCCTGGAGCACGCCGTCTCGTGCTTACCCCCGTTCTCGCCCTTCCAGCAGATCGCCGAGGCTCAGTTCACCCAACGTGGTGGAAACGGCACCTTCCAACTGCTCGAAAACGGTGGTGACCTGCACCAGCTCCAGCCGCGACTCATCCAGCCTGTGGGCCTGCTCTTCCGCCCGTCGCAGCCCGGCCAGCAGGTCCCTCACCCGAATGTGATAGACATCCCGACCCGGAACGTAGCCGGCCGGGTCATCGGCAGTCTCCACCACATCTCCAAGCCGCTGAAGCTGGAACAGTTGCTCCTCCAGTGCGTCGGCCGGCACACCGAGCCGGTGGACCAGCCCCTCCAGTGTCCACGGTTTGCGGCCAGCGAGGTGCGATTCTCCGACAAGCACCATGATGCCCAGTCCCACCCGCTCCTTGAGACGGTTGCTCAGGTGCAGCGGCTGACCGGCCTGGCGGATCTGTTCGGGATTCTGCCGGTAGTAGGCGATCTGTGCGCCAAGCAGCAGGATCAACCAGCTCAGGTAGAGCCAGATCATGAAGAGGATGAGAATGGCGAAGCCCGTATAGATGGCGGTGAAGCGGGTCGAGGAGGCGGCCCAGGAGGCGAACAGGGTACCGGTTCCCTGCCACAGCAGCCCGGCAATGAGTCCCCCGACCAGGGCAGCCCCGAGGTGCACCCGCGTATTGGGCACGAACACGTAGAAGAAGGTGAACGCGGCGATGATGAACAGTGAAGGCGCCATCAGGCTGACGAAGGCAAACACCCTGCCGAACACCTGAATAGCCAGCAGATCCTGAACAAACTCGGAGCCCATAATCGAGGCGGTCGCGCCGATGGCGGAGAAGACCAGCACCGGGCCGACGACGGTCACGCTGAGATAGTCGCTGAAGCGGCGGGAGAAACTGCGCGCGCGCTTCACATGCCAGACGTAGTTGAAGGCCTCCTCGATCTTCTGGATGAGTGAGATGGCCGTGTAGATCAGAAATGCCAGGCCAACAGAGCCGAGCACCCCCACCTGGATATTCTCGACGAACGCGATGATCCGGTCGGAGAGCTCGATCCCCTCCGGCCCGAGCGGCTCCAGGAAGTTGAGCAGTAGCGGCTCAAGCTGGTTATGCACCCCGAACGCCTTGAGTACCGAAAAACTGACCGCCAGCAGCGGCACCAGTGAGAGCAAGGTGGTGTAGACGAGTCCCATCGCCTGGAGCGTCAGCTGCCCACCCATCAGGTCCTTCCACAACACCACCACCATGCGCAGGGTGCGGAGCGCAGTGCGACGCACCGACCCATAGCGGTTCGGGTCCAGTGCCCAGATATCGTGGCCAAGATAGGCGGCGAGCCGGCGGAGCGGGTTATGAATCATCGGGATGCCATTATTGTATTTTTCCCCCATGCTATCGGGACCGGGCGGCGGGGGCTAGCCGGGTGCTCCGGACCAGGCGGGGAAGGCCCCCTGCAGACCGTCGATGACGAACTGCACCGCCAGCGCCGCGAGTACCAGTCCCAGCACCCGGCTGACCACATTGGCCCCCGTCTGCCCGAGTACCGACATCAGCCGCTCGGCCAGCAACAGGGAGACCAGGGTCAAGGCCAGCACCAGCAGCATCACGCCGACCACAGCCCCCGGGAGGACCGCTCCGTTATCGTGACCGGCCATCAACAGGACCGAGGTGATGGCGCCCGGTCCGGAAATGAGAGGGAATGCGAGCGGGAACACGGAGATGTCCTCACGCGCTTCCGCCTCGATCTGCTCACGCACGGTGGTCGAACGCAGCCCGGACTGGCGGGCGAACACCATGTCGATCGCCAGCAGGAACAGCAGCAGCCCGCCGGCGATGCGAAAGGCGGGAATGCCGACCCCCAACGTCCGCATCAATGCGTCGCCGAAGAAGTAGAACACCAGCAGGATGACGGCCGCCAGCGCCACGCCGTGCACCGCCATGCGGCGGCGGAAACGGGCATCCGCATCCGCCGTCAGGGCGAAGAAGATCGCGGCGAGCCCTATCGGGTCCACGACCACAAACAACACCACGAAATTGTTGATGATCTCGTTCATGTGGGATCGATCCACCGTGTGCGGAAGCACTCGCCCAATGGTGACAATCTTGGGCTATCGTAACGGGAGGATGGCCGATTGCGTATACCGCGCAGGGAGGAACAATGGAAACGGATATCGCTGACGTCACCATTCATGTCGACGAGACACTGCCCAGAGAGCGAACCGAGGCGCTGTGTGAGCGGGTACGCGAACTGGCCGGGGTCACCGACGTGCGGTGTGCCGAACACCGTCCCCATCTGCTGGTGGTGCAGTACGAACCGGGGTTGGTGGACAGCCACCGCCTCCTGGAACGGGTGACCGCGCAGGGGGTACATGCAGAATTGATTGGGCTCTGAACCCTGCCGCGACCGACCGGTCGCCTCCCTCGGGCCGCCCCCCCTTCTCGCCCGCGTGGGCGGACATCCGCCCCCAACGCGCTTGGCGCCGACCACCGAATACAGGCGCTACTCCCCACCCTTGATGGTGCAGATCGCCTCGGGCTCCTCGACCATCAGCACCACACTTTCGGTCAGGTGGAGCCGGTAGTGAATGCCGTCCTGATCGGCGTACCCCGCCGCCAGATCCTGACCGACCACAATCCGGCCCACCCGCGGGTCCACCACCACGCCTCCGTCGATCTCCGCCTTGAACACCCCAAGCTGGCACAACCGGCCGAGGTGCTCCAGCTGGAGCATATCGGTCCCCTCGTAACGCCGAAACAACTCGTTGTAGAGACCGGGTGAGAGGGCGAGGGCATAGGGGCCGTGGAAACCGGAGGCATCCAGTTCGTTGACCGCATTCAGCACATCCCCCAGCGCCTGATCCACCTGCATCCAGTTGCCGTGAACCAGTTCGTGCCGCCCCTGGGCAGTCAGCAGTCCGGAGAGGCCGAACTCCTCCTGTCCGTAGTAGATGAACTCCTCTTCACGACGGGCGACCGCTTCCGCAGCATCGCTGACCGGAATGAGGCTGAGCGGCTGCCCCATGGCCAAGTGACCTTGCACGCGCCGGATACTGAGGGCGAACTCCCGGCGCAGCATCGGTACCGATATCGCGCGGCCAACCACCGCCCCCGCCTCACTGGGGGTCGGCTGGCGGCAATAGCCATCGGTTCCCACCTCAATGGCGGTCAATCCGACGCCGTAGGGCCCGTCCACCTCCAGGAAGCGGCGGGCGGTCAGCCGATCCCGCGCCGCCTTGACCGCCTCGGAATCGATTGCGTCCCACAGGGCCGCATCAAACGGCGCTGCCTCACGGTTCAGATAGCCCATCTCAGCCCTCCTTCATGCCTCCGATGGTGAATGCGGGTTCAGCCGGCAGCTCGGCTGCGGGGGCAGCGGCGGCGATACCTGCCGACTGCTCCTCACGCGCCTCCACCTCCGTGATCGGCGCCTCGGTGAAGAGATAGGTAGCCAGATGGTCAGCGAAGGTGTTGTCTCGACGCCGCAGCCACTCGAGGATCATGCAGGCGTGCTCCACCTCCTCGCGCATGTTGTGCAGCAGGATCTCGCGAAGCTCGCCGTCGCCACAGGCATCGGCCCGCTGCCGATACCAGTCCACCGCCTCCAACTCCTCCTGGAGTGAGGTGAGCGCCCGGTGCATGTCCACCGTCTTGGAGGAGAGCTTGTCGTCCGGTTCGTGCAGGGTGTTTGAACTTGCGGCCATTGTCTCCCCCGGTGATGTGGTTTTCCGGCCCCACGGGAAGCATAGACCAGGCACCCGCCGGCCCTGCCGGCGGTTTCCAGGCAAGAAAAAAAGAGAAGAAAGCTACAGGAGGGGAGAAGCGCCGGCCGCAATGCGGCCGGAAAGGCGGGTCAGTCGCTGGCGCGCAACAGCGTCGCCTGGGTGATATTGGCCACGGTCTTCTGTAATCCGATTCGGCTCTTCAGATTGATCACCAGTGGTGCCTTCAGGTTTGCGTGGATGGTCGCATCCTCGTTCGCATACCCGCCAATTTCACCACTTTCGACTGGCTTGTAGAGCATCAGCAAAACCACTGCGTCGGCCGCATCATCGAGCTTGAGCAGAGACACTTCCGAATCGTTCAGGTCCAGTTCATAGACAAAACTGAAGAGTTCCGGCAGCGTGACGGAGAAGGACACGTCCGTATCGTCCAGGCTTTGCAACCAGTAGATAGTGGGCTTTCCCTCTTCATGAAAGAGTTTGAAACGCTTGCACTCGGGAAAACCCGGAAGCCCCCCCGGAAAACTGATGACCGATTCGGGCTCTATCTCCTGCTCGCCCAGGAACGGAAAATTGATCTTCATGTGCGCTCCAGTCCTCTGCTTGCCAAAGCTTGTGAGCCTACCGGGTCCCGGCACCGCAGACAATAGCCCCCGCAGCCCCGGCCGCCCGGGGCGGCCGGATCATTCCATGAACACTTCCGGCCGAATACGCCACTTCTCCGCATCCTCGTAGCCGACGATGGGGTCCTCGCCGCCCGCGGGGGGATTGGAGAGGTCAAGGGTGCGCGGCGTGAGAAATGCCCGCTTCTCGGCGTCATAAACCACCCGCACCACTGGATAGAGCAGCCCTTTCTCCCCTGGTTCGATCACCACCGCGAGGCGCCTGCTCTCCAACCGCACCAGCGTACCCACAGGGTAAATGCCTACGGTGTGGACGAAACGCTGCACCAGTTCCGGATTGAAGTGGAATTTGCTCCACTCCAGCAGCTTCTTCAGTACCGAGGTGGGCGGCTCGCCCTTGTGATAACAGCGATCAGCGGTGATGGCATCGTAGACGTCGACCACCGCCGCCATCTGACCGTAGGGGGTGATCTCGTCCGCCTTGAGCCCGCGCGGGTAGCCGGTGCCGTCGAACCGTTCGTGGTGTTCGGCGGCGACGGCGAGAGCGGCCGGTGAGATACCCGGGGTCTCGGCCAGGATTTCGCGGCTGAAGACCACGTGCTTTTTCATGATCGCGAACTCTTCGTCGGTCAACCGGCCCGGCTTGTTGAGTACGGCGTCCGGCACCTTGATCTTACCGATGTCGTGCAGCAGGGCACCGACACCGATCTGCTGAATAACGTCCCGTTCCAGTCCCATCGATTTGGCAAAGGAGATGAGCAGCACACCGACGCTCACCGAGTGCTCGAAGGTGTACTGATCCATCTGCCGTATGCGGCCGAGGCTCAGCAGGGCATCCTGGTTGCGGAAGATGGAGTTGACCATCTGCTCCACCACCGGTTCGACCCGTTCCACCTCCACCTGCTTGCCGAGACGAACATCCTTCATCACATCGGTGATGATACTGGAGGCCTCTTTCTGGATACGCTCGGCATAGACCCGCTCCTCGCGCATGTGGGTACGCTGCTGCTGGGCCGGGCCGGTGGCGGCCATGCGGTCGAGTTCCGCCTGCAGCTCGCGGTTGACCTCGCTCTGGCTCTTGGCGGGGGCATCCTGCGCCACATCGACCCCCTTCTCGGTGTCGATATACAGCTCACGGATACCCAACTCGCGGATTTTGGCAATCACCTCCGGCTGCTTAACAGTAAACCGGTTACGGGCAAACGGGTGATCCAGCCAGCCGCAGTTGAGGTCGTGGACAAACATGCCCACGCGCAACTGTTCCACTCCGATTCTCTTGATCACTGATGATTCCCTTCGTGTCGGTCCGATGGCGCGATGCTACGCCTGACGTCCTTGGGCAGTTGGGTAACCGCATTTTGCAGCAAAAGCGGAAGTGCGCCAACAGCGCACGAGGCAGCGGTCACCGCCCGTTGGCCAGTGTGCGCCACGCCTTTTCCAGACGCGGCACCGACACCGGTTCGCGGGTACCCAGTTCCTGGGCAAAGAGGGAGACGCGCAGCTCCTCCAGTTGCCAGCGAAAGGCCGTCAGTCCTTCGGATGGAGTCCGATTCTCCGCGCAAACCGCCTCTGCCCGGGCCAGCCAGCCACGCCACAAGGGAGCGATTGCCTGAAAGTTGGCGCGATCCCTGTCCAGTGCCCGATCCAACTTTTCAAGCCGCAGCCGCGCCGCGTTCAGATAGCGCGGCAGATCGGCGAGCCGATCGGCCGGCGTGGCGGCCACGAAGCCGGGGTAGATGAGATGACCGATCTGATCCCGGACATCCGCGACCGCGAGCAGTCGGTGTGGGGCGATATTCCCTTTGAGCAGCGGCGCCAGTTCACGGTGCACCTCCAGTATCCGGCCCACAATTCCGGCGACGGCACTGCCCGCCTCCACCACGGTTTGCCGACCGATCGCGAGCCTCTCGGTAAACGCCTCCGGCGTCCGCGGCAGCGGCTTGCCGCCAAGAAACGCCCGGTCGCAGGCGGCGAGCACGATATCCTCCTTCAGGGCTTCGCAGCCGCCGATCGGCGCAAACAGCAGACAGAGATGCTGCGCACCCGGCAGGTTCTTCTTCAGGTACTTCAGTTTGTCACCCGCGTTCAGCATGAACAGCCGCCGCATGCCCGCGTGCATCCGTTCCGCCGCCAGTTCCTCCGACTCCAGCAGGCGCAACGCCACACCGCCCCCCTGTTCCACCAGGGTGGGCCACGCGCACAAGGTCACGCCGCCCTGCTCCACTTCGACCCGCTCCGGCAACTCACCGAAATCCCACTCGGCGACTGCATCCCGCTCGATGGCGGCGTGCGGCAGAAGAGAAAGACTCTGGCGCACCCGGCCCGCCAGTTGCGTCTGCAATATCGCCAGATCGCGCCCTTCGGCCAGCACCGCGCCCGACGCGTCCACCACCCGGAAATTCATGGTGAGGTGCGGCGGCAGGGCGCCGGTATCCCACGCCTCGGGCGGTATTTCAACACCGGTCATGCGCCTGAGCTCGCGGGTGAGGTTCGAAATCAGCGGCGCGTCGCCCGGCTTAATCACATCGAGCAGGGCGCGCGCGAAATTGACCGCCGGAACGAAGTTGCGGCGCATGGCTTTCGGCAGGGATTTGATCAGGGCGATGATCTTCTCCTCGATCAACCCCGGCACCAGCCAGTCGAACCGGCCCGGCTCCAGTTGACCCACGGCGGCGAGCGGCACCACCACCGTCACCCCGTCCGCCGGGTGGCCGGGTTCGAAGTGATACTCCACCGGCAGCCGCATGCCGCGCATGTGGAGATGGTCCGGAAAACGCTCGCCGGTCACCTCGTCGGCGCCGTGGCGCATCAGATCGTCGCGGGTCAGAAACAGCTGGCGCGGATTCTCCCGCTCCGCCTCGACCCGCCAGCGCTCGAAGCGCTTGCCGGAACAGAGCCCCTCGGGGAGACGGGCGTCGTAAAAATCGAAAAGCGCCTGCGTCTCGACCAACACATCGCGCCGCCGTGATTTCGCCTCCAGCGCCTCCACCTCGGCCACCAACGCCCGGTTGTGGGCGAGAAACGGGGCGCGTGTGTTGAGCGCCCCCTCGATTAGGGCGTGGTGAATGAACAGCTCGCGGGAGAGCTTCGGATCGATGGGACCGTAGTCCACCCGACGGCCGGGGACGATGATCAGCCCATACAGGGTGACCCGCTCCGAGGCGGTGACGCGCCCGGCGCGCTTCTCCCAGTGCGGATCGGACCAGTTTTTCTTCACCAGATGCCCCGCCAGCGGCTCCAGCCACTCCGGCTCGATGATTGCCGCGGTACGGGCGTAGAGGCGGGAGGTCTCAACCAGCTCCGCGGCCACGATCCATTTCGGCTTGCGCGCAAATAGTGCGGAGCCGGGGAACAGCGATAACCGCACGGCTCGCGCCCCCAGATACTCCTGTTTCTCGTCCTTGAAGGCGATGTTCCCGAGCAGGCCGGTCAGCAAAGCGCGATGCACCGCCCGGTAGTCGGCCGGCTCGCTGTTCGGCGTCAACTCCAACTCGCGTGCGAGCGCCAGCAACTGGCCATGAATGTCGTGCCACTCGCGCATCCGCACATAGGAGATAAATCGCTCGCGGCAGGCGGTGCGCAGCTTACGGGTGGAGAGATGTCGCGCCTGCTCGTGATACCACTCCCACAGCTTGAGGAATCCGAGGAAATCGGAACGCTCATCGCGGAACTCGCCATGCGCCAGATCCGCCGCCTGCTGGGCCTCCAGGGGACGTTCGCGCGGGTCCTGCACCGAAAGTGCCGAGGCGATGATGAGCACCTCGTGCAGACTGCGCTCCACCCCCGCCGCCAGCAGCATGCGGCCGATGCGCGGGTCGACCGGCAGGCGCGCCAGACGGCGGCCCACTTCCGTGATGCGCCGCCCCGCGTCCACCGCACCCAGTTCGTGCAGCAGGCGGTAGCCGTCGTTGATGTGGCGGCGGTCCGGTGGGGTGAGAAAGGGGAACGCCTCGATCTCGCCGAGCCGCATCACCAGCATCTGCAGAATGACGCTGGCCAGGTTGGTGCGCAGAATCTCCGGGTCGGTGAACTCGGGCCGCCCGAGCAGGTCGGTCTCGCCATAAAGCCGGATGCAGACACCCGCCGACACGCGCCCGCAGCGCCCGGCCCGCTGGTTGGCTGAGGCCTGCGAGATAGCCTCCACGGGCAGGCGCTGCACCTTGGTGCGGTGACTGTAGCGGCTGATGCGCGCAAGTCCCGTATCCACCACAAAGCGGATCCCGGGCACCGTCAGCGAGGTCTCGGCCACATTGGTGGCGAGCACGATGCGTCGCCCCGGGTGGGGCTGGAAGATGCGGTCCTGCTCGGCGGCAGAGAGCCGGGAGAAGAGCGGCAGGATCTCGGTCTCCCTCAGCTTGTGCTGGCGCAGCGCTTCGGCGGCGTCGCGGATCTCACGCTCCCCGGGCAGAAACACCAGCACGTCGCCGAGCGGATCGACGCGCCCCAGTTCATCCACCGCCTCGACGATCGCCTCCGGCTCCTCCCGGTCCCGGTCGTCCTCATCCTCCCCTGCCAGCGGGCGATAGCGCACCTCCACCGGATAGGTGCGGCCGGAGACCTCGATGACCGGCGCGCCGCCGAAAAACGCCGAAAACGCCTCGGTGTTGATGGTGGCGGAGGTGACGATCAGCTTCAGGTCGGGACGCTTCGGCAGCAGCCGCTTGAGATAGCCGAGCAGGAAGTCGATGTTGAGGCTGCGCTCGTGGGCCTCGTCGATGATGATCGTGTCGTACTGCGAAAGGAGCGGGTCGGAGCGCACCTCGGCCAGCAGGATACCGTCGGTCATCAGCCGGATGTAGCTGTCGGGGGTGGAGCGATCGGTGAAGCGCACCTTGTAGCCGACCAGTGCGCCCAAAGGGCTGTTCAGCTCCTCGGCAATACGCGCCGCCACCGAACGGGCGGCGAGCCGGCGCGGCTGGGTGTGGCCGATCAGGCCGTCCACGCCGCGCCCCAGCTCCAGGCAGATCTTCGGGATCTGGGTGGTCTTGCCCGAGCCGGTCTCCCCCGCGATCACCACCACCTGGTGGGCGGTGATCGCCTCGGCGATCGCCTCCCGCCGGGTGCTGACCGGCAGCGCCTCGGGATAGCTGGGCGCCGGGAGGCCGGCCAGGCGGCGCGCACGACGCGCTGTGGAGGCTTCGATCGCCTCCACAAGGGACTTCAGACCGCGGTCGACCGGCTGGCCCCGGCGAATGCGGCGCTCGAGACCGGCCAGCCGCCGGGCCAGTTCACCACGGTCGGCACGCAGGCAGCCGGGCAGCCGACTTTCCAGTGCTGAAAGTGTCTCCTGCAAAGTCTCGGGTTCCAAATTTCAGGAGCGTGCATTGAACACGCTGGACAAATGGGATACAACCTTGAAAGGCCGGGAAACGTGAAGCGTAAAAGTTCCGCGGTTTCGCTCCACGCTCCACAAAAAAACAACAGCGCGCAGCATATACCCCATCCAATCGCCAGGACGCCTTTCGCATGAGTGACTTTTCCCAGCCGGAGCTCTTCCTCAACCGGGAGCTCAGTCTCCTCGAATTCAACCGCCGGGTGTTGGAACAAGCCAAGGACGATCGGGTTCCCCCGCTGGAACGGCTGAAGTTTCTCTGCATCTCAAGCAGCAACATGGACGAGTTCTTCGAGATCCGGGTCTCGGGCCTCAAGCAGCAGGTGGTCTCCGGCTCGGTGCAGACCGGACCGGACAACCTGAGCCCGAGCGAGATACTCGCCCAGGTCGGTCGCACCGCCAAGGAGCTGGTGGGCGAGCAGTACCGGGTGTTGAACGAGGTGCTGATACCGCTACTGGAGCAGGAACAGATCCGCTTCGTCCGGCGCGGCGACTGGA
Organism: Gammaproteobacteria bacterium; assembly: GCA_041690635.1. Taxonomy (GTDB): domain Bacteria; phylum Pseudomonadota; class Gammaproteobacteria; order Thiohalomonadales; family Thiohalomonadaceae; genus JAWLGZ01. The sequence continues at coordinate 647,827 of JAWLGZ010000001.1, forward strand.
ACGACACCCAGGCGGCGTGGGTGAAGGACTATTTCGAGCACCAGCTGCTGCCGGTGCTGAGCCCGCTGGGACTCGATCCGGCCCACCCCTTCCCGCGCATTCTCAACAAGAGCCTGAACTTCATCGTCTCGCTGGAGGGGCGCGACGCCTTTGGCCGCGCCAGCCGCATGGCCATCGTGCAGGCCCCGCGGGCACTGCCGCGGGTGATCCGCATCCCGCCCGAGTGCGGCGGCGGCCCCTATGACTTCGTCTTTCTCTCCTCGGTGATCCACGCCCACGTGGGGGGGCTGTTCCCCGGGATGGAGGTCTCCGGCTGCTACCAGTTCCGCGTCACCCGCAACTCCGACCTGTTCGTCGACGAGGAGGAGATCGACGATCTGCTGCGGGCGGTGGAGGGGGAACTCTTCTCCCGTCACTACGGCGATGCGGTGCGGCTGGAGGCGGCCGACAACTGTCCGCCCGAGGTGTGCCGCTTCCTGCTGACCCAGTTCGGCATGCAGGAGGAGGACCTCTATGTGGTCAACGGACCGGTCAACCTCAATCGGCTGATGGCGGTGCCGGATATGGTGGACCGGCCGGAGCTGAAATACTCCTCCTTCACCCCCGGACTGCCGGTGCGCCTGACCATGGCGAAGGACATGTTCCAGGCGATCGCCGAGGGAGACATCCTGCTCCACCACCCGTTCGAGTCGTTCGTGCCGGTGGTGGATTTCATCCGCCAGGCTGCCGCCGACCCGGACGTGCTGGCCATCAAGCAGACCCTCTACCGAACCGGCCCCAACTCGGTGATCGTGGACGCGCTGGTGAGCGCGGCGCGGGCGGGCAAGGAGGTGACGGTGGTGGTGGAGCTGCGTGCACGCTTCGACGAGGAGGCCAACATCCAGCTCGCAAACCGGTTGCAGGAGGCGGGCGCCCACGTGGTGTACGGCGTGGTGGGCTACAAGACCCACGCCAAAATGGTCCAGGTGGTACGCCGGGAGGCCGGCACGCTGCGTCACTACGTCCACCTCGGCACCGGCAACTATCACGCCCGCACCGCCCGCCTCTACACCGACTACGGCCTGTTCACCTGTGACCCGCAGATTGGTGAAGATGTCCACCAGGTCTTTCTGCAGCTCACCAGCCTCGGTCGGGTCAGCAAGCTGGGCAAGGTGCTGCAATCTCCCTTCACCCTGCATGCGGGGGTGATCGCGCGCATCGAACGGGAGGCGGAGCATGCCCGCGCCGGCAAGCCGGCACGCATCGTGGCCAAGATGAACGCAGTGGTGGAGCGGGAGGTGATTCGGACGCTCTATGCCGCATCCCAGGCGGGCGTGCAGATCGATCTGGTGGTGCGCGGTATCTGCTGCCTGCGTCCCGGGGTCGAAGGGGTGTCGGAGAACATCCGTGTACGCTCCATCGTTGGCCGCTTTCTGGAGCACACCCGCATCTACTACTTCGCGAACGACGGCGCACCGGAGGTGTTCGGCTCCAGTGCCGACTGGATGGAGCGCAACCTCCACCGGCGGGTGGAGACCTGTTTTCCAATTGAGGCGCCGCCACTGCGCCAGCGGGTGATCGACGAGCTGGACTACTATCTGCGCGACAATGTCCAGGCGTGGGAGCTGCAGAGCGACGGCATCTACCGGAAGGTTGAAGCGGATGGGGAGGAGTCGATGTCGGCGCAACTGACGCTGCTCAAGGAGCTGGCGGCCAGCTCTTGAACGAAGAGGCGCCGAGCAGGTTAGTCGCTGTTCGCCCGAAGGGCCGGGCTCCGACGGCGTGCGCCGGTTTATGCGGCGAAACCCGGTTTACCTGTTTGGTGCTCCAGCCCCTGCCTCACGCAAATGTCAGCACAAACTTCCCCGCCCTGAGAAACTCCGACTCCTGATTCAGATCGGCGCGGGTCAGAGGGTGGGCGTCGAGCCACCCCTCCGGGAAGCACAACACGATCCCTCGCTTCTGCACATTCAGGGCGATCGGCGGCAGCTCCGCCTCGCTGCGGCTGCGGTGCAGCAGCACGGCCAGGCGCAGCAGAATGCAGAGCCGGGCCAGCCGCGTACGCTGCCCTTCCGGCAGCTCCTTGAGCAGGGCCTGGGGAAACTTGCGCCGGTGGCCGCGCACCAGGATCGCCAGCCGCTCCTGCTCCTCGCGGGAAAAACCCGGCAGGTCGGAGTTGGCCAGCAGATAGGCGCCGTGCTTGTGGTACTGGTTGTGCGCCACGGCAATTCCCATCTCATGCAGGCGCGCCGCCCAGTGCAGCAAGTGCGATGCCTCCTCGTCCTGCAAATCCCAGACACCATCCACCTGGGCGAGCAGCAGCGCGGCAGTCCGCTCCACCCGTTCCACCTGTGCGGTATCGATCCCGCAGCGCTGGAACATGTTAGTGACCGTACGCTCGCGGACGTCCTCATGCTGGATACGGCCAAGCAGGTCGTAGAGCAGCCCTTCCCGCAATGCCCCGTCGGCAACCCGCATGGCCTCGATCTTCAGTGCCTGGAAAGTGGCAAGCAGCACCGCCAGACCACCGGGGAAGACGGTGGCGCGCTCCGGGCTAAGCCCGTCCAGCCGCAAACGCTCCACATGCCCGGCGGCAAGCACTGCATCACGTACCTTGACCAGCGCCTCGCGGGTAATGACATCGCCCCAGCCTGCCTGGCGCACCACCTCGCCCACTGCACGGATGGTCCCCGAGGCGCCGGTTGCGGTGGACCAGCCGGTCCGGCGGTACTCCTCCTGGATGGGCTGCAGTTCGAGCCTTGCTGCGATCACCGCCTGTTCCAGTGCGTGGGGGCGGATGGCCCCATCGGCAAACCAGGCGTTGGTCAAGCTCACGCAGCCCATGTAAAGGCTTTCGGTGCGGATCGGCTCGAACCGCTCGCCGATGATGAACTCGGTGCTGCCGCCGCCGATGTCCATCACCAGTTGCTGTCCCTCGACCGCGGGCTGGCTGTGCGAGACCCCCAGATAGATAAGACGCGCCTCCTCGCGACCGGCAATAACCTCGATGGGATGGCCGAGCGCCTCGGTGGCCACGGCGAGAAACCGTCGCGTGGCGCGAGCCTTGCGCAGGGTATTGGTCCCAACGGCACGCACGCTGCCCGCCGGCATGGCGCGCAGCCGCTGACCGAAACGGTGCAGACACTCCAGCGCCGCCTCCTGCGCGTCAGCGGAAAGGTTGTTGTTCTCATCGAGCCCTGCGGCCAGACGCACACTCTCGCGAATGCGGTCCAGCACCCGCAACTGTCCGTGTACCGGCTGCGCCACCACCATGTGGAAGCTGTTGGAGCCGAGGTCCACGGCCGCCACCACGGGCGGTGTCTCTGAGGTTTCGGTCATCATTCCGCCGGATTTCGATTGGAGGCCATTCTAACCGGCTCCCACTCGGAGTTCCCGATCAGACGCAACTGCTTCGGGGTCAGCAGCCACTCCAGTTCCGCACCGCCGGGACCGGGCTCGGCGCTGAAGGATAACAGGCAGGCGGCGCCCTTTTTCAGGCGCACGAAGCGGCCCCGCGTCCCGGTAAGCAGCCAGGCGACAAACTCGGCCAGGTCCGGTTCATGCCCCACCACCGCGGCGGTCTCCGTTCCGGCCGCCCAGGCGAGAATCGACTCGAACCGGCCACCCGGTGCGAGTCCTTCCACCACCGACGGTTCGACGCCAAACACGGTCCCGACGATCGCCGCCGTCTCCCGCGCCCGGACCAGCGGACTGGTGGCAAGGCGATCGACCGAATCGAGCAGCGCACGCAGGCCCACCGCCCCGCGACGCATGCGCCGCCGCCCCTTGGGGGTCAGCGGCCGCCGATCGTCACTGCCGCCGGTGCGGGCAAAGGCCATCCGCTCCTCGGCTATTGCGTGGCGAATGATGAGAAGCCGGGTCATGGGTCAAAGCGGACCGCATCGAACGCCCCTGTGGAGCTCAATAGCGGTAGCAGCGCTCCAGGATCGTCATCGCCCGGTTGATGGCGCGAAGCCGCTCGCCATCACCCCCCCGGTCCGGGTGGTGACACATCGCCAGACGACGGTACTGTCGCTTGATGGAGGGGAAGTCGGTCGGCTCCACCAGTTCCAGCTCGGCCAGCGCCGCCTCGCGTTGACCATCCGCCGCGAGATCGTCCCAGAACCCGTTCAGCAGTGCCTCGACCTCCTCACGTCCGGTCTGGCGGAGATTCTCGAGATCGAGGTAGTAGGCGCGCAGCGGGTCCGCGGCGGCGAGCCCCGAACTGCCGGCCCGGTATGGCTCCAGGCTGATGGCGAGCGGCGAAATGGCGAGGTGTGCCGTGGCACTCCCGAGCAACCGGTCACGGAGCCGGTGGAGGGCATGGAAGAGCAGGAAATGAGCCCGGAACAGGGCCAGGTTGTCGCCCGCAGGCACGCCCGGCAACCGCCCCCGGCGCTGCATCTCCCCCATCAGGGTGTATTCACTCACGGGCGATCGGCAGTCGATCAGGTAGTCGTGGGCCGCCCGCGTCAGCTGCTCGATCTGCTCATGCATCGGATTGATGCCCCGCCCCGCGGCGCTTTGCCACGGGACGGGGAAAGCTCATTGGCCGGGTGTGGTCGGCGGATAGGGCTGCCAGGGCCCACCGTAGGGAGCGCCCCGGTAGTAAGGTGTCCTGCCGTAGGGATTGCCTTCCCCGTAAGGGTAGGGAGCGCCGTACGGATAGGGCTGCGCACCGTAAGGGCCCGGTGGGGGTGGCGGAATCTCACTCTGCATCGACAGCGCCCCCATGGGGGTGCTCCGGGCCGTCGGCTGCTCCGGCACAGCGACCGGCGCCGCCAGCGGCAGGTCGACCGCCGCAGGCTCCGGAGCGGATGCGTTCACGGCCGGGGTCGCGGGAACGACCTCGGCTGCCGGCTCGGCAGCCCTGTTTGTATCAGCAGCGGCGGCGGTGTCGGGACGATCCGTCGGCGCGATCTTCGCCGGGGCCGGTGCGACAACCGAGGAGGGGACTGCCCCCTGGACCAGCGGTGAGTTCACTCCATCCGCCGGGGCATACCAGGCCTCGTAGACGAAAAAGACCGCCACCGCGAGCAGCCCGCCCCAGACGATGGTGCGGTAGAGGCGAGCACTACCCTCAGGCCCGGAAACCGGCGCCTGGGACAGCCTCGCGGGTGTGGCCGGCCCGGCCGCACGCGGTGGCTCCATCACAGGAGGGCGTCGGCTTTCGGCGGGAGCCTTCTTTGCCGCAGCCTGTTTCGGAGCCGCCTTTTTCTTCGGTGCGGCCTTCTTCTTCGGTGCAGCCTTTTTCTTCGCGGCAGACTTCTTCTTGGGCGCTACGGGTTTCGCCTCGGCAGGTGCCGACGCGCTCTCCACCGCGGCTGCTTCTGTTGTTTCGGGCTCGGATTCCTGTCCCGCCTGTTCACTCTCAGCCATGGTTCGCCTCCCTTACGATGAGATAGGTTGGGGCGATACTAACACGCGGGATTGGAAGGGGTTAACACGCCGGAACCCTCCGGGATCACCACACCGGCACCCTCCTTGCGGAGAATCCACCGTGACGATACACCGCCCCCGCTAATAATAATTAACGAAAACGAAGACCGAGAGGATTCCTGCAATGGTGAGCAGAATGGACACCCTGAGAACAAACCGGAACCGGCAGTGTACGGTTCCCGCGCACTGTTTTACCCGCTCGAACATCGGCTTCCTCCCACGCATCGACAGATTCGGCGTTGCCCCGTCATCGTCGGGCCGCGCTTGAACCTGGGCGCGACCGGGGACCAACCACGGTGTCGATTTTTTCGCGAAACCCATAATAATTGAACATGCCTACAACGAACAGGGATAACCGGATGCGGCTAAATGCACTGCTCCTTCTGATGCTGTTCACCGCCTGGCCGGCGCGCGCCGACGTCATGGTGCTGGTCCACGGCTACCTCGGAAGCCCCGCCTCCTGGGAGGCCTCCGGCGTGGCACCACTGCTGGAGAGGGGCGGCTGGCGGCGGACGGCAGTGCTCGGGCCGGGGTTGCCCGATCCGCAGCCGGCCGGTCACGACCGTTCCCTCTATCTGGCGGCACTGCCGTCGGAGGCACCGATCCTGGTGCAGGCGGCGATGCTGCGGGAGGTGTTCGCCCGCATCCAGCGGCTGCACCCGGTGGAGCCGGTGGTGGTGGTGGGGCACTCCGCCGGCGGCGTGGTGGCGCGTGCCGCACTCGTCGGCGGCGCCGAACCGAACATCCGGGCGCTGGTGACCATCGCCAGCCCGCATCTGGGCACCGAACTGGCGGAAGCGGCCCTGGATGCCACGAGCCCCCCCTTCCCCCTCTCAATCCCGGCAGATTTCTTCGGTGGGCCGGTCTATCACACCGCGCGCCGCTCCCGCGCGCTGCTCTTAGATCTGGTCCGCCCGCGTCCGGGCACACTGCTCGGCTGGCTCAATCTGCAGCCGCACCCGGAGATCCGGTATGTCTCCGTGGTTCGGGGTGCCGCCTTTCCGCTGGCGGGGGATGGGGTGGTCCCCTCCTACAGTCAGGACATGGGGAATGTACCGGCGCTGCGTGGTCGATCAGAAAGCATCGTCGTACCTGCCGGTCACGGGCTGACGCCCGGTGATGCCAACGTGCTGCTGGACCTGCTGTCGTCCTGAGCTGTGCTGATTGGCGGGCAGGTCATCAGGCCGGTGTAGGCCATTTCCTACACATGTTTGCGGCACCACCTACAGACCGTCGGCACACCCTCTGGCACCCTAACCGGGTGGCCAACGCGGCCACCCGGTTTCAGTGGAAGGAGGGTCGTGCCGTTGCCGTGCGAGACATGCGATTTGAACGGGAGCGTCCGCGAGTGGCGCCTGGAGAGCTTCTGCCGCACCTGCCAAAGCGGTTCACGCCGCCTCTGGTGCCTGACCATGCGGAGTGGTGGACGCTGGGTACCGCCGGTGATGCTATTCGACAACGAGGAGGACGCCCGCCGGGGCGAGGGGCGGCTGCTGGAACGCAAGGTCCCCTGTGCGCTGCTCAAGTGGACGGACGGGACCGGCGGCTACAACGCTATCAGTGGCGGGTGAGGCGCCGTCGCTCCTCGGGCACCGGGACGTTCAGGTCCACCCAGTACTTCACCAGCAGGCGGATGGTCTCGTTGAACTCCTGGTAGTCGACCGGCTTGCGCACGTAGCTGTTCACCCCGAGGTCGTAGCTCGCCAGCACATCGGTCTGTTCGACCGAGGAGGTGAACACCACTACCGGTATCAGGCGCGTACGGTTTTGCAGCCGCATGGCCTGCAACACCTCAAGGCCACCCATCTTGGGCAGTTTCAGGTCCAGGATGATCAGGTTCGGCGGCGCGGCATCGCTGCTCACATAATCTACCGCCTCCTGCCCGTCGCGGGCCACATGGACGTCCCCGGCAAAACTGCACCCTTTCAGGGCGCGCAGGATCAACTCCTCATCGTTGGCGTCATCTTCCACCAGGAGGATTACCGCTTTTTGCATTGACTCTTTACCTGACTGATTCGTGAAATTCGGGCGCCAGTCGGCACGTGCCCGGATGTTCCCCATGGAGATGCGGGGGTACAGAAGAGTTTAAATGGGAAAGCTCCAACACGAAGCACCCAGCCGCGGATCCTTGCTGCTGGTGATCGAGCCGTTCTCTCTGTCCCCTGTATCAGACAAAAACTTCGGATTAGCACCTAACGCTTCGGGAGGGCGAAGTAGATGGTGGCGTGCCGATCCACCTCGCCTTCCGCCCAAACCCGCCCGCCGTGGCGTCCGATGATGCGCCGGACCGTTGCCAGGCCGATCCCCGTTCCCTCGAAATCGTCGGCGGTGTGCAGCCGCTGGAACGGTTCAAACAGCTTGTTGGTGTAACGCATGTCAAACCCGACGCCATTATCCTTGACGTAGAAGGTCGCGTCTCCCCCCTCCCCGACGATACACCCGAACTCGATCACCGGCTCCGATACCCGGGCGGTGAATTTCCAGGCGTTGTCCAGCAGGTTCTCCAGCAGCAGCCGGATCAGCGTACCGTCGCACTCGGCGGTGAGTCCAGGCGCGATCTCGAACCGCACCGGCCGCTCTGGCTCGGTCGCCTGTTTGCGGTGGGCGATCTCGGTCGCCAGGCGGGACAGGTCCACCGTTTCGTACTCGAGTTCCCGGCGCATGATCCGCGACAGCGTCAGCAGCCCGTCGATGAGCTGGCTCATGTGGCTGCTCGCGTCGGTAATCCGCTCCAGGTAGCGGCGGGCGGTGTCGTCCAGCTGTTCGGCGCAATCCTCCACCAGCGCCTGACTGAAGCCGTTGATTGCACGCAACGGACCGCGCAGGTCGTGGGAGACCGAATAGCTGAACGCCTCCAGCTCCCGGTTTGCCGCCTGCAACTCCGCCGTGCGCCCGGCCACCAGCTGTTCCAGGTTTTCCCGGTGGAGTTGCAACTCGTGCTCCGCCTCGCGGCGCTCCGTAATGTCCCGGAATACCACCACGGCGCCGGTCACCCGGGCCTCCCTGTCGCGCAACGGGGCGCTGTTGAAGTCGGCCGGGAAGGAGCTGCCGTCCTTGCGCCAGAAGATGTCGTCGGCGATATGACAGGGGATGCCACTGGAGACGGTGCCGACGATCGGACACTCGGCGCTCGGATGATCGCTGCCGTCCGGCCGGGTGTGGTGCAGCAGTGAGTGCATCTCCCGACCAATCGCCTCCGCCGCACTCCAGCCGGTGATCCGCTCGAATGCCGGGTTGACGAAGAGACAGACACCCTCGGCGTCCAGGCCGAAGATCCCCTCGCCCACCGAGTCTAGGATCGAGACCAGCCGTTCGTGGCTCTCCTGCAGCGCGCGTTCGGCCAGCTTGCGCTGGGTGATATCGCGGCTGACGTGCACCATGGCGTGTGCGTCACCCCCGTGGTCCACCCTGGCGAGGCTGACCAGATGCCAGAGGTCGCGATCGGCAAAATGGACCTCCAACCCCTCCACCGGCAACCCGCGCCCGATGAGGGCACAGACCGGACAGCGTTCCGGCGGCTCATCCCCAGGGTGTAACAGTGCGTGGATGTGAGATCCCAGATAGCCTGCGTGCTCTCCGATGAACCGGCGCGCGGCCCGGTTGATCTGGTGAATAAGGCCGTTCCGATCCACCACTACCGCCGGGTCCGGCACCGCTTCGTAGGTACTCGCCCCCCGCGCCAGGGCACGGAACGGCTGCGTAAGCGTCGTACGGACCACCGCCGTATAGATGAACCAGTACGACAGCAGCTTGAGCAGGTGGCCGAGAATGGTCGGCAGCTCGCCGAAATCGGAATAGCGGGTGAACAGAAACTCCGCCGCGGCGGTCGCTCCGACCGAGAACAGCAGCAGTCGGAGCAGTTCCGGATCCATCCGTTCCCGCGAGCGCCACAGGACCAGGCCGGCGACGCCAAGCAGGGCGATGATGGCGTATTCGGACCCGACCTTGACCGGGGTCAGACCGCTCCCATCCACGTACATCGACGGAAACTGTCCCGCAAGGACCAGCGCAAGCAGCACTGCGGCGACGACACCGGTACCCAGCAGCGCCGGATAGGGCTCGATGTGCCGACGGAGAAACAGCGGCGCTGAGAGGATCAAGAGAGCCTCGAGAAAGCGGGCGCCGATCCAGATCTGCAGTGTGGTGTCGTCGCTCTCGGTCGCAACCAGGAAGTCGGCACCGCGGTAGGTGACCAGATGCACCAGATCGAGGCCGCCGATCCAGATATAGCCGCAACCCAGATAGAGCAGAAAGCCGTTTCTGGAGAAAACGTGGCTCTGCCAGGCCACGACCCCGGCGATCACCGCGACCAGCACCGCGAACAGTTCGGCCAGGGTATGAAACAGCAGGTGGCTGTGGAGGTTGGCGGCAACCATCACCACCGACAGCGCAGCCGGCAGTAGCCAGGCCCGGCGGCGGCCGGGTGCAATCCCGCCGCTGTGGTAAGTGCTCGCGTTCACTCTCTGTTCCCCGAGCGCCACCTGCCGCGCTCCCTCGCGTAAACGCCGGATTGTACGTTACCCCGGCGTCGTAACCAAAACCGCCTGCGAGGCCGCGCACCTGCTACGATCAGGGCCTTTAGTCGGAGCAAATCGGTGTGGACGGATACCAGCACATCGTCGAGATGATCGCCCTGACACTGGGCGTCGGGTGGGCCAGCGGCATCAATCTGTATGCCACCTTGTTCGTCTTGGGATACATGAACCTGACCGGTTACACCACCCTGCCCCCAGACCTGCAGATCCTCAGCGACCCGCTGGTGATGGGTACGGCCGCCTTCATGTATTGCGTCGAGTTCTTCGCCGACAAAACCCCCGGCGTGGACACCGGCTGGGACGCCCTCCACAGCTTCATACGCATCCCCGCAGGGGCGATCCTGGCGGCGGCCGCCGTCGGCGAGGTGGCGCCCGCAGCGCAACTGGCGGCGGCCATCGTCGGTGGCGGACTGGCGGCCGGCAGCCACTCCCTGAAGGCGGGCAGCCGTGTGCTCATCAACACCTCACCCGAACCGGTGAGCAACTGGGTCGCCTCGGTGAGCGAGGATGTGATCACCATCACCGGCATCTGGCTGGCGCTCAGCCACCCGGTACTGTTTCTGGGCCTGCTGCTCGCCTTTATCCTGCTGAGCATCTGGCTGCTGCCGCGCATCTGGCGCGGCATACGGACCGTCCTCCGCCGGTTGCGTCGGCTGTTTGGCCGCCCGGACGTGGCCGAACTGCCGCCCCCGCGAGACAGGCCGCCCCACCCGTAGCAGGAAACGGTTTCCGCGTGCGAACCCGGTCACGGTTCCGGGCCGCCCCGGTTGGTTAGCATCCGGGGACATCTTCCCCGGGAATGTCCATGAGCGACGACCGTCTGAGCGCCATCCCCCCACTCGGCATCCTGATGGTCATCATCGCGCTGACCGTCCCCTCAAAAGCGGCTGGGGTCGCCTTAATTCTCCTGCTGGCCCTGGTCATGTACCTGGGCGAGACCCGTTTCAAGCGATAGAAACGAAAAACCCGCGCCTGTCACCAGACACGGGTTGTTGCGCTACTCTGCGGCCATGGGGCCGATCTGCCGGGAAAACCTCATGTCGGCGACACCGCCCTCAACGCCTTCGCGGTGCGCTGGGGGGACCTGCTCATCGCGAAACGGGGCTGGAGAGATCGGGCAGGCCGCGAGTATGCCGCAGCCGCAAAGCGTGTTATGTACGCAATCGGCTGTCAAAAAAAGAAACCCGGCTTTCGCCGGGTTTCGGATGTGGTGGCTACGCCCTGATTCGAACAGGGGACCCCATCATTATGAGTGATGGATTCCATGCTAAGCAATTGATTCCATAGCGTTTACGCTGGGGCGGCCGTTGCTCCGATCAATAACTTAGCATAACGGCGCTGCACTGAATCCCGAAGAAATCCCGAACACCGCTCGGCGCTCGCTGCGGCTGGTGGGGCGGTTTGCGGCCGCTGTTTGCCTGGCATGGGCGCCTGCAAACTGCCTCGGCCTGCCGCCGCTGGAGAGGTCAGGCGGTCGATATGCCACATCCATGCAGTTTCCATTCGATACCGCCTCATCCGCTTGCCATTGGCCTTGATGTACCCCGTTGATTTCGCGCCGCTATTCGCCTATGGTCGCACTCTTATTTTCTATTCAAACATCTATTCATGCGCGCATCTGTCGACGACCTGCTGCAAGAGCTGTCCGCCCGAGGACCCATGGCCTCCCCGGCCTTGCAGGCGGCGCTTGGGGTCAGTCAGCCGACAGTCTCGCGCCTGATCCGTGCTGCCGGCAACCGGGTGCTCCGGCTGGGGCGCGGACGGAACTCACGCTATGCGGCGGTTCGGGAGATCCCTGGGGTCGGCACGGGGGCTCGGCTGTATGCCGTGGATGAGAACGGAAACCCGGCGGCGGTCGGGGAGATCGTCGTCCTGGCCGGGCCGGCCCCCTTCGTGGTGCTGGCGGAGGAGCGCTGGCTGCGCGGTGAAGGAGGCAACGGCGAATTTCCGGGCCTTCCCTACTACCTGCACGACCTGCGTCCACAAGGATTTCTCGGGCGGCAGATCGCCAACCTCCTGGCCGAGCAGGAGGGCGTCTACTCGGGCAACCCGGAGAAGTGGTCCGACGATCAGGTGTTGCGCTATCTCTGCAGCCACGGTGTCGACCTGCCGGGGAACCTCATTGTCGGCGACGCCGCCCTCAATGCCTTTCTGGCGAGCGAACGGAGACCGGTGCGGGACCGCAGTGAGGCCTACCCGGTTTCCGCGACCCGGATCCTGGCGGACGGGGAGTTCGGCAGCTCCGCCGGCGGTGAGCAGCCGAAGTTCACCGCATACACCGAGGACGCCGGCCACGTCATCGTAAAGTTCTCGCCCGCGGGCGAGACGCCAGAGGCAGTGCGCTGGCGGGACCTGCTGATCGCCGAGTACCACGCCCTGGCGGTCCTTGCCGACCTGGGGCTCCCCGCAGCCGGATGCGAACTGTACCGGTTCGGCGGTCGGGTATTCCTCGAAAGCCGCAGATTTGACCGTGTGGGTACTCGCGGTCGCCGACCGGCGGTATCGCTTGCGGCCGTCGATGCCGAATTCGTCGGCGAGGGGGAGCACTGGATTCGCAGTGCCCGAGGGCTGCATGAAGCAGGTCTGGTAACCCAAGACACCCTCGACCAAATCCGACTGGCCCACACCTACGGGCTCTGGGTCGCCAACAGCGACATGCATCTCGGAAACCTGACACTGGCGCCCGAGGGTGATCTCTTCCGGCTTCATCCGGTCTACGACATGGTGCCGATGCGCCTGGCGCCGCAGCGGGGTGAACTGGTCGAGGTGGCATTGGCACCGCCCCTGCGCAATGCCGACAACTTCGATCTCTGGGAACAGGCCGGAGCATACGCGGTGCAGTTTTGGCAGGCCCTCGGCCAAGATGAACGGGTGTCCGAATCGATGCGGACGCTGGCCGCCGAGCACGCCGCCCGCTGCCAAGCGGCGCTCCAACAAAGTTGATGGGCAAAACCGATACGGTTGGCGTGAACACCGGCTGATTGGTTGCCGATAACACTTGCTGTATAAAAGAAATGCCAGTGGATCGGGGTCGTAAGCGGTCCGCCCAGGGAGGGGGCATGCGGAGGCGACAGTTAACCTCCTCTGATTTGAGCAACAGATTTGGGATAGTACATGGCTGGATCGCCAAAGGCGCCGGAAGCCTTCTCGCGTGTCGTCATTGATGGGCTGCTGAAAGAGGTCGGCTGGGACCTGGTCGATGGTCGTTCCGTGCGCTATGAGTATCAGCTACCGGACGGCACCCGCGCCGACTACGTTCTCTGCGATCGCCACGGTCGTGCCATGGCGGTGGTGGAGGCCAAGCGTGCCGCCAAGAACCTCCAGGAAGCCGCCGAGCAAGGGCGGGCCTATGCCCGACACCTTCAGGATGTGCCCTACGCCTTCCTGGCCAACGGCGAGGAAATCCTCTTCTGGGACTACGAAACCGAGGCCTACCCGCACCCCGTCAGCGGATTCTTTAGTCAGCTAGACCTTGAGCGCCGTCACGCCAGGCGCAAGCTCCGGGTGGATCCGCTCACCAAGCCAATAGACCGCAAGATCGTCGAACGCGGCTATCAGCACGACTGCATCGATGCGCTCTGCAAGGAGATGAATGCCGGTCGACGCAAACTTCTGGTGGAGATGGCTACCGGCACCGGCAAGACCCGCACCGCGGCCGCGCTTATCAAGCGCCTCTTCGAGGCCAACGCCGCCACCCGCGTCCTGTTCCTGGTGGACCGCATCACCCTTGCCAAGCAGACCGAGGATGCCTTCAACGAATACCTGCCCGATTACCCCTGCTATGTCCTGCGAGCCGGGCGCCGCTTCCAGGATGAGAAGCGCATTACCATCACCACTCTGCAGAGCATGATCAACACCTTCCGCGACTACTCGTCGGGCTATTTCGATCTGATTATCACCGACGAGTGCCACCGCAGCATTTATGGCACCTGGAGCGGCATCCTCAAGTACTTCGACGGCGCCCAGGTTGGCCTCACCGCCACCCCGTTCACCAGCGAGATCGAGACGGGTGATGATGAGGATAAGGCATTCGTCCGCGACACCCTGCGCTTCTTCGAGGTCGACCGCCCCACCTACCGCTATACCCTCAAGGAGGCGGTCAACGACGGCTATCTGGTGCCCTACCAGATATACAAGGCCAAGACGGTCAAGACGGCCAAGGAGGAAGGCTTCGAGGTCAAGCGGGATGAAATCGACTGGAGCGCACTTTCACCTCGGGACCGCGCTGAGTTCGAGACGCTGTTCACCGGACGCGACACCATCAAGGTCGATCCAAACGCACTGGAGCGGCGCTTCACCATTCCCGAGCGCAATCGCGCCATCGTGCGCGAGTTCAAGGAGGTGGTGGAGCGTGGTTACGTTGATAACGCCGGTCGGCTGCGCAAGCCGCTTATCGGCAAAACCATCGTCTTCGGCGTGACCAAACGCCACGCCGAGACCCTCGCCCAACTCTTCGATGACGCCTACGCCCACGAGAAGCCCTCGCCCGAGGTGCGTTACGCCGACTTCGTGGTCTCCGGCTGTGGCAAGGACGACACCGCCGATGCGGCGACCAAGATCAAGCGCTTCAAGAAGGAGCCGTTCCCCAAAATTCTCGTCTCGGTGAACATGCTGGATACCGGCTTCGATGCGCCCGAGGTGGTCAATCTGGTCATGGCGCGCTTCACCCGCTCGGTGGTGCTCTACCGCCAGATGCGCGGACGCGGTACCCGCAAGGCACCGGGCAAGGGTCTATTCACCCTTTTCGATTTCGTCGGGGTCACCGATTACCACGACGATGACGAGGCCATGCCGGAAGGTGGCTTCATCACCGAGAAGAAGAAGCGCCACAAGCATGAGTCGCGGGCGCTGCTCACCCTCGACATCGACGACCACATCGACCCGACCACCCGCGAGTGGATCACCGTCGACGAGAACGGCAACTTTGTCTTCCTCGACGCCGACGAGCAGCAGGCGGCCGAGCTGGGCGCCCGCTTTGAGGTGTGGCTTGCCGCTCAGGCGGGCCTCAACTCCGACAGCATGCGCGTGCTGGTCGCCATCGGTGAATACATCAAGGCCAATGCCGACACGCTGGACGCATTCACCATCGACCATTTTGTCGAACCGCCGCTATCGCACAACCACGTGGTCCAGCGCGCCGTGCAAGTCTTCGGTAGCGAAGAGCGCCTGCAAGCGGTGCTGCGGAGCCTGAACCGCGCCGTTTTCGATGCCACGGACACCACCGGCAAGGCCACCCACCACCCGAAACCCTGACCCGCTCCCACTCTCCCGCGGAAAGACCAAGAGAAGAAACCGAGCCCCGATGCCACTGACCCCTGAAGTCCGCCGCAAAGTCGACCAGATCCGCGACTATCTGTACGGCGGCGGCTATCCCGACCCCATGAACAACGCCGAGCAGTTGGCGTTCCTGTTCTACTTCTACCTCGCCGAAGGACAGGACGCCGACAGTGCCGCCCGCGCGCGCATTCACAAACGGGACTACCGCAGCAGCTTCGAGGGGCGCTGGACCCTGCGCAACCCGCTCAACGCCCCCAGCGAAGGGCGCAAGAGCATTCCCAGGGAGCACCTGCGCTGGTCGGTATGGGCCAAGGCGATGAGTGGCGAGGGGCTGGTGCGCTTTGTGCGCGACGAGGTGTTCCCCTTCTACACCGAGGTGGCCGAACGCTCCGCCGTAAACTTCATGGAGGGCGCACGTCTCGGCATCGACGACCCCACCGTGCTCGCCCAGGTGATCAACTTGGTGGACGAACTGCGCCTCGACCAGGCCGACTCCGACACCAAGGGCGACCTGTTCGAGCATGTGCTCAAGCAGATCAGCAAGGCGGGCGAGCTGGGCCAGTTCCGTACCCCGCGCCACGTCATCCGCGCCATCGTGCAGATGATCGACCCGAGGATTGGCGAGAGCGTCTACGATCCCGCCGCCGGGACCGCAGGCTTCCTCGTCGCCGCCTACGACCACATCCGCCTGGCCAACTCCAGCAAGAATGCCATCGAAGAAGTGGAACTGGACGGTAAGCCGGTACGCCGCGGCCATGGCGACAAGCTCTCCGCCGCCAAGTGGGACATCCTTGCCAACCACACCTTTTTCGGCAACGACGTGGACCCGAAGATGGTTCACCTCGCCACCATGAACCTCACCCTGCGCGGCCTGCCCAACGTCCACATCCGCCGCCGCAACGTGCTCACCACCAGCCTGGACGCCCAGCAGAGAACCGACCTCGGTCTGCCACCCAGCTACAACGTGGTCCTCGCCAACCCGCCCTTCTCCGGTCGCCTGGACAAGGATCGCATCGTCGACGACGTCAAGGTGGGCACCACTACCTCCACCGAACTGCTGTTCCTCAAGTACATGGTGGACAGCCTCAAGCCCGGCGGACGCTGCGGCGTCATCGTCCCCGAGGGGGTGCTGTTCGGCTCCACCGGCGCCCACAAGGAGTTGCGCCGCCAGCTGATCGAGAACAACACCGTCGAGGCGGTGCTGAGCCTCCCCGGCGGCGTGTTCCAGCCCTACTCCGGGGTGAAGACCTCCGTGCTGCTGTTCCGCAAGGGCGGCCGGACCGACAAGGTGCTGTTCCTCCACGCGGACAACGACGGCTACAAGCTGGACGCCAACCACGACACGCCCATTCCCGATGACGACCTGCCGGCGCTGGTCGCTGCCTACCACACACGGGAGGCCAACTGGTCACGCTGGCAGGCCCGCTTCTCCACTGAAGCGGTGAAGGAGGCCGCCGCCGGTTACGGCGGCGACGGCGGGGAGGACTGGACCGAGAAGTGGTGGGTCGCCGATGCCGCCACCCTGCGCGCCAACGACTTCAATCTCTCCGCCGGCCGCTACCGGCCCCAGACCCGCAGCACCGTCGAACACCGCGACCCGCGCGAGCTGCTGGACGAGTTGGCGGCCATCGAGGCGGAGATCGCGGCGGAGGTGGAGGCGTTGCGGGCGGCATTGGTGGAGTCCGTCGAATGACGCATGTTCAGTTGTTAAAGACGCTTTGCCAAATTAAGCATGGAGGAACGCCAAGTAAAGCCAATGCCGCGTTTTGGCAAGGCGACATACCCTGGGTGTCGCCAAAGGATATGAAGTCAGCGTCTATTAATGACGCGATTGACCACATCAGCGAGGCGGCCATCGAACAGTCAGCTACCTCGACTGTCCCGAAGGGGACTGTGTTGACAGTTGTGAGATCGGGCGTTTTAGCTCACACGTTTCCGGTGGCACAGGTGAAACGCCCTGTCGCATTCAACCAAGACATTAAAGCACTGATCCCCAACTCTGAGCTTGTCGAACCCGATTACTTATTCTGGTTTGTGCGCGGGCAGGGACGGTTGGTAGTGACTCATGGCGTCAAGAAAGGCGCAACGGTCCATAGCGTGCAATCGGGCTTCTTGGAAAACCTGAAGGTTCCGCTCCCCTCTCGGAATGAACAGCGCCGCATCGTCGACCTGCTCTCCCGCGCCGAGGGCATCGTCCGCCTGCGCCGCGAGGCCGAACAGAAGGCGGCCGAACTGATCCCCGCTCTGTTCATCGACATGTTCGGTGACCCAGCGACAAATCCGAAGGGATGGCCTGTCGCCACGATTGGTGAAACCATCGAGGCAGCAGATTATGGAACGAGCACAAAGGCGTCGCCCGATAATAGCGGCCTTCCCGTCCTTCGAATGGGAAACGTTGACTATGCGGGCAACCTCGATGTCTCTGATTTGAAGTACGTCGAACTGTCGGCCGAAGAGGTAGATAAATATCGGCTTGTTGATGGCGACCTTCTCTTCAACCGAACGAACAGTAAAGACCTTGTTGGCAAAACGGGCCTTTGGACCGGGAAGTTCGATGCTGTCGCAGCCTCCTACTTCATTCGCGTAAGAGCGGATCGTGCCAGAGTGAATCCGTTCTTCGTTTGGGCATTCATGAACTCGTCGCACATGAAGCGGGTATTGTTCGATACCGCTCGTGGGGCCATAGGCCAAGCAAACATCAATGCCAAGGAGCTGAAGGCGTTCCGTCTTGTCGTGCCTCCGCTCGACCTACAAAACCAGTTCGAACGCAGCTGTCACGATTTGAAGAGCATCCAAACGCAGCAATCTACGGCCACCGCCAAGGGTCAAGCCGCCTTCGACGCCTTGCTTGCCCGTTTTTTTGGAACCGTCTAACCGGAGCGGCTGGCAATGGAGATGGCCGATGAAACGCACAAACGAACGGATGCCCAACCAGCCGGCGACGAAACACAGGCGCGACCCATCTTCGCCCCACGCTGCCTCTCTATCGACCTCGAAGTCGGTCGCAAGGATGCACGCATCCACCAGTTCGCCGCCGTGCGCGGCGACGATGGTCGGGCACTGGTACACAACCAGGGTGATCTCGCCGCCTCGTTGAACCAGCTCGATGCCTTCGCCGAGGGGCTCAGCTTTCTACTGGGCCACAACCTCATCGCCTTCGACCGGCCCCACCTGGCGGCGGCAAAGCCGGACCTCGGCATCCTCGAACTGCCGGCGGTCGATACCCTGCGACTCAACCCACTCGCCTTCCCGCGCAACCCCTACCACCACCTGGTCAAGCACTATCAGGACGGGCAGCTCAAGCGGGGCCGGATCAACGACCCGGAGCTGGATGCACGTCTCACCCTCGACGTCTTCCGCGACCAGCGCGAGGCGTTCGTCGCACTGAAAGAGAGCGATCCGGACCTGCTGCTCGCCTGGCATTGGCTCACCACCGTGGACGATTCGGTGTCGGGGCTGAACAGCTTCTTCACCACCGTGCGCAAGACCCCGCGCCCCAGTGAGGCCGAGGCCCTTGGCGCCATCGATCGTTTCCTGACCGGACGCGGTTGCACCACCCACGGACGCGAGCTGATGACGAATGCCGCCGCCCACGGCTGGCCACTCGCCTATGCGATGGCATGGCTGTCGGTGGCGGGCGGCAACTCGGTGATGCCGCCATGGGTGCGCCACCAGTTCCCCGAGGCATCGCTGCTGGTGCGCCAACTGCGCGATACCCCTTGCGGTGATCCGGGTTGTACCTGGTGCCGAGAGCGCCACGATGCCCGCGCCGAACTGAAGCGATGGTTCGGTTTCGATGGCTTCCGACCGAAGCCGACCGACGCCGAAGGCCGTCCGCTGCAACAGGCCATCGTCGAGGCGGCGATGCGCGGCGAGCACGTGCTCGGCATCCTGCCCACCGGTACCGGCAAGTCGCTTTGCTATCAGATCCCTGCCCTCTCCCACTACGACAAAACCGGCGCCCTCACCATCGTGGTCTCGCCGCTGGTCGCCTTGATGACCGACCAGGTAGCCGGCCTGGAGGCGCGTGGCATCGCCTCCTGCGCCGCCCTGAACGGTCTGCTCTCCATGCCGGAGCGATCGGACGTGCTGGACCGGGTGCGACTCGGTGATATCGGCATCCTTATCGTCTCCCCGGAACAACTGCGGAACAGGGCTTTCCGCAAGGTCATGGCGCAGCGGGAGGTGGGCGCCTGGGTGCTCGACGAAGCGCACTGTCTCTCCAAATGGGGTCACGACTTCCGTCCCGACTACCGCTACGTCGGCCGTTTCATCCGGGAGCGGGCCGGTGATGGCGCCGTACCGCCGGTCCTCTGTCTGACCGCGACCGCCAAGCCGGAGGTCGTCGCCGACATCGTCGGCTACTTCCGCGACAAGGTCGGGGTCGAGCTGAAGCTGTTCGATGGCGGCGCCAATCGTGACAACCTCGACTTCGAGGTGGTGCCGACCACCCCCGGCGAAAAGTTTGCCCACGTATACCAGGTGCTGGACCAGTACCTGCCGACGGACCAGCCGGGCGGCGCCATCGTCTATTGCGCGACCCGCAAGCAGACCGAGGAGGTGGCCAACTTCCTGGGCGAGAAAGAGCTGGCCGCCGGCTACTTCCATGCCGGGCTACAACCCGAGACGAAAAAAAGCGTGCAGGAGCGCTTCATTCGCGGCGATCTGCGGGTGATCGCGGCCACCAACGCCTTTGGCATGGGAATCGACAAGCCTGATGTACGGCTGGTCATTCATGCGGACATCCCCGGCTCCCTGGAGAACTACCTCCAGGAAGCCGGTCGAGCGGGGCGGGACCGCGCGCAGGCCCGTTGTGTGCTGCTCTATTGCAATGAAGATATGGAGCGCCAGTTCGGCATGTCGGCGCGCTCGCGGCTCACCCGTGCCGAGATCCAGGCGATATTGCGAGCGCTGCGTCGGCTCGACCGCAAGAAACATGGCGAAGGCGAGATAGTCGCCACCTCCGGCGAGATCCTGTCTGAAGAAGAGGACGGGGGCTTCCAGCGCGACTCGACAACGGACGACACACGGGTGCGCACCGCCCTCTCCTGGCTGGAAGAGGCAGCGTTGCTGTCGCGGGAAGAGAACCAAGTGCAGGTCTTTCCCTCTTCGCTGCGGGTGCCATCGGTGGAGGAGGCGCAGAAGCGGCTTGAAAAAGCTGCACTACCGAAGAAGGACCGCGATCAGTTGCTGGCGCTGGTCGATTGCCTCATTACCGCCGACAAGGATGAAGGGATCTCTACCGATGAGTTGATGGGTGTCTCGGGCTTGACTGCCGAGGGTGTTCGCAAGGCGATGTACGACCTGGAGACATACGGTATCGCCAGCAACGACACCGCATTGACCGCCTTCGTGCATATCGGCGTCGCACGCTCGTCCAACCGGCGCTATGAGGAAGCGGTGGAACTGGAAACCGCCCTGATAGCAGCCATGCGCGAGGAAGTACCCGATCTTGGCAGGGACGAGACCACAGTGCTGCACCTTCGCCACGCGACTCAGCGACTCAAGGATGCAGGTTATCCCCAGGCCTTGCCGGAAAAGGTGTGGCGGCTCATCCGGAGCCTTTCCAATGACGGCCGTGACGAGGGCGGCGGCCGGGGCAGCATCGGGGTTCGGCGTATCGATTCGGAAACCGTTCAGGTGACGCTGCAGCGAGATTGGGGAAATCTCGAAACGACCGCGAGACGCCGCCGCGAAGCGGCGAACAGACTGCTCGAACACCTCCTGGCCACGGTCCCCGACGGAAAACGCGGCAACGACCTATTGGCCGAAACGACACTGGGCGCGTTGATGGTGGCCTTGAAGGGCGACATGATTCTCCAAGCCGAGAAGGAGGTGACCCCCAAGC
Source organism: Gammaproteobacteria bacterium (assembly GCA_041690635.1). Lineage (GTDB taxonomy): Bacteria > Pseudomonadota > Gammaproteobacteria > Thiohalomonadales > Thiohalomonadaceae > JAWLGZ01. The sequence continues at coordinate 668,905 of JAWLGZ010000001.1, forward strand.
TACTGGACCGCGCGCTGCTCTGGCTGCATGAGCAGGAAGTCATCCGGCTCAATAAGGGCCTGGCGGTGTTTCGACCGGCGATGACGATTCGTTTGGCGCAGGAACGGCGAAGCTTTCTCAAGGCAGACTTCCAGCCGTTAAAGGTCCATTACGACGAACAGGTGCTCCAGATCCACGTCATGGCTGAGTACGCCCAGCGGGCGCTACAGGTCATGAAGGAGGCGCTGGAATTGGCCCGGGACTACTTCTTGCTTTCGCAGGAGGCGTTTGTCCAGCGATGGCTTCCGGAACGGGAGAAGGAGCTGTCGCGCCAGACCACACCGGAGTCGTGGCAGCGCATTGTCGAGTCGTTGGGTAACCCGTCACAGCAGCGGATCGTCACCGACGATCGCGAGCAGACCAACGTGTTGGTGCTGGCCGGGCCCGGCTCTGGCAAGACCCGTGTCCTGGTGCATCGCATCGCCTACCTGGTCCGCGTCCGCCGCGAGGCTCCCCGTGGGATCCTGGCGCTGGCCTATAACCGCCATGCCGCAGTGGAGATCCGTCGGCGGCTTTTCGACCTCATCGGGGACGATGCGCGAGGTGTCATGGTAATGACCTGTCACGCCCTGGCGATGCGGCTAGTCGGCGCCAGCTTCACCGGTCGTGCCGCCATGGACGACAGCGTGTTTCGGGATGTGCTGAAACAGGCTGTGGCCCTACTCAAAGGGGAAGACCTCCCACCGGAGGAAGCCGATGCGCAACGGGAGCGGCTGCTGAGTGGATTCCGCTGGATTCTGGTCGATGAGTATCAGGACATTGGACCCGATCAGTACGAGCTGATTTCGGCTCTTGCCGGTCGTACGCAACAGGACGAAGACGGTAAGCTCAGCCTGTTCGCGGTAGGTGACGACGACCAGAACATCTACGCATTTAGCGGTGCTTCGGTCGAATTCATCCGCCGTTTCGAAGCCGACTACTCCGCGACGGCCGCTTACCTGGTCGAAAACTATCGCTCTACCGCCCATATCATCAATGCAGCGAATCGGTTGATCGAACCGGCCCAGGAACGGATGAAGGCCGACCACCCGATCACCATCAACAAGCAGCGCAACAAGTCACCTGCCGGCGGGGAGTGGGAAAGCATCGATCCGGTGGCGCGCGGGCGCGTCCAGATCCTTCCCGTCGGAAACGACATCCTGACCCAGGCCGTGGCAGTAATGACCGAGCTACAGCGGCTCGCTGCGCTGGCCCCGGAGTGGGACTGGAGCAAGGTGGCGGTCATCAGTCGCGAGTGGAAGTATCTGGAGCCGGTACGGAGCTATTGCGAGCTGAATGGCATTCCGGTGCAGATGGCCGACGAACAACCACCTCCATTTTGGCGTCTGCGTGAAACGCAGCAGCTGGTGGGCTGGCTTCACAACCGCCCTTCAAGCCTGGTCGACGCTAAAGCCATTGCCGAGTGGCTGGAGCAACAGCCGGCTGGGCCATGGTGGGATCTTCTGCGCCAAGCGCTCGATGAATATGGCCTCGAAACGGCTGCGGCGGAATTGCCCACGGCCCATTTTCGCGAATGGCTGGCCGAGTGGGGACGGGAGGCGCGCAGGAAGCAGACCGGCCTACTCCTGTTGACGGCCCATCGGGCAAAGGGATTGGAGTTCGAGCATGTCGCGGTACTGGACGGAGGCTGGGATCGTTGCGGAAGCAACGAGGATGCGGATGCCCCTCGCCGCCTGTTGTATGTCGCGATGACGCGAGCACGGACCACGCTGACGTTGGCACGTTTCGACCACCACGCGGTTCTGGACGTGCTACCGGATGACCCGGCTTTATTGAAGCGGCGCCCCCTTGAACTCGACCCTCCGGCTCCGGCACTAGCGCGGCGCTACATGCATCTGACAATGGGGGATGTTTTTATTGATTTTTCGGGTCGACAGGCACCGTCGGATCCCGTTCACCGAACTGTTGCCTCTCTGAAACCTGGCGACGAATTACGGCTCGTGCAAAGTGGGCAGCGTTGGCGCTTAACCGATAGCAAGGGAAACACTGTTGGGCAGCTCGCCAACGACTTTTCCCCTCCGGTCGGCATGAGATGCGCCCGTGCACTGGTCGCGGCCATCGTGGAGCGCTGGAGAGAGGATACAAAACCGCCGTACGCAGACAAGCTCAGGTGCGAACATTGGGAGGTTGTTTTGCCAGAGTTTGCTTTCGATCCGACACCGGATTCGACGGAAGTTTGAACCGCTCGATTACGCCGTACTCAGGTCGCAGTGGTGGAACTGGTACAACATTCCACTTTGCTTTCCTGATTCGAATCTCGAACAGTTATCGAGCAGGTTTTAAAGAAGCCGAACGCCCGAGCATTAATTTGCGAAATAGAGCCCCAAGAGAGGGTTGCAAAAACCGGTAACTCCCGTTCAGAATGAAGCCACAACACCACTGCTGTTGATGATGTTGAATGAGATCTTTGGATCTCCACCGTCTCCCCTAGAGCATACGCTCCGCGGGAGGGCCCTCAGTTGGGGGTCGGCAACTGCCCATCTTGTGTCCGAGCATTGAGTATTGCTCTGGCATGTCTTCAAATACCCGTCGGCGCTCGCCAGCCGATACTGCCGATACGGGTGCGGTAGTTCCCCATTCTCTTCCATGGATTGGCGCTGTGCTTGTGCATGGCGGAAGCGGCGGAATTACCTCATTTGGTCGTCCGATCCAAATCTTCACAAAGAGATGGATCGCAAGACTCCACTGAAATGCCATTGCAGCCAGTCGGTTAACTCCCGGCTGGTCTCTGGTAAATCCAAGTAAATCCTGTGTGCACGGCGTTGTGTTCGCAATTCGCGCATGGTCGCCAGCAGTCTCCCCGCGTCCGCCCGTCGGACGTCCATGACTGCCGCGTGTACACGAAGTAACAGGCGCGAGGCGTTGCACTGCAGGAGGCGGTGCAAGGGGCCCGGACCCTCCCGGGTACACGCTCACTGATCCAGGGGAACTCGCGGTTGTTGGTTGTAGGTGAAAACCATTTCTGAGGAGTAATAGGCATGCACAAAAAGCGGAATCTGGGCTTTGGCAGGAGGCTTGGGTATGCCATGCGGCAAGCCATTAAGGCCTACTACGGGGCTCGTCACCGAACGGTAGCGACCTACTGTGCACGCATGCGCGTGCTGCAGAGGGAGCTGACTGCCGCCGGTGTACGGCGCCTGGAAGAGATTGATGAGGCGGTAGCCGTCACTATTTCCATTTCGATCAGTAACCGTGCCAGGGAAGGCGGGATCGCAGTGTCCTACGCTCGCAATCTGTTAAGCAGCTGGAACTGTCTGATGCGCGCTATTGGCCTGTGCCACTGCCGTGTGAAGCCGAGCGACGTGCTGCCCCGCGAGTCCCATCTGGCGCAAAAGGTGCCGTCGGCGCTTGCCCATGAGGAACTGAACGGAGCGGTTTCGAGCCTTGTGGCTCGTGGGCATACCACCGTCTCGATTATTGTGCGGATTATCCGCCGGTGGGGGTTGCGGGTTCGTGAGGCTTGCTTGCTGGATGCGGTGCAAGCGGTAGCAGAGGTCGAGCGACACAAGTGGTTGGACGTCCGTCGGGGCACCAAGGGTGGGCGAGGTCGCCGTCGCCACCGGCGTTTGTCCGTTGATGCCGCTGACTTGGAACTGTTGCGCATGGCCGCAGAGCTTCAGGGTGGTCGGGGTTCTTTTGTCCCGCCGGATATGAATCTCGCGCAGTTTTTGGCCCATGTCTCGGCCGTTTGGCGCCCCGTGCGGCGAGATCATGGCCTGGGTACGTTACGGGACCTGCGCCAGGCCTACATGGTCGAGCGCTATCAGCAATTGACCGGCTATCCGGCCCCGGTCATTGCAGGGCGGCGACTGGCACCCGTCGGGGCTGACTGGTTGGCCCGTATGATTTTGTCGTACGAAGCGGGGCATAACCGTCCCGATGTGGTCGGCGCCTACTGTGGGGGACGGCGGTGATGGGTTGCGCGAACTCTCGTCAAGCCCGGATGCAGGCGAGGGATCTGATTCGGCGGCACATGCATGGGATTTCCGAACGGGGGATTCAGGAACATGCCGCTCGTGCTGAGCGGATCGCGGGCGAGATTTACCGGCGTTTTCGCGTGTGTCCCCGCGGTCACCACGAGAAGCACCTTTGTTGGGTGAGGGATTGCTACGTTCAGCCGATGGCCCGCAAGACGCAGTACGACCATTTTCTGACCGTGCGGGCCCTCATCGGAGCACTGGGTCGCCAGGACGATTGGGTACGAGTGCTACGGGGAAAATGGACCCGGCCTAAGGACTGATGGGAGAAGATGATGGGCGTAACAGATTGGTTTGATGAGGGTGTCTGCAGGAGTTGCAGGGCATCGAGCGTGATGGTCTGGAACACCCCTCCGGGCGAAAACGCGCGCCCCCCATTCGTGGAGAAGGGGGATACCTGGGTACAGCTCATGTGCGCGTACTACCACCGGGCCATTGCATACCCTGAACAGCTGCAGGTGTGTGAACGGCATGAGACACAAGCGGAATACGAGGCCCGCCTGGAAGAGCGAAACCGAAAACGGTGAAACCGGGAGATCATCTGCCTCAGGTCCTGGAGAACTTCTGTGTGTGCCTGGAGAAGTCGGGAGGTAGTTCCCCTCCCTGACCTCTTTACTAGAACGTCTCGGCGACTTCTGCGTGCGCGTGGAGACGTCGGGAGGGAATTCCTTTCCCTGACCTCTTTTTTATTGACGTCTCGGCGACTTCTGTGTGCGCCTGGAAACGTCGAAGGTACGGCCCTGAGGCCGAAAGCCAGTGAGTTAATTCCGAGAGTAAGCCCTCATGACGGGTTTGACTCCCGTACCGCCGCATCGCCAGCCCTAAGATGTCCCAGCAAGCCGAGCAGCAGGGTTGGCCAGTGCCGCGCCAGCTTGATAGTAATGTCGTATTACGACGTTCAACGCAGCATGGCGGCTCAGCGCCATTGCATCGCCAAGGTGCATCCCCTGGCGCCCACACTCCGTGAGGAAGCCTCCGCGCAGCGAGTGGGAGGAGATCGTGGCGGCGTCGTAGCCCGCCCCGGCCGCACGCCGCTTGACTGCAGAGTTGATGCCCGCCGCCGACAGAGCCGGGCCAAGCGTGTCGCCAACGATGCGGGGAAACAGGGGCGTATTCGGTTGTTGCCCTACTACCGTCAGCCAGTCTCGTAGCACCCGTGCACCCGCTCCTGTCAGTGGCACGTGGACGGAGTCCTCCTCACTCTTGCTGCGATCCAACCGCAGGAGGTAACCGCCATCGACCGCCACCACATGCGCGATACGCAGGTCCGCTAACTCACTACGCCGGCGACCCCCGGAAAAAAATGCGGTATAGATGAGTGCCCGGTCGCGTCGGCCGCGCAGCGACTCGTCGCAGGCTGCGGCGATCCGCTGGATGTCGGCCAGCAGCAGCGCGCGCTTGCGTTGGCCTGGTTGCGCGCGTGTCGCGCGTCGTGCGCGCTGTAGCAAGGTCCGTATCCGAGCGGCGGTAGTCGGGTCTGCGTGGCCGTGATCAACATGATGCGCACCGAGTGCCGCAAGGCGTCGGCGGACAGTGGTATAGCGGTGGGGGCCTACCTTGGTTTTGGTCCCGGTGGCTAGTAGCACCACCTCGACCGACTCAGGCATGGCTCCAATGTGATCGGTGACAAACAGCACTAGATGCTCAATTGGAGTGGGCAGCGGCAGAGGCACGCCGAGTCGCGCTTCGTACCACAGCCGCCAATACCGCAGGTCCGAGGCATACGCCCGTTTGGTATTGCGCGCGATCCCCTGTTCCCGCAGCGCCGCCTCGGCGTCGATGATTTCATGACTGTACGCGTCCATCACGGCTCTCTTGTTTTCCATTGGCGCGTACAGGATTCCTGATTCCGAAAAATGTACAAATCGCCAGGAGGCTACCGCGATAACGGGGTGTTATCGGGGGTGTCTGTTGCGTCGGAATTTTTCGCGTTGCGGGCGCTTGCAGATTCCGGAAGTGGGGAGATGATGAATGTGCGTTGGCCAGCGCGCTCACCAACCCACAACTGGAGCAAAAAGACGATGGAAGATGACAAGCGCGAAAAGAAGAACAAGAAGCCCAGCAAGCGGCTGGAGGCCCTGCGCAACTGCCGCGCGCTCATCCGTGATGAGGGGCTGCTCGATGACGGCAACCTGCCGAGCGGTTGCCCCGCCACCCATGTGCTGGCGACCGGCCTCGATGAGTTGCTGGCCGGCGACTGTGACTGGGAGGAAAAGCGCGGTCGGCTGGTCGGACTGGAGCTGGCGCAGCGGCGCACACAGGCGCAGGTCGAGGAGTTGCATCGGCTGTTGAGGCGGGTGTTGACGACCCTAGAAGCCCAGGGCGCCTAAGGACGGGTGACCCACGGACGGGCGACCCACGGACGGGCGACCCACGGACGGGCGACCCACGGACGGCGACCCACGGATGGGCGACCCACGGACGGCGACCAAGGACGGCGACCAAGGACGGCGACCCACGGATGGGCTACCAAGGACGGCGACCAAGGACCGGCGACCCACGGACGGGTGGCCCACGGACGGCGGCTAGGGACGGCGGCTAGGGACGGCGGGGCGGGTGGCGCATGTGCGCCACCCTATTTTTAAGGGAGCTATTTATGACGAACAGTTATCCGCCGCATATCGCGGTGGCGCGACAGTGGCGCGACAGTGGCGGGACTGTGTCGCGGGCCTGAATGTCGGCTACCTCCTCCTGTGATGGGACTGACGTCGCGCACTCCGGATCTGCACCGGCGGTGCCGGATGTTTTGGTACCAGCACGGGGGCGGATTCTTTTGATTTCGTCGCGCGGGCGCAGGTTTACCAACCAGTATGCGATGTCATCAAGTCGGTAAGGATTTGCAGGGGTTCGGGATCCAGTCGGTTTGCGATATCGCCGACTGACTCGTAGCCTGAGCCGTGGAGCAATGATGCGCCCCAGTCCCCATCAAAAAAGCCACACAGGCTGCCCAGGAAGACCTGTTGACCAACACTCAGCCGGTCGAAGATTCGCTCGATACGCTGTCGGTCGGGCACCAGTTGCCATTTATCGGTGGCATCCTCTGGTGATGTCACTGGAGGATATCCCCGCTCGGCCCCAAAATACTCCATGCCGATCGTTGACACTGCTCGCTGCCATGCTGCGAGAAACCGTGCAGGTGCATCTTGGTGCTGCGTGATCGCGTCGGCAAGCACTTTCAGTTCCGGAGTGGGTGTCGTCATGTCTGCTCTCGGGGTTGGTGTGTGCTCATAACTTGGTATCCCTGAGACGGGAAAACAACCCGATTTCTTAGACGATCGAACGGCAAGTGCAAACAATGTCACATCCGCGAATCGGTCTTTCCCAGTTGAGTCGGAGATCGGGATGTATGACGGTCAGCCGACAACGTCCTGTCGGGGGGAAGGTTGCCTAATGGGAGAGTTTTTGGGTTCGGCATTCTTGTTGCCGAGTCGGACAGGGGTTGATGAGATTTGGCGTAGCGAAGTGGCCCAGGAGTCCTGCCGGGGTCGGCGCGAACGCCCCATACGGGCCGTTTGATGGCACCCCCCTGGCGGCCCCTCACCCTTCAATGGTCGAATAGTTCCATCAGGCCATCAGAGGGCTGCGGGACCGGTAATTGTCTCGCCGGCCCAGTGTTTGCCGAAAGCGCAAGATCATCTACGGCAGTATCCGACCAAGAAGCGGACACTGCCAAGAGCATCTGGGAGAATAATTCGAGCTTAGCCCCTTTAACTCTGCCCAGCGGGTTGAGGTTGAGTTGGCGGCCGGAGCACCCAGACGTTGCGCAGGTGCTGTAGCACGGCCTGCTGCGGGAGATCATCGGCCAGCAGCGGGGGCGGTCCTATAGGGTCGAACGTTACCTTCACCTGTTCCTAAGTTAACGAAAAGCAGTTTCCTTTAACCAAGTGCCCAGGTAAGTAAACGTTCAAAAGCCCGCAGCGCACTAGCGGATCCCGAATACCATCGCATGCGCCATGCGTCTTCTCCGGTCGGTACCGGAGCCGCCGGAAAGCGTGCCCAGGGACTCCGCCAGCTCAAGCAGGTTGACCGGTCGCAGGGTGACCGTGGCCTGTGTCGCTCCCCGCAACGGTTCACTGAAGTTCACCACCTGATCCACCGCCGATGCGTTCAGCGTTGGATACAGGATGATGGCTCGCCGCCGATCCAGGTTCTCCTGGCTCAAGGCGTAGAGCGTGAGTTGGTAAAGCATTTCGCGCGGGAGCGGGCGTTCCCAAATGTCGCGGTACTTGGCATCCAGAATCGAGACCACCGCACCATCTTCGAGGACGACGAAGTCCGGTCGCGGTGTTGGCGCCCGACGGGAGCGGGGGTTGTGGGTCGGATCGTAGACGAACATGCCGCGCAACCGGTGTTCGTTCCTGAGGGTAAAGCCGTTCAGATGATCATCGAGAAAGCGCGAGAGCAGTGCCTGAAAGAAACGGTTCATGTCGAACAGGAAACCCGACAGAGGTGGGCCTGACGTCTCATTGTCGAGATCGGTACCGACCGACTGCAGCAGTAGCTCGATGAGAGTCAGCGTGGCGCGGTAACTGTGCGTGCGGCGGTCCAGTGCGGTTTTTGCCCGCACCAGCAGCAGACCGTTCAGAGGCGGTGCCGAAATGCTGCCTTCGAGTTGCTGGATCAATCTCCGCAGCCGCGTGCGCAACATCAGATCATCTGTTCGACCGACGGCGAAGCGCAATCCGGCAAGCATGGCCTGATTGAGTGGACCGTCCTCCGTTCGCGGGTAGTGTTCACAGGGAAGGGTTGTGCGACCCCCGCCACCGGCCGACACATATTCGCCGAAATCAATGCGTCCGCGAGGACTTGCCAATCCTTCCTGTCTGCGCTGATAGTCGCGGTGCAACCCTCGTCCAAGCAGTTCCGTCACTTCGGCGGCGAGTTGGTGAACCAGCAACTCCTCGAATGACCAGCGGCTTGTAGCGTGATCCATTCGGTCGAACAGCAGAAGATCGCGCAGGGCATAGGCGTAACGCATCAGGCGCAGCAACGGTGCGCCGGTGAGCTTCGGTTCGATGGTGATGGTGACTTCGCCCAAGGCCACGCGACCGACCCATGAGGAGGCGCGTATCTCCAAGCCCCGCGCCAACTCAAGCAGCTCCAGCCTGCCACTTTGGGCAAGACCATCGATGAGAGCGCGGGTCGCCGGATCGGTGTTGAGCGTCAGCCCTGCCAGTCGATCATCGTCCCCGGGGCCGAGGGTTTCCCATTCACGCAGAACGAGCGAAACGGCGCTCATCCGTCGGACTCGTCGCCGACCGCGTCATCCTCTAGCTCCTCGCCTTCCTCGGGTACTGAGGTGGCCTGGCGGGATGTGGCGACCTGTGGCTGCAACGCTAGTAATGCCTGAATGAGGTCGTCCCGGCGCTCCGGCTGAAACAGCTCTTCGTGAATACGCTGGCGCTCGGGGTCCACCAAACCATGGCCGAGGATCCGCGCCAGCGCGCCATAATCCTCGTAACAGTACTCCTGCAGGAGCGGGAGGATGTCGTCCATCAGCACACGGCGGAACTGGCCGAAGTCTGTAATGGGTTGTCCCTCGTGGTAGAGGTAGGCGTGACCGATCCGCAGGTTGCGCGCATCGCGCCCGATATGTTCGAGGACTCTTTCGTTCAGCGCGCTCAGCCACGGCCCCAGCGGGATACTGCCGCCCACCACGACCTTGTCAAGCAGGTCGGTGTCCGGCATCAGCTCGATAAACCCGAAGCGTCGCCGCAGGGCGGTATCGAGCAGCGCAATCGAACGATCCGCCGTATTCATGGTGCCGATGACGAAGAGGTTATCTGGTACGGTGAAGCGTTCGCCGGAGAGCGGCAGGTAGACGTATTGGCCCCGCTTGTCCTTCTCCAGCAGCGTCAGCAGTTCGCCGAAAATACGTGAGATATCGCCCCGGTTGATTTCGTCAATCAGCAGATAGAACTTCTGATTGGGGGCGTCAATCGCCTCCTTGCACAGGGTCTTGAAGATGCCATCCCGACGCTCGAAGACGAGCTGTCCGCCACTCCCCTCACGCGGTCGATAACCCTCCATGAAGTCCTCGTAGCCGTAGGACGGGTGAAAGGTGCAGACACGCAACAGGCCGGCCGTTTCCTGATCACCCTCGACGGTGCTTTGCTGGCTCGCATCAAGCGCGTTGAACGGCTTGCCGAAGGCAGCGATAGCGGCCAGATTGCGGGCGGTGTTGCGGGCATGCCAGGTCTTGCCGGTGCCGGGCGGGCCGTGAAGGATTACCTGACCCTTGCGGCCCAGAATTGACTGGATCCGGCCTGGAATGCCTCTTAACCTAAACCGCGTGCGGTCAGGCGGCGGTTCAATGCGCGTATTGTCAGTGTCCTTTTGGTCGTGAATCTGCCGCTCAATGGCAACCAGATTTGTCTCCTTGCCCAGTCGCGACACCGTGGTACGCAGCCCCTCCCGCTCCGGTAGTTTCCACTCCCCCAAGGAGAGCCACTCGACCGGACGATGATGGGGCGCCTCTGGCTGCTCTTCGGGTGAATACCGGTATTCGCCGGTGACGCGCCCGACCCCCAGTATGCGTTCGCCATCCGCCGCGACGACCAGATCGCCTTCTTCGATGGCGGCCACGAAGTTTCTCAGTTCACCCGCCTTTCGGGTAGCCACCCCCGGGTTGTACTTGTGGTCGGAGCCCTGCTGCAACCGCTCACGTAGTTTGTCCTTGGAGCCCTGGTCATGTTTGACCCATGACAGATCCCCCAGCCTCGGCCAGCCGACCGCCACGTACTCACCGTCGCGCATCTGTGGCCAGATGCTGTCCGTCTCGCCCAGCCGTGTGCCGATGCGCCAGACCCGACCGGGACGGCCGTGATTGCGGTTGAGAACGATGGTCAGATGGTTCAGCGGAATCTCCAGCTCCGCCGCAATCGCAACGTACCGCCCGGCCGCCACATAGCGCCCGGACTCGGCGGGCGGCATCTGCATCAGCTTGATCAGGTGAAACCGCTGGTACTCCTCGGCGTGAAAGTTATCGAGCTTGTCGGGATAGAGCAGGCTGAAGTATTTGTGGCCCCAGGCCATTCTGGCGACGTCCGGCGCCTGTTCATCCATCTGTGCCTGCAGGCGAAGGTAATCCCCGCCGATGCCGTGATCCGGCAGTGCCTCCAGCAGGCGCGCGCCGGCGATAAGTTGATCCCGGTGGCGGCGTGCGATTGCGATCGCCTCCTCAACCGAAAGCTCCCGTTGATCCAAGGGGCTGCCGCTCATCCAGATGCCGCTCTCGCGGCGGCGATAGATGCCGAACTTGAGCGCGCTGCCGCCGGCGATGCTGCCGAACACGGCGGGAAACTCGTCATCATCCTTGAACTCCAGCCAATAGACGAGGCTGTCCTGATTACCATGGGCGTGCATGGTGTCGAGCAACTGCTCACCATCAAGCCGGGCCAGCCTCTCCGGGCCGAAACGGTCGCGAAACAGTGCATGGCAGGCTTGCAGCCTCTCGCGGGAGAGTAGATCGCCGCGCTCCAGCATGTCGCTGTGAATCTGTTTCAGCGCTTCTCTGATTCGTTCATCCAGCACACTCTGGCTCGGCATTCCTTACCCCCTTATCTTCTCGGTCTTTGTCGCATGGCAATGAGCGGCTTCTCAAGCAATGCACGTTGTATCACCTCGCCGTGCTACATGGCGATCGAAAAAAATGGGAGAGACGCAGGGATCGGCCTGACGTCAATAGTGGAAGCGGCCATCTTCCCGAAAGGCTCCGCTCTTGTCTTTGGGGGAGGAAAGTGAAGCGGGTCTCGCCTTGTAGCATTCAAGAACAGAGAACCAGACTTTCCTTTTCCTAGCGGCTAGTCCGTGCGCTCCTTTAAGTCGGCTGCAGCAGAGCGGACCAGCGGACGCAGGACATTGACGAAGGTGTTCGTTCTCTCCGCTAACCAAGCATACGCATCCGATCGCACCTCCGGTTGGTCGAGGGGGCCAAGCAGCTGGTAAGAATCAATAATCCGAGGCCGACCGTCCTTCTCCCCAAGCCGCACAGTACCGCCGAGTTGCGGACCTACTGTTTGCCAATTTTCCACGATCACCCGCATGGCGTACTCACCAGGAGAGTCTCGTGATGACGAAAGGAAAACTCCGACCTCATTTTTCTTTATGTCGCGGTAAACTGTGAGCCAGCTTGAGCCGCCTGGGGCGGGTAACATGAAGCCTATGTAGCCTTGGCGCGGAGGCCTCGGCACTGGCTGTTCGGGATCGTCGAGCCGGAGGACCTTGAGAAAATCCGCCCAGAATTGCTGCCGGGCAATGCCGAGGGCGGTCGCCTCTGGATCAATCTCGGCCTCTGTGGCTGCTGCCTCTACGTCCTGGAGTCCATAGCCATCTGGAAGGGCGATGATACTTCGGGTAATGACATGGGTGTGGGCCAGGACCCGTGGCGCCACAATGCGGCTGCCGTCCGGCATCAGGTAGATTGGCAGCTCGACCAAGCCAAGCGAAAAATGCAGTCCTGCATGCTCTTGAAGGTATGCGGCTATGGCCTCCACCCCCTCACGGATGCCGTCTCCAACGATGAGCAACAGAAAACGACCGCGTCTGAGGTTCGCAGTAAGTGCATCGTTGAACTCGACTTCATCCAGAGTGGGGTGAAGGGCGCGAACGATATCGAGCAGCGCACTTGGACCACTGCCGAGATTCCGGCTGACCTCCCGCTGCAGGTCAGACGCCGTGAAGCGAGCTAGCTCCTTTGCATAATCGAGGATTTGCCCTACTACCTCCCTCCGTGCCTCGGAATTCCGCCATAGTTTGCATTCGACAAGCACAGGAAGCCCCGAGGGCGTAACCATGAAGTTGTCAATCGGCCCGGCAGGGGTGAACAGCTCCCGGCAGACGGGGATAGCCCCAGCGAACATCGGATCGATTTCCGATATTGGGAGGAGGTGCGGGTGTGCGTGAACTAGCTCCTGTACGTAGTCCTCCAGCACGTCACCACTTCGGAGGCTTAGCTGCGAAAGCGTGACCGCAGTGCCGTGCACCGGAACATGGAGGGGGGCAGCGTGTTGTTTGGCCAATTTCGCGCTCTTCCTGAGGCTCGTGTATGGTGGGAGGAAGGATAAACTTCGGATTTAAAAGAAGTCAAAGAACAGTCAATCGGGACCTCAATTTTCCGTGGAGATAACATTCCCCGCGGACGGCTGGACGCGGCCAAGAGCGGACACTTGCCCGAAGTAAATGTAAGCCGATCATTAAGCGCTGATCGCCCGGAGGGGCCCGGAGTAGCGGAAATTTTGTACTACGACACCATTTATGGTCAAAAGTAGGCACCACCTTTAGTGTCGAGGCCAACGATGGGGCGGCCATAGGCCTCCCATTTTTTGCGCCAAGCCTCCCATTTCTTGCGCTCAACTTCTTCGTCCCAGAGCCCGCACTCCTCCATCGCCGCAAAGACCTCTTCCAACGTCATCTTAATCATCTGAATAGCCTCATCTCTACAATAATCTTGTACTCGTTCAAAATGGCCTAATTAGTTTCGGCCGGCAACCTCCGTCTCGCGGATTTTTGATCCCAGAAGCAAACTATTTCACATTAGCGGTTAGGTTATGCGCTGAAGTATGCTCAGCGTGCCGCCATCAGCCCCCTCTACGATACAGGTACCTTTTCTGTGTCCCGGTCAGCACCCCATACATCCGTACCGCAGGCACCTCCCAGAGATATCAGACTCCCGCTAATTTGCCGATTGCGTCCCAGGTGGCCGGGCTAGGGCTCCTGTTGCGGCGTTTCTTGCCAGAGGTTCAGTTCCCTCCGGGATCGTGGTAGTAATAGCGTATTCCGTTTGGAAGAACTCGGCATGGAAACGGCTGAAATATCGCTCCCATCATCACCACGCGTACCCCATCTGGGCCGGCCGCGCGTTTCCGTTGTCATCAAGTCGCTGGCGCGCATCCCCCAGCCTGCCGTTAAGCCTCGGCCGCACTAGGAGCAAGGTAAGGAAGAATGTCCGCAGGAAAGAAGCCGGTCCTATTTCGTGCCATACATACCAAGACTCGGTGGCGGAAAGCCCGTCATGAGACCCTTGCGAACGCACGCTCCGTCGGCAAACGCAGTGCTCGGGCCCTCTTTAGAGGGGAAAATAATGCGGTCGACCTCACCAAGCACGGCGATCCGCTCTACGTCGTAATCTGGGCTGAGGATGCAACCGAGGGTGAAGTTCTCAAACCGACTGCCCAAGGCTATCAAAGGGAAATCGTTGCGCTAGAGGATATTCTTCGATGGGAGGATGCTCGTGGCGCCGCAGACCAAGAGTTTGAGCGCTATTTCCGTAAGGTGGCTGTAGTCAAAAAGTCGCCGCCTCCGGACGCTCTCGAACGCGAGATTGCGCCTCCCCTACCAAATTATGCAGAGCACCCAGAGGCGGAACCGTCCGCGGATGCAGCCGCTCAAGCGTCGTCGGCAGATGAAGCGTTCGCTGAGGGACGCGTCGTTATCGAAGCCCACATTCGGCGGGAAAGAGATTCGCGGGTGCGGGATAGGCTGCTGGCTGATCGGCGGAGCAAAGCGGTCGTCGCATGCGAGATGTGTGATCGGCAATCCGCAGGTACCGATCCGGTGATTAGCGAGGCGATTTTCGAGGCGCATCACGTCGTTCCGCTTGCTGTGGGTTCGGATCGGCAGACGAAGTTAACCGACATGGCATTGCTGTGCGCTTGCTGCCATCGGCTCATCCACAGGGCCATTGCGATTAATGGAGCTTGGCTGTCTATCGAGCAGGCGAAGATGCTTATCAGTAAGAACACCGAGTAGAAAGCCAGCCTAACGTATATGCAGTCGGCGGCGAGCCGCGCGGCTGAGCTTCAACGTTACATGGCGGAGGATGGCAGTGGATCTGAAGCAACTACTACCTGAGTTAATACCGCAGGCCACCGAGTGGGTCGAGGCTCAAGCGGATCGAGTCGCACAGACCGGTGAGCGGCTAAACGAGACGGGTCTCAGGATTGCTCGGCAGGTGGAAGTCAGCCAGCCAGAGAAAATCCGCGTTGAGTTTGTTGCTGAGTTCCCTATTCCGGACAGGCAACCGCTCGCCGACATAGCGGTCTACACAGGTCTCCTTGGGCCAGGCATGGCGGGGATAACGTTTGGCCACTCGGTTTTGATTCGGCGGGGCCACGGCGATGTCCGCCTGTTCTCCCACGAGTTCCGCCACGTGCACCAGTACGAGCAATACGGCTCAATTGGGGCTTTCCTCCAGGACTACCTGTGGCAGGTAGCCGAGGTCGGCTATGAGGAGGCGCCGCTAGAGCAGGACGCAAGAGACCACGAGTTTAGCGATATCTAACCCACGCGCTGCGACGGGGAAAGCCGCGTGGGCGCTTCCCGGCGCCTCAGCACTGGCGAATGTCCGCTTTTGCGGAATCAGCGGACGTTTGAGAGCCGTGACGAGATTCGCAGCTATGGGTCGGAAACGATTCTAGTCCGAAGTCGGCCAATGTGCGGTCGTTCAAAACCCCATTCGTGAATGACGGCTGTATGCCGGATTCCGGACCTTGGAGAGTGGGGTCAGCAGCAAGTATAAATGGACATTCGGACAGGAAGGGGCTAGCGGCAAAAGTCAGGTGCGCGATGGCAGACGCACTCCACGGAATGCCTCACTTAGCTGAAGGGCGGCACTGCGGCGGTCTCCTAGATCCACAAGAGCATCCAACACGTGCAGCAAATTACGGGCCAGCACAGTCGGCAAGGGATGCAGACGATCAGCATGCGCCTGCACTAGTTCGGCAATTGATGCCGGGATGGTTGTTCCTTTCCAACCTTGAGGCAGACTCCCATTATCAATCTGCGCCAGTATCTGGTCCGCGAATGCGTCGGCAGGATAGTCGGCACCTGCTCGTTCACACAGAGTGACAAACTGGCTCGCCACATAGGGATTCCAGCCGGCTTCCCGGACCATGTTATCTACAATGGGCATCACGCGGGGCAGGTCGACCCAGTTTCCGTTAGCGAATCGCGCTGCCAAATCTGCACGCTCAACGACCACAAATAACAGGGATTTTATCAATTTGGGAAGGTCGAAGCCGCCGATCCTCCCATCCTGGTAACGTGAACGGCGCAAGTCGCGATGTTGTAGCGTGCGCTCCAGTACTGCGTGAAGTAACGCCATGATGCCGTCCTCGATCACCGGAGAGTCCAGGATTTCCGAGCACACCAAGGACGTTGCGAATGGAGTCAGCAGCCGTATTTCAATATCATCAGGCTGATCGAAAATTGGATCCAAAAATCTTTCACGCACCTCTACTGTCGGCAAATACGGCGCGACTTGTGCAAGCGCTAGTCCTAATTGGTCTTCCCACTCATACAGGTCCGTGCCGTCGCGCTCGCGGCCACGCCGGCGTTCCGTTCGCCACGTTGGGTTCAGCGTGTCCAGTGTCCATGTGACAAATGCCTCCAGCGAGTCGACATATAGCTCCTTTGCTGTACTTCCCATGACATCGGCCACAGGAACCCGGCACAGGACCTTTGCGGCATAACCACTGATCCAGATCTCGTCGGAGCGATGCCAACCGTCCCCTTCTTCAGCATTTCGGTGTCCCCTGGCGTCCGATGGATCTTGTGTCCAGGAGGGGGATGGGCGCACCCAGGCGGGGAGGTCTCCACCGTCTGCGTACTCCTGGCGCGCTTCGGCGAGTACGTCGTTTCTGTGCGACGCCTCCGCTTCGCGCCTTGCTTCTGAACCCAGTGTGTACGCGCTTGGCGTAACCCTGTATTGCGCTAGGCGCAGGCCCAATTTGAATCCGCACCATGCGAAGCGCTGATCTTGCCCCCAGCAACTCGCGATTCCCTCAAGGGCGGCGAGGGAGACCACCTCAAGCGGGTGGGTCACAAGCCGGTATAGATCCAGACGGTCTGTCGCAATGGCGCGGTCACTCCGGATGCGGGCTGCCAGGCCGTGAGCCACGAATATTTTGGGATGCCACGGGATGAGAGATCCCGAGAACAGGTCTTCGGTGTTCGCTTCCACTTCATCCCGGTATGTCCTAAGAGTGGCCTCGGCCCACGCCTCATGCTCGTGCGCCTCGGTGAAACAATAAATCGCCGCCGCAGTTCCGGCGATCGCACCGTGCGCAAGGCTATTGCCTGGCTGCAATGTCTCCGCTTGCCCGACGAACACGGCGCTTGACAACGATTTCGCACGTCCCACGGCTTCGTCCGGCGAGAACTCCGGCACCCATTTCCGTGACTCAAAACAGCTGTTGACCCAGAGCCAGAGTTCGGATTCTCGCGAAATATGGGTGTGGCGCTGCAACGCCTCCTGCACGTCGGGGGACGAGTGTCGTGGGTTGCGCAGTTCAATTCCGATCACGTCATCTCGGCCAGGGATCGACGTGGCGGCATAGTTCTCGGCGCGGCCCCATTCGGACCACAGCTCAGCAGTGCGCCGCAGATCGGCCACGCGGTCCTCGTATTGCGCTTCTTCCTCGTATTCAAACGGCAGATCTGTTGGAAATCTTTCGAGCATCTCACGACAGGCTGCTCGCAACTGCAGGTCTTCACCGAATACGAACAATGGAACAAGGGAGCGTAATTCCATACGGCGGGACTCAAAGGCGCCTGCATCTGCGACGGCCTTACGGTGCACCTCATCGGTGCCGGCTGTAAATCCGATGAGTCCCGCAGTTCGGAACTCCGACTCGTGCACGTACCGCTGGATGTCTAGGTGCCAGAGTCTCTGGCTGCCGACCAAGGGCAGCGTCGCTGAAGATACTTCCTGGGCTCTTAGAGCTACGTGCACGGCGATACCTACGACGGCGATGCTCGAATGTCCTTCCAGTAACTGCTGCAAAACTTCGGCCGCCGGTCGTCCGACATCCAGTTGTTCGAGTGCCCAACGCTCAAGCGCCATCAACGCGCACTCCAATGCCTGCGGCCCGCCATGCCCACGGAACCACCTGTACTGATGCGCACCGCCCCAAAATTCCTGACAGCCCCATGGAAACGCCAGCGATAGTGGCACGGGCGTACCATTACGCTGCATATAGCGATGGAGTTGAAGCCAAGCCGTCGTAGCGTGGTTCGCCATGTCGCGTATGAGCGCGAGCCCAATCGCCGGCTCGCGGGTCAGGAGGGAAAGAAAGGGTTCACGAAGAGGCGACGCGGGAAAGTAGCCCTGGTGATCCGCGCCTATCGATAGCCGATTCCAGTCGTGGTGGGAGAACGAATCGGGAAACATCGGGCTGCTCAGCACGAGTTCATCCCGGCGCGTCCGTTGGTCCTCGGGAATGACCCTCACTTCCGCACGACGGCGGCTCTGCTCGCGGGCTTCGTTCCGCCAGCGCTCCGTCGAGTCGTCTGGCAGCTCCTCAAGGAAGTTCCTGCGGGCCACCTGTGCGAGGAGCGCCGGATGCGTCTGTGCCAACAACGGCGAGTAGTTCATCACTTCCCGGAAAGCCGACGCGGACAACCGTTCGATAGTCTCTATCTTGGCGAGGTAGGCACCAACCACGTTCGGGTAAGCGCGTGCCGCTCGCAGCACTAGACCCCGCAGCTCCGTTTCAAGATTGGTGGGAGTGCGCTCACGCAATTCAGCATCTGTATCGTCACTGCGATGCCACCATCGGCAAGACTGGTTCTCATCTTCGATGGCGTGTAGCCAAATCGCACACTGTCGGACGATTCGCAGGGAAACAGGGTTCTCGAAGTCCGCACAGGCCGTCTGCCACGTCTCGAACAGTGTCACGAGATCGGGCAAGTATTGGGCGGGGACTACTGCGACATGATTCAGTATCCAATGGAGTAGCCGACCCCAGGCGGCAAAGTCGGAGGGCCAACCCAGCGCATCCGCGAGGCGAATCCGGGCAGAGAATTGCAGATCATCGGAACCCAGCTGGCCCGATAGCACCATCGGGTTGGGTGTCGTCTTCTCCGCCTGCATCCATACCAGCAACTTGCCGAACAATCTGTGGTTTTCCGCAAATAGCGTGGATCCGTACGTCTCAATCTGCTCATTGAAGTCCGAGCTGAAAACCGGAGCGATCAACCATGCCCTAAGCCATTGTGGGCGTACCTGGGCGTCCTCCAAAGCCTTTAAACCATGCGTCCATTGCGCAACATCGGCATAGGTCGCCTGGGACAATAGTTCGACGCACCGTGCCAGCGCCGGCGGCTCACCTGCGTCCCGCAGGGACTTAATCCATTCCTCTCCTTGATCCATCAGGAGGTGGTAGAACGACCATTCGAAAAAAATGTCGTGACTGAACTGCACCGTGTGGCCTATCCGAACCTGCTGCACCAGACCGTCTTCTTCCAGGGAGGAAAGAACTCCTTGCGCGACCGGCGTCAGATCACGGATTCGCATATTGCGACCGAGATCGGGAGCGCTGTACTGCGCCAACTCGATCAGGGCGCGCTGCCGGGGCAGCGCATGAGGAGCCAGCGCATCATACCCACCGCGCAACCACCATGCGTCCATGAGGTCCACCTCGGATCGCGGTGCAAACTCGGCCGGATAGGCTCCTTTGGAGAATCCACGGGCCAATACAGCGGCAAAAAAGGGCCGGCGTGCAAAGGCGCGAACACGCTCGTCGCCCCCCGTCAGAAGAGGCCGCAGCGCGGGAAGCGTCTCGGCGAGGGTTAACGCTTCCTCGTCCGTCAGGTTACCTACATCAACATAGCCGACGCCCCCGCCCGAAAGGAGCTTTGGAGGTACCCAGTTCCGCAACGGCTCGATCCCGGCATCGCGAGCGGTTGCAATTACCCGCCAGTTGTCCAATGTCGGGATCGAGAGAATCTGCCCCAGCACTTCCGTGACAACCGGGTGCTGCTCAGGAGCGATCCGGTCTAAGCCATCGATGAACAGCACGGCGTGACCGGTCGCGGCGATCTCGACCAAGAGCGGCTCAATGGCCACGGTCGACAGGCCAATCGTGCGGACGTACTCCGCCCAACTGCGACCTGAGAGCCTATTCGCGGCCAGTAATAACGTGGATCCGTTGTCGGCACACTCGAAGAGCAAGTCTCGCAAAAGCACCGTCTTGCCAGTCCCTGGCAGGCCTTTGATCAGCGTCAGCCGATGATCGACCATTTCGGCAGCAACCTTCGTGCGCAGCGCCGCGCGGCCGATGTGCGTCCCGCCGATATCATCGGCCTGCTGCGCCAACCAGTGCCGCGTTCCCTCTCGCAACACATGCAGGTCGCCCGCAAGGGCCGGCGTACCAACGAACCGCACGCCACCATTCAACTGCCGAAGAACCGATGCGCGAGTGAATACCGCACTGCGTCCCGCGCCTTCTCGCGCTAGCTGGCGTAATTGCCGCCACAGCTCCGACGCTCGTTCCACCTGGATGGAGACCAATGCACTCTGCAGCCCGGACAAAACCTCCGCTTCGTCAACTGAGCCCTCATGAAGAAAGTCGAACTTAATGAGGATTAGGTGGCAAAACAGCCGGTGCAAACTCTCGTCAGAGAAAGGCACCTCCGATGCGCCTTGTACAATGTTGCGGATTGCGTCAATCACGCCTCGGTGCGCACCGGAAGCGTTGCCTCCATCGCCGAACCGCTGGAGGAAGATAGATGCGGTTGGAGATGACCTCGCCCACTCACATACAGTATTGAAGCTGCGATAAGCTTCATCGGAGACCGTGCCGGCGGCTGCGCCCACTCTGTCCACGTAGTCGCGAAAATCCGGCTTCTGCAACGTCTGCCAGCTGTGCAGCACTACGTCACGGAAATCCGTATTGCTAGCCGAGTCCGAAATCGTGAGCGAGCGTTTGACTTGCAGCGACAGTCTCATCGTCGAGCTGTCCGCCAGCGAGGTTGCGTCGACAATGATGTCGTCGAGTGGCTCACCGAAATCGGCCTGCTGCTGAGCGACGCGTTGCACCACACGGGAGGAAAGGCCTGCCGCCGTTGTGCCACGCACGAGAGCGGCCAGATAGTAGGCGGCGACAGCGTCCTCGTATGTGAAACCGGTCCCGCCGGTAAGCTCAGGCGATGTCATCGGTAGGTCTCACCAATTCTCCAACCGTTCTACCAAATCATGGTGTGGTGGCTTTATACCGTTAGTCGTGTACAAGGATTTTACTCAGAACCTTGAGATCTCCGCTGCACGGGGTCGGCTGCTGCCCCGGATGGACGGCAAAGCGAACGACAGCAATCGGCAGCATACCAGACGTTTAGTGTGCGCATCGACGGTCCACTCCGGGTCGATGTCGGACGCTCCGGGGCTATTGCATTGCGGGGACGACAACCTGATCAAATTAACCCTCAAAAATGAGTTGAGATCGCTGCCGGCCATCAGCTAACCTGATTCCAATATCTCCGAACCGGAGACAGGTGCCGAAAGAGCGCAGGCTTTTTCGGTGGCTCGCCTAGAGTCCCTTTCTTTTTGGCCACGGGCCCCAAGCCCTCCCGCCGCTCCAAATCCGTGTCGCGCGTACCTGCCCTGGCACGAAGCAATCAATTCGATTAACCAAGCGCTAGGAGCGGCGTGTGCTCGTCTTATTGCCTCGTATTGTCCGTCTACGGGACGCCCCCGGATATCTCGGCATGGATCGGAACCGCTTCAATGAGGAGGTCCGCCCCGAGCTGCAGGAGGTGCCAATTGGAAAGCAGGGCGTGGGTTTCGATCGCCTTGCGCTGGATGCGTGGGCGGACGAATATTTCGAGAGCAACGGTCGCCCTGGCGCGCACCCGAAGGAGGGTAATGCGTCATGGCAAAAAGGAAAGGACGGCGGCGGACGCCAGGACTCGTCAAGGTTGGCCAAGTCTGGCACGTCGACAAGAGGGTTAGAGGCTTCGGGAGAGTTTGTGAGAGCACTGGAGCAGAGAGGCTTGAGGA
The DNA here is from genome assembly GCA_041690635.1 of Gammaproteobacteria bacterium. Lineage (GTDB taxonomy): Bacteria > Pseudomonadota > Gammaproteobacteria > Thiohalomonadales > Thiohalomonadaceae > JAWLGZ01. The sequence goes on from JAWLGZ010000001.1 coordinate 690,697, forward strand.
TGCCGAAGAGTACCTCCAGCAGCGGATCGAAGGAATCCGGCGGCAGCTGAGGCCGGACTATGTCCCGGACGTGACCTTTGAGGCGGCGGCGGCGAAGTACATCGTGGAGTCAGAAAAGGAGTCCATCGCCCTCGATGCTGAGCATCTGGCCAAGATTATGCCGTACATCGGTGGTCTGCCCCTGCGCTGCATCCACGACGAGACACTCAAACCGTTCATTGAACATCGGCGCCGCGAAGGACGGAAATCTGCGACGGTAGAGCGGACGCTGGCTTCGGTGCGGATGGTGCTGTCGGCCGCTCATGAGCGGTGGCGCCATTTCAATGGAGAACCGTGGTTGCGGGCGGCGCCGATCATTTCGCGGGTCGACTGGGGGGACGCTCAGCCGGGTTATCCGCTGACTTGGACGGAGGAGAACCTGCTGTTGGGCTGTCAGCCGCTCCACCTCGCGAAGGAGAGTGTCTTTGCGAGCAATACGGGAGCCCGCGAGCAGGAGGTCGTCCAGCTGCGTTGGGAGTGGGAGACCCATTTCCCGGGCTTGGGTGCGGTTGCGTTTTGGGTGCCTGCCTCGGTCACAAAGAACACCAGCCGGAACAAGGAGGGGCGCTACCTGATCCTCAATTCAGTGGCCCGAGCGGTGGTCGATAGCCAGCGAGGGCTACACCCCGACCGGGTGTTCCTGTACCGAGGCCAGCCAGTGAACAGCATGAACAACACGGCCTGGGAAAACGCTCTCGCCCGGGCCATCGACAACTACTCGGAGCTGATCGGGCGACCGTGTCCGGAGCGGTTTCGAAGCGTGAGCCCGCACGACCTGCGTCACACGTACGCGACGCGCTTGCGCGCTTTCGAGGTGAGCGAAGACGATCGGGCTGATCTCCTGGGCCACCACCGCCGCGGCGTGACCCGGCTCTATTCCCACGCGCAGATCGCCAAACTGGTGGCGGCGGCCGAGCGGATTGCGAGCCTGGGGGGGCTGGACGACCGGGTGCTGTCCCGGGTGCGTCGGGAATACTACGGGTACTAATCCCGAAAAACTCCCGAACGGCCCTGGCGCCCGTGCGATGACCTGAAATGCATCGACGGGTGCAATCAGGGCCTTGTGACGGCGTAACTAATTGGCTATAAAAAAGAAACCCGGCCTAGGCCGGGTTTCGGATTTGGTGGCTACGCCCTGATTCGAACAGGGGACCCCATCATTATGAGTGATGTGCTCTAACCAGCTGAGCTACGTAGCCAAAGAACCGGCAATTGTATCGGCGCGCGTTCGGCTGTCAAGCCGAAGGGCGCGAAATCGCCGTTAGACATTAAACCGGAAATGCATCACATCGCCATCCTGGACGACATAATCCTTGCCCTCCAGACGCAGCCGACCCGCCTCCTTGGCGCCATTCTCGCCCTTGTGGGCGACGAAATCGTCGTAGCTGATCACCTCGGCGCGAATGAAGCCGCGCTCGAAGTCGGTGTGGATGACCGCCGCGGCTTTCGGCGCGGTGGCGCCGATAGGAACCGTCCAGGCACGCACCTCTTTCACCCCGGCGGTGAAGTAGGTCTGCAGGCCAAGCAGCCTGTAGCCGGCGCGGATGACCCGGTTCAGGCCAGGCTCTTCGACCCCCAGCTCCTGGAGGAAGTCATCACGCTCCGCCTCATCCAGCTCCACCAGCTCCGCCTCGATGGCGGCACAGACCGGCACCACTTCGGAACCCTCCTCACGGGCGAAGGCGATGACCGCCTCCAGATGGGGATTGTTCTCAAAGCCGTCCTCGGCCACGTTGGCGATGTAGAGGGTGGGCTTGATCGTCAGCAGGTGAAGCTCGCGGACCAACCTGCGCTCCTCTTCGGTGAACTCCAGGGCGCGAACCGGCTTGCCGACGTCGAGCTGGGCCTGAACCCGCTCCAGCACCGCGAGCTGCGCCTTCGCCTCCTTGTCGCCGCTCTTGGCCACCTTGGCCACCCGGTTCATCGCCTTCTCGACCGTTTCCATGTCGGCCAGCGCCAGCTCGGTGTTGATCACCTCGATGTCGCCGATGGGGTCCACCTTGCCCGAGACGTGAACCACGTTCTCGTCCTCGAAGCAGCGCACCACGTGGGCGATGGCATCGGTCTCCCGGATGTTGGCGAGGAACTTGTTGCCGAGCCCCTCACCCTTGGAGGCGCCGGCCACCAGCCCGGCGATATCGACGAACTCCATGGTGGTCGGAAGCACCCGCTGCGGCTTGACGATCGCGGCCAGCACGTCCAGGCGCGGGTCCGGCATCGGCACCACCCCCACGTTGGGTTCGATGGTGCAGAACGGATAGTTCTCCGCCTGAATGCACGCCTTGGTCAGCGCGTTGAAGAGGGTCGACTTGCCGACGTTCGGCAGGCCGACGATGCCGCATTTGAAGCCCATGGATAGTCTCTGGTCGGTGGTCGGTGGTCGGTGGTCGGTGATCTTTCGACTACCGACCACCGACTAACGACTATGTAGTTGATTCATCGCCTTCTGCAGTTCACCGGCGGCGATCAGGGGCATCGCCGACACCGCTTCGGCAACCGCCGATTCGATCAGTTCCCGGTCACCTGATGGCGGTTTGTTGAGCACATAACCGACCACCTCCGCCGCCTGCCCCGGGTGTCCGATACCGATGCGCAGACGCAGAAACTCCTTGCCGAGCTGGGCGTGGATGTCCCGCAGGCCGTTGTGGCCGGCGTGCCCGCCGCCCTGCTTGAGCCGCAGGGTGCCGGGCGGCAGATCCAACTCGTCGTGGGCGACCAACACCGACTCGAGTGGGATCCTGTAGAAGCGGGCGAGCGAGGCGACCGACTGGCCGCTACGGTTCATGTAGGTCTGAGGCTTGAGCAGCCACAGCTCCCGGCCGTCCAGCACCACCCGGCACGCCTCGCCGTGAAACTTGCTCTCGTTGCGGAACTGCCCGCCCAGTTCACGGGCCAGTGCGTCCACAAACCAGAAGCCGGCGTTGTGACGGGTCTCCTCATACTTGGAGCCCGGATTACCCAGGCCCACAACCAGTTGGATCTCCGCCGCCAACGCCGGCCCCGCAAGGGCGATTACTCGCCCTCGGCCTCCGCGGCACCCTCACCCTCACCGGCCGCTGCACCGCCGCGAGTGGCGTGGATCGCCACCACTGGCAGGTCGTGCTCGGGACCATGGGAGAGCTCAACCAGTTCCACACCGGCCGGCAGCTTGAGGTCCGACAGGTGCAGGGATTGGTTCAGCTCCATGCCGGAGATGTCCACCTCGATGAACTCGGGCAGATTCTTCGGCAGGCAGGCGACCTCGACATCCGTGATGTTGTGGGTGATGACGCCACCGCCGATCTTCACACCCGGTGCCATCTCTTCACCCATGAAGTGCAGCGGCACATGCATACGGATTTTGTCGGTCGCGCTGACGCGCAGGAAGTCCACGTGCATCACGATCGGCCGGGCGGGGTGACGCTGCATGTCCTTCAGCACCGCCTGCTCGGCCTTGCCGCCCACGTTCACCGTCAGCACGTGGGAGAAGAACGCCTCGTGCTGGATGTGCTTGAGCAGATCATTGTGGTCGAGCGTGAGAGCGACCGGGTCCTTGCCCGCGCCATAGATAATGGCGGGCACCTTGCCGTCGCGACGCAGGCGGCGGCTCGCACCCTTCCCCATGTCGCCGCGAACTTCGGCTTCGATTTCGAATTGAACGTCCATCGTTTTCTCCAGTGTTTTACAGACAAAAAGAGCCGCCCGCCCGGGCGGCCCCCATCCGCCTTCCCCGCGACCAGGGTTGGCGAAATTCTTAATCAGGGGCTAGGGACTAGGGGCTGGGGGGCAAGTGAAATACCGTTGCGCGCACCGCGCGCTCATTCCCGAGCCCCTAGCCCCTGATCCCTGGCCCCTAATCCCTAGCCCCTAATCCATATACAACGAGCTGACCGACTCCTCGTTGTTGATGCGGCGCATGGTCTCGGCCAGCATTTCGGCGATGCTCACCTGCCGGATCTTGGCGCAGGCCCGCGCCGCCGCATTGAGCGGGATGGTATCGGTCACCACCAACTCGTCCAGATGCGAGTTTTCAATATTTTCCAGTGCTCGGCCCGAAAGCACCGGGTGGGTGATATAGGCCTTCACCCGGGCGGCACCGTGTTCCTTCAAGGCGCCGGCCGCCTGGCACAGCGTCCCGGCGGTGTCGACCAGGTCGTCCACCAGGATGCAGGTGCGATCGCGTACGTCACCGATGATATGCATCACCTGGGCGACGTTGGCCCGCGGACGGCGCTTGTCGATGATCGCCAGATCCGCATCGTCGAGCCGTTTGGCCAGGGCCCGGGCACGGACCACGCCGCCCACGTCCGGCGACACCACCATGATGCTCGGGTCCTTGCCCTTGTCCCGCCAGATATCCCCGAGCAGGATGGGCGATGCGTAGACGTTGTCCACCGGGATGTCGAAGAACCCCTGGATCTGGTCCGCATGCAGGTCCACGGTCAACACCCGGTTGACTCCGACCACCGCCAGCATGTTTGCGATCACCTTGGCGGTGATCGGTACACGGGCCGAACGCGGCCGGCGATCCTGGCGCGCGTAGCCGAAGTACGGCATCACCGCGGTCACCCTGGCGGCGGAGGCACGACGCATGGCGTCCACCATCACCAGCAGTTCGATCAGGTTGTCGTTGGTGGGCGCGCAGGTGGGCTGAACGATGAAGACGTGCTTGCCGCGCACGTTCTCCAGGATCTCCACCATAACCTCGCCGTCACTGAACCGGCCGACCACCGCCTTGCCCAGCGGAAGCGACAGGTAGGAGGCGATATCCTGCGCGAGTTGCGGGTTGGCGTTACCCGCGAAGACCATCATTTCCGAAAGCATCGATACCCCGCGACCGCGCTGCCCTGCTTTGTACTGCAGTAGATGTATGTGGCTGGGGCGCCAGGATTCGAACCTGGGAATGCCGGCACCAAAAGCCGGTGCCTTACCGCTTGGCGACGCCCCAATTGAAACCTTTTTCCGTTGCCGGAACGCTTGCGCCCAAACCATCCAAGCCGCGCTGCGCGCGGCGGGCGCCAGGATGACTCCGGGCATCCTGCCCTCCGCCCTTCGGGCCGGCTTCGCTGCGCTCCGCCGTTCCGATTCGGAATCCCGCCGAATCGGTCGAACCTGGGAATGCCGGCACCAAAAGCCGGTGCCTTACCGCTTGGCGACGCCCCAATTGAAACCGAATTACTGCCTCTCTCGCCGGCCCAGCAGCGGAGAGCGGTTCACGCCCCGGGCGACGAAGGCGTCCCAGTCCGCGGGCACTTCCGCCAAAACCCTGTCCGCCGCTTCACGCCGGGCGAAGGGCGCAAAAACACAACAACCGGTTCCGGTCATCCGCGCCGGGCCGTGAACCGAAAGCCAATCCAGTGCCTCGGCCACTTCCGGATGACGGCGGCGGACCACCGGTTCACAGACGTTACCGCCCGCGCCCGAGAGAAAGTCGCGTATTGTGAGAGGCGGGCAATTTCGTGTCAATTCCGCATCCCCGAACGTCTCGGCGGTAGAAACAGTTACCGGGGGCACCACCACCAGGTACCAGGGCTCCGGCAATGCGATCGGCTGCAGCACCTCGCCCACCCCTTCAGCCCAGGCCGCCCGACCGCGGACAAAGACCGGCACATCGGCACCGAGCCGAAGCCCCAGTGCGGCCAACCGCTCCTCCCCCAGGCCGAGCCCCCACAGATGATCCAGGGCGACCAGCGTGGTCGCGGCATCGGAGCTGCCCCCCCCCAAGCCGCCACCCATCGGCAACCGCTTGTCGATGCGGATATCCACACCGAGGCCGCAGCCGGTTTCGGCCTTGAGGAGTTCGGCGGCACGCACCGTCAAATCGGTTTCGGCGGGGACCCCGCGCACTTCGGTCAGACGGCGGACACGTCCGTCATTCCGCGGTTCGAACCACAATGCATCGCCGTAATCGAGGAACTGAAACGCGGTCTGCAGCAGATGATAACCGTCGGGACGACGGCCGGTGATGTGCAGAAAGAGATTCAGCTTGGCCGGCGCCGGCCAGCCCCCGCCTGACGCTTCAGACACCGGTATCGAACCGCCATTCGCCGATTGCCAGCCGCACCTGCCCCTCCACGCCGCGGGCGAACACCCTGCCCGGAAGCGTGTAACCGGCCCGCTGCTCGTAATCCTGGAAGCGGATGCGCCATCCGCGCTGGCGCAATTCAGCCAGGCGGCCCACCGCATCGAGTTCCGGCCGCGCATCCTCGCCCGGCGCAGGCAGTCCGAGCACCCAGTGGCGCAACGCGGCCACCGGTACCCGCCAGCCCAGCGTCTCGTACAGGAGCTGGTCGGGATCCCGGGCGTCGAGGATCTCATTGGCTGTCCGCAGTACCACCCGCTCCGAATCGCCGCTCAGCATCACCGTCCCCTGGCCGAGCGGGGCGATGATGCGGATGTCGTAATGGTCGCCGAACTGCCGCCAGTCCAGGGTGGCGTGCCACCCCTCGTCGGCGGTCTGGATTGCAATGCGTCCGGTGAGGCGCCAGTTCTCCAGCCCCCTCAGATCGGCGACATGCTGCTCCCAGGCCGACTGGGGGTCGGTGACCGGCGCCACCGGCGCACCAGCACAGGCAGACAGGAGCAGAACGAATGCACCGACCAGCCCCGCCTGGCGCAGCCGGTTGAGGCTCATTCGAGAAACTGCTGCAGGGTGCGCAGCAGCACCTCATCTTCGGGGGCGACCTCGAGGGCACGCTGCCATACTGTCTGCGCCTCATCCCGCCGATCCAGCATCCACAGGGTGGCACCAAGGTGGGCGGCGATCTCCCCATCCACCAGATGGTCAAAGGCCTGTTGCAGGTACGTAAGCGCCTCCTCGTAGCGACCCATGCGGTGAAGCACCCAACCCATGCTGTCGAGGATTGCCGGGTCGTCGGGCATAAGGATGAGCGCCCTTCCGATCAGTTCGAAGGCCTCCTCGAAACGTTCGGTGCGGTCGGCAAGGGTGTAGCCAAGCGCGTTCAGCGCCTGGGCATTTTCAGGGTCCTTTTCCAGAATAGCGCGCAAATTACTTTCAAGGAGGTCGATGCGATCGACGCGCTCGGCGGTCAGTGCGTGGGCGTAGAGCAACTCGGGGTTGTCCGGGAACCGTTCCAGGGCCTCTTCATAGACCACCATCGCCTGGGCGTGCTCTCTGTGGTCCCGCAGGATCTCGCCCTCCACCAGTGTCAGGCGGAGTTCCTCCGCCGGGGTCTCGACCGGAATGCCGTGCAGGTGCTCCCGTGCCGCTTCCAGCCCCTCCAGTTTGCCCATGAGTACCCCAATGCGCAGCTGAGCCTCGAAAAACAGCTCGCCTCCAGCCACCTCGGAGTACCAGTCCACCGCCTCCTGAAATGCCTGCTCCACCTCCGCCATCTGGCCGAGGGAATAGGCTGCCTCCTCGACCCGCTGGCCGAGCACGACGAGGTTGCGGAAAAAAGCCTTGGCCGCCACCTCGTCACCGGCCTGAAGCGCCAGCAATCCCTGCGCATAGATCAATTCACCACTGTCCGGTAACGCATCCGCCAGCGTCCGGAACTGAACCCGTGCCTCTTCCAGGTCACCGGCAACCACCAGTTCCCGGGCATAGCGCAACCGCAGGTGGTGATCCTCCGTATTCAAGGCGAGGGCGCGCCGCAGGTCTTCCGCCGCTTCACCGTGGCGGGCCGCACCACTGTGAATCTCGGCGCGCAGAATCAGCGCCGGGACGGCATCCGCATCACCGGACAGCGCGCGGTTCACCAGTTCGAGGGCACGTTCACCTTCGCCGCTGAGGCGGGCCAGTTCAGCATGGGCCCGAAGCGCCGCCGGATGCTCGTCCCCCCCCAGCAGGCGCTCCATCGCCACAAGCGCCCGCACCTTGTTCGAATCCTCGCTGAGCAGCTTGGCAACGTCGGCATAGGCGGTCCGTTCACCCTTCTGCGACAGCGCCATATACTCCCGAAGATGGGGCAGCGCCTCCTCAGTACGCTGCTGCTGGATCAGCAGGGCGGAGAGAGAGTGACGTGCGCTAGGCTCGGTTGGCGCCAGTTCCACCCACACGCCGGCAGCCTGGGCCGCCAGATCCAGGCGGCGGGCAACCGCCGCCAGCCGCGTGGCCTGCCGTGCAGCACCTGGATCGCGGGTCTCGGTGGCAATCGCCAGATAGTGGCTGGCGGAGGTCACCAGGTCCCCCCGCTGAGCCGCAATTTCGGCCAGGAGCACCTCGAACAGCAGCTCCGGTGTCAGCGAACTGGCCGGCAATTCCGCGGGAGCGGGGTCGACAAGCGTAACCGGTACCTCCACGTGGGGCGGCGGCTCCGGAGAACGATTGGCAACAGCGCCGCAGCCGGCGAGAGTACCGGTCAGAAGTAAGAGCGGGGCTATCTTCCTCATAAGCTGGTGAACCGATATAGGTGAACCGAAATGACGCCGGGCAAGTCTCAAAAGGCATCCCGGACTGCGGCGGGATCCCGCAGGCAACCCGCTGATATGGAGCCTCGGGCAACTCCACCTGCCGGGCTGGACTGCGCAAAACCACGCCGCCGGCAGAATGCGGTTCCCAATATACCCGAGTTTGGCGCCGGAGACCCATACGCCCCCGCACTTGCTATACATGAGTCCCATCGCGCAGAATTGGCCCGTTCCCGGAACGCCCCCTCTCTGCCGACAATGTCTCTTCTCGCACTCGGAGTGAACCACCAGACTGCCCCGGTCACCATCCGGGAGCGGGTGGCGTTCGCCCCGGGAACCCTGATGGATGCGCTGCGTGACCTGGTCGCCTGCCGCGATATTCGCGAGGCGGCCATCCTCTCCACCTGCAACCGTACCGAGATCTATTGCGGTGCCGATAACCCGGATGACTCGCTCATCCTGGATTGGTTCCGGGAGTTTCACCAGCTGTCGCGGGACGAGATCGCCCCCTACGTCTATTCCCACCCGGACCGGCTGGCGGTACGCCACATGCTGCGGGTGGCCAGCGGCCTCGACTCCCTGGTGCTCGGCGAGCCCCAGATCCTCGGCCAGATGAAGCAGGCCTACACCGCAGCCAGCAATGCGGGCACCGTGGGTTTCATGCTCAACCGGCTGTTTCAACACACCTTTTCCGTGGCCAAGCAGGTGCGCACCGACACCGCCATCGGTGCCAGCCCGGTATCGGTGGCCTTCGCCGCCGTCAGCCTCGCCCGCCAGATCTTCAGCGACCTGTCGCGCCACACCGCGCTGCTTATCGGTGCCGGCGAGACCATCGAACTGGTGGCCCGCCACCTGCGCGAGAATGGCGTCGGCCGCATCATCATCGCCAACCGCACCCTGGAGCGGGCCCACACACTGGCCGCCGAGTTCGACGGCTACGCCATCGGCCTGTCGGAGATCCCCGCCCACCTGTGGGAGGCGGATATGGTCATCTCCTCCACCGCCAGCCAGTTGCCCATCCTCGGCAAGGGGGCGGTGGAACGGGCACTGAAAACGCGTAAGCACCGGCCGATGCTGATGGTGGATATCGCCGTGCCGCGGGATATCGAACCGGAGGTGGACAACCTGGGTGACGTCTACCTCTACACCGTGGACGACCTGCAGGAGATCATCCAGGAGAACCTGGAGTCGCGCCGGGAGGCGGCCAAGCAGGCGGAAGAGATCATCGACGTGCAGGTGACCCATTTCATGGGCTGGCTGCGTTCACTGCAGGCAGTGGATCTCATTCGGGCCTACCGCGACAACGCCGAACGGTTCCGTGAAGAGGTGCTCGAACAGGCACGGCGCCAACTCGCCGCCGGAAAACCGGTGGATGAGGTGCTCGAACAGACCACACGCCTGCTCACCCACAAGCTGGTCCACACCCCCTGTGCCCAGATGAAACAGGCCGGCTACGACGGCCGCAGCGAGCTGCTCGACGCCGCCCACGACCTGCTCCTTCCCCGCACCACCGAAAATTAGCGGCCTCATCCGCACGCCTACCGCCCGGTCCAACGCCGGCGCGCGGCTTACCACACCCGAAGACAACCAACGTGAAACCGACCATTCGCAACAAGCTGGAGAACCTCGCCGAACGGATGCAGGAGCTGAACGCCCTGCTAGCCGATCCGGGCACCATCGGGGACCAAAAGCGCTTCCGGAGCCTCTCGGTGGAGTATGCCGAAATCAGGCCGGTGGTGGAGTGCTTCGAGTCCTATGGGAAAACCGGCGAGGATATCGCCGCCGCCGAAGAGATGCTGGCGGAGGAGGACCCGGAGATGCGCGCCCTGGGCGAGGAGGAGCTGCGTGCCGCCCGCGAACGGCGTGACGCGCTCGAACTGGAGCTGCAGAAACTGCTGCTCCCCACCGACCCCAACGACAGCCGCAACATCTTCCTGGAGATCCGGGCCGGCACCGGCGGCGACGAGGCGGCCCTGTTTGCCGGCGACCTGTTCCGCATGTACCTGCGCTACGCCGAGCGCCGCCGCTGGCAGGTGGAGGTGCTGAGCGAGAGCCTGGGCGAGCACGGCGGCTACAAGGAGGTGATCGCCCGCGTGGTGGGCCAGGGGGCCTACTCACGGCTGAAGTTCGAGTCGGGCGCACACCGGGTGCAGCGGGTGCCCGAAACCGAGTCCCAGGGGCGGATTCACACCTCCGCCTGCACCGTGGCCATCCTGCCGGAGGTGGACGAGGTGGACGCCATCGACATCAACCCGGCCGACCTCAAGGTGGACACCTTCCGCGCCTCCGGTGCCGGCGGCCAGCACGTCAACAAGACCGATTCGGCCATCCGCATCACCCACCTGCCCACCGGCATCGTGGTGGAGTGCCAGGACGAGCGCTCCCAGCACAAGAACCGTGCCCGCGCCATGAGCCTGCTGCAGGCGCGCATGCTCACCGCCGAGCAGGAGAAGCAGCGCAGCGCCCGTGCCGAGGAGCGTAAGCTGCTGGTCGGCTCCGGCGACCGCTCCGAGCGCATCCGCACCTACAACTTCCCCCAGGGCCGCATCACCGACCACCGTATCAATCTCACCCTCTACAAGCTGGAGGAGGTGATGGCCGGCGACCTCGACCCGGTGATCGATCCGCTGGTGAGCGAGTACCAGGCCGACCAGCTGGCGGCGCTGGCCGGCGGGGAGTGAATGGGACGAAAAGTTAAGAGTCACACCTGAAGGGTGAAGGAGAGCCCTTAACGCCTCACTCTCAACTCTTTACGCCATATGAACATATCAACGGCCCTCATCGATGCCGCCCGGCGGCTTGCCGCCACCTCGGACAGCGCGCGTCTGGATGCCGAGGTGCTGCTGATGCACGTCCTCGAGGTGGGTCGTACCCACCTCTACGCCTGGCCGGAGAAGACGCTTTCATCCGGGGAGGCGGAGAGATTCGAGACACTGATCGACCGCCGCTCCGCGGGGGAACCGGTGGCCTATCTCACGGGCGAGCAGGAGTTCTGGAGCCTCACCCTGTGGGTGACCCCGGCGACCCTCATCCCGCGCCCGGAGACCGAACTGCTGGTGGAGCGGGCGCTGGCGGCGATTCCGTCCGACGCCGCCTGGCAGGTGGCCGACCTCGGCACCGGCAGCGGCGCGGTGGCCCTCGCCCTCGCGTCGGAGCGGCCCGCCTGCCGGATCATCGCCACCGATCGCTCCGAAACCGCGTTGGAAACGGCTGCCGCGAACGGCACGCGGCTCGGCATCGGCAATGTGGAGTTCCGGGAGGGAAACTGGCTGGAGCCTCTGGAGGGCGAGCGGTTCAACGTGATCGTCTCCAATCCCCCGTATGTGGCGGAACACGACCCCCACCTGAACCGCGGTGACCTGCGCTTCGAGCCGGTCACCGCCCTCGCCTCGGGGGCGGACGGGCTGGACGCCATCCGCACCATCGCCGCCGCCGCACCGGCCTGCCTGGCGCCCGGCGGCAGGCTGCTGCTGGAACACGGCTTCGATCAGGGTGCGGCGGTACGTGGCCTGCTGACGGGCGCCGGGTTCTCTGCGGTACAGACCTGGCGGGATGCGGCCGGCCTGGAGCGGGTCACCGGCGGCGTTCGGGATGTGGGTCTTGATTAAAATCGCCGTGGGACTACGATGGGTGGGCGATGCAGACCCCCGACGACCTCTTCAAACAGCGTGAGATCGCCTTCTGCCTGCTCCGTCCCGACGACCAGGCACAGGCGGCCGGGGCACTGTTGTCCGGGATTGACGGGGTCCACCACGCCGAACCCCAAAGCCAAACGCTGCTGCTGGTCCGCTACGATCTGAGTCGCATCACCCTTCAGGTGATCGAGGAGTCGCTGATCGAGTTGGGCTTCCACCTCAGCAGCAATCTCATGTCCAAGCTCAAGCGCGCCCTCTACTACTACACGGAGGAGACCCAGCGAGCCAACATGGGGCTGGAAAACGAGACCAGCACCAGTATCCAGGTGTTCATCAACCGCTACCAACGCCTCAACCACGGCTGCCGCGACGGCCGCCCGGAGCACTGGCGCGGGTATTTATGAGCAGTTGCAAGTGACAAGTCGCAAGCGACAAGAGGGGGTGTCGCTTGCGACTCGAAACTTGTAACTTGCGCCTTCCATGAACGACGACCAACTCCTGCGCTATAGCCGGCAGATCATGCTGCCGCGGGTGGATGTGGCCGGGCAGCAGCGGCTGCTCGATGCCCGCGTACTGATCGTCGGCCTCGGCGGACTGGGCTCCCCGGTGGCGATGTACCTGGCCGCGGCCGGGGTCGGCACCCTCGTCCTGTGCGACGACGACGAGGTCGACCTCTCCAACCTGCAGCGGCAGATCGCCCACACCACCGACGCCGTCGGCCGTCCCAAGGTGGAGTCCGCAGCGGATACCCTGCGTGCACTGAATCCGGGAGTTCGCGTCCACACCATCGCCGAGCGGCTCGAAGGCGCGGCGCTGGAGGCTGCGATTGCCAGGAGCGATGCGGTGGTGGACGCCAGCGACAACTTCGCCACCCGCTTCGTATTGAACGACGCCTGTGCCCGGGCGCGGGTGCCGCTCATCTCCGGCGCGGCCATCCGCATGGAGGGGCAGGTGTCGGTGTTCCACCACGAGCGGGGCGGCGGCCCCTGCTACCACTGCCTCTACCGCGACGAGGGGGAACTGGAGGCGACCTGTTCGGAGAACGGCGTGCTGGCGCCGGTGGTGGGCATCATCGGCTGCGTGCAGGCGACCGAAACCCTGAAGGTGCTGCTCGGCATCGGCGAGACCCTCGGCGGCCGGCTGCTGCTGCTGGACGCCCTCACCATGGAGTGGCGCACCCTGAAGCTGCGCCCCGACCCGGCCTGTCCTGTCTGCTCGGCCACCGATGCCGGTAAAAACAACCCATTCACCGCAGAGGACGCAAATGGTGAATAGGCATCATGTCCCCGTGAAGCAGAAATCCAGATTGCGATACCCGGTCACCTTCAATCATCCTAAAAACCGCAGTTACTCTCGCAGAGACGCCGAGCACGCCAAGAAAAACAAATTGTTGTCCCCATCAAAGGCAACACCTTCCGGGTGGAACCGTAACAACTGCCTTGTTTCTGTTTTCTCCGCGTCTTTGCGTCTTGGCGAGAGACCAACTGCCATCTTTAGGATCATTGCTTTTGAAGAGTAGTGCCTTTGTTATCCACGTTACCCCCTCTGCGTCCTCCGCGACCTCTGCGGTGATTAGTTTTTTTGGAGACCGTTAATGACCACCCGCATCGACCGTACCGCCATCAACCGCATCCTCACCCTGGCCCAGCAGTCGCCGGAGCAGGAGGTGTGCGGACTGATCGGCGAGCGCGATGGGGTCCAGCGGGTCTATCCGGTAGCGAACGGCGCCGACCGCAAGGGAGAACTGTTCCGCATGGACCCGAAGGGGCAGATCGATGCCATGCGGCGGATGCGCGAGGCGGGGGAGCGGCTGTTCGCCATCTACCACTCCCACCCCCACGCACCGGCCGAACCCTCCCCCCGGGACCTCGATGAGGCGGCCTATCCGGAGGCGCTCTACCTCATCGTCTCCCTGAACACCCAGGGGGTGCTGGAGATGCGCGGCTTCCGGCTGAAGGACAAACGGCCCGAGCCGGTCGAACTCAGCGTCATCTGATTGCCTATTTCGCCACCAGGACCGGGCAGGCCACCCGCCCGATCACCCGCTCCGACACACTGCCGACCAGCAGCCGGTCGAGCCCGGTTCGACCGTGGCTGCCCATCACAATCAGGTCCGCGCCAATCCGTTCGGCCTCCCCGGCAATGGCGACATCCGGGGCACCGGTGAGTACCCGGGCATCTGACTTCACGCCCTCTTCGTTGAGCAGTCTGGCCACGCGTTCCACCACCGGTCGCGCCGAAGGGGCAGCGCCCTCATCAGGCGCCACCGTGACTGCGTTTATCGTGCTGCCGCACTGCCGGGCGACGGCAGCGGCCAGTGCCGCGGCCGCATCCGAGTGACGGGAGCCGTCCACCGCCAGCAGCAACTGGCTGCCTTCGGTGTAGCCGCCCCGCGGGACCACCAGGACCGCGCTGTCGGTGTGGCCGATCACCTGTGCGGTGGTGCCGCCGACCATCACCCGTACCAGGTCGGTTCCGGTGCGGCGCCCCATTACGATCAGGTCCATGCGTGATTCGTCGGCGACGCTCACAATCTCCCGGTAGACCTCGCCGTGGCGCAGCAGCAATTCGCATTCGACGCCGTCGCGGGCCGCCGACCGGCGCACCGCCTCCAGCCGCTCCAGCGCAGTCTGGCGCTCCTTTTCGAGCAGCGGCTGGGCCAGCGACTCATACTCGGGGTTGCTCGCCACCACCGAGAGCACATGCAGTGTGCCACCGCAGCGCCGGGTCAGGGCGATCGCCTGCTGCGTGGCTGAATCGGAGAACTCGGAGCCGTCGGTCACCAGCAGGATGCGGCTCAGCCGTCCATGGGGGGAGAGCTGGTCGCCGGCCGACTCCGCGGGGAGTGGACTGAACTGGGCCGCGGAGGCGGCGTCCGCCTCGCGCAGGGCGTCGCGACGACCGGCCCAGAGAGCCTTGAGCACGATGCCGGCACCGACCGCCAGCGCCAGTATCAGCACGCCAAAGCTGACGGTGGACAACCTGCTGGCGGTCTCCGGCGCCAGGGTCGATATCCACTGGAGGTCCGAGAGATAGACCGGGATCTCGATGCCGCGGGAGAGCAGCACCAGCAGCATGATGACCCCCATCACCACCTTCACCATGTACGGCTTGACGTAGGTGGTGCCGATCGCCCCCAGCTGAATGCCGAACAGGGAGCCGGCGAGGATGATCATCGCCAGGCGGATATCCACGAAGCCGCTCCAGGCATACTTGATGGAACCGCCCATGCCCATGACGAACGCCACCACCAGTTCGGTGGCCGAGGCCATCAGCCCCGGCACCCCGAGCACGTACATCATCGCCGGCACACCGATAAAACCGCCGACCGCGATGGTCGCTGCCAGCATCCCGGTGGCGAAACCGAGCGGTGCGATGAACAGCAGCGACACATCGGTGCCGATGCTCTTGAAGTGCATCATCGTCCCGGGGATGTGGACCGACTGCACCCAGCGGGCGAGCCGCCCTGCCTCCTCGCGGTCCGGTTCGGTGGAGCGGTACATGCGAATGGCGTCGCGCAGCACGTAGCCGCCGACGATGGCGAGCACCACCACGAAGACGATGGAGACGTACAGGTTGGATCCGGCCTTGCCGAACGCCTCGCGGATATACTGCTGAACGTCGGCACCTATCAGCACGCCGGCCTCGGCGGTGATCCCCATCACCACCCCGAGTTTCACATCCACCTGCCCGTAACGGTGCCGCTTGATGGAGCCGACCAGCGCCTTCGGGAACTTGTGGCACATGTTGCTCGCCACCGCCATGATGGCACCGACCCCCATGCTCATCATGGCCGGAGTGAGCACGAAGGCGCCGCCCGAGCCGATAAAACCGCTTACCAGCCCCCCCACGAAACCGACTACGAACAGAAAGGCGACATTGGCAAGACTCAAATCGAGAAAACTGATCTCCACAGGTACATCCTCGGTCTATGTATTCTTATTTCTTCAGGGGATTGGCCTTGATCCCGACCACATCCCAGAACCGGCCGGTAAACGTGCCGTGGACGATGGAGAACAGGAAGGCGATGCCAATCGGAATGGCGAAATACCAGCCGCCCCTGCCGCTCCATTCGAGGATCAGGGGGGAATAGAGGTACAGCAGCAGATAGAGAACCGCGCTCAGCAGGCCCGGCATCAGGAGGGAGGCGAGCGCCCCGGATTTCTTACTCATCGGTTTACCTCATTGTTCTCGATTCAGCGCAGGTCGCCGATCATCACCAGTGGTACCGGCAGCACCGTGCGGCGCGCCCTCCCGGAGCCGCCGACCAGGGTGCGCAGGGGGTCGTCCTCCCCTGCGGAGACCATAAACAGCACCTGGGGATTGGCCCGCAGATAGCCGTCCCAGGCGCCGCGTCCACCACCCGCCAGCGCCACCACCCGCCACGGGATTCCCGCTTCGCGCAGCGCGCCGCGGTAGGGTTGCAGCAGGGCGTTCACACCCGCCCGCGCACCGCGGCTCAGTACCGCCAGTTCGGCCTCCATTCGGGAGCAGGTGCCGATCACGTAGCGCATCACCCCCTCAGGCAGGCACGCCCCCAGCGAGAGCACAATCTCCCGCCGGTTGGGCGAAATCCTCTGCCCCACCGGCGGCCGCTCACGCTCGCCGGAGAGGTGCAGGGACTTCTCCCGCGTCGACAGCATCTCGCCGGACTCGGCGAACGCGAGCGCCTGTAGCGCACGCCTCAACTCATCAGTAATTCGGGCCATCACATCGTCATCGTTTCCACTGGATGGGAACCCGTTATCAAACCGCATGCCAGGCACAGATACGCGTAACAGACTGATTATTCATAAGTTGTCGTGAAGCCAGCCGATACCAAACCGTTGCAGCCTGCAACACCCATCCCATCACCCGGGGTCACCCTCACGATTGACGCCGCCCCGCGCCGATGTTTACTCTTGCAACACACTTGTTGCATATCGAAACGCCCGCATGCCCAGCATCCGCCGCAAGATCTCCTCCGGTTACTTCGCCCTGGCGACGGTGATGGTGGCGTTTGCGGCGTTCGCTTACGGGGATCTGCGCTTCCTCGAGCGCAGCATCGACGACGGCGCGGCGATCTCCGGTTTCCGCGAGGAGACCCTGGAGATGCGGCGCTACGAAAAGAACCATTTCCTGTTCAGGACCGAGGCGGATCGGGGCGCCGCCCTGGAGCACGCAGCCGCGGCCGCGGCCCGCCTCGCTCGTGAAGGGGAGCGGTTTGCCAGCGTCGCCACCCGGGCCGAACTCGATCAGCTGGTCGCCGCGTTGACCCGCTACCGCCAGCTGCTGGAAAACCACCGCGGCGTCTCGGCCACCGGCCGTGACGGGCTGGAGTCGTCGATTCGGGAGCTGGGCCATGCGGTGTCGGAGCAGACGGAAGCGATGGCGGAGCGGGAACGGGAGGTACTCGCCGGTGCGGTGCGGCAGGCGCAGCAGGCGCTCGCCCTCTCGGTGCTGCTGGTCACCCTGGCGGGCGTGGGCGGGGGACACCTGCTGTCGCGGGCGGTCGCCAAGCCCCTCAACGCCCTGGAATCAGCCCTGGGTCCGGTGGCGGAGGGCCGATTCCGTGAATTGAAGGTGACTGCCCGCGACCAGGAGATCGCCTCCTTTGTGCGTGCCTTCAACCGGATGCTGAACGAACTGGAGGCGCGCCGCCGCCAGCTTCTGCATTCGGAAAAACTGGCCTCGCTGGGCGTGCTGGTCTCGGGGGTGGCGCACGAACTCAATAACCCCCTGACCAACATCTCCACCAGTTGCCAGCTCCTGCTGGAGGAGCTCGAACAGGCCCCGCCGGAGCAACAGCGCGCATGGCTGGCCCAGATCGACAGCGAGACCGACCGCGCCCGTGACATTGTCCGCGCGCTGCTCGACTTTGCCCGCCACCGCCCCTTCTGCATCGAGCCGGTGGCGCTGGATGTGCTGCTTGAGCAGAGCCTGGTGCTGGTACGCAAGCAGCTGCCGGCGGCGGTCACCGTCACCCAATCAATTCCTGCCGGACTGGAAGCGCTGGCGGATCGGCAACGGTTGCAGCAGGTCTTCATCAATCTCATCAAGAACGCCGGTGAGACCGGCTGTTCGGAGATCACC
Organism: Gammaproteobacteria bacterium; assembly: GCA_041690635.1. Lineage (GTDB taxonomy): Bacteria > Pseudomonadota > Gammaproteobacteria > Thiohalomonadales > Thiohalomonadaceae > JAWLGZ01. The sequence goes on from JAWLGZ010000001.1 coordinate 708,795, forward strand.
ATTACCGGGCGCCGCGCCCGGTGGTCGGAGAGCGGTCCTGCCGCCGGGGCCTGCGTGGTCGGCGCCATCGATGCCGCCGCACGGGAGCGGCCGTTGGCGGTGATCACCGTCGCCGATGACGGACCCGGGGTTGCGCCGGCCATCCTCACCCGCATCTTCGACCCCTTTTTCACCACCCACGACACCGGGCACGGCATGGGACTCGGTCTCTACGTCGTGCAGCAGATCGTCGAGGACCACGGCGGCTGCCTTGGGGTGGAGAGCCGCACCGGTGAGGGCACCCGCTTCACCCTCTGGCTGCCCTGCCCGGCGGAGGGTTTCCAGGATGATTGAAGCCGGGACGGAAGGACGCCTGCTGATCGTCGATGACGAGGCGGTCACCCTCAAGAACCTGACCCATGTATTTCGCAAGGAGGGATTCGAGGTGGTCGCCCGGAGCGGCGGTACGGCGGCCCTGAACGAGCTTCGCCGCCGCGCCTTCGATGTCATCCTGACCGACCTGCGGATGGAGAAGGTGGATGGAATGGCGATCCTCCGCACGGTGCGCGAACAGTGGCCGGAGAGCGAGGTGATTGTCATCACCGGGCACGCGACCCTGAGTTCGGCGGTGGACGCCATGCGGGAGGGGGCGTTTCACTACGTGGCCAAACCGTTTCGGCTGGACGAGGTACGCCAGGTGGTCCGCGCGGCCCTGGATGTGGTCCGGCTCAAGCGGGAGAACCGCCAGCTGCGGGAACGGATCGAGAGCTATGAGGGCCGGGTCACCTTCATCACCCGCGACCTGCAATTGCAGCACCTGCTGGATACGGCGCGCCAGGTCGCGCCGACCGACTGCAACGTGCTCATTACCGGCGAGAGCGGCACCGGCAAGGAGCTGCTCGCCCGCTTCGTTCACGACCAGAGCCGCCGCGCCGCCGGGCCGTTCGTCGCCATCAACTGCGGCGCCCTGCAGGCGGAACTGCTCGCCAGCGAGCTGTTCGGCCACGAAAAGGGGGCTTTCACCAGCGCGGACCGGGCCAAACCGGGGCTGGTGGAGATGGCGGAAGGGGGCACCCTGCTGCTGGACGAAATAGCGGAGATGACGCCCGACATGCAGGTGAAGCTGCTGCGGGTGATTCAGGAGCGTGAAGTGCTGCGGGTGGGCGGCACCGCGACACGGCCGGTGGATGTGCGCTTCATCGCCGCCACCCACCGCGATCTGGGTGAGGCGGTCGCCTCCGGCCGCTTTCGGCACGATCTCTACTACCGGCTGAATGTGGTCGGGCTCCACCTGCCGCCGCTGGTGGAGCGGCGCGACGACATCCCGCTGCTCGCCTACCACTTTTTGAAACGGAGCGCGGCGGCCATGGGCAAGGAGGTGCAGGAGATCGAACCGGAAGCGATGCGCGTACTGACCGGCTACGACTATCCCGGCAACATCCGCGAACTTGCCAACCTGATTGAGCGCGGGGTGGCGCTGACGCCCGAAAAGCGTCTGCGCATGGCTGATCTCCCCGAGGGGATCCGGACCCTCGCTGTCCAAGTGGTGCGCCCCTCCTCAGACGGCCTGCCCAGCCTGGAGATGCAGGAGGCGTCCTACATCCGCGAGGTGCTGGAGCACACCGGCGGCAACCGCACCCGTGCCGCCCGGATCCTCGGCATCGATCGGGTGTCGCTATGGCGGAAGATCAAGCGCTACGGTTTGGAGGGGTGAGCCGGTTGGCCCGCGTCCCTGAACTCACAACGGCCGTTCGCGCTCATCGAGCCTGATGTCGATAGCCTCGATGACATCCGAGTAGTCACTCGGGATGTAAACCCGCTTGCCCACATCGCGGGTCTCGCGAAAACTGAGCGTGGCCCGGTCCCGCACCTCGTAAAGTCGCTCCCCGGCCGCATCGCGGAAGTGGATGGAGATGTCGGCATCGAACGCCGCATTGCAACGGTTTTCGATGCGCGCCGACCACTCCACCGCAAATCCGCCAACATCCGGCTCTTGCGGCTCGAACCGCGCCTGTGATACCGCCAGGCAGTCGGCGGCCACGGCACCGGTTGGGCCGGCCAGGGCGAGCAGGATGAACAGTCGTTTCATGTCTCTCTCCGCAGAGCTAACCGCCCCGAGAACGCAACTTGCATACCACCCCGAGGTGCCCGCAGCGGCGGGCACTGCCGGCCCCGAACATGTATCGTATTGGCACATGAGTCATTTTTTTACGGTAATTCGTACCTGGTTCCCCCCCTTGCCGCTCGGCGTGACGCTCGCAATCGCGGTGCTGCTGCCGTTCATCGGCGCCATCGTCGTGACCGGCTGGTACAGCATCAGCCTGCTCGAACGGCACACCCGCGACCGCATGCAGGAGGACATCGAGCTTATCGCGCGCGCCATCCGGCTGCCGCTCAGCCACGCCATGGAGCGCGGCCACGAGGGGACGGTGCAGCGGGCGCTGGAGTCGGCATTCAGCATCGACCGCGTCTACGGCGTGTACGTCTATGACCGGCACGGCGAGACCATCTACGAGAGCGGGGCCGCCGCCGCGTCCATGGCGAGCGATCGGGCGGTGCGAATCGCCAGCCGCGGCGAGCGGCAGGGGGAGTTCGGCCAGGTTGGGGGAGGAGGCGATCTTCTCCTACTTCGTACCGCTGGTGGACGGCGGCGAGCGCATCAACGGCCTGTTGCAGATCACCCGCCGCGGCAGTGATTTCGACCGCTATCTGGCCAACCTGCGTAACCACAGCCTGACGGTGGCGGTCACCGCCGGCATCGCCCTGACCCTCATCATTCTGTTAGGACACCGCTGGGCGCTGGGACGCCACCTGCGGGCGATCGAAACGGGGCTCTCGCACATTCGCTCCGGTGACCTGTACCACCGGCTCTGTCCGGGCGGTCCGCGTGAACTCCGGCTGCTGGCCGGCGCCATCAACGGGATGCTCGATGCCATCGAACGCTCGCGGGAAACACTGGCGGCGCAGCGGGATCGCGAGGCGGAACTGACCGAGCGACTGCACCAGTCGGAAAAGCTGGCAGCCCTCGGCCAACTCGCCGCCGGCGTCGCCCACGAACTCGGAAGTCCGCTGAGCACGGTGGACGGCAAGGCGCAACGGGCGTTGCGCCAGGAGTCCTTGCCGCCGGCGGTGGCCGACGCCCTGTGCACCATCCGCCGTGAGGGGGCGCGCATGGAGCGCATCATCCGCCAACTGCTCGATTTCGGTCGCACCAATCCGCTGGAACGGCGACCGATCCTCGCCGACCGCCCCCTGCTCAGCGTACTGAAGCGGGCGACAGACGAGGAAACAGGGATCATCGCCGTGGAGCAGCGTATCGCTCCCGAGGCGCTCGACCACCGTATCCACATCGACACGGTGCGGCTGGAACAGGCGCTGACCAATCTGCTGCGCAATGCGCTGCAGGCGGCGAAGACACGGGTGGTGGCGAGTTGTTCGCTGTATCCGGAGGGGGTCCGATACTGTTTCGAGGACGACGGCAGCGGGGTGGATGAACAGGCGCTTCCGCACCTGTTCGAGCCCTTCTTCACCACCAAGCCGACCGGGCAGGGCACGGGGCTCGGCTTGGCGGTGACCCACGCCGCCGTGCGGGATCACGGCGGCGCAATCGAGGTGGGGCGCAGCGGCATGGGCGGCGCCCGTTTCTGCCTGCTGCTGCCCGGTTCGGAGGAACACACCGATGACTGAGGCCGGGTTGATTCTGGTCGTGGAGGATGACAACGGCCTGCGCGAACTTATCCGCGAGGAGTTGGAGGAGGCGGGCTATGTGGTGGCCGAGGCGGGCGATGCCGAAGCCGCTGCCCACTGGATGGAGAGCCGCTCACCGGACCTGGTAATCAGCGACCTGCGGCTGCCGGGCCAGAACGGACTGGAACTGCTGGATCACAGCCGCCAGCTGCCGGTGCCGCCCGCCTTCCTGGTCATCACCGCCTTCGGCACCGTGGAGCAGGCGGTCGCCGCCCTGCAACGCGGAGCCGATGACTTCCTCACCAAGCCACTCAATCTCGATCACCTGCGCCTCAGCGTCGGGCGCGCCCTCGAGCGGCGCCGGCTGCAGGCCGAGATCACTCGCTACCGGCAGATGCTGGACGCCGGTGATTTTCACGGCCTTATCGGACGCAGCGCGCCGATGCGGCAACTGTTCGAGCAGATCCGGCGGGTGGCACGCGCCAACGGTCCGGTGTTGATCACCGGCGAGAGCGGGGTGGGCAAGGAGCTGGTCGCACGCGCCCTGCATGCCGAAAGCGACCGCCGCGACGCTCCGTTTCTGGCGGTCAACTGCGCGGGCATTCCACCGGATCTGCTGGAGAGCGAACTGTTCGGTCACAGCGCCGGCGCCTTCACCGGGGCACAGCGCGCCCGCCGCGGACTGTTCGCGGAAGCGGAGGGGGGAACCCTGTTGCTGGACGAGATCGGCGAGATGCCGGCGCCGATGCAGTCGAAACTGCTGCGCATCCTGCAGGACGGGCGCATGCGCCCCGTGGGTGAGAACCGCGAGCGGCAGGTGGATGTGCGCATCATCGCCGCCACCAACCGGGTTCTGGAGACGGACATCGAAGAGGGGGAGTTTCGGGCCGACCTGTTCTACCGGCTTGAAACCTTCACCATCGAGATCCCGCCGCTGCACCGGCGGGGTGACGATATCGACCTCCTCACCGCCCGGTTCGTCGCCCGTTTCGGCGCGGGGGCGAATGAACGGGTACGCGGCATCACGCCCGCAGCGCTGATGCGGTTGCGTACCTACCCGTTCCCCGGCAACGTGCGCGAACTCTCCAATGCCATCGAACGGGCGGTCGCCTTTGCACGCGGCGGGAAGATCGAGGTGGACGATCTGCCCGAGCGGATCCGGCGCCACCGCGCCCCGGTGCTGGCGGGCGGTTCCGCCTTCGGCGGGCTGTTGGCCCAGGATGAGATGCCGCCGCTGAAGGAGATTGAACTGCGCTACGTGCGGTACATCCTCGATCGGGCGGAGGGCAACAAGCGGCGGGCGGCCGAACTGCTCGGCATCGGCCGCCGCACGCTCTACCGCTACCTGGAGGAGTGAGCCCGGCTGTCACATGGGCCAATTCGACACACGGCTTTCCGGCCTTTCCTGCGAAGTTCCGGGGGTTCGCGGGTTGGAACGCGGGTTGCACCTGCCCGGCTGCACTCATGCAATCAGCCGAAAGGAGGCAACATGCCCATGAAGCGACTTCCCGCCACCCTCACCCTCTCTGCCCTGCTGTTTGCGGCACCGGCGGCGATGGCCCAGTCCGCCGGTCAGGGCTACAACCCGCCGCCGCCGCAGAGCGCGCCGGCCCAGGTGGACGATGCCACCATCGACAAGTTCGCCGATGCCTACGCGGACGTGCAGTCGATTCAGCAGGATTTTTCGCAGCAGTTGCAGGGGGTCGAAAGCGACGAACAGGCCCGCGTACTGCAGATGAAGGCGCAGGAGCAGATGATCTCCGCCGTCGAGGGGGCGGGACTCAGCGTGCAGGACTACAACAATGTGGTCACGATGATGGACCAGGATCCTGGGCTACGTCAGAAGGTACTGGAGAAGGCCAACGGCCAGTAACCGGGCAAAGGGCCGGGGCTTACCCCCCGGCCCCCTTTCTGGATGGGGAAAGGCGAATAATCAGTCCCTGCCCCCGTTGGTGCCTTCCCGTACCGCCTCGCCGGCCTCGTCAAGCGAGCGGCCGACCTCCTCACCGGTCTCCTCGGCCGGCCCCTCCCGCTCACAACCGGCCACCACCAGCGCCGCGACGAAGGCGGCGAGCAATCCCAGTTTCGATGTCTTCATGGCTGCCTCCCTGCACCCAGGTATCTGAGGGAAGCATAGAGGGCAGCGCCGCGTCCTGCTTCTTGCCGCTGGCATGGCGCGTGCTCCCGGGAAGCAACGTACGCCAGGGATTTTGGTTTCCCTTGCTCTTTGCGTCTTGGCGAGAGATTCGCCTTTAGTGCAGGGTCGGACTGGCGTCGGAATTGTTGCCGGGCGCGAACAGCCCGGCCGCGTCCACCGCGTCGAAGCGGTAGTGGTGGTTGCAGAATTCACAGGCAACTTCGATGGCGCCCTGCTCTTCGATGATGCTCTCCACCTCATCCGGGCCCAGGCCGCGCAGCATGTTGGCCACCCGCTCGCGGGTGCAGGAGCAGCGAAAGCTGACCGGCTCCGGCTCGAACAACCGCAGGTCCTCCTCGTGGAACAGGCGCCGGATCACGTCTCGCGGCGCGAGGGTGAAGACCTCATCGCGGGTGACCGTGGCACCGAGCGTCTCGGCCCGGTTCCAGGCATCCGTATCCGCCAACTCGCCCGGCAGCCGCTGCAACAGCAGTCCGCCGGCCCGGCTCCCGTCTGCCGACAGCCACAGGCGGGTCTGCAACTGCTCGGAACGGGCCAGATACCCCTCCAGCGCGCCTGCCAGCGACTCCCCTTCCAGGGCGACAATACCCTGATAGCGGTCCATCCCCTGCCCGGGGTCGATGGTGATCACCAGCCGGCCACTGCCGAACTGCGCGGCAAGGCCGCTCTCCGGGACGCCACCCCGCCAGTGGGCGAGGCCGCGCAGGGTCCGCTTCGCAGTCGCCTCCACCACCAGCATGCTGACCGGACCGTCGCCCTGGACCTGGAGGGTGAGCATGCCGTCGAACTTGATACTGGCGGCCAGCAGGGCGGCGGCCGCCATGGACTCACCCAGCAGGGCGGCGACCGCTGGCGGGTAGTCGTGGCGCTCGAGCACCGCCTGCCAGGTGGCATCGAGCTGGATCAATTCGCCACGGATGGGGGTGTTTTCGAACAGGAAGCGTTGGAGGGTGTCGCTCACGAGGGCTAGGGGCTGGGGCTCAGGGACTAGGGACAAAGATCCCGCCGATTCGTTCCCGAACGGCGGGGCGCGGAAAGGGGTCAGCTGAGCTTCTTCTTCAGCAGTTCGTTGAGCTGGCCCGGGTTGGCCTTGCCACCGGTGCTCTTCATCACCTGGCCGACGAAGAAACCGATGAGCTTCTCCTTGCCGGCGCGGTACTGCTCCACCTGCTGGGGGTTGGCGGCGATGACCGCATCAATGGCCGCCTCGATGGCCGAGGTGTCGGTGATCTGCTTGAGACCGCGCTTGTCGATGACGGTATCGGCGTCGCCCTCACCGTTCCACATCGCCTCGAACACCTCCTTGGCGATCTTGCCGGAGATGGTGTTGTCCTCGATGCGCTTCAGCATGCCGCCCAGCATCTCGGCGGTCACCGGGCTCTCGGTGATATCGAGATTGGACTTGTTGAGTCCGGCGGAGAGGTCGCCCATCACCCAGTTGGCCGCTGGTTTGGGATCACCCCCGGAGGCCTTCACCACCGCCTCGTAAAAATCCCCCATCTCCCGCGAAGCGGTCAGCACACCCGCATCGTAGGAGGAGAGCCCGTAGTGGATGGTAAAGCGCTCCTTCTTCTCGTCCGGCAACTCCGGCAGGGTCTTGCGCACCTCGTTGAGAAAGTGCTCGTCCACTTCCAGCGGCAGCAGATCCGGATCCGGGAAGTAGCGGTAGTCGGTCGCCTCCTCCTTGGAGCGCATGGAGCGGGTCTCGCCCTTGTCCGCGTCGTAGAGCCGGGTCTCCTGCACCACCTCGCCGCCCGCCTCGATCAGCGCGATCTGGCGCTCGATCTCGAAGTCGATGGCGCGCTCGACGAAGCGGAAGGAGTTGAGGTTCTTGATCTCGGCGCGGGTGCCGAACTTCTCCTGTCCCTTGGGGCGCACCGAGACGTTGGCGTCGCAGCGGAAGGAGCCCTCCTGCATGTTGCCGTCGCAGATCTCGAGATAGCGCACCAGCGAGTGCAGCTTCTTCATGTAGGCGACCGCCTCCTTGGCCGACCGCAGATCCGGCTCGGAAACAATCTCCAGCAGCGGCGTGCCGGCGCGGTTGAGATCGATACCGGTCATGCCGTGGAAATCCTCGTGCAGCGACTTGCCGGCATCCTCCTCCAGGTGGGCGCGGGTGATGCCGACACGCTTGGTGGTGCCATCCTCCAGTTCGATATCCACGTGTCCCATACCGACCACAGGCAACTCGTACTGGGAGATCTGGTACCCCTTCGGCAGGTCCGGATAGAAGTAGTTCTTGCGGGCAAACACCGAGCGCGGCGCCACCTTCGCGCCGATGGCGAGGCCGAACTTGGCCGCCATCCGCACCGCCTCCTTGTTCAGCACCGGCAGCACCCCCGGCATCCCCAGGTCGATGGCGCACGCCTGGGTGTTGGGCTCCGCCCCGTAGGCGGTCGCCGCGCCGGAGAAGATCTTGCTCTTGGTGGCAAGCTGGGCGTGGATCTCAAGCCCGATAACGCATTCCCAATCCATTTCTAAACCCCTTTCTTACCGCAGAGGACGCAGAGGTCACAGAGACTGATTCAATATGGTTTTCTCTGCGTCCTCCGCGACCTCTGCGGTGAATGCCGTTGTTAAGCGAACGCCTCGGGGACCCGGGCGTGCCAGTCGGTCGCCTGCTGGAAGCGGTGGGCGACGTTCAGCAGCCGGCCCTCGTCGAAGTAGTTGCCGATCAGTTGCAGTCCCACCGGACGGTTGCCGACAAAACCGGCCGGGATGGACATACCGGGCAGGCCGGCCAGGTTGACGGCGATGGTGTAGATGTCGGACAGGTACATGGTGACCGGGTCGTCCTTCTTCTCGCCGATGTTGAAGGCGACGGTGGGCGAGGTCGGCCCCATGATCACGTCCACCTGCTCGAACGCCTGGGTGAAGTCGTCGGAGATCAGGTGGCGCAGTTTCTGCGCCTTCAGATAGTAGGCATCGTAGTAGCCGGCGGAGAGGGCATAGGTGCCGATCATGATGCGCCGCTTCACCTCCGGTCCGAACCCCTCGCCGCGGGAGCGCTTGTAGAGGTCCTCCAGGTTCTTCGGCTGCTCGCAGCGATAGCCGTAGCGCGCGCCGTCGAAACGGGAGAGGTTGGAGGAGCACTCCGCGGGGGCGACCACGTAATAGGTGGGCACCGCCAGGCCGGTGTTGGGCAGGCTGATCTCCACCACCTCGGCGCCGAGCTTGCGGTACTCGTCGATGGCCGCCTCGATCACCTTGGCCACCTCGCCGTCGAGCCCCTCGCCGAAATACTCCTTCGGCAGACCGATCTTCAGCCCCTTCAGGTCGCCGTTAAGGGTGGCTGTGTAGTCCGGCACCGGCTGGTCCACCGAGGTGGAGTCGCGCGGGTCGAATCCGGCCATGGCGCTGAGCATCAGGGCGCAGTCCTCGGCGGTGCGCGCCATCGGGCCGCCCTGATCCAGGGAGGAGGCGAAGGCGATCATGCCCCAGCGGGAGACGCGGCCGTAGGTGGGCTTCAGGCCGGTGATGCCGCACAGGGCCGCCGGCTGGCGGATGGAGCCGCCGGTGTCGGTGCCGGTGGCGCCGGGGGCGAGCCGCGCCGCGACCGCCGCCGCGGAACCGCCGGATGAGCCGCCCGGCACCGCCTCCAGCTCCCAGGGGTTTTTCACCGGGCCGTAGAAGCTGGTCTCGTTGGAGGAGCCCATGGCGAACTCGTCCATATTGGTCTTGCCCAGCATCACGGCGCCCACTGCCTTGAAGCGCTCCACCACGGTCGCGTCGTAAGGGGCGATGAAGTTGTCCAGCATCCGGGAACCGCAGGAGGTCTTCACCCCGTCGGTGCAGAAGATGTCCTTGTGGGCAATGGGCACGCCGGTCAGTGGCCCCGCCTCACCGGCGCTGATGCGCCGGTCGGCCTCGCGGGCCGCGGCCAGGGCGGCCTCGTCGGTCACGGTGACGAAGCTGTTGATCTTCGGATCGAGCCGCCCGATGCGCTGGAGGAAGGCGCGGGTGAGTTCCTCACTGGAGTAGTCGCGGGCCGCGAGACCGGCGGCCAGCTCGGCAATCGTCTTGGTGTGCATGTTTAGTCCGGTTGCAAGTGGCAAGTGACAAGTTGCAAGTGGTTGAGCAGCAAGCTGTAACTTGCCACTTGTGACTTGTTACTCGATTACTTTGGGAACCAAATACAGGCCGGCCTCGACCGAGGGGGCGATGGCCTGGAAGCGGTCGCGGCCGTCCGGCTCGGAGACCGTATCGTCCCGCAGGCGCTGGGCCATCTTCAGCGGATGGGCCATCGGCTCGACGCTGCTGGTATCGACCGCGTCCATCTGGGCCACGAAATTGAGGATGTTCGACAGATTGTGGGCATATTCGGGGATATCCTCCTCGCTGATGGCGAGGCGGGCGAGGTGGGCGATGCCCTCCACCGCCTTACGGTCCAGTTCCATCGATTGCTCCATTCACGGCAGTTGCGTGCAAAAAGAGAAAGTTATCACAGTTGCCATCTTGCCCAAAGCCCCACCCGGTTGATAAATTACCCGGCGGAGCACCGACTTCCCACCCTCTATAAAATCGAGCTGACCATGTTCGGACGCCTCAAAGGCCTCTTCTCCTACGACATCTCCATCGACCTCGGAACCGCCAACACCCTGATCTATGTCCGGGGAGAGGGAATCATCCTGAATGAGCCCTCGGTGGTCGCCATCCGCCAGGAGTCGGGGCCGAACAGCCCCAAACGGATCGCTGCGGTGGGCGTGGAGGCGAAGCGGATGTTGGGCCGCACGCCGGGGAACATCACCGCCATCCGGCCCATGAAGGACGGCGTCATCGCCGACTTCACCATTACGGAGAAGATGCTGCAGCACTTCATCCGCAAGGTCCACGAAGACAAGTTCAAGCTGTTCAAACCCAGTCCGCGGGTGCTCATCTGCGTCCCCTGCGGCGCTACCCAGGTGGAACGGCGCGCCATCCGGGAATCGGCCGCCGGAGCCGGTGCCCGTGAGGTATACCTGATCGAAGAACCGATGGCCGCGGCCATCGGTGCCGGCATGCCCATCTCCGAGGCAAGCGGCTCGATGGTGCTGGACATCGGCGGAGGCACCACCGAGATCGCGGTCCTCTCTCTGAACGGCATCGTCTACTCCTCCTCTGTCCGCGTCGGCGGCGACAAGTTCGATGAATCCATCATCAACTACGTCCGCCGCAACTATGGCTCGCTTATCGGCGAGTCCACCGCGGAGCGGATCAAGGAGGCGATCGGCACCGCGTTCCCCAGTTCCGAGGTGATGGAGATCGAGGTACGGGGGCGCAACCTGGCCGAGGGAATTCCGCGCAGCTTCACCCTGAACAGCAATGAGATACTGGAGGCGCTCCAGGAGCCGCTCTCCAATATCATCGGCGCGGTCAAGACCGCACTGGAGCAGACCCCGCCGGAGCTCGGTGCCGACATCGCCGAGCGCGGCATGGTGCTCACCGGCGGGGGCGCGCTGCTGCGCGATCTCGACCGCCTGCTGATGGAAGAGACCGGACTGCCGGTGATTATCGCCGAGGACCCGCTCACCTGCGTGGCACGTGGCGGCGGCCGTGCACTGGAGATGATGGACGAGCACGGCGCCGATATCTTTGCCCTTGAGTAGCGAGTCGCAAGTGACAAGTGGCAAGCAGGGTGTTCTCTCTTGGAACTTGCAACTTGATACTTGAAACTGCTTTTCGAGGTAGGCCATTAAACGACTATTCATCCAGGGACCGTCCGCCACCACGCGCGTCGTGCTGCTGGCGATCGCGTCTGTCGTGCTGATGACGCTGGACCACCGTCAGCACCATCTCGAATCCATACGCGCCGGTATCTCCGTCCTTCTCTACCCCCTGCAGTACGCGATCGACCTGCCGGTCTCACTGGCACACTGGAGCCGTGAGAGTCTGGCCACCCGTGACGCGCTGCTGAACGAGAACCAGCGCCTGCGAACCGAGCAGCTGCTGTTTCAGGCACGCCTACAGAAGTTCGAAGCCCTGGAGACAGAAAACGAGCGCCTGCGGGAGCTGCTCAACTCCTCCCGCAAGGTCGGTGAGCGGGTGCTCATCGGTGAATTGGTCACCATCGATCTCGACCCATTCCGCCACCAGGTGGTCATCAACAAGGGTTCACGACACGGCGTCTACGAGGGGCAGCCGCTGCTGGACGCCAACGGGGTGATGGGACAGGTGATCCATGTCACCCCCATGACCAACACCGCGATGCTCATCACCGACCCGAGCCACGCCATCCCGGCGCAAGTGAATCGAAGCGGCCTGCGGGTGATTGCCATCGGCACCGGCGAATCGCACCGGCTCGAAGTGCCCCACATTCCGAACAATGCCGATATCCGCGAGGGAGATCTGCTGGTCACCTCCGGTCTCGATCGCCGCTTCCCGCCCGGGTATCCGGTGGCGCGGGTGGTGAGCGTACGCAAGGACCCGTCCCAACCTTACTCGCTGGTCACCGCGGAGCCGACCGCTCATCTGGAGCGCAGCCGGGAGGTCCTGCTCGCCTGGCCCACCTGGCGTGACGAGGGCACACGGTGAACACGCTGATTCGCCACAACGGCGGGGGCGTGATCATCACCACCTTCGCCATCGCCCTGATGCTCACCATGCTGCCACTGCCGGATTGGGCCGGGGCCTACCGCCCCGAGTGGGTGGCACTGGTACTCATCTACTGGTGTATGGCGCTGCCGGATCGGGTCGGAGTGGGGGTCGGCTGGGTAGCCGGCCTGTTCCTCGACGTCACCCGCGGTGCACTGCTCGGGCAGCACGCACTGGCCCTGGTACTCGTCGCCTACCTCACTCTGCGGCTGCATCAGCGGATCCGGGTGTTCCCGCTCTGGCAGCAGGCATTGACGGTGCTGATGCTGGTGGCGCTGATGCAGATGGTCCTGCTCTGGATCCGGGGCTTTATCGGGCAGTTGCCGGATACCCGCGCCTACTGGGCGCCTTCGCTGACCAGCATGCTCCTGTGGCCGTGGGTGTTCCTGATCCTGCGCGATCTGCGGCGCAAATTCCTCGTGACCTGAGTTCGTCCGGTCATGAGACGCAAACCCCACCTGCTCAAGGACCCGATCCAGGAGCGCCATCTGTTTCGCACCCGGGCGATCGTGGCCGGGGTGGTGGCCGTGCTGCTGCTGCTGCTTCTGGCCATGCGAATGGCCTTCCTGCAGGTGACCTCACACTCCCACTTCACCACCCTCTCCCACAACAACCGGGTCAGCATCCAGCCCATCGCACCGATTCGCGGGCTCATCTTCGATCGCAACGGGGTGGTGCTGGCAGAGAATCTGCCCGCGTTCAGCCTCGAGATTGTTCCGGAGCGGGTTGATGACATGGATGCCACCCTCGCGGCGGTCTCCACGCTCATCGAGGTGAGCCAGGATGACCGGGACCGCTTTCGTGAAGAACTGAAGCGGCGGCGCCGGTTCGAGGAGATCCCGTTGCGGTTCCGGCTCACCGACGAGGAGGTGGCGGCGGTGGCGGTCAACCGGCACCGGCTGCCCGGGGTCGAGATCAAGTCGCGGCTTGCCCGCCACTACCCCATGGGACCGCTGACCTCGCATGTGGTCGGCTATGTGGGGCGTATCAGTGAGGATGAACTGAACGCCATCGACGCCTCGAACTACAGCGCGACCAACCACATCGGCAAGGTCGGGGTGGAGCGCTCCTACGAGGAGGTGCTGCACGGCACGGTCGGCTATCAGCAGGTGGAGACCAACGCCCGGGGCCGCATACTGCGCGTGCTAGAGCGTACCCTGCCGACACCCGGCAAGAATCTTTGGCTGAACATCGACGTGCACGCGCAGCGGGCTGCGGCCGAGGCGTTCGGCGAGGAGCGCGGCGCACTGGTCGCAGTGGATCCGCGTGACGGCGGCGTGGTGGCGCTGGTCAGCATGCCCGGCTTCGACCCCAACGCCTTCGTCAACGGCATCAGCACGAAGGAGTACCGGGCGCTGATGAACGATCCGGATCAGCCCCTCTTCAACCGCGCCCTGCGTGGCCGCTACCCGCCCGGTTCCACCACCAAGCCGTTCGTCGGCTTGGCGGGGCTGGAGAGCGGCACCATCCGACCGGAGGATCGGATCTTCTGCCCCGGCTGGTATCAGCTCAAGGGGGACGATCACCGCTACCGGGACTGGAAAAAACACGGCCACGGCTGGACGGATCTCAATAAGGGGGTGGTCGAGTCGTGCGATGTGTTCTTCTACGACCTGGCCCACAAGCTCGGCATCGACGCGCTGTCGGACTACCTGATGCGCTTCGGCTTCGGCGAAGTGACCGGTATCGACATCATCGGCGAGTCCCGCGGACTGATGCCGAGCCGCGAGTGGAAACGCCGGGCGCTGCAACAGGCGTGGTATCCGGGAGAGACCCTGATCGCCGGCATCGGCCAGGGGTTTGTCCTGGCGACCCCGTTGCAGTTGGCCGCCAACACCGCCACCCTGGCCAGTCACGGCCGCGGCCTGGAACCGCGGGTGGTGCGGGAGATCGAAGACCCGCTGGAATCGGTGCGCACCCCGGTGGTCGCCACCGCCCGTGAACCGCTGCCGGTGCACAGCGAGGAGAACTGGCAGCACATCATCGACGCCATGATCGAGGTGGTGCACGGGGTACGCGGCACCGCCCGGCGCATCGCCGCCGGCATCACCTATCAGGTGGCGGGCAAGACCGGTACCGCCCAGGTGGTCGGCATCGCCCAGGATGCGAAATATGTCGAGGAGGAGCTGGAGAAGCGGCTGCGTGACCACGCGCTGTTCCTCGGCTTCGCCCCGGCGGATCGGCCGCAGCTCGCGGTGAGTGTCATTGTGGAGAACGGGGGCAGCGGCGGCGCGGTCGCCTCCCCGGTTGCCCGCCGCGTCATGGACGCCTACATCCTCGGAAACCGGGAAGCGATCACCCATGAGTGAGTCGAGCCACCGCGGCCTGCTGCGGCACATCCATCTCGACCTGCCGCTGCTGGTCGGCCTGCTGCTGCTGGCCGGTGCCGGACTGGTGGTGCTCTACAGCGCAGGAGGCGAGGAGATCGATCTGGTCTGGCGCCAGGTCATGCGCCTCGGTATCGCCTTCGCCGTGATGGCCGTGGTCGCGCAGATCCCGCCCGACACCCTCCGGCGCTGGTCCCCCTGGCTGTTCAGCGCCGGCCTCGCCATGCTGGTGGCGGTACTGGTCATCGGCGAGATGGGCAAGGGGGCACAGCGCTGGCTCGACCTCGGACTGTTCCGCTTCCAGCCCTCCGAGTTGATGAAGGTTGCAGTCCCGATGATGCTCGCCTGGTACCTGGCCGACTCCCCCCTGCCGCCACCGGCGAAGCGCACCGTCATCGCCGGGGTGCTGTTCCTGGTCCCGGTACTGCTCATCGCCAAGCAGCCGGACCTCGGCACCTCGCTGCTGATTGGGACCGCCGGCGCCTTCGTCCTGCTGTTCGCCGGCCTGCGCTGGCGGGTGGTCCTGTTCGGTGCGCTGACGCTCATCCCTGCCGCCTTCGCACTCTGGCACTACGGCATGCACCCCTATCAGCGCAACCGGGTACTCACCTTCCTCAATCCCGAACGTGACCCGCTCGGGGCCGGGTACCACATCATCCAGTCGAAGATCGCCATCGGCTCCGGCGGCATGTACGGCAAGGGGTGGCTGAACGGCACCCAGTCCCACCTGGAGTTCCTGCCGGAGCGGCACACCGACTTCATCTTCGCCGTGTTCGGAGAGGAGTTCGGCTTCTCCGCCGTGCTGCTGCTGCTCGCCCTCTATGCCTACGTGGTACTGCGCTGCCTGTACATTGCGGTCCAGGCCCAGGACACCTTCTCCCGGCTACTGGCGGGCAGCCTGACCATGACCTTCTTCGTCTACCTGTTCGTCAACATCGGCATGGTTTCCGGCCTGTTGCCGGTAGTCGGGCTGCCGCTGCCCTTGATCAGTTACGGCGGAAGTTCGATGGTGACCGTCATGGCTGCATTCGGTATCCTGATGTCGGTCCACACCCACCGTAAACTGATATATAGCTGACCATGAGCAACCTCGTGCACCGACTCCGATTTTTCCTCTGCGCCGGTCTCTGCTCGGTCCTGCTCTCGTCTACCGCCCATGCGGATCTGACCCAGCGCGACGAGGTGCGGGAATTCATCGCCCGCATGGACCAGGAGCACGGTTTCCCCAGCACCGAGCTGGAGGCGCTATTTCGCCAGGTGGAGCTGCGCGCGGACATCATCCGCGCCATCAGCCGGCCGGCCGAGGCCAAGCCGTGGCACCAGTACCGCCCCATCTTTCTGACCGAGGACCGGATCCAGAAAGGGGTCGCGTTCTGGCACAACCATGCGGATATCCTGGCCCGCGCCGAAGCTGCCTACGGCGTCCCGGCGGAGATGATCGTCGCCATCCTCGGGGTGGAGACCCGCTACGGCAGCTATATGGGGAGTCACCGGGTAATCGACGCCCTCGCCACCCTGGCGTTCGACTACCCGCCGAGAGCCGCCTTTTTCGGCCGGGAGCTGGAACAGTTCCTCCTGATGACCCGCGAAGAGGCCTTCGACCCGCTCAGCCTCAAGGGCTCCTACGCCGGGGCGATGGGCAAGGCGCAGTTCATCCCCAGCAGCTTCCGCCACTACGCGGTGGACTTCAGCGGCGACGGGCGCCGCGACCTGTGGGAGAGCGTGGAGGATGCGGCCGGGAGTATCGCCAACTATTTCAAGCGCCACGGCTGGGAACCGGGTGCCCCGGTCGCCTTCCCCGCCCGCGTGCGGGGTGACGGATTCGGGCGCGCGGTGAAGGCCGGCATCAAGCCGGGCTTCTCCGTGGGCGAGCTGCGCGGCATGGGAGTCGATTTCGACGGTGAGCTGGCGGACGATACCCGCGCCGCCCTGCTCGAACTGGAGGGGGCGGACGGCCCGGAGTACTGGGTCATTCCCAACAACTTCTACGTCATCACCCGCTATAACCACAGCGCGCTGTATGGCATGGCGGTGCACCAGTTGAGCAGCGCCATCCGCGCTGCCTATGAGGGCCGCTCTTGAGTACCGGCGCCGTCCGTTTCGGCCGCTGGCTGCTGCCGCTTTTCGGCGTATCCCTCCTGCTTCACGGCTGCTCCCGCGCCCCGGAGATCGCGCGTGATAGCGCCCCGAGCGCCCCGCCGGACCTCTCCAAAGTCCGTGAGCCGGTCCCGAAATGGGAGCCACGCAGCCGCTACGGCAACCCACCCTCCTATGTCGTGTTCGGCAAGCGTTACCACGTACGCGACAGCAGTGAAGGTTATGTGGAGCAGGGCATCGCCTCCTGGTACGGCACCAAGTTCCACGGCCAGCGCACCTCCAGCGGCGAGCCCTACGACATGTATCAGCTGACCGCCGCCCATCGCAGCCTGCCGCTGCCCACCTATGCGCGGGTCACCAATCTTGAAAACGGCCGCACGCTGGTGGTCAAGATCAACGATCGCGGGCCGTTTCACGACGACCGCATCATCGACCTCTCCTATGCGGCAGCCTCCAAACTGGGGGTGCTGGCCAGGGGCACCGCGCGCGTCGAGGTCCGGGCCATCACCCCCGGCCGCACCGAGCCGGCGGTGATCCGGGCTGCAACGACGGTGGAGGAGACGCCGGCGGTTCAACCGGCGGTGGCAATCCCCGCCACGCCACCAACCACTACCGCGACAGAGGGTGCGGGCGGGCACTTCATCCAGGTGGGCGCCTTCACCGACCGCGACAACGCGGAGAAACTGCGAATCCGCCTGCTTGGTCCGGAACTGCCGCCGGTCACCATCTACCCGCTGGAAGGCCCCAGAACCGTCTACCGGGTTCGGGTCGGACCGATCGCCTCGGCTGAAGAGGCCGGCCGGCTCGCCGGTGAACTGGTCACGGTACACGGTATCGCCGAAACCCGTGTTGTGACCGATTGAGACACCGCCACCCCGTCCGACAGGTAAAATGGCGGGGAACCGAACCTACCGAACAGCCTGCTGACGCCATGAACCGTTTCCGACATTTCCTGCTCACACTTTTGCTCTGCGTGGCCGGTCTCGCCCAGGCCACCCCGACCGTTGTCCCCGCCGCCCCCGGCATCGGTGCCCGCGGCTATGCCCTGATGGATTTCCACAGCGGCCGGATGCTGGCCGAACGCAAGGCCGACGAGCGGATGGAACCGGCCAGCCTGACCAAGCTGATGACCGCCTACGCGGTGTTCGCCGAGCTCAGAAACGGCAATATCGCGCTAGAAAACAAGGTGAGGGTCAGCGAGAAGGCGTGGCGCACCGGCGGCTCGCGCATGTTCATCGAGGTCAACACGGAGGTGACAGTAGAAGAGCTGCTCATGGGCATGATCATCCAGTCTGGCAACGATGCCAGCGTGGCCCTGGCGGAGTTCGTCGCTGGCGGAGAGGATGCGTTTGCCGGGCTGATGAACCAGCACGCGGGTAATCTGGGGATGGCCGGCAGCCACTTCACCAACGCCACCGGCCTGCCCCACCCCGATCTGTACAGCACCCCGCGCGACATGGCGGTGTTGGCGGCGGCGCTCATTCGCGACTTTCCCGAGTACTACCCCTGGTACGCGATCCGGGAGTACACCTACAACAACATCCGTCAGCACAACCGCAACCGCCTGTTGTGGCGGGACGAGAACGTGGACGGGCTCAAGACCGGCCACACCGAGGCGGCCGGCTACTGCCTGGTCTCTTCCGCCCAGAAGGATGAGATGCGGCTGATTGCGGTGGTGATGGGCACCGAGAGCGAGAACGCCCGCGCCGCACAGAGCCAGACCCTCCTGAACTGGGGCTTCCGCTTCTTCGAGACCCGCCGCCTCTACGCCGCCGGCGAGCCGCTCAAGACCGCGCGCATCTGGAAAGGGGCGAGCGAGTCACTGCCGCTCGGCCTGGATGCGGATCTCTACGTCACCGTGCCGCGCGGCCGCTACGGCAGCCTCAAGGCCGATGTGAACGTAGAAGGGGCCATCGAGGCACCGGCACGGCGGGGAGAGACCTTCGGCGCCGTGAACGTGCGGTTCGGTGAAGAGGAGCTGGGCGAGCGCCCGCTGGTTGCCCTTCAGGATGTGGCCGAAGGCGGCCTTTGGAGCCGACTGGTCGATAGTGTCCTGTTGCTGTTTCAGTAAAATCAGGGGCTAGGGCCAACCACCGACCACCCGACCACCGACCACCGACCACAAGAATGAACGATATCGTCTATCTCAATGGCCGCTTCCTGCCGGCGGCGGAGGCGACCGTCTCCGTGCTGGATCGGGGCTTTCTGTTCGGCGACGGCATCTATGAGGTGATCCCGGTCTATGGCGGACGGCTGTTCCGTCTCGAACCGCACCTGGCCCGTCTCGATCAGAGCCTGGAGGGAATTCGGCTTGCCAATCCACTCGCCCATGGCCAGTGGCGCGAGGCGCTGGTCGAACTGGTGGAACGCAACGGCGGTGGCGAACAGTCCATCTATCTCCAGGTGACCCGGGGACCGGCCCGGCGCGACCACGCCTTCCCTGAGGTGATCCAGCCGACGGTCTTCGCCATGAGCACGCCGTTGGCTGCCCCCTCCGCCGCACTGCTCGGCGGGGTATCGGTGATCACGGTCGAGGACATCCGCTGGAAGCACTGCAACATCAAGGCGATTACGCTGCTGCCCAATGTCCTGATGCGCCAGATGGCGGTGGAGGCGGGCGCCGCGGAAGCGATCCTGCTACGGAACGGCAAGGTCACTGAGGGGTCCGCCAGCAACGCGTTTGTGATCAGGGACGGCATGATTAAGACACCCCCCAAAGGCAACCTGCTGCTGCCGGGGATCACCCGGGATCTGGTGGTCGAGCTGTGCCGTACCGCCGATCTGCCCTGCGAGGAGGGGCCCATCGACGAGACCGAACTGCGCGAGGCGGACGAGGTGTGGGTCACCTCCTCCACCAAGGAGGTGGTGCCGGTCACCCGCATCGACGGCGTACCGGTCGGCGACGGTCAACCCGGCCCGATCTGGTCGCGGGTGATCGAACTCTACCGGGCGTACAAGGAGTCGTTCCGGCGCGGCGAGGTCGAATAGGGAATGACCGACACCCTGCTCGAATTCCCCTGCGACTTCCCCATCAAGGCAATGGGGCCGGCGAGTGACGCCTTTCAGGCCGAGGTCGTCGCCATCATGCGGCGCCACGTTGCGGATTTCACCGAGGATGCGGTGGTGGTACGGGAGAGCCGTGAGGGACGCTACCGCGCCATCACCGTGACCATTCGTGCCACCAGCCGTGAGCAGCTCGACGCCATCTATCACGAACTGACCGCCAGCGATCAGGTGGTGATGGCGCTCTGACGGCCACCACCGGCTATGACCACCCTCTCCGATCTGCACATCCGCCGCCTGGGGCGAAGCCCTTACGAACCGGTGTGGGCAGCGATGCAACGGTTCACCGCCGATCGTGCGGCCGACACCCCCGACGAGCTCTGGCTGGTCGAACACCCGCCCGTCTTCACCCTCGGCCTGAACGGCCGTCCCGAACACCTGCTGTCGCCCGGAGGCATCCCGGTGGTCGCCGTGGATCGCGGCGGCCAGGTGACCTACCACGGTCCGGGCCAGGTGGTCGCCTATCCACTCATCGATCTGCGTCGGCGCGGAAAGGGCGTGCGGTGGCTGGTCAGCGCTCTTGAAGGGGCGGTGATCAACCTGCTTGCCGCCGAAGGGGTTGATGCCCACGCCCGACCCGATGCCCCAGGCGTCTATGCGGGCGAGGCCAAAATTGCCGCCCTCGGGCTGCGGGTGCGGCGCGGATGCAGCTATCACGGGCTATCGCTGAATGTGGAGATGGATCTCGAACCGTTCGGCCGCATCAACCCCTGCGGTTACGCCGGGATGCCGGTCACCAGCCTGGAGCAACTGGGAGTTGAACTCACCCCGGAGGGAGCGGGCGAGCGGCTGGTGCGGTGCCTTGCGGACGCGTTGGCATGTCGGGTGGTGGAATAAAGGGACGGCCCCGGCCCCATCAAGTGTACTGTTTCACGCAGCGTGGAACTTAATGAATGACAGCCGGAATTGGAGTATTGGCACAAACCGACGCGGTGCTGGGGTGCATTGTGCGGGAATTGAACCCATCCCCATCCTGTCCTTCCCCTTGAAGGGGAAGGAACGTGCTATCACGCGTCGTTGCGCTCCAGTCACCGTAAGACGGAATGGCAGCCGGTATGGGGTTTTTCGCGCCATGGGCGGAGCACATACCCACAGCAATACAGCGGCCGAATTAGAAGGTCCCTTCCCCTTCAAGGGGAAGGACAGGATGGGGATGGGTCATCAAGGAGCGCAATCCACCACAAGACGGCCGGGCAATGTCTCATCAAGAGTGAAACCGTACACTAGCGTATGCTGTAGCAATGAACAACGAGAGCAAACGCGCCCTGAAGGGCGCCAGCAAGACCGCCCGCATCCCGATCAAGGTGGAGCCGCGCGCCCCCATCGCCAAACCCGACTGGCTGCGGGTGCGCTCGCCGTTCGGGCCGGAGGTGACCCGCATCAAGGGGATCCTGCGCCGCCACGGGCTGCACACGGTCTGCGAGGAAGCAGCCTGCCCCAACCTGGGCGAATGCTTCCGCCACGGCACGGCGACCTTCATGATCATGGGCGGCATCTGTACCCGCCGCTGCCCCTTCTGCGACGTGGCGCACGGCCGCCCGGAGCCGCTCGACCCGGCCGAACCGGAGCAGCTCGCCGAGACCATCGGCGCCATGGGGCTCCGCTTTGCGGTGATCACCTCGGTGGACCGGGACGACCTGCGCGACGGCGGTGCCGCCCACTTCGCCGCCTGCATCGACGCGGTGCGTCGCCACGCACCGGAGACCGGCATCGAGGTGCTGGTGCCCGATTTCCGCGGCCGCCAGGAACGGGCGGTGCCGATCCTCGCCGAGACCCCGCCGGACATTTTCAATCACAACCTGGAGACGGTGCCGCGGCTCTACCGCAAGGTGCGGCCAGGAGCCGATTATCAGACCTCGCTGGATCTGCTGAAGCGGTACGGTGATACCCACCCGCTCGTACCCACCAAGTCGGGGCTGATGCTGGGGCTGGGCGAAGAGCGCGACGAACTCCTCGTGGTTCTATCCGATCTGCGTGCCCACGGCTGCACCCACCTGACCCTCGGTCAGTATCTGCAACCCAGCCGTCACCACCTGCCGGTGGAGCGGTTTGTCCCCCCGGACGAGTTCGCCGACCTAGGCGAGATCGCCCGCGAAATGGGGTTCACCCACGTGGCCTCCGGCCCGCTGATCCGCTCCTCCTACCATGCCGAACGGCAGGCCGCCGGCGAGGCGGTGGAGTGACCGAAATCGCCCGGATCATCGAGGCGTTCCTGCTGCCGCCTGGGGGACCGCTGCTGCTGATCGCGGTCGGCCTGCTGTTCGCCCGCCGCCCCGTCGGCCGAGTCCTCGCCGCGATGGGCCTGGTGCTGCTGTGGGCCTTCAGCCTGCCGGTGGTCAGCCACCTGTTGATCGACCCGCTGGAGATCCATCCGCCCCTGGATGGCGCCTCAGCCCGCTACGCCGACGCCATCGTGGTGCTCGGGGGCGGGCGCTACCCGGCCGCCCCCGAATACGGCGGGGATACCCTCTCCACTAGCAGCCTGGAACGGGTGCGCTACGCGGCCTTCCTGCATCACGCCACCGGACTGCCGGTGATCGCCAGCGGCGGTGCGCCATTCGGGGAGAGCGGCAGCGAAGCGCTGCTCATGGGCCAGGCGCTGCGGGAGCTGGGGGTGATGGCGGTGTTGACCGAGGATACAAGCCGCAACACCTGGGAGAACGCCGCCTACACAGAGGCAGTGCTGCAAAACCGTGCCTGGCGCCGCGTCCTGCTGGTAACACACGCCTGGCACATGCCGCGGGCGCTGCAGTCCTTCGCGGCCACCTCCGTGGACACGGTGGCCGCCCCCACCGCCTTCACCACCAGTAACCGGAATGCACCGCCCCTGCTCCAGTGGCTGCCGAGCGCCAACGCGCTGGCAACCAGCCGCCGTGCGCTGCACGAGTGGTTGGGGATGCAGTGGTATCGGATCAGGGGCTAGGGGCTCGGACCAAGACCGTCGCGCAGCGACTCATTCCCTAGAGCACCGAACAGATAAATGGGCCAGCCGTAGGAGCCCGCCCCCGCGGGCGAATGGGCCTACGGGAGCAATCGAGGGCTGAAGCGGCTTTGCCGCTATTCGCCCCGAGGGCCGGGCCGCTCCTGCCCATTCATGCGCGCGCGGCATTCGTCCTTCCGTGGACATCGCTCCTATGGAGCAAAACGATTAAGCAACGCTCGGTTTAGCTGTTCGGTGCTCTAGCCCCTAGCCCCCAGCCCCTTCTTCAATTTCCCTTCCCCTCATGGATCAACTGCCAGCGACCGTGATCGTTGCGGGCCAGGTAGAGCCGTTTGGGCATGTCGCTGGAGAAGGTGTCGGAGCGGTAGCGCTGAAGGAAATTGGCCACCACCAGGGGGCGTCCGGCACTGGCCGAGGCGGGATAGTAGAACAGCGACAGGTTTTCGATCCCGACGCTTTGCCACTGCTTGCCTGCAAAGACGTCACGCTTGCGCGCGCGCCAGCGCGCCAGATTGAGCCCGCCGGATCGAAAATCGGCCGCATAGTGGTCGAGGTAGCGCCCCACCTCCATACTCTCCCAGTCGCTCCGCCAAGCCGTCAGTGCAGCGACCAGTTCGTCGCGCAGCGACTGCCACTCCCCAGCCGCCAGCCACTCCACCCGTTCGGTGATGATCACCGGCGTCACCCCGGGATGGATATACCCCGCGAGCAGGTCGAGATCGATATTGGGCAGCACCACGCACCCCTCGCTGTCGAGCGGCGGGCGGCTGTAATACGCCGTTTCGGTGCCGTGTAGCCAGATGCCGTAGCCGGTCTTGCCGAGGCGCCGATCCAGTTCGTTGGGGTAGTTGAGCGGGAAGGCGCCGCTCCCGTATTTGTCCGGCAGTTCGTTGTCAGGGATGTGGCGGGTGACGAAGTAGACCCCCTCGGGGGTACGCAGATCCCCCCGCACCGACTTGTTGCCGAGCAGCTTGCCGGTACTCACGTAGAAGTCGCGGATCAGCCGCGGCGGCCCGCCGGCCGGGTCACGCTCGAAGATGTAAAGCCGGTGGTTCGCCTTGTCCACCAGCAGCGCTGTCTCGACCGACTCCCCCAGTTGCAGCAGGCTGCGGGGATAGAGATCAGCCGGCATCGCCTCCAGATGGGCCCGCAGCCGGACCTCCGCCTCCTCCCGCAACTGGAACAGCGCCTCGCGCCCCAGGTCGTTCTGGGCAATGAATCCGCCGCCGCCGATGTCGGTCAAGGTCCGGGTGCTGGCAAGCAGCAGGTCGCCGCGGATCAAATGGGCGAGATGGAAGGTCGGCGCGCGCCGGGTCAGCTCTCCCAGCTCCACCAGCGCCTCGGCCAGGCGGCCGGACTTGAAGTAGAGCAGCCCCCTGAGGAGGCTCGCCTCGTGGTCTCCCGGGTGGTTGGCGAGGCGCGTTTCGAGGCGCGCAATGGCCTGCTCCAGCCGGCGCTGTGCGGGCCGGATGTCACGGGAGGCGGGCAGCGAGTCCACCAGCGCCAGACGGGGGAGGACCGGAGGCTCCGATCCGAAGGCGGAAGCGGCAACCGCCGGAAGCAACAGGAGAAGAAGCAGTGAACGGGGTCTCATCGCCGCTGGGTCTTGAGGCTCTTCTCCTCACGAATCAACCAGCGCCCATCCCGCTCCACCAGGGTGATCGCCTTGTGTGTGCGATCGCGGTAATTCGGCGCCTCGTAGTCCTGTACCACGGAAACCGTCACCTCCCCCGCGTTCCGGTCATCGACGGTGATCTCGTTCAACTCCACCTTGATCCAGGCAGGGCGGGTCAATCGCTGGCGCCGCTCTGCCTCCCAGGCGGCACGTGAGCTACCGTCCTCGGGCAGGTAGTCGGGGGCATACGCATCGAGATAGCGGTCGACATCCCGATCGGACCAGGCGATCGCCCACCTCTCCAAAGCGGCAAGCAGGATTTGCTCCAGCGGCGGGGCGGGAGCGGTGTTCGGCTTCTGCGGCGCCTCCACCCGCGCGACCTGTACCGACGGCTCGGACTCGGCTACGGGTTGAGGTGTGGTGGGAGCAAGCGCCGGCTCGGGAGCCTTCTCATTCGGGGCCGGGTCGGCAATGACGGCGACGGGCGTGATTGCCGCGGGCTCGGTGGACGCCACTTGAATCGGCACCGGCGACCCACCCCCGAGGCGGGTAATCAACTGGAGTTTTGGCGGCTTCACCTCGTCTTCGAGGCGCAGCGCCTTCACGTAGGAGTCGCGCGCCATCTCCACGTAGACGGTGCTCAGGTTTTCGTAGATGGTGGCGTAGCTCTCGCGCGTACGGATGCCCTGCTCCAGTATATCTTTCGCCTCTTCCAGGCGACCCATGCGCGCGTAGAGGGCGGCCAGGTTATTGTAGGGTTCGGGCAGAGCAGGCCGTTCCTTGATCAGGGTGCGATAGAGGGCGATGGCATCCTCGGTCTGGCCGGCGCCGGCCAGTGCCGTGGCCTTGAGAAAGCGCGCACGATCCGAACTGGAGCCCGTCCGTTCAAGCTCGAGCAGAGCGACGGCGTGGTGCCCCGCCTGGATGCGGCGTTCGACGCTGTCGAGGGCATCGGCCGAAACGCCGCTGGCGGCGAGATACAGGAAGGTCAGCAGGGCGAAGCGTGGCGTCATCGGCCATCCTCATGTTCTGATTGTTTCAATCGCATCCGGGTGCGCTCTCCCGCGATCTTTCCGGCCCGCGTCACCGGGCGGACGCATGCACCGATCCGGTCAGAAGACGGCAATCGATTATAACAGCGCACCGCACCGGTTATAACAGTCCTCCCTGAGGGGGCATTTCCCGGACGCGCTCCCAATGGGAGCGCTGGCTTCCGGGGAAACAGGGCGCTTACAATGGCTCTTCCACGGAAGAGGCAAGCGGCCTTGATGGCCGGAAACAAAAAAATAGACGGGAGAAGGGACATGTCGGCCGGGGACAGACACCTTGCGCGTGTCGAGCAGCTTATCGACATCGGCATCGCCCTATCGGCGGAGCGTGACACCAACCGCCTGCTGGAACAGATCCTGGTCGGCGCCAAGACCATCACCAGCGCCGACGGCGGCACCCTCTACCTGCGTGAGAACGACACGGTCAGGATGGAGATCATCCGTACCGATTCGCTGAACTTCGCCATGGGCGGCACCACCGGTGAACCGGTCCCCTTCCCGCCCATTTCGCTATTCGATGGAAACGGACTTCCGAACGACCGGATGGTGGTCACCTCGGCGGTCCTTCACGAGCGCACCATCAATATCCCCGACGCCTATGACGCCGAGGGGTTCGACTTTTCCGGTACCCGCGCCTTCGACGCCAACACCGGCTACCGCTCCACCTCCTTCCTCACCGTGCCGATGAAGAACCACGAGGGGGAGATCATCGGCGTGTTGCAACTACTGAACGCAATGGACGCGTCAGGCAAGGTGGTCCCATTCGACGATACCGCCCAGCGCCTGGCCGAGGCGCTCGCCTCACAGGCGGCCATCGCCCTCACCAACAAGCGGCTGATGGACGATCTGAAGGCGCTGTTCGAGTCCCTGATCCAGCTCATTGCCGACGCGATCGACGAAAAATCCCCCTACACGGGGGGGCACTGCCGGCGCGTGCCGATCATCACTATGATGCTGGCGGAAGCGGTCAGCCGGGCCGGAAAGGGACCGTTGGCGGAGTTTGCTCTCACCGACCGTGACCGGTACGAACTGGAGATCGCCTCCTGGCTCCATGACTGCGGCAAGATCGCCACTCCCGAGTACATCGTGGACAAGGCGACCAAGCTGGAGACCATCCACGACCGCATCCACGAGGTGGACACCCGCATCGAGGTGCTGAAGCGGGACGCCGAGATCGCCGCGTTGCAAAAGAAACTTGCCCTGCTGGAAAAGGGGGAGACACCACCGGACACCATCGATGAGGGCCTGGCCGCAGCCCTGGCGCGTCTGGACGAGGAGCGGGAGTTCCTACGCCACGCCAACATCGGCGGCGAGTTCATGGACGAGGAGAGGAAGGCGCGCGTGCGTACCCTCGCCGAACGCAGCTGGCACAGTCCCAAAGGGGAGGCCCCCCTGCTGGACGAGGACGAGGTCTACAACCTCTGCATTCCGCGCGGCACCCTCAATGACGAGGAGCGGACGGTCATCAACAACCACATCAGCGTCACCATCAAGATGCTGGAGGCGCTGCCGCTGCCGAAACATCTGGCGCGGGTACCGGAGTTCGCCGGCGGCCACCACGAGAAGATGGACGGTACCGGCTATCCGCGCGGGCTCACCCGGGAGCAGATGTCGGTGCAGGCGCGAATCATGGCGATCGCCGACATCTTCGAGGCACTCACCGCCAAGGACCGGCCCTACAAGAAGGCGAAGACCCTGTCGGAATCGCTGCGCATCATGGGCTTCATGGTCAAGGACCGGCACATCGATCCGGACCTGTTCCGTATATTCATCGAGGAGAAGGTCTACCTGGCCTACGCCCGCGAGTATCTGGACCCCTCACAGATCGACGAGGTGGACCCGGCGGCGCTTCTCCCCGCCTCCTGATCTTCACCCGCAAAGGCGGGTGGCGAGCTCCTCGACCGCTTCCTCCACACCGTCGGGCGGTACCGGGGCGACCGGGCCGGCCCCGAGCAGCGCCTCCACCTCGGCGCCAAACCGCCCGGAGGCAAACGCTTCCGGTGAAACCGCACGGAAGGGTACCGCGCCGGCCAGCCACTCGACCAGATACGGCTCCTCAGGCCAGTCGCCACGGGTCACATAGAGCACTGGAACGCCGCACCCGGCCGCCTCGGTGAAGGCGCCGTAGCCGGGCTTGGTGATGGAGAGATCGCAGGAGGCGAGCAGGTCGGGAACACCCATCCCGAGATCCTCCAATACGGCGACATCAGCACGATCCATGTGCCACGACCGCTGCATGACCCAGCGTACCCCGGGCAGCACCGGCCAGGTTTCAAGCACGGGCGAACCATCGATACCGCCCAAGGTTACCAAGACGAGCCGTTCACCCGCCTCCAACCCAAGCGCTGCGTCGAGCTCCTCCCGACGCCGGCTCCCCACCGCCATCACCGGGCCGATATCGCGGGCGTACGGGAGCTCCGGCATCGGCATCGCCGGGCGGGTGCGCAGGAAAGGCACCGCCGCATAGGCCGTCTCCATTTGTTCGAGAATCACCGGCGCCTCCGGCCGCTCGGCGCAGTAGTGATGATAGATGGTGAGCCAGTTGAGGCAGCTCATGCCGATGGCGGGAATCCCGGCGCGGGTAGCGCCTGCCAGCGTCAGATAGGGCACATCGGCCAGCACCAGATCCGGTGCGGCCCCTTCCAGTGCGCGCGCCACCGTATCGACCCGCCGCTCCCAGTCCCGGTGCAGTTCCCGGTAACCGGCCGCACTCGCCTCCACATCCACCCGCAGGGCCGAATGCTGGCGCATGCCAAAGTCGTCTGCAGCGCACTGAAGGGCAAAACCGGGCGAGAAACGCTTCTCGAGCTGGCTGCACGAGGCGGTGGTGCGCAGCGTCACCCGCAGATCCGGCAGGCGGGTGCGCAGCGCATTGACTACCGGCGCCACCTGCGCGATATGGCCGAACCCGTGGGGGGAGATGGCGGCGAGGAGGTGCATTCCTGGTCGTGGTCGGTGGTCGGGGTCAAGATGGTGAAGCGTCAGAGGTGAAGAGTGAAACGAAAGGCCAGCTCGCCGGGTCGCAACAGATTCGCTTCACGCCTCACTCGTCTCCTCCTCGTGCTTCACACCCGGCCCCAGCCCCTGAAGCTTGCGATACAACGTGCGCTCACTCACACCGAGAAGCCGCGCCAGTTCGCGCCGCTCGCCGGGAAAACGTGTCACCGCCCAAGCCAGATAGCGACTCTCCATCTCCTCCAGCGGCACAATCTCGACCGGCAGGAGCCCAAACTCGCTGCGCGCTCCCGCATCACCACCGCACTGCTCGGGTAGGTGTTCGGGCAGAATCTCCTCCCCATCGGTCAACAGGGCCGCACGCTCCAGCACATTTCGCAACTCGCGGATATTGCCGGGGAAAGCATAGTGCCGCAGGCAATCGAGCGCCTCTTTGCTCAGCCGCAGCCGCCGGCCGCCACCCACCCGGCCCAACAGCGCCTCGCAAAGCAGCGGCAGATCCTCCAGCCGTTCGCGCAGCGACGGCAATTCGATCGGGAAGGCATTGATCCGGTAGTAGAGGTCCTTGCGGAAACTCCCCTCCTCCACCATCTCCCGAAGCCCCCTGTGGGTGGCACACACCAGCCGGAAATCCGCCTTCTGCGGTTCGATGCCACCGACACGCCGGAAGGTGCCGGTCTCCAGAAGACGCAGCAACTTCACCTGAAGCGGGAGGGGGATATCACCGATCTCGTCCAGAAACAGTGTTCCGCCCCGCGCCGCCTCCACCAGGCCAATCTTCTGCACCTGTGCGCCGGTGAAGGCCCCCTTTTCGTGGCCGAACAGTTCGCTCTCGAACAGCGTCTCGGTCAATCCGGAGCAGTCGACCGGCACGAACGGTCCCTTGGCCCGTTCGCTGGCGTCGTGAACCGCCTGGGCCACCAGCTCCTTGCCGGTACCCGACTCGCCCAGCAGCAGCACCGTCGCCTCAGCCGGAGCCACCCGCTGCACCAGTTCCAGTATCCGGTTGAAACGTGGCGAGCGCCCGACCAGGCCGCCGGCGGCCGGATCGGCACTGGCCAGACGGCTATGGCGCATCACCTCCAGGTACCAGCGCACCCCGCCGGTCCCCTCGACCGGATGCACCTCCACCTCCACATGCTCCTCGCCACGCGGGGTATGGTGCAAATGCAGGTCGCGCTGCGGCAATCCGCTCTCCCGGCACGCAAAGAGCGGACAGCTCTCCCCTGCCTGATCGCATGGAAGGCGGTAGCGGTGGGAGACCTCGTAACAGCGATCACGGCCCACCGACACCACGGCACCGTACTCGCGCATGTAGACCCGGTTGGCCGCAAGGATGCGGTAGTCGGCGGCGAGCAGGACTGCCGGATCGGAGAGGGTATCGAGGAGCGACAACACCTCGGGGGGAATTGCCTGGTTATTCATGGAAACTGCCAATTTCGGCGTATGGAGCGGGGCACTATGCCACGGAACGCCACGCCTGTGCCATCGATGTCAGTCGCAGAACAGGACACGATCATGCCACACAGGCTGATTGGCGATTCCGTTCCGGAAGTTCGAAGCATCCGCGTCGGTTCACATTATCGTTGCCTTTGCGGAAGTACGCGGATGCCCTGGTGTAAGAAAGGTGGGGAACCCGAACGAAAAAAGGCCCGTCCGTAACCGGACGGGCCTTTCAGTACCGATGAAACGTTTTATCGAGCCGGTGCGTATACGGCACGGCGCGGGGTGGTCACACGGCCGGTACGCTTGAGATAGGCAAGGGTCTGGCCAAGATTCTTCGGCATCACACCCTCCTCCTCCAGCTGTGCCTGCAGGTCCCGCGTGGAGATCTCGCCGGAACGGTTGATGATCTCCACAACCCGATCCGATACGTTACCCCGACGGCCGCGGCCGTTGCCTCCGGTGCGGCCGCCCAGTTCGCGAATCTGCTTGTCGAGTGCGGCAACCTCACGTTTGTGGCGTGCCAGCAGTTCA
Organism: Gammaproteobacteria bacterium; assembly: GCA_041690635.1. GTDB lineage: Bacteria > Pseudomonadota > Gammaproteobacteria > Thiohalomonadales > Thiohalomonadaceae > JAWLGZ01. Next base: position 739,213 of record JAWLGZ010000001.1, read on the forward strand.
CGCCGCTGGCCCCGCAGTTCCTGGATCTGCTGCTTGATCGTTTCCCGTTCCCGCTCGAACTCCTCCTGCTCCTTGGCCTTCGCCAGTTCATAGAGCTCTTCGGCGGACATCGCTTCGATAGGCTTTTTACGTGCCATTAACTGTTTCCCCTGTCTCGAGACAATTTAAAGATTCAAAATTTATCGGTACATATTATATGAAGATACAGGGGGGCCATATCAATACCCACCGGATCGTTTTTTTCCGAATATGTTATCCGGCTGTCACAAATCCTTGCGGCACCCACCTCCGTGAGTCCTGCTATCAACAAACTCGTTAGGCATTCACCATGCCGGGAATGCCGCTCTCGGGAAGGATTCACACATAGACCGCGGGTCGAGTGTCCTGCGGCACCATTTCCAATCGACAGCGCCATCACCGGGAGCGACGGTCTCTCCCGATCAGAAATGTAGAATAAATTGAGAGGAAGGGAAGTGGGTGAAATGACGGCCGTAGCCGGCCCACTCTGCTATTAAAGGGCACCTCTAATAATCCAACGTGGTTTCGTTGGGCCCAAAATCGCCGAGTACAAGGCGCGCTGCGCAGGCAATGGCCCGGTCCTTGTCAAGCAGCGCAACGCCGTAATCGGCGATTTTGGGCCCAACCCTCCGGGCTCGTGGCCGTATTGCCCGCTGGACTGCGTTGCAGCTCGCTCATGTGGAATGACCACATCACGCTCGCCGCGCCTTGCCAGCGAAACAATACGGCCGCGAGCGAAACCGTGTTGGATTATTAGAGGTGCCCTTAAGTTACGCATCCATCAATGAGATGGGCGGTAGTGTGGGCCTTTTCACCTGGCCGTCGTCAGCCGGAGGTCCAATTCACGCAACCGCTGGGGGGTGCCGACATCGATCCATGCCCCTTGGTAATGAATACCACTTACCCGGCCCCGCACCATCGCTGTTTGCAGCAGTGGCGCCAGTGGAAACGGTCCGGGGCGGCAGCCGCTAAATAGCTCCGGACGATAAACCCCGATCCCGCTAAAGGTGAGTTTCGGTTCCCCATCCGCGGCCACGCGCCCTTGCTCGAGTGCGAAGTCCCCTCCGGGGTGGTGGGGGGGATTGTCCACCAACACCAGGCGGGCCAGGTCCGTGGCCGGCACCGGCTCCCGTAGCGTCCGGAATGGGAAGTCGGTCCAGATGTCCCCGTTGATCACCAGGAAAGGCACCTCCCCGAGTAGTGGCAACGCATTGAATATGCCTCCACCCGTCTCCAGCGCCGGACTCTCCGGCGAGTAGCGGATCGCTGCGTTGAACCGCGCTCCGTCGCCCAGAGCCTGTTCAATGAGTTTCCCGAGATGAGCGTGATTGATCACAATCTCGGTGAATCCACCAGCCACCAGTGCCTCAATGTGACGAACGATCAGCGGCTTACCCCCGACCGGTAACAGCGGCTTTGGACAGTGATCGGTCAGCGGGCGCATGCGCTCCCCGCGACCCGCGGCAAGGATCATCGCCTTCACCGGTCGGACGTCCTTTTTAATGAATAAGCGTTCAATGAAATTCCTGTAATCGTGGTCTACCTTACTATCAGGCTGAACCAATGAGTGAGGAGCGCGCTGTAGCCCAGCGACTGCAACGCAAACTCGACCCGGGTCACTTCACCACGAGCCGGGCCAAAAGAGGCGGATCTGATGGAAATGGCCGAAGCACTCCAGACCTATCTCCGACAGCGCAACATCCCTTTTGAGATCTTCTCATGTGGACCGGGTGGGCGTCCCGCCGATGTGGCCGAGGCGCTGGGTTTCGCGCTCGACCAGATTGCCCGTCCGATCCTTCTGAGTGATCGCACAGGCGTGCTCATGGCAGTGATACCCGCCGGCCGCCGACTGGACCTGAAAGAGGTGCGGCGGCAGCTTGCGCGGCCTGAACTCGCGCTGGCGCCGACCGATGCGATCGCCCGCGCACTGATACAGTGCGATCCGGCCTCGGCGCCACCGTTCGCCGAACTGTTCGGCCTGGAAACGGTAGTGGAGGAGGCGTTCGCAGCCATGGACGGGATCTACTTCGCTGCCTGCCAGGCCGGCACGCTGGTACGTATCCAGAGCGATTCCTTCCAGCGCCTGCACGCCGCATCGGAATGGGGACAGATCGCCACCTCGGCGCCCCTCTTGCGGGGTCCGTCCCGATCGATGCGGCCGCGCCTGCCCAAACGGCTGACCGGCCGCTTCTACATCCCACGTCCGTCAGCACAGCACCGCAACTCCTGAAACCGGACCCACGTAGATCCCCGTAGGGAGGGCACGTCACGCCCTGCCCGCCGGGTTGTTCGCCACCGGGCTCACGCCAGGTGGAGGAATGAGCATCAGTGCGACCTGCTCCCCCGCAGCCGCTCAAATTCACGATACCAGATGATCAACTCGTGGGGCGGCATCGGTTCGGCGAAGAGAAATCCCTGCACGTCCTCGCAGTCTCGGGCGCGCAGCAACGTGAGCTCCCCCTGGGTCTCCACCCCCTCGGCGATCACCCGCAACCCCAGGCTCTTGCCCAACCCAATGATCGCCTCGGTGATAGTGCGGTCGGCGGCGTCCACCTCCATGTCACGGACAAACGACTGGTCCACCTTCAGGCGGTCGATGGGAAACCGGCGCAGATAATTCAGGCTGGAGTAACCGGTACCGAAATCGTCGATCGCCAGCGCGACCCCCATCTCCTTGAGCCTGACGAGAGTCCGCACCGCGGTCTCCACATCACGCATCAACGCCCCCTCTGTCAACTCCACTTCGATGCAGGCTGGATCGACACCGGTTTCCGCCATCACACGGGCCAGCAGGTCGGGAAAGTCCGGGCGCTGGAACTGGATGGCGGAGACATTCACCGCCATCGGTGTCACCACGCCCTCCTCGGCCCACGCCCGCTGCTGCCGACACGCCTCACGCAGCACCCAGTTGCCGATACCCACGATGAGTCCGCTCTCCTCGGCAACCGGGACGAAATCGGCTGGCAACATCAGGTGCTCACGGCGCTGCCACCGCAACAGCGCCTCCACCCCCACCAGTTGCTCGGTCACCGCACTGATCTGCGGCTGGTAATAAAGGATCAGTTCCTGCCGATCCAGCGCGGAACGCAGGTCGCTCTCCAGCCGCAGCCGTTCCCGCGCGCGGACGTTCAACTCCGGGATGAAGAACTGAAGCGTGTTCCGTCCCCGCGCCTTGGCGTGGTAGAGGGCCGTGTCCGAGTTGCGGATGAGCAGGTCGACCTCGCGCCCGTCCTCGGGATAGACCCCGATGCCGATGCTGACGGTGATGCGCACCTCGTTCTCCTCGAAATGGAACGGCTCGGCCATCACGGCGTTGATGCAGGCCGCCACCCGGGCGGCGTTGGTCGGGTCTGCGATCTGCACCAGGACAATGATGAACTCGTCGCCGCCACCGCGCACGACGATATCTTCGGCACCGACACACACGCCGAGGCGCTCACCCAACTCACGCAGGAGCTGATCCCCGACTCCGTGCCCGAGCGAGTCATTGACGGTCTTGAAGTGATCCACATCCACCGTCAGTACCGCCAGGCGACCGCCCGTCCGCTCGGCGTTGGCGATGGCCTGCTGGAGCCGCTCGTGAAGCAGCCTGCGGTTGGGCAGGCCGGTCAGCATGTCGTGGCGCGACAGAAATTCGATACGCGCCTCCGCCTCCTTGCGCTCGCTGATATCGGAGAAGAGGGCCACATAGTTGACCAGCGTGCCCTGCTCATCGAAGACCGCACTGATGGCCAGCCATTCCGGAAACACCTCTCCGCTCTTGCGGCGGTCGAAGATCTCGCCCTGCCAGTACCCCTCCTCCCGGATGGCGCGCCACATCTGGTCATAGAAGTCGCGATCGTGACGTCCGGAAGAGAGGAAGCCCGGCGTGCGGCCCAGCGCCTCATCAGGGGAGTAACCGGTGAGCCGGCTGAAGGCGCGGTTGACCAGGATGATTCGACGTTCCGCGTCGGTGACGTAGATCCCCTCGCCGCTCGAATCCAGCACCTTGGCCCACAGACGCAGCCGCTCCTCGGCGCGCTTGCGATCGGTGATGTCGGTGTGGGTGCCGGCCATGCGCAGGGGGTGTCCCTCTCCATCGCGCCGCGCCACCGTACCGCGGGCCAGGACCCAGAGCCGTTCGCCGGACTTGGTCCGCATGCGGTGCTCGGAACGGTAGTGCGGGGTCTCGCCCCGCAAATGGGCCTGAAGCTCCGCTTCCACCCGCGGCAGGTCGTCCGGCTCGATCAGCCCCTCCCAGCCGTGCAGGCCGGGTTCCAGTTCGCCGGGGGTGTAACCGAACATCTCTGCGAAGCGATGGCTGTAGTAGGTCTTGCCGGCCTGGAAGTCGACATCCCAAAAGCCGTCCTGCGACCCCTCCAGTGCCAACCGCAACCGCTCCTCGCTCATGCGCAGCGCCTGCTCCGCCTCCATGCGAACGGTCACGTCGTCGTAGACCGCAACCACCTCACCGCTGGGCAGGCAGTAGATCCAGTTCTCACGCCAGCCGGTGATACGCCCGTCCTCATAATGTCTGGGCGGGAGATGAACCGCCTCTCCGGTCTGCACGACCTCGCATAACGCAGTGACCAGCCCCATCCTGCCAGCGCCGGGAAAGTGCTCGAGCAGCGGCCGTCCGATCAACGCCTCCCGGCTGACCTGCTCGATACGTTCCAGCGCCCGGTTGACGTCCAAGATGATGAAATCGTCGCTTTCCTGCCGGTAGCGGTAGACCGCCACGCCCGCGTTCATATTGTCGAACAGCTGCCGGAAGCGGAACTCGCTCTGCCGCAGGGACTCTTCGGCACGGCGCCGTTGCACCTCCAGCTCGAAGCTGTCCAGCGCAAACGAGACGTCGAGCGCCATCTCGTCCAGGAGCTGCAGCAGTTGCGCATCGAAAAATCCCCGCTCGGCAGCGTAGACTGCCAGCACCCCGGCAGGCCGGCCGCCCCGACGGAGGGGAAAGGCGGCCGCGGAGCGGAACCCCATGCGTTGCGCCTCCTGCCGGTTCATCATCAACGGGGCGACGGAGAGATCGTTGCTCACCTGCTGACTGTCCTCCTGCACTGCCCGTACCGGCAGCCCGTGGGTGCCCGGTCCCGCGGCGTCGAGCCGCAGGCGCTCGCCGGCGAAGTACTCGGCGTTCTCCCCGTACCACGCCAACGTGCGGATATGCTCCTCCTCCACCATCCCCACCCAGGCCGCGCGAAACCCGCCGTAGTCAACGGCAATCCGGCACACCGCCTCCAGCAGGCGGTCCTGCTCACGCACCCGGACGATCGCCTGGTTGGTCTGGCTGAGCGCCGCATAGAGGTTGCTGAGACGCCGGATGCGTGCCTCCGCCTCCCGGCGCTCGGTGATGTCGCGGATGATCGCCTGATAATGGACTGTATGGTCGGTCCGGATGGCGCGGGCGCTGACCTCCACCGGAATCAGGCTACCGTCGGCGCGCCGGTGCTCCGCTTCATAGACCCGGGAGGCACCCACCTCGGCGGCGGCCTCGGCCGGCTCGTTCAGCGGCGTGGTCCGCTCACCGCAGAGATCGTCCCAGCCCCGCTCCAGCAGCTCCGAACGGCCGTAGCCGTAAACCTCGACCGCGCGGTCGTTGGCCTCGACAATCCGCCCCCCTGCGTCGGTCAAGACAATGATGTCGTTGGCGTACTTGGCCAGATAGTCGAAGTGGCGGGTCAACGCCTCCTGCCGCAGTGCGGAGCGGTAGCGGAAGGCACGGAACTCCGCCTGCTGCTTGCGCCACCAACTGGCGGTCGCTACCCCGGCGCCCATCAGCAACAGCACGGAAACACCGGTGATGTGCCGCGCCAAAGTGCGCAGCGGCTCGAACACCTCCTCCTGGTCAATCTTGGCCACCAGTGCCCAGGGGCTGAGCCGCACGTTGCGGGCGGCCGCCAGCACCGGCTCGCCCCGGTAGTCGATACCGGAAAAATGCCCCTGCCGTGCCAGGGCGGCGTGCGCACCCACCAGCCCAGGGGTGTCGCTCGGTACCGCCAACGGCAGTCCGGACGCCTGCGTACGGTTAAGAAAAATCACCTGCGCATTCTCCTCCCGCACCAGCAGGAGCGCCGCGGAAGGGCTGGCGGTCGGCCACGCCGCGAGCATCGGATAGAAGTACAGGTAAGGGTCGATGCGAAGCGCCAGGACGCCGACGGTCTCGCCCCCGTCATCGCGAACCGGCACAAACAGACCGAATCGGATCGGCCGCTCACCTGATTCCGGAAGGAGAAAATCGTCGAACTGGGGGAGACCGGTCTCCAGCGCACGGCGGAACGCCTCAGGACGGTCCCGGGCCTGGGGCTGACCCGCCTCGGCAACCACGCTCCCGTCCGGCGCCAGCACACGAACGGCCTCATAACGCGGGCGGATGACCATTGCCGACAGTGTGGCGATGAGATTGGTGTGGGCCCCCCGGGGTACCGTTTCGCCCGCCAGCAACTGGATGATGGTGTGGCGCGTGAACGGTTGCCGAAGCAGCGTCCTGGCGTCGCTGATGCGCTCCTCCTGCCAGTCGCGCACCTCCCGTGCCTTGGCTTCGACCACGGCGGCGAGGTCCGCCTGGGTCCGCTCCACGACGGCAGCCTCCTGCTGGCGCCACAGCAGGTAGGCCGCACAGGCCAGAAACAGCGCCAGCCCGAGGAACGCGAGGATGGCGCCGGGCAATAGTCGGCGTGGATCGAGAACGTTGCGCCCCCCGTTCTCCGCACCGTGCGGTGCCGGGTCGACGCCGGTGGCTGGCTCCTTAGCGCGGGGCTCCCTCTCAGGCATTCTCCTCCGCCTCTGCGATCCGCGCCGATAGGGGGATCCGGACCGTATTTTCCGGCTGGAAAGATAAGGATAGACAAGCGGCCTGCCTCGCCTGCTGGAGAGGGAATTGACGGCAGGGGATTGAGTCTTAGTCTGGGAAGAAAGGGGTCGGGCGAGGGAAAGCCCATGTTCATATCGAGACCGCCGCCGGAGCTCCCGGACCGGGAGCGGGAGCGGCACGCGAGCTGGCGCCGTTACACCCGCAAGTACCGGCGCAAACAAAGTATCGTGAGAGACGTCTGGCTGGTCAGTGGCGCGTTGATGCTGGTGGTCTCCACCGGGGGCGCATTGATCCTGGCGTTGGGCACCGCCTTCATCTCCTTCATGATCCTCGACGAGACCCGCTGAGAGTCGGGCGAGCAGTGGTGTGGTTTTCGCCGACAGAGATTGTGTCGCCGATCCCCGGAGCAAACCGGTGGGCGCACTGTCAAAAGCCGGTAGCAAGCGGTCGTTAACATCCCCAACTCCTGGATAGCGGGCAGCCGGCGGCGGACGAACGTTGTTCGACCACCCTTCGGGAGTTATTGTTGAACCGCGATCCATAAACGGCTAGACCAGGAAGGCCCCGACCCATGTCCCTGATCGAGATCCGAATCCACGGCCGCGGCGGCCAGGGTAACGTCGTCGCCGCCAACCTGCTCGCCATGGCCGCCTTCGAGGTGGGCCGTCACGGGCAGGCCTTTCCCAACTTCGGCGCCGAGCGGCGCGGCGCCCCGGTGGTCGCCTTCGTGCGCATCGCCGACCGCCCCATCCGCCGCCGCTGCCAGGTGCAGACCCCCGCCTACCTGATCATCCAGGACGAGGCGCTGCTCCATGTGCCGGGGGTCACCGACGGCCTGCTCCCGGGGGGCGGCGTGCTGATCAACTCGGCCCGCCCCGCCGAGGCGTTCGATCTGCGCGACGATGTGGAGGTGATCACGCTGCCCGCCTCCATCCTGGCCAAGGAGTACCTGGGCCGCCCGGTCCCCAACACCGCGCTGCTCGCCGGCTTCCTGGCGCTGACCGGGATGTTCCCCACCGATGCGCTGATCAAGGTGCTCGGCCACAAGTTCCGGGGCGAGGTGCTGGAGCGCAACACCCACCTGATTCGTGAAGCGACCGGCCGGGTTCCCGCCGGACACTGGAACAAGGAGACCGCCCATGTTGAAGGCGCTTGAGGGCTCCCAGGCGATCGCCGAGGCGGTGGCCCTGTGCCGCCCGCAGGTGGTTGCCGCCTATCCGATCACCCCGCAGACCCATATCGTGGAGAACATCTCCAAGCTGGTGGCGGATGGCAAACTGCACTGTGAGTTCGTCTCGGTGGAGAGCGAGTTCTCCGCCGCCTCGGTGGTGCTCGGCGCCGCCGCCGCCGGCTCGCGCACCTACACCGCCACCGCCTCCCAGGGGCTGCTGCTGATGGTCGAGGTGCTCTACAACATCGCCGGCATGCGCATCCCGGTGGTGATGACCTGCGCCAACCGTGCCATCTCCGCGCCGCTCTCCATCTGGAACGACCAGCAGGACTCCATGGCGGCGCGCGACGCCGGCTGGATCCAGCTCTACTGCGCCGACAACCAGGAGGCGGTGGACACCACCGTCCAGGCCTACCGCATTGCCGAGCGCACCGAGCTGCCGGTGATGGTCTGCATGGACGGCTTCACCCTGACCCATACCCTGGAGGCGATCGACATTCCCGAGGCCGCGCAGGTGGATGAGTACCTGCCGCCGTATCAGTTTTCGCGGCGGCTCGACCCCGCCCGGCCCATCTCCATGGGGACCCTGCTCTCGCCGGACTTCTACCCCGAAGCGCGCCACTCCCATCACCAGGCGCTGATCAATGCGCAGGCGGTCATCGAGGAGGCGGACGCCAAGTGGGCGTCGCTCACCGGCCGCGCCGCCGGCGGACTGCTGACGGTGGAGGGCCCCGAGGAGGCGCATATCGGCATCCTGGTGCTCGGCTCGGTGCTCGGCACGTTACGCGCGGCACAGGCGGAGTACACCGACGCCCCCGCGGCGAAACTGATCAAGCTGCGCAGCTTCCGCCCCTTCCCGGTGGAGGCGCTGAAGCGGGCGGTCGCGGGACTGACCGATCTGATCGTGGTGGAACGGGCGCTGTCGCCCGGCCACGGCGGCATCATCGGCCCCGAGGTACGGGCCGCACTGACCGAACTGGAGAGCGCACCGCGGGTGCACAACGTCGCCCTCGGCCTCGGCGGCCGCGACGTGCCGATGGATATCTACCCGCGCCTGCTGGCGCTGGCGAATGAGCCGCTGCCGGTCCGCTTCGCCGTCCTCGACGCCGACCTCTCCAAGCTCCCCGAAGAGGATCGTTAGGAAAAGCATGCACCGCAGAGGTCACACGACTGCATGGATGCAGGAGTTAGAGCAACGCATGGAGCGGTTGCCGAGAGGTCACAGAGAAAGACATGGACAGCGTCCATTGGCGTGTTAGCACGAGAGAAGCTGGGCCGGGTCTTTGTTATTTGCGGACCGACCTTCCCTCTGCGACCTCTGCGGTGAAATCGGTTTAAACGGTGCCGAGAGCACCCGAAGGCAGGAATGACGATGACACAGGAAACGACCATCCCCGTGAGTGAACTGCGCAACAGGCAGCCCCGCTACAGCGCCGTGGAGTCGGGCCACCGGGCCTGTCTCGGCTGCGGCCAGGCGCTGGCGGTGCGGCTGGTGACGGAGGCGACCGGCCCCGACATCATCGTCGCCAACGCCACCGGCTGCCTGGAGATCTTCACCACACCGTGGCCCGAATCCTCCTGGAAGGTGCCCTGGATCCACTCCCTGTTCGAGAACACCGGCGCGGTGGCCTCGGGGATCGAGGCGGCGATGAAGGCCCAGGGCAAGAGCACCAAGGTGGTCGCCATGGGCGGCGACGGCGGCACCTTCGACATCGGCTTCCAGGCGCTGTCGGGGATGCTGGAGCGCGACCACAACGTGCTCTACGTCTGCTACGACAACGAGGCCTACATGAACACCGGCGTGCAGCGCTCCGGCTCCACGCCGCATGCGGCGATGACCAACACCTCGCCGCCGGGCCGGGAGCGGATGGGCAAACGCCATCTGAAGAAGGATGTGATCAACATCGTCGCCTCGCACCACATCCCCTACGCGGCGACCGCCTCGGTGGCCTACCCCTCCGACCTGCGCAAGAAGGTGCGCCGGGCACTGGCCATCGAAGGCCCCACCTTCCTCCAGATCCACGCACCCTGCCCGCTCGGCTGGGGCCACGAGGGGAACAAGAGCATCGAGATCGGGCGTCTGGCGGTGGAGAGCGGACTCTATCCGCTCATCGAACTGGAGCGCGGCGAGATCACCGGCGTGATGCCGATCCGCAAGCAGGTGCCGGTGGCCGCCTACCTCAAGGCGCAGCAGCGCTTCCGCCACCTGTTCGCCGACGACACCCGCGCCAAAAAGGAGCTGGAACACCTGCAGGCGCTGGCGGACCACAACATCGAGGTGTACGGCCTGCGGGCCGACGCCGACGACATGCGCGACACCTCCGGTGCGGACACCGTCCGCCGCGGCGGCGCCCGCTGGGCGTAAGAACCAAAGCCTTGAACCGCAGAGGGCGCGAAGGACGCAGAGAAATACCGATGAGTGGGGTTCTGGTTGTGAATGAGGCGGATGAGTACAAGTCAACTGGTTATGACTTGCCTGCCTTTGTCGCAGATGGGTTTTCTCTGCGTCCTCCGCGTCCTCTGCGGTGATCATTAGATGATTCAGTGAGGTTGAAATGACTATCCTGACGCGCGGCGCCTACGCGGAAGCGGGCACCACCCTGAACTACAAGACCGGCACCTGGCGGGTGCAGCGGCCGGTGCATCGGCACGGCAGCGCGCCGTGTCACTCGGTCTGCCCCGCGGGCGAGGATGCCCAGGCCTATCTCGCCAAGATCGAGGAGGGCGACGTCAAGGGGGCCTGGCAGGTACTGGTGACCGCCAACCCGATGCCGGCAACCACCGGCCGGGTCTGCCACCACCCCTGCGAGAACGCCTGCAACCGGGGCGCCTACGACGAGGCGATCGCCATCCACCACGTGGAGCGCTGGCTCGGTGACCAGGCGCTGGAACACGGCTGGGAGTACCCGGTGAAAAGGCCGGCGGCCGATGCCCCGTGCATGGCGGTGGTCGGCGCCGGTCCGGCGGGCATCGCCTGCGCCTATCACCTGCTGCGCCAGGGGTACAACGTCACCCTGTTCGATGAGCTGCCGGTCGCCGGCGGCACCCTGCGCACCGCGCTGCCCCCCTACCGGCTGCCGCGTGAGGTGCTGGACAAGGAGATCGAGCGCATCCTGGCGCTCGGCATCGACTTCCAGGGCCATAAACGGCTCGGCCGCGACATCTCCCTGGAGGAGTTGCGGTCGGAGTACCGTGCGGTCTTTCTCGGCCCCGGGCGCCAGCTCGGCCGCGAGTGGAGCGTCGACGGCGCCACCCCGCGCGACCTGCACTACGGCATCGACCTGCTGCGCGACTGGATCTCGGTCGGCACCGTGCCCACCCCCAAATCGGTCGCCATCATCGGCGGCGGCAACACCGCGGTCGACCTCTCCCGCATCCTGAAGCGGGCCGGGGTGAACGACATCCATCTCGTCACCCACCAGTCCCTGCCGGGCGAGGATGAGCGGGATGTCATGACCGCCATCCCGCGCGAGATCAGCCAGGCGCTGGAAGAGGGGGTGGAGATCCACCCCAACCGCGGCATCCGCCGCCTCATCCTGCGCGGTGAGCGGGTGGTCGGCGTGGAGATGGTGCGGATGAAGAAGCTGGACCGCGGCGGCGGCCGGCTGGAACGGGTCGCCTTCGAAGGTACCGAGACGGTGCTGCACGTGGATCAGGTGATCCCGGCCATCGGCCAACTGGTCGATCCGGAAGGGATGGAGAACCTGCTGGACGGGGCCCACGAGTTCACCGTAAACACCTGGGGCGTGACGGAGAAACATCCGGGTGTCTTCGCCGGTGGTGATGCACGCCACGGCAGCAGCGGGACGGTCTCTGGCGCCATTGGCGACGGTCGGCGGGCAGCGCTCGCCATGGACCGTCACGCCCGCGGTGAGGCCAATCCCGAGGTGGAAGCATACGGCCCCAACGTGGAGTTCAAACAGCTCAACCTGAACTACTTCGAACACGCCCCGCGCCCGCACGAACAGGTGGTGCCGGCCAACGAACGTCAGGGAGACGGGGAAATTGAGCAGGGGCTCACCCACGACCAGGTTGTGTTCGAGGCACGCCGCTGCTTCTCCTGCGGCAGCTGCTTCGCCTGCGACAACTGCTGGACCCTCTGCCCCGATGCGGCGGTGCTGAAGACCCGGGAGGCGGCCTCTGATGGCTCCCATTACGTATTCGACTACGACTACTGCAAGGGCTGCGGCCTGTGCGCCAACGAGTGTCCCTGTGGGTTCATCGCCATGGAGGATGACTACTGATCCGACCTGGCCGTAGGAGCCCGCCCCTGCGGGCGAACCGGGGTGCCGGTGCGGCCGAGATGAAGCGGCTGCGCCGCTGTTCGCCCGGAGGGCCGGGCTCCCACATGCACCAGAGTTGACGTCCCCGCGGATTCCCGTACAATCTCGCCGCTCGACCGGACGGACACACGTCCGGTCATGGAGCGGTAGTTCAGTTGGTTAGAATACCGGCCTGTCACGCCGGGGGTCGCGGGTTCGAGTCCCGTCCGCTCCGCCAACACAAAAACGCCCGGCTCGCCGGGCGTTTTCTTTTTCCCCCCTTGAAAACAGGATCACCGCAGAGAACGCAGAGGAGACCTCCCATACGGTCTCCCCGCGCAACATCCCCTTTCTCTGCGACCTCCGCGGACTCTGCGGTAAATTGTTTCAGTCGTAGGGAGCAATCTTATTGCGCCGCGTTATGCAAAAAAAAACCGGCGTAATGAGATTGCACCCTACGTCGTCAGTCGGCGGTAGATGTCGCCGACGCGGTAGGGGAGTTTGCGCACGTCGGCGACGACGGTGTAGTTGACCGGGCCGTACATGCGCGGGAGGTAGGTAGGGCCTTCTTCATCGATGGTGATACAGAAGGGGTGGATGCCGACCCGCTTGGCCTCGATGAGCGCCTGACGGGTGTCCTCGATGCCGTATTCGCCGCGGTAGTCGCTGTAGTCGTCCGGCTTGCCGTCGGAGAGCGTAATCAGGATTCGGGTGCGCGCCTCGGTATCGGCCAGGACGCGGGTCAGGTGGCGGATGGCAAAGCCCATGCGGGTGTAGTCGCGCGGCCGGATGCCGGCGATACGCCCCTGCACCTCCGCACCGTAGGGTTCATCGAACCCCTTCACGCGGAAGATCTCGCACCGCTTGCGGGTCATACCGGAGAAGCCGTAGATGGCAAAGCGGTCGCCCAGGGTCTCCAGCGCCTCGGAGAGCAGGATCAGCGACTCGCGCTCGGCATCATTGATCCAGCCGCGGGTGGAGCCGCTCATGTCCACCATGAACAGCACCGCGATATTGCGCTCGCTGCGGTGCAGACGGGTGTAGAGCCGGTCGGACAGCTCCGCCCCGCCGTGGGCGTCGGCCAGCGCCTCGACCAGCGCATCGATGTCCACGTCGTCCCCGTCCGGCTGACGGCTCAGGGTGCGGTCCTCGTCGCGCATCGCCTCGAAGGTCTTGCGCAGGTTACGCACCAGTCCGGCGTACTTGTGCAGCGTCTCTGTTCTGAACTCCGATTGCTCCGGTGTGACGTCGCACTCCCGCACTACGCACCACCCCTTGCGGTAGTGCTGGCGCCGGTGATCCCACTCGTCGCAGAAATAGGCGCCGTCCTCGTGATAGGTGCCCTGCCACACCGCATCCGGGTCGCGCCGGGGCGCCTCGAAATCACGCGGGTCGTATTCGCCCGGGCCGGCGGGCACCAGATAGTCGGGGGGAATGCCGCCGAAATCCTGGACGATGGAGCGGGTGAGCCGGCGCATCCCCTCGGGGGGTGGCACCGGTTTTTCGTCAAGCGTGATCTCCATCTCCAGGGAGGCGGACTCCTCCTCCGCCCGACGGGCCTCGAATCGGGGCTCCTTCCCCGTGTCGCCCGCATCGGGGACGCGCCCACGCTGCTCGTCTGCCAACTCCTTCAGCTTGAAACGGAACAGGGCCTTCTCCTTCTCCGTCCGTACCGCCATGCACTCCGCGACCGCGCCCGGGCGCAGCTCCCCCTGGTAGCAGGTGACCACCGGCTGCAGGCGATCCAGGTTATCCAGCGCCACCGCGAGGCTGGCCCGACCATCCGCGTCGTGAGCGCGCAGGACCTCCGCGGCAGCCGCCCACTCGGCCGGGAGGTCCGGTTCACCCGCGGCAGCCGCCAGGCGGCGCATCTCCCGATGCAGACCCGGCAGTTCACGGGCGAGGCACGCCTCCAGCCGCAGCCGCTCGGCGGTGGCGAACAGCGCCAGCAGCTTTTCCGGCCGCGGGTGTGCGGCGAGGGTTTCGATCAGCGGCGTGCGAAAGGTGCCGAAGCGGGTCTGGGCCCAGAGGAAGGCGGCGGTGACCTTGTAGAGCTGGAAGTTGTCGCGGCTCTCGGGCAGTTCCGCCAGCGCGTTGGGCAGGTGAATGGTCTCGGTGTCGGTCCAGGCCGCCTCGCCCTCGGCCAGTTTCAGCTCCCGCCCGGAGAGGCCGTGGAGGAAATGGAGCAGCACCCCGGCGGCCTCTTCGAGCAGTGCACCGTGGCGGCGCATCCGGTCGAGGTGGACGAACTGCTCCACCTCCTCCACCGCCTGCAGCGCCGGGCGCAAACCGACCCGGTCATAGGTGTGGGTGGCGTTGAGCCCCCACGCCTCCACCATGCGCTCGTCCATCGACGCCAGCGCCCGGCCGGCGTGCACCGCCACCCGATAGCCGATCTCCACGTTGGTGCTCGCCACCCGGGCGACCAGTTCCAGCGCGAACTCCTGATCAGCGCGCGGCAGGGCGGCGATCGACTCCGCCGCCGGGCGGGTGTTGCGGAAGGTGAACTCCACCTCCAGCACCTCGTCGAGGCGGGCGGCGATGTCGTCTATGGAGAGGGGTGGAGGCATTTTGGTCGGGGGTTGGTAGTTGGAGTTGGTAGGGACATTTGACCAATGACTACAGACTACAGACCGATTCAAAACACCGACGCCGAGAGCTCGTTGACGGCGGCGATCATCTCCGGGTCGTCGGTGAGGGCCTGGGCGATGGCGCTGCGGCAGGCGATCACCGGGTCGATGCCGTCGCCGATCAGCTTGCCGGCGTGGACCAGCAGGCGGGTGCTGGCCCCCTCCTCCAGGCCGCTGCCCTTGAGGTTGCGGGTCATCACCGCGAACTTCACCAGACGGTCGGCGATGCCTTTGTCCACGTCCGCTTCGCGGGCCACGATAACCGCCTCCCGCTCGGGGTCGGGGTAGTCGAACTCCAGGGCGACGAAGCGCTGGCGGGTGCTGTGCTTGAGCTCCTTTAGCACGCTCTGATAGCCGGGGTTGTAGGAGATGGCGAGGCAGAAGGCGTCGTCGGCCCTGAGCAATTCACCGCGCTTCTCCATCGGCAGCACGCGGCGGTCGTCGGCCAGCGGATGGATCACCACCATGGTGTCCTTGCGCGCCTCGACGATCTCGTCCAGGTAGCAGATGCCGCCGGCGCGCACCGCACGCGCCAGGGGACCGTCCACCCACACCGTTTCGCCGCCCGCCACCAGGTAGCGGCCGACCAAATCGGAGGCGGTCAGGTCGTCGTGGCAGGAGACGGTGATGAGCGGCCGTTTCAGACGCCAGGCCATGTATTCCATGAAGCGCGTCTTGCCGCAGCCGGTTGGTCCTTTGAGAAGAACCGGGAGGCGGTTATGATACGCCGCCTCGAACACGGCAATTTCATCACCCACCGGCTGATAGTAGGGTTCAGTGTCGACGAAGTACTCCTCGGGCTTTAATGCATCGGCGGGCACTACACAATTCCTCGGCTAGAATACCTGAGCGAAACGTTATGAAAACCCTGCCGGTTTGGCAACCGCCCCGCGCTGAGAATTCCAGGTTTTTTTGTGTGTGAGTGCCAGGGGGCCAGATACAACCGTTCTATCAGCTTATTGGAAAATTCGATGTTCGAGATGTGGGCATCCGCTCCCCGAGAGGGTATCGTGTCGCCCTATTTCTGACCGCTATCGTGGCCCCATGCTGTCCACACCCCTGGCCACGTCCGAGTAGAAGAAGTGTTTATCCTTCTATGGAGGAACATCAATGTCTGAGGTAATCGCAACCAACCAGACCATCCTGGTCGTGGGCGGCGGCATCAGTGGCCTGACTGCGGCCCTGGAGGCAGCCGAATGCGGCAAGCAGGTGGTGCTGCTGGAAAAAAGCCCGAGCGTGGGCGGGCGGGTAAGCCAGCTCTACAAGTACTTTCCGAAGCTCTGCTTCCCCACCTGCGGCCTGGAAATCCAGCTGCGACGCCTCAAGGCGAACAAGAATCTGCGCCTCGTCACCATGGCCGAGGTGACCGGCATCTCCGGTGACGAAGGCAACTATCAGGTCACCGTCAAGGTCGCTCCCCGCTACGTGAACGAGAACTGCACCGCCTGCGGCGAGTGCGAGAAGGCGGTCGAGGCGGAGTTCGACGACGAGTTCAACTACGGCCTCGGCAAGCGCAAGGGTGCGTACCTCACCTCCGCCATGGCCTACCCGCAGCGGTACGTACTGGACCCGCGGGTCATCGGCACCGCCGACGCCGACAAGGCGAAAGAGGCGTGCAAGTACGGCGCGGTCGACCTGGAGATGGCCGAGCAGGAGATGACCCTGAACGTGGGTGCCATCGTCTGGGCCACCGGCTGGAAGCCGTACGACGCGGCGAAGATTCAGCCCTACGGCTATGACCGCTTCGCCAATGTGGTCACCAATGTCGAGTTCGAGCGCATGCTCGACCCGTTCGGCCCCACCGGCGGCAGGATCGTCCGGCCCTCCGACGGTCAGGCGCCGAAGAACATCGCCTTCATCCAGTGCGCCGGCTCCCGCGATCGCAATCACCTGAAGCACTGCTCCCGCATCTGCTGCATGGCATCGCTGAAGCAGACCACCTATGTGCGCGAGCAGTTCGGCGACGACGCCAAGAGCACCGTCTACTACATCGACATCCGCGCCATCGACCGCATCGACGACTTCTACCAGAAGGTGCAGGCGGACGAGAACGTCTCCTTCGTCAAGTCGAAGGTGGCCAACATCGTGGAGAACAAGGCCAACGGCAATCTGTTCCTCAAGGGTGTGGATACCGAGGGCTACAACCGCTACGAGAATGAGCACGATCTGGTGGTGCTGGCCACCGGCATGGAGTCCACGGTGCCGGCCGGCGTGTTCCCCGAGGGCACCGTCATCAACGAGCACGGCTTTATCGATCTGGACCCGGCGAACGGCGGCATCTTCGGCGCCGGCTGCTCGTCCGACGCGCTGGACGTCAACCGCGCCACCCAGAACGCCACCGCGGCCGCCCTGCGCGCCATTCAGGTGGTCAACCGCGTTGCCGGGATGGAGGGTTAAACAGTGTCTGACATGAAGATTGGAGCCTACATCTGCGAAGGCTGCGGTATCGGCGACCGGCTCGACACCGACCAGCTCGTCCAGGTCGCGACCCGTGACGGCAAGGCGGCGGTTGGCAAGAAGCATCCGTTCCTGTGCAACGCCGAGGGCGTTGCCCTGATCCAGAACGACATCGACAACGAGGGTGTCAACCACCTGGTGATCGCCGGCTGCTCGCGGCGCGCCAAGACCGAGGCGTTCAACTTCGAGAACGTGGCCATCTCCCGCGCCAACCTGCGCGAGGGGGTCATCTGGGTCCGCCCCGACACCGACGAGGCGCGTGAGACCACCCAGGAGATGGCGGATGATTACATCCGCATGGCCTGCGCCGAAACCAAGCACATGAAGATGCCGAAGGCCAGCGGTGAGCAGGGCCTGAACCGGCGCATCCTGGTGGTCGGCGGTGGCATCTCCGGCATGACCTCGGCCATCGAGGCGGCCAAGGCCGGCTATCAGGTGAACCTGGTGGAGAAGAGCGGAGCCCTCGGCGGCGTCGTCGGCCAGCTGCACAAGCGGGTGCCGTCGAAGGACGGTCTGCAAGGTCCGGTGGATACCGGCGTGGCGGAGATGGTTGCCGCTATCGAGGCCGACGACAAGATCACCGTTCACCTCGACACCACGGTCGCCAAGACCTCCGGTGCCCCCGGCCGCTTCACTGTTGAGCTCTCCGGCGGCAGCAGCATCGAGGTGGGCGCCATCGTCCAGGCCACCGGCTTCGTCCCCTACGACCTCAACAAGCTGGACTACCTGGGCGGCGGCAAGAGCCCCGACGTGGTCGACCAGCTCGGCTTCGAGGCGCTGGTGAAGGCGGCCAACGGTGGCGCCATCAAGCGCCCCTCCGACGGCAAACAGGTCAGGAGCGTCACCTTCGTGCAGTGCGCCGGTCAGCGCAGCGACAAGCAGGGTGAACTGTCCTACTGCTCCGGCCACTGCTGCACCACCTCCATCAAGCAGGCGATGTACGTCAAGGAGACCGGCGGCGATGCCACCGTGCTGTTCGACGACCTGCGTACCCCCGGCGCCACCGGCGAGGACTTCTACCGTGCCGGCCAGAACGCCGGGGTCACCTTCTCCAAGGGCAAGTGTTCCGCCGTCGAGACCGGCGGCGAGCTGGAGGTCAAGTTCAAGGACCTGATCCTGAACGAGGACACCAGCATGAAGGCGGATCTGGTGGTGCTGGCCACCGGCATGGTGCCGATGACCGGTCCGGACCCGTACGCCCAGCTGGAGCTGGAGAAGGCCAAGAGTGACGGCGACGCCGAGCAGGTGGCGAAGCTGGAGGCGGACCTGGCCAACGCGCCGGCCTCGGTGCTCAACCTGGACTACCGTCAGGGCACCGACCTGCCGCACCTGAAGCACGGCTTCACCGACTCCCACTTCATCTGCTTCCCCTACGAGACCCGCCGCACCGGCATCTATTCCGCCGGTCCGGTACGTCGCCCGATGGACATCAACCAGGCGATGGAGGACGCCACCGGCGCCGCGCTCAAGGCGATTCAGGCCTGCGAGAACGCCGCCATCGGCCGTGCCGCCCATCCGCGCTCCGGCGACCTGTCGTTCCCCAGCTTCCGCATGGAAGGCTGCACCCAGTGCAAACGCTGCACGGTGGAGTGTCCATTCGGCGCCATCAACGAGGACGCGAAGGGCTATCCGCAGTACAACGAGGCCCGCTGCCGTCGTTGCGGCACCTGCATGGGCGCCTGCCCGGTGCGTGTCATCTCCTTCGAGAACTACTCGGTGGACACGGTCGGCCAGCAGCTCAAGAACGTCGACATGCCGGACGAGTTCGACGAGAAGCCGCGTATCCTGGTGCTCGCCTGCGAGAACGACGCCTACCCGGCGCTCGATATGGCGGGCATGACCAAGCAGATGGAGATCAGCCCCTTTGCCCGGGTCATTCCGGTGCGCTGCCTGGGTTCGGTCAACACCATCTGGATCACCGACGCGCTCAACAGCGGCTATGACGGAGCCATCCTGCTCGGCTGCCAGAAGGGCGACAACTACCAGTGCCACTTCGTGAAGGGTTCGGAGATGGCGCACTACCGGATGAGCAAGATCGACGACACCCTGACCCAGCTCAATCTGGAGAAGGAGCGCGTGCAGACCTACGAGGTCTCGATCACCGACATCGAGCGCATTCCGAAGATCATTAATGAAATGGAGAAGCTGATCGGCGAGATCGGCATGAGCCCCTTCAAGTTCTAGGAGTCGTCACCATGAGCAACCTGAACCAGGCAATGGTGGAAAAGTACCGCAGCAGCTTCCTCAAGGAGGTCGAGGCCAACGTCGAGGAAGGCGAGTGGGTAAAGATGTGCATGCAGTGCGGCGTCTGCTCCGGCTCCTGTCCGCTGGGGCCGCACTGGGCGCATCCGCCGCAGGAGATCTTCATGATGATTCGCGCCGGCAAGCGCGATGAGGTGCTCTCGTCCGACTCCATGTGGATGTGCACCTCCTGCTACAACTGTATCGCCCGCTGCCCGCGCGGTCTGCCCATCACCCACATCATGCACGGGCTCGCCACCTACGCGAAGCGTCTTGGACTGGTGCCGAAGAGTCAGCCGACCGCCAAGTTCGGCGACATCTTCTGGGACTCTCTGTCCAAGACCGGCCGCGTCAACGAGTTGAAGATCGGCGTCGCCCTCTACTTCAAGGACGGCTTCGGCCAGGGCATCAAGAACGCCATGGCCAGCAAGGAGCTGGGGATGGCGATGATGAAGACCCAGCGCATGAGCCCCACCGAGTACTTCGGCGGGCACAAGTGCAAGGACGCTTCCGGCATTCAGAAGATGCTGAAGAAGGCACAGGAAGTGGAAGAACAGCACATCGCCCAATTCGGCGGTAAGGAGGGTTAAACCGATGGCGAAGAAAGAGTACTCCTTCTACCCCGGCTGCTCGTCGCAGAAGAAGGCCTCGGCCGACAACTACCTGCGCTCGACCTACTCCATGTGCGATGCGCTGGACATCCAGCTCAACGAGATCGACGACTGGAACTGCTGCGGCGCCTCCATCGGCTATGCCGGCGGCGGCGAGATCCCGCGCATCTCCCTGTCGGCGCGCAACATCGCCCTCTCCGCGCAGCAGAACCCGAACCAGGACCTGGTCGCCACCTGCGCCGCCTGCTGGCTCTCCACCCGCGAGGCCCACGAGCGGATCGAGGAGAACGAGAAGGTGCGCAGCGGCGTCAACGCGGCGCTAAACGAGATCGGCCTCAAGATCGAGGGCGCCCAGCCCAAGGCCCGCCACATGGTCGAGGTGCTGATCGAGGACGTCGGCTACGAGGAGCTGGCGAGCGGTGTGAAAAAGCCCCTGGAGGGGCTCAAGATCGCCGGCTACGTGGGCTGCCAGACCAACCGCCCGTTCGGCATCGACGGCGAGTCGTTCGAGAACCCCAAGTACCTCGACAAGATGATCGAGACGGTCGGGGCCCAGGCGGTGGACCGTTACGACAAGAAGGTGGCCTGCTGCTCCGGCGCGCTGATGTTCTCCGAGCCGGAGAAGGGCAAGGCACTGGTCAAGGACATCATCGAGGCGGCCTACGACGGCGGCGCCGACATGATTGTCACCCCATGCCCGCTGTGCCAGATGAACGTCGAGTCCTACCAGAACGACATCAACAAGATGTTCGGCACCAAGTTCAGCATGCCGGTCCTCTACTACACCCAGCTCATCTCCGTCGCCTATGGCAAATCGGGCAAGGAGGCGGCGCTGGACGGCCAGATCATCCCGGCCAAGAAGCTGGAAGAGATCGCCGGAAAATAGGATTAATAACAATAAGACTGTCTTCAGAAACCCCTCTGCAGAGGGGTTTTTTTTTTTTTATTACCGTATGGCTGCGACCGGGAATTCGAACTGCCTGAGGGGGTGGCACATCCTTGTGCCCAGGAGGAAATCCTCAGCCGCCTCAAATCATCGTTAGGCGGTCCGTCGACCAGCGGCGACTTCAGCGATGGCGATCATCGTCGTCGTCGTCCTCTTCATCATCTTCATCGTGTTCGCCGTCACGATCGTGATCATCGTCGTGGTATCCGTCGCCATCGGAATCGTCGTCCGGGTGGCCGTCTCCGTCATGGTCCCCGCTAATGGATGATGGCAGTCCGTTATGGAACATGAGGGTCCGCAGGCCGGAAAATCCGCCGACCCAGGTGGTCACGTCGAACGGATTGCCACCAACGGTGGTGATGATGGTGTAGATCCGCCACTTGCCCGGCGGGACCGACTCGCTCGTATAGGAGAAGAGGTGATAACTTCCCTGCAGCGCGCCACTCGTGACCGGAATGGGCTCGGCCACCAAGCCGCCTTGCGGATCGAAGAAGAAGTAAGCCTCCCCCACCGCGACCATGGCATACAGCTCCCCCTCGACGGGGGGGGCGACGGTCACTGTGGCGCGCAGAGTGTCATTTCCGTTGGTAACCGTACGCGGCGTGCCGAGCGTATGGGCAAAAGCGCTTCCGGTAGAAATCAGCAGGGTGGCGGCTACGCCGACCACTGCAAAGAGCGTGTTGAGTCTGTTCATGCGAGTTCTCCCTTGTTCTGGCTCATGTCGAACGGCCGAGGTCCTGCGCTCTGCCTAGCAAGTTATCCTAGCAGCGGTTTCCTTAAGGGATTATTAATGGATTCCCGAACCGTGACCTGGCTCACAAGAGGTCGCGGCAACCGCTCTCGGGAAGGACGGAACGGCTCGGCTCCAAGGTGAACAGGATCGTCCGCTCCAGCGACTGGAGCTCCGGGCCGACGAGCGCCGCGGGGGTAATGCCCGATCGTTGCGCGTCTGAGTCGGCCGCCTCCAGATGGTCGATTGCCTCCTGCAAGAGGGCGTGAGCAGCAGTGTCGACGCCGGACGCGAGCTGTCGGCGCAGGTGTCTCGCGAAGCGGGCCAGCAACCGGCACCAGTGCTCCCAGTCCGGCAGGTTACAGGCGCGTGCGGCACCGGCGAGGGTGTCGAACTCCTGATGAATCTGGTCGTATCGGGCCAAACCGCTCCCTTCGTCGAATGCCGTGCGTGCCGTCTCCAACCGGGTACGCGCCTCCGCACAAAAAACCTCAACGAAGTTGATTTCGTCCACCATCGCTTCGCGCTACTTGCTCGCCAGCCGGGTGAGATAGCCGGGTAGTTCCGACAGCCTGACCACCTGCTCTACCGCGTCGAGGGCCAGCGCACTGCCGGGCATGCCGTACACCACCGAACTCTCCTCGTCCTGGACCACCGTATGCCCACCGCGCTGGCGCATGTGCAGCAGACCGCGTGCGCCGTCCTCCCCCATGCCGGTCAACAGGACACCGATCGCCGACCTGCCGCAACTCTCAGCCGCCGAGTCAAACAGGCAGCTAACAGACGGGCAGTGGCGATCGGCCGCATCGCCCCGCTCGAGACTCGCACGCAGGGTGGTCTGTTCACGCCGCACCCCCAGATGGCGATCATCCGGGGCGAAATAGATGGTCCCACCGCAAAGCACCTCCCCCGCCTCGGCCAGTTTCACGTCCAGCAGAGTAGCCCCCTTGAGCCAGGCGACCAGACCGCCGACGAAACCGCGTGAGATGTGCTGGACGACCACGATGGGCAGCGGAAAACCGACCGGAAGGCTCGCAAACAGCGCGTGCAGCGTCTGTGGCCCACCGGTGGAGCAACCGATGACGAGCAGTTCGTAAGTGGCCTCCTTGCGCCTCCGTATCTCGGTCTGAAAGATATCCTGCGACGGCTGCGGCCGCTGAATCCAGCGGCGCACCACCTTCACCTCCGCCATCGCCCGTATCGTCTCCACCATCTCGCGGCGCATCGGCTCGAAATCGGGGTGGCCCAGCCCACGAGGCTTCTCCATCACCGCCAGTGCCCCCTCTTCGATGGCGCGGAAGGTGATATGCAGTTCCTCGTCATCCACGCTGGAACTGATGACCACGATCGGGACCGGGTTGGTCGCCATGATGAGGCGGGTGGCCTCGAAGCCGTCCATCATCGGCATCCGGATATCCATCGTGACCAGATCCGGTCGCAGGTCGTTAACCATCTGCACCGCCTCGCGGCCATTGCGGGCATGCCCGACCACCTGCATGTCCGGCTCGGCATCGAAGATCGCCTTCAGCAGCAGGGCGACCACTTCGGAGTCTTCGGTAATCAGAATGCGGATCATCTTGGTCCAAACATGTTAACCGCAGAGGACGCGGAGGTCGCAGAGAAAGAGCTATCGCGAGCGCGACTCTTCGATACGACAGAGTGAAATGCAAGTACGCATGTACCGGTCAACATTCCTCTGCGAAACCTCTGCGTCCTCCGCGGTGAAAACGTTGTTCAGAGAAGTTGTCCGACCAGTTCGAGGAGCGATTGGGTCTCGAATTCGCTCTTGACCAGGTAGGCGTCTGCCCCCACCTCCACCCCGCGCTGGCGGTGCGCCTCGCTGGCGAGAGAGGAGACGATGATAATCGGCAATCGCCGCAGTTCCGCATGGCTCTTGATCCGTTCGGCGAGTTCCAGTCCCGTCATCAGCGGCATCTCGATATCGCTCACCACCAGGTCATACTCATTGGCCTGAACCAGGTCCCAGGCCTCCTTGCCGTTGACCGCCACGGTGACCCGATACCCCTTGTTCTCCAGGATGCTGCGCTCCAGGGTGCGGGTGGTGATGGAGTCGTCCACCACCAGGATGTGGGCCGGCTCCGCCGATGCATCAGTGGCTCCGGCCACCACACGGCGGCTGCCCCGGCTCAGTGCCGAGTCGATCAGTTCACGCGGATTCAGAACCAGGATCACCTCGCCGCTACCGGTCAGGGTGCCGCCGGTGATGTTGCGTACCGACGCCAGGGGGGGGCGAAGGCCCTTGATCACAATTTCGCGCTCCCCGATTACCTCATCCACCCTGAAGGCCACCAGGTTCCAGCCGCTACCCACCATGACCACAGAGAACAACGCTTCATTCGCTTCCTGCCCGGACGCACCATCAAGGACGACGGCCAGGTCACGCAGCGGAATCGGGCGTCCCTCGACCAGGATCGCCTGGCTCGCCTCGACCTCCACCACCTCGCGCCGCTCGACCATCAGCACCCGGTCTACGGCAGTGGCGGGAATCGCGTACATCGTTTCGCCGGCACTCACGATCAGCCCGTGTTCGGAGGAGAGCGTCAAAGGCACCCTTAGAATGAACTCGGTGCCCCGCCCGAGTTCACTCTCCACCCGCACGCTGCCCTTGATACCCTGCAGATTGGCGCGGACCACGTCGAGACCGACCCCACGGCCGGAGATGTCGGTGACCGTGTCGCGGCTGGAGAACCCCGGACGGAAGATGAGTTCGAGCACCTCCTGCTCATCCATCTCCACCAGTTCGTCTTCCGGCACCAGGCCCTTCATCAGGGCCGCCCGGGCCACCGCCTCCACGTCGATGCCGCCGCCGTCATCACTGACCCGCAGCGTGATGCCGCCATCCTCACCGACAAGACGGATGACGATTTGCCCCTCTTCGGTCTTGCCGACCGCCCGCCGGGACTCCGGAGACTCTATGCCGTGGTCGATGGCATTTCGCAGCAGATGGAGTAGGGGATCGCGCAGCCCATCGAGTACCGCCCGATCCATCTCAATCCGGTCCCCGTCGATGACCAGATGGGCACGCTTGCCGACCTGCCGGACGATGTCGCGCACCGTGCGCTCCAGTGGACGGAGCACCGTGGACGCGGGCACCAGGCGCATCAGGCGCAGCTCCTCCTGAATCCCGTTGACGTGGGCAGCCAAGCGAGAATTGGTGGTGCGCATCTCCCGGTGGAGACGCGCAGAGAGATCGCGCAGCAGAGAAACCGACTCGGTGCCTTCCACGAACAGCGACCGCACCTCCGACGGCAATTCCGCCTGTGAACGCACCGCCCGTGCAGCCGGCCCCCACACCTTGACGAGCTGCTCCACGGTGGAGGCGAGTTGGCGCACCACCTCCAGGTGGTCGTCGCCCTGCAGGCGGCTGACCTGGAGCTCCTCGGCCTGTGCGGCCAGCCGATCCAGCTTGCCGGTGGCGACCCGCAGCCGCTCGTCGCCGGCGGCAGTGCCGGTGGGCACATCCTCCCGGACCACCGGACTGAATGGTGCGCCTGCTGCGGCGCGGCCGAGCTGGTCGCGCAATCCGTCGAGGTCGAATTGAATCTCCTCCTCGCTGGCGAAGACGACCATCAGGTCGCGCATACGATCGAGCGTGAAGAGACACAAGTCGATCACCTCGGGTGAAACAGAGGACTCCCCCCGTTTCAGTGCCGAGAAGATCGATTCGAGACCGTGGGAGAGTTCGGCGATATCGGTGATGCCGACACCCCGCGCCGCACCCTTGATGTTGTGGGCTGCACGAAAGATGGCATCGAACACCTCCTCGGGCCGATCGCCGCCCTTCTCCAGAACAAGCAGCCCCTCGGTGATCTCCGCCAGCCGCTCATCCAGCTCGCCCCGGAAGACGGCGACCAGCTCCTTGAGGATGTCCGGATGGAGATCCACGGGACCGGCTACCCCACCCTGTGCTGGAGCGCGGTGAGCAACCCGGTGATCTGGTGGGAGAGTTCGCGCAACCGCGAATAGAGCGCCTCGGCCTGCCCGGTGTCACCGGCGTGTTTCGCCCGCACCAGTTCTTCGACACAGCGATGCAACTCCGCATGCGGCTCCTCCAGGTTGCGCATCTCGGAAAGCTCCCCGTACTTCCGCAGCCCGTCGCTGTAAAACCAGCGGCCCAGATCGCATTGGCGGTGCGAAACCAGTTGTTCCTCATCCATCGATTCGCGTCCGTCGAGATAGGCCCGCGCCCGCACCATCCATGCATGATGAGCGGCAATCGCGCGCGCGACATCCAGTCCGGCCCCGTCCACCTTGAACTGCCGCATGATGCCCTGAAGTTCTGCCGCGTAGTTGGCCAGTTCGTCGGAGCCGGCGGCGGTCTGGCGGGTGGCGGAGACGAACTGGCCGGTGACCATGTTGATCTCTCCCATGGCGGTGGCGATCTGCTCGATGCCCGCAGCCTCCTGCCTTACCGCGGCAACAATCTGTTGACCAGCCATTGCCGTGTCATGGATCACGTCGGCCAGCACCTGAATGGCTGACCCGGTGCTCTCTGCCAGCTCCATACCACGCTCGACACCGCGGCTCCCCTCCTCCATCGCCATCACCGCGCGGTCGGCGGCATGCTGGATGTCCTGCAGGATGCGCTGCACCTGGGAGGTTGAGTGCTGTGACTGTTCGGCCAGTTCCTTCACCTCGGCGGCGACCACGGCGAAACCGCGTCCCGCCTCACCGGCCTTGGCTGCCTCGATGGATGCGTTCAGTGCCAGCATCTTCGACTGCTGTGCCAGACCGTTCACCACCCCGGTGATCTCGCCGATCTGCTGGGTCTGCTCGGAGAGGGCCAGCACCGTCTCGGCGATGGTCTCCACCTTGCCGCGGATGTCGCGCATGGCGGCGATGGTCTCCTCCACACCTTTCAGCCCGTTCTCACCCTCGGCTCGGGTACGATCGGCCGCTTCGCCCAGCGACAGCGCCTTTTCCAGCGTCTGCCGCGAGGTGCTGCGGATCTCTTCCAGCGTCGAGGTGGTCTCGTTGACCGAGGCCGCCTGCTGGGCGGCACCGGAGGACTGGGCATTCACCGCCTCCTGCACCTGCTCCAGCACCGAGAGAATCGAGTTGCTTGCCCCTGTGACCCGGCCGGTCATGGAAGAGAGGCTGTCGGTCATGCGGTTCAGGGTGCGGCCCAGTTCGGCCAGCTCATCCTCCCCCTCCACGGCGATATGGGTGGTGAGATCACCCTCGGCCACCCGCTCGACCAGCTGTCCGTACTCCTTCACCCGCTGCTCGATCTCCTCCTTGGAGAGCGCCACGCTCCTGTTGTCCTCGACCAGACCCTGGATGTAAGTGTCGATGGCGAGCTGCGTGTCGATGGAGAGTATCTTCTGCACCGCGGCGAGCGCACGCACGGCAGCACCGGGCCGGAACACGAATTTGCGGAAGATGATCTCGGTCAGCAGCTGGCTGTAAATGCTGTAGCTGCCAAGGTACCAGCGTGGAGTAAGACCGATCTTGTGGTGCATCACGCCGATCCGCAGGCGCCGCTCGAAATAGGCCTCGTCGTACTCGCCGGAGAACAGTTCCATCAGATACTGGCGCTGCGCCTCTTTGAGGCTGTCGATGCTTGAGCCGATCAATTCCTGCAATTCAGCATATCGGGCCACGTTCTCGTAGAACGTGTCGACGATGCGATCCGCATTCGCACGCACCAGCGGCTCCAGTTCGCGAAGGATACGCACGTCCTCGGCACCGAACTGGACGAACGCCTTGCGTGACTCCCGCGCCGCTTCGTCGATACCCATCAGTTCAGTCAGACGCAACTGTTCGCTGTTGATCATTCACTTCTCTCCTTGAGGGCCGCCTGCATCCTGCTCACTGCCAAACCGCTCGCGGCAGGCCGCCAGCAGATCGGAGGGCAGCTCCAGATCGGTAACGGGGAACCCGAGGTCGATATCCAGAATGCGGACGAGGTCGAGTTTGAGCACCACCCCCTGCGGGGTGCGCACGGCGGCGATGAACGCAGGAAGCCCCCCCGCAAAAAGATCCGCCAGCTGTGCATCGTGCTCGGTCACCTCGCTGACCCCAAGCACCTGGTCCACCGCCAGTGCGCCGACGCGCCCCTGTCGTCGGCAGACCAGAAGCGGCGTATCCAACGTGTAGGGGGCCGCACGCGCTATCCCGAGACGGCGGGCGAGATCGATCACCGGCACGCAGTCGCCGGCGAGCCCGAGGATTCCCTGCAGGTAATCGGGGCCGTTGGGGACCGGGTGCAGCGCCGATAGCGGAATGATGCGGCCGACATCGGGGAGGTTGAGACAGAACTCCGCCCCCTGCACGAGAATGCGAAGCACCGGATGGTGGGAAACCCCACGGCCGCGCTCAGCGGCGATCCCACTCATCGATCCCCAATCCGGCCGCGCCGCGATAGATTTCTGCGTCCTTCGCCGTGCTCCGCTCCTCGGGCAGCTCCAGCTCTTCGGGCCGGTTGCGCACGATATCCAGGAAGATGGCCATGAGCTCCGGGTCCCAGAACCCCTTCTCCGTCTCCTCCTCGAGGATGCGGAGTACGGTGGCGTTGTCGAACGCCTTCTTGTAGGGCCGCTCGGAGCGAAGGGCGTCGTAGCTGTCGACAATCTGGAATACGCGCGCCAGCAGGGGGATGTCCTCTCCCTCGAGCCCCGCCGGATAGCCGCTTCCATTCCATTTTTCGTGATGGCAGCGGACGATCTCGACCGTGCGCCTCATCGTCTTGAGCGGCATACACAGGTGGGCGCCGATGGTGGGGTGCTGTTTCATCGCCATCCACTCGTTGTCATCGAGAGGACCGCGCTTTAGCAAGACCGCTTCAGGCACTGCCACCTTGCCAATATCGTGGAGCACGCCGCCGCGGCGCAACGCCTCCAGGTCCTCGTAAGGGAGGCCGAGCGCCTTGCCGAAGATCATCGCCAAGTGCTGTAACCGATCGCAATGGTCACCGGTGGTGCCGTCTTTCGCCTCCACCAGGCGCGCCAGGGCGAAGAGGACCGATTCGGTGTCGTCCAGGCGATCGGTGAGGCGCTTGTGCTCCACGGCGGCACGTACGCGAGCGAGCAGTTCGGCGGCGTTGAACGGCTTGGCCACGTAGTCCGTGGCGCCGTACTCCATGCCTTGCACCACGTCATCCGGGCTGCCCATGGAGGTGACCATGATCACCGGCAGGAGATTCATCTCCAGCTCCTCGCGAATGCGCCGGCACACCTCCAGCCCATTCAACCCGGGCATGATGATGTCGAGCAGCACGGCGTCGAACTCCTGCACCGGCAGCATCTCCAGTGCCTGCTCGCCGCTGGCCGCCTCGAAGACGTCGAACTCCGGCCCGCGCAGGACCGCCTTGACCAGTGCCCGGTTGGTCGCCATGTCGTCGACCACCAGCACTCGTGCCGCGGCGGGTCCGCATCCGTTCACACCGCCGGTACCGTTCAACACAAGTCCCATCGCATCCCTCACTCTCCTATTCCCGGGTGACCTGCAGTGCAGGGTCCGCCAGCAGCGCGTCAAGGTTCAACAGGGTCACCCGCCCGCCGTCGATACCTTCCACAAACGTGGAATTACCTATCCCCTCGGATGGCAGCGGCGCATGCAGGCGGCCCGGATCGTAAGGCGCATTGCCAAAGACGTGGTCCACCAGCAGGCCGACGGTCATGCCCCCTGCGGACGCCACGATAACGGCGGAGTCATCACTGTCGCGGGCGGCTGCGGCGATCCCGAACAGGCGCCGCAGATCGAGCACGGTGAGCAGTTCACCACGACGGTTCATCACCCCGGCGACAAAGGCCGGCACTCCCGGGACGCGGGCCAGGGGCGAGAGGTAGAGGATCTCCTCCAGCCAGCGATACGGGATGCCGTACTCTTCCACCGCGCCGAGGCGGAAGCGGATGTAGAGGTCGCGGTCGAGGTCGGCCGCAGGCCGTGCCACGGGCTGCGCCAACTGCCGGGCGCGCTGTTGCATCACCCGTGCGGCATCCACCCCGGTGGGCAGCAGGCTGCTGTGCGTGTTACCACTCCGCTCGGTATTCATCCGTTCTTATCATTCCCGGGCGTAAATACTTATTTCGGTTCTTAGAATATCGGCCAAGCGGCCGCATGTCATGCCCTCGGAGTTGTGGACCTCCCGCTCCGGGTCGGCCTGTTCGGCCAGCTCCAGGGCGCGCTGGAGGTTCTTCAGCCCCGGCTGCCGCTCCCCCCTCCGCAGCTGCAGCATGCCCAATTGATAGTAGGCCTCGAAAAAGCGCCGGTCGAGATAGAGCGCCTGGCGCAGTGCCCGTTCCGCCTCCTCGGGCCGATCCAGCTCGTCCAGCACCAGGGCGTGGATGACGTAGGTATGCTTCTCCAGCGGTTCCAGTGCCTCCGCCCGTTCGCAGAGGCCGGCGGCAAGCCGCAACCGTCCCATGTTGGCCAGGGCCTTGGCTTTCAATTGCAGCACGGCGGCGTTCTCGCCCGAGTGGCCCAGCAGCCGCTCCGCCTGGGCATCCGCCTCCGCCCAGCGGCGCTCGCGAATCAGGGTGATCAACGCCTTGAAGTCGTCCGTCGCTTCGGCACGGCGGGGGGGCTCGGCGGGGGGAGCGGCCTGGGCGCGCGCCCCGGCAGGCGGGGCGGGCGTTTTGGCTCGAAGCGGCTTAGTGACCTGTGAGGCGGGCTGGGAACGAAAACGTGGCGCCTCGGGCACCTTTTCCCCATCCCGCCGGGTAAACACGAAGGTCTCCCCATGCTGCTCCAGCCGCAGCTCGGCAGGAGCGCCGTCCATCGGGTCGGCGGCACCGAGCTGGAGAAAGCCCCCGGGCACCAGGCAGGCGGCAAACTTCTCCAGCACACGGCGAATCACCTCCCGGTCGAAATAGATGAAGACATTGCGGCAGAGAATGAGATCGAGCGCGTTGGTCTCGGTGAGAATGGATGGGAAGCTGTCGTCGCGCAGGTTGAGATAGGCGAACTTGGTCATCTGTCGCAGGGCCGGGTCGATCACCATCCAGCGCCCGTCGTTGCTGAAGTAGCGATCCCGCACCGCCGGCGGTGTGGCGCGAAACGACCACTCCGGAAAGCGGCCCCGCACCGCGTGGGAGAGAACACGGGTATTGATGTCGGTACCGAGGAGGTGCAGGTTCCAGGCGGCGGCATCCGGCAACAGTTCGTGCAGCAGCATGGCAATGGTGTACAACTCCTGCCCGCTGGAGCAGCCGGCACTCCAGATACGCAAGGTGCGGCTCCCGCTCGCCCGCTTGGCGGCGAGGGTGCGCGGCAGCCAGACATCACGCAGAAAGGCGATCTGCACCGGGTCGCGGAAGAAGTAGCTCTCACCGATGGTGATCTCACCGATGAGGAACTCCTGCTCCGCCGTGGAGTGGCGGTTCTCCTCCAGGAAGCGGACGAAGCGGTTGCAGTCGGCGTGGCCGAACTGGGCGCAGGCTCGCCGGACCAACTCCCCCAGCTTATCCCGCTGGTGGTCATGCACGACGATGCCGGTCCGCTCCAGGATCAGTGCACGCAGGTCGGCCTCGCAGCGCGGGTCCAGACTGATCACCGGCTCAATCCGTTGATATCCATAGGATGGGCAGTAGACCGGAAGTTCCCGCGTCAGTCAAAGGGGATTGGCTGGGGGCTAGGGGCTAGGGGCTGGGGGCTGGGGGTCTCTCTTTTTTCTTCTTCAATTACTCGCGCGTAGCGATCATTCCCTAGTCCCTTAACCCTAGCCCCTAGCCCCTGAATCCTGGCCCCTGACCCCTAACAGATCCGCGGCAACTGCTCGCCGGCCAGCCAGTCCACCATGCGCCGCCCGCCGAAGACGGTGCGCATCTGCACGAAGTGGTTGGGGTCCTCGATCACCTCGCCGATGAGAGCCGCGTCGCGCCCCAGGGGATGGGCGCGCATGGCCGCCAGCAGGCTTTCCGCGTCCTGCGCGGCACAGATGGCCACCAGCTTGCCCTCGTTGGCGATGTTGAGCGGGTCCAGGCCGAGGAACTCACAGGCACCCTTCACCGACTCGCGCACCGGTATGGCGCGCTCCTCCAGTGAGATTCCCACTCCCGAGCGGGCGGCCAGTTCGTTGAGGGTGGCGGCCAGGCCACCGCGGGTCGGGTCGCGCAGGCAGTGGATCCCCGGCACCGTCTCCACCATCCGCGCCACCAGGCCGTGCAGGGCGGCGGTATCGGAGAGCAGGTCGGTGCCGAAGCTGAGATTCTCGCGCCGGGAGAGGATGGCGACCCCGTGGTCGCCGATGGTGCCGCTGACCAGAACCCTGTCACCCGGGCGGGCGCGGTCGCCGGAGATATCGACCCCCTCGGGCACCACGCCCACGCCGGTGGTGGTGATAAAAACGCCGTCCCCTTTACCCCGTTCCACCACCTTGGTGTCGCCGGTCGCTACCGCCACCCCCGCCTCGCAAGCGGCGGCGGCCATGGACTCGACGATTCGTTTGAGGTCGGCGAGCGGGAATCCCTCCTCCAGCACAAAGGCCGCGGAGAGGTAGAGCGGTTTTGCCCCCGCCATCGCCACGTCATTGACGGTACCGTGGACCGACAGAGAGCCGATGTCACCGCCCGGGAAAAAGAGCGGCGAGACCACATGGCTGTCGGTGGCCATCACCATCCGCCCGGCCGGCACCTCGAACGCCGCGTTGTCGTCCTGCCGGCGCAACAGTTCATTGTCGAACGCGGCGAGAAACAGCTCCTCTATCAGCTGCGCCATCGCCCGCCCCCCACCGCCGTGGGTCATCTCCACCCGCCCGTTTCTGAAATCCAGCGGCCGCATGTAGTCCTTCTTTTTCATCGCCGTAACCCCCTTTTTACCGCAGAGGTCGCAGAGAACGCAGAGGAAATCGAACGAGTGCGGTATCCGATAATCCAGACCATCACTCTTTACCCCTCTGCGACCTCCGCGACCTCCGCGGTGACAATGTGTTGTTGTCAGGCCGTTTCGGTATGTCGGCCGTAGGTGTAGTAGGCGGCGCAGGCGCCTTCCGAAGCTCTCTTACCGCAGAGGTCGCAGAGAACGCAGAGGGAATCGAACGAGTGCGGCATCCGATAATCCAGACCATCACTCTTTACCCCTCTGCGACCTCCGCGACCTCCGCGGTGATAATGTGTTGTTGTCAGGCCGTTTCGGTGTGACGGCCGTAGGTGTAGTAGGCGGCACAGGCGCCTTCCGAAGCTCTCTTACCGCAGAGGTCGCAGAGAACGCAGAGGAAATCCAGTGAGTGCGGCGTCCGATAATCCGACCATCACTCTTTTCCCCTCTGCGACCTCCGCGACCTCTGCGGTGATCATGTTTTTGTTGTCAGGCCGTTTCGGTATGTCGGCCGTAGGTGTAGTAGGCGGCACAGGCGCCTTCCGAAGACACCATGCAGGAGCCGAGCGGGTTTTCCGGTGTGCAGACGGTGGCGAACAGTTTGCAGTCCCGCGGCCCCTTGGCGCCGCGCAGGATTTCACCGCAGGCGCAGCCGGGGTGCTCACGGCCGGTCATGAACTCCAGGCCAAAGCGCACCTCGGCATCGAAGTGGGCGTACTCCGGCCGGATGCGCAGACCGCTGTCGGGCAGCATGCCGAGGCCGCGCCACTCGAACGCCTCCCGCACCTCGAACATCTCCGCCGTCAGCGCCTGTGCCTTGCGGTTCCCTTCACGGGTGACCGCGCGGGTGTACTCGTTTTCCACCTCGGCGCGCCCGTCGTTGACCTGCCGCACCAGCCTGCGGATCGCCTCCAGCAGATCCAGCGGCTCGAAGCCGGCAATCACCACCGGCTGACGGTACTGTTCGGCAAAGGGTTCGTAGGGTCCGCTGCCGATGATGCAGCTCACGTGCGCCGGTCCGACAAAGCCGTCCAGCAGGACCTGGTTCTCTACCGGCGCATCGACGATGCTGCCGATGGCGGCCGGCGTCAGCACGTGGTTGCAGACGATCGAGAAGTTCTCCAGTCCTGCTGCCTGGGCCTGTTTGAGGGCCACCGCGGTCGGGGGCGTGGTGGTCTCGAAGCCGATGGCGAAGAAGATCACCTCCCGGTCGGGATTCTCCTGCGCGATGCGCAGGGCATCGGCCGGTGAGTAGACCATCCGTACATCCGCCCCTTCGGCCTTGGCCCGGAGCAGGCTGGTGCGGTCGGACCCGGGCACACGCAGCAGATCGCCATAGGTACAGAGGGTGACGCCCGGCTTGCGTACCAGCTCCACGGCGGTGTCGATGCGCCCCACCGGCAGCACGCAGACGGGGCAGCCGGGGCCGTGAACCATCTGCACATTGGGCGGCAACAGGTCCGGTAGGCCGTAGCGGAAAATGGCGTGGGTGTGCCCGCCGCAGAACTCCATGAAACGGTAGTCGCGGCCAGGCTGTACCTCGCGGGCAATGGCGTCGGCGATACCGCGCGCCAGTTCGCCGTCACGGAATTCGTCGACGTATTTCATTAGCCACCCTCCCCGGCCGCCGCCAGTTCCGCGAACAGGGCGAGGGTCTTCTCCGCCTCCTCCGGATCGAGACGGCTGATGGCATACCCCACATGAACGATGACGTAGTCGCCGACTGCGGCCCCTTCAACCAGCGCAAGCGAAACACTCTTGCGCACGCCGCCCATGTCCACCACCGCCTCGTCGTTTTCCAGCAGTTCCTCAACCCGCGCCGGTATTGCCAGACACATCGTTCATCTCCTCTCCAAAAATCCGGTTTTCTCTCGCAAAGACGCAGAGAGCGCAAAGATGACAAGAACACATGATCTTTTTCTTTGCGGCCTCTGCGCCTTTGCGAGATCAACTCTTCAAGCCTGCATCGCCACCCACGCCTGGCCGAGGCTGATGCCGCCGTCGTTCGGTGGCAACTCGTGCGCCTGGTGAACGTGCAGCCCGGCACGCTCCAGACGCTCGCGCAGGCCCCGGCTCAGGATGCTGTTCAGGAAACAGCCGCCCGCCAGAACCACATTGTTCAGGCCCCGTACCTCCGCTGCCGCGCGCACCCATTCGGCCAGCCCCTCGATGAGGGTGGCATGAAACAGGGCCGCACCGAACGGGGCGTCGTCGGTCTCCGCCAGCCGGCCCAGCAGCGGTAGCAGGTCGAGTTCCGCCTCCGAAACCGCATACAACGTTCGGTCGCCGTCCACCGGTCCGTATTGTTCCGCCAGCCCCTCCAGCAACATCGCCGCCTGCCCCTCGAAGGAACAGGTCTCACGCACCCCGAGCAGACCCGCCGCCGCATCGAACCATCGACCCGCACTGCCGGTCTCCGGACAGTTGATGCCGCGGCTCAGCATCTCGGCCAGCGGCGCCCCGACGTGGGGGAAACGGCGTTCGATGGCGTCGCCCAGACCGAGCCGGTGCAGTGCCGCGGCCGCCATCCGCCACGGTTCTCGCGCCGCGCGATCGCCGCCCGGCAAGGGTAGCGTGCGCAGATGACCGGCACGGGAAAATCGTGCCCCCTCCACCAACAGCAACTCCCCGCCCCAAGGAGTGCGGTCGCTGCCCAGACCCACCCCGTCGAGCGCCAGACCGAGCAGCGGGCCGGTGAGGCCCCGCTCCGCCGCCACCGCGGCGATGTGGGCGTGGTGGTGCTGCACCGGGATACAGTCGATGCCCGCCTCCGCCGCCAGTCGCGCGGCCAGCCGGGAGGAGAAGAAGTCGGGGTGGAGATCGCAGGCGATCCGCTCCGGCACCACCTCCAGTATCGACGACAGGTGTGCCACCGTATCCTCCAGGAAGCCGCAGGCGGCGGGGTTGTCCAGGTCCCCCACATGCTGGGCGATGAACGCCTCGTCACCGCGGGTCAGGCAGACGGTGTTCTTGAGCGCGCCGCCGAGCGCCAGAACGGCGGAACCGCCGGCCGGGAGTTTGATCGCGCGCGGGGTGAAGCCGCGCGCCCGGCGCACGAAGGTCGGGGCACCGGAGTCCATCCGCAGCACGCTGTCGTCGCAGCGCACCTCGATGGGCCGGTCGTGCAGGACGAAACCGTCGGCGATGGCGGCGAGGCGCGCGATCGCCTCGTCGTTGTCGATCACCAGCGGTTCGCCGCCCGGATTGGCGCTGGTCATCACCAGCAGTGTCTCCCCGGGCGTGTCCATCCAGCCGGTAGGGTCGGGCCGCCCCGCCGCCTCGTGGAACAGCAACCAGTGCAGCGGCGTGTAGGGCAGCATGACGCCGAGCGCGGCGACCCCGGGCGCAACACCGGCCAGTGCCGCATCGCAACCCGGACGCTTCGGGCAGAGCACAATGGGGCGTTCGATGCCGCTCAGAAGCGCTTCCGCCTCGCTGCCGATCGCGACCAACTGGGCGAACGAGGCGGTGTTGGCGGCCATGACGGCGAACGGTTTCTCCTCCCGCTGCTTGCGCTCGCGCAGCCGTGCCACCGCCTCGCCGTTGCGGGCATCGCACACCAGATGGAAACCGCCTAGCCCCTTGACGGCCAGGATATCCCCCTGGCGCAGCCGTTCCACGGCGTGGGCGATCACATCGGCCACCGGCTCCCCGACGCCCTGCGCGGCGCGCCATTCGAGCCGCGGCCCGCAGTCGGGACAGGCGGTGGGCTGCGCGTGGAAACGGCGATCGGCCGGGTCGGCGTACTCGGCGGCACAGGCGGAACACAGCTCGAAGCCGGCCATCACCGTGTTGGGGCGGTCATACGGAATACGCCGGGTGATGGTGTAGCGCGGACCGCAGTGGGTGCAGTTGATGAAGGGGTAGCGGTAACGGCGGTCGGCGGGATTGAACAGTTCGGCCAGGCAGTCGGGGCAGGTAGCCGCGTCCGGGGTGACACCGGTGCGGGCGGTTCCGGCGGCACTCGCCAGAATGCGAAATTCACCGGGTTCGGGCTCCGGTTCGCGGGGGCTCCGCTCGATCCGCTCCACCCAGGCCAGCGGCGGCAGTTCCGAAACCAGCCGCCCGGCCAACAGCTCCAGCCGGGCCGGTGCCCCCTGCGCCTCGATCAGAACCCCCTCGGCGTCATTGCGCACCCAGCCGGCCAGCTCCAGTTCCCGCGCCACGCGGTACACGAAGGGGCGGAAACCGACCCCCTGCACGCGGCCGCGGACCCGCAGCCGTTCACGGACGAGTGTCGACTGGACCGGCGCCGCGTCCGGCACGTCAGTCCGCTGTGCCCGGGTGGGCGCGCAGCGCGGCGAGTTCCGCCTCCAGCTCCGCATTGCGCCGCCGCAGGTGGTCGATATCCCGCTCCAGCACCTCGCGGGCGGCATGCGCCCCCGCCTCCAGCCAGGCAAGCCACGCCTCCATCCCCTCGCCGGTGCGGGCGGAGAGTTGCAGCACGCGCATCTCGGGGCGGATGCGCCGGGCGAATTCGATGCAGCGCTCCACGTCGAAATCGAGGTGCGGCAGCAGGTCGGTCTTGTTCAGCACCATCAGGTCGGCGGCGTGGAACATGTCCGGATACTTGAGCGGTTTGTCCTCTCCCTCGGTCACCGAGAGGATCACCGCCTTGTGCGCCTCGCCCAGGTCGAACGCCGCCGGGCAGACCAGGTTGCCCACGTTTTCGATCAGCAGCAGGCCGCCCCGCTCGAGTGGCAGCTTCTCCATCGCGTGGCCCACCATGTGGGCATCCAGGTGGCACCCCTTGCCGGTGTTGATCTGTATCGCCTGGACACCGGTGGCGCGGATGCGGTCGGCGTCGTTGCTGGTCTGCTGGTCCCCCTCGATCACCGCGAGCGGCAGGCGGCCGTGCAGCATCTCGATGGTGCGCACCAACAGGGTGGTCTTGCCCGACCCCGGACTGGAGACGAGATTGAGGGCGAAGACGCCGTGGTCGCGGAAGCGGGCGCGGTTGGCAGCGGCGTAGCGGTCGTTCTCGGCCAGGATGTCCTGCTCGATGCGCACCGCGCGGGCGCCGCTCACACCCGGCGCGTGGCTGTGCTCCGGGCCGTGGTGATGATGTTCATCATGATGGTGGTGATGGGCCTCCCCCCCGATCCGGGTCTCGCCCTCACCGCAGCCGCATACCGAACACATAATCCCTCCAGACCAAAAAAGATGCATCACCGCAGAGGACACGGCGATCGCAGAGGAAGATATAGGAATATTAACCGCCCGCCGCGGTAAAATTCATTTGACGCTGGTATTTTCCGATCCCCCAAATAACATCAGGGCAAATATCAATTTTTTCTCTGCGTTCTCTGCGGTGAAAACAAGGTTTCAAAAAGGTTAGAAGAAAAGTTCACTCCACCTCCAGGTCGCGTACCCGCAGTTCGTCACCGCCGGTCACCTGGACCTGGTAGGCGCCGCAGTCTGGGCAGGGGTCGTAGCGGGCGGCGACGGTCACCTCCTTTCCGCAGCCGAGACAGTAGCCGCGTCCCTCGGTCTCGAGGATCTCCAGCCGCGCCCCGTCAGCCAACGAGCCGCGGATCACGGCATCGAAGCAGAAGCGGAGCGCCTCCGGCTCCACGTGGGAGAGGGCGCCGATCTCCAACCGGACCACCAATACCCGCGAATAGTTTCCGTTTTTCGCGTTCTCCTCGATGATGCGCAGGACCCCTTCGGCCAACGACATCTCATGCATGGCGTACCTCGATGGTGTAGGGAACACACGGGTCCAGTGCGAGCACCGCCAGTTCGGCGTGCCGCCGTGCCGCCTCGTCATCGGCTGCCGGCTGTCCGAGCAGCCCCATGGTAAGCGCCCCGTCCGGATGAAAATTCCATTCGGTCGGTGCCACGATCCGATAGCGGACAATCCGGCCCGCTGCCACCTCGGCCCGATGGATCAGCAGGCCGCGGGCGGTCTCCGCCCAGCCGATGCCGACCCCCGGTTCGGGCGACAGCGCGCCCATGAGCCGTTCCTCCGCCCCCCCGTCCAGAAGGCGCCACAGTTCTGCCGGCGCATTGGACAACTCCAGCAGCCGCGCAGCAAACCGTACCCGTGGTGTCGCCCCCTCCCGTCGCAGCAGAGCGCGGATCAGGGGTTTTTCACGGCAGCGTGCCAGCGCGCCGGTTTCGGCCGGCGCACCGTTCAGATCGGGCCGTTCGGCAAAGGCCGGATCGGCCAGGCGGACGGCCAGTCTCTCAAGGGAGTCCGGGGCCAGGGAGAACGGTGCCGGGACCGGCGCATCAAATTCAGGGAAACGCACGAGCAGCCGTGCCAGCGGTGACGGGCCCGTCAGCCACTCGTCCCAATCGGCAGCCGCCTCGGGAAACCGGTCCGGGAGCCCGGGTTCGAGCGCTCCTTGCAGCGCGGCAATCAATCCCGGCCAGGCGGCGGCGTCGGATGCGGCGGTTGCCAGCGCCCGGCGGAGATCGGCAAGGCCCGTCAGGTCCGGGGGGATTCCGAAGAGGGCCGGCAGGTCGATACGAAGCCGCCACAGGGATTCGAGCACCGCCTCGGCACGGAGGGGGAGCGCATCCACTTTCGCCGCCTCACCGGCAGCCGCCGCGACGGCCGATTCGGCCGCGGTCGACTGGCCCCATCCACAGAGGGCGTAGAGGCGACTCAACACCGGGGCGACCGCCTGCGGGGGTTTCCCCTCCAGGTATCGGCTGGTGAGGAAAGAGCGCCCCTCGATCGTCACACCACTGATGCGGTGGCCTGCCCGGTCAACGGATATTTTGAGGCGGTCGGCGAGCATCGGCGTGGTCACGTTGGGCTTATTATCAAGGCCGAAGCGGATGGCCCGACACGGACGCCGGAGGCGGCAACAGGTTCGGATATAAAGCGCACCTCCCCCTTGACCGACACGCGGCGCCGGAGTTGCGTGCGATCGGCAGGCGGGGCGTCCCTGCCCCTCAGGCTTTCGTCTAGTACTTGAACTGGTTGACCAGCCCCTGCAACTCATGGGCAAGCCGCGCGAGCGCATCGCTGCTGTCGGCGGTCTGCTGTGCGCCCTTGCTGTTCTCCTCGGTGATCTCGTTGATGGCCACCACGCTGCGGTTGATCTCGTCGGCAGCGGCGCTCTGCTCCTCGGCGGCACTGGCGATCTGGTTGTTCATGTCGCTGATGGTGGCAACCGAACCGGTGATGCTGGCGAGGGCGTCACCCGCCGTGGCGGCCTGCTGGACGCTGCCCTGGGCCTGCTGACGGCCCTGCTCCATCACCTTGACCGCCTGCCCCGCCCCGGCCTGGAGCCGTTCGATCATCGCCTGGATCTCCTTGGTGGACTCCTGGGTGCGGCTGGCCAGGGTACGCACCTCGTCCGCCACCACGGCGAATCCGCGCCCCTGCTCGCCGGCTCGGGCGGCCTCGATGGCGGCGTTCAGGGCCAGCAGGTTGGTCTGGTCCGCGATCTCCTGAATGACATCGAGGACGCTGCCGATTTCGGTGCTGTCCTGCTCCAGTTTATGGATCACCTCGGCAGCCCGCTCC
The DNA here is from genome assembly GCA_041690635.1 of Gammaproteobacteria bacterium. Classification (GTDB taxonomy): domain Bacteria; phylum Pseudomonadota; class Gammaproteobacteria; order Thiohalomonadales; family Thiohalomonadaceae; genus JAWLGZ01. Next base: position 779,340 of record JAWLGZ010000001.1, read on the forward strand.
ACCTCATGGGCCAGTGCGTCGATGGCATCCATCGTCCCACCAACCACCTCCTTGCCGGTGTGGGCCTGGCCGTCGGCCTCCCGCGCCGCGGCAGCTGCCGACTCGGCGCTACGCGCAACCTCCTGGACGGTGGCGGTCATCTGGTTGATGGCGGTGACCACCTGCTCGGTCTGGACCTGCTGCCGATGCAACGAGTTGTTGGACTGGGCAGTGATGGCGGACAGCTCCTCGGAGGCGGCGGCGAGTTGGGCCGTGGAACCGGCTACCCGGCCGACCAGCTCCTGCACCTTTTCGGCGAAACGGTTGAAGGCCCCGGCCAGTGCGGTGATCTCATCGCGACCGGTTGTATCCAGGCGCTGTGTCAGGTCCCCATCACCGCTCGCGATATCCTCCATCGCCTTGGCGGTCTGGCAGATGGGGCGGGTGATGGAGCGGGCGGTCAGGAGGGCGATGAACAATCCGAGCACCAGAGCCACGGCACCGATAAGGAAGGTGGTGTTGCGGGCGCCCGCAAGTGCGCTTTCGTAATAGTCCCGATCCACCGCGATCTCCAGCACCCCGATGGGCTTGCCGGAGTAGTCGAGTACCTTGGCCGCGTAGACCGACTTCGACAGTTTACCCAGCGAGCGAACACGCATGACCGGCTCCGCCATCGCCTGCTGCATCTCCTCGCCGGTCAGCAGGGCCAAATCCCCGTCGTAGGTCTTGGCGAACGGTGAAAAGGCGCCGTCACGCTGCAGGTGCAGGGCCAGTTCGAGCCCGGCGTCGGCACGCAACTCCTTGACGTGTTCGAAGAAGGGCTGGCCGAAGGACATACCGAACTCCACGGAGCCAATGTGCCGGCCCTGGTGGAATACCGGCGTGACACCACGGATCCCCAGTCCGGCGACACCCACCTCCAATCCCTGGATGGCCGTCCGGTTGGTGTTGACCTGGACAACGGTATGACGGAACGAGGAGAGGTCGTCCCCGTATTTTTCCAGTTTGTGGAGGCGAAGATAGGAGGTGGCCGGCGGGGTGTGGTACTGGAACTGCTCCACGGCGTAGTTCTTTTTGAGATCCTCGAACACCGGGTGCAGTTCCCGTCTGAGGGTGTCGCGATCATCCGCCGCGAAAGCTGCCGCCATACTCTCCATACCGGCAATGGAATCGGCCAGTGCGGCGGCCAGGCGCTTCTCAGCCTCCAGGCGGGCCATCACCTGGTCATAGAGTGAGCGCAGTTCGCGCGCCTCCGCCTCGTGGACGATATCGCTGATCCGCGTCAGCACGACCGGCGTGATCACGCCAATGGTGAGAAGGAGCACGAGCGCCGAACCGATCCCGATGCGGACGCCGATGGAGAAGTTCCTGAGCATCATATCCCTCCAGACTGGATCATAAGGCCGATCGAACCGGCGATGGGACTGAAGCTGAAGGCTCCGGGCTCTTCGCCGACTCGGGAAGAGGCCCGATTATACTCACAGAATGTGTCAGTTCAGACACCGGCCTCACATTTCTCCACCACCCCCGATTGGGGCTAAGATGTGGAGGCTCGGGCTATCGAGAGGACGGGAGGTCAATATGAGATTTAATCCACGCGCGCTCGGCTGGGGTGCGGTTCCGGTTGCCGCTTTTTTGCCCACGCTGGCGTACGCCCACACCGGTACAGGAGTCCATTTCGGTTTGGTCGAAGGGGTCCTGCACCCGCTCCTGGGGCTCGATCACCTGCTGGCCATGGTTGCGGTGGGGGCTTGGGCGGCCCAGCGCCGGGCGGGAGCGGTCTGGGTACTTCCGGCGACGTTTGTTTTGATGATGGGAGTCGGCGGCGCGCTCGGGATGAACGGCCTTGTGGTGCCGTTCGTCGAAAGCGGTATTGTGCTGTCGGTGCTGGTGTTGGGGCTGCTGATCGCCGCCGCGGCGCGGGTGCAGATCGGTGCCGGCATGGCGATGGTGGCTGCATTCGCACTGCTGCACGGAGTGGCGCACGGGGGCGAACTGCCCGTCGGGGCGAATGGGACCGGTTATGCCCTCGGGTTCATGGCGGTTACCGCCCTACTCCATGCGGGCGGTGTGTTGGCCGTCTTCGGTTTGCAGCGGGTGCGAGGGGAACTGGTGCGGGTGGCCGGGGGGGCTATTGCCGCCAGCGGAGCTCTACTCGCCCTGGCATAGGGAAAGCAGGCGCTGAAACCTGCCCGTCCAGGCGGGTCTCGCGTCCCCCTTTCACCCGCGGAGACGGGCTCCCACCCGGTGCGGACAGGTGGTTCGACCAGTGTCAGGTTAAGTCCACCGGCTCGAAACCCGGGTCGTACTCCTTCGATTGCATCTCCGCCTCCAGGGTTGCCTGCTTCTCGCGCTGGCGCTCCTCCCAGGTTTTCTGGGCATCAGCATGCAACGGGATGGTCATGTCACCGAACATGACCTGGGCCAGGAAGCGGAAGCCGAACAACATCAGTTCCACATCATCCCGCTCCAGTAGCTCCAGTGTCTGCGCATCGACTTCAAATGACCCTCGGAACCCTTCGCTGCGGGTGAATTCACGGAAGCGATCGATGTCGTAGCAGGTCATGAAGAAGAGCTGCAGGCTGCGTTTTGACGGCTTGCCGATGGCAGGTCCGGAGGACTTCTTTTTCAGGATCAGCTGACGCCAGCCGCGGGCCAGGTTGTCGTAGTCGATCAACCCCTGGTCGGCGCGATACTCGTCGATGGTCAGCTCCCGCGCCTCCTGATGCCCCAGGCAGTGCTCCTCCTGTACCACGGCGTAGGAGTTGGTATCGGTATATTCATCCTGCTTGCGCATCGCCACCAGCGCCACCGGGTAGTAACGGCATGCAGTTGGGCGATCCTCATAGACCGAACACCCCTCCTCGGTCATGAACTGGCACTCGGTGGTTTCGCCTCGGGTACGCAGCTTCACCCCCGCGATGCCGTCCTTCTCCATCTCGAACGGCACCGTGTACACGCGCAGGAACTCCCACGACTTCATTCCCAGCCGGGTCTTGAGGCGGATGATGTCATAGGGGGTCAGCGTGATGTCGATGCACTTGCAGCAGGCGTTGAAGCAGCCGATGCCCTTGTAGCAACTGAAGTTGATTGTCTTGTCGCCGCCGTAGAGCTTGGGCACCACGGGACTCTGGAAGGGTAAGGCGCTGTTGTCGACCATGGGGGAATACCTCGGAAGAAGCGGGCTAAGCGGGGCGCAATAGGATAGCGGTACGGTGGGGCGAGTGCCACCACCGGAACGCCCGTGAGGCGTGAAACGTGAAGCGGAAAACCGTCAATCCGAACCGTTGTCACGACTCTCTCCCTGTACCCCGGAGGGCCGGGCTCGGCATTTGGCGATGGACAGGAGTGTCCGACCCATCCAAATCACCGCCCCGAATCGCTTCACGCTTCATGAACAAAAAAAGCCGGGCAGCTTGCGCTGCCCGGCCTCTTACTCCGTTACTGCAAGAGGGCCTTAGTGATCGGCCTTCTTGAACAGCTTGGACTTGTCCACCAGATCGACGTGGGCGCGCTTGAAGCAGGTCCACTTCTTGGTGTTCTTGTCGTAGATGGAGTTGACGAAGCAGTGCCAGTTCTCCTCATCGACAAAGTTCTTGTCGGTGCGGTAGTAGAAGCCCGGGTAACGGGACTCCTCACGGAACTGGATGTGCTTCATGTGGGCTTCGGCCGTCAGGATGCGGTGATAGTTCTCCCACGCGCGGAGCAGCTCGTGGAGGTCCTTGGCACGCATCTTTTCAGCGTCTTCCTTCAGCATTTCGAGCTTCTGCTCGGCCACTTCCAGCATCTTGTCGTTGGTGTTGTAGTAGGTGGCAACACCGGCGACGTACTCGTCCATGATCTTCTGGAGGCGGAACTGCAGCATCTTCGGCGTGATGTAGTGCGGGTTCACGTCGATAGCGGTGGTGTAGTCCTTGTGCTCCATGTAGTTCCGGACCGGCTTGTAGATCTCGGCGACCAGGTCTTCGACGCTGGTGTCGAGTTCCGGGGTCCAGTCCTTGTTGTCGAGGACGAACTTGATCATCGACTTGGCGGCCATGCGACCCTCGGCATGGGAGCCGGAGGAGAACTTGTGGCCGGAAGCGCCCACGCCGTCACCGGCGGTGAACAGACCCTTCACGGTGGTCATGCCGCGGTAGCCCCAGTGCCAGCCCTTCGGCAGGTGCTCGGGTACGCCCGGCAGGGCCTCGTCGGTCGGAGCACCGACATCTTCCGGACCGGAGGTCCAGATGCCGCAGCAGCCGGAGTGGGAACCCAGCAGGTAGGGTTCGGTCGGCATCAGCTCGGAGTTCTTCTTCTCCGGCTCGATGTTCTCACCGACCCAGATACCGCACTGGCCGACGCACATGTCGAGGAAGTCTTCCCAGGCCTCGGCTTCGAGGTGCTTGACTTCGCGCGGGGAGAGCGACTCACGCAGGTTCGCCAGAGCGGTGACCGTATCCATCCAGATCGGGCCGCGGCCTTCCTTCATCTCGCGCAGCATAACGTGGTTACGCAGGCAGGAGGCGGGAACGGCAGCCTGACCGTACGGAGGGTACTGGTTCAGCATCTCGGCGTTCTTGGCCAGGTAGTTCTCGCCGTAGGCGTTGGTGGCCTTGGACTTGAACAGCAGGAACCAGGCGCCAACCGGGCCGTAACCGTCCTTGAAGCGGGTCGGCACGAAGCGGTTTTCCATCATGGTCAGCTCGGCGCCGGCCTCGGCCGCCATCGAGTAGGTGGAACCGGCGTTCCACACCGGGTACCAGGCGCGGCCGGTGCCCTCACCAACGGAGCGCGGACGGAAGATGTTCACGCAGCCACCGGCGGCCAGCAGGCACGCCTTGAACTTGTAGACGACAACCTTGTGGTCACGGACGGAGAAGCCGACGGCACCGGCGACGCGGCCCTTGTCGTTCTTGTCGTTGACCAGCTTGACGATGAAGATGCGCTCCTCGATCCGCTCCGGACCGATAGCCTTCTTCGCGGCTTCAGCGACGATCCACTTGTAGGATTCGCCGTTGATCATGATCTGCCACTTGCCGGAACGGACCGGCTTGCCGCCGTCCTTCAGAGCGGGCAGACCCTTGGAGCCGTCGTGACGCTCGCCGTTCTCGTCGGTCTTCCAGATCGGCAGGCCCCACTCCTCGAACAGGTGCACGGACTCGTCGACGTGGCGGCCCAGGTCGTAGGCCAGGTCGTCACGGGTGATGCCCATCAGGTCGTTGGAGACCATGCGGGCATAATCGGCCGGGTCCTGCTCGGTGCCGATGTAGGTGTTGATGGCGGACAGACCCTGAGCCACGGCGCCGGAGCGATCCATGGCGGCCTTGTCGACCAGCTTGATCGTGATCTCGCGGCCCATGGCGCTCTCTGCGGCCTTGGCCCACGGCATGATCTCGTATGCGGCACCGCAGCAAGCCATACCGCCGCCGATCAGAAGGATGTCTACCTCTTCTTCGACGATTTCCGGATTACCAAATTCACCAGCCATTCTTCAGTTCCTCAATTCGTTCGTGAGTTCTTGATGCCGCTTACTTGCGGATCAGCTCGGACGGGTCGCCGACGCGATAGCCGTTGTGCTGTACGAAGAAACCGGTATCGGTGATCTTGGCCATTTCGGCTTCCGGCTTGCTGCCGTACGGGTCGATGGAACCCTCGGGGGTGGTGCGGATGGGGAACTTGAAGCGCTTCAGGGTGCCGTTGCGGAACTTGATGGTCCACATGATGGAGTCGGAACCACGCAGCGGCTGCACGGAGCCGCCGAGCGGCACGACGTCAGCGTAGTGACGGGCCTCGATGGCCTGCTGCGGGCAGATCTTCACGCAGGAGTAGCACTCCCAGCACTGCTCCGGTTCCTGGTTGAAAGCGCGCATGGCGTGGCCGGTTTCGGAGCCGTCCTTGTCGAGCTTCATGAGATCGTGCGGGCAGATGTACATGCAAGCGGTCTTGTCCTGACCCTTGCAGCCATCGCATTTGTCGGTACGTACAAACGTGGGCATTATCGTTGCTCCTCTAGTAATAACCACCTTCGAATCGCGATTCGCCGCGGAGCGGCCGACCTGTTAAAGTCGTTCTCCGGCCGGCCCCCGTGGGGACGGGCCTATTTTTCGGAGCGGCGAGACTACCACAACGGCGCATGCGATACACAACGCGCAAGGGCAGTTTTCATTCGGTGAGACCGCAGAGCGGTGGATAGACATTATAGTCACCGGGCGACCTACCTTACTGCCAGCACCGGGGCAGTCCAAACAGAACTATCTTTGCCGCGCATAAAGGCGGCTTATTTCTATACCGACAGGAGTGCCCGGACTATTCCAACTGGGGTATGAGCCACCCCAGGCGGTTGCGGTATATTAGTAAAAAGCAATATTTGTCTAGACTAATTCCAGAAAGGCGGGGGGCCAGGCATTCAGGTGCTGCTGGCCCTTTGTTTTTCGGGCCCCACGGGGCCTCCAGCAAGAGTGAACTCCGCATGAAACAGGCTGCGAATCCTACCAGCGCCGGCCGGGTCGAGGTCAAGAACACGACCTGCTACATGTGCGCTTGCCGCTGCGGCATCCGTGTCACCGTCCGCGACGGTGAGGTGCGCTACATCCAGGGCAACCCGGACCACCCCCTGAACCAGGGCGTCATCTGCGCCAAGGGGGCTTCGGGGATCATGAAACAGTACTCCCCGGCCCGGCTGACCCGGCCCCTGCGCCGCAAGCCCGGCGCCGACCGCGGCGAGGGCCAGTTCGAGCCCATCTCCTGGGAGGAGGCGTTCGGCATGCTGGAGGAGCGGCTGGCGAATATCCGCGCCACCGACCCGAAGAAGTTCGCCCTGTTCACCGGCCGCGACCAGATGCAGGCGCTCACCGGCCTGTTCGCCAAGCAGTTCGGCACCCCGAACTACGCCGCCCACGGCGGGTTCTGCTCGGTCAACATGGCCGCCGGCATGATCTATACGATCGGCGGTTCGTTCTGGGAGTTTGGGGGGCCGGACCTGGATCGCTCCAAGCTGTTCGTGATGATCGGCACCGCCGAGGACCACCACTCCAACCCGCTGAAAATCGCACTGTCCAAGTTCAAGCGCAACGGCGGACGGTTTATCTCCATCAACCCGGTGCGGACCGGCTACTCGGCCATCGCCGACGAGTGGGTGCCCATCAAGCCGGGCACCGACGGCGCCCTGCTGCTGGCCCTCACCCACGAGATCATCAAGCAGGGGCTCTACGACCGCGACTTCCTGATCCAGTACACCAATAGCGCCCAGCTGGTGAACATGGACCCCGAAAGCCCGGAGTACGGCATGTTCGTCCGCTTCGAGGTGCCGCCGGAGGAGGGGTGTTTCGACCCGCAGAACAAGCTGTGGTGGGATCGGGAGTTGAACAAGCCGATCTCCACCCACACCCCCGGGGTCGACCCGCGTCTGCTTGGCGAGTTCCGGCTCTCCGACGGCACGCCGGTCAAGCCCGCCTTCCAGCTGCTGGCGGATCGGGTGGAGGAGTACACCCCCGAGTGGGCGGAAAACATCACCGGCATCCCGGCCGCAACTATCCGCCGCCTCGCCTACGAAATGGGCATCGTCGCCCGTGACGAGAAGATCGAGCTGCCCATCGCCTGGACCGACGTGTGGGGCAACGAGCACCAGTCGGTCACCGGCAACCCGGTCGCCTTCCACGCGATGCGCGGTCTGGCCGCCCACTCCAACGGCTTCCACTCGATTCGCGCGCTGTCGATTCTCATGTCGATCCTGGGCACCATCGACCGCCCGGGCGGCTTCCGTCACAAGGCGCCTTTCCCACGCCCGATTCCGCCCTGCCCCAAGACCCCGACCGGCCCGGAGGGGGTACAGCCCAACACCCCGCTGGACGGCATGCCGCTCGGCTGGCCGGCGGACCCGGACGACCTCTTCGTGGACGACAAGGGCGAGCCGGTGCGTCTCGACAAGGCGTTCTCCTGGGAGTACCCGCTGTCGGTCCACGGCATGATGCACAACGCCATCACCAACGCCTGGCGCGGCGACCCCTACCCCATCGACACCCTGTTCATCTTCATGGCGAACATGGCCTGGAACTCGACCATGAACACCGAGCAGGTCCGCCAGATGCTCAACGACAAGAACGAGGATGGCGAGTACAAGATCCCGTTCCTGGTGGTGGCGGACGCCTTCCAGTCGGAGATGGTGGCCTACGCCGACCTCGTCCTGCCGGACACCACCTATCTGGAGCGGCACGACGTGATGTCCATGCTCGACCGCCCCATCTCCGAGTTCGACGGCCCGGTCGATTCGGTACGCATCCCGGTGGTGCCGCCGACCGGCGAGTGCAAACCGTTCCAGGAGGTGCTAATCGAGCTGGGTTCACGCCTCAAGCTCCCCGCCTTCGTCACCGACCAGGGGGCGCGCAAGTTCCGCGACTACCCGGACTTCGTCACCAACTTCGAGACCGCCCCCGGCTCCGGCATCGGCTTCCTCGGCGGCTGGCGCGGCAAGGGGGGCGAGAAGTCGCTGCGCGGCGAGCCCAACCCCAACCAGTGGCAGATGTATGAGAAGAACAACTGCGTCTTCCACTACCACCTGCCCAAGTCTTACCAGTACATGCGCAACTGGAACCAGGGCTACCTGCAGTGGGCGCAGAGCCACGGCATGACCCGCTATGCCGAGCCGATCCTGATCCACATCTATTCCGAGGTGCTGCAGAAGTTCCGTCTCGCGGCGCAGGGCAAGACCGACGGCCGGCAGCCGCCGCAGCGGCTGCGCCGGCGTATCGAGACCTTCTTCGATCCGCTGCCGTTCTACTTCGAGCCGCTGGAGGCGCAGCTCTCGGACAAGCACCGCTACCCGCTCAACGCCATCACCCAGCGGCCGATGGCGATGTACCACTCGTGGGATTCGCAGAACGCCTGGCTGCGCCAGATCCACACCTACAACCACCTTTATCTCCATCCGAAGGTGGCCGCGGCCCAAGGCATCGAGGACGGTGAGTGGGTGTGGGTGGAGTCCCAGTGGGGCAAGGTGCGCTGCATATGCAAGTTCTCCGAGGCGGTGGAGCCGGGCACGGTCTGGACCTGGAACGCCATCGGCAAGGCAGGCGGCGCCTGGAACCTGGGCCCCGAGGCCAATGAAGCGAAGCAGGGTTTCCTGCTCAACCATGTCATCTCCGAGGAGCTGCCGGTGCACGAGTCGGGCGCCCACATCTCCAACTCCGACCCGGTCACCGGCCAGGCGGGGTGGTACGACGTGCGGGTGCGCGTCTATAAGGCGGAACCCGACGAAGAGAAGGTGAGCTGGCCCCAGTTCAAACCGGTCCCGCCCGCCCCCGGCACCCCGCCGCGGCGCAAGCGGCAGAGCTTCTTCGCCGGCCGGTTCCTGAAGCGCGGCTAAAGGCAAAACATATCCACCGCAGAGGTCGCAGAGAGACACAGAGAAAAGACGATTGAATGCATTTTCTTTTCCCTCTGCGACCTCTGTGGCCTCTGCGGTAAGGCTTTAAGGGTTATCAAAATGACTCAACTGGCACTGGTTATCGATCTGAACGTCTGCGTGGGGTGCCACGCCTGCGTCACGTCATGCAAGGAGTGGAACACCTCCGGGCAGGCGGGGCCGATGTTCGACGACCGCCCCTTCGACAAGGATCCGACCGGCACCTTCTTCAACCGGGTGCAGACCTACGAGGTGGGCGAGTTCCCCAACACCGAGACGGTCCACTTCCCGAAGAGCTGCCTGCACTGTGAGGACGCCCCGTGCGTTCCGGTCTGTCCCACCGGGGCGAGCCACAAGCGCGAGGCGGACGGCATCGTGCTGGTGGACTACGACAAGTGCATCGGCTGCAAATACTGCTCCTGGGCCTGTCCCTACGGCGCGCGCGAAATAGACGAGCAGCAGAAGGTGATGAAGAAGTGCACCCTCTGCGTCGATCGCATCTACGACCAGTCGCTGCCGGAGGCGGAGCGCAAGCCGGCCTGCGTGCTCTCCTGTCCCACCTCGGCACGGCTGTTCGGCGACATCCACGACCCGGACTCGGAGGTTTCGCTGGCGATCCGTGAACAGGGCGGCTACCAGCTGATGCCCGAGTGGGGCACCAAGCCCGCCAACCACTACCTGCCGCGGCGCAAGACCCGCAAACCGATCCACGAGGACGAACTGGTGCGCGAGGACAACCCGCTGAAGAAGGAAGACATTCGTCACGGGCCGAGCCACGAGGTCACCCTCGACGATTGGCTGATGTGATTCGAGGGACTAGGGGCCAGGGGCTAGGAGCTAGTAGAAAAAACCTGTCGCGCAGCGACTCATTCCCTAGCCCCTAATCCCCAGCCCCTAGCCCCCTGCAAACGAACTGGAGTTAAACGATGCATCCCGCATTTTCCGTCATCTTTCTAACTACCCTCATCGGCGTCGGCCAAGGGCTTTTCCTGGCACTGTTCACCGGCCAGAGCTACGCCGCGCTGGAACTGCTGCCGGCGCAGGACACCCATTTCTATGCCCTCGGCAGCCTGGTCGCGCTGGCGTTCCTCGCTGGCGGACTCGGCGCTTCGGTGTTCCACCTCGGCAAGCCCTCCTACTTCGCCACCCGTGCCTGGCGCGCGGCCAGCCAGTGGCGCACCTCCTGGCTGTCGCGGGAGATCATCGCCCTGCCTGCGGCGATGTTCATGGTGTTCCTGTACGCCGTGTTCCACTGGTTCGGCTGGGAGGCCAACCTGTTCGGTACCGCACACGTGGAGGGGCAACTGACGCTGGTGATCGGTACGCTGGCCACAGTCGCAGTATTCGCCCTCTTCCTCTGCACCGGCATGATCTATGCGGCGATCAAGTTCCTGCAGGAGTGGGCGAGCCCGCTGACGGTGATCAACTACCTGCTGCTCGGCACCGCCTCCGGTTTCACCCTGGCGACCGCCTTCGCCCAGTCGCAGGCGCCGGAGCTGGTGACCTTCTTCGGCACCTGGGCCATCATCATCACCCTGGCCGCGCTCGCCACCCGTAGCGCCTCCCTCATCCGCAACGCCCGCATCAAGCACAAGTCCTCCCTGCAGACCGCCATCGGCATCCGTCACCCGCGCATCCAGCAGAAAGCGATGGGCATGATGGGCGGCGCCTTCAACACCCGCGAGTTCTTCCACGGCGCCACCATCACCTTCATGCGTTCGGTGAAATGGATCTTCCTGGTGCTGGTGTTCCCGATTCCGGTATTACTGCTGTGGGCGGGCATGGAGGCCAACTCCGCCGGCCTGCTCGCTGCTGCCTTCGTGATCCAGTACGTCGGCCTGTTGTTCGAGCGCTGGTTCTTCTTCGCCCAGGCCAACCACCCGCAGAACCTCTACTACCAGACGGTGTAAAGCCAATCCCTGTCCGACCAGAAAGGGCGCCGCGAGGCGCCCTTCTTGCGTAAACCCGCAGGAGTGGTCACCCGTTGCCTCTTGTGCTGGCCGGCGAGAGCAAGTGTGAAGTTTCGCCATACCAGGCCGGCGCTAGGCATCCAGCAGCGCTTTCGCCTCGCGATAATCGATGCTGTCGTACCCCTCCTCCATCCGGCCACAGACATCTTCCAGCAACCGGGTGGCCTCTTGCACGCGGCCGGTCTCATGCCACAGCTTGGCCATGCCGATGGCGGCTCGCAACTCCAGCGACAAGGCGCCCTGCTGACGGCTGATCGATAACGCCTTGTTGAAGCAGGTTTCGGCTTCCAGCTGACCATCCGGCGAGCTCTTCGTCAGGCAGATGCCCTTCAAACGGTGATAGTCCGCCTCCAGGTAACGTTCGTTCCGTTCATCCGCCAGGGCAATCGCATCATTCAGAACCGCCAAGGCCTCCGGATAGCGTGCCAGGTGGACAAGCCCGTCGGCCAACTGCTGGTAAAAGAGGATGTTTGCGGCACCGGGAATCTCGGGGTTGTCCCGTAGTTGGGCGAGAAATGCGAGCGAGTCCGACGCATCTCCACGCATGGCGCTTATCCATGCCCAATCGGCCGCGGCCGACAGCTGCCAGAACGGCAGCTCAAACTCGGCGGCGGAGGCGAGGGACTCCTCGACGTAGCGTGCCGAAACCTCCACCTCCCGACGCCAGCGACTGACCAGTGCGCAGCCGTACAGGGCGATGCACAGGCTATGGGGATGCGCTTGCTCTCTGGCGTTTGCCAGCGTGTTTTCCACGCAGGCCAGGCTCTGCTCGGGATGGCCGCGCAACCATAGCGTCATCGCCAAATGCACACCGTTGTTGATGGCAACATTTTCGCCAAACCGGGCGACCATCTCGCTGTGGTGCTCGGGCCGGTAGAGTGCAGCCCCTCGCGTGTAATGAGAGAACCCGCCGGCCAGATCGCCCATGCAAGCGATACTCACCCCATAAGAGTCGTGGGCGGCCTGCAGCTGTACCGGGTCTTGGGTCTGTTCCGCCAAACGCAGCATCTGTTCGGCCATTTCAGAGGCGGCCTGACTTCCCAAATACATGTAGTCGACCATCCACAGCCGGCGCAGAGTCGCGAACAACCCGGCGTCGTCTTTCTCACCTCCGCTCAGTTCCATCGCCTTGAGATGGGCCTGACGGGCCTCCTGACAACCATAACCTCCCGCGCTCATCCAGGCGGCACCGAGGTTGAGATAGAGCATCGTCTCCAGCCGGATGTGGGTGCCATCGGCCGGCAGGATGTGCAGCGCGTCCAGCGCCGCGTTGAGATGCTCGATCGCCTCGGTGTTGGCACCGTTGGCCACGTCGCGGCGGCCGGCCATCGCCCAATACTCGGCGGCCCTGGCAATCTCGCCGCCGGCAAAGCAGTGTCGGGCCACCAGTTCTGGACGTGTTGCCACCCGATCCGGGAATTCCGTCAGCAGGGCCTGCGCGATGTGCTGGTGAGCGGCCCTGCGGTCGGCGCGGGTTTGCGATTGATAGCAGACATCCTGGATCAAGGCGTGTTTGAACTGGGCGGTAGTTTGCCCCAGTTCGGTCAACAATCCGGTTTCAAACAGCAGCGTCAGGTGCTCATCAATCTCCTGCCCGTCCAGGGTCGAGGCCGTTTGCAGCAGTTGCAGGTCAAACTCCCTGCCGATGCATGCGGCAAGCTGCGCCGTCCCTTTCGCCCGCCCCAAAATGTCGACGCGGGTCGCCAACAGATCATGCAGGGTGGCGGGTATCGTGGCGTTTGAAGCGGCGGCGATACTTGCGACGATCTCCTCGATGAACAGCGGGACCCCGTCCGCCCTTTCGATGATCCGCGCCACGGTATCGTTTGGCAGCGTTGCATCCAACGCCAGGATCATCTGTTCCACTTCCTGTTTGCCCAGCGGCGACAAGGTCACGGTATCGGCCGAGGGGGTCGTCCAGGGGGGGATGAAACCGGGGCGAGCTGTCAGCAACATCAGGATCCCTGCCGATTTGGCGCGCTCGACGAACTCGCTTAGGAACTCCAGCGTGGAATAGTCGGCCCAGTGTAGATCCTCCCAGATCAGCAAAGCGCACTTGCCGGCCACCATTGACAGCATCAGGTCGGCGAGGACGGAAGCAGTGTGCAGTTTCACCTCCTGTGCCGTCATTTCCAACGCCTGGTATCCCGTGGGCAACGGCAAACCCAACAGCTTTCCGAGCAGGGAAACGGCGGCGGCATTGCGGCTGACCGGCGTCGCGGCAAGATGGGCGGCGAGTTTGTGGAATTTCCGCTCCGGCGTGTCCGTTCGCTCGAAGCCGAAAATAGACTCGATCAAGGCGATGACGGGGTGAAACGACGAGTGGCAGCTCTCGGCGAAACAGCACAGCTCGAATACGGCGCCATCGCGAGCTGCCGCCTGCCGAAAGCTGTGTATCAGTCGCGATTTGCCGATGCCCGGTTCACCCTGAAGCAGTAGCGCATGACCGTGACCCTCCTTTGCCTGAAGCCACAGGGCGTGCAGCCGCGCCAGTTCTGCGTGCCGACCCACCATCGGTGTCAAACGTGTAGCCGCATCGAGCCGGCTGCGAGCACCGCTCGCGCTCTCGACCCGGTACAACCTTGTTGCCTGTGCCGTACCCGGGGGGAGCATCCCGGCCAGATCGACGCACTCGAACCAGCGATTGACGATGGCGTAGGTGGAGTGACTGATCGCTACGCCGCTCTCACCCCGTGGAAGCCCCTGGCGCAATTGAATGGCCAGGCGTGATGTCTGGCCAACGGTATCCGGTATGGACGGATCCAGGCCAGTGATGATCACGCCGGTGTGCACGCCGATGCGTGCCTCGATCACGTCACCGGAATCCTGAACGATGGCGAGGGCGGCGTTCACGGCATGGCGCGCCGCATTTTCATCGGCCAGCGGATACCCGAAATAGACCAACAGGCCGCCACCATGCGCCTGAACGGTGTGTCCGCCATAGCGGCGAACAATCTCCAGGCAGCGTGCCTGGGGTGACTGCAGACGTTCCCATGCCTCTTCGGGGTCGTCACTGTCGAACTCATCGCTCAGATTCAGCTCGCAATAGAACACGGTCACCTGGCGGCGTTCGGCCGGTGCCGACGAGAGTGCCTGGAACTCCTGGCCGCGCGTCGATGGTCGCGGAGCCGCGCCCACCTCGCCGAGCCGAATCTGCCGCGCAAGCCTTTGCGTCTCCTCTTCCGGCAACGCAGCCAACTCGTCTTTCAGCAGTTGCACGCACTTGTTGTATTGGTGAAGCGCAACGCCCGGCTGATTATCCAGCGCGTAAAGACGTATCACACGGCGATGGCCCGCCTCGTCGGTTGGTTCCAGTTCCACGTAGCGCAGGGCAAAGGGCAAGGCCCCGGCATAATTGCCGAGTCGCTCATGACAGTTCGCGATTCGCTCGAAAAGCGCCAGCGCATGTCGATGCAGGGTTTCGCGCTGTAGCAGCAACCACTCCTCGAACGCGTAACACTCCGGCAAGGCAAAGCCCTGTAGAAACTCACCGCGATAGAGTCCGGCCGTCTGCTCCATCTCCGTCAGGCAAGCCATGCAGTGTTGCTCGGATTGCATGTCGCAGGCAGGAAGGGGCCTGGCGAAATTGAACACATCGACGGACAGATCGGGGATGAAACGCAGGCTCTGTTTGCCGGCGATAAACAGACTCTTTCCCGACGGCACTTCGATGGCGCGGCGCAAGTCCGACAAGGCCCGGCGCAAATTACCGCGCGCCGTGGTCAGGTCCTGGCCCTCCCACAACAGTTCGGCCAGAAACTCGCGACGGTGATCGCGCGGCGGCTCTACAGCCAGATAGGCGAGCAGGGCACGCATCGTGTTGTAGGAGAAACCACCGAGCGGCCGGCCATCCAGCCGGACACCGAACCCGTTGAACAGCGTCAACTCCAGTGCACGTCCCCTGTTTCGTATACCCATATCGGCTCGTTTCGTTATCTGTACTGCTCAGGAACAAGGCCGGGAATATAGCGCGAACATCTTGAAGTGCAATAGGGCCATAACTCCGCCCCTGCCGCGCCTGTTGCTGCGATTTGCCTGCGAACGATCAGCGAACGGTCGACCGGTAAGCTCGGCAAACCGATTGAGCCGTCAGTCATCCGATCTGACTTTTTGACGGCGTACAACCCTTGCACAGCGACGCCCTAAGCCGCGCGAACAACTTTGACTTTGGAGTTTCCAATGATGGTGACCGTCACCCGTGGTGCCATGGGGCGCCTCCTCACTCTCATGTTCCTCTCGTTTGTGCTCGGGGCTTGTGGCGGCGGCGGCGGCGGTGGCGGCAGCGGTACCACCACGGTCAGCGGCTACGCCGTCAACGGCCCCCTGGCCGGGGCGACCATTGAATTCCTGAATGCCGCCGGTGAACGGCTCGGCGAAGCCGAGACCGACGGCAACGGCCGATTCGCCCGCGACCTCGACACTGCCCCGCCGTACCGTCTGCGCTCGAGCGGCGGCACGCATGATGGCGCCCCATACGCCGGTACCCTGGAAGCGTGGTGCGAGAGCACCGAATGCCACGCCACCCCCTGGAGCACCCTCATCGTCCGGCTCATGGACCAGCAGGGCTTCAACGCCGCCGATGCCCGGGCACTGCTCGCCGGCACCTTCGGTTTTGACTACGACCCCTTTGCGCATGAACTGCTCACCGGCGAGGCGGTGCCGGAGAGCGCCTTCGCGCTGACCGATGTCCGGACCGCCCTCGACAACGGTGCCGGCCTGGATGCATGGCTCGATACCTTCATCGTCTGGCTGAGCGACGCCACCAACCCGACCCCGGCCGGCATCCCTGCGCCCGAACCCGAACCGACGCCCGAGCCCGAACCGGTCACCCACGCCGTCAGCGCCAGCGCGGGAAATGGCGGCAGCATCGAGCCCGCCAGCCAGGAGATAGTCGACGGCAACACCGCCACCCTGACCGTGGCCCCCAACTCCGGTTACACAATCAACAGCGTCAGCGGTTGCGCCGGCAGCCTCTCGGGCACCACCTACACCACCGGCCCGGTCACCGCCGACTGCGCCGTGACCGCCAGCTTCAGCGCCATCTACACGCCGCCGCCCAGCTACACCGTCAGCACCAGCGCCGGCACGGGTGGCAGCATCAGCCCGACCAGCAGCACCGTCACCAGCGGCAACACCACCGCCTTCACCGTGACCCCGGACGACGGTTACGAAATCGACACCGTTGGGGGCGATTGCGGCGGCAGCCTGTCGGGCAGCATCTACACCACCGGTGCCATTACGGGTAACTGCACCGTCAGCGCCAGCTTTGTCGCCCTGCCGACCGTCAGCATCGCCGACGCGGGTGTTATCGAAGGCGACGCAGGCACCTCCAATCTCGTCTTCACCCTCACCATGAGCGCCCAGGCCGATGGCGACGTGACCGTCGACTACACCACCGCCGACGGCACCGCCACGGCGGGCAGCGACTACGTCGCGGCCACCGACACCGCCACCATCCCGGCGACCCAGACCACCGCGCAAATCACCATCACCGTCAACGGCGACACCACCGCCGAGTCCAGCGAGACGCTCACCGTCACCCTGAGCAACATTTCGGCCAACGCCCAACTCGGCACTGACGTCGCCACCGGCACCATCCACAACGATGACGGGGGCAAACTCAACGACACCGGCATCACCCTCTGCGGGGATTACGCTCCCTTAACTGGTCACGAGAACAACAACCTCGACTGCGCCACCATCCCCACGCCTGCCACCGCCACCGTCGCGGGTGTTGATGACGACGACGACCCAGTCCCCCCGGGCCAGGACGCCCACTACGGTCGTGATGTCACCGCCAACGACGACAGCGACGGCCACGCCGGCTTCGCCTTCACCAAAATCGGCAGCGACGGCATCCCGCTCGGCATCCAGAACGGCACCTGGAACGAGGCGGGCAGCGAGGCGGCGGGCACCAAGTGGTCCTGCGTTCTCGACAACGTCACCGGGCTGATGTGGGAGGTGAAGGTGAACGACAACACCCACCTGCGCCACAACGGCTGGACTTACACCTGGTACAACTCGGTTGCGGCGACCAACGGCGGCAGCGCCGGCACTGCCGACGGAGGGACCTGCCTCGGTGGCGCCAATTGTGACACGGAGAAGTTCGTTGCGGCGGTCAACAGCCTGGCCGATGACGACCGCCTGTGCGGTGCCACCGACTGGCGGCTACCGAACAAGGAGGAGTTGCAGTCCATTGCCGACCTGAGTCGCACGTCGCCGGCCATCGACACCGGCTTCTTCCCGAACACGGTTTCGAACTGGCACTGGTCGTCGTCGCCGCATGCTCGGTTCTGGGCCAATGCGTGGTTTGTCGGCTTCGCCGGCGGCAACGTCGACTGGAACGATAAGGGCGACTTCAATCGTGTTCGTCTGGTGCGTGCCGGTCAGTAGTTGGAGTATTGGCCGGTGAGCGTATCCATGAGCGGGGGCGGCGGACTGCCGCCCACCGTCCGCGATGCCAACCGCCTCCTTGTCCTCATCGAGGAGGTGGTGTGCCGCTTCCCCAGTAGGTGACGGCATCGAACGAACGACAAGATGGGACCAGATAAGGAGCATTGAAGATGAACAATACAATCCGAACCCTTACCGGCGCCGCCCTGCTGGCGGTCAGCCTGTCGGCGGCGGCGGCGCAGACCTGCAACGACAATATCCCGCTCACCCGCCCCGATGCCCGCTATACCGCCAACGACGGCACCGTCACCGACACCGTCACCGGCCTGATGTGGAAGCAGTGCGCCGAGGGGCTGTCGGGCGCCGATTGCACCACTATCACCGGCGACCTGACCTATACATGGCAGCAGGCGCTCGAGCAGGCCAAGACGGCCAACGATGGCGTCGGCTTCGCCACGCACACCGACTGGCGCCTGCCCAATCTGAAGGAACTGAGGAGTCTCGTGGAGACCGCCTGTTACTCGCCAGCCATCAACGAGACCTACTTTCCCGCGACGCCACCCGCTATCTTCTGGTCGTCGTCGCCGGTTGCTTCGGGCTCGGCCCATGCGTGGAGCGTCCTCTTCGACGGCGACGGCGACGCCTGGAACAATAAGTTCCTCGCCGCTCGTGTTCGTCTGGTGCGTGCCGGCCAGTGATTTTGGCTCATTTGGCGTCGCGTGAGACAGGAAGCCAGAGGCGCCGCGTATTCCGGCCCAATTCGATCACACTCCATTCACGCCGGGCGCTGAGCGAGCGAGAGGGAAGGGGTCATCCCAGGGAAGGGTGGAGGAACGGGGTCAGGTCTTTCCTCTTGCCTTCCCCACGAGGAAAGGGGTCAGGTCTTTCCTCTTGCCTTCCCTGCTCCCTCTGATACCCTTCCTCCATGGCGAGACCGTTACGAATCGAATTTGCCGGCGCCCTTTACCACGTCACCTCGCGAGGTGATGGTCAGGAGGACATCTATCGCAGCGATGCCGACCGGGAGCGATTCCTGGTGCTGTTGGGGGAGGCGTGTGAGCGTTTTGAGTGGATAGTGCACGCCTACTGCCTGATGGATAACCACTACCACCTGCTGGTAGAGACGCCGAACGGGGATCTGGCAAAAGGGATGCGACAGCTTAACGGCGTTTACACCCAGGCGTTCAATCGCGAACACGGACGGGTGGGTCACGTCTTCCAGGGGCGATACAAGGCCATTCTGGTGGAGA
The DNA here is from genome assembly GCA_041690635.1 of Gammaproteobacteria bacterium. Classification (GTDB taxonomy): domain Bacteria; phylum Pseudomonadota; class Gammaproteobacteria; order Thiohalomonadales; family Thiohalomonadaceae; genus JAWLGZ01. The sequence continues at coordinate 798,314 of JAWLGZ010000001.1, forward strand.
AGGAGACGCATCTGCTGGAGCTGGCGCGGTACATCGTGCTCAATCCGGTGCGGGCACGGATGGTCAGGAGCGCGAAGGAGTGGCCGTGGAGCAGTTATCGGGCGACGGTTGGGAAGAGCACCGGAATGAAGTGGCTTCACACCGACTGGATACTTTCTACTTTCGCAAGGAACAAGGGACAGGCGGTGGAAGCTTATCGCCGGTTCGTGGCCGAAGGGAGAAACCAGCCCGGTCCCTGGGCGCGACTCAAAGGCCAGATTTATCTCGGGTCCGACACGTTCGTCGAGAGGATGCAGGCAGAATTGGAGGCCGGGAAGGACCTGAGCGAGATTCCGCTAAGGCAGCGACGGGCGCCGGCCAAGCCGCTGGAACACTACTCGGCAGTGCATCAGAAGCGAGATGAAGCGATCGCAGCCGCCTACGCGAGCGGCGGGTACAGCATGAAGGAGGTTGGCGCCCACTTCGGGCTGCATTACTCGTACATCAGCCGCATCGTCCGTCGAATGCGGAATGCAACAGGAAAGACCTGACCCCCTCCTTTCCCTCCGGCACCGGCCAAGCCGCTGGAACATTACTCGGCAGTTCATCAGAATCGAGATGAAGCGATTGCAGCCGCCTACGCGAGCGGTGGGTACAGCATGAAGGAGGTTGGCGCCCACTTCGGGCTGCATTATTCGTACATCAGCCGCATCGTCCGTCGAATGCGGAATGCAACAGGAAAGACCTGACCCCCTCCTTTCGTCCGTCACCCCCTCCTTTCGTCCTTGCGAACGATCAGCGAACGGTCGACCGGTAAGCTCGGCAAACTCATTGGCCGTCGCGCCGCCGCTTCGCTGCTCGCCTCCCGGCCTGGCCCTGGCCGAACTGCCTACCCAGGGTGGCATAAGTAGCGGCTGAGGCAGCATCAAGAACGACGGCACCGGCAAGGTCGTCACCACAAACCCAGCCTGGCGAGCCGCCAGCGAGGAGGAGTGAACAATGCGCTGTCGATCCGAGCGACGAAAAGCAATGCTACGCCGCTGCTGTCTGGGCGTGGCGCTCTGCGCCGTGGCGGGCATGGCCCAGGCGGCCGTGCTGGAGCTGCGCGAAGAGCCCGACGGCATTCGCCTGATCGCGACCTCCGGGGGGGCCTATGGGCCACCTGCCACTGACATCTACACAGGGGTACTCGCCCTCTACGGTGGCCCACTGCTTCACGAAGTAATAATTACAAGCGGAGGCTACGCGCTATCGCTCCTTAATAACAACGTTCCCCAAACCTTTTTCCGCTTCGACCAGGCCGCCGAAGCCTCGTACACCTACGAGCCCATCTCCGTCGCGGGATTTACCGCGACACCCATCTCGGGGAGTTGGGGCAGTTTCTCCGGCGGCTTCAGGCTGTTCACGCGCGATCCGCCTGCCGCTCCCGCGCCGCAGCGAGTGGACATAACCTGGTACACCCGGCACTCTGAGGGTCCCCCGCCGAGCTATGATGGATCGTTCGACGGACTGGACGTGCTGTTCGGCGGCAGCTTCGGCGGCCACGGCATCATTCCCGGCCTGACCCGGGTCATCGAGTCCTTCGATCCGCCGCTCACCCTCAAGACCGTGGGGACCGCCTCGCTGGAGGTGGTTCTCGCCTCCGACCCGGCGAGCGGTACCGACATTACCTTTACCGGTGCCCATGCGGGTTCGACGGTCTTCGAGGGCAACCCGGCGTTCGACGATTTCGCGCTCGATGCCGCCAACCCTGACGACGGCGACAGTGTCACCTCCAGCCGGCTCGTCACCGGGCTCATCGGCGATGTGTACACCATCACCGCCGACCCGCCACCCGGCTGGGCCGTCACCGCCGCCAGCTGCACCGGCGGCAGCGATGCGGGTGTGCTGGACGGCAACACGCTCACGGTGACCATCAAACCGCGCGAGGCGCTGACCTGTACATTCCGCAACGCGATGCTCTACCAGATCGATGCCGTTGCCACGCCCCCCGAAGGTGGCACGGTGGCCTGTGACCCAACCACCGTCGCGCACGGTGGCGACAGCTCCTGCACCGCCAGCGCCAACGACGGCTTCACCTTCGACGCCTGGTCGGGCGACTGCGGCGGCAGCATCAGCAGCGACACCTACACGACGGATGCGGTCACGGCCAACTGTACGGTGGAAGCCCGCTTTGTCGACACCACCCCCGACGCCTTCAGCTTCACCAACCAGACCGGCGTGGCCCGGAACACGGTGATTGCATCGAATACCATCACAGTAAGCGGGATCAGCACGGCCACACCGATCTCAATTGCATCCTGTTCTGCTACCCAGTGCCAGTACGCGGTCAACGGCGGTGTCTGGAGCAGTGATGCCGGCACGGTGAATAATGGCGACACCGTTCAGGCTCGCCAGACCTCCTCTGGCAGCTATTCCACCCAGACCAACCTCACCCTCGACATCGGCGGCGTGACGGATACCTTCAGCGTGACGACCGTGGCGGCGCCCCCCCCACCACCACCACCCGAGCCCGAGCCCGAGCCCGAGCCCGAGCCGGAGCCGGAGCCCTATGACGACGGTACCGTGAGCTGTACGGTCGGTGAATGCACCGCCACCGACAACGAGGATGGTTCCCGTACGGTCAGCGGCTCTTACACCGACCCGGAAGCCGGCGGTGAGGTGACTTTGGAAGTCACCACCCATCCCGATGGCCGAGTCGATATCGAGGTGACCACCCCCGATGGCACCCCCACCCTGATCACCTCGGCAGTCCCGGGCTCCACCGTGGAGGTGGGCACCGACGAGGAGGGACGACCCCAGGTCACCACCTCTGCCGAACTGGCCGACGGCACCACGCTGGAGGTGGTGGTCGATGCGGACGGTTATCTCACTCACCGGGTGACCCATCTGGACGGCACGGTGACCGAGACCGTGGTCAATCTGGCCGGGGCGGAGGTGGCCATTGATGCCGAGGGGCGGCTGACCACCACCTATTCGGTGGAGCACGGGGACGCCCTGTGGCGGATGGTGGTGGCGACCAATGCCGACGGCACCGCCGTCGCCCGTTACGAGCGCTTCGACCCGGCCACCGGCGAGTGGGTGACCGAAAGGCACCTCGCCGACCCCATCTCGCCGCTGGAGGCGGGGCACCGGGTGTGGATGGAAAACGTGCCGGGTATCGGTCTGCGCCTCCGGGCACGGATGCCTGTCAGTTCGTCGCTCTATTTCTAAGGCCGACGGGTGTCAGTGCGAGCGCAGCGAAGCAATCTCGTGCATGAGAATCGGATTGCTTCGGCTGCGCCTCGCAATGACAGGCTCGTTTCAACACGAATTTTTGTGAGGGGACAACGATGAAGAACATAACGGGTGTGGTGGCGATAGCCACCCTGATGATGCTGGCGGGCTGCGGGGGCGGTGGCGGTGGGGACTCCGCCGCCGTGGACTCCGGCATGGTGGTGGGGCAGAGCTACACGGTGGAGACCAGCGACCGGGTGGTCAGTACCAGCCTGGAACCGGCGGTGCTGGAGGTGACCCATGAACTGGAGAGCGGCCTGCGCACTGTGATGCTGGTGGAGGGGAGCGCCGAGCTTTATCAGTAAAACCCGGCGCGCCGGGCGAAGGTCCGAAACGGCTGGATCGGGCTCGCCCTTTCATCCGAACCTCCGCCCGCCGCCAGTGGCCAGTGGCCAGGTGGACCAGGGAACCCATATGTACGCACGCAACTAACGAGCGGAATTAATGCTGTAATTTGACAAATCCTTGAATTGCCTGCATAACTCGTCTCCATCCTTTCAGCACTCCTGTGTAGTGCGCGGCGAAACGTGATGGAATGGATGGAGACACGCCTGGCCTCGAAGCCGCCGATCCGCCAGAGGCGGGCGACTTCGCCTTCAAATCCGAAGAGCTGATTGACGCCAGCCTGCAAGGGGCGGCGCAAGACTGGGTTCCGTTGGATATCCATCAAATCAGTTCGGGTTCCTACCGGGGCACCTGCACCTCCTTGAGCTTCGAGGGGATGCATGCGGTTCACGAAACACAGAACCTTACCGTCAACAAAGTCGGTTTCACCCCCGAAAACGTCTGCACCGTTTCCGTGGTCCGCACGACCGATCCCGCTCTGCGCTTCTCTCACTACCGTGAAATCATGAATTCCTGGCTGTTTCTGCTGCCGGAAAACCAGCCGTTCGATGCCAAAGTCCCGGGCGGCATCGAAACGGTCTACGTCTGTCTGCCGCAGGAAAAGTTGCTTGAGGGCGCACGTATTCTCAATGAGCGCCGCTGGGAAAAACCGCCCTCCGAACTGCAGGCCTTCAACACACTCGCGAGCCAGACATTCTTCTCTGATTTGCTCTCCCTGCTCCAGCTCTACAGAAAAACAGGATCTGGCAACTTGGCGGCCACCGCCCCCATTCAGTCCATGGTGATGGACACCATCCTGATGGCGATGAACCGGTCGACGGGGGTAGTGACCGGCGATGCCCCCGGGCTTCGGACACGCTACCGTAGTCACCGGCTGGTAAGGGATGCGCGTGAGTTCATCGACGCCGCCCTTCAGGAAGGGCGCGTCCCTTCGGTGGTGGATATCTGCGCATGGTGCGGGGTCTCGGTGCGGACCTTGCGATACAGTTTCCACCGCGAACTGCAGCTATCGCCTCTCGCCTACCTGCGTATTTTGCGCCTGAACCGGGTACGTTCGGCCCTGCTCACCGCGGGCGCGCCCGAAGACACCGTTACCCAGGCAGCGACCGCCTGGGGCTTCTTCCACCTCGGCCGGTTCGCCCGCGACTACCGGCGGCTGTTCGGCGAAAGCCCATCCGAGACCTGCCTCAAGACCTCCCTCCGGCAGTGAGCGCCGCCGCATCATCAATTTTTTGCCGATTTCGGATAGTCGGCATGGCCGCGCACCCCTAGGATTTTCGGTCGTTCTGCATCCGGTCTTTCGCCACCGGAGCTGAATCCAATCGCAAGTTGCAGGAAATATCTTCAGCGGGGAGCCAGAGAATGAGTTGGTCAGCATCAGGGCAACATACCTGCCGTCACCGTCGGCCTCGGCTGCGGCTCAGCCACCGACCGCTGGCCCTTGCCATCGTGCTGATCTGCAGTCCACCCGCCACGGCCGCCACTCTGACCTGGACCGGTGCCAGTGGTACCACGAACAACTGGTCAGATACCGACAACTGGAGTCCAGTCGCTTCCCCGACCGACGGCGATACGCTCATCTTCGCCGGCAGTACCCGCCTATCTCCATTCAATAACGTCGGCGTGAAAGCCACCTTGGAGTTCGCATCCGGCGCGAGCGCCTTCACGCTGGTGGGCGATCAGGGTCTTCCCACGACCGGCATCACCAATCGATCGAACAATATGCAGACGATCGACCTCACAAATAATGTCGTCGTCAACGAAAACCAGACCTGGGACGCCGGCACTGCAGGGCTGACCGTAAACACCCCGATTTACCTCAATTTCATCGACGACCAGGATACCCTGACCATTACCGGCTCCGGCGATACCATCCTGAATCAAGACATCTTCACCGCAGACCAGCCTTGGATTTCCTACAAAATTGCCAAGACCGGCAGCGGCACCTTGACACTGAGCGGTACCAATACCTATCGCCACGGCACCAACATCAACGGGGGCACGGTGGTGGTGGGGGCCGACGCGAATCTGGGCAGTAGCAGCGGGCCAGTGAACCTGGATGGCGGCACGCTCCGCACCACCGCCAGCTTTTCGACCATTCGCAACGGCACCCTCGGCGCAGGCGGCGGCACCTTTTTGACCGACGCCGCCACCACACTGACCCACAGTGGCGCCCTCAGCGGCGCGGGCGCCCTGACCAAGAGCGGTGACGGCACCCTGATCCAATCGGGGAACAACAGTTACACCGGTGGCACCACCATCTCCGCCGGCACCCTGCAGATCGGCGCAGGCGGAACCACCGGTGCGATTAGCGGCAACGTCACCAACAACAGCAGTTTGGTCTTCAACCGCTCGGACGACCTGACCTACGCGGGCGATTTCAGCGGCACCGGCAGCCTGACCAAGCTGGGCGCGGGCACGCTGACCCTGAGCGGTATCAGCTCACAAACAGGCGGAGGCACAGTTAGCGTCGATGCCGGACGCCTGGCGGTATCAGGCGGCAATGCGATTGCCGACTCATATGTGCTGCAGGGGTCAGGTGAATTTGAACTGCTCAGCGATGAGACCATTCACTTACTCGCACTGAGCACGGGTGGCAAGGTTCTGCTCAACGATAATACGCTCACCCTGAAAACGATTTCCGACTATGCCGGGAACAACAATGCCACCATCTCTGGTACGGGAAACATTGTAATCGAGGGAGCTGGATCACAACGTTTTGGCGTCGCAAATACCTATACCGGCAGTACTACTATTAATGGCGGGCAACTAGGCGTTGATAATTCATCAGCCCTGGGTATTGATAGTGCTGTCACCGTCAATTCCGGCGGAAAACTTGCGCTTACCGAAGATTTAATCATTGGATCGCTGGCCGGTGATGGGCTGGTGAGTCTCAAAGTAAGCACTTTGCCCTCCTATAATCTGACATCAGGCGGAGACGATACCTCGAGCGTGTTCAGTGGTGTTATCTCCGGTGCGGACGGCAGCTTGACCAAAACCGGGACTGGCACTTTCACACTGACCGGCAGCAACACCTACACCGGCACAACCACGGTCAATGGAGGCACCCTGGCGGTCGACGGCTCCATCACCTCCGCCACCACCGTCAACAGCGGCGCCACCCTGGGCGGCAGCGGCAGCGTGGCGGGCACGGTGACGGTGACGGCCGGCGCGACCCTCGCCCCCGGAAACTCGGCCGGCACCCTGACCGTAAACGAGCTGCTGCTCGATGACACCTCGGTGCTCGACTTTGAGCTGGGCGACCCGGCCGGGGACGCCGGCATCGACAGCGACCTCATCGAGGTCAATGGCAACCTGACCCTCGACGGTGTACTCAACATCACCGATCTGGGCAGCTTCGGTGCCGGTACCTACCGGCTGATCGATTACACCGGGACGCTGACCGACAACACCCTCACGGTCGGCACCCTGCCGCCCGGCTATGCGGCGACGGTGGACACCGAGACCCCTGGCCAGGTCAACCTGGTGGTGACCCAGAACCCCTATACGATCACCGTCACTACCGGTGCCGGCGGAAGCGCCAACTGCGAACCGGACCCGGCGCTCGGGGGCGATCCGGTCACCTGCACCGTCACCGCCAACAGCGGCTACACCCGCTCCTCCACCGTCGGCGGCACCTGCCCGGACGGTAGCTGGAGCGGCAGCACCTGGACCACCGGGGCCATCGTCGCCGACTGCTCGGTGAGCTTCTCTTTCAATGCCATTCCCGAGCCGGCGACCTATCTCGTTGCGGTGACGACCGGCACCGGCGGCAGCGCCAGCTGCTCGCCGACCACGGTGGAGGAGAACGCAAGCACCACCTGTACCGTCACTGCTGATGCGGGCTACACCCCGGATTCGACGATCACCGGTACCTGTCCCTCCGGCAGCTGGAGCGGCAGCACCTGGACCAGCGGGGCGATTACAGACGATTGCACGGTCGGCTTCGCCTTCACCCCGACTGAGCCGGAGCCGTACGACGACGGAACAGTGAGCTGTGCGGTCGGCGACTGCACCGCTACCGACAACGAGGACGGCTCCCGTACGGTCGAGGGGTCGTTCACCGACCCCGACACCGGTGCCCTGGTGAGCTTCACGGTGACCACTTCCCCGGACGGCGGGGTGGATATCACTTTGACCACCCCCGATGGCACCCCCACCCGGGTCACCTCGGCGGTCCCAGGCTCGACGGTAGAGGTGAGCACCGACGAAGAGGGCCGGCCCCGGGTCACCACCCGGGCGGAACTTGCCGACGGCACCACCCTGGAGGTGGTGATCGATGCGGACGGGTATCTCACCCACCGGGTGACCCATCTGGATGGCACGGTGACCGAGACGGTGGTGAGTCTCGCCGGGGCGGAGGTCGCCATCGATGCCGAAGGACGTCTCTCCACCACCTACTCGGTGGAACACGGCGAGGCCCTGTGGCGGATGGTGGTGGAGACCAATGCCGACGGCACGGCCGTGGCCCGCTACGAGCGCTTCGACCCGGCCACCGGCGAGTGGGTGACCGAAAGGCAACTGACCGACCCCATCTCGCCGCTGGAGGCGGGGCACCGGGTGTGGATGGAGGATGTGCCGGGTGTCGGTCTGCGCCTCCGGGCGCGGATGCCGGTCAGCTCGTCGCTCTATTTCTGAGGCCCGCCGCTGTCATGGTAAGCGCTCGGTCCGTTTCGACAAGAATTATTGAGGGGACAACGATGAAGAACACAACGGGCGTGGTGGCGATAGCCACCCTGGCGATGCTGGCCGGCTGCGGCGGCGGTGGCGGTGGGGACTCCGCGACGGTGGACTCCGGAATGGTCGTGGGGCAGGTGTACACGGTAGCGACCAATGACCGCGTCGTAAGCACCAGCCTGGAACCGGCGATGCTTGAAGTAACCCACGAGCTTGAGAGCGGTACGCGCACCGTGGTGCTGCTGGAGGGGAACGCCGAACTTTACAAATAGCCGACACCCAACCATCCAGCAGAAGGCGACGGGCATGATGGGCGGCGCCTTCAACACCCGCGAGAATTGAGAGCGGTTCCATGGGCCTGCTTGTCGCGATGGACGCAAGGGAGATGCGTCCATTCGTGTTTTTTTTCGCGTAACCGCCCCTCTCCGTTTCACGGCGCCGCTATTTTCGTTGTATCCGCCCGCCTATCGATGGGGATGGTGATGCGCCGACTTATCGTTTTTCTGGAAGCCCGTAGCCGCCTGCTTGCTGCAGGCGTGGTTCTGCTGCTGGTCCTGCTTGCGGTGCTGATGGAACTGATGTCGTCGCCCGCCTTCCCCTCGGAACTGTTCTATCTTCCGCCCATCGTCCTGGCCGCCTGGTATGGCGGACGACTCCCCGCCATACTGCTGATTGCGGCCTCCGGCACCGTCTGGCTGCTCCTCTATCCCGGCGGGCGGGCCACGCTGTGGCACGGCCTGACCCATTTCATCCTGTTTCTCCTCATTGCCTTGATGATCAGCAGCTTTCGCGCCCTCTACCGTGCCGAGCAACACCGCTCGGGCACCGACAGCCTGACCGGGCTGGCAAACGGCTGGGCATTCCGCGAACGGCTGGAGGAGGAGTTTGCCCGCGCGAAGCGTTACGGCCACCCGACCACACTCCTCTACATTGATGTCGATAACTTCAAGCACGTCAACGACCGGTGGGGGCATGCGGCCGGAGACGACCTCCTGCGGCAAATCGGCGGGGTGCTCGAGGAGGCACTGCGGCGCACCGACGTGGCCGCCCGAATCGGCGGCGACGAGTTCGCCGTGCTGCTGACCGAAACCGGTGAAGAGGGGGCCGCACGCACCGCCTCCGCCATCCGCGACAGCCTGATGCACACCATGCGCAGGGCGGAATACCCGGTCACCTTCAGCATCGGAGTGGCCATCTTTCCGGAATCCCCGGCCGAAGCGGAGGAGGCTCTCCGTTTCGCCGACGACCTGATGTACCGCGCCAAGTACGGCGGAAAAGATCAGATCGTGGCGGAGCGCGCCACCTGATGCTTCACACCTTATGCCCCCATCATGCGAACCTATTACTAAGGCTGCCGTGCTGGAGGTATATTTCGTGGAATTTGCCGGGCGGCTTACCGCCGGGCATGTAGGACCGGCCCACATTTCCCGCCGCTTTTCGCTGAACCGTAACGGAGAGCGACAGGGAATGCGGGCCCCCGCGCACCACCCACGGGTGGCGCCCCTCACCGGATCGACGGTACAAGAAAGCAACCAGGAGATCGCCCATGATCAAGCCTCACGGTTCCGACAAGCTCAATCCCCTCTTCGTCTACGATTCCGACAAGCACGACGCCCTCAAGCACGAGGCGGAGAGTCTGCCCTCCATGCTGCTCTCCTCCGCCGCCGCCGCCAACGCGGTGATGCTGGGCGCCGGCTACTTCAACCCGCTGACCGGCTACATGACCCTGGCCGACGCCATGAGCGTGGCCGAGAAGATGCACACCACCGCCGGCCTGTTCTGGCCGACGCCGGTGCTGAACCTCACCACCCAGGGCGAGCTGAACAATCTCGCCGGCGCCAAGCGGGTTGCCCTGCGCGACCCCAACGTCGAAGGCCACCCGGTCCTGGCGGTGATGGACATCGAGAACATCGAGGAGGCCAGCGCCGAACAGATGGCCTTCATGACCGAGAAGGTCTACCGCACCGCCGACGCCGAGCACCCCGGCGTTGCCGCATTCAATGGCCAGGGCAACTTCGTCGTCTCCGGCCCCATCCAGGTGCTGAACTTCTCCTACTTCTCCGAGGACTTCCCGGACACCTTCCGCACCGCCGTCGAGATCCGCAACGAGATCGCGGAGCGTGGCTGGAAGAAGGTGGTTGCGTTCCAGACCCGCAACCCGATGCACCTGGCCCACGAAGAGCTGTGCCACATGGCCATGGATCGCCTCGGCTGCGACGGCCTGGTCATCCACATGCTGCTCGGCAAGCTGAAGAAGGGCGACATCCCGGCTCCGGTGCGCGATGCCGCCATCCGCAAGATGGTCGAGGTCTACTTCAAGCCCAACTCCGCGATGGTCACCGGCTACGGCTTCGACATGCTCTACGCCGGCCCGCGCGAGGCGGTGCTGCATGCGGTGTTCCGCCAGAACATGGGCGCCACCCACTTCATCATCGGCCGTGACCACGCCGGCGTCGGCGACTACTACGGTGCCTTCGACGCGCAGACCATCTTCGACGACGAGGTGCCGGCGGGCGCCCTGGAGATCGAGATCTTCCGCGCCGACCACACTGCCTGGTCGAAGAAGCTGAACAAGGTGGTGATGATGTGCGAAGCACCGGATCACGCCAAAGAGGACTTCGTGCTGCTCTCCGGCACCAAGGTGCGCGAGATGCTCGGCCAGGGCATCGCGCCGCCGAAGGAGTTCTCCCGTCCGGAGGTGGCCCAGATCCTGATCGACTACTACCAGGCGCTGGACCAGGCTTCTTAATCGGCCGCAGAGACAAAAAACCCGCCACAGCCGTGGCGGGTTTTTTTTCGTCTGCGTTTGCAGCGTGTCGACACGCAATGGTGCGATAGGATCGCGCCCTGCGTGGACTGCTCGATTCGCCCGCAGGGGCGGCGACTACCGATCACCCACCGAAGGCGAGGTTGGGATCGACGCCCTGCATGTCCGGCAGCTCGTGGGCAATACCCTTATGGCAATCGATGCAGGTTTTGCCCTGGTCGAAGCCCTCGATGTGCTGCGGTACTGCCCGCCGACTCTGCGCCATGTAGTCCATCGACTCGTAGTCGTGGCAGTTGCGGCACTCCCGCGAGTCGGTGGCCTTCATGGACCGCCAGACGTTCTGCGCCAGGGCCATGCGCTTGCCCTCGAACTTCTCCCGCGTGTCGATGGTGCCGAGCAGCCAGTGGAAGACCTCGTTGCTCGCCTGTATCTTGCGCACCATCTTGTGCTGCCAATCCTTTGGAACGTGGCAATCGGGGCAGGTGGCGCGCACCCCGGTGCGGTTGGCGTAGTGAATGGTGTGCTGGTACTCCTCGTAAACGTTTGCCTCCATCTCGTGGCAGGAGATACAGAACGTTTCGGTGTTGGTCGCCTCCATGGCGGTATTGAAACCACCCCAGAAGACAATGCCGAGGACAAAGCCCACGGCCAGCAGTCCACCCATGGTATAGCGTGCAGAGGGGCGCTTCAGGGCCCTCCACCAGCCTCTCTTCTCGTTTTCGATAGCCATTGCTCGACTCCCGCTCGTCGTTGGACTCAGGACTTTTTGCCCGATTATCGGCGGGCGTTTGCCGGCTCGTACACGTTCTCGACGAGGGGCTGCGCGTCGGTCTGCGGAACGTGGCACTGGGTACAGAAATATCGGCGTGCCGAGACATCGGCCATGTCGTTGCCGTCGCGGTCCTTGAAGTGAGTCAGGCTGATCTTGGTGGCACGTGCCTTCTGGTAGGTATCCCAGCCGTGACACGACATGCATTTGTTGAACTTCAGATTGACCTGGTATCCGTCGATGCTGTGCGGCACCAGCGGAGGCTGCTGAACATGATCCCGCGGGATCGGTTCACGGTCGGGCATCATCTGCTTGAGCATGGGCCGTTCCGAATGCGCGTCGAGAGCGACATCACCGCGCAGGGATTTCACCGTATCCGCCGCGCCGGCGACGGATAACCAGGATCCAATCATCAGGGCGAGGCCCCACATCGTCAGGCGTTTCATGGTGTTACCTCCCTCCTCTTGCTTGAAGGCTCAGTCGTGCGAAAGCGGGAACCGAAGCGGAAGACATCCTTCGAACAGACATCGATGCAGCGGCCACAGTTGGTGCAATTGGCGGCGAGGATTGCGACACCTTCGCCCGCCTCCCCTTTCAGGGCCGGCCGGATCACCTGGGGTTCCGGACAGACCACGAAACAGTCCATGCAGTCGTCGCAATGTTCGCGGTCGACGGCACTCACTCGCAGCAGGCTGAAGCGGCCGATCAGGCTGTAGAAGGCGCCCACCGGACAGAGACGGCCACACCAGCCGCGACGGCTGACAAACAGTTCGAACAGGAACAGCGCGGCAATCACCACCCAGCCGAGTCCCATGCCGAAGATAAGACCCCGCTGCACCAGGCTCACCGGGTTCACCAGCTCCCAGACCAGGGTACCGGTCACCGCCGCCAACAGGAGCGTCAGGCCGAGGATCCAGTAACGGGTGGCACGGCCGAAGCGCGCATTCGGCTTGATGCCGAAGCGTTCCGCCAGCCAGCCGGCTCCGTCGGTCACGATGTTGATCGGGCAAACCCACGAACAGTAGGTCCGGCCCCCGACCAGCAGGTAGAACGCCACCACGATCGCCACGCCGATGATGCCCGTGCTCTCGGCCAGATGCCCGGCGAACAGTATCTGCAGAAACAGATAGGGGTCGGTGAGCGGCAGCACCTCCAGGGTGAGACTGGAAGCGAGATTGCCCTTCACGATCCAGACGCCGGCCAGCGGCCCGAGCAGAAACAGGGTGAGAATACCGATCTGACTGGCGCGGCGCAGCAGCAGCCACTTGTGGGCCGATAGCCAACCCCGTGCGTGGACCGCAGCCGCGACCGGTCTGCGTTTCATTACCGTCCCTCCAGTCCACGGTTGAGTGTCTCCAACGGGTCATCTGCGAAGGGCGACTCGGCCGGTTCGCCGACCAGCCCTTCGCCGCCGTGGTCGTAATGCAATCCCTCCGGCAGGTTGTAGCGATGTTCCACATCGGGCGTGACCAGACTGCCGCCCGCCTGCTCCTTCTCCTTCCACCCCAGCCGGTAGTGGGCACCGATTTCACCCTTGGCGAGTGCAAGCGGAAACACCTTGATGGCGGCCTCTTCGAGGATGCAGGCCTGCTCACACTTGCCGCAGCCGGTACAGGCGTCCGAGTGCACGATAGGGATGAACAGGGCGTGCTTGCCTGAACGCGGGTTGTGGCGCATTTCGATGGTAATCGCCTCGCCGCGCACCGGACAGACGTTGAAACAGACCTCGCAGCGAAGTCCCTGGAATGCGATGCAGGTCTCCTGGTCCACCAACACGGCAAGCCCCATGCGGGCCTGGTCGATGTCGGTGAGCCCGTGGTCGAGTGCGCCGGTGGGACAGGCGACGATGCACGGGATGTCCGGGCACATCTCACAGGGGATCTCCCGGGCGACGAAGTAGGGCGTTCCCAGGGCCGCCCCCTCCGCCTCGGCGGGTTTCGCCAGCCGCAGCGTATCGAAGGGACAGTCGCGTACACACAGACCGCAGCGGATGCAGGCACCGAGGAAATCCTCCTCCGCCAGGGCGCCGGGCGGACGCAGTGCCCGTGCCGGCAGGGACGCGGCGCGTGGCGCATGGACCGCCAGCCCCAGACCCAGCAGGGCGACCCCGCAGGCGGTCCCGGCGATGCCGCCGAGAAACCGCCTGCGGGTCAATCCGTCGGATCCGTTGCCCTGTCCCGTCATGCCTTGTCACCGATTCAGGCCCGAACGACCTTGGCCGCGCACTTCTTGAAATCCGTCTCCTTCGAGAGCGGGTCGGTCGCATCAAGGGTGAGCTTGTTGACCAGCCGTCCGGCGTCGAACCAGGGGATGAAGATGGTCCCTTCCGGCATCCGGTTGCGGCCCCGGGTCTCGATCTGGGCGGTCAGTTCCCCTCGCCGGGTCTGCACCTTGGCCGACATGCCCCGCTTGAGACCGCGCTTCTTGGCATCGTTCGGGTGCATGAAGATCACCGCATCGGGGACCGCCCGATGGAGTTCCGGCACGCGGCGGGTCATGGAACCGGAGTGCCAGTGTTCCAGCACGCGGCCCGTGCAGAGCCAGAGATCGAACTCGGCATCGGGGCTCTCCGCCGGCGGCTCGTAGGGGGCGAAGATGATGGCGGCCCGCCCGTCCGGTTTGCCGTAAAAGTTGACCGTATCGCTGCCGCCCGCCACATGCGGGTCATAGCCGCCGCGAAAGCGCCACAAGGTCTCCTTGCCATCGATGACAGGCCAACGCATGCCGCGCGCCTTGTGGTAGGCCTCGTACGGGGCCATCTCGTGACCCTTCTTGGGAATGCCCTCAGCCGAATTGAAGAGCCGGTACTCCTCGAACAGCCCCTTCTGCAGGTAGAAGCCGAAGTGATCCGACTCGTCGTTGGCGTAGACGTTGCCGGCACCATCCTTGACCGTCTCACGCGGGAAGCGGTCGACCTGACCGTTGCGGAACAGCACGTCATAAAGGGTCTTTCCCTTGTATTCCGGACTCTTCGCAATCAGCTCCTCAGGCCATACCTCCTCGACCTTGAAGTGCTTGGAGAATTCGACCAACTGCCAGACGTCGGACCTTGCCTCGCCGGGCCCTTTCACCTGCTGGCGCCAGAACTGGGTACGCCGCTCCGCATTGCCGTAGGCACCCTCCTTCTCCACCCACATGGCAGTAGGGAGAATGAGGTCGGCGGCCATCGCGGAGACGGTCGGATAGGGGTCGGAGACCACCACGAAGTTGTCCGGGTTGCGCCAACCGGGATAGCTCTCCTCGTTCATGTTGGGCGCGGCCTGCATGTTGTTATTGCACATCACCCAGTAGCAGTTGAGCTTGCCGTCCTTGAGCATCCGGTGCTGCAGCACGGCGTGATAGCCGACCTTCGCGGGGATGGTTCCCTCGGGGAGTTTCCACACCTTCTCGGAGAAGGCGCGATGGGCCGGATTCATCACCACCAGATCCGCCGGCAGGCGATGGGCAAAGGTGCCCACCTCGCGGGCGGTGCCGCAGGCGGAGGGCTGACCGGTGAGTGAGAACGGGCTGTTGCCGGGCTCGGATATTTTTCCCATCAAGAGGTGGATGTTGTAGACCAGGCCGTTCTGCCACACCCCGCGGGTGTGCTGGTTCATGCCCATGGTCCACAGCGACATCACCTTCCGGTTCGGATCGGCGTACTGCTTCGCCAGCCACTCCAGCTTCTCCGCCGGGACACCGGACATGGCGCTCGCCTTCTCCAGGGTGTATTCGGAGACCAGCTTCGCGTACTCCTCGAATGAGACCTTGTCGAACTTGCCGACGTCGGGATTTTTCGCCGCCTTCTGCAGCGGATGGGTCGGGCGCAGGCCGTAACCGATATCCGTGACCGCGGAGTTGAAGCTGACGTGGTTATCGATAAAGGCCTTGTTGTAGGCCTTGTTCTGGATGATGTAGTTGGCGATATAGTTGCCGATCACCAGATCGGTCTGCGGATTGAACACCATGCCGTTATCGGCCAGTTCGAAGCAGCGGTGCTCGTAGGTGGAGAGCACGTGCACTTCGCAGCCCGGCTTGGTCAGGCGGGTATCGGTGAGGCGCGACCACAGGACCGGGTGCATCTCCGCCATGTTGGCGCCCCACAGCACGAAGGTATCTGCGTGCTCCAGGTCGTCGTAGCAGCCCATCGGCTCGTCGATGCCGAACGCGCGCATGAAGGCGACCACCGCGGAGGCCATGCAGTGACGCGCGTTGGGGTCAAGGTTGTTGGAGCGGAAACCGGCCTTGAAGAGCTTGGAGGCGGCGTATCCCTCCCAGATGGTCCACTGGCCGGAGCCGAACATGCCGATGCTGGAGGTGAGTTCGGTCACCTCCTTGCCCCTGTTCGCCTCCATGTCACGCTTGATGGAGGTCTTCCATTTGTCGGCCATCACACTGAACGCCTCGTCCCAGCTGACCGGTTCGAAGTTGCCTTCCTTGTCGTACTTGCCGTTTTTCTTGCGCAGCAGCGGCTGTGTCAGCCGGTCCTTGCCGTAGAGGATCTTTGAGAGGAAGTAGCCCTTGATGCAGTTCAGGCCCTTGTTGACCGGCGCGTCCGGATCGCCCTGGGTGGCCACCACACGGTCACCCTTGACGCCGATCAGAACACTGCACCCGGTGCCGCAAAACCGACACGCCGCCTTGTCCCAGCGGATGTTGTCCTTGGTGCTGGCGAGCGCCGCGCCGCCCGGCAGGGTGATGCCCGCCGTCGCTGCCGCGGCAGCCACCGCGTTGGTCTTGATGAAATCACGCCGTGTCAGTTTCATTGCGACACCTCCTCTGAAGAATCTTCTCGTTCGTTGTACTCATATACGAGCGCGGCGGAGAGCACGCCCTCCACATTGTTCATGCCCATGACCGTTTCACTGAGTGCCCTGCGGTCATCGTTTTCCACGGTCACTACCAGCTTTCCGGTATCACTCGCGCCATGTACCTCCACGCCGGGCAACGCACCCAACCGCACACGTACGGTTTCGAGGTGTTCACGGCGGGCGTGTACCACCAGGCTGCAGACATTCATGTTCGGGCTCCTTCGGGACATATCGAGATGGCATCGGCCGGACACGGTGCAACACAGGCGCCGCAGCCGGTGCAGGCGGATAGATCGAGTAGCGGCGGTGCGGCGCCCCCCACCACCAGCCGGAAGCTGAAGGCGCGGGCATCGCACTGTTCGGCACAGACACGGCAGACCACCCCCTGGCGGGCCAGACAGCTCGTGCCGACGGCGGCACGCAAGGTCCAGGGGGGAGTCTGCTCGGTGGGGCGGGTGATGGCGCCGGTGCGGCAGGCGGCGATGCAGTCGCCGCAGAAGGTGCATTCACCACGGCTGAAGTCGATCTCGGGGAAGCCCCCGTCGCGCATGACGACAATGCGACAGGTCTCGGCACAGGCGCCGCAGCGGTCGCAGAGGGCCAGGAAGTGTGTCTCGGGCGACGACCACGGCGGACGCAACGGTGTTCGTTGCCCGCGGAAGTCACCGCGCAGAAACTGCCTTCGGTTGATCTCTGCCACCTTTGCCCCCTTTGGGCGGGTGTCGCTCGGCAGTTACCCTCACCGATTGAGTGGAAATGTACCTTGATTAATGTCAAGGCGTCCTTCCCCCACAGTCGGAAATATGTAACCCGTCACAAAAGGCTCCGGGGCGTATCACCTTTGGCCGATTGCCCGGCCGGCGTCCGCTGCCTATAGTCGGAGAGTCATGAAAGACATGCTCCACGACCCCTTTGGGCGCACCATCGAGTACCTGCGGCTGTCGGTCACCGACCGCTGCGATTTGCGCTGTTTTTACTGCATGCCGCAGGGATTCCACGATTTCGAGATCCCCGAGCACTGGCTCACGTTTGACGAGATCGAGCGGGTGGTGGGGGTATTCGCGCGGCTCGGGGTCCGACGATTGCGGCTGACCGGCGGCGAACCGCTGGTACGCCACGGTCTGCCTGAACTGGCCAGTCGCCTGGCGACGCTGCCGGGTATCGAAGACCTTTCCCTCTCCACCAATGCAGTGCGCCTGGCCAAGGCGGCCGAACCACTTCACCGCGCCGGCGTGACGCGGCTCAACGTCAGCCTCGACTCACTCGATCCGCAGCACTTCCAGGAGATCACCGGCGGACGGCTGGAGAAGGTGCTGGCCGGCCTTCAGGCGGCGAAGGCGGCCGGTTTCGCGCCGATCAAAATCAACATGGTGGTGATGCGCGGGGTCAACGACGACGAGGTGGAGGCGATGGTCCACTTCTGCCTGGAAAACGGCTTTACCCTGCGCTTCATCGAAACCATGCCGATGGGCAGTACCGGCCGCGAGGCAGCGGATCACTTTGTCGATCTGCAAGAGGTCCGCCAGCGCCTGGAGCGGTCGTTCGCACTGATTCCGGGCGTCATGCCCGGGGGTGGTCCCGCCCGTTACGTACAGGTGGCCGGAACCGACCTCAGAATCGGCTTCATCACCCCCATATCCCAGCACTTCTGCGAGACCTGCAACCGGATCCGGCTGGCGGTGGACGGCACCCTGTACATGTGCCTGGGGCAGGACCACAGCTACCCCTTGCGGCCACTGCTGCGCGCCGGCATCAATGATCGCGAATTGACCGAACACCTGCTGCACGCCATTGCCCTCAAGCCCGAGCGCCACGAGTTCCGCGAACATCCGGGGCAGGTGGTCCGCTTCATGTCCATGACCGGCGGTTGACAACAGGGTCTGTTCCCGCAGAGGCACAGAGAAGATACCCACGGTCCCCTTCCAGCTGTCGCTACGTTCCACCTCCGCAGCCATGCTGTGTATCTCCGTGGTGCAACCTCAGGGGGGCGGCATCCCGCTATCCCTGCGGCTACAATTGAGCCGCATATCCGGGGGAAAGATCATGCAAGCGATACCACGCGATGAACTGCTGGCCGGCTGCACTTCGCTGATCCGGCAGCAGCGTTGGGCGGCACTGGCGACGGTGGATGACACCGGCGCCGCTGCCGCGTCGATGGTCGCCTATGCGCTGTACGGTGAGGGGTTGTTGCTTCACCTGAGCCGTCTGGCCGCCCACACCCGGCATCTGCTGGCGCGGCCCACCTGTTCGCTCGTGATTTCCGAATCCGACACTGGCGAGAACGCCGACCCGCAAACCCTGGCGCGCGTCTCGCTGAGCGGCGGCGTCGTGCCGCTGGAACCGGAAGGCCGGGAGTTCGGATCGGCGCGTCTCGCCTACCTGCGCCGCCTACCCGAAGCCGAGATGCGCTTCGGATTCGCCGATTTCCTGCTGTTCCGCTTCACCCCCGAACAGTCCCGCTACGTCGGGGGTTTCGCCAAGGCGGTCACCTTCTCCGCCGCTGAACTCCGCCTCGAATTGAATGGCTGAAAACCATTCAGTCACAGAGCACGGACGACTGCATGGATGCAGGAGGTACGACCCCATGGACGGGGGAGGTAGACCTCGTCGGGAACAGGCGGTCGAGAGCAACGCAGGGAGCAGTTGCCGACGACTGCATGGATGCAGGAGGTAGCGTTGAACGGCTGCTCACCGCCATGATCTCGTGGCTGATTTTCGCTAGAAGGAATCGCTGGTGCTGCCGTAGTACTTGACCGACTCCCCACCAAAACCGACATCCGCCGAAAGCGTGACATCGACGAAGGTCTGAACTCGCCAGCGCAGGCCCACGCCGAAGCCGACCTCGAGGTCGGTAAGGTCGATGTGGCTGGCGCTCCGATACACGTTGCCGACATCCACAAAGGCGACCCAGCGCAACTGGGGGAAACGACGAACGAACGGACTCAGGTACTCGACATTCAACAGGAGCATGGCGTTGCCGGGCTCCATCCCCTCGTGTCCCCGAAGGCTCTTCGCACCCCCGAGGCCATACGCCTTGCTGCCGAACAGATCGCCGTCGGCCAGTCCGACCTGCGCGCGCAGGTTCAGGTTCTTCCCACGCTCACCGAGAGGGTTGTATTTGCGCCAGACAAACAGGTGCCGGTGGTGATCGTAATCGGACCCCATAAAGGGCAAGCCGGCCGTCAGGTAGTAACCGAAAGCTGTGCCCGAACGGTGAAACGGATAGTCGTGGATATCCAGGTATTCCACGGAGGCATTGGCGCTTACCGCCGCACTGTCCTGCAATCGGCCGGGGGTTCCGGAACGCAGGTCATATGCCATCTCCTGGTAGGAGAGGCCGCCACCGACACGCCAGCCTGAACTGGCGCCGGACTCGTTGAGCCACCGGCCCAGAAAGAAGCTGGTGGAGCGATCATCATGCTGGTAGCGGGACTCTGTCCCGTCCTCATCGAGGGCGAGATCACGGCGAATGACACGGGCGGCGAGTGCGAGGTCCCAGAGAGAATTTCCTATCCTGGGATAGTTGAAGGAGAGAAAGAGCTCGCGTGTGGGATCCCTGTCGGCAACATCGGACTGCTGTTCGTAGCCAAGGCGCAGGCGCTGGTTGAGACCGCGCAGGTTATCAAGCCGCAGCTCCGCCCCGTAGCTGAGGTCGCCGTTAAGCTTGAGATCGCCCCGCGGCAGCGGCAGCACATAGCGCTTCTCCTCGACCATCACCCGCAGGATCACCCCCTCGCCATCCGCCTCCGGCACCAGTTGGGTGCGCACACTGGTGAACAAACCGAGGTCCATGATCGCCTGCCGCGATGCCGCAATGGCATCCGGCTGCGCCGGATCGCCCACCGCGACCGACATCTCCCGCAGCAGGATCTTGGGCCGGGTCACCTCATTTCCCTCGAAGTGAATAGCCGTGATAGCCGGGAGTTCCGCGGCTGCGCTGGAGATGTTCAGGAGAAGGGCAAGCAGAATGAAGGCGAAAACGGTGGCACGCCCGAGGCAGTCGAAGACCCTTCGGCGGGGAGATCCCTTTCCCAGGGCTGGTTCACTGAGCGACATCCTGTCCGAATCCCCCGTTTCCGGATGGAAAGCACGGCGCACGGAGCCATCCCGGCCCGACTCGTCTCCCGGGAAGTATAGGTTAGACCTTATACAAGGGGCTGAATGGATCAGGTGAGTGCCGCCCAGAGCATTCGCGCGCCAAGCACTGCCAGGAACAGGGCGAAGAACCGCTTGAGACTCCTTGCCGGGATCGCATGGGCCAGCCTGGCCCCGAGCGGTGCGAAAAGGACGCTGGTAGCAACCACGCCCGCCCAGGCCGGCCAGTAGAGATAGCCGCTGCTCCACGCCGGCAACCCCGGCGTGTTCCAGCCCACGGCGACGAACGAGGCCGCTCCGGCAAGGGCAATGGGAAGCCCGCAGGCGGCGGAGGTGGCCACCGCCTGCTGCATCCGCACCCGGCACCAGACGAGGAACGGAACCGTCAGCGTGCCGCCGCCAATCCCGACTACCGCCGACACCGATCCGATCACGCCGCCGGCTACCGTCATACCCGCCCGGTCCGGCAGATTACGGTGCCCCTCCGGTAGCAGAGAGAACGCCATCTGGGCGGCGACGGCCAGTTCGAAAAGGCCAAAAACGATCTGCAGCGTGTCGCTGGGCAGCCGATCCGCCATCAGGGCACCGAGCGCGGCGCCGATCACGATACCAGGGGTCAGCCGGGCGAACACCTCCCAGCGCACCGCCCCGCGCCGGTGGTGTGCCCGTACCGATGAGATGGAGGTGAAGACGATGGTGGCGAGTGAGGTGCCGATCGCCAGGTGCATGATCATGTCGGGCGCGATGCCGTACCCCGCGAACACGAAGGCCAGCACCGGCACGATGATCAGCCCGCCGCCCACCCCGAGAAGACCTGCAATGGTCCCGGCAAAGGCGCCGAGCGCGAGAAAGATGATGAGAGTTTCAAGCATTCAGGGAATACACCGCAGTGAGGCGGAGAAGTGTCTCCTGGATCGCCTCACCGCGCTACCGTAGCGTCCGTTTTCGCTGTTATTTGATCCAGACCGTCTTGGCGTTGCAGAACTCACGAATGCCGTGGAGGGAGAGTTCACGGCCGTAGCCGGAGGACTTGATTCCACCGAAGGGGAGCCGGGGGTCGCTCTTGACTATCCCGTTCACGAAGGCGGCGCCGCACTCGAGGGCCAGGGCGACCCGCTCTCCGCACGCAACATCACCGCACCAGACACTGCCGCCGAGTCCGAATGGAGTGCAGTTGGCGATCCGGATCGCCTCCGCTTCGTCCCTGGCACGGATGACGATCGCCACCGGCCCGAACAGCTCCTCCGACCAGGCGCGCATCTCCGGGGTCACCCGGTCGAGGATGGAGGCGGCGTAGAATGCCCCCTTGCGCTCCAGGGGAGCACAACCGGTCACCGCAACCGCACCCCGGTCAATCGCATCCTTCACCTGCTCGTGCAGGTCGTCGCGCAGGTCCGGGCGTGCCATCGGCGCCAGGGTGGCACCCTCGTCGAGCGGGTCACCGGGGTTAAGCGCCTCGACAGCCGCCTTGAACCGGGCCACGAACTCGTCGGCAACCGACTCGACAACGAGGAACCGCTTGGCGGCGATGCAGCTCTGGCCGGCATTCAGGAAGCGGGAGGCCACCGCATTCTGCACAGCGAACGGCAGGTCGGCATCTTCCAGCACCACGAACGGATCCGAGCCCCCCAGTTCCAGCACCGTCTTTTTCAGCACCCCACCCGCCACGGCGGCCACCTTGCGTCCGGCAGCCTCTGAGCCGGTCAGCGTGACCGCCTGCACCCGCGGGTCTTCGATCACCTGCTGCACCTTCGCGGCGGGGATCATCAGGGTCCGGAACACGCCCTCCGGCAGACCGGCATCGAGGAACAGTTGCTCGATAGCGCGGGCGCACTGGGGCACGTTGGAGGCGTGCTTGAGCAGGCCACCGTTGCCGGCGGCAAGGGCCGGTGCGGCGAAGCGGCACACCTGCCAGAAGGGGAAATTCCAGGGCATCACCGCCAGCACCACCCCGAGCGGCTGGTAGGCCACGTAGCTCTTGCCGGCGTCACTTTCGGTTGTTTCGGGGGCAAGGAACTGTGGCGCCTGTTCGGCGTAGTAGTCGAACACCCAGGCGCACTTGTCGATCTCGCCGAGGGACTCCCGATAGAGCTTGCCCATCTCCAGGGTGATAATCCGTGCCAACGCCTCGCGTCGCGCACGCAGTTCGGCGGCGATACGACGGAGCACTTCGCAACGCTCGGCAAGCGGTATGGCGGCCCAGCGGCGCGCGGCGGCGGCCGATTGTGCCAGCGCGGACTCGAGTTCGTCGTCGCTCCAGTGAGGAATCTCTTCGAGGAGTTCGCCGGTGGCGGGATTGATCGATTGGAACACGGCGTCCCCCTGTCGTGGTGCCGGTGAGTGTGCGGGTGCCGTCGAGGCGGAATATTCAGGTTAGTATACAATCCCTAGCCGACGGGAAACCGGGGCGGAACCAACGGATTGGCAAGGAGATTCAAGCGACCATCATGCGAACGCATACCCTCTGTATCCTGGGCGGCACCGGTTTTGTGGGCCACCATCTGACCGCCCGCCTCGCCAGGGACGGGCACCGCATCCGCGTACTCACCCGCCGCCGGGAGCGGCACCGCGACCTGCTGGTCCTGCCGCAGCTGGAGCTGTTGGACGTGGACGTTCACGATCCGGCGGCGCTCAAGTCCGCAGTGGCTGGCTCGGACGTGGTGATCAACCTCATCGGCATCCTCAATGAGCGCGGACACAAGGGCAAAGGTTTTGAGCGGGTGCATGTGGAGTTGGTTCGCAAAGTCATCGATGCCTGTCGCGCCAACCGCATTCACCGCCTGCTGCACATGAGTGCGCTGGGCGCCGATGCCGGCTTTGGGGCGAGCCACTACCTGCGCACCAAGGGCGAGGGCGAGAACCTCGCCCACACCCCCCACAACATCCACGTCACCAGCTTCCGCCCCTCGGTCATCTTCGGTAGCGGCGACTCCTTCTTCAACCGCTTCGCCGGCCTGCTGCGAATGGCTCCGGGCGTACTGCCGCTCGCCTGCCCCAACGCCCGCTTCGCCCCGGTCCATGTGGCCGATGTGGCGGAGGCGTTCGCCCGTTCGCTGGACAACCGCGACACCTTCGGCCGGCGGTATGACCTGTGCGGACCACGCGTCTACACGTTGAAGGAACTGGTGGAAGAGACTGCTCGCATGGCGGGCATCCGGCGCAAGGTGATCGGGCTCTCCCGCGGGCTCTCCCGTTTGCAGGCCACCGTGGCCGGTCGGCTGCCGGGCAAGCCGTTCTCCCTGGACAACTTTCACTCCCTGCAGCGGGACAGCATCTGCCAGGGCCCCTTCCCGGAGGTGTTCGGCATTACCCCCACCTCGGTGGAGGCGGTGGTGCCGGGCTATCTCGGACCGGGCGGCCGGCGCTCCCCCTACGACGACTTTCGTTCGGCGAGCCGGCGCTGATGCAGGTCTATCTGGTCGGCGGCGCGGTACGCGACCGACTGCTCGGCGTCGAGCCACAGGACCGGGACTGGGTGGTGGTGGGCGCCACACCGGAGGAGATGCTGGCCCAGGGCTTCCGCCCGGTGGGCAAGGACTTTCCCGTTTTTCTCCACCCCGAAACCAACGAGGAGTACGCCCTCGCCCGCACCGAGCGCAAGACCGGCCCCGGTTACCACGGCTTTGAATTTCACGCCGCCCCCGACGTGACGCTGGAGGAGGATCTGCGCCGGCGCGACCTCACCATCAACGCCATGGCGGAGGATGCCGAAGGCAACCTGATCGACCCGTTCGGCGGTGAAGCCGATCTGCGCGAAGGGCGGCTGCGCCACGTCTCCGAAGCGTTCGCCGAGGACCCGGTGCGTATCCTGCGCGTGGCGCGCTACGCCGCGCGCTACGGCAAATGGGGCTTTCGTGTCGCCCACTCCACGAACAGGTCGATGCGGCAGATGGTGGCAAGCGGCGAAGTGGATGCCCTGGTGCCCGAACGGGTGTGGCAGGAGCTGGAGCGGGCGCTCGGCGAGGCGAATCCATCGCGCTTTTTCGAGGTGCTGCGCGGCTGCGGGGCGCTGGCGAAGATATTCCCGGAGATCGATCGCCTGTTCGGCGTGCCGCAACCCAAGCAGCACCACCCGGAGGAGGACACCGGCGTTCACGTCATGCTGGTGCTGGAGCAGGCGGCCCGGCTCTCGCCCGACACCCGCATCCGCTTCGCCGCCCTCACCCACGACCTGGGCAAGGGCACCACACCCCAATCGGAGTGGCCGCGCCACATCGCCCACGAGGAGCGCGGAGTGGCGCTGGTCGAGGGGCTGTGCGACCGTCTCAAGGTGCCCAACGGCCACCGGGACCTCGCCCTGCTGGTGGTCCGCTACCACGGCATCTATCACCGGGCCGAGGAGCTGCGCCCGGAGACCTTCCTCAAGGTGCTGGAGTCAATCGACAGCTTCCGGCGCCCGGAACGGGTGGAGCAGTTCCTGCTCGCCTGCGAGGCGGACTCACGCGGCCGGCCCGGCTGGGAGAGCGTAGACATCCCCCAGCCGGATCTCTTCCGCCGCGCCTACAAAGCGGCCGCCGAAGTCACCGCCAAAGAACTGGTCGAACAGGGTCTGACCGGCGCCGCCATCGGCCAGGCGCTGCACAAGAAACGCGTCGGAGCCATCGCCACCGCGCTTCAGCGCTGACCGCGAATCAAACACGCCAGCGTTTGATTCGTCGTAGACGCGCACGGGTATGTACCCGGCGCGGCGTGTTGAAAAAGGGTAGGAAAACCCTTTTTCAACATCCTGTCAGGGGAAAGCCGACCCCGTTACCACATGAGGTCGTCAGGGATCGGGTGGTCGGCGTAGGCCGCATCATCGGCCTCGGCCTGGCCGCGCGTGTGCAGCACCACCAGTTGCGTGGCGTCGCGTTGGGCAATCTTCTCCGCCGTTTCGGCCGGCACGATCGCATAGCCGTCGCCGAAGCGGACGATACCGAGTCGGCCACGGCCGAGTTGGTCCACCGTCGCTGCGTCCACATAGAGATGCTTTACCGCGCATCCGTCGGTGAAGTGGAAACGACAGTCACCCTCTCGTTCCAGGCGGTTCGATTCGACCAGTTGGCGTATCTGCGCCTCGACCGCCCGCCTGTCCGCTTCGGCCTTACGCTGGGCATTCAACTCGCGATCCCGCGCCGCCTTATCGGCCTGGGCCTGCTGCGCCTCACGTCGGACCTCGTCGTCCGGGGCCGCCGTCTTCTTGCGGCGCTGCTCCTGCTGCTTGTGCTTCGCCTGCTTGACGCCCTTGAGCTTCTTTTTGTCGACCAGCCCGGCTTTCAGCAACTGATCGGTCAGCGCATTGCGCATGGGTCTTTCCTCATTGTATTTCGCTCCATTTTACGACCGACCGGGCTTAACACGGAATGGACCTCGCCGAGGAAGGTCCCGTCATCCTCTATTTTTTCCTCGCCGGCTTGTAGGGTGGTGGCGCTGTGGGGGTCACGTCGTCGGTGAACGTTTTCAGGTAGGCGACGACCGCAGCCTCCTCTTCGGCCGACATCCCGAGGTTGCCGATAAGGGCGGGGATGGGGGCACCCGGATGTTCCGGTTCGGGCCAACATCCGTTCTTTAGCGCCTCCTTTTCGGTGGTGACACCGTCCGGACAGCGTGGCTTCACCGCCGCGGTATTGTAGAAGTGAATGATACTTTCCAGGCTCTTGAACCACCCATTGTGGGTGTAGGCTTTGGTGAAGTCTTCGTCCTTGCGCTTGTCCACATTGCGGAGGGTCGGTGTCCTGAAAAAGCCTGGCGGTGCGCCCGTATGGCCGCCGAGACCCGGGGCGGGCGCCGCCGGCAGTTCGGGGTTCGGCGGTGTACCGATGTTGTGGTAGGCGTGATCGGCATAGAGCTGCAGCAGTTCCGTTCCATCGTCTGACGCGGGGTTCTCGGAGTGACAAAACCCGCAGTTGGCCGCCGGCAACCCGTCAAACCGCGGGTTGAAACGAATGTTGTAGAAAAGCGCATGTCCCAGATTTTCCTGGGCCGTCAAACCGACGAGCGGGAACTTCCCGGGTGAATTGATGAAGTCCGGGTGGTTACAGACCGCGGGATCGGCATCGCTGGCCCCTTCCACGCAGGCCAGTTCCGCACGCAGCGCCCTGTCGCGTCTGGAACTGAACGAGTTGACCTCGCCGGAGTGCTGCCAGGCGCCGACCGCCAGCATCAACCGCTTGAAACTGATATCGAAGGCCTTCTCCGGCGGGACCTCGACATCGGGCGCGCTGATTGCAACCGGGACATCCCTGCAGTCGATCGCCTCTCCCCAGGCAAGCAGGTAGAGTTCGGCATACTTCGCCGACGCAACATGCTCGCAGACAGCCTGCCTTCCGATGTTCTGTTCGTCCGGATTCGGCATCGGATTCAATGCCTGGTCGGCAGTCGGGCCGAAGTAAGCGGCATAGTGCAACGGGGGGTCGGTCAGCCCCTGAAACACTTCGTCACCGATATGTTTGGTGGCACCGGCCGGGAACAGGGCACCGCCATCGGCGGGACCGCGACCTTCGGCACGGCCGTCCCAGAAGTTGCCGCCACAGAAACCGCCGCTGGCCGGGGCGGTATTGATGCCCTCGTCACAGGCCTGGAAGGGTTTGATGCGGCTGGCGTAGGCGTTGGTGGGTGGCTTGAGATTACCTACCGTATGGGGATTGGCGCCGGTGATCACCACCTGGCGCAGATTGACGCCCGCGACGCTTCCGGTACCGCCGGTGGCCGGGTCGTGGCAGGTGACGCAGGCCATCCGTTTCGGTTCGGAAATCTTGTCGAAGAAGATGTACTTGCCCAACAGCTTGAGTTCGTAATCCGCTTCCGCAGCATCCAGTGCGACCGCATGATGCCCCGACACGAAAAAAAGCGTGGGGGCCAGCAGCCACGCCAACAGCGGTGACTTCCTCTTCTGCTCAATCACCCGTCGACCCTCCTTGGTCCGGTTGCGGCGCATCCATGCCCTTGCGTGCTATCAATGATTCAGTAGTTGATGCAATTCTTAATCAACCGCTGCCGGCCACCTCCCTTTTTCTGCACGAGGGTTTCCGTCGTGACTCAGGTTTTCATGATAGTAGGAAAAACCCTCACTCCACGGTCGTGAACACGGTAGGTGGCGCCAGAAAACGCTCGCACACCAAACGCAGGTTGACTCTGCACCGCCAGCTATAAGACTGGAAGAACCAGAGGGATTCCCCGTCCGGACCGACGACCACCTGAGGGCAGCATGTCCGTCACCCGCCGCGAGTTCCTGCAAGCCACCGCGGCCATGCTGGCCGGCGCCTCGCTTGCCGGCCCCATCGAGGCGGCGCCCGAACCGGAGGAGCCGCTGACCCGGTGGGCCGACATCCGGGCGCAGTTCGATCTCGCCCCGGATCAGATCCACATGGCCTGCCTGCTGCTCGCGTCCCATCCGCGGTCGGTGCGGCGCGCCATCGTGCGCTACCGGCGCGCTCTGGACGAAAACCCCGCCCTCTACACCAAAGGGAACCGCTGGAATCTGGAGTTTCGCGCCCGCCGCGTGGCTGCCGCCTACCTGGGCGCCGATCGCGAGGATGTGGCGCTCACCGGCAGTACCACGGAGGGGATCGCACTGGTCTACAACGGCCTGCGAGTGCGGCCCGGTCAGGAGATGGTGACCACCAGCCACGACTACTATGTCACCCGCCGGGCGCTGGAACTGAAGAGCGCCCGTAGCGGCGCACACCTCATCCGGCTTCCGCTCGAAATGGACCCGGACACCGTCGATGCGAACAGCCTGGTGGACCGGGTCCTCGGCGCCGTCACCCGGCGTACCCGGGTGATCGCGCTCACCTGGGTCCACTCCAAGACCGGCCTGAAATTCCCCGTTGCACGGCTGACCGGACAGGTGGCCGAGCTCAACCGTGACCGCCACCCGCGTGACCGGGTACTGGTCTGCGTGGACGGCGTGCACGGCCTCGGCAGCGAAGCGTTCTCGGTAACCGATCTGGGCTGCGACTTCTTCATGGCGGGGACCCACAAGTGGCTGTTCGGGCCGCGCGGAACCGGCATCCTGTGGGGCGCTCCGCACGCCCAGGACCAGCTCGACGAGACCATCCCCACCTTCACCCCCGACGGCACCTTCGGCGGCCGGCTCACGCCGGGGGGATTCAAATCGTTCGAGCACTGCTGGGCGCTGCCCGAGGCGTTCCTGTTTCACGACACCATCGGCAAGGAGCGGGTGGCGCGGCGCATCCGGTCGCTGAACCGGCTGCTCAAGGAGTCACTGCTGGAGTTGCCGCGGGTACGCCTGCACACCCCGCTGGCGTCGGGGCTCTCCTCCGGCATCACCTGTTTCGAGATCGATCGGATGTCGCCGGAGACGGTGGTCGAACGGCTGAAACGGCAGGGGATTATCGCCAGCGTCACCCCCTACCGGGAGCGCCTGGCCCGCCTGACACCGGGGGTCATCAACACCGGCAAGGAGGTGATGCAGACGGTGGAGGCGATTCGGCGGTTGGCGTAGCCTCCGCCGCGGGTCACCCCTTCTCCCAACAAAGAATGCGGTTGTTCGCCGGCATCTCGAAATCCTGCCGTAGCGTCATGCCCGCCCCGTTCGCCAGGGCGTCGAGGTCGGTGAAGTCGCGGATGCCGCTCTCCGGGTCGCGCGCCTTGAGCCAGCCGTCGAACCGCTCATTGCTCTCGCTGGTGTAGCGGCCGTTGTAGTTGAAGGGGCCATAGAGGGTGAACAGGCCGCCCCGCAGCAGCAGCCGACCGACACCGGCGAAGAGCGCCTCCACCTCGGGCCAGTGCATGATGTGCGCGGTGTTGGCGGAAAAGACCGCATCGACCGTCAACTCCGGCCACGCCTGTCGGGCCACGTCGAGGGCACGCGGCGGGCGGGTGTTGGGCAGCAGCGCCTCCTCGAGCCAGGCCCGGATGCCGGCGTGGTTCTCTTCGCGGTCGCTGGTGTGCCAGGTGAGGTGCGGCATCCGTTCGGCGAAGTAGACCGCGTGCTGACCGGTGCCGCTGCCGATCTCCAGCACCGCCGTGCGGTCGGCGAACAGGGGGCCGATGACCGACAGGATCGGCTCGCGGTTCTGGTCGCACGATTCGGCATGGGGTTTGGACATCACGCCATCCTCTCTCCGGCAAACAGGATCTCCGGCTCCACCAGCACGGTGGCCTCGCTATTGCCGAGCCACACCTGCTCCTCCTGCACGGTGCACTGCAGGCGCATGGTGCGTTCCACCAGGGTGTCGAGGGCGCGGGTGGCGCCGAGCGGCAGGTCGACCACCTGAAGGTTGTCGAAGCGGGCCACGTCGCGGGCGGTCCGCTCCCACCACAGACGGGCCGGGTTGCCGCCGTAGGCATAAATGTAGACCCGCCCCGCCCGGCCGCAGGCGCGGCGAATCCGCCGCTCGTCCGGCAGACCGACATCGATCCAGGTGTCGATCTCCCCGGTGAGACTCTTCTCCCACAGGTCCGGCTCGTCATCCGCGCACAGCCCGCGGGTGAACGCCAGCCCCTCCGAGGCATGCAGCGCAAACGCCAGCAAGCGCACCATCATCCGCTCGTCGGTCTCGGAGGGGTGGCGCGCCAGCGTGAGCGCGTGATCGGCGTAATAACCCCGATCCATGTCGGCGATCTGGAGTTCGGTTTTGAAAACGGTCGCGGTCAGGGCCATGTTTGTTCGGGGGGTGAGAGGGCGCGCCATCATACCTCTCAGCCGCAGTCCATTTCGAACCCGCCCTGCCAAGCTGTTATTCTTTCCCGCAAATCGGACTGGAGCCAACCACGATGTCTGCCAACGAACTGCCTGAAATCAAGCTGGATTGCGAAAACCTCTACCTGGAAGAGACCTTTACCGACCAGCGCGCCGGCATGCTGCGGCGTATGACCCCGGTGAAGAAGGACGGCAGCCCGGACACCGGCCGCCCCACCCTGTTCCTCGGCCAGACCCAACTGCTGACCCAGATGGGCGCCCTGCCGATCTCCTTCGAGGTCGAGGCGGCGACTCTCGAAGAGGCGCTGGAGAAGTACCCGGAGGCGGCCAAGGCGGGCATCGAGCAGACCCTGAGCGAACTCCAGGAGATGCGCCGCGAGGCGGCCTCCTCGCTGGTCCTGCCGGAATCCGGGATGGGCGGCGGCGGTATGCCCGGCGGCGGCATGCCGGGGGGCGGGAAGATTCAGCTGCGGTAAGAGCGCTTGGTAGGATACTGGTGAGCGGAGCGAACCGCATCGATCGAACATTGGGCCGATGTTACGCGACCGATGCGGTTCGCTCCGCTCACCACATCCTACTGCTGACTGCGCCTGACAGGGTTTTCGACGGGGCGCGGTAATTCAACTGTTACGCCGGATCGCGCAATTGGCTCGAACTGCTCCCGCCGCCACGGGCCGGTCTTGCCGAACTCGTCCAGAAAAAGCGCCGCCGTCCCTCCCTGCACACGCTGATAGCCGTCGAAGTAACTCTGGACCGACCTGATCGACCACGGGCCGTCCTCCGGCGCGGCGGCCAATTTCGCCCCTTCAAAACGCAGGGTGGCCCGGTGACGGCCCACCGTATCGAAACGGAACCGCCGGGCGGCCGAGGCAAAACGGTGGCCGTCGCTCGCCAGGTCCGCCATCAGCGGGTAGCTGCCGGGAAAACTGATATCCAGTTCGAAGGTGATCGCGAGCGCCTCGAACCGGCCGTCGCCGTCCTCGTCGATCGGATGCTCGTCGAAGGTGGGGAGAATGCGGGTGTGGGCGCCGTCGAGCACCGCTCCGTCGGCCAAGGCGAGTCGGTGGGCGTTGCGCAGGGCAAAGCTGAAATCCCCCGCCTCCGGTCCGAGGAACTGCGCCTGAAGCAGCCACGGCCCTTCCGTTTCGGCCAGCTCCGCTGCATCGAAGAACTGCTCCCACGCCCCCATTCGCAGATTCATGGTCTGCGAACTGCCGACCCGCTTGCGGTGGGTGTCCTCCAGCCAGGCGCTCAACCGGGTGTCCGCCAGCTCCGCCGCGGCTGAGGGGACCACCCTGACCCGCAGGCCGTTGATCGCCCCGTCGCCGTCGAAATCGAGCCATTCGGTCTCCAGTTGGCCGATAAAGCGCTCCGGCACCGTCGTGACCCGCACCCGGGCACTGCGCAGGCGCGGAGCGCCGCCGCGGCGTGCCTCGAAGTGGCCGCTCACTTCGGTGGCATCGTCGAACTGTGCGGAGTAGTAGACCGTGGCCGGATACCCGGAATCGCCTTTGGGGGCCGTCCTGGCGTAGGAGAGTCGCAGCCAGAGGAGATCGCCCGGCGGCTGCCGGAACCGGTACCAGGGGGCGCGGGACGGGTCCTGGCGCCAGGCCGATTCCAGCCGCTGCACCTCACCCGCCAGCCAGCCCGGCGCGCGGCGGTAATCGCTCCAGGGCATCGGAAACTGGTAAAGCGCCAGCTGACCGCCGACAACGCCGCCGAGCGCCCCGGCCACAAGCACTCCACCGAACAGGGCCCAGCGCCGCCGAATACCCGTCAGCATCGCCACAATCAGGCCGGCAACCGCCACCGCGAATGGCGCCACCCCCGCCCAGAAGAGGAGTGCCGCCGCCTGATTGAGGCCGGTGAAGAGTCCGGTCAGCCGCTGGCTGTCGACCGCGTAGTGAGCGGCGGAGGAAAACAGCAGGCCCAGCAGCGCCAGGCCGGTGCTCCACACCGCCCCCCGTGGGAACCGGGCCATGCCGAAAAACCCTGTCCGCCGTGCCCCTCGCACACGGTCGAGGGTACCCCCCGTGCCGGACCGGTTCCAGTGTGGACTAGAGCACCGAACAGCTAAACCGAGTGTTGCTTAATCTGTAGGAGCCCGGCCTCCGGGCGAATAGCGGCAAAGCCGCTTCAGCCCTGGATTTGCTCCGGTAGGCCCATTCGCCCGCGGGGGCGGGCTCCTACAGCTGGCCGGCTCTTAAGGACAACGCTCCATTTATCTGTTCGGTGCTCTAGCCGGCCCCGCTCATCATCCGCTCCAGCGCGGCCTGATCCGGCCCGACGAAAAGCGGTGCGGCGGGGGCCTCCTCCAGGATATCCAGCAGCGCGTCCGCCATGCCGAACGCGGGCGGCAGGTGGCTGCTGTAGATGCCGGTCGGTTGCAGCCGACGGACGGTTTCCAACCGCTCGCCGAACAGGGCGGCATCCACCGTCTGCAGCCAGGGTGCGTCGACCGCCGCCCACCCCAGCATCCCCCGACGCAGGGCCCCCTCCGGGATCTCCTCGGCCGACCCGGCCGGCGCATCCATCATCGCCCCGAAACAGTCGGCGCTGAACAGCGCACCGGTGCGGGTATCGAGCAGACCTGTCGTTTCGGGGGCATCGAACACCGGCGGTGCGACCGCCTGCAACTCCCGGTCCCCCACATCGAGCCGCTGCCCCGGGTTCAGCAGGTAGGCGCGCTCCACCGCCACCCCGTGCATGTTCAGCTTGCCCATGCCGAGAAAGGAGGTGACCAGCCGTGCGTTCGGCGCCTCGGCCAACACGGCGGCCAGATTGCCCAGGTGGTCCGGGTCCACGTGGGTCAACCAGATCCAGCGCAGCGCCTTGGGGTCGATCACCCGGCGCAACGCGCCCATGAACTCCTCCCGCAGCATGGCGAGGCCGGTATCCACCAGCACCGGCTCCGCCGCGTCAATCACGAAGGCGTTGACCGGCAGCATCCCGAACACGGGTACCGGCAGGTAGGCGGTCAAACAGGCGGTATCTTCCGCGACGCCCCGGGGCTCGAACATCGTCGGCTGGTCCATACTTCCTCTCCAGTCAGTGGGTCTTCTGGTCCCTTCTCCCTCAGGGAGAAGGCCAGGATGAGGGGATCGAAACCATGCACTCCTCACCCCGTCCCCCTGAGGGAACGGGAGTTTTTCACCAAGCTGTATTGAAAGTAGCAGCCAGCCATTGCTCGCGGGTTCGCCCCCGCTACAAAGCGGGGCCGTCCGCCTGGACTCAGGAAAATTGCAAAGGAGCCTGCCCATGCCCCGCCGCATCGTCATCATCCAGGGCCATCCCGATGCGACCGAATCGCACCTCGACCACGCACTGGCGGACGCCTACGCCGAAGGCGCGCGGAGCGCCGGGCACGAGGTGCGGCACATCAACGTGGCCGAACTGGAGTTTCCGCTGCTGCACAGCCAGCGGGAGTGGGGTGAGGAGGAGCCGCCGGCCGCCATCCGGACGGTGCAGGAGACCGTCCGCTGGGCCGACCACCTGGTGATTGTCTACCCGCTGTGGCTCGGCACCCTGCCGGCCCTGCTCAAGGGGTTTTTGGAGCAGCTGTTCCGGCCCGGCTTCGCCTTCGGCGTCGAGGGCGGCGCCATCGGCCGCAAGCTGCTGACCGGCAAGTCGGCACGAATCATCGTCACCATGGGGATGCCCGCCCTCTTCTACCGCTGGTACTTCCGTGCCCACAGCCTCAAGAGCCTGGAGCGCAACATCCTCCACTTCGTCGGCATCGGGCCGGTGCACGCGTCGCTGTTCGGGCTGGTGCAGGGGGCCAGCGATGCCAAGCGGGCGCACTGGCTGGAACAGGTGCGGAGGCTCGGGACCAGGGCGCGCTGAATCTCATCCCCGCGCGGGACACTCACTTCAACAGCGGGTGATCCTTCGGCAACTGCTTCGCATACCACAGCGCCAACTTGTGCCGCATGGTCTGCTGCGACACCTGATCCTGTGGCAGCGGCTGGATCTTTTTGTCATGCACCAGCAGCCGATAGATGTAGGTGATCTTGTCCGCCTGCGAATCGGTCGCCTCGAACTCCACCACCCCGCGCTCCTCGCCGTACTTCACCCCGGCCAGAATCGCCTCCTTCACCAGCTCCGCCTCATGCTTCAGCTTTTTCATTGCCTCTCCCCATTGACCTCACCGAATGGTACACCCGGTACACCCGATAGCCAGAACGCCGGGTTTGCCCGCGCTGGCGAATCGGCGTAGGTTGCCCATTCCGCAACCCGGATGTTTAGCATGAACCGAATCGCAAGAGTTCTCGCCCTGTCGAGCGCCGCCCCCGTGTTCGCGGCACTGACCGCCTGTTCACCCCACCCCGCCACGGGAAACTGGCAAAGCGCAGATGACGCCGAATTCGTCCGGCTGGAGGTTACCTACGAAGGGTGGGCCAACCTCTACGAGGCCGGCGAAAAGGAGGCGGGGCGGCACTGCTTCTGGGGAGCGGAAAGCAAACAGGGGATCGCACTGGCCTGCAAACCCGCCTTCAACACCGATATCGAGGAGCACTACGGCCTGGCCATCGCCGAGGACGGCACCGCCACTCTCATGCGCGACAGAGAGGTCGCCGCGCGCTTCACGAAACAGCAGCCGTAGGGGGCCGCAGGAAGCACCAGACTATCCTTCGGGTTGAGAATCATCAGCGCCCCCTATTCGCGATTTGCGAACACCGAATAGCAGCCGTCTCCCGGAGTCGATCCTGTGAAGCCATGGCTACATGGGCCAGTAGATCCGCTTCAGAGGAATCAGCCTCTGTGTCTCAATGTCCATCTTTTCGTACTGCTCCAGCACCGCCTCGACCAGGTCCTCGATATCCATCAAGGTCAAGGGGATGTTGGCCCGCTCGGCTTCATAATGGGCGTCCTTGGAAAATCCGCCGGTGCTGACGTAGAGCCCCTTGTCATCAGGGTGGCGGCCACCGAGAAAGCTGCGGATCGCCTGGGCGCCCATGGTCGTTCCGGGGCGGTGCTTCACCTCGACGATAATACGGGGACTCTCGAAGCCGAAGCCGTCGGGCGAGGCGGTAACATCCTTGCCCCGGTCAGCGCCACGCGGCGAGACACGGGTTTTGTAGCCCATGCTTCGCAACAGCCCCGCAACCAGCTCCTGCATCTCCTCCCAATCGAGCCTGTTGACCCGATCCTTGATGAACTCCAGGGCGCGCGCCTCGATGTCGCCGAGCAGCTCCTCGTCCTGGTTCTCTGCCCCGGGTTCCTCCGTTAACTTCGGCTCACCCTTGAGCGCCCGCTCCACATCCGCCGCCGCCTCGTCGGAGACCTGAAACAGGGTGCTGATCGCGCCGAGGCTGTTCTTGGCCACCACCGAGAGCGCATCGCGGGAGACCTCGCCCTCCCACTTCACCTTGCGGATATTCGGCATCTCCTCCAACAGCCCGGGTTCGTGGCGATAATCACCCGCCACCCTTCCGACCAGATAGACGCGCCGGGACGGGTCGTAGGTGAGGACTCGATCGCCCTCGCTGATTTCGTGGACAAACCGATAAAGCTGCCCGACCGCATGGGCCGCTTTGGCCTTGCTGGTATCGGGATTCATCCGGTAATACGCCTCCGCCAGATCATCCCGGGTCCGATAACGACTCAGATCGCCGAAAGCCTCCCAACCGATGGCAACCACCGAGTTCTCCTTGAAGGCATCGAACAGCACCCCGCCGCGTGCAGCCGCCACTTTCCACATTCGCATATTCCTGCTCCCGGTTATTGTTACAGGCTTGGAGGAGGCGCAGGTCGGCGACACCAATTTGCTTCGGAGCACTCACCGGTAACGCCTGAAGTTTTCCGCCTGCTCGAAGATCTCCCTGTACACCTCATCTCTATCCACAGGCGGATAGCCGTACTCGGACAGCACCAGTATGAGGTCCACCTTCAGTTCCGCCTTGATGTCCTCGCGCTGGTTCCAGTCGGTGTATTTGACCTTGTCATCAACCACGAGCTTCACCGCCTTCGACAGTGCAATCAGCTTGTCCTCGGGATAGGTGAAGTCGTATTTGATAGCCAACCCCTTGAGAATGTCGTAGAAAGCCTTCTCTTCCAGGTCTATGCCCATGTCGGCGAATGAATCCCGCTCCCGCTTGAGGGCGTGAATCAAGTCGATGATCTCATCCGAGAAATCCTCCAGCACGTTGCTGACCAGCACATCGTCTTCCTTGCGTTCGTTGTACTTCTCCACCAACACCTTGAACTTCTTCGAGAAGTCCATCCCCTTGGTCTTGTTGATCTTCCTGAAGTCATCGATGGCCCGGGCCAGGAGTTTCTGTAGGAGCTTTATCTTGGTATTGGGAAGTTTGATCTTCTCGATCTTGGCGAGGTAGTCGTCATCGAAGATGTCGACTGTACCGGCCTTCTCCTCGCCCAGCTTGAATATCTCCTCCACCCCGTCGCTCTTCAACGCCTCCTTGATCATCTCCCGCACCCGGGCGTTCATCTGTGCGATGTCGGGCGCGTTGCCCTTGGTGAGCTTGAAGACGATGGAACGGACGGCGAGGTAGAAGTGGATCTGGTCGCGTTCAAACTGCCCGATCGCCTCCGAGCCGCTGCAGATGTCGTAGGCGGCCTTGAGGCGTTTGACCAGATGCATGAAGCGCTTCTCGATATTCGCCGTGGCCTGGGCGTACTCGGCGGCCATGTTGAGGCAGTGGAGCTGCTCCAGCGGCTTCCCTTCGAAATAGGGCGTGGCATCGAACCGGTGGAACATCTTGTTGAGCAGGTCGAGGTGATCCTTGACCACGATGATCGACTGCTCGATCTCCTCGAAATTCTGCTTGTCCGCCTTGTTGTAGTGGGCAAGGGCGAGGTTCATCTGCCGCTTGATGCCGATATAGTCGACCACCAGCCCCTTCTCCTTGCCCTCGAACCTGCGGTTCACCCGCGAGATGGTCTGGATGAGGTTGTGGCGCTGGATCGGCTTGTCGATGTAGATGGTGTCCAGGAAGGGCACATCGAACCCGGTGAGCCACATATCCACGACGATGGCGATCTTGAAGTTGGACTTCGGGTTTTTGAACTGGCGGTCCAGTTCCTTGCGGTACTCCGGGGTGCCGAGCATCTCGTACAGCACCTTGGGGTCGTCCTTGCCGCGGGTCATCACCAGCTTGATCCGCTCCATCGGCTTGATCTTCTTCTTTTCCTCGTCCGTGAGATCGGCCCCTTCTTCACAGGGGAGCACCTCGTTCCACTCCGGGCGGAGCGCGATCACCTCTTTCCAAAAGTCGTAGGCGATCTCGCGCTTGCTGCAGACGAACATCGCCTTGCCCTTTAGGGTCGAACCCTCCGCCACCCGCCGCTCGTAGTGGCGCACGAAGTCGGCCGCGAGCGCCTTGAGCCGGTCCGGATCGCCCAGAATGGCGTTCATCTGCGCGTTGGCCTTCTTGCTCTCCTCGATCTGGTACTCGCTCGTGCCCTCGTCGGCGCACTCGGCGTAGTAGTCTTCAATCTCCTCCAACTTCCGGTTGTCGAGGATCACCTTGGCGGCACGCCCCTCGTAGACGATGCGCACCGTGATCTCGTCCTTCACCGACTCGGTCATGGTGTAGGCGTCGATCACCAGGCCGAATACATCGAGGGTGGCGTCTATCGGCGTTCCGGTAAAGCCGACATAGGTGGCGTTGGGTAGCGAGTCGTGCAGATGCTTGGCGAAGCCGTAGGTTCGCTTTACCCCCTCCTTCGTCACACGCACCTTCTGGTCCAGATTGACCTGGCTGCGGTGCGCCTCGTCGGAGATACAGATGACGTTGCTGCGGTTGGTCAGCAGTTCCGTATCCTCGGTGAATTTGTGGATGGTGGTGAGAAAGACGCCGCCGCTGTTGCGCCCCTTGAGCAGTTCACGCAAACGGGCGCGGCTCTCGACGCTGATGACCGTCTGGTCGCCGATGTACTCCTTGGCATTGGTGAACTGGGCCGAGAGCTGGTCGTCGAGGTCGGTGCGGTCGGTGATGAGGACGATGGTCGGGCTCTCGAAGTCGATGCTCTTCATCAGCAGACGGGTGAGGAAGAGCATGGTGAAGCTCTTGCCGCTGCCGGTGGCGCCGAAGTAGGTGCCGCCCTTGCCGTTGCCCTCCGGCTTCCGATGCCGTTTGATGCTCTCGTAGAGCTTCGTGGCGGCGTAGTACTGGGGGTAGCGGCAGACCACCTTCACTTCGTTCTTCGAGACATCCGGGAAGTAGATGAAGTGCCGGATCACCTCACGCAGCCGCGACCTGTCGAACAGCCCCTGAACCATCGTATAGAGGGCGTTGATGCCGTCCTGTTCGATGGGCTCGTCGCCGGTCACCTTGCGCCAGGTGTAGAAGTAGTCGTAGGGGGCGAACAGCGAACCCATGCGCGTATTGACGCCATCGGAGATCACGCACAGGGCGTTGTACTTCATCAGCTCCGGGATGTCGCGGGCATAGCGGGTGGTGAGCTGCACGTAGGCGTCGTGAATGGTCGCCTCTTCGCGGATGGCGCTCTTGAACTCGAACACCACCAGCGGCAGGCCGTTGATGTAGAGGATGGCGTCGGGGATGCGCCGCTCGCTCCCCTCGATCTCCAGCTGGTTCACCAGGCGGTAGATGTTCCCCTCTGTACCGTAATCAGCGGCCGGGTCCGCCACCACCGTATCCACCTCGCCGGGGCGGGGAAGGCGTTGCTCCGGCAGCCCGGCGTAGTCGATTAACTGGATGTAGAGGTCTTTCCGGTTGCGGTCCTCCCGCTTGAGCAGGAAACCGTCGGAGACCATCTTGCAGAGCTGCCGGTTGGAATCGTAGAGGTCCAGCGCCGGCAGCCGCTCCAGGCGCTGGATGATGGCCTCCACCTCCCCGGCGGTAATACCGTCGGAGGCATAGCGGCCCGCCAGGTAGTCGCGCAGGTCCTCCTTCAGCAGCACCTCGCCGGGCGGGCGGTCGAAGGCGTCGCCCCGGTGGTGCGGGTAGCCCTGTTCGGCGAGCAGGCCGATGATTGCCTGCTCCAGCTTCTCCTCGGTGAATTTCATTCCCTGTCCTTCGGTGGGTCCCGGGCGATCGATTCGAGCTGTCGAATCGTCTCTTCCGCCCCTTGCTCTTCCAGCGCCTCGCGGCGGCGCTCCGCGAACTTCTCGTACTCGCGGCCTGCCTTCTCGTCCGCCTGCCGCTTGCTGACGCGACCGGCATTGGCCAGCACGTCACGATCGTTGAATTGAAGGAATTCGTCCAGCTTCTGCTGCCAGTCGCGCAGGAACACCTGCCGTCGCCGCCGCGCCTGGTCCTCGGCGAAGTCGAGCCACATCACCACGATGCGGTTCAGTTCGTCAATCTCCGCCTCGGTCAGGTAGTTCTTGGCCACGCTGACGTCGCTCTTGCGCACGATCGCCCCCTTCCACACCGTCAGCCCCATGTTGGGCTGGCTGGCGTCGGCGCGGGTATGGATCAGCTCGGCGGCGGTCAGGCCGGTGGCGGCGAAGTGGAGCTTGTTCTGGATGATGCGGAAGAACTGCGAGGTCTCCTGGCTGGACGGCTCGTAGTCCGCCGCCAGCATGAAGATCTCCCGCACCCGCAGGTACATCCGCCGCTCGCTGGCGCGGATATCGCGGATGCGCTCCAGCAGCTCATCGAAGTAGTCGGGCACCGGGCTGGCGCCGGGCACCGGCGGATTCCTGAGCCGCTCGTCATCCATGACAAAGCCCTTGACCAGGTACTCCTGAAGGCGGGTATTGGCCCAGCGACGGAACTGCGTGCCCCGGGGCGATTTGACCCGGAACCCCACGGCCAAAATTGCCTCCAGGTTGTAGTGCTGGACGCTGTACTCCTTGCCGTCACTGGCAGTTGTCCGGAAATTCCGGACAACTGAAACGGGGTCCAGCTCCCCCTCATCGAAGAGATTTTGCAGGTGTTCGCTGATGGTCTTCTTGGAGCGGCCGTAGAGCTCCGCCATCAGCGCCTGGGACAACCAGATGGTCTCCTCCTCGAAGCGGCACTCGACGCGGGTTTTGCCGTCCTCGGTGGTGTAGAGGATGAATTCGCCGCAGGGCGCTACATCATTCATATCGACGTGGCCGCACAGGAGGGTCCGTGACAGCCCTTCAGCCGCCCACTCTCATAACACGGCAGTTTGGCCCGGAGCCTTTGGGCATAGTGGCAACGAATCACTTCGAGGCCCTCGTATACGCCTGCCGCGGGTCGTTGGGTGTCCTCGGAAATGCGATCTCCACCTGACCGCTCCTTACCATCTCAGTGAGATATTGTCCGCGCAGGGTCTCGACCTCCCGCTGAACCAGCCCTGCCAGGCACCCGAGCGTAACGTATTGTTTTTCCATTATTTGCAACAAAACCTGCTGCATCGACTGGCTCGACACCCGCTTCTTCCGGCGCGGCTCCTGGGCGAGATTTTCCAGCATTTCCAGAAATTCGGGTGTCAACTGAGCGAGGTCATCCACAAAGGGGAGGTGATGAGTTGGCGAGATGAGCCGCCCCCGTTCATCCCGACCCGATTGCTGGGAGCTCGGATTCAAATTCGGGGAGCTCGCGATCAAATTCGGGGAGCTCTGAGTCAAATTCGGGGAGCTCTCCTCCAAATTCGGGGAGTCGAAGACATCCTCAGGCCCCGGTATCCGCATGCCGGCCAGGTGATACACCGCCCCCCTGGAGCTGCCGGTCTGCTCCAGAAACTCCAGGCTTACGAGCTGATGCAGGCACTGACTGGCATCGGAAGGGTGCATCGGTAACAGCGCCATAAGGCGCTGATGGGTCACCGTGTTCTCGACGGCTGCAATCGCCAGCGCGGCCTGCTGCTCGTTGGGCAGTCGCTCATAGGCTACCCCAAACTGTTTCCGCAACTGATCCACCAGATCCTGCGGAAACAGATCGATCATACGCATACGCATGATGGTCTGGTCGTAGGGCTCCCGTGTATCCACCAGCTCTGGTGCGCGCCAGTGGTACTTGTGCCAGCTATCGAGAATCTTCGGAATACCCGAGCCGGCCTGATCACCGATCCCCACATAGCGGAACATCTGGTGCAGCAACCGGTTCCGACAGTCGGGGTGACCGCCCTGGAGGGCCACCTCAACCGGAATACGCATCGTCCCCGGATTACGGAACCCGAACATATCCGGCCGTTTGACCACCAAAACCGAGGCACGGTCGGAGTAATCGGCATGTATCGGGTTGTTGGCGGTATCGAAGAGATCCTTTTTGACCTTTTTGACCAACTCAATCCCGTTGAGCTCGAACCGATCACCCTTCTGGCGAATCCCCAACAGCACCGTGCCGCCATCGGTGTTGGCCATGGCGGAGTAGGTCTCCCAGAAATCACGCGGCGGTTCGCCCCTGCC
Organism: Gammaproteobacteria bacterium; assembly: GCA_041690635.1. Classification (GTDB taxonomy): domain Bacteria; phylum Pseudomonadota; class Gammaproteobacteria; order Thiohalomonadales; family Thiohalomonadaceae; genus JAWLGZ01. The sequence continues at coordinate 839,966 of JAWLGZ010000001.1, forward strand.
GTCGCGCCCCGCCGCCTTTTTGCACTCAAGATCGGATGACTCGGCGAGCAAGGCGATATCTTCGAGGGTGCGGATCTCCATCATGGCCAACGGACCTGGGTGGGGATAAATTCGCCGGCAAGGGCAGTAGCGTTCATACCAGACTCCTTGTCCACTCGGGCGGCTCGCCGCCCAAGATCTTGAACATCGCGTCGATGGGCCAGAGGCCGCCCTTTACCCCCTTCACGGTGCGCGGCACCCGGGCGAGCCAGGCGGCGGTGCGATAGGGGGAGAGATTCGTCACATCGAGATCGTCATACGCGAGCAGGTGGTCCAGTTCCTGCCCCATCTGGTTCAGGGTGCCCTGCACCGAGCGGTCAGTGGCGCGGTCGCAGACCAGCGGCCCCAACATGCCGTGGGCGCGCGCCATCACCGCCTCGTCGGCCCCCAGTTTCAGCAGGGTGTTCATGAAGCCGTCAGTGAACCAGAAATCCAGCTCGGCGAAGTCGCCTTTCTTCAGGGCCGGCACGAAGACGGGAAAGCGGGTGGCGTCGTGGACGAAGAGCACGCACTGGCGGCGTTGCAGCAGGATCAGGTTGGCGTGCCAACCGTTGAGCGGGGATTCGGCGGCTTCGTTGGCGGCCCCATTGGTGGCATAGCGCAGGCCGCGCTTGCTCTTCAACCGCCCGCCCGCATCGAGCGGCAGCTTGGCGAAGAGCTTTTGCGTGGCGTGCAGGCGGATCACACGGCCACCTTGGCGCGTTCGGTTATCGCCGTGGCCTCGGGGAGGCGGAGTTGGCCGGAGAGGAGCCATGTAGGGTGCGGTGACGCAGGAACCGCACCGGGGCCGTGACGACCGCCGCGGCGTTTGGCGCTCTTCGGTGCGGTTCGTTCCTCACCGCACCCTACGGTTGCCGTGGATTTGGTCATATCGCCTCGGCAAGCCGCTTCTCGGCATCAGGGATGCGGAGTTGGCCGGAGAGGAGTTTGGGGAGTAATGCGTCTCTCGTTTGCGAAAGGCCGTCTACTTGCGCGAGGTTGCTCGCGATTCTATCCATATACGGCGACACGGTTTCGTCATATAAGTCGGAAAGCTGAGTGCTTGGCACACAAGTCTTTATAGTTTTGAACGTGTCTCGGGTAATCGTGTTAAACACAGAGCCATGCCCCCTTAGCTGCAAATCGGCAACCCTCAGGAGCACGGTGTAGTAAACGAAATAGTCAGTCATGCCATTAATCCCCCGAATGCCATAGCATGATTGATTCATCGCCATCGGCCGGGCCACCACAGCGCATTTCCCGACCGTCCCTCGTGCGCTGATTATCGTGGTTCCCTTCGGGAGAAGCCTCGCAGAAGAGTTATTCAGCCCTTCCTGTGTAATGCTCTTTTCGGTATTGAGGACAAATACATCCGAGGGATTCGGGGCATCAACCACTGAAAACCAAGGAATATCTCCACCCCAGTATTCGTCAACGGACGTTTTTGGGGTTCCTCCGCCAATCAACTCAATGACTTCGTCCAGCGGTTCAACCGCCCACCCCTCCGGCACCCACCCCATCTCCTCGATGAAGACGAAACGGCTGGGGAACTGCTGCTGAATCGCTGCGGGGAGGGGCTTGCGCTGGTCGCCCAGGGCCGCTCTCACCTCGGCGCGGGCGTGCAGGGGTTCGGGGATGGGGTTGCCCGCCGCCAGGGCGTTGTCGATGACCGGGTCGAAATCGACAAACCAGCTCTTGAACAGCGCCTGCGCCATCGCCTCCAGCGTGGCGTTCATCTGGCGGTTGAGTTCGATTTTGTCGTCGAGCGACCCGAGAACTCCCGCAATTCTCTCTTGCTCTGAAAGGGGAGGCAGGTTCACTTTCATTGTCCTCGCAGAACCCACATTGAAGTGCTGCTGGACAGCCCCTACGAGATGAGCATTTACATGGCTCGACGCAACAGTATTCACATAGTACGAGAGAAAGCGGTTATTGATCTTCGGGCCGCATCGCACGATAACCAAATCTGAGCAATTAGCTTCTTCGAGCCAATCTGGCACGACCGCGCATGTTCCAGGCTTGCCCGTCCTAACAATCACAACATCACCAGGAGACAACCTGGATTTGCTGATTCGTTGATGAAACTCCTCGGTGATATATTTGAGATCGTCTGTGTTGATGCTCAGAGAATCGACATTTTTTGAGCGCAAGAACGGAATTCCTGACTCAGCATATTCCGAGGTCATCGAACCGACGTAGCCAACGGTTAGTTCACTTGCCACATCTTCTAACTTGACCTCGACCCAATCAGTCGGCATAACCCAACGCCTCCAGATTCTTCCGAATCTCCGCATCGAGTCTTTCCGACTCCACCATTTGCTTAAAGAGGGTCCGGCTCAGCTCCGCCATCTTCTCCTCAAAGGCGATGCCGTCATCCTCGATCTCGGCGGCACCCACATAGCGCCCGGGAGTGAGCACGTAGTCGTTGGCCTTGATCTCCTCCAGCGTGGCGGCCTTGCAGAAGCCGGGCTTGTCCTCGTAGCCGCCGTCCTTCGCCTCACCACGCCAGGCGTGGTAGGTGCGGGCGATCGCGGCGATGTCGTCCTCGGTCAGCTCCTTGTGGGTGCGGTCGATCATGGTGCCCAGGTTGCGGGCGTCGATGAACAGGGTCTCGCCGCGGCGGTCGCGGTGGTTGCTCTCGGTGTGGCCATCGATGCGCTGCGCCCCCTTGTCCTTGGTGATGAACCAGAGACAGACCGGGATCTGGGTGGTGTAGAAGAGCTGGCCGGGCAGGGCGATCATGCAGTCGATGAGGTCGTTCTCGATCAGCTTCTGGCGGATCTTCCCCTCGCCGCTGGTGTTGGTGGACATGGAGCCGTTGGCCATGACGAAGCCGGCGGTGCCGTGCTCCGACAGCTTGGAGACCATGTGCAGGATCCAGGCGTAGTTGGCGTTGCCGGTGGGCGGTACTTCGTAGCCGGACCAGCGCGGGTCGTCGGTCAGTTCGTCGGCGGCGCGCCACTCCTTCAGGTTGAAGGGGGGATTGGCCATGATGAAGTCGGCCTTGAGGTCCGGGTGCTGGTCCTTGAAGAAGGTGTCGGCGGGCACCTCGCCCAGGTTGGCGGAGATACCGCGGATGGCCAGGTTCATCTTGGAGAGCTTGTAGGTGGTGGCGGTCTGCTCCTGGCCGTAGATGGAGATGTCCTTCTTGTTGCCCTGGTGGCTCTCCACGAACTTGACCGACTGCACGAACATGCCGCCCGAGCCGCAGCAGGGGTCGTAGATCTTGCCCCGGTAGGGCTCGATCATCTCGGCGATGAGATTGACCACGCACTTCGGTGTATAGAACTCGCCGCCGCCCTTGCCCTCGGTGGCGGCGAACTTGCCGAGGAAGTATTCGTAGACCCGGCCGACCACGTCCTCTTCCCGGTCCTCCACCGTGTCGATGTTGTTGATGGAGTCGATGAGGGCGGCGAGCTTGCTCACCTCGATACCGAGGCGGGAGAAGTAGTTGTCGGGCAGGGCGCCGCGCAGGGACTTGTTGTTCTTCTCCACGGTGTGCAGGGCGGTGTCGATGGTGACCGCGATGTCGTCCTGCTTGGCCTGCTTCTGGATGGTGGACCAGCGCGCCTCCTCGGGCAGGTAGAAGACGTTCTTCATGGTGTAGAACTCCACCATGTCCACGTAGGCCGCCTTGCCTTCGGCGATCAGCTCGCGCTTGCGCTCCTCGAACTTGTCCGAGATGAACTTGAGGAAGATCAGGCTGAGAACGACATGCTTGTACTCGGAGGACTCCACCGTGCCCCGGAGCTTGTCGGCGGTGTCCCAGAGGGTCTGTTCAAAGCTTTTCTGCTTCTTGGGGGCGGCTGCTTTTTTCCGGGCCATGGTCTTCTGTCGGGGTTTCGCGTTGGTTCGTGTTGCGACGGCCTGCACGGTCGCCGCTCGTGGGGTGGTCTCTTTTTCCCAGTCAAACAGCACGTTAACGTCACGTGCGCAGGGCGCCGCCCAGATTACCCCGCGGATGCCGGAACGGCAATTCGCCGTTACGGCCCGGGTCACGGCACGAAGGAGGCGATACGCTCGCGGCAGAGTTGGTCGGCAAGGTGTTGTGCGCCTGCGGCGCGGGCTCCCGGGTTGCGCTGCGCTCAACCCAGGCTACATTGGATGGCGGTCGGGGGTCAGGCCGGTTCGGTGTTGAGGGGGTCGATGACGACGCGGTTCTTGCCCTGGTGTTTGGCCTGGTAGAGGGCGATGTCGGCGCGTTCGACCGCCGCGTCGAGGGGCTCTCTCTGGGCGCGGAAGGCGACGCCTGCGCTGACGGTGAGTTTGCGGCCGTCGAGGAGGGTGCCGAGGTCGGTGTCGGCCAGTTCGGCGCGGATGCGTTCGGCGAGATCGGGGGCTTTGGGGGCGGAGGAGCCGACCACGAAGACGGCGAACTCTTCGCCGCCGAGGCGCACCGGCACGTCGCCGTGGCGGATGCCGCGGCGGATGACGTCGGCGAAGATGCGCAGCACCTCGTCGCCCACGTGGTGGCCGAAGGTGTCGTTGATCCCTTTGAAGTTGTCGAGGTCGAGAACCACGACGGAGACGCCGGCGGCCGCGTCGCGGTCGTGGATGTCGAGGAAGCGCTGCACCGTCTCCTGCATGTAGAGGCGGGTGTAGAGGCCGGTGAGCGGGTCGCGGATGGAGCGCTCGTAGAACTTCTGCCGCTCACGGTCGAGGGACTGGAAGATCACCTCGCGCTCGACCGCCACGGAGAGCGGGATGCTCATCTGTACCAGGGTGTTGGCCGCCTCTGCATCCACCTCGGTGCCGCCCGGGAAGGTGAGGACGGCGAAGCCGTGGACCACCTCCTCCTCGCTGGAGAAGAGCGGCAGGATGAAAGGGGGCTCCGCCGCCTTGTGGCGCAGGCGGGCGCACTGGAGTTCCATGCGGGTGAATGGACGGCCGAACCGCTTCGTCCACGCCTCGCGGGTGATGCCGAGGGCGTCGTCGAGCACCTTCGGCATCTCCGTCTCGACGCCGCGGTAGTGGGTCTCCGGCTCGAACAGCAGGGTGCGGCCGTTGGCGTCACGGGCGTGGAAGCAGAGCCCGGCGATCGGCAGCACCTTGCCGAGCTGTTCGATGAGATCGGCGGCGATGGTGGCGAAGTCACGGCGCAGGATGAGCGTCTGCACGAAGGCGTGCAGCATGCGGTTGAGTTCGGAGAGCCGCTGGATCTCGGAGCTGGTCTGCACCAGGGTGTAGATGCCGCAGTCGATGTTCTTCAGCTCCTTGATGATGGGGTCGATCAGGTGGCGCGGAATGATGGAGCCGTGCTGCGGGCAGATCATCTGGAGCGGCAGCGCCTCGATCTTCGCCAGCCCGTCGAACAGCACCTCGCGCGAGGGCATGTAGTGCTCGTGGAACGGGCGCATCGCCTCGAAATACCCCTCGTCCTGCGCCACCAGCGTGAACCCCTCGGTGAAGCCGCCGAAGATGTCGCTGGAGAAGAGGACGCCCGTGCTCCGGTCGAAGGTGGTAAAGGCGCCGGGGAAGTGCAGGTAGGGGGTGAAGACGAACTCCAGCGTGCGCCCGCCGAGGTCGAGGGACCAGCCGAGCTTCTCCACACACTGGAACGGCAGTTCGAGGCCGTAGTGCTTGAGCAGGACGATGGCGCGCCAGTGGCTCAGGATCACCGCGTCATCGCGGGTGACCATGCTGTCGATCACCGGCATCACGCCGGTGATGTCCGGGTCCTGGTGCTGGAGGACGAAGTAGCGGATCGACTCGAACGGGACGATCTGTTCGATCTTGCGCAGGGTGGTATCGAAGGTGAGCTTGGAGCCCGGGTCGATGAGGACGGAGTTGTCGCCGTTCTCGATCAGGTAGACGTGGCACTGGAACGGGTCGCCCTCCAGGTAATGGCCGACCCACCAGATGCGTTCGGCGATCTGGATCGGCTCTTCGGGGCCGAGTTCGGCGGCGCGGGCGAGGAGGTCGGCTTCCATCTCAATCACAGGGAACAGGTGAAAGGGGCCATTCTAACCCGGTCTAGAGCGAATTCCGAGTCCATTTGTAAGGTTTTGCGATTATCCCTTTTTGCCTTGGTCACGCTCGCGGAAAGTCGGGGTCGGAGCATGGATTTCGTGACCTCGACCGATGCGGTTCGCTGCGCTCACCGGCATCCTACATGCGCTGCCGACGCAAACCCATTGCGCCGCATGCATCGAGGCCGCAGCCCGTAGGATGTGGTGAGTGAAACGAACCGCATCGGTCGCGAAATCGCTCGGCCGATGCGGTTCGCTGGGCTCACCGGCATCGTGCATGGGCCTACCGAGGGCGCAATCCCATCGCGCCGTACGCCCTACAGATTCGGCAGCACGCGCTCTTCGATGAGGGCCTTGAGGCCGGCGAGTTCGGGGTAGTTCTCCGCCACCTGGGTGATGTAACCGAGGGTGCGGGGGATGTCCTTGAGGTAGCCCTCTTTGCCGTCGCGGTGATTCAGGCGGGCGAAGATGCCGCTGGCCTTCAGGTGGCGCTGCACCCCCATCAGGTCGAACCAGCGCAGGAAGCGCGCCTCGTCCCGATCGCGCAGCAGGCCGTGGTCGAGGGCCAGTTCGTGGTAGCCCATGGCCCACTCCTCCACCTGCCCGCGCGGCCAGTCGATGTAGCAGTCGCGCAGCAGGGAGACGAGATCGTAGGTGATGGGGCCGTGGACCGCGTCCTGGAAGTCGAGGATGCCGGGGTTGTGGGGGGAGACCATCAGGTTGCGGGAGTGGTAGTCGCGGTGGACGCAGACCCGGGGCTGTTCGAGGGCGTTTTCGATCAGCCGCTCGAAGGTCTCCTCCAGCAGCTTCGCCTCGGCCCCGGTCGGCTCCAGGCCGAGGTGGCGGCCGAGCAGCCAGTCGCGGAACAGCTCCATTTCGCGCAGCAGGAGCGCCCGGTCGTAGGGGGGCAGCTCCTCCTCGCCCGGCCCGCACGCCTGAAGTGCGGCCAGTGCACCGAGGGCGTCACCATAGAGCCGCTCCACCGTGGTCTCGTCGAGTGCTTCGAGATAGGAGGTGGTGCCGAGATCGCCGAGCAGGAGAAAGCCCTGGCTCAGGTCTTCGGCATGGATCTCGGGGACGTTCAGCCCGATATCGCGGAGGCGGCGGCCGATGGTGACGAAGGGCCGGGAGTCCTCCTTCTCCGGCGGGGCGTCCATGACGATGCGCGTCTCGCCGTCGTCGAAGGCGAGCCGGAAGTAGCGGCGGAAACTGGCGTCGGCCGAGGCGGGTTGCAGGTGCAGTTCCGGCAGGCCGAGATCCTGTCTCAGCCAGCGGACAAGCTGTTCGACGCGTTGGGGCATGGGGCCTCCGTCCAGGGACGGCGGCATTATAACGCCGGCGGCCCCGGGCGGTGAGCTGTCATTGCGAGTGAATCGAAGCAATCTCGCGGCTGGGGAAAACGATGGCTTCCGTCGCTGCGCTCGGCTATTGCATCCTGCGTTGCTCTACCACCCACATCCTTGTAGGCGTCCTCGTTAGCGTAATGTTGCACTCTTGGTGAGACATTGCCTGGAGCAACCGCTTCGTGGTGGCTGACCTGCCTCGGTGACCCATCCCCATCCTGTCCTTCCCCTTGAAGGGGAAGGGACCTGCTAACGCGGCCGCTGTACTGCCTGTGGGTATGGGCTCTCCCCATAGAGGAAAACCCCATACTGGCTGCCATTCAGCCTTACCGGTGGCTGGAGCGCAGCGCAAGGCGTGGTTAGTACGTTCCTTCCCCTTCAAGGGGAAGGGACCTGCTAATGCGGCCGCTGTACTGCCTGTGGGTATGGGCTCTGCCCATAGAGGAAAACCCCATACTGGCTGCCATTCAGCCTTACCGGTGGCTGGAGCGCAGCGCAAGGCGTGGTTAGTACGTTCCTTCCCCTTCAAGGGGAAGGGACCTGCTAATGCGGCCGCTGTACTGCCTGTGGGTATGTGCTCTGCCCATGGCGGAGAAACTCCATCCTGGCTGCCATTCCGTCTTACGGTGGCTGGAGCGCAACGGGGCGTGGTTAGCACGTTCCTTCCCCTTGAAGGGGAAGGGGCGTGGTTAGCACGTTCCTTCCCCTTGAAGGGGAAGGGACCTGCTAACGCGGCCGCTGTACTGCTGTGGGTATGGGCTCTACCCATAGAGGAAAACCCCATACTGGCTGCCATTCAGCCTTTCCGGTGGCTGGAGCGCAGCGCAAGGCGTGGTTAGTACGTTCCTTCCCCTTCAAGGGGAAGGACAGGATGGGGATGGGTTCAAACCCCCGCATTATGCACCCCACCACCGCGTCCGTTTGCGCCGATACTTCCCCATTCGTAAGGTTCACGCTGGGTTAAACGGCACACTAGAAGCGGAGTCCGAACCGGGCGCCGATGGTGGTGTCCGAGCCGGTGCGATCCGCCTCCAGGGCGACATCGGCCAACCCCAGCTCGAAGCGGGCGCCGATGAAATACTTGTCCATGAAGAAGTGTTCCGATTCGAGGGCGAGCCCCTGATCCGGCCGGCTGTCCACCCATACTCGCCCAATCCCCGCGTAGGGGGTCGCCAGCGAAAATCCCTGCGAGATGGTCAGGTCGAGGCCCCGGCTGTTGAATTCGAGCCGCTCGGTCCCGTCCAGCCGGGCCATCGATCCGCCCAGATCGAAACTGGGGCGATGGGCGCCGCCTTCGACCACACGGAATTTAAGGTCGAGCGCAGTCAGGCTGATTGAGGTGCGCGGCAGGGCGCTGTGGAAACCGCCGATGTCGAACCAGTCGCTCCGGAATACGGCCTGGGTCGCCGACAGCTCACTGTTGAACTGCGGCCCGGCAAAACCGCCCCCCAGCTGCTGGGCTGCCAGGGACTGCCGCGCGTGGACGCTCCCGCGGTAGCTCAGTGCGGCCCCGAGGCCCTGGGAGAGGGCACGGAAATCCGGCTGAATGAGACGCGCGAGGGCGTCGTTCTCGCTGCCGTGGGCGGCGGCGGCGAAGGTACAGAGCACAAGCAGGATGGTGTGTCTCATGTTCCCCTCCCCCGAGTAGGCAAGTCCACTGTAGTCTAACGCGCCGTTCAGTGTGTAAATGGAAGTCACAATTTGGGAAAAAAAGCGAAACCATCAGGCAAACGGCGAATCAGGATGAGCGTACGGCCGCTTGTTCTTGATCAGATTCGATTTCCTTATTGGTACGGCTGCAAACCCAATTAATGGAGGCCTCAGGGTCGATAAGAAAGAATTCTTCCGCACCCCTTTAGCACGGGCCTCCATCTCCGTTTGAACACATTCTGGAATTGTGCGATTTTAGCGCGCTTCAACCTCCGGCCAGGTGCTGTGAGAGATAATAAATACAGGAACTTGCGAGCGAGCTCGCCACGTGGTGTGTTACCCGTGCGGGTTCCCGGGGGCCCTTGGACCGTGGGAAAGGCGGGAAACCGGCGATGAAATTGGGGAAACCGTTGAGGGCGTACTGCGCGCCCCCCCTGTTGCTCGGCCTGCTCACAGGCGCCGCGCCCGCACCACTGGCCCAGGAGCTCCCGGAACTCGCAGGCCCAAGGGCGGGCCTCTGTCCGCCTATCCCCGCCATCGACCCGCTACCCGAGGCCGGCGAGATCGGTGAAGCGATCCGGGTCACCGCCGACGAACTGATCTCCCGTACCGAGACGCTCACCACCTTCAGGGGCAATGTGATCGCTGTCGAGGCCGGCCGCCGGCTCTACGGCGACCAGGTGGACTACCACCGGCCGGACGAGGTGGTGGAGGTCATCGGCAATGTGCGGATAGAGACGCCGGCACTCCGCGCCTGGAGCAAGCACGCCCGGTTCGAACTGGCCAGGGACTCCGGGGAGTTGACCGGGGTGGAGTACCTCGCCCCCACCTCGCGCGCCTTCGGTGTTGCCGAACGGGTGGAGATCCTCGATCCGGACCGCACCCTGCTCCACGACGCCACCTACAGCACCTGCCCGCCGGAAAAGCGGGACTGGGAGTTGAAGGCGAGCGAGGTGAAACTGGACGAGACCACCAACACCGGCGAGGCGTGGCACTCCACCCTCGAATTCATGGGGGTGCCCATCTTCTACACCCCCTATATCAACTTCCCCCTCGCCGGTCGCAAATCCGGGTTTCTGTTCCCCAGCTTCGGCAACTCGGCAGGGAGCGGCGCCGACCTTGCCGTGCCGTGGTACTGGAACATCGCGCCCAACCGGGACGCGACCCTCACCCCGCGATGGATCGAAAGGCGCGGCGGCATGTTCATGGGCGAATACCGCTATCTGGGGGAGCGCTACAGCGGCGATATCAGTCTGGAGTACCTGCCGGACGACAATCTCTATGGCGAGGATCGCCACTTCGGTATCTTCCGCCACAGCCACAACCCGGCGCCGGGCTGGGGTGTGGGGCTGCTCTATCAGGAGGTCTCGGATCGGGAGTACTTCAACGACCTGGACACCTCCCTCGCCACCTCCTCCTTGACCCACCTGGACCGGCGGTTTACCGCCGGTTACAGCGCCGACAACTGGAACTTCAGCGCGCTCGTCCAGGACTACCAGACCCTCTCGGGAAGCGAACCTTACCGGCGCCTGCCGCAATTGCGCTTTTCCGGCACCCGGCCAGCGGAACGCGGGGAGCCGATCTACAGCCTGGCGGCTGAATACGTCTATTGGGATCACCGATCGCTGGAGCCGACCGGAAGCCGTGTCGACCTCACGCCGCGTGTGCGCCTGCCGCTTGACGGTGATTGGTGGTCGTTTACGCCCTCACTCTCCCTGCGCCACACCAGTTACGCGCTGGAAAATGCCGCGGCCGACAACAACCTCTCGCGCACAGTACCGGTGCTGAGCCTCGACAGCACCCTCTTCCTGGAACGTGAATTCGTCCTCGGGGGCCGGCCGCTGATGCAAACGCTGGAACCACGCCTGTTCTACCTGTACGCCCCCTACGAGGACCAGAGCGATCTCCCGGTGTTCGACACTGGCGTCTACGGCTTCAGCTTTGCCCAGATGTTCCGTGAGAACCGCTTCACCGGTGCCGACCGGGTGAGCGATGCCAACCAGATCACCGCTGCGGTCACCACCCGCTTCATCGACCTGGACAGCGGTGCGGAACTGGGCAGCGCCAGCATCGGTCAGATTTTCTACTTCGACGACCGTCGGGTCTTTCAGCCGGAGACCCGCTCTGAGTCCGACATCGTCGCGGAGGTGATCGCCCGCCCCGTGTCGTCCCTCTACCTGCGCAGCACCGCCCTGTGGGACACGGAGAACAGGCGGACCTCCCAGTTCAACAACCGAATCGAGTACCAGCCGGAACGCGGCAAGGCGATCGGGCTAGGCTACCGCTTCACCCGCGGTACACCGGACCTGAAGCAGGCGGACCTCTCCGTGTTCTGGCCGATCACGAAACGTTGGCACTTTATCAGCCGTTGGCTTTACGATCTGGAGGCCGGTAGCTCGCTGGAGCAGGTCGCCGGCCTGCGGTATCAGGATTGCTGCTGGGCGGTCGATGTCGTCGCGCGCGCCAACCGCGACGCGGCCGACCTGCCGCTCGACCACGGCATATTCATCACCCTGCGCTTGATTGGGCTCTCCAGCATCGGCCGCACCCTCGATTCGACGCTGGCGAGCGACATCTTTGGTTACGAGAGCCTCGACGCACTATGACGAAACGCACCCTCTCCGCCGCCCTGCTCATTGCTGCGCTGGTCGCCCCTGCCTTCGCCGGCGCGGCCCCGGTCAGATCGCTGAACGCCATCGTCGCCGTTGTTAACGACGATGTCGTGACCGCCACAGAACTGGAGGAGCGTACCCGCACCATCGTGCGCCAGCTGGAGCGCCAGAACACCCCCCTGCCTCCACCGCAGACGCTCTACCGGCAGGTGCTCGACCGGCTGATCCTGGACCGGCTGCAACTGCAGATGGCCCGCGACAAGGGCATCCGCGTCGATGACGAACAGGTCAACCTGGTGGTGACCAACATCGCCCGCGAGAACAACCTCACCCTGGAACAGTTCCGTGAGGTGCTGGAGCGCGACGGCTTTGACTTTGCCGCCTTCCGCCAAGGGATCCGCGAAGAGATCCTGATCGGCCGGGTGCGTGCGAGCCAGGTGGAGAACCGGGTCAACGTCACCCCGCAGGAGGTGGAGAGCTTCATTGAGACGCTCCAGTCCACCGGCGCCATCGATACCGAATACCGCCTGCAGCACATTCTTGTTTCGGTCCCCGAGGCGGCCACCCCGATCCAGATCGAGCGTGCCAAGACGCGGGCGGAACAACTCCTCGCCCGGATTCGGGCGGGTGCCGACTTCGCCCAGACCGCGGCAGCCGATTCCGACGGCCAGCAGGCGTTCGAGGGCGGGGACCTGGGGTGGCGCAAGATGGGACAGATCCCGACCATCTTCACCGAGGCGGTCGGCAGCATGAGCATCGGTGAGGTGGCCGGCCCGATCCGCAGCCCCAGCGGCTACCACCTGCTGCGGCTGGCGGACCGGCGGGGCGAACAGCAGAGCCTGGTCGAGCAGAGCCACGCCCGCCACATCCTGGTGCGAACCAACGAGATCACCTCCGACTACGAGGCGCGGCAGAAGCTGGAGCGGTTGCGGCTGCGGCTGGTCAACGGCGCCGATTTTGCCGAACTGGCGCGGGCCAACTCCGAGGACCCGGGCTCGGCGCGAAATGGCGGCGACCTGGGCTGGAGCAGCCCGGGGGACTTCGTCCCGCAGTTCGAAAAGACACTGGCGGGTCTGAAACCGGGTGAGATCAGCCAGCCGTTCCAGAGCCCGTTCGGCTGGCATGTGGTGCAGCTGCTCGAACGGCGCGAGGTGGACAACACCCAGGACCGGCTGCGTGCCCGTGCCCACGAGGCGCTGCGCGAGCGCAAGATCGAAGAGGACCTGCAGGATTGGCTGCGCCGCCTGCGCGATGAAGCCTTCATCGAGTACCGGCTGGAAAATCTGGAGTAGGACGTGATGCGTGAAGCGTGAAGCGGAAAATCTTCCGTCCCCGTTTCACGCTTCACGCATCACGAATGAACCGCCGATCCGACATCTCCGACGACAAGAGTGCCGTCATCGCCCTCACCCCGGGCGAGCCGGCCGGTATCGGGCCGGACCTGTGCGTCATGCTCGCCCAGGGCGAGCGCCGCCATGATCTGGTCGCGGTAGCGGACCCGCAACTCCTTGAGGAGCGGGCCCGCCAGCTCGGTCTGCCCCTCGACATCACCGCGGCGGACGGCGATCTTCCCCGTGCGCCGGGCACCCTGGCGGTGCTGCCGGTGGAGCTGCCGGCACCGGCCGTGCCCGGCCGGCTTGACCCCCGCAACGCCCACTACGTCCTGCAGTGCCTGCGCCGCGCTGCGGACGGCTGCCTGTCCGGCCGCTTCCACGCGCTTGTCACCGGCCCCGTGCACAAGGGAGTGATCAACGAAGCGGGGGTGCAGTTCAGCGGCCATACCGAGTTTCTCGCCGACCTGACCGGGGCCGAGCGGGTGGTGATGATGCTGGCGACTCCGTTGCCGGGCGGAGAGACACTGCGGGTCGCCCTCGCCACCACCCACCTGCCCCTGGCCGAGGTCCCGCGCACCATCACCTGGCCGCATCTGGAAACGACACTGCGCATCCTCGATCGCGACCTGCGCCGCCGCTTCGGCATCGCCGCCCCCCGGGTGCTGGTCTGCGGCCTCAATCCCCACGCCGGTGAAGGGGGTCACCTGGGACGTGAGGAGCTGACCGTCATCGGACCGCTGCTCGATGCCCTGCGCGATGAGGGGTATGAACTGGAGGGACCGGTCGCCGCCGATACCGCCTTCAATCCGAAAGCGCTGGCGGGGATCGATGCGGTCCTCACCATGTACCACGACCAGGGGCTGCCGGTGCTGAAACGACTCGGCTTCGGCCGGGCGGTGAATGTCACCCTCGGCCTGCCCATTATCCGCACCTCCGTCGACCACGGCACTGCACTGGAGCTGGCCGGCAGCGGCCGCGCCGAGGTCGGCAGCCTGGAGTACGCCATCGAGGTGGCGCTCGACATGAACAACACCGATTGAACGCAATGCACCGTCCCCGCAAGCGGTTCGGCCAGAACTTTCTCCACGACCCGGGCGTGATCGGGCGCATCGTCACCGCCATCGGCCCGCGCCCGGGCGACCGGATGGTGGAGATCGGCCCCGGACTCGGCGCCCTCACCCGGCCGCTGCTGGAAGCGCTCGGCGAACTGGATGCGGTGGAACTCGACCGCGACCTGGTAGCGGAGCTGCACAACCTGCCCGGGCTGCGCATCCACCAAGCGGACGCGCTGCGCTTCGACTTCTGCGCACTCGCCGGTGACGACAAGCTTCGGGTGGTCGGCAATCTCCCCTACAACATCTCCACACCGCTGCTGTTCCACCTGCTCGACCAGGCGGAGTGCATCAGTGATATGCACTTCATGCTGCAGAAGGAGGTGGTGGACCGCCTCGCCGCCCCCCCGGGCGGCGGCGACTACGGACGGCTCAGTGTCATGGTGCAGTACCGCTGCCGGGTGGAACGGGTGCTCACCGTCTCCCCCGGCGCGTTCAATCCGCCGCCGAAGGTGGAGTCCGCCGTGGTCCGGCTGGTGCCGCACGAGTCCCCGCCGGTGGAGGCGGACCCGGCGAGTCTTCGCGAAGTGGTCACCCGCGCCTTCGCCCACCGGCGCAAGACCCTGCGCAACAACCTGAAGGGGTTCATCCCGGCGGAGCAGATCGAGGCGGCCGGCATCGACCCGGGCCGCCGCGCCGAGACCCTCTCCCTGGGGGAGTTCGCCCGCCTGGCGGCGATGCTGTGATTCGTAAAAACATAATCACCGCAGAGAACGCGGAGGAAATGAAAGTGTATTCGCACGGGATTTTGCGACCGCTTTGACTGACTTGCTCTCTTTCACTCTGCGACCTCTGCCGTAGGACGTTTTTTTTCTGTGGTAACTGAAGTGCTTCTATGCAATGAGTTGGGCGACGCGCCGCTGGCGGAGCTGCTGGGGCGGTTCGGGCTGACGCTGGAACGGGTGGCGGACGGCGCGCCCATCCCGGGGAGCTGGTTTGGCGACCCGGAGGCGGGGATCATCGGCCTCACGGTGCTGGTGCGGGGCGACACCCCGGCCCATTCGGCGCTGCACGAGTCGTGTCACCTCATCTGCATGGACGAGGTGCGCCGCGCCACCCTGCACACCGATGCCGGCGGCGGCTACGACGAGGAGAACGGGGTCTGTTACCTCCAGATCCTGCTGGCGGAGTACCTCATGGGGATGGGCCGGGAGCGCATGCTGGCCGACATGGACCGCTGGGGCTACACCTTCCGGCTCGGCTCCGCCCGTGCCTGGTTCGAGAACGACGCAGAGGACGCCCAGGCGTGGCTGCTCGCCCACGGACTCATCGACGCGCAGGAACGGCCCACCTGGCAGTTGCGCCGCTGACACTCACGGAGAATACCCCACCAATCGGGGTGCCTCCGGGTGGATTCTGCGGCGACAACGATACAAGCGGTTGATTCGGCAACCCGCCCCCGTCTAACCTGAGCCGTCACGGGCATGTCGGCCCCGGGGGAGCAGATCATGAATTTCGAATCGGTCCATAATTACTATGAGCGGCTGGTCTTCGAGCGCATCCACGAGGCACTTGTGGTCGGAGAAGGCCTGCGGGATGAGGATTTCCTGGAGGATGTCGCCTGCGTCGCGCTGAACCACCTGCCGGCGAAGTACGTACGCCACGACGTGGACATGATCTTCTATCTCACCATCGAGGAGCGCGAGTCGATGACGCGACTGGTGAGTGAGGCGGTGGCAGAGGCCAGGGAGTTCGTCAGCAAACATCGGGAAGGGAAGAAATCCACCACCTGAACCGTGAAACCGGACCTGCACATACTCAAGGATGAGCCGACCCTGTTCCGACGGACGGCCGGACGGCTGTCCGGCCTCATCCGCGAGACGATCGAACAGCGCGGCGCCTGTCACCTGGCGCTGACCGGCGGTTCAACCCCCCGCGGCCTCTATCAAGAGCTTGCTGCCGCCTGGCGTGAATCACTCGACTGGAGCAAGGTACACATCTGGTTCAGCGACGAGCGCTGTGTGCCGCCGGACCACCCGGAAAGCAATTACGGCATGGCTCGCGAAAGCCTGCTCAACCATTTGCCGATCCCCGCCGAGCAGGTCCACCGCATGGAGGGGGAGCGCGACCCGGCCCAGGCCGCTGCCGTCTATAACGATCTGCTGGAGCGGGCCTTCCCCCGCGAGGAGGATGCGGGGCTGGATATCTGTCTGCTGGGATTGGGGCCGGACGGGCATGTGGCTTCGCTGTTTCCGGAGAGCGACACCCTGGCTGAGGAGCGGCTGCTGGCGACCGCGGCGTGGGTGGAGAAGCTCGCCGCCTGGCGCATCACCCTGACCCTCCCTGTCCTTGACCACGCCCGCCACACGCTGGTGCTGGTGAGCGGCGAGAAGAAGGCCGACATCGTGCGCCATGTGATGCATGCCGATATCCACCCCGATGCCGCCCCGCTACCGATTCAGATGATTCGTCCGCGCGGCAGCTTCGAGTGGTGGATGGATGCGGAGGCCGCCCTCTACCTGAACCGGGAGCCCGAGGCGTGAGTGATGGCATTGGCGGGCCCGTGCAGGTCCTTGCCGGCGATATCGGGGGGACCAAGACCCTGTTGCAGGTGGCCGAGTTCGCGCACGATGGTGCACCGACCGGCCGCGTGCTCAAGGAGGCGCGCTACCTGTCCGGCGACTATCCAGACCTGTTGCCGATGGTGCGCGAATTCCTTGCCGGAGAGGAGCTACGGCCGCGGGCGGCCTGCTTCGGCGTGGCCGGACCGGTATTGGGCGATCGGCTCCACCAGCACGCCACGCTGACCAACCTGCCGTGGATGCTGGACTCGGTGCAACTCACCAGGGAGTTGGGACTGCTCGCGGTGCGTCTTATCAACGACTTTCAGGCGGTCGGCTACGCGGTCGAGGCGCTGGGTCCCGAGGATTTGACCACCCTGCAAACCGGGGAGCCGACGCCCGGCGGTCCGCGGGTGGTGTTGGGTGCCGGGACCGGACTCGGCGTTGCCCTGCTGTTTCCGTACGGATTGCATTACGAGGTCTACCCCACAGAAGGGGGACACGGGGATTTTGCCCCCACCGACGACGACCAGACAGCACTGCTGGAGTTCCTGCGTGGCGAGTTCGGCCGGGTCTCCCACGAACGGGTGATCTCCGGGCCGGGACTGGAGGCGATCTACCGCTTCATGCTGGACCGCGCCGGGAGGGCGGCGGCCGACGACCCGCTGCTGGCCGGCGACGATGCGCCGGCGGCCATCGCCCGGGAGGCGGCCCAACCCGATGCTCTCGCCGCACGGGCATTGACACTGTTCGTTCGCGCCTACGGCACCCTGGCGGGGAATCTGGGGCTCACCTGCCTCGCCGGGGGCGGCGTCTACCTGGCCGGAGGGATTGCGCCCAAGCTGCTGGATCGGCTGCAGGAGGGCGATTTCCTGGCGGCTTTCAATGAAAAGGGGCGCATGTCCCACCTCACCCGGCGCATGCCGGTCCACGTCATCACCACACCGCGTGCCGGCCTGATCGGCGCCGCACTGGCAGCGAGCCGTTTGTAACGATGGATAAGAACCGCAATCACCACGACATCCGCATTGAGGTGGAGACCGCCTACCTCAAGGAGCAATCGCTGCCGGCGGAACACCGCTTCGTCTTCGCCTACACCATCACCATCCGCAACGAGGGACCGAGCGCTGCGAAGCTGCTGACCCGCCACTGGATCATCACGGACGGCGAAGGCAAGGTGCAGGAGGTGCGCGGCAGCGGCGTCGTAGGCGAGCAGCCCCACCTGCAGCCGGGCGAGTCGTTCCGCTACACCAGCGGCACCGTGCTGGAGACCCCGGTCGGTTCCATGCAGGGCAGCTACCAGATGATTGATGACGACGGCGAAGCATTCGACGCCGAGATCCCCCCCTTCACCCTCTCCCGCCCGCACATGCTGCATTGATCCAAAAACCGCGTAACAGGTGTAACGACTCACCCCATGTCAACCCCGCGAGGATGCGGTGAGCTTGCGAACCGCATCCTACATTCGCTGATCACAGGCGGGGATTATTCGATAGCGAAAGATTCCGGGACTTGCGGGGGAACTCTCGCGTTAGAATGGCGCCATGGTGACGCGCGAACACATCGTTCTGCTTTTCAGCCTGTTGGGGGTGCTGATCGCGTTCGGTATCGACCCACAGGCGGACCGTTTCACCTGGTTTCTTGAGACCCTGCCGGTCTTCATCGCCCTGCCACTGTTGCTGGCCACCTTCTCCCACTTCCCGCTGACGCTGCTCAGCTACCGCCTGATCTGGCTCTTCTCGGTGGTGCTTATCATCGGCGGACACTACACCTACGCCGAAATGCCGCTGTTCAACTGGCTGCAGGAGAGCTTCGACCTGACGCGCAACCACTACGATCGGGTCGGCCACTTCCTGCAGGGGGTAACGCCGGCCATTGTGGCGCGCGAGATCCTGCTGCGCCAAACGCCGCTCATGCGAGGCGGCTGGTTGTTTTTCCTGGTGCTCTGCATCAGCCTTTCCATCAGCGCCACCTATGAACTGATCGAATGGGGTGTCGCGCTGCTGAGCGGCGAGGCGGCGGCCGCGTTCCTCGGCACCCAGGGGGACGTCTGGGACACCCAGTGGGACATGTTTCTTGCCCTGACGGGGGCGACGGTGGCACAACTTGTCTTCGCCCGCACCCACAACCGCCAACTGCACGACATCGATCCCACCCTGCTGGTGCGCAAATAGGACCCCGGACGTGGCGATCTATGCAATCGGCGACATTCAGGGCTGCCATGACCAATTGCAGCGGCTGCTCGACCGACTGAGGTTCGACCCCACCAACGACCGGCTTTGGTTTGCCGGCGATCTGGTGAATCGGGGACCAAAGTCGCTGGAAACGCTGCGCTTCGTCCGTGCGCTCGGCGAGCACGCCGTCACCGTGCTCGGTAACCACGATCTGCACCTGCTCGCCGTCTGGCGCAACCGCCAGCGCCATGCGAAGGCGAGTGACACCCTACAGCCGATCCTCGACGCCCCGGACCGGGACGAACTGCTCGACTGGTTGCGCCGCCAACCCCTGCTGCACCGGGAGCCCGGCCTGGACTACCTGCTGGTCCATGCGGGGCTGTCACCCCAATGGGACCTGGCCACGGCGGAGAGCTGCGCGCGGGAGATCGAGGCGGTCCTCGCGGGCCCCGAGTTCGATAATTTTCTGGAGCACATGTACGGCAACAAGCCGCGCCGCTGGGACCCTGACCTGACCGGCTGGGAACGCCTCAGGTACGGCGTGAACTGCTTTACCCGACTCCGGTTCGTGGCGCCGGACGGCGCACTGGAGTTCGGCCAGAAGGGGGCACCCGGCACGCAGGAGGCACCGTTCAAGCCCTGGTTCAAGGTACGAACGCCGGAGCCGGGGCTGACCGTGTTGTTCGGCCACTGGTCCACCCTCGGGCTCTATAGCGGCGAGGGGGTGAGGGCGCTGGACACCGGCTGCCTGTGGGGCGGTTCGCTCAGCGCGCTGCGCCTGGATGACGGCAGCGAGGCTGTGGCGAGTGTCGAGTGTGAAGCGGCGAGGCGCCCAAGTACTGTTTCAACATGATATGAAAGAGTACTAGAGCGGCACCTTGGTGATATTCCTGCCGTAGAAGATCTCCAGCATCTCCCGCTGCAGCTGGCGGCGGATTCGTTTCTTCTCCTCCGCACTCAGGTCCTTCTCTTCCGCCCCGAACAGGTAACTGTCCAACTCGAACTCCTTGAGCATCATCTTGGTGTGGAAGATGTTCTCCTGGTAGACGTTCACGTCCACCATCTGGTACCGGTCCTTGGAGTCGCGGGAGAGATAGTTGGAGATGGAGTTGATCTTGTGGTCGATGAAATGCTTCTTGCCGCGTACGTCACGGGTGAAGCCGCGTACCCGGTAGTCGAGGGTGACGATATCGGACTCGAAGCTGTGGATCAGGTAGTTGACCACTTTCAGCGGTGAGATGCGGCCACAGGTAGAGACGTCGATATCCGCCCGGAAGGTGCTGATCCCGTTGTGGGGATGGCTCTCCGGATAGGTGTGCACGGTGATGTGGCTCTTGTCGAGGTGGGCCACCACCGCGTCGGGCAGCGGACCCGGCGCCTCGCTGTTGGAGAGGTCCTGGGAGGCGACCGGCTCTTCGGAAATGAGCATGGTCACACTCGCACCCTGCGGCTCGTAATCCTGCCGGGCGATGTTGAGGATGTTGGCGCCGATGATGTTGGCAACGTCGGTGAGGATCTTGGTCAGACGCTCGGCGTTGTACTCCTCATCGATGTACTCGATGTACTCGCGCTGCTGTTCGTCACTCTGCGTATAGCAGATGTCGTAGATGTTGAAACTCAGCGTCTTGGTCAGGTTGTTGAACCCGTGCAGCTTGAGTCTTCTCGGCGTCACCTTCACCGTCATTGCTGCTGTGTCTCCCGCCGCCCATCGCGGCTTCAGTCAAAAACCAAATACACACCGCCCATCACAAGTCGGAACTCGTGGCGGGCGCTGTGCGTATTATCCACAATTTTGCGCCGACGGCGCGATTCCCTCAGGCCTCGACTATCTCATAGTCGTGGGTGACCCGCGCCACCTTGCCCAGCATGATGGAGGCGGAGCAGTATTTGTCCGCCGACAGATCCACTGCCCTGCACACCCGCTCCTCGCTCAGATCACGCCCCGTGATGATGAAGTGGGCGTGAATGGCGGTGAACACCTTCGGGTCGCTATCGGCGCGCTCCGCGGAGAGTTCGACCACACAATCGGTGACCGCCTGCCGTGACTTCTTCAGGATGCTCACCACATCGAACGCCGTGCAGCCGCCCATGCCCAACAGCAGCATCTCCATTGGCCGAACACCCAGATTGCGGCCACCGTGTTCCGGTGGGCCGTCCATGACCACCGCGTGTCCGCTGCCGGCCTCACCCAAAAATGTGACCTGCTCCACCCATTTCACACGCGCCTTCATTTGGACCCCTTCAAACTGTGAACTATCCCGGCAAACAGTTGCCTCATACTCGTGCGGCGTATACTTTAACGTTTCTTTATCAATCCCATAAGACAGGTGGTTACCCGTGCAGTCTTTTCAGCGAGATACCGGCAACCCCTCCATCGACCGCTTCCTTGAGCACTGCCACCGTCGAAAGTATCCCGCCAAGAGCACCATCATCTGTGCGGGAGACAAACCGGATGTCCTCTATTACCTGATAAAAGGCTCCGTGGCGGTCCTGATCGAGGATGAGGATGGGCGCGAGATCGTACTCGCCTATCTGAATGTGGGCGACTTCTTTGGCGAAATGGGGCTGTTCGACGAACAGCAGACCCGCAGCGCCTGGGTGCGCGCCCGCACCGAGTGCGAACTGGCCGAGATCAGCTATAGCCGGTTCCGGCAGATCGCCGAACGGGACAGCGGTATCCTGTTCGCCCTGGCCGCCCAGATGGCGATCCGCCTGCGGGCCACCAGCCGCAAGGTCGGCGACCTCGCCTTCCTCGACGTCACCGGCCGCATCGCACGCATCCTGCTGGAATTGACCAAGCAGCCGGAAGCGATGACCCACCCGGACGGCATGCAGATCCGCATCACCCGTCAGGAGCTGGGGCGGATTGCCGGCTGTTCGCGGGAGATGGCCGGACGGGTCCTGAAGACACTGGAGGAGCAGGGGCACATCACCGCCCGCGGCAAGACCATCGTCATCTACGGGACAAGATAAGTCGCAAGTGACAAGTCTCAAGTGGCAAGAATGCTTGCGACTTGCAGCTTGCTACTTGCCGCTCGCCCAAAACAACTCCGCCAGCTTCTCGCCGGGCTCATCGGCCCGCATGAACGCCTCGCCCACCAGAAAGGCGTGCACACCGTTTTCGCGCATCCGCGCCACGTCATCCGGTGTGTGAATCCCGCTCTCGGTCACCACTGTCCGCTCCTCCGGAATGCGGTCCAGCAGATCCAGCGTCGTTTCCAGCCGGGTCTCGAAGGTGCGCAGATTCCGGTTGTTGATGCCGATCAGCGGCACCGGCAGCTTTAGCGCCCGCGCCAGTTCGTCGGCGTCATGAACCTCGACCAGCACATCCATCCCGAGTTCCAGCGCCAGGGTGCTCAGCTCCCCGAGCGGGCCATCGTCCAGCGCGGCGACAATCAGCAGGATGGCGTCGGCCTCCATCGCCCGCGCCTCGACCACCTGATACGGATCGATGATGAACTCCTTGCGCAGCACCGGCAGGCTGCACGCTGCCCGCGCCTGCTTCAGGTACTCGTCGGAGCCCTGGAAGAAGTCCACATCGGTCAGCACCGAAAGACAGGCCGCGCCGCCCCGTTCGTAGCTGGCGGCGATCTCCGCCGGCACGAACCGCTCCCGGATCACCCCCCTGCTGGGGGAGGCCTTCTTGACCTCCGCGATCACGCCCGCCCCCCCGGCGGCGATGCGGGCGCGGATGGCGGCGGCAAATCCCCGCGGAGCCGATGCGGCCGCCGCCTGCTCGTGAAGCGCCGAAAGCGGAACCCGCGCCGAGCGCTCGGCCACCTCCTCTGCCTTGCGGGCAAGAATGGTCTTCAGAATATCCGGTGATTCAGCCACGACTCTCCTTCTCAACGTATAGGAGCGGCTGCATCGCGCTCCCCTGTAGGGCGGATCAGGCGAAGCCGCAATCCGCCGCACGGCGGTTGCGATAATCGCCATCCCGGCGGATTACGCTGGCGCTAATCCGCCGTACGCTGCTTTAAACCTGAAATGAATTGGAGAGCTTGATGAGCCCCTCCAGCCTCTCCAACGCCCCGCCGTCGGCGATCACCTCCAGCGCCCGCTTCACGCCACTGGCGAGCGTCGGGGCAAGACCCGCCGCATAGATCGCCGCGCCCGCATTCAGCGCCACGACGTCCCGCGCCGGGCCGGGCCGGTTCTCCAGCACACCGCGCATCATCGCCAGCGAGGCCTCGGCGTCTTCCACCGCCAGGTCGGCGATCTTGCCGCGCTCGATGCCGAACTGCTCGGGGGTGATTTCGTAGTTCTCCACCCGCCCATCCTGCAGCTCGGAGACGACGGTCGGACCGGCGATACTGATCTCGTCGAGACCATCCAGCGCATGGACCACCAGCACGTGCTCGCTTCCGAGTCTGCCGAGCACCTCCGCCAGCGGCTGCACCCAGTGGGCGGCAAACACGCCGATCACCTGGTTGGGCGCGCCGGCCGGATTGGTCAAGGGGCCGAGCAGATTGAACAAAGTCCGCACCCCCATCTCCCGGCGCGGACCGATGGCGTGCTTCATCGCCCCGTGGTGCTTGGGCGCGAACATGAAACCGACGCCCGCTCGCTCGACACACTCGGCCACCTGATCCGGCGTGAGGTCCAGATTCACCCCCGCCGCCTCCAGCACGTCGGCGCTGCCGCAGCGGCTGGAAACGGAGCGGTTGCCGTGCTTGGCCACCTTCGCCCCGGCCGCCGCCGTCACGAAGGCGCTGGTGGTGGAGATGTTGAAGGTGCCGGCGCCGTCGCCCCCAGTCCCGCAGGTGTCCACCAGGTGGGGCCCGCCGGCCGGTACTCGGGTCGCCAGCTCACGCATGACCGCCGCCGCCGCCGCGATCTCCTCGACCGTCTCCCCCTTCATGCGCAGACCGATAAGGAAGCCGCCGATCTGCGCCGGTGTCGCCTCTCCGGTCATCACCTGACGCATGACGGCAGTCATCTCGTCGCTCGCGAGGTCCTGGTCTTCGGTGACGGCGCGAATGGCAGACTGCATATCCATAAGAACCCCCTTCGGTTGTTCTGTAGGAGCCCGCCCCCGCGGGCGAACGGTTGTGTGCGGCCGATCGAAACGAAACAAAGCGGCGTCGCCGCTGTTCGCCCGGGGGGCCGGGCTCCTACATCAAGAAATTGCGCAGCAGATCGTGGCCGTGGCGGGTCAGGATCGATTCCGGGTGGAACTGCACCCCCTCCACCGGCAGCTCCCGGTGGCGCACCCCCATGATCTCATCTATCCCACCGTCCGGGGCTTCGGTCCAGGCGGTAACCTCGAGACAGTCCGGCAGCGATTCCCGCTCAATCACCAGCGAGTGGTAACGGGTCGCCTCGAACGGGTTGTCCAGCCCCCGGAAAACACCGGTGTCCGCGTGGTGGATCGGTGAGGTCTTGCCATGCATCACCTCGCGGGCATGGATAATCCGGCCGCCGAACGCCTGGCCGATGGACTGGTGGCCGAGGCAGACGCCCAGCAGCGGAATCCGCCCGGCAAAGTGCTTTATCACCGGCACCGACACCCCTGCTTCGTTCGGGGTACAGGGACCGGGCGAGATGACGATCCGCTCCGGCGCCAGCCGCTCGATCTCCTCCACCGTGATCTGGTCGTTGCGGAACACCCGCACGTCGGCCCCCAACTCCCCGAAGTACTGCACGAGGTTGTAGGTGAAGGAGTCGTAGTTATCGATCATCAGGAGCATAAATCGCGTCCTCTTGGACGGCCGGCGTGAACCATCTCCGCCGGAAATCTTACTACATGGAAACTGGCGAAGGCCCGACCTCAGCGGTGGGCAGGACCTGCCCCCTCCAGCCCCGCCTCGGCCATCGCAACGGCACGAAAGACCGCGCGGCCCTTGTTCATGGTCTCCTGCCACTCATTCTCGGGCACCGAGTCATAGACGATGCCGGCGCCGGCCTGGATGTGCAGCTGCCCCTCCTTCACCACCGCGGTGCGAATGGCGATGGCTGTATCCATGTTGCCGCTCCAGCCGAGATAGCCGACCGCACCGGAGTAGACGCCGCGCTTGACCGGCTCCAGCTCGTCGATGATCTCCATCGCCCGGATCTTCGGTGCGCCGCTGACAGTGCCTGCAGGAAAGGTCGCGCGCAGCACATCCATCGCCGACTGGCCGGGGTTCAGGCTGCCGACCACGTTGGAGACGATGTGCATCACATGGGAGTAGCGCTCGATCACCATCTTGTCGGTGAGCCGCACGCTGCCGGTCTCGGCGATGCGGCCGACGTCGTTGCGGCCGAGATCGATCAGCATCAGATGCTCGGCCAGCTCCTTGGGGTCGGCGAGCAGATCCTGTTCCAAGGCACGGTCCTCATCGACCGTGGCGCCGCGGGGGCGGGTGCCTGCGATGGGGCGCACCGTCACCTCGCCCTCCTCCAGTCGCACCAGGATCTCCGGCGAGGAGCCCACCACCTGGAAATCACCCAGGTCGAGGAAGTACATGTAGGGCGACGGATTGAGGCAGCGCAGGGCGCGGTAGAGATCGAGCGGCCTGGCGTGGAACGGAATCGACAGCCGCTGCGACAGCACCACCTGCATCACGTCGCCGTCGACGATGTACTCGCGGGCGCGTCCCACCGCCTCCTTGAACCCCTCCCGGGTGAACCCGGAGACAAAGTCGGTCTCATCCACCGCCACCGGCGGACGGCGATCACTCTGCGGTGTCGGCCCGCGCAGCAGCCGCTCCAGCGAGGAGAGCCGCTTCTCCGCCAGCTCAAGGGCATTGGGCAGCGTCGGATCGGCGTGAACGATGAGATAGAGCTTGCCGCTCAGGTTGTCGAACACCACCACCTCGTCCGACACCATCAGCAGGATGTCCGGCGCACCGATGGGATCGGGGTTGGGACACTCGGCCAGTTTCGGCTCGATGTAGCGGATGGTGTCGTAACCGAAGTAGCCGACGAGGCCGCCGGTGAAACGGGGCAGCCCCTCCACCTCCGGCACCCGGTAGCGGCCCTGGAACTGCTCGATCCAGGCGAGCGGGTCGGCCACATTTTCGTGGCACTCAATCTCCTCGCCGCCCTCGGCTACGGAGATGGTGTGGTCCTTGACAGTGAGAACGGTGCGGCAGGGGAGACCGATGATGGAGTAGCGCCCCCACTTTTCACCCCCCTGCACCGATTCGAGCAGATAGGCGTAGGGGCCGGCAGCGAGCTTGAGGTAGGTACTCAGGGGGGTGTCGAGGTCGGCCAGCACCTCGCGCACCAAAGGAATGCGGTTATAGCCCTGGGCGGCAAAATCGGCGAACTGTTCGGGGGTCATCTTTCACACCTGTGGCAGAGAGTGGGCAAGGTCTGAACGCGCGCGTTCAGCCACGCCATCGCTCGATGGCGAACACCCTCTTGCCCAATGCCTGTTCGGTGCGTCTCATCGGTCTCGTTCGTTGCGTAACCATCAGCGATGTAGGATGGGTTGAGCGGCAGCGATACCCATCGGCCGCGGTCGGCTCGACTCCGGCCTGCGCGATCGATGGGTATCGCCCTTCGGGCTCAACCCATCCTACGAACTGCCAGTCCGGTGCGCCTCATGCGGCGTCTTTCAACAACGTCTTCAGTTCGGCCAGGTTCTCGATGACCGCATCCGGCTCCGCCTCGCGGATATCCCGGCCGTGGTTGTAACCGTAAGGCACGCAGACCACCTGGAAACCGGCGTTGCGCGCCGCCTTCACGTCGTTGACCGAATCGCCCACCATCAGCGCGCGCCTCGGTTCGACGTTGAAATGTTTGGCCGCGTGGAGGAGCTGGCCGGGATCCGGCTTCTTGGTGGGCAGGGTGTCACCCGAGACCACCAGTTCAAAGAAGTCACGGATGCCGAGGTCCGTCAGCAACGGCAGGGTGAAGCGTTCCGCCTTGTTGGTGACGCAGGCGGTGGTGATGCCGGCGCCCCGCAGGAACTCAAGCCCCTCTTTGACGCCGGGATAGAGCCGGCTGCGTCCGCTGGTGTTCTCTGCGTAGAGCTCCATGAAGATGGGCAGGGCGCGCTCGAACTGCACCTCGTCCGGCTCACCCTCCAGTTGACCGATCAGGGCGCGCTTGACCAGCCGTTCCACACCGTTGCCGACCCACTCCCGCACCTTCGCCTCGCCGTGGGGCGGCAGATCGAGTTGCGTCATCATTTCATCGACACAGAAGGCAAGGTCCGGGACGCTGTCCACCAGCGTCCCATCCAGGTCGATCAAAACCATCTCAGGTCGGTTCATCTTCTGAAAACCATAAAATCTCACCGCGGAGGCGCAGAGGTCGCAGAGGAGAGCGAGAACTTAGGTCTTTTCTCTGTGTCCTCTGCGACCTCTGCGGTGAATAGCTGTTGCTGTTGCCTTACTTCCCGACCTTGGCCAGCTCTTCACGCATGGCACCGACAACGGTGTCGTAGCGGTGCGGGTCGGACTCCTTACCGGCGCCGAAGATGGCAGAGCCGGCGACGAAGGTGTCAACGCCCGCCTCGGCCACTTCCTTGATGTTGGCCGGGCCGACGCCGCCGTCGATCTCCAGGCGGCAGTCATAGTTGCCGGCTTCGATCATCGCGCGCACCTTGCGCGCCTTGTCGAGGACGTAAGGGATGAACTTCTGGCCGCCGAAGCCGGGGTTCACCGACATCAGCAGCACCATGTCGAGCTTGGGCAGCGTGTATTCGAGCACGTCGAGCGGGGTCGCCGGATTGAACACCAGACCCGCCTTGCAGCCGCTCTCCTTGATCAGGCCGATGGTGCGGTCGATGTGCTCGCTCGCCTCCGGGTGGAAGGTGATGTAGGTGGCGCCCGCCTTGGCAAAGTCGGGGATGATGCGGTCCACCGGCTTGACCATCAGGTGGACATCGATGGGCGCGGTGACGCCGTGCTTGCGCAGCGCTTCGCACACCAGCGGGCCGATGGTCAGGTTCGGCACGTAGTGGTTGTCCATCACGTCGAAGTGGACGATATCGGCGCCCGCCTTCAGCACGTTGTCCACCTCCTCGCCCAGCCGCGCAAAGTCAGCCGAGAGGATCGAAGGAGCAATCTGGAAATCCGCCATGGTTCAGCCTCTTTCTGTACCCGGCCGCTCAGTGGCCGGGCGCATGAATATCCGCTCCCCCGAAGTGGGTTTTCGTGAAGGAGCACCCGAAAAGGACCGGAAACTCTACCCGATTAGCGGTCGGATGGCGACTCCCGCCCGCGGGCCGCCGCATTGCGTATACTCTCTCTCCCATGAAAAAGGCCATACCCCTACTGTTTTTCGGCCTTCTGGCGGGCAACGTGCCCGCCCAGGAGGCGGCTGCCCCCGAGGAGGAGGTCGCGTCCGAGCCGCCAGCCGAGATGGTGCCGACCGACTGGGCCACTCGCCTGCGCGAATCCCGTCTGGGCGGGCTGGCGCTCGAACTGCCGGGTGATCCACCGCTTTTCGCCCTTTTTGAGGAGGAGCGGGGGAGCAAGGACCAGGGGGCGATCGTGCTGGTCCATGACAACGGGCGTCACCCGGCCTGGCCGGCAGTGATCGAACCGCTGCGCGCCGGTCTGCCGGAGCACGGCTGGGCGACGCTCTCGATCCACGTGCCTGCCATCACGGAACCCCCGGAGAGTGGCGAGATGGTCGAGCTACTGGATACCACCCGGACACAACTCCAAGCGGCGATCCGCTTCCTCACCGGCCGGGGGTACCGAAACGTGGTGGTGGCCGGACACGGCATGGGGGCGGCGATGGTGACCGATTTTGCCGCTGCCGCGCAGGATGCGGAGATAGTCGGTGTGGTCCTGATCGGTTTGCGCAACTTCGGTGCCACCGATGAGCCCCGGCTCGACACGCCCGCGCTGCTGAGGAACATCCGGGTTTCCCTGCTCGACCTCTACGGCAGCAAGGACCATCCCGACGTGGTGCGCGCCGCCCGCTCGCGGGTCAGCGCGGTACAGGCGGGCCCCCTCTCCACCGGCCAGTATGCGCGCGGCGGCGTGACCCATTTCGACATCGAGCCGGGGGAGGCGGTCTTCCGCCAGATTCGTTTCGAGGGTGCCGACCACGATTTCACCGGGCTGGCGCCCGAACTTCTTAAGACGGTGCGCGGCTGGCTCGAACGACACGCCGCCGGCATGCGCATCACCACCAACACAGCAAAACCGAGAGGAAAGTAAATGAGTTACGCCATCGCCCTGCACGCCCTCGCCGCCCTGGTCTGGGTTGGCGGCATGTTCTTCGCCTGGATGGTGCTGCGGCCGGTTGCCGCCGCAGGACTGGAACCGTCCCAGCGCCTGCCGCTGTGGGCCGGCTGTTTCGACCGCTTCTTTCCGTGGGTCTGGGGTGCGGTGGTGCTGCTGCCGGCCACCGGTTACTGGATCATCTTCGGTGTCTTCGGCGGAATGGGGAACGTCGGCCTGCACGTGCATGTGATGAACGGCCTGGCGTTCATCATGATCGCGCTCTTCGTCGCGCTGTATTTCCTCCCTTACCGTCAGCTCAAGCGGGCGGTCGCCGCCGCGGACTGGGCCGAAGGGGCAAAGCGGCTCGCCGCCATTCGCCGCATCGTCGGCATCAATCTACTCATTGGTCTCACCACGGTCGTGGTCGCGAGCGGGGGCCGCTGGTTCGCCGGATTCTGAAGCGGGCCAGGATTTGATGTAGATATCCCGTTTCGAGAACGGTATTTCGATGCCGTGTGCGCGGAAGGCGTGGTCGATGGCGAAATTGAGATCGCTGGTGACCGTCAGCCGGTTGTCCACGTTCTGGACGTAGCCGCGTAGCTCGAACTCCAGCGCACTGTTGCCGAAGCGGCGGAACAGGACATAGGGATCCGGGAGCGGTCCGCCCGTCAGCACCTCCGGGTGGGCCCGCGCCACCTCCAGCAGCACCTCTTTCACTTTCTTGGTGTCGCTGCCGTAGGCAACCCCCACCGGCACCACGACGCGACCGTAGGGATCGCGCAGCATCCAGTTGGTGACCTGGTGGGAGATCAACTCGGAGTTGGGGACAATGACGTCGGCCCGGTCGAAGGTCTGGATCTGGGTGGAGCGGATGGAGATACGCTTGACGTACCCCTCGGTCTCCCCCACCACCACCCAGTCGCCGGTCTTCACCGGCCGCTCGAATAGCAGGATCAGGCCGGAGACGAAGTTGTTGACGATGTTCTGCAGACCGAAGCCGATACCCACCGAGAGCGCACCGGCGATGATCGCCAGGTTGCCGAAATCCATGCCGGCGACCGCCAGCGCCAGCACCACCGCCACCCCGACCACCAGGTAACCGGAGATGGTGACCATCGCCTCGCGGGCGCCCCGTTCCATGTAGGTGCGGCGCAGCCAATGCTTTTCCATCCGGGTGCGGAGCCAGCGGCTGATGGGCAAAAGCAGCGCCAGAATCAGGAACGCCAGCAGGATGCGGGAGGGATTGACGTGCAGCGAACCGAGAGAGAAGCCCTCGACGAAGAAGGCCCTTGTCTCCTTCAGTGCCCCTTCGGAGAAGCCCCACACCGTCAGCACCGCCAGGCCGACCGCCGCCCACACCGCCACGGTGGTCAGGAAGCGCAGCCAGGTGAGCCCGGGGAATGGCGCCAGCGGCGCCAGGCCGAGGAAACGCCGGATCTCCCGGTGCCAGCGGCGCACGCCGCTGTCGAGCCCGTCGTAGAGGTCGTGGAACAGCCGGCTGATCAGAAGCCCGAAACCCGCCACCAGCAGGGTGCCCAGCATGCCCTGGAGCAGGAAAATGGAAAGGTTGCGGTAGCCGGCCCACTCGGCGCCGACGATGCCGATCAACAGCAGCATGACCCCGAACCGCAGCCAGCCCAGTTCCGCAAACAGCGGTAGCCGGCCGAACAGCCAGATCACCCAGATCAGATTCAGCGCCAGTACCCCGGAGAAGACCGCCCTCGCCAACAGCAGGGCAGGTTCGGGCAGGCTCTGCCACAGCACGGTGGAAAAGAGCAGGTAGCCGAGATAGACCAGCAGTGCCAGCAGCTGCAGGCGGCGGGCGAGACTGCGGGAGAGCCCCTCCTCCAGATTCAGGAACGGCTCCGCCGGCATTGGCGGCGCGAGGAAGAACTGCACCGTTGCGATGAGCAGGAAGTAGACCGGCAGGCCGTAGGCGACCAGACCGACGAAGGGCACCCGGGCGCCTTCGACAAACAGCCAGATGAGACCGGCGACCGAGGCACTGACCAGAATATTCCGGGCATGGCGGGCCAGGGTGCTCAGGCCGGCACGCCGCAGCCGTCCGGAAAACGAGAGCGGCGGGGCTCGTGCAGCCAGCCGCCAGAGAATACGCGCACGCAGCCACAGGGCCGCTCCCGCCGAGCCCAACGCCACCAGTCCCAGCACCACCCACATGCCGGGGCTCAAGTGAGTCACACCGCTGTGTTCGGCGATGAAGTCGCGTGTTCCGTCCAGCCAGTCCCCGGACTGCACCCAGTTGTCGGCAACCAGGGTGTGGATCTGGGGGCCACGTGCCAGGAGGTGACGGGCCAGGATCTCCTGCCGGCGCTGATCGATGCGCTTGAGCACCTCCTCGCCACGCAGCAGCAGCAACCGGCAACTCGCCAACTGCTTCTCCACCGCGGCCCGCTCATTCTCAACTGCCCGGCGCTTGCCGGTAACCGCCGAGTCCTCCCCTTCAACCCGTGGCCCCAGCGTTTCGAGGTCCTTCCTGAGCTGTTCCAGCCGCCGATCGGCACCGGTGACACAAATCCGCGCCTCCTCGCGAAACCCGGTGGTCTGCTGCGACCAGGTTGCAAGCGCCGCTGCGTCCGACTCGCGCCCAAGCACCTGGTCGATACCATCGAGGACCTGCGTAACCTCTTTCGCCTTGCTCTGTGGCAGAAACTCCTGGGCTTCAGCCACGCCCAAGGCGATGAAAAGGACCATCAGCAGGAAAAAGCGCCGGCTCATCGCACACGGTTCTTAACTTTCGGGAACCGGCAGTTTACCCCTACATAGAGGAACGGAGGAAACAGTGTGCTCGGCAAGTGTGAAGTGGGTCGGAGTCGCCCCGGATCTGCACGGCCCCGGCATCCCGGTTCAGATGAAGCCGATCCGGTCACCCCGTCAGCACGGTCTCCGCGAACCGGTTGAGGCTGCGCACCATCTCCTCCGAATAACGCTTCGACAGCTTGTCACACAGCACGGAGAGGTCGGCGCGCGCCACCTGCAGTTTGTTCCGTCCCGACGCGGTCAGCTGCAGGTGGAAGGATCGCCGATCGGCGGGGTTTTCCTCCATCCTGAGGACGCCATCCTTAATCAGTTCGTTGATCATCACGCTTGCCGAGGCACGGGTGATATTGAGCTTACGGCTCAATTGCGTGACCGTTGCCTGATCGTCGCCGTCGATGAGATCCAGCAACCGATACTGGGTCGTTCGCACCCCGGAATACATCAGCGAAATCGATACGTTTCGCTCCAGTTGCCGTAGCGCGACCAACAAGCCAACCACATCCAGACGTTCCATGAAGCCCTGTCCGTTCGTTAGGCAAACTAACAAAATATTTCTATTGGTAATCGACCTGCATCGTTTTCTAAATTGATAAACGCAGGTGCTTGAATATATGAAAGGCACCCGAAACAGTCAAACCGAGCATCCCGACAACGGTGCACGTGCCACTTCATTCCGGGGAATCAAAGGAGCCTTCGATGTCTACTGTCGCAAACCTTCAGGCCGTACCGGCCGACCCGTCCGCCGCCCGGCTCGCCCAACTGGAAGCAACGGTGGCCGAGCTGGAAAAGCGTGTCCCAGAGGACAAGGTGTCGATCATCCTGCTGTCCGGCGAATTCGACAAAGCGATGGCCGCCTTCATGATGGCCAACGGCGCCGTCGCCATGGGCATGGAGGTGTCGATGTTCTTCACGTTCTGGGGCTGCAGCGCGATCAAGAAGGGGCGGAAGCTGCGGGGCAAGAAACTCACCCACAAGCTGATCAACATCATGCTGCCGGGCAGCAGTCGCGATCTCGCCCCCTCAAAGATGTCGTTCGGCGGGATCGGGCGAAAGTTTTTCGACTACATGATGAAGGGGGAGATGGCATCCCTCGAAGAGCAGATCGAACTGGCAAAAGAGGCGGGGGTGCAGTTTCAGATCTGTGCGCCCTCGCTCGGCCTGATGGGCTTCGATGCCGACGAATGGGTGGTTCCGGTGGATGTCTGCGGCGTGGCGGCGATGTACGGAACGGCTCTGAAGGCACGTACCGCCTATTTCATCTCCTGATCGCGGAAGGCGCCGCGCAGGAGTCCGTCACCACTGGAACAGGCTGCCCCGGCCGGAGGCCGGGGCATGTTCGATTTACTCGCCGCCGCGGCCGGCACGCTTGCGCTCGTGCTCCTTGAGGTACTTCTTGCGCAGGCGGATGTGGTTGGGGGTGACCTCGACCAGTTCATCGTCGTCGATGAACTCGAGCGCCTGCTCCAGCGTCATGCGGATGGGCGGGGAGAGAATCAGGTTTTCGTCCGTGCCGGCGGCGCGGATGTTGGTGAGTTGCTTGGCCTTCAGCGGATTGACCACCAGGTCGTTGTCACGGGAGTGAATGCCGATGAGCATGCCCTCGTAGACCTCTTCGCCGTGACCGAGGAACAGGCGGCCGCGCTCCTGCAGGTTGAACAGGGCGTAGGCGAGCGCCTTGCCGGGGCCGTTGGCGATCAACACACCGTTGATGCGCTGACCGAAATCGCCCTTTTTCATCGGACCATAGTGGTCGAACACGCTGTAGATGAGACCGGTGCCCTGGGTGGCGGTCATGAACTCGGTCCGAAAGCCAATCAGCCCGCGTGAGGGCATGATGTAGTCGAGGCGCACGCGCCCTTTGCCATCCGGGACCATGTTCTTGAGGTCGCCCCCACGCGTGCCCAGCTTCTCCATGACCCCGCCCTGATGCTGCTCCTCGACGTCAACGGTGAGCTGTTCGAACGGCTCGTGCTTCTCGCCATCGACCTCGCGGATGATGACCTCGGGGCGGGAGACGCCCAGTTCATAACCCTCGCGGCGCATGTTCTCGATCAGTATCGCCAGGTGCAGCTCGCCGCGGCCGGAGACCTTGAACTTGTCCGGATCGTCGGTCTCCATGACACGCAGGGCGACATTGTGCAGCAGTTCGCGGTTGAGCCGCTCGCGGATCTGCCGCGAGGTGACGAACTTGCCATCCTTGCCCGAGAAGGGCGAGGTGTTGACCTGGAAGGTCATGCTGACGGTCGGCTGGTCGACGGTGAGCGGCGCGAGGGCCTCGACTGCATTCGGATCGCACAGGGTGTCGGAGATGTGCAATTCGTCGATGCCGGTGAAGGCGATGATGTCGCCGGCCTGCGCCTCCGGCACCTCGATGCGCTCCAGTCCCAAAAAGCCGAGCACCTGGAGAATGCGGCCGTTACGGCGCTTGCCCTGGGTGTCGACGATGGTGACCGGGGTGTTGGTCTTCACCCTGCCGCGGGAGATGCGGCCGATACCGATAACGCCGACGTAGCTGTTGTAGTCGAGCTGTGACACCTGGAGCTGGAACGGGTCCTCCGGCTCCACCTGCGGCGCATGGACCTTGTCGACAATCGTCTGGAACAGCGGTGTCATGTCCCCGTCGCGCACGTCGGCATCGAGGCTGGCATACCCCTGCAGCGCCGAGGCGTAAACGATGGGGAAATCGAGCTGCTCGTCGGTCGCACCGAGGCGGTCAAACAGGTCGAAGGTCTGATCCACCACCCAGTCCGGGCGCGCACCGGGGCGGTCGATCTTGTTGATGACCACGATCGGCTTCAGACCCCGTGCCAGCGCCTTCTGCGTGACGAAGCGGGTCTGCGGCATCGGCCCGTCCACCGCATCCACCAGCAGCAGCACCGAGTCGACCATCGACATCACCCGCTCCACTTCGCCGCCAAAGTCGGCGTGGCCGGGGGTGTCGACGATATTGATGCGGTAATCGTTCCACTTGATGGCGGTGTTCTTCGCCAGGATGGTGATGCCGCGCTCCTTCTCGATGTCATTGGAGTCCATCACCCGCTCACCCAGGTTGGCGCGGGCGTCCAGCGTGCCGGACTGCTGCAGGAGCTTGTCTACAAGGGTGGTCTTGCCGTGGTCGACGTGGGCGATGATGGCGATGTTGCGGAGGTTTTCGATCACAAAGGGGTACCGGAAGGGGTAAATGGCGGCGGATTCTACCTTAAAACAGTGCAATTTACAGGCACGGCCCAGTGAAACGTTGCGTTAGCGGTTTCTCGGTAATCCTCAGCCGCCCGGAAACTACGCATATTGGGGGGTGGGTTTCACTGTAGCCGGGGGGCGGGCCGGCGCGCAGCGGCGGCGAAATCCACCGTCGAAACCGGCGGTTGCACCAATTGAGCCGAAATCAGGCGGGGTGGTGCCCGCCCGTACCCCGCGGCAACCGGCTGCTACAGTTTGGCAGGACCGCCACCGGCGGCTATCGGTCACACTCGTCAACGGATTCTCGAATGATGACCCAGGCAGTCACCACGGGCGCGATCGCCGGCAATCGATTCACCAGCGACAAGGCGCCCGACCTGCTCGGTTTCCTCACCGAAGAGGGGCTCCTCACCGCGGCAGATCGGCTTCGGGTGGACCGCTTGTACCGGGAACAGCCCGACGGGCAGAGTCTGTCCCTGTTGCTGTACCGGCTCGGTGTCGTGCGCGAACGTGACCTGGTGCAGGCGCTCGCGCGTTTCACCGGACTCGAACCGGCGGAGCGACACGGGTTTCCGGAGCACACCTGGAGCGACGAACGCATCCCCGCCGCATTCCTCCGTGAACACCGCCTGATGCCTATCGCGGAGAGCGGAGAGGGTCTATGGGTCGCGCTTGCTGACCCGCTGGACGAGTACGGCCCGCGTGCCCTCAGTCTCGCCCTCGGTCGTCCAGTCTTGCGTACCGTTGCCTCTCCCGCCGCCATCGAGGCCGCCCTTGCAGAGACCAGTGAGGAACCGGGGACCCTGCCAAACACCTCCGCCACGCCGGGAGAAGAGGAGATCGATCACCTGCGTGACCTGGCCAGCGAGGCGCCGGTGATTCAGGCAGCAAACCACATCCTGCGCTTCGCGGTCGAGGCAAGCGCTTCAGATATCCATGTGGAGCCGTTCGAGTCCTCACTCAAGGTGCGTTACCGGGTGGACGGATTACTGCGCGAGGGGGCCGCCCCGCCGGCACACCTCGCCCCGGCGTTGGTGTCACGCATCAAGATTCTCGCCGGGCTGGATATCGCGGAACGGCGCCTTCCGCAGGATGGCAGCATTCGTCTGCGGTTGCAGGGAAAGGATTTGGACATGCGCGTTTCCACCGTGCCGACACTGCACGGCGAAAGCGTGGTGATACGACTGCTCAACCGGGACGCCGTGTTGCTTGATCTTGAACAACTCGGATTCACACCCGCCGCGCTGGAAGCGCTCAAGGACGCCCTGGCCCGACCTCACGGATTGATTTTGGTCACCGGCCCGACCGGCAGCGGCAAGACGACTACCCTCTACACCGCGCTCAACCGGCTCAACACACCGGAGCGGAAGATCATCACCGTCGAGGATCCGATCGAGTACCAGCTCGACGGCATCAACCAGATCCAGGCCAGACCCTCCATCGGGCTGGTGTTCGCCAACGCCCTCCGCGCCATCGTGCGTCAGGACCCGGACGTGATCATGGTCGGCGAAATGCGCGACCTGGAGACTGCGCGCATCTGTGTGCAATCGGCGCTGACCGGACACCTGGTCCTCTCCACCCTGCACACCAACAGCGCGGCCGGCGCGATTACCCGGCTTCTGGAGATGGGCCTCGAGGAGTACCTGCTCGCATCGACCATCAATCTGGTGGTGGGGCAACGGCTGGTGCGCACGCTCTGCCCGCATTGCCGGGTGCAGATACCGATACCCGCCGAGCTGACCGCGCAGATGCCAGTCGCAGACGGGTTCGTCTACCGGGCGGTGGGGTGTGACCGGTGTGACGGCTCCGGCTATCGGGGCCGTGCGGTGATCCTGGAGACACTGGTGATGAGCGACGCAGTGACCCAGGCGGTACTGCAGCGGCGCACGACAGCGGCGATCGAGTCCATTGCCGTCAGCGAGGGAATGACAACCCTGCATGCCGACGGCCGGCGCAAGGTGCTCGCCGGGGTGACCTCACTGGAGGAGGTCCACCGCGTAACTCAGGAGGCGTGACCGTGCCCACCTACCGGTACAAGGCGGTCGCCCCCAACGGGGAGCTGATGGAAGGCGAGATGGAGGGCACCGAGCGAGGCGACATCATCCGTGCATTGCAGGCGCTCGGTCGCGTGCCGATCCAGGCTGAGCTACTGCGCGCCCCTACTCGCCTGGCGGCACCCCGGGCGGGCACGCGGCTGAATCTGCCCGCATTCACCCAGGAGATGGCCTCCCTTCTCGGCGCCGGTGTTCCACTCGACCGGGCACTTGGGATCATGCGTGAGACGCGCGGCCGTGCCGCTCCGTGGCTGTCGGAGATCCACGACGCGGTACGTGGCGGTGCGGCACTCTCCGCCACGCTGGAGGGCCAACCGCACCGGTTCTCACCCTTCTACGTCAATATGGTGCGTACCGGGGAAACGGCCGGCGTACTGGACCGGGTGTTGGCACGTCTGGCAGAACAGCTCGAATGCCGCAAGCGAATGCGCGAGCAGTTGCTCACCGCATTGACCTATCCGGCCATTCTGCTGGTCGTCTCGATCGCCTCGCTCACCCTGGTGCTGACGTTGGTGGTGCCTCGCTTCGAGCCGCTGTTCGCTGATCTGGGCGACGCACTTCCCCTCAGCACACAACTGGTGCTTTCGGCCAGTAACACACTGCTTACCTACGGCTGGATCGCACCGCTTCCCCTCATCGGCCTGGCCGCCTTGCTGCTGCGCTGGCGCCTCGGCTCCACGGGACGCCAGCGCATTGACGAGCTGCTCCTGCGCCTGCCGATTGTCGGCGAACTCATCCGTACCGTCGAAGCGGCCCGTTTCGGACAGAGCCTCGGCCTGCTGCTGGAGAGCGGCATTCCCCTGCCACGGGCACTGCCGATCGCCCGGGGGACACTTTTCAACCGTGCCGTTCGGGTCGCGGTGGAACAGGCGTCCGAGCGGCTCAAGGCCGGCGGTACTCTCGGTGCGACACTGACGCAGACCGGCGTATTTCCCGTGCTCGCCCTGCAGTTGATCCGCATCGGCGAGGAGACCGGACGCCTGGATACCCTGCTGCAACGTAGCGCGGAACTGCTCGAACGGGAGACCGCCGCCACCGTTCGCAGGATGCTCACCATTCTGGAGCCGGCCCTGATCGTCGGACTCGGTATGTTGATCGCCGGGATCATCCTTTCGCTGATGGCGGCGATTGTCAGCGTCAACGATGTACCAATCTGAAACGCGAACCCAAGGAGTGATCATGGAGAGAGGAACGCCACGGAACGGTTTCACCCTGCTCGAACTGCTGGTGGTGCTGGTTATCCTGGGGCTGCTGGCCAGCCTGGTCGGCCCGCGTGTGATGAAACATGTAGGTGATTCGAAAAGCCGCACCGCGGTGCTTCAAATCCAGGATCTTGGCACTGCGCTCGACATCTACCGCCTGGAGGTGGGCGGCTACCCCACCACCGAACAGGGCTTGCGCGCCCTGGTGGAGGCGCCGGGCGAGGTCATTGGCTGGGCCGGCCCATATCTGAAGAAGAGCACTATCCGCAAGGACCCGTGGGGGCGTGACTATCACTACCGTGCACCAGGGCGTCATGGTCCCTACGACCTGTTCTCGCTCGGTGCGGACAACCGCGAAGGGGGCGAGGGGGAAGACGCGGACGTGGTCTCCTGGGAGTGAGACGTGCGGCGACTCCGACCGCTTCACGGCTTCACCTTGATCGAGCTGCTCCTGGTGCTGACGATCACCGCCGCCGTCCTCACGGTCGCCGCGCCGGCGTTCTATCGCGCACTCGACGGCATACGCCTGCGCGACACCACGCTGCAGGTCTCGGCAGCCCTGCGCACGGCCCGTGCCCGTGCCATCGACGAACGCAGTACGGTCCACTTCGTCGCCGACCGCGACACCGGCTTCGGCATGGCCGGGACCGAACCGCGCATTCCCCCCGCCGGGGTGAAAGTGACGGTTTCGCCCGCCCAACAGGGGATCCGGTTTCTGGCCGACGGCACCTCCTCCGGCGGCAAGGTGATGATCGATGACGGCAATCACAGCTACCGCATCGAGGTGGCACCCATCACTGGACAGATCGGCGAGCCCCGGGAGGAGCTTCCGTGATGCGCCAGGGCGGGTTTTCGCTGCTCGAGATCCTGGTGGCGCTGGCGATCCTGGCGGCAGTGGCGGGTATCGGCCTGGAGATGATGGGTGGAGCGGTCGGGGCGACGAGCCGCGCTGCCGACTACCGGCAGGCAGTGAATCTTGCCGATGACAGACTGACCACCTTGGCCGCCCGGAACGCGCCGACCGGGAGCGAGGGCGAGGAGGGCCGCTTTCGCTGGCGACTGACCACCACACCGCTGGAGCCGTCGGCGGGGTCTGTTGTGGCACACCAGCTCACCATTGAGGTGTCGTGGCCAGGCCAGTCGTGGCCGGTGTCGCTCACCACGGTGAGGCTGCGGCAGCAATGAACGGCGCGCGTCACGGCGGTTTCACCCTGGTTGAACTGCTGGTGGCACTCGCCCTGCTGGCGCTGCTGATGGTCACGCTTCACGGCGGACTGAGGGCAATCGGACAGGGCTGGGAGCGGAGCTACCACGCCGCGCGAACGGTTGCCGATCGGGATCACCTGCGACACCTCCTGCGCGCGCGCCTGGAGCAGGCCCGCCCACTGCGGGTCACGGACGGGAGCGGACGCACCTATCTGCAGTTCACGGGTACGCGTGAGTCAGTCCATTTCGTCACCCCGCTGCCCCAGCAACTACTGCCCGGCGGCGACTACCGCATTGGGCTCACACTGCACGAAGACGCGTTGGTGCTGGGCTATGAACCGCTGTGGTGGGACCAACCGCGTGAAGCGTCCCTGCTGATCGGCGTGCAGTCGATCCGGTTCGACTACCTGGGCGCTGACGGGTGGCGTGACGAGTGGCTGCATGAACAGGTGCTGCCGGCCTTGATACGACTACAACTCGTGCTCGCTGACGGCGCCCAGTTCGAACTGATTGCCGAACCGAAGGCCGGCACCCCGGAGGCGGGCCATGGGCTTTGAACGACGGCGACAGGAGATGGGTGCTGCGCTGGTGGCGGTACTGTGGGGCACGGTGGTTATCGCTTTGCTGGCCGCCTCAACCGCCGGGCTGGCGCGGCAGGCCACCGGTTCAGCCTACGGTGCACTGGCCGAGGCCCGTGCCCGCCACGCGGCAGAGGGGGCGCTCCATCTGGCTGCTGCCGGGCTCATTGGTTCCACCGACTATGTCACCGCAAACGCCTTACGGCAGTTCACGATCGGCCACGTCGACGTGACGATCCGGATGGTCGAAGAATCCGGGAAGATCGACCTCAACGCCGCGCCCGTCGAGTTGCTGATCGGGGCGCTTCGCGCGGCCGGTGCCGACGCCGACCAGTCCCGCAACATAGGTAATGCCGTCGCCGACTGGAGGGACAGCGACAGCCTGCGCCGCCTGGCCGGCGCCGAGGCCGCCGACTAT
This sequence comes from Gammaproteobacteria bacterium, assembly GCA_041690635.1. Classification (GTDB taxonomy): domain Bacteria; phylum Pseudomonadota; class Gammaproteobacteria; order Thiohalomonadales; family Thiohalomonadaceae; genus JAWLGZ01. Next base: position 880,207 of record JAWLGZ010000001.1, read on the forward strand.
CGCGCGACCGGCCTCCCCTACGTGCCGCGCAACGGGCTGTTCCGGTCGGTCGGCGAGCTGCGCCTGGTGCTGGGCATGGACGACGCGCTGTTCGCGGCGGTGCGCCCACTGATCACCGTCCACAATCGCCACGCCGGCATCGACCCGACCGCCGCGCCACGCGACGTGCTGCTGGCGCTGCCGGGCGCTAACGAGGAGGCGGTGGACGATTGGATCGAACGACGTGCGGCACAGAACGGTCGCGGCGCACCACCTGCGTTCACCACCCGCTGGCGACGGGGCACGACTGCCGTACGGCACTTCACGATTCGCGCCGATGCACGGATAAGCGATGGCTCGGCAGCAGCGGAGGCGCTGCTCGAACTGAGGCGCGAGAGCCGAATGCCGCGAGTAATCGAGTGGCAAATCCCGGAGGAGACACCGACATGATCTCCCCCCTCTTCCAGCAGTTTCAACCCGCCGCCAATGAATGGCGGCGACGGCTGAAACGTGCGTTCAACTGGTGGCTTGACGAACTGCATGCCCTGTTACCCAGTCGCCTGGCACTGGCCTCCAAAGGGGAGTGTGTGGTGAGCGTCCGGGAGCAGGAGCAACTCTTCCTGAAGGTCAAGAGCGGCAACTGGCAGCGCCTGTCCCCGGGGCAGGAGAAATCGGTACGGGGAGTGGCACTGCTTGCTCTTCCCGACGAGATGGTGCTGGAGAAGTGCTGGCAGTTGCCACGTGCCGCCGAGGAGAACCTGTGTGAGGTGATCGCATTCGAAATGCACCGCCACACCCCGTTTGTGGCGGAGCAGGTCCTGTTTCAGCACCGGGTACTGGAGCGGACCGAAACACAGCTGCGGGTACGGGTCACTCTGGTGCCAAAGACAGAGGTCGACCGGCGGCTGGCAGTACTCGCCAGCCGCGGCCTCATGCCGCGCGCTCTGGTGTTCGGGAACGGCGGCGGGGAGCGGCGCTTCCCGCTGGCCGGGCCCTCTACCCGCGCGCGCCGGCGAACCGCCATGCTCGCCACGGCCGCAACTACCTTCGCCGCCATCGCCGTGCTGCTCCCGGTAATGGAGCACCGCGACCGCGTCACCGCGCTCGAGCAACAGGTTGCCGCCGCCCGGTTCCAAGCCGGGCAGGCGCGGCAGTTGGAGGCGGCGTGGCAGAGCCGCGTTGAACGCCACCGCGAACTGCTGGAGCGGCGTACCCGGCAGTGGCCGGTGGTAACCATCCTGCGGGAACTGACCGAACTGCTGCCCGACGACACCTGGCTGTTGCGGCTGGAAATCGCGCGCGGCGAACTCCGACTGGAGGGGGAGTCGAGCGGTGCCTCGCATCTCATCGCCCTGCTGGAGAACGCCCACTCGCTGCGCGACGCGCGCTTCGCTTCGCCGGTCACCTTCGACCGCCAGAGCGGGCGGGAACGCTTCACAGTGGTGACACAACTGGCCCAGACGCCGCTTCACTCCGCCACTGCGGACGGAGACGAGAGATGAACAGGCAGGTTGAATCAGCTCCCCCCTCCCAGAGCACCTCCTTGGGCGGACGCCACCTGGCGCTGCTGATCCTGGCTGCCTTGCCGCTGCTCATCTACTGGATCCTGCTTGCGCCGATCGTGTCATGGATAGGCGATGCCCGCGACATCCGCCAGCAGTTGCAGACGCAGCTGGCGGAATACCGGCGGGTCGGTGCCGCCAGTGCATCTCTGGCCAGGCGGATGGAGGCACTGGAGCATGACCCGGACCGACAACGGCACTACCTCCCCGGCGCCAAGCGCGCGCTCGCCTCCGCCGCACTCCAACAGCGGGTTGCCGCACTGGCCGAAGCGGGTGGTGCGCAACTGATCAGCACCCAGGCGGACACCGGAAGTGAGGGGGAGGGCCAGGTGCGGCTGCGGGTACACATGCGTAGCGGGATAGAGGGGCTGGTCGCGGTGTTTCACGGGCTTGAGGCCGGAACACCCACCCTGTTTCTGGAGAACGTGGCCATCGGCGCTGTCCAAGCGCGTCTCTCCCGCAAGACACCCGCGGTGTCGCAACTGGAGACTCGCTTCGACGTCGTCGGCTACACGATGGGGGAGTGAACCAGTGAATATCCACCAAGGAGTATCCCGGGGCGATCGCCGCTGGGCGGCGGCAATACTCACCCTCGCCGCTGTCGTGGCGGCGGAACTGCACCTGCTGGGTGCGGGGCCGCTCGAGGCGGCACCACCACCTGCACCGCCAGAGCTGGCCGATCCCCCGTCGATTGCCATCGCGCCGATGCCGCCGCCCCCGGCGTACGCATCCATCGCCGAAAGACCGCTGTTCGCTCCCACCCGCCGACCGCCGGACAGTGCGGACCCGACCCAGGCGGAGGAAAAGCCCACCACGGTGACAGCGCCGGAACCGCTCGCCGGGCGCTGGCAGCTGACCGGCATCGTGCGAACCGGCGGACTACACTTTGCCCTGCTGCGTGATCGGCGACAGGGGGCTCTGCTCAAACTGAACGCCGGTGACGCCGTGGAACAGTGGCGACTGGAACAGCTCTGGCCTGATCGGGCAGTGTTCACCGCCGGAGGGAAAAGCACCGAACTGGAGTTGTACGAGCCCGAACAGTCAGCCACCGGCACCCGCAATCGCTAACCGGTCCCGCCGCCCTGCGGTGGAGAAAAAGAACGAATGAGAATGACGATACGCCTACGGCGGGGATTCACCCTGTTGCTGATTGGGATGGCGCTGAGCGCGTGCAACGGCCCCACCGTGCGCCCGGAGGGTGCCGCCGATCCACTCTTGCAGGCGCCGGGCGAAGCCCCGTCGCAGCCAGGCCACATACCCTCCGCACCCCTTGATCCCGCCACCGAAATACCGCTACGCCGAACGGAGGTGGTACGCGGTACCGGCCGTTTCCTCCGACCGCCAGGCAATGCGCAGCCCCCGGGAGCAACCGCCGAGGAGGTTGCGCTCGACTTTGAGTCCGCCGAGTTGCGCCAGGTGATCAAGAGCATCCTCGGCGATCTGCTCAGTGTCCGCTACACCGTCGACGAGGCGGTGAAGGGGAGGGTCACCCTGCACACCAGCGCCCCGGTCTCCCGCGAGGCACTGATCCCGATCTTGGAAACCTTACTGCGCATGAACGGCGCCGCACTGGTCGAGCGGGAGGGCCTCTATCGGGTGGTCCCGGAGGCGACGGCGGTGAGCGGCGGTGGTCCGCCCCGCATGCAGGCACTGCCGGGGCACGGCTATCAGTTGCTGGTGGTGCCGCTCGGGTTCGTCGCCGCGGGCGAGATGCAGAAGGTGCTGGAGCCGCTGAAACCGGCGCGCGGCTTCATCCTCCCCGACACCCGCCGCAACCTGCTGCTCATCGCCGGCAGCGAGGCGGAGCTGGTCCAGCTTGGCGAACTGGTACGGCTGTTCGACGTGGACCAGCTCGCCGGCATGTCGTTCGGACTGTTTCCCCTGCACGCGGTCGACCCCGGAACCATTATTCGGGAACTGAACGCCCTGTTCGGGGGCGACGAAGGCCCGGCACAACTGCTTCGGCTGGTGCCGGTGGAGCGACTGGGCGCGGTGCTGGCGGTCAGCCCGCAGGCGGCCTATATCGACCAGGCGAGGCAATGGATAGAGCGGCTCGATCGCGCCGACACGGTGGGAGAGCCTGCCCTGCACATCTACCCCGTGCAGAACGGCCGCGCCGCCCACCTGGCGGAGCTGCTCGGCCGGCTGTTCGGTCTCGGCGCAACCCCTGGCGGCAGCGGTAGCGGTCCGCGCTCCCCCTCCCCGTTGCGCGGCGCGGAGGGTGCCGAGGCGATGCCGGTCGCGGCGGTGATGCCGCGACGCACCAACGGTTTCGGTGAGGTGACCATCGTCGCCGACGAGCAGAACAATGCGCTGCTGGTCCGCGCCACACCGGCCGACTACGAACGGCTGCAGAGTGCCATCGAGCGGCTCGACGCCCTGCCGATGCAGGTGCTGGTGGAGGCGACCATCGTCGAGGTGCAGCTGACCGGCGACCTGAGCTACGGTCTGGAGTGGTTCTTCCGCAACCGGGTGGACGACTACTCCGGGCAGGGGCGGCTGCTGTCACGCACGCCGGGGTTCGATCCCAGCTTCACCTACAGCGTGGTCGACTCGGCGGGGCGCATCCGCGCGCTACTGGAGCTGCTGGCCGCCGATTCACGCATGAATGTCCTCTCCTCACCCTCACTGATGGTGCTGGACAACCACACCGCCAGCATCCGGGTCGGCGATCAGGTGCCGGTGCGCACCTCGGAAACCACCAGCCTCGGCACCTCGGGCGACGCGCCGGTGATCACCAGCACCATCGAATTTCGCGACACCGGCGTGCTGCTGACTGTAAGCCCGAGGGTGAACGCGGGCGGCGTGGTGGTGCTGGACGTGAGCCAGGAGGTGAGTGATGTCTCTTCCACCACGACCTCCGGTATCGACTCCCCGACCATCCTCCAGCGCCAGGTGAACACCACCGTGGCGGTGGATAGCGGGGAGACAGTGGTCCTCGGGGGACTGATCCGCGAGAACCATCGCAACGCGAGCAGCGGTTTCCCGCTGCTCCGTGACATCCCCGGGGTCGGGCTGCTGTTCGGGGCGCAGACGTTGAGCAAGGATCGAACCGAGCTGATCGTGCTCATCACCCCTACCGCCGTCACCGGCCGTGACCAGGCGCGTGCGGCGACGCGGGAGTTGCGCCGGCGCATGCGCGGCATCGACTGGGATGATTTCAACGACGGCCTCGGGGTGCGCCGCGCCCCCCCTCCCGGACCGCCGGCCGAGGCGGCAGACGAGCGCTGATTCCCCCATACCTGGATCAGGTATCAGGACAGCTCGCACTGGCGCAGCCAGTTGAACAGGCTAACCTTATGACGGCGGAGGGAACAACCGCCGAGACATCCTTCACGGAAAGAGAGGGGATGGAAATGACAGGGAACCTCGGAGCGGCGCCGCCGCTCCCCGAGTACGAGGACCCGCTCGTTGCGCTGCGGGCAACACCGTTCGGGGGCGTTGTCGGCGATTGCGGTGACAAGGCGCTGTCGTGCCATCTGATTGCAGCTCAGGAGTCCGAGCGCCGCCGCATCGCCCATGAACTGCACGACGGGCTCGGCCAGATCCTGGCAGCCGCCAAGTACCGCCTGGAGGCGCTGCTCACGCAGCCCGCCGCCATTCCCGTGCGCGGCGAAGTGGGTGGGATCATCGAGCACGTCCAGGGGGCGGTCGAGGAGTTGCGCCGCGTCTCCATCGATCTCCATCCGGCCATGCTTGAGGACCTCGGCCTGGTGGCGACCCTGGCCCGCTTCCACCGCGAGTATGCCGGGACCTATCCCCACCTCAACGTCGGGCAGAACATCTCTGTCACCGAAGCGGCGATCGCGCCGGCATTGAAGCTTGCCCTCTATCGCATTGTGCAGGAGGCGTGCAACAACGCGGCCCAACACGCCAAGGCACACCACGTGTTCATTACGCTTGGCCGAGGCACAACCGGCGGTATTCGACTGAGTGTGGCGGATGACGGCGGCGGCATCCCCGAACGAAGCTTCCATACCGGACTGGGGCTATCCGGTATGTGTCTGCGGGCGGAATCGACCGGCGGCACCCTGACAATCCTGTCACGGCCCGGCGAAGGTACCGAGGTGATCGCAGAGTGGCCGTTCTGAAAGAGCACGGCCAGAAGCTGCGTGGGAGCCCGGCCCTCCGGGCGAAAAGCGGCAACGCCCCTTTGAGATAGACGCGCCAAACCGTTCGCCCGCGGGGGCGGGCTCCTACAGGTCGTGGCTTTTTCGGAACTTCAATTTCCGATGAGTCCGTTGCGCAGGGCAAAGGCGGTGACCCCGCTGGCGGAGCGCAGCCCCAGCTTCTTCATCAGATTGGCACGGTGCTTCTCCACCGTCTTCAGACTGATGGAGAGCAGGGCAGCGATCTCCTTGTTGCGGTTGCCCTCGGCAATGAGTTTCATGACCTCCCGCTCGCGGTGGGTGAGGCGCTCCCAGTCGCTCTGATACCCCCCCTCTCCAGCACCGCCCCCGACGTAGCCGCTGACCACAGTGCCGCACACCCCCGGGCTGATGTAACTGTTGCCCTTGGCCACCGCCCGGATCGCCTCCAGCAGGGTGTCCTGGCTGTCGTCTTTCAGCAGGTAACCGGAAGCCCCCGCCTTCAGCGTGGCCCGGACATACTCCTCCGCCTTGTGGATGGTGAGCGCAATGACCTTCACCTCCGGCATGCGCCGCTTGATATTGGCGATCGCCTCGGTGCCGTTGCAGCGAGGCATGGACAGGTCGGTCAGCACGAGGTCGGGCTGGAGATCGATCACGCGGCGCAGCAGTTCGCGGCCGTCGCCCGCCTCCCCCACCACCTCGATGTCCGACTGCGTCGAGAGCAGCGTGCGCACACCGTCACGCAATATGGCGTGATCGTCCGCGAGCACGATGCGGATCGCCCTTGCCGATGACACGGTGCGACCGGCAGCTGAAAATAGTGGGGAGATCGCTTCCTTCATGCCTGTTCTTGATCTTGTGTGATGCATGAAGTCTAGTGCGCTGTTTCACTCTTGGCGGTATTTTCAGCGAGTCGCCTGCAGCGCCACCCGCACGACCACCGACTACCGCCCACCATCCAACCCTACCCCGCAAATACAGTCTCGCCCTACCGGCGCCCGGCCGCGCCAACCGCCACCCTTTTCACATCCGTCATCAGGCACGTGGGTTTCGCCCCGACGGTCACTGGCTCATTGGCGAGGGAAGGTCATGGCTGACAAACACCGGTTTCGTTTCCTGCACCCGGCCGCGGTGCTTCTGCTGTTGCTGGCGGGGTTCTTCACTGCCGGAGTCCAGGCGGTGGAACTGACCGTGGAGGGTCCCGACGGGGAGCCGATAACCGAGTACCGCTGGCTGGTGGAGGAGGACCTCACCCGCCACATCGAACCGGGCAGGACCTGCCTGGAGACGGAGACGATGGAGGAGTGCCTCTCGCTCCAGTTCCACCGCAGCTACATGCCGGTAGTGGCGGAGGGGGACTCCAGCGATCCGGGGCCGCTCTCCGGCCTGGATCCGACGAAGCGCTACTTCATCTCGGTCCTGCCGGACTCCGGCTACTCGATGGGCGGTGCCCAGGTGGCCAAGGGCCAGGCATCGGTCACCGTGACCGTCAATGCCGAGCCGGTTCCGCTGGCGCAGATCCGCGTGCTGGTGTTCGAAGACAACTACCCCATCAACAACGCGCCGGATCTTCCCCAGGAACAGCCCCAGCCGCTGACCGATGAGGAAAAGGCGGCGGGCCGCTTCGACCCCACCCGCTTCTCGGTGCTGCTGTTCGATGCCGCCGGCCGCTTCGGCGTGGCGGGTGGCCAGATGATCATGGACGCCTTCGGTAACCCCATCGGCACCACCTATGACGCGGACGGCGAGGTGGTCGAGATGGGCAGCGGCACCATCCACCCGGATGAAAACGGCATCGCAGAGATCAAGAACCTGCCCCCGGGAAAATTTGGCGTGCAGGTGGTGCCGCCCGCCGGTGAAGGGTGGGCCCAGACCAGCACCATCGAGGGGACCAAGACCATCGACGCCTGGGTGAAGGCCAATGAGCCCCCCTACTTCACCGAGTTCGGACCGCCCGGCCCGCATGTCTTCGTCGGCTTCGTGCGCAGCTTTGCCGACAGCGATACACTCGCCGGCGGCACCACCATCAGCGGGCAGATCCGCAACATCCACCAGTCCCGTCCGCCGGAGTACACCTTCTACACCGGGGAGCCGTTCCCCGAGTGCTGGATCGGGCTCAACGACATGGCCGCAGGCATCGGCAAAGGGATCTTCGCCGCTCCCTGTGACGACGACAGCCGCTTCACCATCCCGAACGTGCCGCCCGGCAGCTACCAGTTGGCGGTGTGGGACAAGAACCTCGACATCGTCTTCGGCTTCTACAACTTTACCGTCGACGAGACCGGCGGTACCTGCAACAACGGCCAGAGCTGTGCGTTCGGCGACGTGCCGGTATTCGCCTGGTTCAGCCGGCTCCACAACCATGTCTTTTTCGACGCCAACGAGAACGGCATCTGGGACGAAGGCGAGGTGCCGATGCCGGAGCAACTGGTCAACCTGCGCTTCCGCGACGGCAGCATCTACCAGAGCATGCCGACCGATTTCGACGGCGCCTCGCCGTTCGAAGAGGTGTTCCCCTTCTTCCACTGGCTGGTGGCCGAGGTGGACTTCGCCCGCTTCAAGGCGACCGGCGCAACGGTGGTGGTCGATGCCGGCGGTCCGGTGGACCCGAACAACGAGTGGGGCTTCGGGGTGCTCAATCCGCAGCCGCAGTCGGCCGACGAGGGTGCACCCTATGAGGGCGGCCCCTACCGGGTGGAGACCGGCCCGGTACTGACCCAGGCGTTCCAGGGCTTCCTCGGCCAGTCCAGCGTCATTCAGTGGGGCAAGAGTGTCTACGACACCGCGGCCGGCGAAAACGGCGGCATCTCCGGCATGGTGTACTACGCGGTCACCCGCGCCGAGGACGACCCGCGCTTTGCCGCGGCGGAGGAGTGGGAGCCGGGGATCCCGCGCATTCAGGTGAACCTCTACCGGGATTGCGACGGCGACGGCCAGCCGGACCAGCCGGACCCGGAGGGGAATGGCTGTCTTGCGCTCACCTCGGAAGGGCACGAGGCGCAACTGGCCGACGTGGACAACTATCCCTACGGCTGGGCTGACGACGGCACGAAAGGACCCGAAGATCTGGACCGCAATGGCGACGGCACGTTCGACGCCGGCGACGCCATCCAGATCACCTACACCGACAGCTGGGACGACAGCCAGCCCACCGGCTGCCGCGGCGATGTGTTCTCCTGGCAGGGATACGACACCGACTGCTTCGACGGCCTGCGTAACTTCAACCAGGTGCGTCCCGGTGTCTTCGACGGCGGCTACGCCTTCGCGGATCTGACCCAGGGCACCTACATCGTCGAGAGCGGCTGGCACCCGGTCTACAAGACGGTGAAGGAGGAGGACCGCAACGTTGACTTCGGCGAGCAGTACGCCGTCCCGGAACTGCTGCCGGCCGCCTGCGTCGGCGACCGGCATCTGGTGCCCGACACCTTCTCCCTGTTCGACAGCAGCGAGCCCCCCTACCGCGCCGGCACGATGACGCCGCTCTGCGACCGCAAACAGGTGGCGCTCACCCCGGGCATGAACGCGGTGGCGGAGTTCTTCATGTTCACCTACGTGCCCATTGCCGGGCGCGCCGTCGGCTTCGTGCTGGACGACCTGGCCAATGAGTTCGACCCCAACTCGCCCATGTTCGGCGAGAAGTACTCACCGCCGTTCGTGCCCATCTCCATCCGTGACTGGAGCGGGCGTGAGATTGGGCGCACCTACACCGATCGCTGGGGCAGCTACAACGCGCTGGTGCCCTCCATGTACACCAACAATCTCTCGAGCCCCGGCGGTATGTCGCCCAACATGCTCATCACCTGCATGAACGCGCCGGGCCGCATCCCCAACCCGGACCACGACCCGGCCGACCCGGCTTCCGAGCCGACCATGCCGGACCCCTTCTACAATCGGCAGTACAGCCAGTTCTGTTACACCTTCCAGTACATGCCTGGCACCACCACCTACCTGGATACCCCGGTGGTGCCGGTGGCCGCCTTTGCCGGCCCGGACCAGCACCCGCTCGATTGCGAACTGCCGGACGGCACGCCGGTCATCTGGTCCTCGCACGGGCCCACGGCGGCCGGACCCTGGGTCGCCAATGCCGGCGATACCCTCACCCTCATCTCCGCTGGCACGGTCCCGGTACCCAATCCGGCCTGGGACGGCACCGGTGACGAGCCGAAGCAGATCCCGCGCAACTTCGGGTTCGGCAACGAGCCCGGCACCCTGCGCATCGACGGCCAGCCGGTCGCGGTCTCCGAGTGGAGCGACGCCAGCATCACCTTCGAGGTGCCCTACGGCGGCCAGGTGGAGATCACCCGCGCTGACGGGGCGACCTCGGTCACCGGGATCACGGTGACCGTCGGTGGAACGATGGTCGCAGTGACGCCCGGCGGCTCCATCCAGGAGGCCATCGACCTCGCCCAGCCGGGCGACCTGGTGCTGGTGCCGCCCGGCACCTACGAGGAGCTGGTGGTCATGTGGAAACCGGTGCGCCTGCAGGGCTCCGGCGCCGCCACCCTCATCAACGCGGTCAAGGCCCCCGGTGAACGGCTGCTGGCATGGCGCGACAAGGTGGAGGGACTGATCGCCTCCGGCGCCGTGGACATGCTGCCTTCGCAGGAGGTCGGCCCCGGTCTCCTCGAACCCGGCACCTTCAACACCGAGGAGGGTCCCGCCATCATCGTGCTGGCCAAGGACAGCGGCGTCCTCGACGAGGGCGGATTCGTCGCCGACCCGAACGCCCATATCGACGGCTTCACCATCACCGGCGCGGACCACGGAGGCGGCATCTTCGTCAACGGCTACGCCCGTCACCTGGCGGTCGCCAACAACCGCATCTTCGGCAACACCGGTGTCTTCGGCGGCGGCATCCGCATCGGTCACCCGCAGCTGGTCGCCGAGGACAACGACGGTGGACGCAGCTACGAGGATGCGCAGAACGACTACGTCCGCATTCACCACAACTACATCTCCCGCAACGGCGCCAACGGCGGTGTCGGCGGCGGTGTCAGCATCAACAACGGCGCCGACCACTATGCGGTGACCGACAACTTCATCTGCGGCAACTTCACCCAGGGGAACGGCGCCGGTATCGGCCATCTCGGGCTCTCCGACGACGGCCTCATCGCCCGCAACCGCATCCTGTTCAACGAGTCGTTCAATCAGGGGGTGAGCGTCTCCGGCGGCGGCCTGTTCATCGGCGGCGCGGCGGGGCTCGACGGCCCCGGCTCCCTCAGCGCGGGCGCCGGCAACGTGAAGGTGATCGGCAACCTGATCCAGGGCAACCTGGCGGGTGCCGGGGACGGTGGCGGTGTGCGCCTCGCCTTCATCAACGGGCAGGAGGTGGTCGGCGATTCCCGCGGCCGCAACTGGCACACGGTGGATCTGCTGAACAACCTGATCGTGAACAACGTGGCGGGGCTCGCCGGCGGCGGCGTCTCGCTGCAGGACGCGCTCAAGGTGAACATCCTCAACAACACCATCGCCCACAACGACAGCACGGCGACGGCGGGCGAGGCGTTCGCTCCGGGCAGCCCCAACGAGTCCACCCCCCAACCGGCCGGCATCGTCTCCCGGTCCCACAGCAGCCAGCTGGAGGCGCTGCTGGAGCGGTCGGCCTTCGCCGGCTACCCACGGCCGGATATCACCAACACCATCGTCTGGCAGAACCGGGCGTTCCACTTCGTCATCGACCCGACGCAGGAGCCGCCGTTCTACGGGCTGCTGCCCGCGCCGGAAGAGGCAATCCACTGGGATCTGGGCGTTATCGGTGCGACCGGCAACCTCCAGCCCCGCTACAGCCTGCTCACCGACAACAGCGGCCACGAAGCGAGGTTCAACATCTCCGGTGATCCGGCGTTCGCAGCGCCCTACTTCAACGGTGACCGGGGGCAGACGCTGGCCGAGATCGAGCACAAGACCAGCATCGCCGCCACACCCGCCTTTGACGAAGGGGGCAACTTCATCCACCTGCGCTTCGGCCCGCTGACCCTGACAGGTGACTACCACCTGACCGACGGCTCGGCTGCCATCAATGCAGGCACCGGTGCGCCGCTCTTCAGTCACACCGAGCTCACGCTCGACTATGACGGAGAGCCACGGCCGTCCAGTGACAGCATCGTCGACATCGGCGCCGACGAGCACCCGTCGCCGGAGGAAGAGACCACCACCACTACCACCACCGAGCGAGGAGTACGCTGATGAAGGGCATCCATACCACCTTCGTACTCGCCGGCACCGCCCTCCTGTGGGCGGCCGGCGCCGGCCAGCCGGCCCAGGCGGCGGTCCTGGTGCAGTGTCCCGGCGATCTGAACGGTGACGCGGTCCACGACGAGCGGTTCGACGAGACCCAGCCGGAGAACGTGCGCTGCATGCACCTGGCAGCGGGCGACGGCTTCGCCAGGATGGGCGACGGCAGCGTGCAGTACGTCTTCAGCTTCGCCGACATCACCGGCACGCCCGAGCGCCGGGCCATGCAGGCGGGAATGCTGGCGGCCCAGAGTCCCGCACCGACCATCGTGCTGAAGGAGAACGAGGAGTTCTACCTCACGCTGACCAACGTCGGCATGGTGATGCGCCCGGACCTGTTCGACCCCCATACGGTCCATTTCCACGGCTTTCCCAACGCCTCGGCGATCCTCGACGGCGTTCCGGATGCCAGCATCTCGGTCAACATGGGGGCGAGTCTCACCTACTTCTACAAACTGGCCGAGCCCGGCACCTACATGTACCACTGCCATGTGGAGGCGACCGAGCACATGCAGATGGGCATGCTCGGCAACCTCTACGTCAAGCCGGCACAGAACGGTACGCCCATGACCTACGAGGGCAGGGAGTACACCCAGTTCGTCTACAACGACGGCGACGGCTCCACCGGCTACGACGTGGAGTATCCGATCCAGATCGGTTCGTTCGATCACCTCTTCCACGAGGCGAGCCTCGCCACCCAGCCGCTGGGCTTCGCGGCGATGCGTGACACCTATCCGCTGCTCAACGGACGCGGCTATCCCGACACCGTGCACCCGGGGGCACTGCCCGCACTCGACGAGGAGTTCGGCGGCAAGGTGGTGCAGGAGGTCAGTTCGCTGGTCGAGGCGGAGCAGGGCCAGAAGATCCTGCTCCGCATCTCCAACCTCAACATCACCAACTTCTACACCCTGACCGCCCTCGGCCTGCCGATGCGGGTGGTCGGTGAAGGGGCGCGACTGCTGCGCGGACCGGACGGCAAGGATCTCGACTACCTGACCGGTTCGGTGACCCTCGGGGGCGGCGAGGCGGTGGACGTGATTATCGATACCGCGCAGGCGGAACCGGGCACCTACTTCCTCTACACCACCAACCTCAACTATCTGAGCAACAACGATGAGGACTTCGGCGGCATGATGACCGAGATCCGGATCGCTGAAGCCACGGCCCTGTAAGGAGACGAGCCATGCGCATGACAGGGAAGGCCTTCGCCACCCGCCTGCTGTCGTTCCTCATGGCGGCATTGATCGCCGCAGCGCCCGGGGTGCTTCGGGCCGAAATCGCCGGGGTGACCGGAACCAGCTTCAACCTGGTCGCCTCGGAGGGGCACATCACCACCGCCGACGGCGACAGCATTCTGACCTGGGGCTACGGTCTTGCAGAAGGCGGCAACATGCAGTACCCGGGCCCGACGCTGTTGGTGAATCAGGGTGACGCAATCACGGTCAACCTCACCAACAACCTCGAGGTGCCGGTCTCCCTCATCTTTCCCGGCCAGCGCGGGGTGTCGGCAGAGCCGGTGTCGGGGGAGAGCTCCGAGGGGCTGCTGACCCTGCAGGCCGAGCCCGGTGCCACCGTCCGCTACAGCTTCTCCGCGGACCACGCCGGCACCTACCTCTATCACAGCGGCACCCGGCCGGACCTGCAGGTGGAGATGGGGCTTGTCGGCGCCCTCATCGTGCGCCCGGCCGCCGCCAACCAGGCCTACGCCCACCCGGACACCGCCTTCGACCACGAGTATCTGTTCCTGCTGTCGCAGATGGACCCCTCCATCCACCAGCAGGTGGCCTTCGGCGGCTATGACCAGGTGGACATGACCGGGTACGACCCGGTGCTCTGGTTCATCAACGGCCGTAGCGCCCCCGACACCCTGCTGCCCAATCACACCCCCTGGCTGCCGTTCCAGCCCTATAACAGCTTCCCGCGCACCCGCCCGGGAGAGAGGGTGCTGATGCGGGTCATCGGTGGCGACAACTATCTGCATCCGTTCCACACCCACGGCAACCACATGAAGCTGGTCGCCCGCGACGGCCGACTGCTCGAGAGCACCCCCGGCGCCGGCGCCGACCTGGCCCGCGAGGACTACACCCTGCAGGTGGTGCCGGGCGCAACCTACGACGCCCTGTGGCACTGGACCGGCGAGAAGCTCGGCTGGGACATCTACGGCACCGGCGACGGTTACGCGCATGACTGTATCGACACCACCGGCGACGGCTTCGACGACACCACCCACGAGTGGTGCGAAGACCACGGCAAACCGCTGCCGGTGGTACTTCCGGAGCTCCAGGACCTCACCTTCGGCGGCTTTTACAGCGGCAGTCCGTTCCTCGGCGCCTTCGGCACACTGCCGGTCGGCGAGGGCGGACTGAACCTGCACGGCGGCCTGTTCTTCATGTGGCACTCCCACACCGAAAAGGAGCTGGTCAACAACGACATCTTCCCCGGCGGGATGATGACGATGATGGTGGTGGAGCCGCCCGGCACCCCGATCCCCTGAGCGCCGCCGACAACGAACCAAGGAGAGGAGCATCATCGCCATGCACGCAAGATATTCGCGAATCGCGCTCGCCGTGGCCGGCGCGCTGGGAGTGGTGGGGGCTGAGGCGGCCGAGGTGTGGCTCTGTGCCGAACGCTTCGTCAAGCCGTTGCCGGACGGTTCGGAGGTCACGATGTGGGGCTTCGCCGAGGCGGTGCCCGAGGACGGGACCGTGGTCTGCGGCACACCGGGCGTGCCCGGCCCGCGCCTCGACATTCCGGCAGACGATCCCGGTCTCAAGGTGCATCTGCAAAACAACCTCGGGCGGCCGGTCTCGCTGGTGATCCCCGGCCAGGCGGCGGCGATGACCCCGGTCATGTTCACCGATGACACCGGGCGTCAGCGGGTACGCTCCTTCACCCACGAAACCGAACCGGGGACGACCGGCACCTATGAATGGCCCGACCTGCGCCCGGGCACCTACGCCTACCACAGCGGCACCCACCCGCAGGTGCAGGTGCAGATGGGGCTGTACGGCGCGGCGGTCAGGAACGCCGCCGCGGGCGAGGCCTATGACGGCATCGGCTTTGACCACGAACTGCTGCTGCTCTACAGCGAGATCGACCCGGCGCTGCACGAGGCGGTGGACCCGCTCGATGCGGGAGCCGAACCGGTCTACGGCACCGACGCCTATCCGAGCACCATCAATTACCGGCCCCGCTGGTTCCTGGTCAACGGTGAGCCGTTCACCCTTGGCAGCGCCCCGCTCGATGCCGGCCGCGCCGGGGAGCGCACCCTGGTGCGGCTGCTCAACCTCGGCCTGAAGAACCACGTCGCCGCCTTCGCCGGCCTGCATGCGCGCGTGGTGGCCGAGGACGGCTACGCCTATCGCTACCCGCGGGAGCAGTACTCGGTGCTGCTGCCCGCCGGCAAGAGCCGCGACCTGCTGCTCCTGCCGGAGGCGGAGGGCACCTACGCGGTCTACGACCGGGCCCTCGCCCTCTCCAACGCCGGGGCGGCAGACGGCGGACTCTTCACCCATCTTGTGGTGGGCGACGGGGAACCGCCGCCCAACTCGCCGCCGACGGCGGTGGATGACGGCTACACGGCGGTGATCGGAGAGGCGCTGGTGGTGGCGCCCCCGGGGGTGCTCGGCAACGACAGTGACGCCGACGGCGATGCGTTGACGGCGGTACTGGTGCAGGCGCCGGCCGAAGGGAGCCTGGAGCTGGCTGCCGACGGCGGCTTCACCTACACCCCGGCGCCGGAAGCCACCGGTACGTTCGAGTTCACCTATGCCGCCTTCGACGGCGAAGCGGAGAGCGCACCGGCCACGGTCACCCTCACGGTGTTGGCGGCGCCCAACCAGCCGCCGGTGGCAACGGCGGACGAATACACCGTGGAGGAGGATGGGGTACTCACGGTGGCCGCACCCGGCGTACTCGGTAACGACAGCGATCCGGAGGGCGGGGAGCTCACCGCAATTCTGGCCGCCGATGTTGCCCACGGTACGCTCGCGCTGGCGGCGGACGGCGCCTTCACCTATACGCCTGAACCGGACTTCAACGGGGAGGACGGCTTCAGTTACCGCGCCAGCGACGGTATCGACAGCAGCGACCCGGTCGCGGTCACCCTCACTGTCACCGCGGTGAACGACACGCCCGTGGCCGGCGACGACAGCTACGCGGCCGTCGCCGGCGAGCCCCTGACGGTAACTGCACCGGGCGTGCTCGAAAACGACAGCGATGTGGACGGCGATGCGCTGACCGCGGTGCTGATCGACGGCCCCGGCCACGGGACGCTCGACCTCGCCGCCGACGGCGGCTTCACCTACACCGCCGAAGAGACCTTCTCCGGGAGCGTGCAGTTCACCTATGCGGCAAGCGACGGTGAGCTGGAGAGTGCACCGGCCACGGTGACTATCGAGGTCTCTCCCGCTGCGGAGAATCAGCCGCCGGTGGCGAACGACGACTACGCCCTGACGCAGCGCGGCGTGCCGGTCACCATCGAGGTGCTGGCCAACGACAGCGACCCGGACGGCGCGCTTGACCCTGCGTCGGTGACGCTCACCTCCCAGCCGCGCAGCGGCAGTGCGGAGGTCAATCCCGACGGCACGGTCACCTTCACCCCCGCGGTGAGCGGCAGCGTCTCCTTCACCTACACCGTGGCGGATGACCTGGGGGCGGTCTCCAACACCGCCACCATCCGTGTGGACACCACCCGATGAGCGCCATAAAGCGTCAACAGATCGGTGCGCTCCTCCTGGTGCTCCCGCTCCTGCTGCCGGTGCCGGCAGCCGCGGAGCGGAGTGCCGGCGAGGCCGAGGAAGCGCTCGGTATCCGCATCCTCGGCGTCTATCGCTCCGCGGAGGGGTACCTGCTCGACCTGCGCTACCGCGTCGAGGATGCGGAACGGGCGGCGCCGGTGCTCGACCGGCGGGTCAAGCCGCGGCTGGTGGCGGCGCGGGACGGCCGGGAGCTGGCGGTACCGGTCTCCGCCAAGGTGGGGAGTCTGCGTCAGACCACCCTGAAGCCGGAGGCGGGTCGCGGCTACTTCATGCTGTTCGCCAACCCGGCGCGCGGCATCGGCGCGGAGGAGCGGGTCACGCTGGTGATTGGAGATCGGCGCATCGAAAACCTGATCGTGGAGTGATACCCATGAACCACCCGAACGGATTCGGGCTCTGCCTCTGTGCCGCCGTGTTCGCGACCGGCGCAGCCGAGGCAGCGGTGGTCGGACCGCGCCTCGAGCAGCACCTCGCCACCGACCGGCACGAACCGGTGCCGATCATCATTACCCTGCGCGGGCGGGTGGACACCAGCACCCTGAGCGGTGCCGATCCGGGCGACCGGCGGCGCCGGATTATCGAGACACTGCGCAACCGTGCCACCGAGCGCCAGGCGTCGCTCGGCGCCCTGCTGGAGCAGGCGGGCGCCACCGAAACCCACTCCCTCTGGATCGCCAATGCGGTATCGGCAAGCGTGCCGCCCGCGCTGATCCCGCTGCTGGCCTCGCGTCCCGACGTGGCGCGGATCCGGCTCGATGTGGAGTTGCAGTTGGCGGAACCGGGCAGCGGCGAACCGACCCCGGCGGAGTGGAACCTGCACGCCATCCGGGCGCCGGAGCTGTGGGCGGAGGGGTACACCGGCGCCGGCGTGGTCGTGGGGGCGATGGACACCGGCGTCGACCACCTCCACCCGGATCTGGCGGAGCGCTGGCGCGGCGGCCGCAACAGCTGGTTCGATCCGGCGGGCGTCTACCGCTATCCACACGACACCCACGGTCACGGCACCCAGACCCTGAGCATCGCCGTCGGCGGCAGTGCGGACGGCAGCGCCATCGGGGTGGCCCCGGACGCACAGTGGATCGCGGCCAAGATCTTCGATGACTCCGGCTACGCCTCCCTGAGCGCCATTCATCGCGCCTTTCAGTGGATGCTCGACCCGGACGGCGATCCGGCGGTGGACGATACGCCCGATGTGGTGTTGAACGCCTGGAGCGTGGTGGACCCGCTGGAGCCATGCAACCGGGAGTTCGAGTACGACATTCGTGTGCTTCGTGATGCGGGTGTCGCGGTCACCTTCGCCGCCGGCAACTATGGACCGGATGAGGGAACCAGCGTGAGTCCCGGCAACCTCGCCGGCAGCCTGCCGACGGGTGCGGTGGACACTGCCGCGACCGTCGCCTGGTTCAGCAGCCGCGGTCCCTCCGCCTGCGATGGCAGCACCTATCCGGCGCTGAGCGCACCCGGCCTTGGCATCAAGGCGGCGGATCTCACCTTCGGCGGCCTGCTCCCCGATTCGTATGTCTACGCCTCCGGCACCTCCTACAGCGTCTCCCACACCGCGGGCGCACTGGCGCTGCTCCGCGGCGCCGCACCCGCCGCGGAGCTGGCCGCCCTCGAGCTGGCCTTGCTCGGTTCGGCGGTGGACCTCGGGGAGCCGGGCGTGGACAACCACTACGGGGCAGGTCTGATCGACCTGGCCGGGGCGCGCCAGCTGCTCCCCGTCGCTACGCCACCGGACCCGGACGACACCGGCGAAGAGGCGCCGTCGACGGAACCGTCGGAGCCGGATGGGGAGGAGGAATCACCGCCCGATACGGAGGAGCCGGAGGAACCGGGTGATGACGGCAGCGCGGGGAGTATCGAGGTGACCTCCGTCGTCTACTCCCTGCTGCGCGAACTGCTCGCGGTCACCGCCACCAGCGCCCTTGGAGAGTCGGCGGCGCTGGTGTTGGAAGGGTACGGTCCCATGAACTGGGACACGCGGAGAAACGAGTGGCGAATCGCCGTGAGGGGCGTAACGCAACCGCCGGAAAGCGTCACCATCTCCGGGGTCGAGGGCTCAGTAACACAGGCAGTACCGTAGCAACGGCAGTCGAACGGACCATCACACAGCAAAGGAGCAGCAACCATGAGAAAACATCTACTGGCATCCGCAGTCGCCATGGCGCTTGGCATCGGGGGTACGGCGGCGGCCGACGACAGCACGGCCACCATCAACCAGACCGATGCCGAATCCACCTCGGCCACCATTACCCAGACCGGGAACAACGGTACCAACCCCAACACCGCCACCATCAACCAGACCTTATTGAGTGACAGTAACGCTACAGTCCTGCAGAACAACACCTCGGGCGACAACGCTCTGGTCAACCAGACCGGCAGCGATCACAACGCCAGCATCACTCAGGACGACTCCTGGTTCGTGTCGGCAACGATCAATCAGTCGGGTACGGCGGCCACCGCCACCATCGAGCAGTCGGACTGGAGTGATGACTCGGTGGCAATCATCAACCAGAACGGTGCCGGCGATCCGATCACCGCCTCCATCACCCAGACCACCGAATCGCAACTCAGTACCGCCATGATCGATCAGCTCGGCCTCTCGTCGGGAGGCGCCACCATCGTCCAGAGTCTCGCCAGCGGGGACTGGGCCGCCATCGACCAGACCGGGGAAGAGCAGACAGCGACCATCACCCAGGACGACTCTCTTTGGGCGGATGCAAGCATTTCGCAGGCCGGCGTCAACGGCATGGCCACCGTCGACCAGGTTGCGATGAGCGACGGTTCACTCGCCTCCATCACTCAGGACGGCATCGGGACCCTGAACGATGCCTCCATTCTCCAGCAGGGGGCCTCCGATTCCTCAGCAACCATCATCCAGAACCTGGCCTCCGGAGACACGGCCTCCATCTTCCAGACCGGCGAGTGGCATGTCGCCACCATCAACCAGGATGACGTCTGGTTCAGCGACGCAACCATCAGCCAGTCGGGAGACACCAGTACGGCCACCATCGATCAGTTGAACCTGAGTGACGGGGCGGTTGCGACCGTCGATCAGAATGGCTCGCTGCTCGGCGCCGAGATCACGCAGCGAAACAGCTCGTTCAGCGCCCTGGCCGAGGTCTCGCAGATCGGCAGCGCAAACGTCGCCGTAATCGATCAGGACGGCGCCGCCCGGAGCGTGGTCGACATCTCCCAGTCCGGTACGGGCAACAGCGCCGATGTGGTTCAGACCGCCGTGTGGAACGAGGCGTACCTCACCCAGGGGGGCGAGGGCAATATTGCCGAGGTGGCACAGAGCGGCACCTATGGGCTGGTGACAGTCACCCAACTGGGTGCGTACGACAGCGCCTACGTGACCCAGAGCGGCGGCACCCTCAACACCGCCATCGTGTTCCAGCAGTAATCGGAGCTTGGGGCCGGGGTCTCCGGTGGCTGCTCCCCAAAGGCGCGGCCACCGGACTCCCGGCTCATACTGCCATGCGACTCCCTGCCGCCGCCCTTCTCTGTCTCACAGCATGTGTCAGTGCACACGCTGATCCCGATCTACTGCCGGGTGATCCTGCAATCGTCTATCCCGCCGCAGGATCGAGCCGGGCATATCTTTTCCAGTACGGTTCCTTACACACCACCCGGGCAAACCAGTCGGGTGAGAACCAGCTCATCGCAGCCACTCAAATCGGCACGGACAACCTCGCCGAGGTGATCCAGGCCGGTGTCGACAACGCATTCCTTGCCCGCCAGGAGGGAACCGGCAATCGTATCCAGGCGATTCAGGAGGGCGCCTATAACCGCATCGATATCACCCAGTGGGGCGAGGCAAACGTAGCCGAGATCGAACAGGTCGGAGGCAGTCACAGCGTAGTGCTTGAACAGCAGGGAGTCGGTCAGGCCGTCCGCATCCGGCAGTGGTGACCGGACGGCAAACAGAGGTTATTCAACCCCCAGGGAGTTCGCATCCAAGTAGGCGCGAAGCACGGAAGTGTTCAGATCATCCGGATAACGCAACTGCCAAAGGCCCTGATCGATGCCGCGTGCAATCAGATGCACCACTGCCGACTCAATGGCGTCCCGCACACACAACTGCGCCGGTTCGTTACGGGTGTAGCCGGCCTCCAACTCCAACATCCGCTTGAAACGCACGAAACGGAAACCGCCGCCGCTGAGGCCGTGGGAGAAGATGCTCTTGCTGGTGGAGACGCTGGCGAGAATACGGCCGGTGCGGATATCCACCGCCCGCAGGTTCACAGTGACCTGATCCATCCGGTATTCATCGAACACCCCGAGGCCGAAGTAGCGCGCCCCTTCGCCGCCGGTCTTCACGTTGGTGTCATAGGCGACGATGCCGCCGGTCAGCAGCACGCTGGCGGAGGCAAGCGGAGGGAGGTCCGCCTTACCCGACTGTTCCTGGGCCGCGCGAACAATCTTGCGCTCCGTCAGCAGGTCGGAGAGCCCCTCGCGTTCGACCGGGACGAACCAGTCGGAATCGATCAGCGCCTTGATCAACATGGAGGCTGCCCCCTGGGTCACCGCCGTTGAGAAAGAGCTGGCCGGAGATGGTTTGTACTGCCCGGTCTGATCCCGGAAGCCGTAGACCGCGGCACCGACCTTTCCGGCTGGGGGCGGCAGCCGGGTCAAGTCATCGAACACGGCGCTTTGGGGAGTCAACGTGGGCTCACCCGGGAAGGGTGCGAGCGGCTTCCGATCGACTGCCACGGCGCAACCGCCGAGCAGGCCGGCCAGGACCAGGATAGTCACACCCCTGTATCGAAACCGAATTGCGGTGTTCATAGCTGACTGGAGACGTCGAATGATGTGTTGTCCCCGGTGTTTTTGTCGGTGGTGGTGATGCGCAGCGTACCGTCGCCAAGGTCCTCGATCAGGATGGTGAAATCCTGGGTTTCGAGCAGGCCCGGGATCAGTTCCCCGCTGGGACCGAACAGACTGCTGGTGAGACTGGAGGCGACCCGACTGAGGACCAGACGTTCCAGCGAATCATTGAAACGGTCGAGTGCGGTCGGCTCGGCGTCCAGTGACGAAAAGGAGTTTGGATCGGTAAGACTGTTTTGCGCCTGCGCCTGATTCAACAGGAAACTTCCATTCAGCGGATTTCCGCCGAAGTTGGGATTCACCGGCTCGTAGACGATTTCGGTAGCTGCCGTCGGGCCGCTCAGTGCGGCGATGAAAATGACGGTCGGAAGCGTCGCGGCGACTATTCTCATCTTTTCACCTCCATGGATATCATCACAGTTCGTCTGCGGCCAGATCGGGGTTGATCATCAGCACCCGCTCGATCCGCTCGGCGGCGACCCGCTTTGCCGCCTCGCGCGCCGCTTGCCGGCCGAGGGCTTCAATATCCTGCTTCCCGGGCTGGATGAAGCTCTTGAAAATCTCCTCGTGACGGTATTCGACGATGATCAGGCTGCCCCAGCGGGCGGACGGCTTTTCGATGACCGAGAGGCTCACCCCTTCACGGTCCGGCTCGTCCATCCATGCGTCGAAGAAGGCGTTGAAGAAGCGGCGTCCCAGATTGGTGATAGTGCGATCAGTCACCACACCGGTGAGCCCCTGGTCCGGGTCGGTCGGCGGACGGGGGAGCATCGCATCGGCGTAAACGGGTAGTGTCCCGCACAGCAGCGCAAGAGACAGGAGTGCTGTTTTCAGCCGGCCAATACATGCATGGTTTCGCTGACGCATGTGATCACCCCGGACTCCGTATCGGGACGGGTTCGGCAACCAGCCAGTCGGAAATCGGAACTGGGTCGGGACCGGTCAGCCGTACGATGTACCCCCCCCGTGAGGCGTACCGCTGACCGGTACCGAGGGTAAGCAGCGGGTAGCTGTAGCCGGGGATGGCGCTATCGGTGATGTGCTCGATGCGCTCCAGGAAGTATTCCCGGTGGTAGAGGGAGCGCAGGTGCCGCAATGCCCGGCCGACAAGGGTGGCGGCGAACAGGGTGTCGGCCTTTAGGCGCGGCTCCTCATCGCTGATGCCGCGAGCGGCAAGCCACGCCGTGGCACGTTCAATACGCCCCCGGTACTCCGCACCGGCGGCGAATGGGTGCACGAAACAGGCCGTACGCGCCAACACATCCGGCAGTGGTCGGTGCGGTGCGCCGGTGAGCGTCGATGAAAGGTAGACACGGCAGTTCGCTCCCGAAGCGGGTTCGATGTCGGCCATCCCCTGATGAAGCTCGTCATCATCGAGCCAAAGCACGACAGGCCACTCTTCCTGGAACAGACCCGGCGGGATCACCGTGGAATCGGCCGGCAGTTCCCGGTCGATAACGGAATATCCAGGCTCTTTGTGGAGCGTGGTGCGCAGCGCGGCAGCGGCCGTCTCCCCCACACTGCCTTTGCGGTAGGCCTGCAGGATCGTCTCCCCGTCCGGGTTGCTCTGCCGCAGATGTTGGGCAATCACCCCTGCTTCCAGCGGCAGCCCGCGGGAGAAATAGACGCTCCAGTGTCCCGTCCCTTCCGGGGGTGTAGTCACATTGGGCAGGACGCAAGGCACGGCGTGGCGCTCGCAAAACGCATGCACCGGTTGCCAGGTGGCGTTGCCGAGACCGCTGACCAGGGCGAATACCGGCTGTTCGTGGTAGCGCGCGTCGAGCTGCTCGCCCCACTCCTCGGGGCTTCCGTCCAGTTGCCACACGTGGAGCTGCCAGTCGCGGAAGGCGGCGTTCTGCCAGCGGTGGGCCCACGGTGAGTTTCGTGCGCGCTGCGGCTCATTGCGGGTATGCGCCCGCTGGGCGGCGTAGAACGCCTGCAACACATCGATCACCGCGCGGCGTCCGGCCGGGTCCGCGTCCGGCGTGATCACCGTGGCGAGATGCAGCGTCTCCCCGTCCACCCCGGGGGAGGGCTCGGCCGAGAGAGTCTCCAGGTAGGCGCGTAGCGAACGCAGTTCCCGGTCGCCCAGCGTATACCGGGGCATCAGACCGTCTAGCATGCGGCCGTCAGGATCGACACCGCTGCGTATGGCCTGAAAGAGGGTGGTTTCAGTGTAGGCGGGACGAGTGGTGGCACTGCCGGGATCGGTCGGCAGCCGAAGGCTCCAGCGGCTGTCGCGCGGCTTGAACAGGAGTGCGCCGGTCACCGGCCGCGCCACTTTGCCCCCCTCAAGCAGGCCAAGGCCGCTACGCCCGTGACAGTTAACGCAGGCTGCTCGCTCTCCTACCAGCGGCACGTCCCTCTGCACCGTTGCACGCAGCGGTTCGCCAGTGGGCAGGATTCCCTGGTGGTAGAGAGCAGCCCCGACCTCCACATCACCGGCGGCCGCAATTCCGGGGACGGCGGCGGCAAGCAGCACGACCACCTGGAGTGCGTGCCACCGGCCGTACGGATGGTCCCTACGGGTATCCATCGGGTGCCTCAGTTGGCCGTGAGACGGCGGTATTCGTGAATCAGCTCGGCCGCGGTCGTCAACCCCTCCAGGCGCACCCACCGGGCGTCACCGGCCACACGCAGAAAGGTGGCGGGGATATGGCTGGTCTTGGGGCCACGGTAGATGTCGAAGCCCCGCTGCACCCGAACCACATCCTCGCGGCTACCGGTAAGCAGTAGCCACCCGTCGTCGGCAGAAAAACGGTCTGCGTAGTCGCGCAGCCGTTCGGGGGTGTCGTATTCGGGATCGATAGAGATGGAGACCATCCGTACCCCGGTGAGCTCGGGGCCAAGGTGGTCCCGTACCTTTGCAAAGGTGGCGCTCATCACCGGGCAGATGGAGGTGCAGCTGGTGTAGATGAAGTTGAGCATCACAGGCCCCTCATCCCCGAGCAGGGCGGCGAGCTCCACTGGTCGCCCGTCCGCATCAATGAGGGTGATGGCGGGAACGGGGTAGTCGTGAACCGAACGGTGATACCCGACCGACTGCATCATCTGGTGATGCTCGTGGTGGTGGGCGTGGTCCCCCGCCGCCGTGGCGCCCCCCTGCAGCGGCAACAGCAGCGCCAGGACAGACAAGGTATTGAGAATTTCCTTATGCATCCTTGTCTCCTTCCATGTTATTCCCTATGGTCCATGACTATAGACCCATGGTGAGGCTTTTCCATTCTGTGATTAGGTCCAAAGCGAGCCGCTTCACCGATTTCCCAGCGGCACGGGAAGGCATTCCAGGTGCGGCCTCCTGCTAGGATTGGGTGATGCCGCTCCCCGACTACACTGCCAGCGTCCTCAACGTGGTCGCCTCGGTAGCCGACGCATTCGGCGTTGAACCCACTGTTGCGCCCCTGGCCGACCTGCCGGCAGAGCGGTTGCGTGGCCGTCCGGTGGTGATGCTGCTGGTGGATGGCCTGGGTCACGAGTTTCTCAGCCGCCACCCCGACTCGTTTCTCGCGCGCCACCTGAGCAGCCGGCTCACCTCGGTGTTTCCCTCCACCACCGCCACTGTCATCACCTCCCTCAGCACCGGTGTGCCGCCGCGCCGCCACGCGATCACCGGCTGGTTCACCTGGCTGCGCGAGTTGGGCAGTGTGGCGGCGGTACTGCCGTTCCGTTCCCGCCATGGTGGTTCCGCCCCCTTCAGTGCCGGCGGTATCTCACCGCGCGATATCGTCGGTGCGCCTCCGCTGACCGAGCGTCTGGCAGTGGAGAGTCACGTGATCAGTCCGAATGAGATCATCGATTCCGATTACAGTCGGGCGATGACACCGGCCTGTACCCGGCACGGCCATCGGGGGTTGGCCGACCTGTTCGGCCGGCTGCACGAGCTGGTCGCCGAGGGGGAGGAGCGCTACATCTTCGCCTACTGGACCGAGATCGACAGCCTGGCCCACCATGAGGGGGCCAACAGTGTCCAGGCGGTGGAACGGTTTCGTGCCTTTGACGCGGCCCTGGCCGAGTTCGCATCGGCCGCCCGCGGTTCGGGTGCGCTGTTAATGGTGACCGCCGATCACGGCCTGATCGACACGACTCCCGACCGCATCCTGCGCATCGAGGAACACCCACCGCTTGCCGACGCGCTTGCACTGCCGCTGTGCGGCGAACCGCGCGCGGCGTTCTGTTATCTGAGACCCGGCCGACGGGCGGAGTTCGAGACCTACGCGGTCAACGAACTGGGCCACGCCTGCGAGTTGCGGCACAGCCAGGAGCTGGTCGAGGAGGGGTGGTTCGGGCCGGGCCCGACCGACCCGCGCCTTTTTGATCGCATCGGTGACGTGGCGCTGATCATGAAGGAGAACTGGGTGATTCGGGACCGGCTATTGGGGGAGAAGCCGTTCTCGCAGGTGGGCGTTCACGGGGGGCTTGATGCGGCGGAGATGTACGTACCGCTTGCCATTCTGGAGCTGTAGGGGGGGTGCAACCAGAAAAGCCGAGAGCTGCTGTCTCGTGTAGGAGCGACGGAAATCGCGAGTAGGGCGGTGTGCCGTCGCCCGACGCTATCGCGGCTTCCGCCGCTCCTACAGGTGCTTTACGGCAGGATGACCGAGAAGCGGCCACCGCCGATAGGGCTGTCGTTGGCCAGCTCGATGCGGCCATACCGCCCCTGATTTTCGTGCGACTCCGCCACTTTGGTGCAGAAGTAGAGCCCGAGCCCGGTGTGACCCTTGCGAAAATCCACTTCCGTCTGTTCACGGCCGACCACCTCCAGCATTCGCTCCGGGAAGCCGGGTCCGTTGTCCTCGATGCGAAGGTCGAGCATGCCATCGCGCACCGACGCGGAGAGCCGGATGCGATCGCGGGTGTAACGCATGGCATTGTTGATGACGTTGTTCACCACGCCCGCGCTCAGATCCCGGTCGAAGAACCAGTAGAGATCGTCGTCGCACTCGATCTCAATCCCGATCCCCTTGTAGTCGATGAGCGGCTTGTTGAGCAGATAGCACTCCTCCAGGAACTCGGCAACGGGAAGCTCCGAGATATTCTGCAGATGGCGTCCGTTCTCCAGTTTGTAGAGGGTGAGCAACTGCACCAGATTGTCGTTGACCCGGCGCGCCTCATACTGGAGCTGCGCCACCTGCTCGGCGCTACAGTTGCAGTTTCCGGCCTTGAGATCGACGATCTGATCCAGCGAGTTCAATACCATCCCGAGCGAGTTTTTCATGTCGTGAATGGTGGACGCGAGCACGGCGGAGAAATCAAGCTGGCCCTGTTCTGACATGCAACTTCTCCTTCCGGTCAGGCCGCGCTGCTGGCGGCGACGCGTTCAAAGACACCCATCAACTTCTGCAGCTTGCTGTCACTCGGGTCCACGGCCTTGACCCGGTCCAGATACTGGCGGGTGAGTTGCAGGTAACGCTCATCCCGTCCCCGTTTCTGCATGAAGATGAGCATCGCCTGGGCGGTGTTGAGGTTAACGGTGCGGTTGTGCGGCATCGAGCCAACCGCCTCTTCGAACAGTTGCAACGCCTTCTCGAGCTTCCCCTCCTTGACCAGCCGCACCCCCTCGTTATTGAGGTGTGCCACCTCACGGGTGGTGGCCGCGATCAGCTCCCGCCCTTCGTCCTCCAATCCGACGTCGGCGAAGATCTCCTGCGCAGCCCCGAGGACCGCCTCCTCCTCATGATTATTGCGGACCACGTCCTGTATCAGGGCCAGGCCTTTCTCCTTTTCACCAAACAGCAGACATGCCTTGGCCATATCCAGAGCGACATCGGTGCCGGCCCCGCCGCCTGTGGCCTCGAATAGCGTGGCGGCTTCATCGAAGGCCTTTTTGGCGTCGTTCTCGCGTCCCTGGTCGCGCAGCACCAGTCCCTCCACCACCGTCGTCTCAAGCAACGCCTTTTCGTCGCCGCGAAACTCCTTGCGCGCCGCGTCGAGGGTCTTGATGGCGTCCTTTCCAGAGCCGTTCTTCGACAACACCTTGGCCAACCGGGTGTAGTGGCCCGGCTTCCTGAATACCGATTCGCGACCGAGGTTGACGGTCTTGCGAAAGGCGTTTTCGGCGGCATCGAAATCGGCGTTCCTGAACGCCAGGTCACCGAGTGCCTGCTGGCGCAGTATCGCCTTGGGCGAGAGTTGGGCCGCGTTGGCCAGCACCTCCTGCGCCCGTTTAGTGTCACCGAGCCTTTCCAGCGATTTGGCCAGCCAGTCGTGAGCTTCCATCTGGGTGCGCTGCTGATCGACAATCTCCTGAAAGATGTCACGCGCCTCTGCATAGCGCCCCTGCTTGAAGCGGACCTGACCGAGCCCGACCTTGGCCCACGGCACCTCCCGCACGGCAAGGATGGCCGCATAAACCTTTTCCGCCTCCTCCAGATCACCCGTACGCAGGCAGAGCTCGGCCTTGAGCTTCATGAACTCGGAAAGGTTTTTTGGCTTTTTCGCGATGCGCTCCTCGCACAGCGAGATGCCTCGACGCAGTTCCCCTTTCTGCACCGCCGCCTCGATTTGATCGAAGTCCGCCTTACGGGCGAGCAGCTTGTCCAGTCGGCTGCGCAGCAGATCCTTATTGAACGGTTTGGTGAGATAGTCATCCGGCTTGTACTCCATCGCACCCATGACCATTTCCACCGTGTTTTCGGCGGTTATCATGACGAATACGGTGGAGTAGCCAATCAGGTTGCGGTGCTTCGCCTCTTCCAGCACCTGCTGGCCGTCCTTGCCCTCGCCCAGGTTGTAGTCGCAGAGGACGATGTCGTATGCGCGTCGGGCGAGCTGGTCCAGCGCACCCTTGCCATCAGTGGCGGTATCGATCTCGGAAAAACCGATCGACTGCAGCATCTGCTTCAGCGTGCTGCGCATCTGCGAGAAATCATCGATGACCAGGATCTTTTTGGGACTCATGATGGGAACTTCGCTGGCGGCACGCCCCCGGATTTCCCGCGAGATCCTTGCCGAGGGCATGCGCATATTCAAAGAAAAGCACGGCGGTCATTCCCGACCAGCCCACGCATGTCAAAGACGCACAAAGCGTTCGAGAGACAGCACGTTACGACATCTTCGGGCACGATGACAACTGAACCCCTCGTCTTTTCATGGCCTTTGTGAGAATACCTCTCCTTCATTGCGGATTTGCGAATCCAGTCCTTGCGGAGTAGCACAAACCCATCACCTGATCCGGGGCCGCCCGCAATGGCTACCTTTATCGTCGAAGTCACAGGCATCGGAACGCCATGAATACCGAACAGCGGGTCTATGTTGCGCCGTCGGCCATTCACGGCCGCGGACTGTTTGCACGGGTGCGGGTGGCGCGTGGGGAGTACATCGGGACCTATGAAGGGCCACCGGCAAAGCGGGACGGCAAGTATGTCCTCTGGCTCTATGAGGGGGATGCCGTGATCTCCGGCCGCCGGGGTTTGAATGTACTGCGCTACCTCAACCACAGCGAGCGTCCCAATGCGCAGTTCGCCGGCTTCGACCTCTATGCCAGAAAGGCGATCCGGCCTGGCGAGGAGATCACGATCAATTATCACCCGATCAGCGTGTGAAGCGGGTCACTGTATCCCACGCCCGGCTCACTGCTGGCGCAGTGTGAGTGTATCGCCGCGTTGGGTGAATTCCAGGTGCTTGAGAAAACTCATGCCGAGCAGGGCGACCTCCCCCTCCATGCCCGGATTGATCGAGGCGCGCACGTCCCGCAGCACGATGTCACCGAGCGACACCTCACCGATCCGTGTCGCGTAGCCGATGACCTTGCCGTTAGCGGTCTCATAGGGGATCGGGGCGCCGTGGCGCAGTCCCAGTGACGCCGCGAGCCCCAGCGGCACCGACACGTCGGTCGCACCGGTGTCGAGCATGAAGGTGACCGGTGTGCCCTCGATGGTCCCGGTGGCCACATAGTGGCCGTAGCGGTTGCGTTGGAGCACCACCTCGCGGACACCATCCGCACCGATGCGGGACTCGACGCGGCTATTGGGATTCTCCTGCCCGTCGAGCCAGCCGCCGAAGGACCAGGTCAGCAGGGCGAGCAGCAGGATCCACATGCCGGCAATCATGCCGCCGCCCAGCTTGCGGGTGTCGCTCACCGGCGCGCACCTCGCAGTGCCGCCTCCACGGCCGCCTCGTCCACCGGCAGCGGGAGCGCGGTAAAGCCGGGAAAACGGACACGCAGCTTGTCGACGGCCGACGCCGCTTCCGGGGGATAGAGCACCACTACGCGCACCTCGGGCAGACGCTGCACCGCCGCCAGCAGGGATTCGAGGCTGCCGGTACGATCACGAAAGTCGCTCTGGGGATAGAAATCGGCGACGACGGCGGCGGGCGGCCGTTGCCGCATCACGCTCTGCGCCTTGCGGCCGCTGGTCACCACGACCGGATCAAAACCGAGTCGCCGGTAAAGGAGGCTGAAATCGGGATACCCCCCCACCTCCACGAATGAAAGCAGAACGGGTGCCGGGTTTTTATTCATCAGACCATTGCGATAAGAAAGATCACGAACAGCACCACCAGGGCGATCGGGATCAGGACCGCGCGCCAATCCTTCTCCGCCTCGCGGCTCTGCCGGATGGCGCCTTTCAGGCCGGGGCCGAGCCACAGCAGGAGCAGCACGGCGAGAATTCCGAGCAGGATTTGCTCCCAGGTGGCGAGCGGTTCCATCAGCAGTCGTCCTCAACATTCTGTGCACGGGCCAGCTCGGCCGAGCGGTTCATCCAGAAAAGGGCGCGCGCCTCGTCGCGCGGTACACCGACACCGCTAAGGTACATGTTCCCCAAATCGATCGCGGCCTGGCGCCAGCCGTTGTCCGCCGCGCGCTCCAGCCAGTGCAGTGCCCGCGCCGGATCCATCCCGACTCCGTCGCCCAGGGAGAGCCTGAAGCCGAGACGGTATTGCGCCTCCGCCACGCCGCTTTCGGCGACCCTCTCCAGTAGAGCAATCGCTTCTTGCGTATCGCCCCGCTCGAACGCCGCGTCAACCTCCGCCATCCCCGCTTTCTCCGCAAGAAGTGGCGGCGCAGTGATGAATAGCAAGGCCAGCAGGCTGTAACCGATGGTTTTTCGCATCCGGCGATTCTAACACCACCCATCTGCCAACCGGGACCGCAGCTAATCTTAGATGAGGGAGACCATTGAGGAGCTACGCGATGGCCGGACGCACGCAACAGGACGGGAACGGTGAGGACCAGGTGATGGCGCTCTTCCTCAAGGCCATCGAAACCGTGGGCGGCAGCGGCTCGCTGGTGAGCGGGCGCCGCATGGATTGGCTCCCGGACCTGATGCAGGCGTCCTATATCATCGTTCTGCAGGAGGAGCGGCATCACTCCCCGGAGACAATCGCGGACGAAGTGGGCGTCACCATGGAGACCATCGAGAGCGTCCTCAGCGCGCCGACGGAGAGCGCCATCGAACGGCTGAAGAACGAACCACCGGACGAGCAGGCGGAGCGGGAGTATGTGGCGGGGGGCGTGGCGCGCCTCGCCTGGCAGGACCTGCAGGCACACCACCCCCATTGAGGTGGGCTCGATACCTCACTGCCCGGGATGGTTGCCGGAGACGGGGATCTCCAGCCTGGCACACAGACCGCCGCTCCTGCGCGCCAGCAGTTCGATACGCCAGCCGTTGGCACGCGCCAGTTGGCGGGCGATGGCCAGCCCCAGCCCGCTCCCCCCGGTCTGGCTGCTTCGCGAGTGCTCGATGCGGTAAAAGGGCTGAAATACCAGCTCGACCTGCTCCTGCGGAATGCCCGGCCCGCGGTCCAGTATTTCGATCACCGTCCGCGCCTGTTCGCAGCGACAATCCACGACCACCGGGTCCCCCCCGCCGTAGCGCACGGCGTTCTGCAGCAGGTTGCCCAGGATGCGGCGCAGCGCCGTGGCGTGCACCAGCCGCGGACAGGGTGTGCAACCGGTCCAGCGCACATCGGCTCCGCCGCGCTGCGCCGAGTCGATCAGATCACGAAGCAGTGCACCGATATCCAGCTCCGCGCGGTTTTTCTCCTGCAGACCTCGCGCCACTTCGAGAAACTGGCCAATGAGCCCGTTCATCTGCTCTACATCCCGGGCAATCCCCGACACCAGTTTGTCGTCGGCCTGGTCAGGCAGCATGGCCAGCGCGAGCTGGATGCGCGCCAACGGGGTACGCAGGTCATGGGAGATGCCCGCAAGCAGGGTGGTCCGGTTGGTGAGCAGCTCCCGCACCTGCACCACCATGTCGTTGAAGCGGCGCGTCAGCAGCGCCAACTCCTCGGGCCCCTTCTCCGGCAGCGGCTCCGGCCACTGGCCACGACCGATGTGGCGTGCGGCTTGGGCCAGCCGTTCCATAGGCGCCGTCAACCGGCTCACCAGAATGACCGAGGTGGCGAGAGTGACCAGCGACCCGACCAGGAGCACCAGGGCCACCGCCACCGGGATCTGCACACCGATCCGGCTGTGCGGAAAGCCGACCTGAACCGTGCCGCCCTGCCCGTCGGGAACCTCCGTCCAGAGCCACAGTTCTTCGTCGTGATAGGAACGCCGCAGATCGATCGGTGAGTCGATCTGACGGCTGAGCGCCTGTTTGAGGAAATAGAAGTAGGGAAGCACCTCGTCAGCCGGTTCCAGCCCGCCCTGCGGCTCGCGAAGGGTCAGCCGGTAGCGATCCTGCAGCGACTGCCCGAAGCGGTAGCGTTCCTCTTCCGAACCTGCCGCCCACCGCTCCGCACTCGTGATCATCAGCGCCGCAAAATCCTCGGTGGCCCGCTCGCCGAGCGGCTTGAGCATGAAGTAACCGATGATCGACAGGGTAAAAAGCAGCACACCGGCGGAGACCACCCCGATGGTCACCAGGGTCTTGGCGAACAGTGTGCGGGGACGCAGCGTCATGGCATCGGCGTGCCGGCCGGCGTGAAGAGATAGCCCTCACCCCATACGGTCCGGATATAGGCCGGCGCGGCAGGGTCCGGCTCGATCTTGCGCCGCAGGCGGGTCACACGGACATCGATACTGCGGTCGAACGGCTGGTGTTCATACCCTTTGAGAAGCTGCAGCAGGGTATCCCGGCTCAGGACACGACCGGGATTCTCGGCCAGCACCTTGAGCAGGTGAAACTCGCCCGTGGTCAGCGCTACCTCGTGGCCATCCCTGATCAGTCGGTGGCCGGCAAGGTCCAGCGCGAAGGGACCGAAGGTGATTGAGGCGCGCGCGCTCCCCGCATCCGACGGGGCACGGCGCAGGACCGCGCGGATGCGGGCCAGCAGTTCACGGGGGTTGAACGGCTTGGGGAGGTAGTCGTCGGCGCCCACCTCCAGTCCGACGATGCGATCGGTCTCCTCGCCACAGGCGGAGATCATGATCATGGGTGGACCATTACGTTCGCGCAGCCGTCGGGCCAGCCGCAACCCATCCTCGTCCGGCAGCATCAGGTCGAGGATCACCAGATCGATGCGGCCATTCTCAAACGCCCGATCCATCTCCCGCCCGTCCCCGGCCTCGGCAACGGTGAACCCATGCTGTTCCAGATAGCGGCGCAGCAATTCGCGCAGCTCACGATCGTCATCAACCACCAACAGTGTCTTTCGATGTGGCGGCTCCATGTGCTGCCCCCCAGGAATCAATTTGAAACAGATTGTTACAAAACCGGTGGCCGTGGAAATGGCCCAGAAAAACCTCTCCCCCACACTCTATGTGTCGCCATGGGCGATGGTGCGTCCGGCACCATTAAACCACACGTAGACCGGGCAGCGCCTTTCAAAAAAGGTACACACCAAAGAGGGGAGAAAATGAAAAGAAAACAGTGCGCACTCGCAGTCATGGCAGCGTTGTGGGGGAGCAACGCCGCCGCGACGAACGGCGATCAGATGCTCGGGGTGACGGCAACCCAGTGGGGCATGGCAGGGGCGGTGGTGGCAGCGCCCCAGGACGCCGGAACCGTCCTCACCAACCCGGCAGGCCTGGCAACTCTTGACATGAATGAATTTCGTGCCGACATGGGGTTCGGGTTTCTCAATCCGCCGCGCAAGGCGGGCGGTGTCGAGAGCGACTCGGACCTCTATCTGATTCCGTCCGGCGCGCTCGCCTACCGCGTGAACGATCGTCTGACGGTTGGCATGGGCATGGCCGGCCTGTCCGGCATGGGCGTGGACTTCCCCGCCGGCACCCATCCAACCGGTGGGGCGGTGGTCACCACCAAGCAGTTCTACAAAATCGCCCCCGGCTTCGGCTACCGGGTCAACGACCGGCTTTCGATCGGGGCGGCACTCAATATCAACTATCAGAGCCTGGCCATGTACGCACCTCTGCCTGGCGGTGAAAAACTGCCGCAGAACCAGGTGTACGGCTTCGGTGCCGGGCTCGGCCTCATCTACCGGGTGAACGATCGGTTCCAGGTGGGTGCCTCCTACATCACCGAACAGCACATGGACGAATTCACCTGGAACACCGATTCCGGTACCTATCGGATGGAGATGAACGCGCCGGCTCAGTTCACGATCGGTGCTGCCTGGATGCCGCGGTCGGACCTGCTCATCGAGGCGGACGTCAAGCACATCGCCTTCAGCGACGTGCTCGATTCGGTGAACCTCCAGTTCCCCGGCGGCACCGTGGCGATGCCGTTCGGCTGGGACGACCAGACGGTGTTCGCCATCGGCGTGCAAAAACAGATCAATCCGAAGTTGACGGTGCGTGCCGGCTACAACTACGGCAAGTCGCCCATCGGATCGGAAGATGTTCTCGCCAACATCGGCTCGCTGGCAGTCACCGAGCACCACCTGTCGCTGGGCCTGACGCGCCAACTCGGCAACAGGCTGTTCGGCTCACTCTCCTACGTTCGCGCCTTCAATAACGAGGTCACCGCGCCGACCGGTTACGCCATCGAACTGGAGCAGAACATCGTCAACCTGCAGATCACCTACCGCAACTAAGAGGAGAAATCGGTATGACCGTGGATCGCATCGTGCACCTGGTGGCGGGCTGCATGGTCTTGTGCAGCATCGCCCTGGCCCACTGGGTCGACCCGCTCTGGCTCTGGCTCGGCGTATTCGTCGGCATCAACCTGGCGCAGAGCGGCCTGACCACCTTCTGTCCGCTCAGCTCCATCTTGCGAAAGATCGGTGTACCCGAGCGGACCGCCTGTTAACGTATTACTTCAACCAGGAGAAATCATGAATACACGTCTATTGGCAACCACCGCACTCGTTGTGTGGGGAATCACGGCCGTCGGGGCGGCCTATCTGTTCATCGGCGGCAAGACCATCGCCTCCGCGGACGGTCGCACAGCGGTGGTACTGCACGAGGGCGAGCGTGATCTGGTCTTGGAGGAGATGCGCGCCCTGCTGACCTCGGTACAAGGCATCGTGGCCGGACTCGCCGGCGAAGAGATGCCGCGGGTGCGTCAGGCGGCTGCGTCGGCTGGCATGGCGATCGCCCAGGAGGTGCCGCCACAGCTCATGACCAAGCTGCCGCTGGAGTTCAAGCAGTTGGGCATGCAGGTGCACCGCAACTTCGACGACATCGCCGCCGGTGTCGATCAGGGCGAACCGGCGGAGATGCTGCTCACCCGACTGGGGGAGCAGTTGAGCCTCTGCGTGGGGTGTCACGCCTCCTATCGCCTGCAGGTGGAAGAGACCCACTAGCCGAACCGGACTCCAGGGATGGAGTTCCCCCGTAGGATGCGGTGAGTCCTGCGAACTGCATCGTTTTGCGGCGCGGGCAGGGAAACGTGAAACGGAGCAGAGCTAAGCAATGCAGTTGATGCGGTTCGCGGGCTCACCACATCCTACGTAGCTACCAATTCCGCGGCGGGACTCCAGGGAGGGAGGCCCCCCGGCACGGGAGTGTCGCGCCGCGCGCGGCGCTCCTACAGGCCACAGCGTCATTGCGGGCCGAAGGCGAAGCAATCTCGGGGCTTTGGCACGGGACCGGAATCGCTTCGGTCACTGCGCTCGGCTTTGGCATCCCTGCGTAGCCCTACCTGCATCCAGGTAGCCGTCCTCGCTATGACGAAATCAAATGTAAGGTTAGCGTTGGCGTAACCCGCCGGAATGGCGGCTATTGATACCGCGGTACGGCGGAGATTGTGGCTTCGCCCAATCCGCCCTACATCACGCCCCACCGCAGCCGGACGGCCCCAAATCGGGGGGTTACCGACGGAACTGATATCCCTTGGGCACCACCACCACCCCCTCCTCGGAGAGGGTGAAACGTGCCCGGTCCCTCTCCGGGTCGTAGCCGATGTGCTCGCCGGGCGGGATCTCCACCTGCTTGTCGACGATGCAGCGGCGCAATCGGGCCCCGTCGCCGACCCGTACCCCCTGGAACAGGATACTCTCCTCCACGAACGCCTCGTCCCCCACGTAGACCTGCGGGAACAGCACCGAGTGCTGCACGCTGCCGCCCGCCACCACGGTACCGCCGGCGACCACGGAATTGATCGAGATCCCTTCCGAGCCCGAACGCCCCGGCACGGTGCGGGCCGGCGGAGTCTGGATCTGATAGGAGCGGATTGGCCAGTCCTCCTGATAGAGATCGAGCGCAGGCATCGGTTCGAGCAGATCCATGGTCGCGCGGTAGTAGGCGTCCAGGGTGCCCACATCCCGCCAGTAGCGGTCGGGGGTGACCCGGCCGCCGGGGCCGCCAAAGCGGTAGGCCATCACCCGCTGCCGTTCGATCAGCCGGGGGAGGATCTCCATACCGAAGTCGTGCGACGAGTCGGCCCGCGCCTCGTCGTCGGCCAGCGCTTCGAGCAGCAGTTCCAGGGAAAAGACATAGATCCCCATGGACACCAGCGCGTGGTCGGGACTGTCCGGCACCGGCCGCGGATCGGCCGGCTTCTCCTGGAAGGCGGTGACCCGGTCCTCGGCGTCGACGGCGAGCACACCGAAGGCGCTCGCCTCCTGAAGGCCGACCTCCATGCTGGAGAGGGTGACATCCGCCCGGCTGGCCCGATGAAACTCCAGCAGTGCCGCGTAGTCCATGCGATAGATATGATCTGCCGAGAGGATCAGCACCTCCTGGGCGCCGCTGCGCTCAAGCAGGTAGCGGTTCTGGGCGATGGCGTCGGCGGTCCCCTGGTACCAGCGGTCCCCGGTCCGCATCTGCGGGGGCACAGGGGTGATGAACTCGCCGATCTCCGGATTGAAGATGGACCAGCCGTCCCGCAGGTGCTTCTGCAGGGAGTGGGACTTGTACTGTGTCAGCACCAGCACCTGGCGGAGCCCCGAGTGGAGGCAGTTGGCCAGACAGAAGTCGATTATCCGGTACTTGCCGCCGAACGGTACCGCCGGCTTGGCCCGGTCGACGGTCAGCGGGTGGAGCCGGGTGCCAGTACCACCGGCGAGCACGATTGTCAGCGTTTTGTGGGACATATCCTTCCATCCAGCCAGAATCGGTCTATTTTCTCCCACTGGGGTGCGGGCTGTACATGCATGGGGGCTTTTGACCCGTCGCGGCGGGCCGTGCTACAAGTGCCGGGTTTCAACATCAGCAAAGGAACAGTCGCGTGAGCGTGGTCGGCATCGACATCGGGTTCGGTTTTACGAAGGCAACCAACGGGCGCGACTCGGTGGTCTTCAAGTCCGTGTTCGGAGAGGCGGCCGATATCCCCTTTCGCGAGCGGCTGCTGGATCCCGCCAAGGTCGACGACCACCTGCACGTGGAACTGGACGACCGCGGCTACTTCATCGGTGAACTGGCCGAGCGCCAAAGCCTGGTCCGCTACTTCACCCTGGACCAGAACCAGTTCGTGGCCAACTTCGTGCGCACCTTCGCACTGGCTGCCCTGGCCCGACTGGCGGAGCGCAATGTCCCGGTCAACGTGGTCACCGGGCTCCCGGTCGGTTACTACCGCCAGCACAAGGAGGAGATGGCCGAACTCCTCACCGGGCGCCACACCGTCATGCTCGTCGACCGCAACGGCATCAAGCAGGAGACGGTGGTCAGCGTCAACAAGGTGAAGGTAATCCCGCAGCCGTTCGGCTCCATGTTCAACATGATGCTGAACGACCTGGGCGAAGCGGGCGACCGCCGCTTCATCCAGGAGAAGATCGGCATCGTCGACATCGGCTTCCGCACCGCCGACTACACCGTCTCCAACCGCACCCACTACTTGGCGCGCGGCAGCCGTACCACCGACTCCGGCATCTCCCACGCCTTCAAGGTGATCGCCGCCAAGCTGCAGGAGCGCAGCGGCGTCGACGTGGAGCTCTACCGGCTCTACGAGGCGGTCGAGCGCGGCAGCATCAAGATCCGCGGCAAGAGCTACGACATCAAGAAGCTCACCGATCAGGTCTTCGGCCAGCTCGCCTCCAGCATCGCCAACGAGGTGAACCAGCTCTGGTCCGACGACTGGGACATCGACACCATCGTCCTCTCCGGCGGCGGCGGTGCAGTACTCACCCCCTACCTCAAGCCCCTGGTCCACGGCGAAATCATGCCGCAGGAGACCGGCGTGGACGCCCGCTTCAACAACGTGCGCGGTTACTGGAAATACGCCAAGTACCTGTGGGAACGGGGGCGGGAGAGCAGTGTCAACCTGCCGCGCACCGGCACATCCACCTGAGTGACCCAATGTAGGATGCGGTGAGCGCAGCGAACCGCATCGTTCGCACAATCAAAATACGAGCAATACCCGCATCACTCCCCCGCGTCGATTTCAGGCACCACCCCGCAGGCCCAGTCAACCCTCGATCGATGCGGTTCGCTTCGCTCACCGCATCCTACGCGGACTCATCCGGTTCTCTTCTGCGTGGCCACTGATCGACCAACAGAAAGATCCCAGCCTCGCAGCTTGGAAATTGCGAGCAGCGAAAAGTATGCGAAGCCAGCGGCGATAACCGTGTGGGGGTGGCTCACCCACTCACCCGAGCCCGGAATGCCATAGGCGCTACCGTGTTTTGTCACCCCAAGTTCAGGCAGCGGCACGATGATGGTGCCGATCACCGCGATTAGATACCAGCCAACCGACAGCGCCCATAAGCCCTGCTGCCGCTCCTTCGCCATATCATCGATTTGACGATCGATCAGGATCGCAACCAGCTTGGCACCGAGCAACCAGGCAAAGGCGAGGATCGCCCAAAGCGCCTCGAAGGCGTAAGCCCACCCGGCGACGAAAATCGAGTACATGAGCCCCATGCCGCCCACGGCGGTGATGCGCTTCAGACGCGGCTGGCCATGCGCAAAAACAAGGCTGCCGAGGAATGGTGCCGAATGGATCAGGATGAATTCGAGCAGCATCACCAGCATGAACGAAGCGACCAGCTGTTCACGCCAGCTCGTAGGGTCGATCCACACCCAAAGAATGAGCGCCGCCGTCAGCAGGTCCGGGAGCGCAGCGGCAAGCTGTAGGCGTCCCCCATCGGCAGGGCCGCCGAAGGGTGCGGAATCAGAGAAGTTGCGAGACATTTGAAAGACGACTCCAAGTCGAAAATGGGCCCCGTGCCCCTAACGCTGCTTGAGCGCCGCAACCGAAGCCCCGTACCGACGAACGCCAGCCCGCGCCGACGTTCAGATCCGCGACCACACGCGGCCACCCGAAGCCACGCCGCCAGACGCGACACGAACACCCCCATCAATGAAAAACCCGATCGCGGTGAGCAGCGCGAACCAGCCGCGCGCCGGCACCTCCACCTGAGTGACCCAATGTAGGATGCGGTGAGCGCGGCGAACCGCATCGTTCGCGCAATCAAAATACGAGCAATACCCGCATCACTCCCCCGCGTCGATTTCAGGCACCACCCCGCAAGCCCAATCCGCGGAATAAATGCCCCTCTTCACGTAGGAATGAAAACTCGAATAGGGCCACTCCACCACCCGTCCAACCCAGCCGTGTTTCACCGGATTCCAGTGGATGTAATCCACATGCCGTTCGAAATCCCTTTCGTCCCGAATCAGATGCTCCCAGTACCTTCTCTGCCAGATACCCCGCTCGCCACGCTTCCTCCGACTTGCCGATAAGCGTTCACCTCGCGGAAGCGCACGGGAAAACCCCGCCTTGATCAGCGCCCACC
This sequence comes from Gammaproteobacteria bacterium, assembly GCA_041690635.1. GTDB lineage: Bacteria > Pseudomonadota > Gammaproteobacteria > Thiohalomonadales > Thiohalomonadaceae > JAWLGZ01. Next base: position 919,630 of record JAWLGZ010000001.1, read on the forward strand.
GGGTCTTGAAGTCACCATCCGCCTCCGGCAGCGTCCAGATGCAGTGCAGATGGTCCGGCAGCACCACCATCGCATCGATGGCAAACGGACGTTTCGCTCTGACATGGCGGATGACCTGGCGAAGCCAATCGATATGCTCGACCAACAGACGGCTTCCGCGGCGTTGCGCCGCATTCACCGTAAAGAAGTAGGTGGCGCCTTCGACGTGAGCCCTGCGGTATTCCGTCACCGTACCGTCCTTATTCGCGTCAAACCTCGATCGATGCGGTTCGCTTCGCTCACCGCATCCTACGCGGACTAACAGGGCCGGGATGTTCTCCTCCCATTCTCTGGTCCTAATTCTCCCATCATTAACCATCCCTGAGAAAGCCCCGGAGGATGCGGTGTCCGCTGTCAGGTGTGAGGGATTGGACCGCTTGCGGGGGGACGAAAAAAAGGGGCAGCTTTCGCTGCCCCATTTTCGTTTGTTCAAAACGCCGGTTTTTCAGCCGGCCGCGAGCTTTGCGTCGATTTCGCGTTCGGCCTCCAGCCAGTCCCGCACCGAGTCGCTGAGGAAGTTGGACTGCTCGGCCCGGAAGTAGGCCGCCTCGGCGATCATCCGCCAGCGCTGCTCCGGGGTGACCGTGCCGCCATTCGCCTTCGGCTTGCGGGGGCGTGGGGCCGCCGGCTTGGCGGGGACCGCAGCCGTGCTCTTCGCCGCCGGCGCCGCTTTCTTCCCGGCCGCCTTCTTGGCCGTTGTGTCCTTTTTCGCCGGGCTCTTGGCCGTCGTCTTTCTGACCGCCTTTTCGCTCGCCTTTGTCTTTTCCGCCATGGTGCTGTCTCCGCTGTTCTCTAACCCGATCCGCCAGAGCGGATGCGTCTATGGTGCCTTCACTATGTTACAGCTTTTCGTCTACCCCTCGAGGGGCCGTGGCTCCACCGGGTCCAGGTGCCAGATGTCGGCCGCGTATTCTCGCATGGTGCGGTCGGTGGAAAACCGCCCGCTGGCCGCGGTGTTAAGGATGCTCATGCGGGTCCAGGAGTCGAGGTCACGGTAGGCGGCTGCCGCCCGTGCCTGTGCATCGATGAAGCTGCGGAAGTCGGCCGCCACCACCCACGGGTCACCCGGACTGCGGATCGATTCGCTGATGGGGTCGAAGATTCCGGGTTCGAACTGGTTGAAGTGGCCGCTCTCCAGCAGTCGCATCACCCGGCTGAAATCCTCGTCTGCGGCGATGATGGCGTTCGGGTCGTAACCCTCCCGTACCGCCTCCACCTCCGGGGCGGTCAGCCCGAAGAGGAAGAAGTTCTCCTCCCCCACCTGCTCCCGAATCTCGATGTTGGCGCCGTCCAGCGTGCCGATGGTGACCGCGCCGTTCATCATGAATTTCATGTTGCCGGTGCCGGAGGCCTCCTTGCCCGCGGTGGAGATCTGCTCCGAGAGGTCGGTTCCCGGCGCGATCACCTCCATCGCCGTCACCCGGTAGTCGGGCAGGAACGCCACCTTGAGCAGGTCGCCCACGTCCGGGTCCTGGTTGATGACGTCGGCCAGGTTGTTGATCAGCTTGATGGTGCGCTTGGCCATGAAGTAGCCGGGCGCCGCCTTGCCGCCGATCAGCACGCATCGCGGCGTCCAGTCGGCGGTGTCGCCCCGCTTGATGCGCTCGTAGAGGTAGATGACATGCAACGCATTCAGCAGCTGGCGCTTGTATTCGTGAATGCGCTTGACCTGGACGTCGAACAGGGAGTCCACCGGAAATTCGATGCCGCAGACGCTGCGTACCATTTCCGACAGCCGCACCTTGTTGGCCAGCTTCACCTCCTGCCAGCGGCGGCGAAACAGCGGCTCGTCCGCGTGGGGGCGTAGCCGCGCAAGCTGCTCGAGGTTGGTGACCCAGCCGTCACCGATGGTATCGGTGATGAGCGCCGCCAGGTCCCGATTGCAGTGGGCCAGCCAGCGGCGCTGGGTGACGCCGTTGGTCTTGTTGTTGAACTTCTCCGGCCACAGTTCGTAGAAATCGCGGAACATGCCGTCAACCAGCAGCTTGGAGTGCAGTTCGGCCACACCGTTGACCGAGAAGCTGGCGACGATGGCGAGATAGGCCATGCGGATCTGGGGGTCCTCGCCCTCCTCGATGATGGACATGCGCCGCTGGCGCTCCACGTCACCCGGCCAGCGCAGCGCCACCACCCGCAGGAAACGGGCGTTGATCTCGTAGATGATCTCCAGCAGGCGCGGCAGGAGCTGACCGAACATGCGCACCGGCCAGCGCTCCAGCGCCTCCGGCAGGAGGGTGTGGTTGGTGTAGGCCATGGTGCGGGTGGTAATCGCCCAGGCCACCTCCCAATCGAGCCCGTACTCGTCCACCAGAAGCCGCATCAGTTCGGGGACCGAACAGCTCGGGTGGGTGTCGTTGAGCTGGAAACAGTTCTTGTCGCCGAAGCCGGTGAAGTCGTCGCCGTGCTCGTGGGTCCAGCGGCGCATCACATCCTTCAGGCTGGCGGAGGCGAGGAAGTACTGCTGGCGCAGCCGCAGCTCCTTGCCGTTCTCGCTGGCGTCGTTGGGGTAGAGCACCATGGTGATGTGTTCGGCGTCGTTTTTCGCCGACACCGACCCGGCGTAGTCGCCAGCATTGAACTCGCCAAGGTCGAATTCGTCGGTGGCCGCCGCGCGCCACAGGCGCAGCGTGTTGACGGTGCCGTTACGGTAGCCCGGTACCGGCACGTCGTAGGGCACGGCCAGGACATCGTGGGTGTCCACCCAACGGAAGCGCTGGCGGCCGGTGCCATCCCGGTAGGCCTCGGAGCGGCCGCCGAAATGGACGCGCTGGAGATATTCGGGCCGCTCCAGCTCCCAGGCGTTGCCGTTGCGCAGCCAGTGGTCCGGCTCCTCCACCTGTTCGCCGAACTCGATGTGCTGGCGGAACATGCCGTATTCGTAGCGGATCCCGTAGCCGCGCACCGGCAGTTGCAGGGTGGCGCAGCTATCGAGGAAACAGGCGGCGAGACGGCCGAGACCGCCATTTCCCAGGCCTGCATCATTCTCCCCGTCGGAGATCTCCTCCAGTAGCAGGCCGAGGTCATAGAGCGCCTTCTCCGCCACCTCGTCGATACCCAGGTTGAGCATGGCATTTCCCAGGGTGCGCCCCATGAGGAACTCCATCGAGAGATAGTAGACCCGCTTGCAGTCGCTCTCGTCGTAGGCGTACCGGGTGCCCTTCCACCGCTCCATCAGGCGGTCGCGGACGGTGAGCGCGAGCGCCTCGAAGCTGTAGAAGAGCGACGTGCAGCGGCGATCGCGGCCGAGGGTGTGGGTGTAATAACGGCGGAAATCGGCTGCCAGGCTGTCGGCATCCATCCCCAGCGCCGGCAACTCGGTCAGTTCCCGGGTGAATCGGCTCTCTTTCAGGGCTCTGTCCGGCATTGGGGGCCTCCCTTCACGCATGGCCTGGCCCAATAGGGGCCGGGCGCAAAGGGGGACTATTAGAAAGCATTGGGCGATTTTTTCAAGCGGCAGCCGGTCCCCGCGTGACCGGTTTCAAACCGGGAAACCAAACCGTCATCCGGAGTCGGATATAATCGCACAGGGACGTACTCGGGAATGCAGTCGATGTGGGTCGAGCAGGTGGTGATGTTCAAGAAGGCGGGGCTGGCGAAGCTGCTGGCCGAACCGATGGCCGCCGTCGCCGCCCGCTGTGAGCCGGTCTGGACCGACGCGGAGCGGCTCGACGCCGTCCTGGCCGACGCCATCGGCACCATTCCCCACTGCCACCTGCTCTACGCCCTCGATACCGAGGGCCGGCAGCTCAGTTCCAACATCTCCGCCACCGGCAGCGATCCCCGCTTTCGCGGACAGACGCTCGCCGAGCGCCCCTTCACCGGCAACCTCCCCTACAAGGGCTTCCTGTTGTCCGCCGTCTACCTGAGCAAGATCACCCGCCGCCGCTGCCTGACCGCGGTCCAGGCGGTCGGGGGCGAAGGAAAACTGCTCGGCTTCATCGCCGCCGACTTCAACCTCGACGACATCCCTTTTCAGCCCGTACCGCCCCAACCGACCTCCCAGTGGACCCAGTACAAGGGGGATCCGGCGATACGGCAAACGGTGTTCGATCAGAAGCGGATGAAGAGCAGCCTGGACGCCCGCGCCGACGAGGTGATTGGAACCATCGACACGCTGATGCGCGAGCATGGGGTGTACCATTTCATTCTGCACTTCTCCAGCTCACGGGCCATTTTCTGGGTTCACGACGACCCCTACCGCTACCGGTTCCACGGCGTCGACGAGATCCTCCATCCCGAGATCTGGCTGGCCTATCCACCACAGGATTACCCCACCGATGCCGTGGTGGCCGCCGAGGAGATTCGTGCCGTGCTGGAGCAGTTTCGCGTGCTGCGCGAGGGGGATGAAAACATCTACCTGCGTTCCGGCTCCCTCAACATCATGAACGGCATCATCGGCCTCACCTTCTCCTGCGATGGCTCCCACTACCTCACTGTCGACGACTTTCTCAACAAAGCGCACCCGTTCTGGATCTGAACCCCTCAGGAACGGGTGCGAGGTGCGCGGTACAGGAACCCTCCTACCTGACACCGGGGGAATGCTGATTTGATCAGCGTTTCTCCACTACCCGGTGCTTGGCGGCGATGAAGTCGGTGTGGGAGACGTAGAGCAGTTCGGCGATCTTGCGCACCATGTGCTCCTCGTAGCGGTCGAGGTGTCCGTCAGCGAAGGCCACTTCCCACAGGTGCTCGATCACCCGGACCTTCCGCTCGGGCGAGAAGTGCTCGTTGATGAGCGAGGTGAACTGAAAGTAGTCGGTCGCCCCCTGCGCCTCCTCCTCGGCGAGCCGCACCAGCGCTGCGGTCTCCTGCGGGTCGAGGCCGAACTTGCGCTGCACGGCGGTGGCGATCGCCGACCGCTCCTCGGGATGGACCTGGTCATCCTGGCGACTCATTTCGATCAGGAGTGCCGCGGTAGCGAGTTGCAGTGCATGCTCCACATCCGGCGCCGCCTGCTGCTCCACGGCAAGGTACTCCTGGAAGAAACGCTGAATGGCCTTGAGCATGCTGGCTCCGGTCGTCAGTTTATGCGACGCGCGGTCTCGATCGGTGCATCGATGTAGTCCACGCAGCTGAGTCCTGAAGCGAGGATCGCCTGCCGCACCGCTTCCACCGCACGCGGGCGGGGAAAGCTGCGGCGCCATGCAAGCGCCACGCGACGGCCGGGAACCGGCGCCTCGAAGCGGCGGATCTCGAGCAGCCGCTGGGCGTAACGCTCCGCCGTCACCGCCGTGCACGGCAGCACGGTGATGCCGATGCCGGAGGCGACCATGTGGCGGATGGTCTCCAGCGAACTCCCCTCCACCGCCCGCGCCAGGTGATCATCGCGCCCGGAGATTCCGCAGGCGGGGCACACCTCCAGCACCTGGTCGCGAAAACAGTGGCCGGGACCGAGCAGCAACACCGTCTCCGAGGCCAGGTCATCTGCGGAGATGCGTTCCCGCTCGCGCAGGGGATGGGAGGCGGGCAACACAGTGACAAACGGCTCTTCGTAAACCGGCGTGGTGACGATCCCCGGCTCCTCGAACGGCAGGGCGATGATGATGACATCGAGCTCCCCCTGCTTGAGCCGCCGGGCCAGGCGGACGGTGTAGTTCTCCTCCAGAACCAGCGGCATCTGCGGCGCCTGCTCATGAAGGATAGGCACCAGATGGGGCAACAGGTAGGGACCGATGGTGAAGATCGCCCCCAGGCGCAATTCACCCTTGAGTTGATCGCGCCCCTCCCGGGCCACACCGTGTACCGCCTCCGCCTCCTCCAGCACCCGCTGCGCCTGCTCCACCACCCGCTCGCCGATCGGGGTGGTCACCACGTCCCCCTTGTTGCGCTCGAACAGCAGCACCCCAAGCTCCTCCTCCAGCTTGCGGATGGCGACACTCAGGGTGGGCTGACTGACGAAACAGGCCTCCGCGGCGTGGCCGAAGTGGCGCTCGCGGGCGAGAGCAACGACGTAGCGGAGTTCGGTCAGGGTCATGCGGCGATGATAACAGGCTTGACGCTTCACCCCCGCCAATAGACTTACCTAGACTATGAGAAAGGGTAAGCGGGAGAGACGTGCATGGACGGTAGCGGCAGCACCCGGGAAGCGCTGAAGGCGATTCAGCACGCGGAAACCCTCTTCGTGGCGGGCCGGCTGGCGGAGGCGGAACCGGCATTCGCACAGGTGGAGATCCCCGAGGCTGCGGCCACCACGGTGCATCTGCGGTTGGGGCAGCTCGCCGCCATGGCCGACCGGTGCGAGGAGGCAGAGGCACACCTGTTCGCAGCAGCACGCCTGTCGCCCGAGGTCCATACACTGGGTCCCCTCGCCGATCTCTACCGCCGTGTCGGCGACTATTCCCGGGCCGCCGCGGTTACTCGGGCGGTGGGGCGCGAAAGCTACTCCCGTGTTCTGGACAGTTTTGGTGACGGCGCCTACCGCATCGTCGGCGACGCCGGCGCCTGCCCTTTGAAGCAGGTCGGTTCCGTTCCCCTGGTCGCGATCGATCTGGAGGACGGGCAGCACCACTTCATTCTCGACACCGGGGCCGACGAGACGGTGATCGACCACACGCTGGCGGATGAACTGGGGATCGCCCGGCTCGGCGGTGAGACCGGCACGCACGCCGGCGGCCGGCCATTGGTCATCGAGTACGGCCGACTCGACGAGATCGGTATCGGTGCACTGCGGATTCGGGACATCCCGGTTCAGATCCAGCCGCTGCGGGCGCGCTTTGCCCCCTATGTCGACGGCCTGCGTGTGGATGGGGTCGTTGGCTCCGCACTGCTGTACCACTTCCGTGCCCGCATCGGACCGGAACACCTCACGCTGGTCCGGGGCGACGGTTCGGGCGACCGGGATGAAGATAAGGCGTGGCTGTCATTGCTGCTGGCGGGCGCACACCTGCCGATTGTCCCTGCATGCCTGGGCGGTGACTATTGCGTCCCGGCGCTGCTCGATACGGGACAGACCGGATTCGATTTTGCCGCCGCGCTTTCGGTGGCCCGCGCCATCGGCGGCACCGGCTCGGCGCCCCTGTTCGGTGAAGGGGCGGCCGGGGGCGTGCCCGTGTTTCCGTTTACGCCGGAGGAGCTGACGGTCGGCCGCTGGCGCAAACCGCACCCGTCAGCGGTCTGCATCCCCCAATTTCCGCTGGAGTACCGCTTCGGCTTTCGCATCGGCGGCCTGATCGGAAACCGCTTCCTTGGTGAATACCGGATCGATCTCGATTTTCCGCGCCTGCGGATGCGCCTCGTTCCGCTCGACTGAGCCCGCGACGGGCTCCGACAGGCTGCGGCGGCACTCCTGTGGTAGTCTGAAATTCGAGGGAGAAAAGCACCACCAGGGGAGAACCCGATGAATGTCGCCCACATCCTCAAGGACCGTCCCGGGATCGTCCATGCGGTCGGTGCCGATCAACCGCTGACCGATGCCGTCGCCCTGATGATGCGCCACCACACCGGTTCCCTGCTGGTCACCGAGGGGGAACAGACTGTGAGCATCGTCACCGAGCGCGACGTAATGGGTGCCGTGGACCGCTTCGGAGCGGGTCTGGGGGAGGTGCGCGTGCGGGAGGTGATGGCGCCCCGGCTGGTGGTGTGCAACATCGAGGACAGCCTCGACCGGGCGATGGACCTGATGATGCACAACGAGACCGGCAAACGCATCCGCCACCTGCCGGTGGTGAACAGGGGGAAGCCGGTGGGGGTGATATCCATCGGCGACGTGGTGGATGCGCTGCTAACCGCGGTCGAATTCGAGAACAAGCTGCTCAAGAACTACATCAAGAACTGGCCGGAAGCCGATTAGGGTTCAATCTTCCAGCGGGGAAGTGTCATTGCAATCCCCACCCGCGACTTCGTAGCCCCGAATCGGTGAGTCACTGCGAGCCCCCAGAAAATCGAACGCGTAACTTGCTGTATTGCGAGTGAGGCAAAGCAACCTCGCGTTTAGCCGAGGCAAGAGATTACCTCGTCGTCTGACGCCTCGGCTTGGGCATCCTGCGTCACTACGATCCCGTTCGGAACGGCCGGTCAGGCACGCTCTTCCATCTGCAGGTTGTTCTCCCGCCCGAAGTTCAGCAGGAAGTGATAGAGCATCGGCTCCTCGTCCTTTAACACTGCATCCACCATCACGCAGTGGATACCGTCCAGAGTGGCCATATGGACCCGGGGGTGAAACCGGATACGGCGATCGCTTCCCAGCGTGGCCACCGCCGTGGTCAGGCGCTCGGCCCAGTCACTCGGGCGAAACTTCCTGCCTTCCGTGGTAACACCCTTGATGATGATGCTTCGGCCCTGGTCCGCCATCACACAGCCTCTCGGCAACCGGCGTCATCCGCGACGACACCGAACGGTTTACCAAAAGTTTCTGCCGATAGTGCCGATAATGGAAGCAAGGACCGATGAAATGTTTGGGGAGGCCGCCGCCATGAACGATTCCCGCGAGTCGATGAAGCTGCCGCCGAAGTCACCGCAGGGTGATCACCTGGAACGCCTCATCAAACAGAGTGCGCACGGCCCCGAACGGCTGGTGGTTCGCGATCAGATGCTGAACCGTTTGCTGGCGGTCGCCGGTTCCGGGGGCAGTTACTGAGCCGCCCCCCCTCCGCACGCTCGATTCCCCTTTCGGCTTGAAGCCGTCTCTCCCTGACTTACCCTTCAAGGTAGGACCGCCCCAAACGGGTGTCATCAGGAGCCTCTTATGGATGAGCCGTCGCTCCATACCCGTGCCGATGCGTGCGCGGATGCCGGCTGCCTGCTCGATCTGGCGCAGGAGGCTGCGAGTGAAGACCCGGATACCGCGCGCGGACTGATTGAACGCGCCGAAGCGCTCTGTGAAGCACCCGACGACTATGTGCGCACCGCGCGTACCGCCCTCGGTACCACCGCGCAGCCGACCGCGCAGGCGCTGGCCGCGGAAATCCTGCTCCGCGGCAGCGGGCGTTTCAGCGCACCCGCCGCACTGGCACTGTTTGCCCGCACCTTCCACGGCGAGCTCGGAGACGCGCAGACCGCACGCCATATCTATCTTCGCGCGTTGGAGGACGGCGGTGATACCGCCTCGCTTCTGGAACTCACCCGGACCATCAATGACGACCTGAGTGACCCCGACCTGACGGCGGAAGCGCTGGAGAAGGCCGAAGGGGCCGCGCGCGACAGCGATGAACTGATTGCCGTCGCCCGTGCCGCCGCCGGGATCGGACTGGGCGAACGAATCGGCCGACTGCTCGAAGGGGCGCTTGACCGTTCGGAGAAGCTGGAGGAGTTACAGCGTGTCGCGGAGAGCGCCGGTGAACTGCTGCCGCCTGAAAATGAGCATCGCAAACACATCGAAGAGGCCCTCGCCCACCGTGCGACCCACGAGGCTGCCTATCGGGAACTGAGGCGTGCCGAGGCGCACGCGGGAAACTGGAGCGAACTGATCACGCTGGCGGATCGCGCCGCCACCGATCTGGCGGACCGGGACTACGCTGCCCGCCTGCTGAATGCGGCGGAGGCGCAACTGCACGCCGCCCCGCTCAACCTGCAGGGCTACCGGGAGCTGCTGCTGGCTGTGGAACACCATCTGGGTGATCGGCGCTGGTTGTCGCGCCTGCTCGATGTCTGCGCAGAGCGCGCCGAGACGTTCGCCGACCTGAGTGCGCTCGGCCGCTTCGCACTGCATGACCTTGAGGATCGAGAGCTTGCCGCCGAACGCATGCGCCATCATTACGGCCGTTTTTCCGACATGCTGGCGGAGGCGGAGGAGAGCGCCCCCTACGACTTCACCAAGCTGGCCGCCGCCGTGCGCCGCGACCTGGGGGATCTGGCCTGGACCCATGAGCTGCTGGTGAAGGCGGAACAGCGCGCGGAGGATCGATTCGCCCTGGCCGAGGTGGCGCGCCACTATCTTGCGGCGGGCGATCAGGAGAGCGCCGAACGGCTGTTCCAGTCCGCCGCGCAGCGTTGCCGCAGTGGCGAGGAGTGCATCCAGCTCATGCAACGGCTACGCCGCTACGGCCTCTCCGATGATGATCTCCGCTCCTACTACACCACCTGCTTCGAAAACCTCTCCGGGCCGGCCCACCTTCTCCGTTGGGCGGAGGGGATCCTGGAGGTGTTTCGCGACGAGGCCTGGGCGCGTCAGGTCTATGCGGAACTCTCCGGCGAGTTTAACAGCGACGAGGAGCGCCGCCGTTTCGAGGAGTCGCAGCGACTACGGTTCGGTCGTCGGCTTTACTGAACCATACCATTGACCGGAGCGCCCGGTAGCGCACCGGGGACGGTGCTCGCAGGAACCCGCCCCGCGACCGAATGGAATGATAAACAGTCGTCCCGAAGTGCCGGGCTCCTACGGGTGGCTTTGTGAGGGCGGCGGAAACTTGAGGGCGATGCGATCAGGCACCTCGCCGCGGCCGGCCTGACCGATGGCGCTGGTGGAGAGCGCGAAGGTGATCAGCACCATGATGAAGGTGGGCATGACGGCGATTCGGGTGAATACGGTGAACATGATGGACTGGGTCTCGGGACGTTCGATCCCCAGGGTCAACAGCCAGCCGAGCAGCACCAGCGCGCCACTGGCGCCGTAGCCGTAGAGCAGCAACACGCCACGGCGCAGCGCAAGCCGCCAGTGCGCCGCCACGAACCAGGGGGCCTGTACCGCCGCGCGACGGGTACGCCAGGCGAGGAACCCGATCACTGCGCCGGAAAGTAGTGGAGGCAACAGGAGCGCACCCATACCGATGCCGAGCGCGATGGCCGCCGGCGTCAGCAGGAGGTGGAAGCCGATGAGGTTGACGACGAATACCTCGTGGGGCGTTTTGGCCCGTGTTCGCAGTCTTTCATCAACGGTCTGTTCCATTTCGGCCTCCGGGTGGGTTTCGGCCGCGGCAGTCTACCGCCACGCACGGCGGCGCTCCACCGTGCAACTCCCGTTTGGGAAATGAATCTCACCCCGGGCATGGGGCAGACGCTGCCTTGGGAGTGGCGCGACATCCTCGACGCGATGGACGACCCCGTGTTTGTCCACGACGAGGCGCTCCGTCTGGTCTACGCAAACCGCGCCTACCTGCAGCACGCAGGCGCCCCCTTCTCAATGGTGCGGAGCCGTCCCTACTGGCAGGTCTTCCCCCACCGTGAAGGACCGCCGGCGATGTGCTCCGGCACCCTGCAACAGGAGGATGAGGCGGAGGAGATCGTCGATCTCCCCGACGGCACCATTTTCCGGATGCGGGCCTTCTATATCCATGGTGCCTACGGCTACGCCCTCCATATTATGGAGGACGTCACCGAACTGACACGGGTCCAGGAGAATCTGCGCGAGCTCACCCATGATCTGGAAAACCGGGTCCGCGCACGCACCGCCGACCTCATCGATGAACGCCGGTTTGCCGATGCGGTTCTCGACACGGCCGAGACGCTGATTGTCGTCCTCGACGATCAGGGGGGCATCGTGCGCATGAACCGTGCGTGCGAGGTGCTTACCGGCCGGTTGCTGGCCGAGGTCCGCGGCCGGTCCGCGTGGGAGGTGTTCGTTCCCCCCGAACGCCGGGAGGAGGCGCAGCGGCTGTTCCGGCGGCTCATGGAGGTGGGGCGGCTGCATCACCAGCTCACACCATGGCTGACAGCGCAGGATGCTCAACGGGAGATCGAGTGGTCGAGCGCCCTGTTTCAGGAGCGAAACCGGACGTTCGCCGTCGCCGCCGGGGTGGACGTGACCGCACGCCTGAAAGCGGAGCGCGAAGTCGCCCGCGCCTACCGTGAACAGACCGCGTTGATGCAGGCGATCCCGGATGTCATTTACGTCATCGATCCGCAGGGACAGCTGGTGAAATGGAATCGGCGGCTGGAGGCGCTGACCGGACTGAAACCGGATGAACTCCAGGGATGCGACGCCGTGACCCTGTTTCCGGAGACACAACGAAAGCGGATGGTCGCAGCGTTTCAGGCCGGGCTTGAGAGCGGGTGGATGGAGGTAGAGGCGGACATCCTCGACTGCGCCGGCGACCCGGTGCCTCACCACTTCACCGGTGTGCGGCTGACCGATGCGGCGGGCAACCTGATCGGACTGTCCGGCGTGGGGCGAGACATCACCGAGCGCCGCCGCCTGGAGCGGGACCTACGCGAACTGGCAACGGTGGACCACCTCACCCGCGCCTACAATCGTGCCGAGATCGATCGTCTGATGCAGATCGAAATGGCTCGCACCGAACGCTATCACCACCCTTTGAGCCTGCTGCTGTTCGACCTCGATCACTTCAAACAGGTGAATGACCGCCTCGGCCACCACGCAGGGGATCGCACCTTGCGGGCAACGGTGGCGGTGGTCCGCGAACACATCCGCGCATCCGACCACATCGGCCGCTGGGGCGGGGAGGAGTTTCTGGTGCTGCTGCCGGCGGCGCCGCTCGCCGAGGCGCGGCGCCTCGCGGAAAAACTCCGTCGCCTGATCGCCGAACAGGCCATCCCGGGCGTCGGCACCATCACCGCGAGTTTTGGCGTGACCACCTTCCGGCCGGATGAGAGCGCCGAGTCCTTCACCCGGCGTGCAGACGACCTGCTCTATACCGCCAAGCGCGCCGGCCGCAACCGGGTCGAAGCGGGCTGACGCATCGTCCGGCGTAGTTCAGGGGCGGCGAGTCGCTTTCCGGGAATGCAGCTACCTTTATGGCTGGACAACTCCTCGCGAGGGACAGCCATGCCGGTACGGAAAGCCGATGCAGTCTGGGAGGGAACGCTCAAGGCGGGCCGGGGCACCATGCGTTTTGGCGACGGGGCGTTCGAGGGCACCTACAGTGCCGGCTCCCGCTTCGAGGAGGAGCCGGGCACCAACCCCGAAGAGCTGATTGGTGCGGCCCACGCCGGGTGCTTCTCGATGGCCCTGTCGCTATTACTGGAACAGGCGGGGTTCCGCGCCGAGCGGATCGCCACGCACGCCAGCGTGCGCATCGAACGGGTCGGTGAAGGCCATCGCATCACCGGCATCCGCCTGGTGACCGATGCCCGGGTTCCGGGCATCGACCAGGCCACCTTCGTCGCCCAGGCCGAGGCGGCAAAAAAGGGGTGCCCGGTCTCCCAGGCGCTCACGGGGGTCGACGAGATCACGGTGGAGGCGAATCTGGTCGATTGACCGTCCGCCCGGCCCCCGGGGCGATACCCCCGGGCATGCCCGGGGGTCGGGTGGTAAAGGCCGGAAACTCCCTCAGGCGGCGCCGCCCTTCCTCGCGGTATTGAACTTCAGCGGGGCATAGAGCGGGCACCAGCCAATCAGTCCGGTGGCAAGCGGCACCACCCCAATCCAGCCCCATACAGCGCCCTCTACCAGCAGGGCGGTGGCCACCAGGGCGATGCCCACCAGGATCCTCAGGGCGCGATCAAGACCTCCGACGTTCTGCATAACAACTCTCCTTCCGTTTCACAGGGATACTGAAAGGTAGCCGCTTACGGAGCGAGCGTCAGTGACATCATCACCCGGCCGCCATCCGACGTCCGCGAAACCGTGTGCTACTTTTCTTCTACTTACCTCCTTCTGCCTCTTCAATTACGGTGCGGGCCCGCGAATGCCAAGAATCACTCAGGGACTGTTCACGGACCTGGCCGTCTGGATGCTGGCCTTCGGGCTCGTGCTCGGCCTGTCCTTTCCCTTTTTCGTGATGGCACTCGGCTTCAGTGCCGCCGACGTATTTACCGCACGCTTCTATGCCGCGACGATCACTGCCGGATTGGCCGCCGGGGCGGTGAACTATCTGCTTGCGCGGCTGGTGGTCCGCCCTCGACTGCGCCTGCTTGCCCGGCAGACCCGGCTGGTGGAAAGCGCCCTGCGCGGCGCCATGTTCACCGGTGACTGGTCCACCTGTACCCCGTCCAAATGCCGGGTTCCCGCCGACTCCAGCGACGAAATCGGCGAGAGCGCCCGTGCCTTCAACGACATGGTCGAGACGCTGTTCCGTTCTCACGAGTTCGAAGCGGCGGTAAGCGAGTTCTCCACCGCCCTGTCGCAGCATCTGGAGCTGGAGCCGCTGTCCGTCAAGGCGCTGGAACTGCTGCTGAACCGGACCGGCGCACTGGCCGGTGCAGTGCTCATCGAGGAAACCGCCGGCGAACTGACCGTGGGCGCCGCCCATGGGCTGCTCAGCGCCGAACGGCTGGTGCGGAGCAGCCACGTGCTGCGGGCACTGGAGAGTCAATCCTGCCGACGCATTCCGTTCCCGCGCGACATGCCCCTGGAGGTACTTCTGGCCGACCTGCCGCCGCGGGAGGCGCTGCTGGTGCCGCTCGGATTCAAGGAAAAGCCACTCGGTGTCGTGGTGCTGCTGACCGCTGCGGAGAGCTTCGGCAGTGATGTGGAGCGACTGATCTATCCGTTCCAGCAGGGCTTCGGGCTGGCGCTCAACAACGCGCTTGCCCACCGGCAGCTGCAGCGCCTCTCCACCATCGACCCGCTCACCAACACCTACAACCGGCGCTTCGGCCTGACCCGGTTGCGCGAGGAGCTGAACCGTGCCGCCCGCAACGGTAGTTCGCTTGGGGTGATCATGGCCGATATCGACCACTTCAAGGCGATCAACGACACCCACGGCCACCTGGTCGGCGACCGGGTCCTCAGTTCGGTGGCGAACGTGCTACGGGCCGGTCTGCGTGAAGGGGATATCCTGGTCCGCTACGGCGGCGAGGAGTTCCTGATCGTCCTGCCGGGTGCCGACGCGTCCGAGTGCCATACGCTCGGCAATCGACTCTGCACCATGGCGGAGGAGACCACCATTCGTGACGGCGATCGGGAGATCGCGGTCACCCTGAGCCTCGGCATCACCGCCTATCCCCAGCAGGCGGCGACACGGGAGCTCGACCTCATCGAAGAGGCCGACGCCGCGCTCTATCGGGCCAAGGAGAGCGGGCGCAACCGGGCGATCCTCGCGATCTGAAGAACGGGGTTCCAAACCCCGCGGCACCTCATAGTCATTGTCCACCTCCCGCTGCACGGGCTTTGTCGTCATTGCGAGACAAGGCCGAAGCAATCCAGGCGCCATGACGCACGATTGTTCATGGGGTTACCGCCAGGTTCGTCAAGATGAGCGCGGCAACGAAGCAATCTCTCGGACACTTGAGATGGCTTCGCCCCGCTCGCAACGACACTGTTGCGCGGCGTGGAACTGTTGTCTGGCAGCGGCTGCCCGGCGCGACACAATCCGTCCATATTCGCGCAGGGTGGCGGTCTTCGGTATGGTTTGGCGCACGCAAACTCCAGGAAAGGAGCGCCGTGTCGCTCGCCATTGTGTTCAGCCGCGCCGAAGTGGGCATCGAGGCCCCGGAGGTCACGGTCGAGGTCCATCTCGGCAACGGGCTGCCCAGCCTCTCCATCGTCGGACTGCCCGAGGCGGCGGTACGGGAGAGCAAGGACCGGGTACGCGCGGCAATCATCAACTCCCGATTCGAATTCCCGGCCCGTCGCATCACCATCAATCTGGCCCCTGCCGATCTGCCGAAGGAGGGCGGGCGGTTCGATCTCCCTATTGCACTCGGCATCCTGGTCGCCTCGGGACAGGTCCCGGCCGAGCGGATTGCGGACCATGAATTCGTCGGCGAACTGGCCCTGAGCGGCACACTGCGCCCGGTGCGTGGTGCCCTGCCGGTTGCCCTGGAGGCACGCCGCGCCGGGCGGGCGCTGGTTCTGCCAAGGGAGAACGCGGAAGAGGCGGCGCTGGTTCAGGACACCGGCGTGCATCCGGCCGGCCACCTGCTGGAGGTGTGCGCGCATCTCGGCGAGTCACCGATTGCACCGCAGCGATCGGCTCTTCCTGAGTCGGCCGGTCACGCCGCTCCGGACCTGGCCGATGTCCGCGGCCAGTCCCACGCCAAGCGGGCCCTGGAGGTCGCAGCGGCCGGCGGCCATAACCTGTTGATGGTGGGGCCGCCCGGGACGGGCAAAACCATGCTGGCGAGCCGCCTGCCCGGCCTGCTGCCGCCGATGACCGAAGAGGAGGCGGTGGAGACCGCCGCGGTCACCTCCATCGCCGAGGGGTTCTCCCCCGAGGCATTCAGGACCCGTCCCTACCGCGCGCCCCATCATGGCGCGTCGGCCGCGGCGCTGGTCGGCGGGGGCAGCCAGCCGCGCCCGGGGGAGATCTCCCTCGCCCACAACGGGCTGCTGTTTCTCGACGAGCTGCCGGAGTTCGATCGCAAGGTACTGGAAGTGCTGCGCGAGCCGCTCGAATCGGGCCACGTCACCATCGCCCGCGCGGCCCGCCGCTCCCGTTTCCCGGCCCGCTTTCAGCTGGTTGCGGCGATGAACCCCTGTCCGTGCGGTTATCTCGGCCACCCAAATGGCCGCTGCCACTGCTCGCCGGACCAGGTCACCCGTTATCGTGGGCGTATCTCCGGACCGCTGCTCGACCGGATCGATCTGCATGTCGAAGTGCCGCCGCTCCCCCATGCGGCCCTCACCGCACCCGATTCAAAGGGGGAAAGCAGCGCCGCCGTACGGCGACGTGTGGAAGCGGCACGGGCACTGCAGCTTGCCCGTTCGGGGAAACCCAATGCACGGCTGGGCGAGCGGGAGTGTGAGACGGTGTGCGTCCTCGCCCCGGAGGAGACGAAACTGCTGGCGCGGGCGGTGGAGCGGCTGTCGTTGTCGGCCCGTGCCTACCACCGGGTGCTCAAGGTGGCACGCACCATCGCCGATCTGGCCGGAAACGAGGGGGTGGAGAGGTCCCACCTCACCGAGGCACTCGCCTACCGGGTACTGGATCGGGGGGTTAGAGAGTGATATCGATGAGGTGAATCAGGGGAAGCAGTTGATCGCGAAACAGGAAGGCAACCACAACAAGCAGCAGGAACAAGAAAAAAAGAAACCCGCCGCGCCGTCGGCGGGGCCGACCGCGAAAGAGCGACCGCTGGCGCCAGCGGCGCTCGGCTGCATGGAGGTCGTCGTTCACACTATCCCCAAGTAACCACAAGGGTTTCTAGCATACCTGAGTCGGCGCCCACGTAAAGCCCCGTTGTGACCTCCGGTGCGCTTAGGCACAATGCCCGCCCCATGCCTGACCTCAACCCCCGCCAGATGGAGGCCGTCCGTTACATCGACGGCCCCCTGCTCGTGCTCGCCGGCGCCGGCAGCGGCAAGACGCGCGTTATCACCCAAAAGATCGCCTGGCTGGTGCAACGCTGCGGGATTTCGCCGCGTAACGTGGCGGCGGTCACCTTCACCAACAAAGCGGCCCGGGAGATGAAGGCGCGCGTGGGGCAGCTGCTCTCCGGCAAGGAGGGGCGCGGCCTGCGGGTCTCCACCTTTCATACCCTCGGCCTCGACATCATCCGCCGCGAGTGCAAGGCGCTCGGCTACAAGAGCGGCTTCTCGATCTATGACGCGCAGGACAGTGCCGCACTGGTGCGAGAACTGCTGCGCCGCGACAGCGGCGACGACAGCGTGAGTGAGCAGGTGCACTGGCGCATCTCCCGCTGGAAGAACGCCTTCGTCACCCCGGAACAGGCGGAGAGCGAGGCGGCGGGCGACCCGGCGCTGGTGGCAGCCGCCCGCGCCTACGCCACCTACAACCGCCACCTGAAGGCCTACAACGCGGTCGATTTCGACGACCTGATCATGCTGCCGGTGCTGCTGTTCCGCAGCAACGCCGAGGTGCTGGAGCGGTGGCAGAACCAGATCCGCTACCTGCTGGTGGATGAATACCAGGACACCAACGCCACCCAGTACCAGATGGTGAAACTGCTGGTGGGGCTGCGCGGAGCGCTGACGGTGGTGGGCGATGACGACCAGTCCATCTACGCCTGGCGCGGCGCCCAGCCGGAGAACCTCGCCCTGCTGCGTGACGACTTCCCCGGTCTCAAGGTGGTGAAGCTGGAGCAGAACTACCGCTCCACCGGCACCGTCCTCAAGGCGGCCAACCGGCTCATCGCCAACAACAGCCACGTGTTCGAAAAGAGCCTGTGGAGCGAACTGGGGCCGGGCGATCCCATCACGATATTGAGCGCCAACGACGAGGAGCACGAGGCGGAGAAGGTGATCTCCCATCTGCTGCATCACCGCTTCCGACATCGCACCGACTACCGCGACTACGCCATCCTCTACCGCGGCAACCATCAGTCGCGCCCGTTCGAGAAGGCGCTGCGCGAGCACCGCATCCCCTATCAGATCAGCGGCGGCACCTCCTTCTTCAGCTATCTGGAGGTGAAGGACGTGATGGCCTACCTGCGGCTGCTGGTGAACCCGGACGACGACGCCGCCTTCCTGCGGGTGGTCAACACCCCGCGCCGCGAGATCGGCCCCACCACTCTGGAGAAACTGGCCGGCTACTCCAGCCAGCGCGGCATCAGCCTGTTCGCCGCCGTTTTCGAACTGGGGCTCTCCCAGCATCTGAACGAGCGAGCCACGGCACGGCTGCGCCGCTTCGCCGAGTGGCTGGTGGACATCGGCGACCGCGCCCGGCGTGGTGACGTCATCGCCGCCTGCCGCGATCTGGTGCGGGAGATCGACTACGAGACCTGGCTCAACGACACCTGCAAGGACCTGCGTACCGCCGAACGGCGGATGGAGAACGTCAACGAGCTACTGGACTGGCTCGCCCGCATGGCGGAGCAGGAAAACGAGCCGAGCCTGGAGGGGCTGGTGTCGAAGATCACCCTGATGGACATCCTCGAGCGCAACAACGAGGAGGAGGCGGGTGACCAGGTGCGGCTGATGACCCTGCACGCCGCCAAGGGGCTGGAGTTCCCCCACGTCTACCTGATCGGTATGGAGGAGGAGCTGCTGCCCCACCGCGTCAGCATCGAGGAGGAGAACATTGAGGAGGAGCGGCGGCTCGCCTATGTCGGCGTGACCCGCGCCCAGCGCACCCTCACCCTCTCTCTCGCCGCCCGCCGGCGGCGCGGAGGTGAACTGGCGGCCTGCCAGCCCAGCCGCTTCATCGACGAGCTGCCTGCCGAGGACCTGCGCTGGGAGGGGGTTGGGATCGAAATGCCGGCCGAGGAGCGCCAGGAGCGGGGCAAGGCCCATCTGGCCAACCTGCGCGGCATGCTGGGACAGGGCTGAAACCGGTTTCCCTCCCGTCCGACCGGGGCGTATACTCTTATTCAATACCCGGGAATTACCGGAGGTGAATAATGGACTCCATCCAGAACAGCACTGCGGCAAGCGCCTACCAGGGCGTACTGCCGAGCCAGCGTCAGGACGCCCCGGCCCCACAGCCGCAAGCGGCGTCCCAGCCCACCCAACCGGCGGAACCGGCCCAGCGCGTGGAAGAGACCCCGCGCACCGAAAGCGGCAGCACTGATAACAGCACCGGCAGCCAGGTCGACACCTACGCGTAAGACCGTTTATTCGGTCGAGAGCACAAAAAAGAAGGGCGCCTCTCGGCGCCCTTCTTCGTTACAAACCACTAATTTGTTCAGCTGCTCTGCTCGACCATGTAGGTGACGGCGTTCTGCAACTCCTCATCGGAGCAGTTGGCGCAGGTGCCCCGCGGCGGCATGCCTTTCGGGGTGCCATTGATCGCGCTCTGCATCAAGGTGTCCATGCCCTTTCCGATACGAGGCGCCCACTCAGCCGCATCACCCAGCTTCGGAGCGCCGGCAATACCGGCCGCGTGGCAGACCATGCAGGAGGTGTTGTACACCTGCTCGCCGGAGCGGGCCGCACCCGTATCGGCAGAGCCGGCCGCTGCACTCTCCTGTGCCGGAGCCTGGGCGACCTGAATCGGATCGCCGGTATTCAGCTGGCCGACCGGCGCGATGCGCGCCGCCACGGCGGTTGGGGTCATATCCGCACCACCGCTGCCGGCCGGGCTGAGCACCGGGGAGAGCGCCTTCAAAATACCGAGCGCCAGCAGCGCCACCGCCGCGAAACCCACGAGACTGATACCGAAGTTCTTACTCTCTGACACGATCTAACTCCCCTGTAAGCGTTTGGTCGGGGCCGGATGGCGGCCGGAAATAGCGCGCCAGTATATCCGGAAAACCTTTGCTTCGGAACCGGCCAAGCTGCCCTGGGCATAGACTCCCCGGCCCGCCCTGTGTATCCTTACGCGCTCTTAAGCGCCCGTAGCTCAGCTGGATAGAGCGCTGCCCTCCGGAGGCAGAGGTCAGGGGTTCGAATCCCTTCGGGCGCGCCATTTCCCTGTTTTTACCTGCATTTCCCGAGCCGATCCCCGGCCACAATCGCGCTTGAGCGCTACCCCGTTCGTCAGCGCTCATCGAAAGCCCTAACGCTCACGCGCGTTAGTTTGAACCCACCAAAATCACCCGAAGAAAACGGCCTGGGCGCAAATTGTTGTCAGGGAAGGGTGATGCCGGGTAGCAGCCTGGCATCCGACTCGAGCCGCCGGGCTTGCATGAGCGCAAACTCTCCAATATCACCTACCACCGCCCGTTCATCCGCATCGTACCCCGACCAGTTCTGGAGTTCGGGAAGTACTCCGCGCAGGCGTTTGGCCATTCGGTTCATCTCCCGGGCCACCAGCCGACGATCCAGTCCACAGCTCAGCGCAAGTTCGGCCCAGTCATGCGCCCGTACGTTGCCAACGTCGAATTCGTCCCCGATTGCCATGGCGAGTTCGTGGTCGATATCGGGGTAAATGCAGACTGCGACCAGATCATAGGAAGGCGCCAAGCGCAGCCCGCCCGGTTCGACGAAGAAGGAGATGTTCTTACCGTGGGCATCTGAGTTCCCGATGAGGTACTGCACCAGTATCCAACGCAGCAGTCCGAGGCGCATGGGAGCTGCGGCGATGGCCAGGTCGGTGATGGAGAACAGCCGCTCGACACTGACACCATCACGGATGTGTGCCACGTCACGACCACTGCCGAAATTGCGCTCGTACTTGTGGTTAACTGCGAGATCCAGTGCCTGGCAGGCATCGATGACGTGCATGCGTCCGACTCTTTCGTTATATCGGCGGCGGTCGAAGCGCTCCACCATCAGAACCGGGTCCGGCACCCGCAAGATGTCGACGTTAGTGGAGGGGAGCCCAAGTGCTGCAGCCAAATTCAGACAAAAATGTTCATTGGCAACCAAATGGGGGAGATTCGGACTCAAGGGCTCCGGCTTCAGAATGTGGGTCGATGCCAGCTGCCCCTCCACGAGATACAGACGTTCGCCCTCCCGGTAAACCGCAAGCTTGTCCTGATAGCCGGCAATCGACATCCGCACCCGGCCGTCCCAGATATTGAAAGGGTCATGAGCACGGTTGCGGATCCGTTCAGCCAACTCCTCCCGAGTCACCTCCCGCTGCGAATTGGGGATCTGTTCCGGCCGGGTGCCTTCCGGGAGCAGACTGATCGCGCCAGTGCTTTCACGACCCAGGACGAGCAGAAGGCCGTAGAGGTTTGCCTTCGAGAGCCGGTGGGCGGCGACGGCATCGTCCAGCGCCTTGCCTTCCGGCAGGAGGTTTTCAAAGAAGCGGCGCACGCTGGTCGAGTGGTGTTCGTCACCGATCTCCCGAGAGCGCTCAAGAGGGATGCCCGGGGAAAGGGGAAAGGCGGAGCCGGATGCCGCCCATGCAGGGTCGTAATCGAAAGCGAACCGCCCGGTTTCGTCATGGTAGGCCAGAGTGCCAACCCGTCGGCCATCCGCCCAAGCATCGAGTCGATGGATGCTCATTCGTCACGGTCCAGGCAGGACAATGTCTTTGGCAATTCGGTTCTGGGAATGGCGAGTATGGAAAGTCCCAATTGGTGGGCGATCTGTAACGCCTTGTCCAAGCCGACAGCCCGTGGTTTGCCATTCTCCAATGCCGACAACAAAGCGACGGAAACGCCACAGAGGGACGCGGCGTCATCAATGCGCAAACCTTGGTGAGTCCGCATGCTGCGGATGAAGGAACCAAATTCACCGGCCGTCGTGATGGTCGGCTTTTCCGGCAAGGGGGTTGGGGTGATCGTGCGCGCCATAGTTCCTCCTACTCGAGAAATTATGGACTGTCCTTTCTCTTTCTGTCCATAGTTTTCCCTATACGAGAAACATTTCCTTGCTTCAGCGAAGAAGGAAGATAGTTTCTTCAAAAAAAGAAACTATCTTCGGCGCCTAGAGCACCGAACAGCTAAACCGAATGTTGCTTAATCTGTAGGAGCCCGGCCCTCCGGGCGAATAGCGGCAAAGCCGCTTCAGCCCTGGATTTGCTCCGGTAGGCCCATTCGCCCGCGGGGGCGGGCTCCTACAGCTGGCCGGCTCTTAAGGAGAACGTTCCATTTATCTGTTCGGTGCTCTAGGAGTCTGCGGTAAACGGCGAGCCGCTGAGCATCGACTAACTGATTGTTATCTGCGTAATTGGCCAATTGTCACCAATCAGGATCTGCCAGCCTGTGGGCCTCCGGAGGCAGAGGCCAGGGGTTCGAGTCCCTTCATGCACAATCATCTGCTGTCCGTGACTACACGGTCCGCACCGGCTGCGATGCATGACTTTATAGGGGGTGGCAGCGAGCGGACAGGGGCAAATAGACGCGCAGCCGGCGTCACCCGTCCGAAAACAGTGCCAGCATCTCTTCGGCGGTCAGTTCGGCGGCCTGCTTGGCTCCCTTGCCGCTGTAGATGCCGTCGGCGAGTGCCTGTTTGCGCTGCTGGAGCTGGAGGATCTCCTCCTCGACTGTGTCGGCGGCGATCAGTTGTAGACGAACACCGGTTTGTCCTGGCCGATGCGGTGCGCCCGGTCGGTGGCCTGCGCCTCCGCCGCCGGGTTCCACCACGGGTCGTAGTGGATGACGGTGTCCGCCTGGGTGAGGTTAAGGCCGGTGCCGCCCGCCTTCAGGCTGATGAGGAACACCGGCACCTCGCCGCTCTGGAACCGCTCGGTCACTTCATCGCGCTTGCGGGTCTGGCCGGTCAGTTTGGCGTAGCGGATACCGGCCTCCTGCAGCGCCTCCTCGATCAGTCCGAGCATGGTGGTGAACTGGGAGAAGATAAGGATGCGCCGCCCCTCTTCCAGCAGTTCGGGCACCATCTCCATCAGCAGGCCCAGCTTGGCCGAGTGGCGCACCTTGCGGGCGCTTTCCAGTTGGAAGGGAGCAGTGAACTCCAGAGGCCGGAGTACGTCGAAACTGTCATTTCCCTTACGGAGTTCCAGCGTGAAAGCCCACACCCGTCCGGGTAGCCGGGCAGTTGTTCTTCTGCTGATTGGGGCCGTCCTGTTCACGGGAACGCTGTTCTTCAGTGCGCGGCAGAGTGGTTCGATGATTACCGCTTCGCTGGCGCTGGTGCGGGAACTGGCGCTGACCGACCTCTGCCTGTTCACCGAGGCGCGCTACACCCGCCACCCCTCGCAGTCCGATTACCACGCGCCGTTTCAGGACCACCCGACCGCAATGGAGCATTTCCCTTCCGGGGCGCTGCTGGGGCCGCCCCACCACCTGACCCGGCCCGCTCATGCGCCACTGGATCGCACGTCAGCGCTATCTGATTGACTACACCGTCGCAGCGATGCGACGGCACGGCGCCCGGCACCTGGGGCTGCTTTTTGTTTATGCCTTGCTGGTTTTTCTGCTCGCCTCGGTGATGCTCTACGGTACGGCGCTCAGAAACGAGGCGGCGCTGCTGCTGGCGGAGTCGCCGGAAGTGGTGGTGCAGCGGGTGGTGGGCGGTCGCCACGATCTGGTCCCGGCCGACTATCTGGAGCGGCTGAAAGGGATACGCGGCGCGCGCCGGGTGGAGGCGCGGATCTGGGGTTATCACTACGATTCGGCGGTGGGCGCCAACTACACGGTGATGGTGCCGCCGGATCATTCAATCACCGAAGGCACGGCGGTCATCGGCAACGGACTGGCGCGGGTACGCGGGGCCGGTGTGGGCGACCTGCTGGCCTTGACCGCCCGTGACGGCGGACCTCTGTCATTCCGCATCGCCGCAGTATTGCCGCGTGAATCCGCGATTGTGAGCGCCGATCTGATCCTGCTGTCGGAAGTGGACGGGCGCGCACTGCTGGGGATCCCGGCTGGACGGTTCACCGACATTACCCTTTCGGTCGCCAACCCCCGTGAGGTGCGGACGGTTGCGGAAAAGATCGTGCGCGCATTGCCGGACAGCCGACCGATTCTGCGTGAGGAGATCCTGCGCACCTATCAGGCCGTATTCGACTGGCGCGAAGGGATCGCCCTTCTCTTCTTCTGCGGCGCCCTGCTCGCCTTCGCCATCCTCGCCTGGCACCGGGCGGCGGGACTCTCCGCCGACGAGCAGCGGGAGATCGGCATCCTGAAGGCGATCGGCTGGGAGAGCGGTGATGTGCTGCGTATGAAGCTGTGGGAGGGAGCGCTCATCTCCATCGGCGCCTTCCTCGTCGGCACCACCCTCGCCTGGTGGCATGTGTTTGGGCTGTCGGCCCCGCTGCTCGCCCCGGTGTTCAAGGGGTGGGCGGTACTCTACCCCGATTTCGATCTGACGCCGGCCGTGGACGGCCTGCAACTGATGGCGCTGTTTCTGATCACGGTGGTCCCCTACACGGCGGCGACGCTGGTACCGAGCTGGCGGGCGGCGATCACCGATCCGGACGCGGTGATGCGATGAGTGGTGCCATCGAACTGCGCGGGGTGCGCAAGGCGTTCAACGAGGGGCGACCCAACCAGCTCTGGGCGGTGGACGGCATCGACCTGGCGCTCGAGCCGGGACAGGTGACCGCCTTCACCGGGCCGAGCGGCTCGGGCAAGACCACCCTGCTCACGCTGATCGGCTGCCTCGCCCGCCCCACCGAGGGGCGGGTGCGGCTCGACGGACGGGACATCTCCGGTCTGCCGGAGCGGTTTCTCACCGGACTGAGGCGGCGCACCTTCGGCTTCGTGTTTCAGCAGTTCAATCTGATCCGTGGGCTGACGGCGCTGGAGAACGTCATGCTGCCCGCCTTTCCGCTCGCCCCGCGGTGGCCCGAACTGCGCGGGCGGGCGGTCGATCTGCTCGCCGGCCTCGGGCTCGCAGAGCGCATCGATGCGCGGGTGGAGTGGCTCTCGGGCGGCGAGGCGCAGCGCACCGCCATCGCCCGCGCCTTGATCAACGACCCGCCCATCCTCATCGCCGACGAGCCCACCGCCAACCTGGACTCCCACCTCTCCGACGCCTTTCTCGACATCGTCGCGCGATTGCGTGCCGAGGGCCGCACCGTGTTCATCAGCAGTCACGACCCGCTGGTGATCGAGTCACCGGTGGTGGAGCGGGTGGTCGGGCTGCGGGACGGCCGCCTGCTGGAGCGCTGATGCTCCTGCAACCGGGCATTCTGGCGCTGCTGCTGGCCGATGGTGTCAGCGTTGTGCTGCTGCTCGCCGCGGCGCTCTTTGCGCTGCGACTGCTCCGCCACTGGGACCTGCAAAGCGGGAGCATCCGCCAGATACGGCTGGAGCGCGGCACGGCGCTGGTCACCACCTTCGCCGGCTTCGTGCTGCTGTTGCAGATGGTGCTGTTGCCGCTGTTCGTGGTGATCGCCGATCGGCTGTCGATCCAGTTCGTCGGCGCCATGTGCGCGGTGGGCAGCCTGAACGTCAATCCATTCGGTTTTCCCGCGCTGCTGCTGCGCATCGGGCTCTTCTTTGCCGCCGCCGGGTGGCTGTTTATGCACTCCGTCGACCGCCAGGCGTTCGACTACCCGCTGACCCGCCCCAAGTACGCCCTGCTGCTGCTCATCGCGCCGCTGGCGGTGGCGACGGCAGCGGTGCAACTGGCCTACTTTCTGAACCTGCGTGCCGATGTGATCACCTCCTGCTGCGGTGCGCTGTTCAGCCAGTCCAGTGAAGCGGTCACGGCCGACTTGGCGGCACTGCCACCGGTCCCGATGATGCTCGCCTTCTACGGCCTGCTTGGCATAACGCTGGTTGCGGGTTCTCTCGTATGGATTGGGAGAATCCCTGCCCCTCAACGTGCCGCAGTGCTCTTTGCCGGGCTGGCTCTGCTCACCTTTCCGGTCGCCATCGCGGCGGTGATCACCTTTGTTGCGCCTTATGTCTACGAACAGCCGCATCACCACTGTCCCTTCTGTCTGCTGAAGGCGGAGTACGGCTGGATAGGCTACGCACTCTATCTGCCGCTGTTCACCGGTACCGCTCTCGCCGCCGGGCTGGCGCTCACCCTGCCACTGGCAAGGGCGGTGAGCCTGCACCCGGTGCTGGCGCGAACGGTGCCGCGCACGGCAGCCGTGGGCACGCTGCTGCTGGCGCTCTTCGTCGGCCAGGTGGTCTGGCTTTCCTGGTTTTCCAACCTGAGGCTTTTGTGACGTGGGTCGCCCTGTTGTCGCCCTGCTGTTTCTACTCTGCCTGGCCGGTTGCGAGCAGGCCGGTCCGCTGGTGGCAAACGGCGAACCGGCTCCTGGCTTCACGCTGATTGATCTGGACGGGCGAACCCTCTCACTCGCCGATCTGCACGGCCAGGTGGTGGCAATCCGCTTCTGGGCCGACTGGTGCCCCTTTTGTGAAGGGGAGATGGCGGAGCTGGAACCGGTCCACGAGACCCTTGCCCCGCGCGGGCTACGCATCCTGGCGATCAACGTGGCCCAGGAGGAGTCGGTGGCGCGGCGTGCCGCAGCACGCTATGGGATCAGTTACACGGTGCTGCTCGACCGCGAGGGTGCTGTCACCCGCCAGTACGGGGTGATGGCGCTGCCGGTGACCTTTCTGGTGGACCGGAAGGGCGTGGTGCGCGCGAAGGTCATCGGCCCGGCACGTGCCGAGGCGTTCGAGCAGCTGGTCCTGGAACTGCTTTGATCATTGAGGAGAAAAACCCCATGAAACGACGCGATCTGTTGAAGGGTGCGGCAGTAACCGGTCTGGGCATCGCCACCGGGAAGAGTGCCCTGGCGCAGGAGTCCACCGACGGCACACCGCTCCAGTTCGCCCCCAAGACGCCGCCCGACCCCGACCCGCTCACCGATGAATTCACCAAGTACCCCGCCTGCCCGTACTGCGGCATGGACCGGCGGCAGTGGCATCACTCACGCCACCTTATCCACTACGACGACAATCGGGTGGACGGCACCTGCTCCATCCACTGCGCGGCGATCAGCCTCAGCCTAAACATCGATCGCGGCCCACGGGCGATCTACGCCGCAGACTACGGCGCAGCCGACGAACCGCGGCCTCTGGTCAACGTGGAGGAGGGTCTCTATCTCATCGGCAGCACGCTGCCGGGGACCATGAGTGCACGGAGCAAGCTTGCCTTCGCCAGCCGGGACCGTGCGATGGAGACCCGCAAGGAGCACGGGGGCGACCTGGGCGATTTCGATGCGGCGCTCGCTGCCGTCTACGAGGATATGGCCCGTGATGTCGCCATGATCCGCAAACGCCGCGCCGAGCGGCGGGCACGGCAACGGGAGCAGACGATTTGATCCGGTCCTTACTGTTGGCTGCGGTGCTGTCCGTCCCGGTGGCCGCCGGGGCGGAGACACCGTTCCAGGTACCCGACCCGTCGCCCCGCGCCACCTGCCCGGTGTGCGGCATGTTCGTCGCAAAATATCCGGAGTGGGTGGCGACGGTACTCTACCGGGACGGCCACGCAGACCACTTCGACGGCGCCAAGGACCTGTTCAAGTATCTCTTCGACCTTGACACCTACGCCCCCGGCCGCCAGCCGGAGGAGATGGCCGCCACCGCAGTGACCGAGTATTACGACCTGGTCCGCATCGATGCCCGCACCGCCTGCTACGTGATCGGTTCGGACGTCCTGGGGCCGATGGGGCACGAACTGGTACCGTTCCTGAACGTCGCCGACGCACTCGAGTTCATCACCGACCACGGCGGCAGCGCCCCCTTCGGCTTCGACGAGGTGACGCCGGAACTGCTGGAGCGCCTCGACCGGGGCGACCTGACGCCGGTGGAGACGTCCGCTCCTCCCCGCTGCGGGAGATAGCTGCCCCCGGTGCAATGCCCCCGCCGCCCCGCTAGTGTACTGTTGCACTCTTGGTGGCGCTTTCAGAGCCCCCCAAAAACGCCAAGGCAAGGCGCAGTCCGCAGGCAATGGCAAGCCCTTGTCAAGGACTGCAACGCGGCATTGGCGTTTTTGGGGGGCTCCCTTCGGGCGAGCCTCTGGCCGCCCATCTGCTGCGTTGCGCTTGCTTGAAAGGGAGTGGCCATTCCTGCGCAAGCGCGTCTTGCATCTGACCGGCCAGTGACTCGCTGAAAGTGCCACCAAGAGTGAAACAGTACACTATGTACTGTTTCACTCTTGATGAGACATTGCCCAACACAACCGTTGCGTGGCAACTGGCGGTCCTTGATGACCCATCCCCATCCTGTCCTTCCCCTTGAAGGGGAAGGGACCTACTGATTCGGCCGCTGTACTGCCCGTGGGGACTGTGCTCTGCCCATGGCGGAAAACCCCATGCTGGCCGCCATTCAGTCTTACGGTGGCTGGAGCGCAACGAAGACGTGGTTAGCACGTTCCTTCCCCTTCAAGGGGAAGGACAGGATGGGGATGGGTTCAACGGAACAATGCACCCCACCACCGCGTCCGTTTGCGCCAATACTTCCATACCACTGTCATTCATATGTTCCACGCTGCATGAAACATGCTATTTAGGGCAGAGGCGTCCATCCAAGGCGATGACCTTCCTCGCCGGCTGATCCGGGTGCGTCGGGACTTTCCCCGTCATCCCTGCCCAGGGCGAGCCCCCGGGGAGAGTGGCCGAAAACCGAAAAAGAGCCGTATACTGGCCCTCCAACCTGTGCCGATAACAAGAAGATGCGAGTGAGCTCATGGCAGAGCTGATGGCGACCGGGCCCGAGCGGCTCCAAAGGGTGCGGCTTCCCCTGCTGGAGGGCTCACCGGTGCTGGTGGGCCGTGCACCTCGTAGCGGCTGCACCATACCCTGGGACCGCATGATCTCCCGCGAACACGCGGAACTGGAGCTGACCGACGGCCAGCTGCACATCCGGTGTCTGGAGAGTGCCCGCAACCCCATCTATTTCGGTGGCGAGCCGGTGCGCGACTTCGTCGTGGAACCCGGCGGCACCTTCCAGATCGGCGAGACGTACTTCCAGTTCATCGCCTTCGAGGCGGCCAGCGAACGGCCGAGTCCGCTCCAGGAGTACACCTATACCCGGGAGCAACTGAGCAATTTCGAGTTCCGCAACGCCGACCAGAAGATGGAGGCGCTGTCGCACTTCCCTGATCTCCTTGCACGTTCCCCCAGCAATGAAGAGCTGGCCGACCGCGTGGTCGAACTGCTGCTCGAGGCCATTCCCCATGCCGACAGCGCGGCTGTCGTGTCGCTGCGCGACACGAACGGTGCGGAACTGTCGGAGCCGAGCACCGTCGCCTGGCGCAGCCGCTCCTCCTCGCGCTTCCGGCCGAGCCGTCGGCTCATCTCGGCGGCGGTGGAGCGTGGCCACAGCTTCCTGCACATCTGGAGCGACATCGGCGACCAGAATGCCGAATTCACCGTCATCGGCTCCCTCGACTGGGCCTTCGCCCTGCCGATGCGTGCCGAGTCCTGCGAGGGGTGGTGCATTTACGTCACCGGCGAGTTGAACGGAGCGCACGGCGCACTTAACGAAACGGACCTGCGGGGCGATCTGCGTTTCACCGAATTCCTGGCAGAGTTCATGGGATCCATCTTGCAGGTGAAGATGCTCGAACACCGGCAGGCCGGATTCAGCAAATTCTTTTCGCCCAAGGTCATCGAAACCCTGCGCACCAGCCGGGCCGACGCTCTGCTCGAACCGCGCGAAAGTGACATCACGGTACTCTTCTGCGACGTGCGCGGCTTCTCGCGCAAGGCGGAACAGGCACGGCAGAACCTGCGTGAGCTACTCGAACGGGTGAGCGAGGCGCTCGGCGTGATGACCTGCTGTATCATCAAGTACGACGGGGTGATCGCGGACTTTCAGGGCGACGCCGCACTCGGCTTCTGGGGCTGGCCGACCGCCGAACCGGATGGACCGTTGATGGCCTGCCGCGCCGCGCTGGAGATCCAGCAGCAGTTCCTGGAGGCGCAGGACGGGCCGCTGGCCGGCTTCAACGTCGGCATCGGTATCGCTCACGGTCCGGCCATCGCCGGGCGCATCGGCACCAACGAGCAGATCAAGGTCGGCGCCTTCGGCCCGGTGGTCAACATGGGCGCGCGGCTGGAGGGGATGACCAAGCAGTTGCGCGCCTCCATCCTGCTTGACGAGGCGGCCGCCGACTGTGTGCGCCAGAACCTGCCTGCAAGCGAGGGGCGGTGTCGGCAACTGGCGCGCTTCCGCCCCGCCGGCATGGATACCGCCCTCATGGTGAGTGAACTGCTGCCGCCGGTCGATCGCTATCCCGCCGTTTCGGACAACGACATCGCCCTGTACGAGAAGGCATTGGAGAGCTTCCTGGCCGGCCGCTGGCAGGAGGCGGTGCAGGGCCTGTCCGGATTGCAGGCCACCGACCACACCAAGGATTATCTGATGATGCACATCATGAGCAACGGCTACGAAGCCCCTGCCGGATGGGACGGCATCATTTCCCTGAGCAAGAAGTGACAGGATGAACGATTCCCTCGACCCGATTCTCGCTGCCCGCCTGGATGGTAAAGCTTCCCTGGAGGAGACCGCCGCCGCGGTGAGCGGCCTCATCGATCCCGCCCGGCTCGGGGAGATCCGTACGGCAATCGAACGGTTGCGGGATGCAGGGGTCCTGAGTGACCGGGATGCCGCCTATCTGTGGCAGGCGAGCGGCGCGGCGGCTGACGAGACGGTGTTTGCGCCCGCCGCTTCCGGGTCGGCCGACGAAACCGTCTTTGCCCCCGCCGCTTCCGGGGCGACCGATGAAACCGTCTTTGCCCCGACGGCCGCGTTGGAGAGCGGGCCGGCGGAGGACGCAACCATCCTCGCCCCCATTCCGGGCGCGCTGGGGGCAGGCAGTGATTTCACCGTGATCGCGCCGGAACACATCGGCGGCAGCGAGGACACCCCGGACGCCACGGTGGTGGTGCCTTCCGGACCAGCGACAGGGGCGAACGCCGCCACCCGCGGTCCGATCGGGCCGGGCAGCATCATCAAGGGGCGGTTCAAGGTTGAAAACCGGCTTGGCCAGGGCGGCATGGGCATGGTGTTCAAGGCGGTCGACATGCTGCGTGCCGAGGCGCGGGACCGTAACCCCCATGTCGCCATCAAGCTGCTAAACGAAAGCTTCAAGGTGCGCCCCGATTCGTTCATCGCCCTGCAGCGGGAGGCGAGCCGCGCCCAACGCCTGGCGCACCCCAACATCGCGACGGTGTTCGACTTCGACCGCGACGGCGACACGGTTTTCATGACCATGGAGCTGCTGGAGGGCCAGCCGCTGAACGAGGTGATCGCCGAAGCCAGGGAGGGGCTGCCGAAGGAGCAGGCGTTCGCAATGCTGAGCGGCCTCGGCTCCGGGCTCGGCTACGCCCACGAAAAGAAGATGGTCCATTCGGACCTCAAGCCCAGTAACGCCTTCCTGACCCAGGATGGAACGGTCAAACTGCTCGACTTCGGTATCGCCCGCGCCGCTAACGTGCACGCGGACGCCGAGGGCGAGGAGACACATTTCGACGCCGCATCACTCGGAGCCCTGACGCCGGCCTATGCCACCGTGGAGATGTTCAGCGGCAAGGACCCGGACCCGCGCGACGACATCTACGCACTCGGCTGCATCGCCTACGAACTCCTCACCGGTCGTCATCCGTACAACAAGCTCTCGGCGCCGAAGGCGCTGGAGAAGGGGCTGTCACCTGCCCCCGTGCCCGGGCTCAAGCGCCGTCAGCAGGCCGCTCTACGTCGTGCCCTCGCGTTCGATCGCGCCGAGCGTATGGAGAACGTCAGCGAGTTCATCGATGCGCTCACGGGGCGCTCCGATCGCAAGTTCAAGTACTATCTGGCGGGCGGGGTGGCCTCGCTAATTGCCATCGGCCTGCTCGCCGCGGGACCGATTCAGGACGCCTATTACGAGCGCCAGAATGTGGCGCAACTGGTCGATGCGTTGCAGTCCCGCAATGTGGCGCAGGTAAGCGCCGCGCTGGATGCCCTGGAGACACTCGAAGCGGAGCGCCGGTCGCTGGTACTGACTGGCGCGCAGGAGGGCCTGGTGGGCCACTTCCTGCAGCGTGCCCGCGATCACGCCGACCCGCTCCGGGAGCGCCACGCCTTCGGCAAGGCGCTGGAGTTGCTCAGTCAGGGCCTCGGCCTGTATCCCCATTCGGAACAGCTGGCGGCGCTGCATGCGGAGATGGTGGATGAGCGGAACCGCGTCATCCGCGATTTGCGAGCCCGCTTCGAACAGGCGTTTGCCGAACGCCGTCTGCTGCCGGATTACGGTCGTGATAGCGTCCCCGCACTCGTCGAGCGCATGCTTGAGGCGGACCCGAACGGCAATCCGGCTGCCCACCCGGGGCTCCTTCCCGCCTACCGTTCGGCCGCCGAGACCGCCTACGCCGAAGGCAACCATGCCCGAGCCGACACCCTGCTCACGCTTGCCCTGCGCTTCAGCCCCGCCGACAGTGATCTCGGCCACCTGCAGGATCAGGTTTCAGCGCAGCTGGTGATGAACGAATTCAACGCCACCGTCAGCAAGCTTCGCACAGCACTCGGCGCCCCGGAAAACCTCGAACTGGCGCAGTTGGACGCGCATGTCGAGGCAATCGGCCATGCCCTTGCGAGCGGCCAGTCGAGTGATTATCTGGACCGGCTGCAAGAGCGGGCTGGAGAGGCGCTTGCACGGCCGCTCGAGCAACAGATCACTGCGGGCAACTGGCAGGAGGCCGAGGCCCTGCTCGCCCGTTATGCGCCGGTGCTTTCGGTGTCACGCATCAATGCGGCGCGCGCGCGGCTGACCGCCGAGGAGAATGCGGCGGGCGACGGTGCGGCTCTGATGGCGACCGACGCCGACATGGCCGCGCTGAAGTTCCACCTGGAACAGGCGCTGGAGAGCGGTAGCTCCACAACGGAGCTGCTGAGCGGCTACAAACGACTGCTGGCAGGTGACCGGGACGGCAGACTTGCCGCCGAACTGGGCGGACGGATCACGGCAGCGATGGCTGAACAGGTCGGCACCCTGGCCTCCGAGGGACGCTTCAACGCCGCCCGTCGCACGCTGGTACGGCTCCGGGCCTTCGCCCCCGAGTTCGACGGAACCGCTGAGCTCGAGGCACGGATCGCGGACGGGGAACGGAACCGGCTCGCCTCCATTTCCGCCGAAGAGCGACTCAAGCGCACGGCACAGCTGCGGCAGAACATTCTGCTGCACGCCGATTACGATCGACTGGAGGAGATGGAGGCGGCCATCGAACAGTTGCGTGCACTCTCAAATGGGGCAGATAATCCCCTGAGCGAGGAGGAGATTGCGGCGGCAGCCGACCTCTACGTGCGCACGGCGAACGGAATTGCCGCGGGCGGCGATCACCAGGAAGCGATTGCGCTGCTGCAACGTGCGCACAAATTGGTGGGCGCCAAACGACTGGCGAGCGAACAGGTGTTGATCAAGCAGCGCCAGCGCGTCAACGAGGTGCGAAGGGCGATCGGCCAGGGGCGGCTGAGTGCGGCGGAGCCGCTCATTATCGAACTGATGCTGGCCCAACCGGAGGTTCCGGAAGCCATGGGGCTTCAGCGCCAGTGGAACCAGGCGGCCGAGGCCGCGAAGAAGAACTATCGACTCTATCAGGAAGCATTGGAGCGTTCACGCCCGGATCAGGCAAAGCAGTTCCTGGAGGCGGCACGCAGGCAGTGGGCGGATAACAAGAATTTCGAGCAGAAGCCGCGCTGATGCGGATGCGGCCCATTTCCGGGGACAAACCAGCAGGGAATCAGCATTGACTTCACTTCCGGCACAACAACACCAAGAAAACATGCACGCCCGCTCTTTCGGCACGACCGATACGGGCAAGGTACGCAGGATCAACGAGGATGCCTTCCTCGACCTGCCGGAGCGGGGACTCTGGCTGGTGGCGGACGGCATGGGTGGCCACCACGCCGGTGACTTTGCCAGCCGGCTTATCCGTGAGTCACTCCGGGGGGTCGACAGCCTGCCGCGGATGAATGACTTCGTGCAGGAGGTGGAGCGCCGGCTGCAGGAGGTCAACCGGCGTCTGCGACAGGAAGCGGCGCAGGTGCAGGGGCGCGTCATCGGTAGCACCGTTGCGGTCCTCATCAGCCACTCCGGCCACCATGTCTGCCTGTGGGCGGGCGATGCCCGCATTTACCGGCTGCGCGATGGCGTTGTCGAGCAACTCACCGAGGACCATACACAGGTACAGGAGATGGTCCGGCGCGGCCTGCTGGGCGCAGATGCTGCCAAACACCATCCGTCGGCACACGTGGTGACACGGGCTGTGGGTGCTGCCGACGAGTTGTACCTGGAGATGGAGCTATTCGAAACCCGTCCCGGTGACAGGTTCCTGCTCTGCACCGACGGGCTCAACCGTGAGATTGCGGATGAGGAGCTTGCCGGATTTCTCTCCAATCCGGATGTCGGGGATTCGGGCAAACTGCTGCTGGAGACCGTACTCGGTCGAGGCGCCCGGGACAACGTGGCGCTGGTTGTGGTTGAACTGGGAGGCGCCGCGTGACGACGACCGATCAACAGTCCATCTCCTTGCGGCAGCTTTCCCGTGACTATCACGAGGGCCGCATCAACTACGAACGCTACCAGTCGGAACGCGCCAGGGTGCTCGACGGCGCCAGCGGATGGGAAGGGGACGGTGCCGACACGGCCCCGGAACACCTGAACGACCTGACCACCACTGCGCCGCACACCACACCTTCGCGCTCCCAACCGGCACCGGAGGAACACCGGGCCGAGGCGCCGCGTCCCGCGCCGACACCAGCCTCGCAACTGGATT
The DNA here is from genome assembly GCA_041690635.1 of Gammaproteobacteria bacterium. Classification (GTDB taxonomy): domain Bacteria; phylum Pseudomonadota; class Gammaproteobacteria; order Thiohalomonadales; family Thiohalomonadaceae; genus JAWLGZ01. The sequence continues at coordinate 954,363 of JAWLGZ010000001.1, forward strand.
GGCGCTGGATCATTGGCGCCTTCCTGCTTGGCCAGGCTTCCATGGCCATCCTGTTCCTGGTGCTCAGATAAACCAGCGTCCCATTTTGGGTCTGCTTCGGCGCAATGAGATTGCGCCCTACCGCGCTACAGTAGCTCGTAGGATGGGTTGAACCCGAAGGGTGATACCCATCGATCGAGGAGGGATTGCGTCAGACGCTGGTGTTGTATCCCAGCATTCTGTCCACCCAGTGGTTGGGTCTCCGCGACCGATGGGTATCGCTGCGCTCAACCCATCCTACAACGCGTGAATCGAAGCGCCTGCCTCCGTGTTCTCCGAATCCCGCCGTCAGAACTCCGCGCGCAGACCGATCTGAATCCAGCGTGGATCCTGCGGTGAGCTGTCGAAGCCGTTGCCCCCTTCGCCAGCGTTGTAGTAACGCCGATCCAGCAGGTTATTCACTCGCACGAAAAGATTCAGCCCCGGCATCACCTCCCGCAACTCACCATAGAGGTCGACCACCGCGTAGGAGGGGACCTCCGGCCCGCCTTCCTCACCCCTCGCCTTACCGACCCAGCGGGCGACAGGTGACAAAACATAACGCTCCCGCCAAGTATAGGTGGCTCCGAGTTTCGCCTTGTATGCGGAGACGTACGGCAATTCGCTCGTAGCGCCTAGGCGCTCCAGCTCGCCGTCCACATAACTGGCGTTACCCCACAAGGCCAGGCGGTCTCCGGCCTTCAACCGTGTGGTGTAGTCGAACGACAAGTCCAGGCCACTTGCCGTGAGGCTGCCGACGTTTTCATTGTGCGTGGTGTAGAAGATCGTGCCGCCGGGGACAAAGTCGCTTTCCGGCGTTGCGGTCGCCGTACGAAGTATCATGTCGTCCACTTCAAGGCTGTACGCGACCATCGAGAGCGTCAGGGCCGGTGTTGCACGGTGGGTGACCCCCAGTTCCAGGGACTTCAGTTCCTCCGGCTCAAGATCCGGGTTCGGGACATGGAAGTAACCGGCGAGATTCGGTTCGCTGAAAGAACCGTAGTTCTCAAACCGATAGAAGGGTGATGGCGCAAGGAATGCCTCACCATACATCGCCTTCCAGGTGGTCCGATCGCTCGAGCGGTAACTCAGTCCCACTCGCGGGGTGAAACTGCTGCCGTACACCGAGTTGTCGTCCCACCGCGCACCGACGGTCGTGGTCAGCTGATCGGTCCAGTCACTGGTCGCCTGGAGAAAGAGGCCCCGGTTGGTGTAGTCGGCCTCAAAGATCTCGATAGGGAGATCTGACGTATTCGGATAGTAGAACGGCCCGCCTTCATCGTAGGGATGCGGTAGGTTGGCCGTCTTCGGCAGGGCGTCAACGTCCTCGTAGCTGGCGCCGACAATGAGCCGATGACGCCCGAGACCCCAGTCGAGGCGCGGCTCGATTCGGGTACGGCGACCCTCGGCGTACTTGTAGCCGATACGCTCGAAATTGGTGTACTGGTTGACGAACTGGGAGCGCGGGTCCACCTCGTAGGTGGAGTAATCCACGCGCAGTTCACCGGTCAGCGTCTCGCCCAGCGGCTTGCGGTACTCGCCGTGGAGCGTCTGCAGTTCCGTGTAGTAGGCCGCCTCCGCCGCATAGTCCACCACATGGGGGCGGGCATCCACGCTGGTCGGCACCTTGGCGCGGGAACGGTTGAACCCGAGCCTCAAATCCCCGAGTACCAGCTTGCCGTTCACGCTGTAGGTGGAGGTCGGCTGCTCGTAGGCGGAGCGGCTGTTGGCGAACACGTCGGGGTAGTAACGGCTGAGGTCCGGATTGTCCGCCTCCTGGAGGTGGCCGCCCAGGCTCCAACCCACACCATTCTCCGCCTCGTGCGCGCTGTAGAGCGATAGATAGCGGTGTCCAAACTCACCACCTTCCATCACCACCTCACTTCCGTTCACCTCACCGGGCGCACGGGTGATGATATTGATCACGCCGGTGAACGCATCGGCCCCGTACAGCGCCGACGCGGGGCCGAACACCACCTCGACCTGACGCGCGTGGTAGAGGGGAAAGTTGTCCAGGACCGGAATCGGCTCGCCGGTGGGGGAGCTGATACGGACCCCGTCCTGCAGAATCAGGAATTTGTTGTTGCCGGTGACGCCCCGCAGGGCGATGCGGTTGAAGGTGGTGCCGTCCGTATAGTTCAGGAGATCCACACCAGGGAGATCGGCGAGCAGGTCGGCAAGGTTCCGGTAGCCCCGATCGCGCATCTGTGCGCGCGTAATGGCGATGACCGTGCCCGGAGACTTGTGCAGCGGTGCCGAGTGAAGCGAAGCGGTAGTGACCTCGATCTCCATCAACTCGGCGAGATCCATCTCCATCAGTCGGTCGAGGGAGTAGGACGCCCCGGCAGCAACTCCGGGGGCCAGTGCCGCGGCTGTGATGCCGGCGACAAGTGCGGTGTTTCCTATGCGGGGTTCAGTCACCTGAGCGGTATCAGCAGAATATATACGCCATGCAATTTGATAGCGCACTTAAGATACCGTCTAAATGCATTGGATACCAGCGACCGGCCCGTTCGATTCACCTCGATCGATGGGTATCGCCCTTTGGGCTCAACCCATCCTACAAACTGCTCCCTCCCCGCGGGGGAATTCAAACGTTCCGTCAGTACTTGTAGGATGGGTTGAGCGGGAGCGATACCCATCGATCGCGGAGACCGCAACCCTTGGGGAAGGCTGCACACCGGGGATTCCACCTCGATCGATGGGTATCGCCCTTTGGGCTCAACCCATCCTACGAACTGCTCCCTCCCCGCGGGGGAAATTCAAACGTTCCGTCAGTACTTGTAGGATGGGTTGAGCGGGAGCGATACCCATCGATCGCGGAGACCGCAACCCTTGGCAAAGGCTGGACGCCGGGGATTCCACCTCGATCGATGGGTATCGCCCTTTGGGCTCAACCCATCCTACAAACTGCTCCCTCCCCGCGGGGGAATTCAAACGTTCCGTCAGTACTTGTAGGATGGGTTGAGCGGGAGCGATACCCATCGATCGCGGAGACCGCAACCCTTGGGAAAGGCTGGACGCCGGGGATTCCACCTCGATCGATGGGTATCGCCCTTTGGGCTCAACCCATCCTACGAACTGCTCCCTGCCCGCGGGGGAATTTAAACGTTCCGTCAGATCTGTGCGGCGTCCCGGGCGAGATTCTGCAGCAGATCGGCGTTCTCCGCCTCTTCGCCGGTTTCGCCGCCCTCGGCCGACGCGACGACTGGCGCTGCGCCGACATCGATCCACTGGCGCGATCCCCCGCCGGCAAGCAGTACCCGATTGAGGGTGATGCGCTGGACCCGGATATCGCTGGCCCCGATGGACTCCCCTTCGCGATAGAAGATGCCATCGATCACCGCAAATCGATGTGCGCCGGAGACGTAGGCCAGGGTCAAACGGTAGGAATCGAAAGGCCGCTCGGCTTGGGCCGCTTCGAGGTGCTTGGAGCGGGCGAGCTGCGCCACGGCCTCTTCGCCGAAACCGAACTGGGCGAATTTGGGCGTGCCCGGAACATCGACCCGCGGGTGGCGCAGTTCCCCCAGGCGGGTTTCAAGCGCCGACATCAGACCGGCGGCCTTGCGGTCGACCGTCAGCGATGCCACTGTCTTCGTGTCGGGGCTTTGCAGCGCTGGGCCGGAAGCCTTGAAGTAGCCCTGGTCATACTTCCAGGCGATGTTACCCACCGCCGCCGCCAGACCCACCACCATCATGCCGATGGAGAGCGCACCCATCGCTTTCGTCTTCACAGGCGTACCTCCTTCTCCATCTTCACCACGAACTCCAGGCGTTCCACGTCGGTCGAAAAGCTGCTGTCGACGATCTGGTAGCCCTGCCCGCGCAGCGCGTTGATGAACTCCAGGTGATCCTGCTTGGCCTGCGGGAAGGGAGCCACCATCACCCCCTTGAAGTCGATGCTGGCCCGCTCCGGCTCGTCATAGGAGACCTTGACGTTGGTAAACTCCAGGTTGCCCCGGGAGGCCTGCGACAGATCGCCCAGAATCCCCTTGAACGAGGGCACGTTGCGCAGACGCGCCAGATCGGCGGCCAACGCCAGGGTATCTGCATACTTGGGGTCGGCGGTCACCGTCTCCAGTGAGGCGAGACCGGTGGACTCCCGCAACTGGCGGGCGTCCGCCTCGATGGAGGCCGCCTGCTGGGCAAACCAGCCTGCGGTGCCAAGCAGCCCCGCCACCGCGAGACCCGCCAGCATCGCCGCCGCCGGTACCAACCGCTGGGCGGCATACTGGAGGCGTTCATTCTGGCTGGAGATGGCATCGCCCGAGTCGAGATACCGTACCATCTGCGGCAGGGAGGTGGTCACCGATTCGCCGTCGGCCAATGCATAGACCTGCGAACGGGTGAGCAGAAGCTTGGCGGTCATCGCCGCGGCCAGCGGCTCGACCCAGGAGGAGGTTCCCTCGCCATGGTCCAGCAGCCAGTTGAAGTAGACCAGCCGCTCGATCTTCACCCCTTCGCTGCGTTCGATGTTCTGCAGTTCCGCCGCGACAGAATCCTCCAGCCCCGCCTTCGCCTCGGCCGCGGTGGAGTAAGTGGAAACGCGGTTGGCGCCGAACACGCGGCCGCTGCGACCGACCACGAAGTCCACGTGGCGGTCGTGCTCGAACAGCACCGCCACCGTGGCCCGCTTCGACTGCTGCTTCAGAACCGAATAGAGCAGCGAACCGAGGGCGAACACCAGGTGCTGGTTCGGATCGTCCTGCGCCCGATCCACATAGGAGCTGTAATCGGAGGCGCTGACCGCGGTGTAAAAGATATCGCTGGCGGTCTGGCCACGCTTGATCTTCCAGTGGCTGAAGACCTGCGCCTGCCCCTCGACGTCGCCCGACTCCTGCAACCGGCGCTGCATCACCAGCTCGGCGTAACGGGGCGGCGCCTCGACCGTGGCGAGCCGGCTCATGCCCCCCTGCAGATCGGAGAGCAGCCACTTGTCGCCTTCGACCGCCGTAGCGCGCGCAAGGCGCTTGCCATTGCTTTTGCCGAGCTGGAAGAGACCACCATCCAGCTCGACCAGCAGATGTTCGTTTGATCGCATTTTCATAGACGGTCATACACCAGATAGGTGCCCTCCAGCGAGAGTTGCACGCCTTCGGTGCCCGCACCGGTGCTCCGTCGACGAGGTCCCTGGTCCTGCTGCTGCGCACGTCCGGCGGCCGTGGTCAGTTCCAGCATGCGGGGTTTGAAGTAGTAGCCCTCACCGTGGCGGGTGGTCTCCACCAGCGCGTCGAACGACTCGATATCGACGGGACGGTTTTCAAGCTTCACGTCATAGGAGACCCACGCCTCCGGGACGATGCCGCTGCGCTCCGCCGCCCGCATGAAACTGTTCACGTCCTGGGCGAAGGCGCGATAGGCGTTGACGCGGTCGGCGAAACGCTGCTGCTCGGTGCGGTACTCGGCGAAGGCGCGGAAGCGCTCGTTCGCCATCTGGTAATCCTTGTAGGCGTCCGCCGCCATCTGGCTCGCCACCGGCAGGGCGACCAGCGCGGCCACGCCGAGGATTGCGGGTAGGGTTCCTTTCATCGTTATCTCGCTCTCTCTGCCTTCTAGCACAACAGGGTCAATGACTTAGTTGCAATCTGCAATACTCGCGGTAATCGAATTTTTTGTTAAGTCATCGCCGCCGCCACAGACACCATTAGGTCCCATGCTAAAGAACTGCCAACCATCATCTTCTTTCGCCCACCTATATGGGCGCCGAACTCCAGCGGGTTCATCCCAAGGGTCATGGCGATGCGATGGTGCGAGGTATCCGCTATCGACTAGATGCTGGATTGCATGTCCCCCATCCGTAACTCCGGAAACGATAATCGTATCCAATTCCTCATATCCGGCGGAAGGATTGCCTGCCACATACTGCCAGTTGGTTGACCCTCCCGAATTATAAGTATCGCAATCAGCTTGGCTTGAGCCCGGCTTTGGGGATACCCCCCCTCCGGTATGCTCGCACCGCCCCTCGCTATCCGAATGGTTTGCATTAAACCTGTACGCTGCGTCGTTGAGCAACCGGATTTCCGCATGGATGTCGTCGATATGCTTGCCGCAGTTAATCGCACCGGACAACTCGTTGAAGGAAACCGCCATCACCGAATCGTCATACTGGTTGTTTGGGGCCGTCGCACGCGTAGTGGCCGGGTGCTCCAATGTCACATCCGCGGCGGAATCGATTTTGTTATTCTGATCGAAGAAGGCGTTGGCGCCATCAAAATCCGCTTCTTCATCTAGGTTTTCGAAACCCCCCGCAATAACCGCAAAGGCGACGTTCTGGCGAGCGGTTCCCACCGTCCCGCTACCTATCACGTTTAGCTCCGTTGAAGTAGCCGCGTTGGTATCTACAATCGCCTGACGCAGTGCAATGCAGAACGCACCCCTCGTCGGGAAGGCATAAGCAAGTCCCTTGGGGTCCTCGTTACCACGGTAGATGCCGTATCGGAGAGCTCGGCCATAGGCATCATTTCCATCAGGCAGCCCTATATCACTGAATGGAAGTCTACCTACCTGGGCACTGCAAGCTCCATCGACACACGGTAACCGGTTATTTGCTGCGGCATAACCGATGATCGCTTCTTTAACCTTATTTAGAATCGCGCGGTCTTTCTCCATCTGCCCCGTGCTAACGAGACTCGGCAGGAGCTTTACCCCGATCGATACAATGATGCCAATGATGATAAGCACGATGGAGAGCTCGACCAACGAAAAGCCCTTTGGTCGTTTTCTACAGGCAGACATGGTTGCTTCCTCCAAACCCTTCAAAAATCCATCTCCCAATAGCAGGGCACCGCCTTAGCCGCCTGCTCATCCGCCAACGTCGTAGCTGCCAATCCGGTACAACGAAACTTTCCGCTTGTACCAGTGCGGTCCGCCACACCATCCACGGCGACGTCAATCATATTCGCGAGCGCCTCTGTAACACCTGTGAGCCTCAGAAAATTACAGCTTTTACGAATCGCACACTTTTGGCCCGAGTCCACAGATGAGTGGACGAAGCTAACCGAAAGGGTGTGGACTGTACCGGCGTGATCTTGATAGACATACCTGCCTTCGTTTCCAGTCCCGTTTCCGGTGGGGCACTCGATTCCCGACGCAATCAGAGCACCCCCGGCCGCGCAGAGATCGTTTCCATCCAGTGCCGCACCACCATCATTGACCCACCCTTTTGGGCTGGCCGTATTGTCACCGAGGACAATCCCATTGCGGGAGTAGTACTCGCCATAGGCAGCTGCCCAAGGTTTGACGAAGGTCTGCATAATCTTCTGATACGAAGCATTGCGCTGCGCATCCTTGCCGATGGAAACGGCGGCCAAGATTATGCCGATGACCACCAAGACCATCGCCATCTCCACCAGAGTGAAGCCGCGACAGCGGGCCATTGCTCGTGAATTAGTTCCGGTAGCCATTCCCTTCCCCTCGGGCCATCCACCTTCGAACAAAATTGATCCGGGCCTCCCCGGCAAACCGGGGAGGCCCGTCTTACATCAGTTGGTCATCTTCCAAACGCAGGTCAGCCCCGTAGAGGCCACTTCGTCACGTGCACTCTCGCCCGTATTGGTAACGGCATATGCCGTCATCCTGTTGGCCTGAAGCTCGCTGGTACCGTTCGGACCACAGTGGAAGGTTCCCTGATTGAGATCGGCAATCCCGTCAAACATCGCATCCATTGTCGTCGCCAACTCGGGCACTACGTCAGCCAGCACCATCAGGTTGCCAACGGGAGGATTGGTGTGGCCGGTCGCATAGTGACTTCCACGTGCATGGGTGAAGCTGACCACCAATGTATGGGGAATGCCCGCCTGATCGAGGTAGACATACTTCGTCGGACGATCGGTTCCGTCGTTGTCGTTGACATCCGCGGCACCTTCACCTTGCGGCAATTTGATACCCGCCTGGGTGAGCAGGGTGACCAAATCAATCCCACCGTAAGCGCACGCAGTGAACAACCCCCCCGTTCCGGCGGCGGCAAGCGCGCAGGCATTTTCCGCGCCGCCAACCCTTTGCGTGGGCTGTTCGACATTGTCACCAACCGGTGCATGGAAGCGCTCGTAGTACTGGTTGTAGGCCTGCTGCCACTGGCCCACAAATTTTTGTGAGATCTTCTTGTATTCGGCATTTCGCTGCGCATCCTTGCCGATGGAAACGGCGGCCAGGATGAGGCCGATGATGACCAGTACGATGGCCATCTCCACCAGGGTAAAACCGCCACGGCGGCGATAGTTCTTCAGTTCAAGTCTCATGCCTACTGCTCCTTTTTTTATGCAATTCGGCTCGCGGGTATTGCTGGGAGTTACCGTTCCGCAGGACAGATGTACCAGCGTACAGAGTACTTCACATCAATTGGTCATCTTCCAGACGCACGTGAGGTCAACGGAAACAGTTTCGTCGCTGGCGGTGCTGTAATCACCTTCTGCCATAGTCCCATCCATGACACCGCACTGGAACGCACCTTGGTTGGGGTCGGCGATACCATCAAACTGGGCATCCATCGTGGAGGCAAGTTCAGGGACGACATTGGTCAGCACCATCAGGTTCCCGATGGGGGGATTGGTATGGTCAGCCGCGTAGTCGCTACCTTGCTGGGCATAGGTAAACTGGATATTGAGGGTATGCGGAAGGCCCGCTTGGTCGAGATAGACGTAGTTGGTTGGTGCGGCGCTAGTAGCCGTGTTGAGATTGCCGGCACTACCCTGCCCCTGAGGAAGTTTGATGCCCGCTTGGGTGAGTAGGGTTACTAGATCCGGCGGGGTAGTATCCCTGCCGCCAGTAGCTGCCCCGTACAAGCAGTCGTCATAAGTACCGGTGGCACAATCGTCGTCTGCTCCAAAGACTTTCTGCGTCGGGGTGGTGACGTCATCACCCACCGGCGCATGAAAACGCTCGTAGTACTGGTTATAAGCCTGCTGCCATTGGCCGACGAATTTCTGCGAGATCTTCTTGTACTCGGCATTACGCTGCGCGTCCTTGCCGATGGAGACCGCGGCCAGGATGAGGCCGATGATGACCAACACGATTGCCATCTCGACCAAGGTAAAACCCTGGCCGGAACGGCGCCACTTCAAACGGATGCTTTGCATTGCCTTTCTCCCTTTCCGATGGTTTTAATTACCAGCTGCCAAATCTCAAATACAAAACAGTTACACAATGCTGCCGATCAACTGATAGAGCGGCATGAACAGCGCCACCGCCATGAGAATGAACAGTCCGCCACCGACCATGATGGCGAGCGGTTCAATCGTCTTGCCCATCACCGCCACGATGCGGCTGAGACGATCCCGGTACTCCTCGGCGATGTAGTCGAGCTGATCGGTGAGGCTACCGGACTCCTCGCCGACGCCGATCATGCGGACGACGAAGGCGGGGAAGACTTGCGCCTGTGTGAAAGATTCGCGCAGGGAGACGCCCTGCACGATGGTGCTGCGGACGCGGCCCAGGCGCTCTTTGTAGATTTCATTTGAAACGGTGTTACGCATCACTTCCATGCTGCGCAGCAGGTCCACACCGGAGCGCAGCAGCAGGCTGAAGTATTCGGAGATGAAGGCGAGATTGAAGGCGCGCAGTACATTTCCGACAACCGGTGTCTTCATTAACAAGGCATGCCAGCTACGGCGAACCGGCTGCAGATTCTTGATGGCAGCCATCAACGCAACGAAGATGGTGATAATGGCGAACACGAATTTGCCGATGTGTTGCTCAAGGAATTCGGAGAAGGCGATAAGGCCAACCGTCAACGGCGGCAGGTCCACCGCGAGCGAACGAAACAGGTCCACCATGGTCGGCACCACGAAGTAGAGCCAGAAACCGAGCGCCCCGAAGATGGCGACAAAAACAAAGGCTGGGTAGACCAGTGCGCCGCGTACGTCACGGATGATGCGGTCGATGCGACGGACGTGCTCGGCGGCATCCTTGATGGTGTGGTCGAGGTTGCCGGACTCCTCGCCGAGACGCATGAGGAAGAGCACGGTATCGGAGAAGATGGCCTTGTGGTAATTGGCAGCCTCCGAGAGCGATGAACCGGATTCGATACGCATCACCAGGTCGCGGCCGACGCGGACCAGGGTCTGATTGGTGTTGTCGATAAAGGTGTCGCGGATGGCGCTGATGACCGGGATACCGGCACCGAGCATGACGCCGAGGTTGGCGAGCGCCTCGGCCATTTCGATGCGCTTGACCCGCTGTTCGAAGAGTTTGAAGAAGAGGCCGAGGATCTGCCCGAGCAGGTGGGGCAGCATGCGGGCGAAGATGACCGTGCCGCCCTGGCGCTCCAGATAGGCCATGGCCGAGACTTCGTTCTCGAACGGCAGGTCGACGACGCCGGTGCGCGGGCGGCCGGTGGCTTCGATCAGTTTGTAGTGGTAAATGGCCATCTCTGTTCGTTCTTTTGTCGCCGCCTGAGCGGCGTATACGGCTGAAACAGCCTTTGTCGTTTTTTTGATGGGTATCGCTGCGCTCAACCCATCCTACATTTGTCTTTTTGTGGGAGCGCCGTTCCCGGCGCGATTCCGTAAACTCTTATCGCGCCGGGGACGGCGCTCCTACAGGTTATTCTTTGTGACTAGTCCCTAGCCCCTACCCCCTAGCCCCTGGCTTAATGGCCGAGGACGCGGACCATCTCCTCTATCGAGGTCTCGCCGCGCTTCACCTTGCGTACTGCGGAGGTGAAGATGTTGCGGAAACCGCCGCGGACGGCGACCTCTTCCAGTACGTCCATGCCCTCGTCGCGGCTGATCTTTGCCTTCAGTTCTGCGTCCGGCCTGAGGATCTCGTAGACGAGGGTCCGGCCCATGTAGCCGGTTCCGTTGCAGGTCGGGCAACCGGTGCCCCGGTAGAGGGTGGTAATGGTGTTGTCGCCCAGGTACTCCAGCTCCTGCTCGCTCGGGGCATAGGCCTCCTTGCAGCTCGGGCAGATGCGGCGCACCAGACGCTGGCTGACCGTGGCCACCAGCGACTCGGCCAGCATGAACGGCTCGATGCCGAGTGAACGCATGCGCGGCAGTGCACCGAGCGCGGTGTTGGTGTGCAGGGTCGAAAGCACCAGGTGGCCGGTTTCCGAGGCGGAGACTGCGGTCTGTGCGGTTTCGTTGTCGCGCACCTCGCCGACCAGGATGACGTCCGGGTCGTGGCGCAGGAAGAAGCGGATGGCGTTGGCGAAGGTGTAGCCGGCGCGGGTGTTGATCTCGGTCTGCCGCACCAGCGGCAGGCGGTACTCGATCGGGTTCTCGACGGTGATGACGTTCTTCTGCGTGAGATTCAACGTGCGCAGCGCCGCGTACAGGGTGGTGGTCTTACCGGAACCGGTCGGGCCGGTCAGCAGGACGATGCCGTAGGGCTCGTTGAAGATGCGCTTGATGAAGTCCACATCCTCCCGCTCGAAGCCGAGCTGGATGAGGCCCATCAGGTTGGAGCTCATCGGCAGCAGACGAATGACCACATTCTCGCCATAGGGGCAGACGGTGGTGGAGACACGGAAGTCGTACGGGTTGTTGAGGATGGTGGCCGAGAAACTGCCGTCCTGCGGCAGACGCTGCTCGGCGATATCCATCTCCGCCTTCATCTTGAAGGTGGAGATGAGCCGCTTCATGTTGGGCGAGAGCGAGAACATCGGGCGCATGACACCGTCCACGCGGAAGGCGACGTTGATGGCCCGGTCCATCGGCCGGATGTGGATATCCGAGGCGCGGTGCTTGACCGCCAGCTGGAACAGATGGCCGATGACCGGCTCCAGCGAACGGACGTCGTCCACGTCGGCGGCGAGCAGTTGCAGCTCCCTTTCCAGCAGCTTCTCGACCGGGTTGTCCAGGAAGTAGTAGTAGTGCTGAGCGGCATTGTGGATCTTGCCCTTCTCGCCCTGCAGGATCTCCGGACGCAGACCGGTGAGGCGCGTCAGCAGTTTCTCCAGCCCTTCCACGTCATCGGACGCGGCCGCCACGCGGATCACGCCGTTGCCGTGCTCGAGTGGCAGGAAGTGGTTATTGATACAGAGATTCATGTTGAACAGGCGGAGGGTCTCCTCCTTCGGCACCACCTGGTCCACATCCAGGTAGTCGCGGCCCTCCTGTTCGGCGATGGTGGTGGCTACGTCGTACTCGGAGACGAATGCCAGCCGCTCCAGGGTCTCACCCAGGCGCTGGCGGGTGATCTTCTGGTCCTGCAGGGCAAGCTGGATGTGCCCTTCACCAATCAGCCCTTTTTCCTTGAGCAGTTCACCCAGCGGCTTGCGCCCGGTGGCCTGTACTGCTTCCGCTCCGCTTGTCGCCATTACGCTTTCGCCTCGTTCAAGACCGACCACCCTTCCCGGCTTCCAGGTGCAGCAGGTACTGGGTGGTGGCGTCCGGAATGCCGGTCACCTCCAGTCCGCTCCCATCCTGAAACGCCATGAGGGCCTTCATTGTGTATTTGCCGACCACCCCATCCACCGCATCGGCCGGATAGAGCCCCAGCCCGGCCAGCGCTTGCTGCATCCGGCGCACCGGATTGGAACGGTGGCCGTAGTGGAATGAATCAACCCATGCCGGCGGCTTCCAGAAGAAGATCTTTTCCCCGGCGCCGGTCGGCGGCGTGATCGTGTAAACCGGACCTTCGAACACCGCCTGCTCCGGGACCGTTTGCAGCTGTACCAGCCGGTAGCCCGTACGCTCCGCGATTCGCTCGGCCGCGAGGGGAAGCCAGCCGTCCCTCAGGGATTCGGCCATCATCTCGGCATAGTGGTCCAGGTCGTAGCCCTCGAGGAACGCCTTGAGCTCCTTCGGTACCACAATGGCGGCTTTCGCCGGCAGCGTGGCGGCAAGATTGCGGGCGCGTTCCGCCTCGGCGCGCATCGCCTCCGCCTCGGCACGGGCCCGCTCGGCCTCGGCCTGTGCGGCACGCTGGGCGCTCCTGGCTTCGGCAAGGGCGGTCGCAGTCTCTGCCTCGGCACGGCTGGCGTCCGCCTGGGCGCGCTCGCGGGCGGCCCGGGCTTCCGCCGCGGCCTTCTCCGCCAACGCCTGGGCGCGAGCCGCTTCGGCCTCGGCCTGTTTCTGTTGCGTGAGGGCTTCGGCAAGGGCCGTTTCCGCCTCGGCACGCTCCTTTTCCGCTGCTGCACGAGCGGCAGCCGCGCGTGCAGCCTCGGCCCGCGCCTGGCTGATCTCGATCGGTGCCCGGTTTTCGCCAAGCGCCGCAAACGGATTGAAGTCCGTGGTAATCGCCAAGGCACCGGCCCCGGCGAGCGCGGCGGCAAAAACGCTGGCGGCGATGCCCTTCACCGGGATCCGGCGCCGCTTGCGGTGAAGCTCTATCTCGGCCCCGACCTCCAGCACCAGTTTGCGGCCGATGCGGCTGGTCTGGTAGGCAAACAGACCGTAAAGGCAACGCTCCATCAGGATGTTGACAAGCCGCGGGGTGCCGCCGGTCAGTTCGTGGATCAGCCGGAAGGCACTCTCCGCGATCTGGACCTGGGCCCCGCCGCCGGCTGTGTTGAGCCGGAAGTAGATGTACTGCTTGAGTTCTTCGAGGTCGAAGGGGCGCACCCGCGCATTGACCACCACCCGGCTCTTCAACTGGCGCAACTCGTGGGAGTCCAGTTTCTCCAGCAGCTCCGGCTGGCCGATCAGCACGATCTGGACCAGCTTGTGGGCATTGGTCTCCAGGTTGGAGATCATCCGCACCAGTTCGAGATTGCGGGTACTCAGATTCTGCGCATCGTCGATGATGATGGCGCAATTGACCCCCTCGCTGTAGCGCTGGAGCAGGAAGTCGTTCAGCAGGGTGAGATTGTCCTTGAGACCGTCGACCCGCATCTCGATGCCGAAATCGCGGTTGATCTCCTGCAACAGCTCGGCGCCCTCGACCAGGGTGTTGAACACCAAGGCGGTTTCAACCCGCCTCTCGGAGAGCACGTGCAGCAACCGGCGGCTGATGGTGGTCTTGCCGAGACCCACCTCGCCGGTCAGGACCATGAACCCCTTGCGGGTATAGATGCTGTGCAGCAGTTCGGTGATCAGGACATCCAGCCGGGCGGGCAGGAAGAAGTTCTCGGCGTCCGGAACGACGGGGAATGGGTTACGCGTGAGGCCCAGGTAGCCGAGATAGGCCTCGCGTTCGACCGCCATGGCATCCAGCTCCGCGGCCGTGCGGCCGGCGGCGTTTGGCTGCTCGCGGTTGGAATCACCCATTCTGACTATATCGCCCATGGTGTCTCAGCGGAAAAGCCTGCCCAGTTCCTGTACCCGTTGATCGCCCGGGTAGCGCGCCCGCAGGCGTTCGGCCCGATACTTGGCCTCGTTCATCCGGCCGCTCCTGCTTTCGATCAGTGCCATGTTCAGGTTAGCGTCCAAATCGTCCGGCAGCCGGGCAAGTACCCGCACCAGGGCCTGCTCGGCCTCCTGCTGCTCGCCGTTCGACATGTGCCAGAAGCCCTTCAGCTTCAGAATAAACGTATCCTCCCGCCCTCGTAGCGACTCGAGATGTCCGAACAGTTCCGTAACGGCCTCCCTATCCCGGCGTGCCATGGCCGCCCGCAGATTACCGACCAGTCGCTGGCCTTCGTCCCGGTTGTTGACGACCGTTACCTTCGGTTCCGGCCTCGGTTCCGGTCTGGTCGCCGGGGCCGGTGAGCGGCTCGGCTCCTCGTTCTGCTCATCGGGGTTCAGCTCGTCGGGCTGCACCTCCACCCGCGTCGACGCCAACGGGCGGCTGACTGCCAGGGGTGTCCCGCCGGAGACGATCCTGCTTCCTACGGTGAGCACCGGTTTGCTGTCATCATCCTGTTTGCCCGCCGCCGGCGCGTCGACCGGATTCGCCGCCGGTCCGGTCTCCACCGACCGTGCTTCGACCCTGACCGGCTCCGGTACGGATGCCCGGACCGGGATCATTTCGGCTACAGGGGCTGCCGGACCGCCCGCATCGGTAGCCACATCCGGTTCTGCAACGCGGAGTGCCGACTTCACCTCGGCAACCTGCGGGGCCGAGTCCGGGGTGACGCCCTTCGCCCCGTAGGCGATTGCCCCACCCAGAAGGACAACACCCCCCAAGACCACCGCCCACGCGCGGAGTCGCGGGGCGTTGTCCCCATCCTCCAGTGCCGATACTGCCGCCCGGGGGCGGGGCCGCCCCCCAGGCTCGTGCTGAGCGTTCTTCAGCGACCTGTAGATGACGCTCATAGAGTAGTGACTTGGAGGATCAGCACGAATTCACGGGTCTGTTCGTTTTCGGAGTTGCTGGTGAAGGCACGGCCAAGCAGCGGGATCTCGGACAGCACCGGCACACCGCGGCGGACATTGCTCACCTGCTTGTCGATCAGGCCACCGAGCAGGACCGTATCGCCGTCACGCAGGTCGAGGGTGGTGCTGATCTGTTTCAGATCGACCCGGGGTAAACTGATTCGAGCGCTACCACCAACGTCGATGGGCACCAGACTGTCTTGATCCACACTACTCTGGACCGGATGAATCGATAACGTAATCTGGCCGTTCTGGTTCACAAATGGAATCAGGCCAATCATGAGACCATCAAATACAGTGTCTGTAGTCACGTCTACTTCCGTAACCGGTGTGAGTCCACCGGTGACCGTCACTTCACTCTCGCGCACAAAGCTCTGAGTCTGACCGACACTGATCAACGCGGGCTGACCATGCTTGGCCCGGATGGAAGGATTCGACAGAACCTTGACGTCACCGAACTGCTTAAGCAGATTGACAATGGCCGCCGCACTACCGCTTGCATAGCTGAAGCCGGCGCCACTCATCCCGTCCGCGCCCAAGGTGGCACCACTCAGGGAGATGGAATTCGAAAAATCCCCACGCCCTATAGGGTTGGTCAAGGTTACTGGCCCAAGTGTTTGCGCTACACCGAAACTGAACCCAATCTTGTCCCGCAACACCTGCCAGTCGATGCCGGCACGGTACTGGTCGGTCAAACGCACTTCCATGATGCGTGCTTCAACCAGAATTTGGCGACCCTGAATCCGCTTGTAGCGGTCAATCAGGTCGCTGGCAGTCGAAACAACACTTGGCCTTGCATTCAGGTACAACGTGCCGCTGATGCGGTTGATGTGGAACATCCCACGCGCCCCTTGCCCGCTAATGGCACCTCTTTCACCAGCACCACCGCCAGAGCCACCGGGAGCGACCCCACCTTCAGCAAAGTCAGCTACAAGCCGGTCCAAGATTGCGGCAATCTGTTCATAGGGGCTGCCTGAGTCACCCTCTCCCGTGATTTGGAAGCTTCCCTGCAAACTCTGCCCACCTGCGCCACTTCCACTGGAACCCGATGATCCTGAGCCACCGCCTCCTGTCGTGCCCGCACCTAGAACATCGCCACCCGCGTTGAAGCTGCTGCTGGCATTTGTCTCCAGGAAGTCGAGGTCGAACACCCGCTCCTGGAACGGGTCGACCCGCAGCACGTTCTCCTCGATACGGCCGTGGACATCCGCCAGGCGCAGCACTTCCCGGAACACCACGGAGGCCGGCACCTGCTCGAAGCTGATGCTGATGTTGCGCGGGGTGGCGAGGATCTCCGGGTGGATCAGGAGATTCATCCCGGTCTGCCGGGCGATGGCGCGCAGGACGTTGCGCACGTCCTCGTTGTCCATCTCCAGGGAGATCAGAATATCGTCGAGGGGGTTGTATTCGGGGAGGATCGGCTGCATCGGCAGGGCATCCGCCTGCTGGCGTACCAGGTCCTGCTTGACTGCGTTCCAGCGGGCCTCGAGGTCGGCGTTCTGCTCCACGAGCTGTTCATGGGTATTCCGTTTGGGCGCGGTGGCCGCAATCACCTGGGCATCCTTGCGCATGGTGCCCTGAACGCGGGTCATTGTGTCGTCGGAGGCCATCTGCTCTTCGGCGGTGGGCGCCGATTCGCCTTCGCGCGTCGGCGCCGACTGGCAACCCGCCATGACGAGCGTAGCGGCCATTACGCCTCCCCATAGCCCCGGGAACCGCAAGGTGTGGTCAGAATTCGCCTTCGACATTTCTTGTTGTCTCCGTTTTTCGTCAGTCTTGCCGCACGGAAGCCCGCCGGCCGCCATCTGATGCGTGGCTGTTTCGTCTGTGGGTGGTCGACCGCGATCAGGGCCGTTTGGGCGGGAAATCCAGGCGCGGGGTGTTGCCGCATCCCTCCGTGGTGGCAAAAGAAGACGCCACCTCCCTATGACGGCACCGATATGAACGCTCGAACCGGTCCTCCCCAGGAACCGTATCAGGGGGAGCCCCCGGACATTCCGGCAACTCCCGGGGTGCAATAACCGTGCACCTCTTTATATTTAACCGGAAGACAGGAGTTCCGGTCTTCAGGGTGAGGCAATCCGGGAGGATTGTCCGCCCTTCGTTTGTTTTCTTGGATCAGTGCGTCGCCGATGGTAACCAGCACTGCCAGTTCGTGTAAAGAATTGTGACGGATATCACAGCACGGTCGCGAGTCGAGCCGCGCGCTACCATCGTGTCTGCCTGGCAGTTAACCAGAGCCCCGTTAGCGGATCGTTAATTTACCTCTTCCGCGAAAACACACCGGTTACGACCTTCCTCCTTGGCCCGGTAGAGGGCGGCATCGGCCCGGGCGAAGACGGCATCCGGTTCATCGCCGTCGCCGAAGACCGCCACACCGCAGGAGATGGTGATCCGCACCGGCTCCTTGCGGTGCTTGAAGTCACAGGCCTCCACCGCTGCCCGCAGCTTTTCAATCACACCGCGCGCCTCGTCCGGGTCGGTGTCCGGGAGCAGCAGGACAAACTCCTCACCGCCGTAGCGGGCGAGGAAGTCGGTTTCGCGAATGCGGGACGAAAGCACCTTGGCAACCACCCTCAGCACCTTGTCGCCCGCCTGATGGCCGTACGTGTCATTGACGCCCTTGAAGCGATCCACGTCCCAGACGGCAAAAACGAGTGGGTTGCGGTAACGTTTCCAGCGGGCGAATTCCTGAGCGATTCGCTCGTTGTAGGCGAGGCGGTTGCCAATTTCGGTGAGCGGATCGACAAGTGCCTGCTCCCGTTCGGCGCGAACCCGCTCGCGCAGAGCGGAACTCTCGCTCTCCATTTCGGCGAGACGGGAAGAGAGCTTTTCCACCTCCGCCTCGGCACGTCGGGTGCGCGCCTCCTCCGCCTGCCGAAAGGAGTCCATGTGCCGGCGAATGGTGGAGACACGCTCCTGGACCAGGGCCTTGAGGCCGCCGATATCGGACGCTTCCCTCACCGACGCCTCGATGCCACTCACCTGGTCCGCCACCGCCGCATCCAGTTGCCGGCCGTCCCGTTCGCGGTCACGCTGGTCGGCGACCGTGCGTTGCAGATTGAGGTCCAGTTCGCGCAGGTGTTCGGTCACCTGCTTGAGGAACCGCTCGATCTCCTCCTTTTCCCCCTGTACCCGCGCCCGGATGGCGGTCACCAGGTCCGCTACCGCGGCCACCGCCCGGTTGATGGCGGTTTCATCGAGGGCTTGGACCAGGTCCGCTTTGATGGATTCGGCCCGGGACTGGAGCTCCTCCGGGATTGCCAGCCGTTCAACCAGGCGTAGCAGTGTTTCGCCGGAGCCCGGTTCTGCCGAATCCACGGAACGGTATTCACGTGCGACGAGTCCGAGATCCTCGGCGAGGGAAATGAGTTCATCGGCCCTGGTGGCTGCCGCCACCCGGTCGCTCAGCAGCTTGCCGTCAACGCTCTCCTGGCCGATAAGCCGCTGAATCAGCTGGGTCAGAATCGCACGTGCCGCTTCGATGTCCGGGGAGGCCTCCCGGCCGCCGCGGAATCGGGCAAAGAGGCCGGTGGAACCGCCACCTTGATCGGCGGAGGCGGCGAGCGCTTCAGTGATAAGTGCGGCCAACGCATCGGCCTGCTCGCGGCACTCCGCCTCGGAGGAGACCGAATTCAGCCGCTTGCTTATCTTCGCCTGTTTCCGGCCAAAGGCGCCGGGCAGGGAGAAGCGCTCGGTGAGATTAATCAGCAGATCGCGGGCGGTCCGCGCCGGGGAGGCGGGCTCTTTTTGCTGCTCGAATTCGGTGAGATGCCGGTCGAGGGAGGCCAGCAGGCCATCCAGCTCCTCGCCGTCGCGACCGGCGCGGATCGCCTCACGCAGCCGGGACAGCTCGCCGCCGAAACCGTGTCCGGCCGCCTCGGCGACCAGCGACAGACGGGAGACGCACTGACGCAGCCGCTCCTCCAGGCGACGCCAGTTCTGCTCCTTCGTCTCCAGCTCGCCGAGGGCGTCGTAATACTTCTCGCGCCAGCTGTCGTCACGGGCTTCTTGACCGCTCATGATTCCCTCCGGGGTCAGTCCGCGGACATGCTAAAGGAAAACCGGGGCTAGGGGCTAGGGCTACGGAGGCCGATGTAGGATGGGTTGAGCCGGAACGGCGATACCCATCGATCGAGCAGACCGGACAAGCGGCGGGTGAAGAAACCGCGACCGATGGGTATCGCTTCGCCCAACCCATCCTACCCTGGCTGGGGAGCAAAGCCCATGTAGGATGGGTTGAGCCGGAACGGCGATACCCATCGATCGAGCAAGCCGGACAAGCGGCGGGTGAAGAAACCGCGACCGATGGGTATCGCTTCGCTCAACCCATCCTACCCTGGCTGGGGAGCAAAGCCCATGTAGGATGGGTTGAGCCGGAACGGCGATACCCATCGATCGAGCAAGCCGAACAAGCGGCGGGTGAAGAAACCGCGACCGATGGGTATCGCTTCGCTCAACCCATCCTACCCTGGCTCCCTCGGCGCAATAGGATTGCGCCCTACCTCACCACGAACCAGGAGCAGGATTGTCGCGTAGCGACGCATTCCCTGGCCCCTGATCCCTAATCCCTGGCCCCCAGCCCCTGATTCAGGCCGGAAGCTGGACCGAGGCAGGCAGGATCACCTCCATGGCGATGGGGAGGTGATCGGAATGGGCGTGATGCAGGACATGGCTCTTGCGCACGCCGAGCCCCGGGGTGACGAGGATGTGATCGATGTTGCGCATAGGCCGCCAGCTGGGGAAGGTGTGATGGCGGTCCAGCGGCTCCCTGAGCGGGGTGCGCCGGAACAGGGCATTCATCTCGCGGCTGCCAAGCTCGCAGTTGAGATCCCCCATCACCACCACATGCTCGTAGGTGTTCACCACCTCGCAGATGTAGGCGATCTGCTGGCAGCGTGCCCGGCGGCTGAGCGACAGGTGCACCAGCAGGACCACCACCGGTGCGTCCGAGGTGCCGTAACGCACCATCAGTGCCCCGCGCCCGGGAATAAGCCCCGGCAGCTTGTGCTCGACGATCTCGGTGGGACGGTAGCGGCTGAGCAGTCCATTGGCGTGCTGGGCGATCTTGCCGAGATCGCGGTTGCGCTGGTGATACCAGAACGGGAAGTCTGCCTGGAGCGCCAGGTATTCGGTGAGGTTCACGAAACCGGTGCGCCGGCTGCCGGCATCCACCTCCTGCAGGGCGACCACATCGTAGCCGCTCAACACCTCGGCGATCCGATCAAGGACGTGAAACCGGCGCGGGTGCGGCAGGATATGCTGCCAGCTGTCACGGAAGTAGTGATGCGGGCGGGTGCTGCCGATGCCGACCTGGACGTTGTAGCTCAACAGGCGCAGGCGCTGGCCGATCTCCGGGGGTGCGAGATCGATGGTCGACGGCGTGGAGGGCATTAGATCGGGCATACCATCTCACCCAGCTTGGCGGTGAGTTTGAGATTTTCGGAGTAGTCTACCGGGCAGTCGATGATGGTCACCGCTGAATCCGCCAGTGCCTCCTCCAGGGCGGGAAACAGCTCCGCCGCGGACCCGATGCGCCGCCCCTTGGCACCGAAGGATTCGGCGAGTTGGACGAAGTCGGGGTTGCCGAAGTCCACGTAGGCGGGTCGCCCGAACTGGTTCAGCTGCTTCCACTTGATGAGGCCGTAGCCGTTATCGTTCCAGATCAGCACCACCAGCGGCAGGCCGAGGCGGACCGCCGTCTCGATCTCCTGGCAGTTCATCAGAAAACCCGCATCACCGGTCACCGCCACTACCGCCCGCTCCGGGTAGGCGAGCTTGGCCGCGATCGCCCCGGGTACGGCAATGCCCATGCTGGCGAAGCCGTTGGAGATGATGCAGGTGTTTGGGTATTCGCAGCGGAACATGCGCGCCATCCACATCTTGTGTGCGCCCACGTCGCAGATGACGATATCCTCCAGATCCATCGCAGTGCGCAGATCCCAGATGATCTTCTGCGGCTTGACGGGGAACCCCTCGTCGCCGCTGCAGGCGTTCATCTCCTCGATCAACGCCCGCCGCAGAGGGCGCATGCAGTGGCCCTGGTGCGGTGTGGCCAACTCGGCGATACGCAGCAGACTGTGCTTGATGTCCCCCACCACCCCAACGGCGACAGGATAGTAGGCATCCACCTCAGCCGGGGCCGAGGCAATATGGATGATGGTACGGTCCTTGGTCGGGTGCCACAGCCAAGGGTGATATTCGACCAGATCGTAGCCGATGCAGATGATGACGTCCGCCCGGTCGAAACCGCAGCTCACATAATCCTTCGCCTGCAGCCCGGCGCTGCCGAGCGCCATCGGGTGCTTGAAGGGGATCACCCCTTTGGCCATGAAGGTGTTGGCCACCGGAATGTGCAGCGTGTCGGCGAACTCGGCCAGTTGTTTCCACGCCTTGGCCCGCACCACGCCATGACCGGCCAGGATAAGCGGGTCGCGGGCATTGGAGATGATCTCCGCCGCCGCCCGCACCCGGTCGCTGGCCGGCTCCGGCAGCACCGGGTTCTTCACCGGCAGCGGGAGTTCGTCCAGCTCCATCTTGGCGATGTTCTCGGGGAACTCGATGAAGGTGGCGCCGGTGGGCTCGGTCTGCGCCACCTTGAAGCACTTGCGCACCACCTCGGGCAGGATCTCCGGGGTGAGTAGCCGGGAAGAGAACTTGGTGACCGGCTGGAACAACTGCTCCAGATCGAGCACCTGATGGGACGCCTTGTGCAGCCGGTGGGTATCCGCCTGGCCGGCGATGGCCACCACCGGCGCGTAGTCCATGTTGGCGTCGGCGACGCCGGTCAACAGATTGGTCGCCCCGGGTCCCAGGGTGGAGAGGCAAACCCCGGGCCTGCCGGTCAGCCGCCCGTAGACATCCGCCATGAACGCGGCGCCCTGCTCGTGGCGGACGGTGATGAACCGAATGTCGGAGTCGAGCAGCGCATCCATGACATCCAGGTTCTCCTCGCCAGGCAGGCCGAAGACGAATTCGATGCCCTCGTTTTCGAGGCAGCGGACAAAGAGTTCGGCAGCCTTCATTGGGCGGCCACTGCCTCCTTCGGTTCGGCGGCACTTGAAGCGACCAGGTGATTGACGATCTGCATCACCCGTTCGTTGGCGGAGATGCGGTCGTTCATCGCGAGGGTGGTGCTGGTGCGGTATTTCCCATCGACGATCAGGCTGGGCACGCCGGTGATGCCGTAACGGCGGCTCAGGTCGCCGGCGCGGTTCACCTTGACCTGCACCGCGAAGGAGCGGAACGCCTTTCTGAACGCCTCCGGGTCAACCCCATGATCGGCATAGAAGGCGGTCAACTCCTCTTCGCTGGCGAGCTTCCGGTTGTGCTTGTGGATGGCATCGAAGAACGGCTCGTGCATTTTCTCGGCGACCCCGAGCGCCTCACCGGCATAGTAAGCAGTGGCATGCAGCTTCCAGATGTTGTCGCGGAAGAAAGCCGGGATACGGATAAAGACCACATTCTCCGGTTTTCGCTCCAGCCAGTTTTGAACCGAGGGTTCCAGGTGGTAGCAATGAGGACAGCCGTACCAGAACAGCTCCACCACCTCCACCTGCCCCGTTGCGGTCGCGGTGGGCTGCGGCGGCATGACCAGCTGATAGTGAATCCCCTCGATAACCTCCTCCTGGGCCGCCTGCGCGAACAGCGGTGCCAGGAGCAGAAGTGTGATTGCCACGACACGTTTCATTCCAGAACCCCTCGTTTTAGCCGTCCGGTCAATATACCCTAAAAGTGCCGCTCGCTCGGGGCACTCGCATGGCTCTACCGCCACATCTGCCGTGGTTCGCGGCGTCCGCCCTGTGACCTGTACTTTGACACCGGCTACAACCGCTTGGCCGGGACATACGCTCACTCTATCCTATGAAGGTCATCAAGAAGGAGTCTGCCGATGTCGGTGCCCGATGAACTCAATCTCACCGAGTTCCTGTCCCAACAGTACCTGTGCGAATCGCTGACGGTCCGTGAGATCGAGACCCTGCTCGCCTTTACCGAACTGGTCTCCTTCCGCAAGAACGGCATCATCGCCGATATCGGCGAGGTGGGCGAGGCACTCTATTTCGTGGTGCGCGGTGAGGTGGCCCTGATTTACGAAGCCGAGGGACAGCAGGTGGAGATCGGCGGTATCGGTGAGGGGGAACTGGTGGGTGAGATGTCCTTTTTCGACCAGGAGCCCCGCTCGGTGCGTCTGATGGCGCGCTCCGCCGATACCCGACTGCTGCGGATGACCCGCGCCAAGTACCTGCGCCTGCGGGTGGAACACCCCTTCATCGCCGTGAACCTGCTTGAACACGCCGTGATCAACCTGGACCACCTGTTCCGGCGGGTCAGCCAGGATGTGGCCACCTTTTCCCGCTACGTCTTCGGCAAGGGCGAAAAGACTTCTGCGGAGTAGGCGCCCCGAAGCTGTTTCGCGGCTTCCGCCGCCCCTACACCTGCTTCCACCGCCAGATTTACTCGGTCACAACAAGAAAGGGCGACCGAAGTCGCCCTTTCTCTGTTGCGGGGAACCGCCCTTCAGTGCAGACCGGAAACGAACTCCGCCACCGCCTCGATCTCCGCATCGGACATACGCTCGACAACGCCGCGCATCATGGCGTTGGGATCGGTACTGCGGACACCGGAACGGTAGTCCTTCAGCGCCTTGGACACGTAAGCGGCATGCTGTCCATAGAGCGAGGGATAGCCGGCCGGCGGATTACCCGCCCCACTCGGTCCGTGACACGCCATGCAGGCCGCCACACCCTTCGCGGCGATACCACCGCGGTAGATCGCCTGGCCCTGTGCCGCCTTCTCCTCGTCCGCGGCGTTGATGCTGCGCTGCTGACCGGAGAAGTAAGCGGCCAGGTCCGCCATGTCCTGGTCGCTCAGCGGGGCGACCATCGGGGCCATGGTGGCATCCTCGCGCTGACCCGACTTGAACGCCACAAGCTGGCTGGTGATGTAGCCGGGTGCCTGCCCCGCCAGTTTTGGCCAGAGGGGATTGGCCGGGCTGTTGCCGTCCATGCCGTGGCATGCCGCGCAGGTGGCCGCCTTGGCCTGTCCGGCGCTCGCATCACCGGCGGCCTGGGCCGTGCCGATCATGCCCAGCACGGTCAGCGCCGCGATCGCTACCTTTTTCATCAGGACACCTTACAGTTTGAAATAGAAAGAATTACTGTGCCTTGGAGATCATGAAGTCCACAGCGGCCTTGACCTGATCGTCGCTCAGGTGGGTGAAGCCGCCCTTCGGGGGCATCACACCAACCTTGCCCTGGAAACCGTTCAGCGAGTGCTGATAGAGGGTCTCCTTGTCCTGGGCGATGCGGTCCGCCCAGGCAGCCGCGTCACCCAGCTTGGGAGCACCGGCGACGCCCGCCGCGTGGCAAACGTGGCAAGCCTGGTTGTAAATGGCTTCCCCATCGTTGGCCATGACCGGGCCAGAAATCATAACGAACGCGGAAACCGCGGTCGCAGCGAGAGTCTTGCGCATTGGTGGCTCCTCAGAGATGCCTGTCGGTATAATTCGGTTGTCGGCCGGGTCTCTACCCGGACCGCATAAGAGCCCATTTATATACCAATTCTGGCCCACTCGGGTCAACTTTCCGCGGCGGAAAACGCCCGAGCAGACACAAAAAACCATGCCGCCGCACAACCATTATAGAAACGCCGAATACCTGCTCAATGTCGCAGCCCTCAAGCAACTTCCCGTCGACGAGGGGCGGGAGGTGGCCTTTGCGGGACGCTCCAATGCGGGCAAGTCCAGTGCCATCAACGTAATTACCGACATCAAGGGGCTCGCCCGCACCAGTAAGACGCCGGGCCGCACCCAGCATATCGTCTACTTCGCTCTCGACGAGACGCGCCGGTTGGTGGACCTGCCCGGCTACGGCTACGCCAAGGTGCCCGAGGCGGTGAAGCGCCACTGGCAGGGGATGCTGCAGCGCTACCTGGAGACCCGCGAGAGCCTCGCCGGGCTGGTGCTCATCATGGACGTGCGCCATCCCCTGACCGACCACGACCGCACCATGCTCGAATGGTGTACCCGGGCCCAAATGCCGGTCCACATCCTGCTGACCAAGGCGGACAAGCTGAATCGGGGACCGGGCGGCAACGTGCTGCAGAAGGTGCAGCGGGAGCTGGCGGCCAACTACCCCAATGCCAGCGCGCAGCTCTTTTCCGCGCTGAAGCGCAGCGGGCTTGACGAGGTCCGCAGGGTACTGGACGGCTGGTTGGGGTTCAACGATGGAGAGGACGCAGACAAAAAAGAGCCCCGGGCGCCGTAAGGGGGGAAGGGAACGCCCGGGGCCAATCCACTTACCGGCTTGGGGTGAGCCTGGCAAGCCTTTCCCGCCAGGGAGAGAAGGCGGAAAAGAGCGCTGTTGCGCTGTCTTCTGTGACCGGGCGTAGCGTCAGGAGTTCGTCACCGAAGTAGAAGTTTTTTCTATCGCAGGGAAAAAGACGAAAAACCGGCGCTCCCACGGGGAAACGGGGAAATAGTAGGGAAATAGGGGACAGGCCACGTTTTTTTTCACCAGTGGGGGAAGCAGAGGGCAGAGGACAGGGGTAGAAAAACGTGGTCTGTCCCCTATTTCTCGTATTTCTCGTGCTGCACTGCGCGATCGATGGGTATCGCCCTTTGGGCTCAACCCATCCTACAAACTGATCCCCAGCCCCTGCTATCAGTGTGCCTCGTCCCAGTTGTCGCCGACGCCGATATCCACTTCGAGCCGCACCGAGAGTTCGGCCGCCGACTCCATGTGCTCGCGAATGCGGGCGCCGACCACTTCCACGGCATCCCCGGCTACTTCGAACACCAGTTCGTCGTGGACCTGCATGATCATGCGGGCGTCTGCCTCCCCCGCCTCCAGCCAGGCGTCCACGGCGATCATCGCCCGCTTGATGATGTCGGCGGCGGTGCCCTGCATGGGGGCGTTGATGGCGGTGCGCTCGGCCGCCTGCCGCCGCTGCCCGTTGGAGGCCTTGATGTCGGGGATGTGCAGCCGGCGTCCGAAGACGGTCTCCACATACCCCTGCTCCCGCGCCATCTCCCGGGTGCGCTCCATGTAGGCCCTCACCCCCGGATAGCGCTCAAAATAGCGGTCCACGTAGAGCTGGGCGGCGGCGCGATCGATCCCCAGCTGGCGGGCGAGACCGAAGGCGGACATGCCGTAGATGAGGCCGAAGTTGATCGCCTTGGCGCTGCGCCGCTGCTCGCCGGTGACCGCATCGACCGGGGTGCCGAACACCTCGGCGGCGGTGGCCCGGTGGATGTCGTCGCCGTTCTCGAACGCCCGCAGCAGCCCCTCGTCGCCGGAGAGGTGAGCCATGATGCGCAGCTCGATCTGGGAGTAGTCGGCCGCCAGCAGTTTGTACCCCTCCGGGGCGATGAACGCCTGGCGGATGCGCCGCCCCTCGGCGGTGCGCACCGGGATGTTCTGGAGGTTGGGATCGGAGGAGGAGAGCCGGCCGGTGGCGGCCACCGCCTGGTGGTAGGAGGTGTGGACGCGGCCGGTCTTGCGGTTGACCTGCTCCGGCAGCCGGTCGGTGTAGGTGGACTTGAGCTTCGACATCCCCCGGTGTTCGAGGATCAGCCGCGGCAGCGGGTAGTCGAGGGCCAGCTCCTGCAGCACGTTTTCCGCCGTGGAGGGCTGACCCTTGGGGGTCTTGGCCAGCACCGGCAGCCCCTGCTTTTCGAACAGCAGCGCCTGGATCTGCTTGGGCGAGCCGAGATTGAACGGCTGGCCCGCCTCGGCGTAGGCCTGCTGCTCCAGCTCCTGCATACGGGCGGCCAGCTCGCCGCTCTGGCGGCGCAGCCGCTCCACGTCCACCAGCACCCCGCGCCGCTCCATGCGCGAGAGCACCGGCACCAGCGGGACCTCGATGCTTTCGTAGAGCTTGCGCAGCCCCGGCTCTGCGGAAAGCCGCGGCCATAGATGATGGTGCAACTGGAGGGTGATATCGGCGTCCTCCGCCGCGTACTCAGCGGCCTGCTCCACCGGCACCTGGTCGAAGGTGATCTGTTTGGCCCCCTTGCCGGCCACCTCCTCGAAGGTGATGGTCTTGTGGCCCAGGTACTTCAGCGCCAGCGAGTCCATGTCGTGGCGGGTGGCGGTGCTGTCGAGGACGTAGGACTCCAGCATCACGTCGTGGGCGATGCCGCGCAGGGTGATGCCGTGACCCGCCAGCACGCTCATGTCGTACTTCAGGTTCTGCCCCACCTTGAGGATGGCCGGGTCCTCCAGCAGCGGACGCAGCCGCTCCAGCACCACCTCCCGATCGAGCTGGTCCGGGTCGCCGGGGCAGATGTGACCGCAGGGGACGTAGGCCGCCTCCCCCGACTCCAGGGCGAAGGAGACCCCGCAGATCACCGCCTCGTTGGCGTCGAGGCTGGTGGTCTCGGTATCGAAGGCGAACAGCTCCGCCTCGGCGATACGCTTAATCCAGCGCTCGAGGGCCGCCTCGTCGCAAATGGTTTCGTAGTTGGCGGCCGCGCGGCTGGTCACCGGCTGGTCGGGCGTTTCGGCGAGCTGTTCGGCCAGCCAGCCCTTGAACTCCAGGCGGGTGAAGAGCTCGGTGAGCGCCGCCCGATCCGGTTCGGCAAGGTGCAGCTGCTCCAGTTCGATCGGCAGCTCCACGTCACAGCGGATGGTGGCCAGTTCGCGTGCCATCGGCAGCTGCTCCAAGCTGGCGCGCAGGTTGTCGCCGATCTTCCCCTTGATATCGTCGGCGTGGGCGATCACGGCATCCAGGTCCCCGTACTCGTTCAGCCACTTGGCGGCGGTCTTCGGCCCCACCTTGGGCACGCCCGGGATGTTGTCGGAGGTGTCACCCACCAGGGCCAGGAAATCGATGATGCGCTCCGGCGGCACGCCGAATTTCTGCATCACCATCTCCCGGTCCATCACCGTCTCGGTCATGGTGTTGACCAGGGTGATGCCGCCGTCCACCAGCTGCGCCATGTCCTTGTCCCCGGTGGAGATGACCACCGGAATGCCGGCTTCGAGCGCCCGTCGCGCCAGGGTGCCGATGACATCGTCCGCCTCCACCCCCTGCTCCATCAGCAGCGGAAAGCCCATCGCCCGCACCACCTCGTGCAGCGGGGCGATCTGCATCGACAGCTCGTCCGGCATCTTCTTGCGGGTGGCCTTGTACTCCGGATAGATGTCGTCGCGGAAGGTTCTTCCCGGCGCATCGAACACCACCGCCATGCGGTCGCTGTCGAAGTCGGCCAGCAGCCGGCGCAGCATGTTGGCCACGCCGTAGACCGCGCCGGTGGGCGTGCCACGCGAGGTGGTCAGCGGCGGCAGAGCGTGGAAAGCGCGGTAGAGGTAGGAGGAGCCGTCCACCAGGACGAGCGGCTTGGAGTGATGATTGTCGGACATTGTTGACTGAGGAGGTTATGGGCGGGAGGGTGTTGGCACTACAATTAGATTCCCGCAACGGCCATCGGTTGAGCAAGGAATTCCATGCGCGACGACTATAAAGCACATCACCCCGGGATGGCACCGGTGGACGACACCATGCTCACCCGCGAGTCCTGGAAGATCTTCCAGATCATGGCGGAGTTCGTGGAGGGGTTCGAACGGCTCGCCCGCATCCGCCCATCGGTCAGCATCTTCGGCTCGGCGCGCACCACCCCGGACCACCCCTACTACAAGCTCACCGAGGAGATCGCACGCGCCCTCTCCGATGCCGGCTTCTCGGTGGTGAGCGGCGGCGGGCCCGGCATCATGGAGGCGGCCAACAAGGGCGCCTTTGCCGGCAAATCCCCCTCCATCGGCCTCAACATCCAGCTCCCTCACGAGCAGTCCGGCAACCCCTACCAGGACATCTCCCTCACCTTCCGCCACTTCTTCTCGCGCAAGGTGATGTTCGTGAAGTACGCCGCCGCCTATGTGGTGATGCCGGGCGGCTTCGGCACCCTGGACGAACTGGCCGAGATCCTCACCCTGGTGCAGACCGGGAAGACCCGGCGCATCCCCATCATCCTGGTGGAGAGCCGCTTCTGGACGGGGCTCATAGACTGGTTCAAGGACTCTTTGGTGGCCGAGGGGACCATCGCCGCGGAGGATCTGGAGTTGTTCCAGGTGCTGGACAAGCCGCAGGAGGTGGTGGATGCTATTTTCAGCCACTACGAACACCGCGGCTTCGAGCCCTCGGCCGAAGAAAAAGAGATCCTGCTGGACCTGTAACCCCAAATGAACCGATTCACTCTCCCGGTTTCGCTCCTCCTGCTCCTGGGTGTCGCCCCGCTCGCGTCGGCGCAGGAGACGCTGCCACCACCCGAACCTCCGCCGCCGCTCGTGCTACCCGGCCCGGAGGAGGAGCCTGTCATTCCGAGGCCGCCCACGGGTGAGGTGGAGCCGGAGATCACCATCCGGGAGGATGGCGAAAATGTCATCGAGGAGTACCGTGTCGGCGGCCAGCTCTACATGGTGCGCATCATCCCCACCAACGGCCCGCCCTACTATCTCATCGACACCAACGGCGATGGGCGGCTCGAGACCTTCAGCACTGGCCTTGAGGACCCGAATATCGTCCAGTGGCGGCTGTTCAGCTGGTAGGTTTTTGCTCTGTTGAGATATCCACAGGAGTTGTGGATAACATTGTGGAGAAGTTGCGGAAATCGCGCTGCAGGCACGCTAAACCGGGGCTTGCCCGCCATTGGTCGATGTTTCGTCACCCACCCACGGACCAACAATAAATCAGTAACTTACAATCAAGCCCCTCTCCGAGTGAGGCGAGCGTTCACTTACCTGACAGGCGGCTACGCTCCATGCACCGATTCTGTGCATAACTGCCAGAACCGAGTGGGGAGGTGGTAACCGCCTGAAGCCGTAGAATCCGAAACCTGCCCACGCCTCAACCATGCACCCACTGGAACGAACAGCTCGCCTCTGCGACAGCCTCAATGAAGTGATCGGGCGAACCGTGTCGTGGCTCACCCTGCTAATGGTCCTGGTCACCTTTGCCGTTGTGGTGCTGCGCTACCTCTTCGACCTCGGCTGGATCGCCCTTCAGGAGTCGGTTACCTACATGCACGGCGCGGTGTTCATGCTCGGCGCCGCCTACACCCTGCGCCACGACGGCCATGTGCGGGTGGATATCTTCTACCGGCGACTCGGGCCCCGCGGCCGGGCGTGGGTCGACCTGGGCGGGTCGCTACTGCTCCTGTTCCCCTTCTGCCTCTTCATCGGGTGGACAAGTTGGGACTACGTGGCCAACTCCTGGGCACTGCGCGAAGGTTCGGCCCAGACCGGAGGTCTGCGGGGGGTGTTCCTTCTCAAGAGCGCCATCCTGCTGCTCGTAGTGCTGCTGTTCATCCAGGGGATCGCCCAGGCGGCGCGCAGCATCCTCGTGCTGCGCGGCCATTTCGAAGCTGGCCCCGACCGTGACGCGGCGAAGGAGCTGTAGCAGATATGGATCCCTCGCTGATCGCCATCGTTCTGTTTCTGACCGTCTGCCTGGTGCTGATGGCCGGCTACCCGGTCGCTCTCTCCCTGGCTGGAACTGCGCTGGCATTCGCGCTGGCCGGTTACGGCATCGGCATCTTCGATCTGGCGTTTCTGGAGACCATGCCGAGCCGGCTGTTCGGCATCATGACCAACGAGACGCTTGTTGCCGTCCCGCTGTTCGTCTTCATGGGGGTGATGCTGGAGCGCTCTCGGGTAGCCGAGGACCTGCTCGACACCATGGCCGGGCTGTTCGGCTCCCTGCGCGGCGGCCTCGGTTTTTCGGTGATGATCGTGGGCATGCTGCTTGCGGCCAGCACCGGCATCGTCGGCGCCACCGTGGTCACCATGGGCCTGCTGTCGCTGCCGACCATGCTCAGGCGCGGCTATGACCCGGCGCTCGCCGCCGGCGCCATCTGTGCCTCCGGCACCCTGGGCCAGATCATCCCCCCTTCCATCATTCTGGTGCTGCTCGGTGACGTACTCTCCTCTGCCTACCAGCAGGCGCAGCTCGATATGGGGATCTTTTCGCCGGAGACCGTCTCGGTGGGCGACCTGTTTGTCGGCGCGGTGATTCCCGGCCTGCTGCTGGTAGCACTCTATCTCGCCTGGCTCACCTTCGTGGCCGTGGTGCGCCCCGCCTCCAGTCCGGCGATTCCCGCCTCTGAACGCACCCTGCGCGGCTGGGCACTGGCGATCCGCACCGCCGTCGTACTGGTGCCGCCCCTGGCACTTATCCTCGCGGTGCTCGGCTCCATCATGTTCGGCCTCGCCACACCGACCGAGGCGGCGTCGGTGGGCGCGGTCGGCTCCCTGATACTCGCCGCTATGCAGCGCCGGCTCGATCTCGCTCGCCTGCGGGAGGTGGTGCGCGCCACCACTCAGGTTACCTCGATGGTATTCCTCATCTTCATCGGCGCCTCGCTCTTTTCGATCGTGTTCCGCGGCTACGGCGGCGATGCCCTCGTGGAGGAGCTGCTGACCGGTCTGCCGGGTGGCGCGGTAGGGGCAATGATCGCGGTGATGCTGGTGATGTTCCTGCTCGGCTTCGTCCTCGACTTCATCGAGATCACCTTCGTGGTGGTCCCCATCATCGCCCCGATCCTGCTCGCCATGGGGCTGGATCCGATCTGGCTCGGTATCATGATCGCCATCAACCTGCAGACCTCGTTCCTCACCCCGCCATTCGGCTTTGCCCTCTTCTACCTGCGGGGCGTCGCACCGCCCGAACTGACCACCGGCCAGATCTACCGCGGTGCAGTCCCGTTCATCATCATCCAGCTCGTTGCCCTGGGTGCGCTGGCCCTCTGGCCGGGCCTGGCCACCTGGCTGCCGGGCGTGCTGGGGTAGGACGAGGGGGAAACGATGCCGGGGCGGCGGTCACTCCTCACGCGCTCGGCTGCGATGCAATAACCGGCTGACGCCGGTCCGGCGCAACAGGATTGCGCCCTACGGTCTCTCCGCTTCACCCATCGTCCGAGAGTGGAACCGTGCCCGCTGCGCTCCACCCCTGCTACTCGGTGGGTGGAGCGCAACGGTCTCGGTTTGCTACAGCGCCCGGGCGTTCAGGTAGGCGCGCTCGGAGATGTCGTGCCAGGCGACCACCTGGTCGCGGAACTTACGGAACGACTCGTAGACCTTGCGCGAGGCGGGGTCCTTCTCGGCCACTTCGGCAACCACCTGGTCGGAGACCACCTTGAGCTGTTTCAGCACCTCAACCGGGAACTCCCGCAGCTGCACCTTGTGCTGGGTAACCAGCGTGTTCAGCGCCTCGTTGTTGCGCGCCGTGTACTCGGAGAGTCCATCCAGGTTGGCCGCCTTGGCCGCATTGATGACGATGGCCTGAAGGTCCTTCGGCAGTGCGTCGAACGCCTTCTTGTTGACGAAGCACTCCAGGGTGGTGCCCGGCTCGTGCCAGCCCGGGTAGTAGTAGTACTTGGCCGCCTTGTGGAGCCCGAAGGCGAGATCGTTGTAGGGGCCGACCCACTCTGTGGCATCGATGGCACCGGACTTCAGGGAGGTGAAGATCTCGCCGCCGGGCAGACTCACCGGGGTGCCGCCGAGGCGGCTCAGCACCTCGCCGCCGAGACCCGGGATGCGCATCTTCAGCCCTTCCAGATCCTTCACCGTGTTGATCTCGCGGTTGAACCAGCCGCCCATCTGCACGCCGGTGTTGATGGCCGCCGTCGGCACCAGCCCGAATTTGGCGTACTCCTCCTCCCACAGCTGCATGCCGCCGCCGTGATAAAACCAGGCGTTCATCTCCTGGGCGGTAAGGCCGAACGGCACCGCGGCGAAGAACTGCGCCGCCTCGCTCTTCCCTTTCCAGTAGTAGGAGGCGCCGTGCCCCATCTCCGCGTTGCCGCGTGAGACCGCGTCGAAGATCTCGAACGCCGGCACCAGTTCGCCCGCGCCGAACACCTTCACCTCGATGCGCCCGCCGCTCATCTCGCCGATGAGCTTCGCCAGGTAGTTGGCGCCGGTGCCCATGCCGGGGAAGTTTTTCGGCCAGGTGGTGACCATCTTCCATTGGAATTTCGGACTGGCGTGCACCGCCGGTGCACCCAACGCCGCACCCGTGGCCACCGCACCGGCAGCCGCACCCTTGATGAAATCACGTCTTTTCATTCTTCTCTCCTTCAGGTGAACTTCAGGTTTTTTTCTGCCTAAGCCCCATCGAGGCGATCGCGCAGCTCACGAGCCTGTATCAGGAGTCTCGGCACATGCCGGACCGAGACTTCCCAGATAATCTCCGCGTCCAACGCGAAGTAGTGATGTGCGATCAGGTCCCGCAAGCGTGCAGGTCCGGCGATATCGGATTCTGGAAGCAGGTGCCGGGCATCTTCAGGCAGTTTCTTAATCGCCTCGCCGATCACCTGGAGATTGAACAGGACGGCATCGAATACCGCCTCGTTGTCGGTGAATGAATCACTGGTGAGCCCCGCGACAAACCGCTCGATCTTCTCGGCACTCTCGATCAGGTCGTCCAGATACAACAACCAGCTACGCGACACGAACCAAATCCTTCTCGACATGGCGCCGGGCACGGGGCTTGAGCCCCTTCTCTGTCACCAGGTCAACAGGGCGACCAAGTACCCTCTCCAGATAGTCCTTCAGCTCGAAGTAGCCGTCGAAGGTTGCCGGGCCCTCGAATTCGACAAGGATGTCGATATCGCTATCTGCACGAAGCTCGTCCCGCGCCGCAGAACCGAAAAGTGCAATGTGTTTTGCAGCGAAGCGGCTGTGCAACTCCTCCCTGCGCTCCCGCAACACCTCCAGTACGGCATTTCGGTCCACTGTTTGCCCCCTTCGTTCTCCGGACTCTCCTGGAATTGTATCCCTTGAATCACGCTGGCTCTAAATTCGCGTAGGCCATCATCAGCCACTTGGTGCCCACCGCGTCGAAGTTGACCTGCACCCGGGCCTGGGCGCCGGCCCCCTCGTAGTTGAGCACCACGCCGTCGCCGAACTTGGGGTGCACCACATGCTGACCCAGCCGCAGGCCGTGTGACGGCGCAGCATCAGCGGCCGCGGCCTGGGCGTAGAGGGGCTGGGGGGCGCTGCCGCGGATGCGGATCTCCTCCACCAACTCCGCCGGAATTTCGCCGATAAACCGCGAGGGGCGGCTGTAGTGCTCCTGACCGTAGAGCCGACGCGCCTCGGCGTAGGTGAGGTAGAGCTGTTCCCGGGCGCGGGTCATGCCCACGTAACAGAGCCGGCGCTCCTCCTCCAGCCGACCCGGCTCGTTCATCGACATCTGGTGAGGGAACAGTCCCTCCTCCAGGCCGCACAGGAACACCAGCGGGAACTCCAGCCCCTTGGCCGAGTGGAGGGTCATGAGCTGGACGCACTCCTCCCACTCCTCCGCCTGACCCTCCCCCGCCTCCAGGGCGGCGTGGGCAAGGAAGGCGTCGAGCGGGCCGAGCCCCTCCTCGGCCAGCCCCTCCTCCACCTCGAACTGGCGGGCGGCGCCCACCAGCTCCTCCAGGTTCTCGATGCGCTGCTGCCCCTTCTCGCCCTTCTCCTTTTCGAAGTGGGCGATCAGACCCGCGCTCTCGATCACATGCTGGGCCTGCTCGTGCAGTTCGAGGCCGGCCACCGCCCCGGCCATGTCGTCCACCAGCTTCAGAAAGCCCCGCACGGCGTTGGCGGCACGCGCCGGGAGCGCGCCCTGCGCCAGTTCGCGGGCGGCGTCCCACAGGGAGCTGCCGGCGGCGCGGGCCTGCTCGCGGATCGCCTGCACAGTGCGATCACCGATGCCGCGGGTGGGGGTATTCACCACCCGTTCGAAGGAGGGGTCATCGTTGCGGTTCGAGACCAGCCGCAGGTAGGCGAGGGCGTCCTTGATCTCCGCCCGTTCGAAGAAACGCAGGCCGCCGTAAACCCGGTAGGGGATACCGGACTGCATGAGCGCCTCTTCCAACACGCGTGACTGGGCATTGGAGCGGTAGAGCAGCGCCACCTCGGTGCGGCGCCCCCCCTGCGCCTCCCAGTCGCGGATCCGCTCGGCGATGAAGCGCGCCTCCTCCAGTTCATTGAAGGCCGCGTAGAGCCGGATCGGCTCCCCCTGCTTGCCGGCGGTCCACAGGTTCTTGCCCAGGCGGTCGGCGTTGTGGGCGATGAGACCGTTGGCGGCGTTCAGGATGGTGCCGGTCGAGCGGTAGTTCTGCTCCAGGCGCACCAGGCGCACGTCGGCGAACTCGTCGCGGAAGCGGTGGACGTTCTCCATCTTTGCACCGCGCCAGCCGTAGATGGACTGGTCGTCGTCGCCCACCGCGAACACCTGGCCGGTGTCGCCGGCCAGTAGGCGCAGCCAGGCGTACTGGACGGTGTTGGTGTCCTGGAACTCGTCGACCAGCAGGTGACCGAAACGGCCGCGGTAGTGGGCCAGGATGTCGGGGCGCTCCAGCCACAGTTCGTGGGCACGCAGCAGCAGTTCGGCGAAGTCCACCATCCCGCCGCGCCGGCAGGCCGCCTCGTAGGCCGCATAGATCTTCACCATCTGCGCCGTGAACGGGTCGCCACCCGGGTCGATGTGGGCGGCGCGCCTTCCTTCGTCCTTGCGCGCGTTGATGAAGTGCTGCGCCTGCTTCGGCGGCCAGTGGGACTCATCCAGGCTCAGCTCGCGCAGCACCCGGCGCACCACCCGGTACTGGTCGTCGGAATCGAGGATCTGGAAGGTGTCGGGCAGCCCCGCGTCGCGGGCGTGGGCGCGCAGCAGGCGGTGGGCAAGGCCGTGGAAGGTGCCCACCCACATGCCGCCGACCGGCATACCCAAGAGCGCCTCGATGCGCCCGCGCATCTCCCGCGCCGCCTTGTTGGTGAAGGTGACCGCCAGGATGCCGTAGGGGGAGGCCTGGGCGGTGCGGATCAGGAAGGCGATACGGTGGGTCAGCACCCGCGTCTTGCCGGAGCCGGCTCCGGCCAGTACCAGCACATTGCCGGGCGGTGCGGCGACCGCCTCGCGCTGGGCGTCGTTCAGGGAGTCGAGCAGATCGGATACATCCATGGCTGCGGATTCTATCAGATGGGTAGAGGGCATCCGGGCCCCCGCATCAACCAAAGAGGCGCCAAGCATGCAAAGGGATTAGCACTTGTTGGTTTTCCAGGGTGTGCCTGGCGCCTTGGCGAGAGAGCCCTGCCTTTTCTTCGGTGTGAAACGCTTTGGGTTAGACTTCGGGCGTACCGATTATTGGACCACTCAATGCCCGATTCGACGCGTTTTACCGAACGCTATGCCGCACTGCGTGCCGCTTTCCTGGAAGGTGTGGAGGCACGGCTCGCGACCCTCGAGGCTGCTTGGTCGGCTGGCGATACCGCCGCCGTGCTGCGGGAGAGCCACAAGCTGGCCGGTGTCTGCGGCAGCTACGGACTTGACGAACTCCAGCGTGAGGCGGACCGGCTGCACGGGTTGGCGGAAGGGGTCGGCGACCCCCTGTGCGAGGATGATTTCAAGTGCTGTTTGGCGGCCCTGCGAAGGGCGCTGACCGCCAGCCTTGGCCGGTAGGACACAATCCTAACGCGCCCGACTCTCAGCCCGGTCGTATCACCGCACCGCTGGCGAAATCCCGGATTTCGCTGGGCCGCTTGCGGCCGCCGAGCGGGCCTTCGAGGATGAAATCGACGGCATCGCCGAAATAGCGGCGCACAGCCAGCGCGCTTTGCGCCGGCGGCAGACCGGAGGGATTGGCGCTGGTGGAGACCAGGGCGCCACCGAAGGCGCGGCAGAGGGCCGCGGCCGGCGGATGGGCGGTGACGCGGACCGCCAGGGTCGCATGCTCCCCGGATAACCAGGGCGGGGTATCGGGGGCGGCCGGGATCAGC
The DNA here is from genome assembly GCA_041690635.1 of Gammaproteobacteria bacterium. Taxonomy (GTDB): domain Bacteria; phylum Pseudomonadota; class Gammaproteobacteria; order Thiohalomonadales; family Thiohalomonadaceae; genus JAWLGZ01. Next base: position 991,333 of record JAWLGZ010000001.1, read on the forward strand.
CAGGTGACCGGGCCGGGCCAGGTCGCTTCGAGCCGCGCCCGCTCCCCTGCCGCGAGCGGCGCCAGGTAGGGCAGCAGCTGTTCAAGGGCGGCGGCGATCAGGATCAGCCCCTTGGCCGCGGCACGGCCCTTCAGTTTCAGGACGCGGGTAACCGCCTCTCCGTTCAGCGGGTCGCACCCGATCCCCCACACCCCTTCGGTGGGGTAGGCGATCACGCCGCCGGCGTTCAGGCAGCGGGCGGCCTGGCGCAGTTGGAAGGGTGAGGGATCGCCGGCCATGAAAACGCCCTGTGGTTCAGTAAACGTCAAAGCCCGTTGGTCAGGCTTCACGCTTCACCGCCTTTCACCCGGTGGCGCGCTCGTCCTCGTCACCCCCGTCTTCCACCGCCTCACTGTAGCCGCACTCCTTCTGCGGGCACACCTTTTCGGTGCCGCGCCGCTTGGTGGTCTTGAGGGTGAGAATGGGCCAGTTGCAGTTCGGGCAGGGCTCCGCGAGCGGCTCGTTCCACACCGCGTACTTGCACTTGGGGTAGGTGGAACAGGAGTAGAAGATCTTGCCGTTGCGCGAGCGGCGCTTGAGCAGGGTGCCCTCCTTGCACTCGGGGCAGGTGACGCCGGTGTCCTCGGGCTTCTCCAGCGGCTCGATGTAGCGGCACTTCGGGTAGGCGCTGCAACCGATGAAGCGCCCATAGCGACCCTGGCGGATGATCAGCTCCGAATCGCACTTGGGGCAGGTGCGCCCCTCCACCTTCTCCGGTTCGGCGGCGGCCTGTTCACGGCTCTCGTTCAGGTTGCGCGTGTAATCGCACTCGGGGTAGCCGGTGCAGCCGACAAAACGGCCGCGCCGCCCGAGCCGGATGGCGAGCGGCTTGCCGCAGGTGGGGCAGGCCTCGTCCAGTGCCTCGGTGGTGACATCGCTCCGGCTGACGGAGCTCTCCTTCTCCTCCACCAGTTGATGGAACGGCTCCCAGAAGTCGTGCATCAGCGGCACCCACTCCTTCTCGCCGCGTGAGACGGCGTCGAGCTGATCCTCCAGGCGGGCGGTGAAGTCGTAGTCCACGTAGCGGGCGAAGTGCTCGGTGAGGAAGCGGTTCACCACCCGTCCCACGTCGGTGGGGAAAAAGCGCCGTTTATCCATCTCCACGTACTCCCGCTGCTGCAGGGTGGAGATGATTGCCGCGTAGGTGGAGGGCCGGCCGATGCCGTGCTCCTCCAGCGCCTTGACCAGGCTCGCTTCACTGAAGCGCGGCGGTGGTTCGGTGAAGTGCTGGTCGGTGCGAACGGTGAGCAGCTGGACAACATCGCCTTCATCCATCGGCGGCAGGATGCGCCCCTCGTCATCATCCTTCTTCGCATCGTCCACCCCCTCCTGGTAGACGGCGATGAAGCCGGGGTCGACGATGGTGGATCCGGTGGCACGGAAGCGATTGCCCTCACCGGCGGCCAGGTCGACGCTCACCGTATTAATGAGGGCGGGGATCATCTGGCAGGCCACGGTGCGCTTCCAGACCAGCTCGTAGAGGCGGAACTGGTCCTGCGACAGATGCGCCTTCATGGTCGCCGCATCGCGATGGGCGGAGGTGGGTCGGATCGCCTCGTGCGCCTCCTGCGCATTCTTCGCCTTGGTCTTGAACACCCGCGGGCTCTCGGGCAGCTTCTGCACACCGAACTGCTCGGCGATGTAATCGCGGATCTCGGCGATTGCTTCGCCGGCCAGGTTAACCGAGTCGGTACGCATGTAGGTGATAAGACCGACCGTCTCGCCGCCGATGTCCACCCCTTCGTAAAGCTGCTGGGCGACCCGCATGGTGCGCTGGGCAGAGAAACCGAGCTTGCGCGACGCCTCCTGCTGCAGGGTGGAGGTGGTGAACGGCGCCGCCGGGTTGCGCCGGCGCTGCTTCTTCTCCACCTTCTCCACCAGCAGCTTCCCGCCGGCGGCAGCGGTCAGGGCCTGCTCGACCTCAGCCGCCCGCTCGCCGTTCTCAATGCTGAACTGCTCCTGCTTGTCGCCCTGGAACTGGATCAGTTTGGCGGTGAAGGGCTGCTCCTGGTGGCTGGCCTCGGCCTCGACGGTCCAGTATTCGCGGGAGACGAAGCGTTCGATCTCCTGCTCGCGCTCGACGATCATGCGCAGCGCCGGGCTCTGCACCCGGCCTGCGGAGAGGCCGCGGCGGATCTTCTTCCACAACAGCGGCGAGAGGTTGAAGCCGACCAGATAATCGAGGGCGCGGCGCGCCTGCTGCGCGTTGACCATGGAGTTCGACAGCTCCCGGGGGTGCTCAATCGCCTCCTGAATGGCGCGCTTTGTGATCTCGTGGAAAACCACCCGGCCCACCTGCTTGCCTTCGAGCAGTTTGCGCTCCTTCAGGATCTCGTAGAGGTGCCAGGAGATCGCCTCCCCCTCGCGGTCCGGGTCAGTGGCCAGATAGAGCGCATCGGCTTTCTTCAGCGCCTTGGCGATGGCGTCCACGTGCTTGCGGTTCTTGTCGATCACCTCGTACTTCATGGCGAAGTCGTGGCCCGGATCGACAGCGCCCTCCTTCGGCAGGAGATCGCGCACATGGCCGTACGAAGCGAGGACCTCGAAATCCTTGCCCAGGTACTTGTTGATCGTCTTGGCCTTGGCCGGCGATTCAACGATGACGAGTTGCTTACCCATAAGATTTGTAACGGTTTTCCTGTCCGCCGCTTAAGGCGCCCAAAAAAGCGATGCCCGCATGGTGCGGGCATCGACTACCAAAATCTTGCCGGAGATTAGTGGAGAATGGCCGGCATTTCATCAAGGACCAGGTCCTCCATCCAGGCGAATGCCGCCTCGCGCCCGGGCTGGTTGAACAGCACCATCAGCACGACCCACTTGAGCTGATCCAGATCGACCTCATCGCCGCCCAGGGCCATCACGCGGTCGATGACCATCTCTCGCAGCATCGAGTCCACAACGCCGGTCTGCTCCAGGAAGAGGAGGAAGCCGCGGCAGTCGGTGCCAAGCTTTTCGGACTCCTCGTCCGAGTAGATCCGCAGGGCGTGTTGCGTCTGTACCGGCTGCCGGTTCGCTTCATCCTGCATGTCGGCGAGCGCCTCCAACCAGTCGAATGCCTGGCGGATTTCGCCATGCTTGAAGCCGGCCTCCAGCAGCGAGTCGCGGAGCGCTTCCTGGTCGTCGTCGAGTGCGGCCTCGTCGCTGATGTAGTTCTCGAACAGAAACATCAGGACATCAAACACGGTCTGCTTCATCACTGGCTCTCAAGTGTCGTGTGTCCGGGGGTATCGCGAATAGAGGCCGCCCGCGGCCGCAACCACATAGCCCTCAAGCTCCAGGAGCAAGAGGATGGAGGAAACGGATTCGGCCGTCAATCCGCTTCGCTCGACCAGGCGGTCCACCGTGGCGGGCTCGAATCCAAGGCAATCCAGGACCTTGCGCTGCTCGGGGTCCAGCCGCTCTTCCGCGCATTCAGACGCCGGCCCGGCCGATTCGTTCAGTACCTGGCGCAACTGGGGCGCAAGCTCCTCCAGGATATCCGCCGCCGTCTCCACCAGCTTGGCCCCCTCGCGAATCAGCCGGTGGCAGCCGCGGGCCAGGGGATTGTGTATCGAACCGGGAATGGCGAACACCTCCCGCCCCTGCTCCAACGCCCGCCGCGCGGTAATCAGTGACCCGCTGCGCAGGGCCGCCTCCACTACCAGCGTCCCCAGACTGAGCCCACTGATGATGCGGTTGCGGCGGGGGAAATTCTCCGCCATCGGGCCGGTGCCGGGTGGAAACTCGGTCACCAGCGCCCCGCCACCGTCGATGATGGCGTGCGCGAGCACCTTGTGCCGGGCGGGATAGACCCGATCCGGGCCGGTACCCGTCACGGCGATGGTCTGCCCCGCCGCCTCCAGGGCACCCCGGTGGGCCGCCCCGTCGATACCCAGGGCCAGGCCACTGGTGATGTTCAGCCCCGTACCGGCCAGGTGGCGGGCCAGTTCGAAGGCGGTGTCTCGCCCGCCCGACGTGGGGTTACGGCTCCCCACCATGGCGAGTTGCGGTTCGCCGAGGGCGATTGGATTACCGGCCACGAACAGCACCGGCGGGGGCGCAGCCACCTCCCGCAGCAGGGCCGGGTAGCGGGGATCGTGGAGGGTGAGGATATGGCGGTCGGGCCCCTCGCTCCAGGCGAGGTCCGCATCTGCCGCCGCCCAGTCGGGCTGGCTCAGCCGTTGGCGCAAATCGGACCCGAGTACCGCGTCCGGCGGCCCGGCGGCGAGTGCCGTGGTGGGGTCGCCGAAGCGGTCGAGAAGGTCGCGAAAGGTGGCTGGGCCTACCCCGGGAATGCGGGAGAGGGCCAGCCAGTCTCGCACCATCTCCCGTTCACGGGTTGGTGACGACGTCGCGGACATGCATGGCCCGGGTGGCGTTCATCACCAGCGCGTAGCTCATGCGATCGAATACCCGGAAAACCATCACCACGCCGGCCCGCTGATCAGGCAACTTGACCTGTTCCCGATTGATCGGATCGCGCACCATGCCGCCATCCTGCCACACCGCGAGCACGTGCCCCGGCTCCAGGCCGGCATCCGCACCGACGCCGAGGGCGATGATCTGGTGCTGGCCGATCTGGTTCACACCGTCGATCACCGCGAGGATACGCCCCGAGACCGGCTGTTCGGGTCCGCGGGGAATGAAGTTCTCCATGAAGCGGTCGTCTGCCTCCGGCATCAGCCGGTCACCCACCAGCACTTCGCGGGTGGAACGGGTGATCTGCAGGGTGGCCGGATCGCCCGCCGCCTCCAGTCGTGCATCGCCGACGTCGAGCGCCTCGTAACCGAGGATATCCTTCGGATCGTCGGGGTTCCGGTACACCTTGCCGGAACGGACAATCTGCCAGGCACGAGTCGGCTCCTCGATGCCGCGCACAAAGATGGTGTCGCCGGACCCGGCAATCAGGCGCTGCTCGGTACTGGAGAGGATGTACGGTGCCAGTTCCAGCTCGCCCGCGCCCACCACCCGGTGACGGCCAAGGAACTGGCGAATGGCGTCGATCGGGATGGTCGGGACCGCCCGATCGAGGTCCTCGACCCGAATCTGGGGTGAGAGCCGGATATCACCACCCCGTTGAACCTGGATCGTCGGGCGCCCATCTATATAGACAAGGGAAAGGATGTCGCCCGGGTAGATGAGGTGCGGATTACGCACCTGCGGGTTCACGGACCAGATCTCGGGCCAGTACCAGGGGTCGCGCAGGAAGCGGGCGGAGATGTCCCAAAGGGTGTCTCCCGGCTGCACCACGTAGCGCTCGGGATGGTCGGGGCGCACCGCCGCGACCACCTCTTCAACCGGGCGCCGGTGCGGCGCCGGTTCGGTCGCCGGTGTGGCGACCAGGGGCTGAACGGCCTGTTCCGTTACCGGTTCCGGCGGCGGAGTGGTCGCACAGCCGGACAGGAGGGCGATCAACGCCGCGGGAAGCAGCGCGACTCGGGTATTGAAACGATTCTTGTTCATGACATCCCTTTTCTGCGAACGACGCCGTGGGTCTATCCGGTTTGCGGCGAGTGTATCGGAATTCACCACCGGCTCAAAGTGTCAAGGCCGAAAGTGAGAATTACGTTATGATTGGCATCCGGCTCCGGCCGTTTCGGTCCCGCGTAGCGCCCGGACGGCTCGATCATCCGCCCCCAGCAATCTCGACAAGCTGACATGGCCATCCTCAATATCCTTCATTTTCCCGATCCGCGTCTACGCACCAGGGCCCGCCCGGTCGAACGGGTGGACGATCGCATTCGCCACCTGGTCACGGACATGCTGGAGACCATGTACGACGCCCCGGGCATCGGCCTCGCCGCCACCCAGGTGGATGTACATGAGCAGGTCGTCGTCATCGACACCTCAGAGGAGAAGAACCAGCCGCTGGTACTCATCAACCCCGAGATAACTCGTCGCGAGGGGGTGGAGGAGATGGATGAGGGGTGCCTGTCGGTGCCCGGCATCTATGAAACGGTGCAGCGTGCCGATCGGGTGGCGGTGCGCGCCCTGGACCGTGATGGCAACCCGTTCGAGCTTGAGGCCGAGGGGCTGCTGGCCGTCTGCATCCAGCACGAGATGGATCACCTGGAGGGGAAGCTGTTCGTCGACTATCTCTCCGAACTCAAGCGCCAGCGCATTCGCCGCAAGCTGGAGAAGCTGCGCCGCAAGACGCTGTAACACCAGGGAAATGCTGAATTAATCAGCGTTTCCCGTGCGGTCCAGGGATGGACCGCCGCAACAATCGCATAAGCGATTGATTGGCGGGAGCCCGGCCCGGACAGGTGCCGGGGCTAGAGAAGACCAGATTCCAGGGGTCGAACCGGGACCGGTAGCCCCCTTTCACCCTGTGTCCTCTGTGCCCCTGGGGTGAATTTCGTTTTTTTTTTGGAAAAGAACAAACCATGCCGCAATCCCTGAGAGTCGTTTTCGCGGGCACCCCCGAGTTCGCCGCCCGGGCGCTCGCAGCCCTGATCGAATCGCCCCACGAGGTGGTGGCTGTCTACACCCAGCCGGATCGCCCGGCAGGCCGCGGCCGGAAGCTGCGCCCGAGCCCGGTCAAGGCGCTCGCCCTCGAACACCAGCTGCCGGTGCTGCAACCGGAGAGCCTGAAGGACCCGGCAGAGCAGGCAACGCTCGCCGCCTTCAAACCGGATGTGATGGTGGTGGCCGCCTATGGCCTGCTGCTACCCCAGGCGGTACTGGATATCCCCACGCTCGGCTGCATCAATATCCATGCCTCGCTGCTGCCGCGCTGGCGGGGGGCGGCCCCCATTCAGCGCGCCATCCTGGCCGGCGATGCGGAGAGCGGGATTACCATCATGCAAATGGAGGCGGGGCTCGATACCGGCCCCATGCTGCTCAAGGCCACCACCCCCATCGGCCCGGAGGAGAACGCCCAGGGGCTGCACGACCGGCTCGCCGGACTGGGTGCCTCGGCCCTGCTGGAGGCGCTGGCGCAGCTCCCCGGTGGTGAACTGAAGCCGGAGCCGCAGAATGATGCCGAAGCCACCTACGCCAAGAAGCTGGAAAAGGGGGAAGCGGCCATCGACTGGCAGCGCCCCGCTGCCGGGATCCACCGCCAGGTGCGTGCCTTCAATCCATGGCCGGTGGCCCAGGCCCGTCTCGCCGAGGATGCTCTGCGCGTCTGGGAGGCGACCGTCGTACCCGGAAGCGGCAAACCGGGCCGTGTGGTCGCCACCGGCCGGGACGGAATCGACGTGGCAACCGGTGACGGCCTGCTGCGCATCACCCGCCTCCAGTTGCCGGGCGGGCGGCCGCTCTCGGCGGCCGAATTCCTCAATGGCCGCGACCTGAACGGTGTCCATCTCGATAATGGCTAAGGGTCCGCGCAAGCACAGCGCCGGGGCACACCGGACGTTTCAGGGGCGACCGCATGCGGGAGGCGACCACTCCGACCCTTGCCCCCGCGAGACCGCCGCCCGCGCCGTGCAGGAGGTATGGGACCAGGGGCGCTCGCTGACCGCCGTCCTGCCCCGTTACCTCGCCCGCCTGCCGGCCGACCAGCGTGGGTTCACCCAGGCACTCTGCTATGGCACCCTGCGCTGGGGTCTGCGGCTGGACGCCATCGCTGGCGAGCTGGTCGAGAAGCCGCTGCGCAGCCGCGACCGGGATGTCCACTTCCTGCTGCTGGTCGGGCTCTACCAACTGATCCACCTCGATACACCGCCCCACGCCGCCGTCTCCGAGACCGTCGCCGCCGCCGACCGGCTGGGCAAGGGGTGGGCGCGGGGGCTGCTGAACGGGGTACTGCGCCGTTTCCTGCGCGAGCGGGCCACCATCGAGGCGACGGTGGATCGGGACGACGCGGCCGCGCTGGCCCATCCGCCCTGGCTGCTTGAGGAGTTGCGGGCAGCGTGGCCCGGGGAGTGGTGCGCCATCGCCGAGGCAAACAATGCCCATCCGCCCATGACCCTGCGAGTCAACCGCCTTCGTTCGTCGAGGGAGGCCTACCTGGAGGCGCTGCGCGCCGCCGGTATCGCAGCCGCCCCCACCCGGTACGCACCGGACGGCGTGCAGCTTGTGGAACCGGTGGGGGTGGAACGTCTGCCCGGCTTTGCCGAAGGGGCCTGTTCGGTCCAGGACGAGGCGGCGCAGCTCGCCGCGCTCCTGCTCGACCCCGCCCCCAGCGAGCGGGTACTCGACGCCTGTGCCGCCCCCGGCGGCAAGACCGGCCACCTGCTGGAGATCGCACCGGACGCCGAGGTGGTGGCCCTTGATCGGGACCCGGAGCGGCTGGAGCGGGTAAGGGAGAACCTGGACCGGCTGGGGGTCCGTGCGACCGTACTGGCCGGTGATGCCGCCGAACCGGCCGGCTGGTGGGACGGACGCCCGTTCGACCGCATCCTGCTGGACGCCCCCTGTTCGGCCACCGGGGTGATACGCCGCCACCCGGATATCAAGCTGCTGCGTCGCCGCGAGGACATCGACGTTCTGGCCGCGGAACAGGCGCGCCTGCTCCGCGCCCTGTGGCCGCTGCTGCGCGCCGGGGGTTTGCTTGTATATGCCACCTGCTCGATACTACCGCAGGAAAATGCTCGGCAAATCACCACCTTCCTGTCCGAGCGGGACGACGCCCGGGTGGTCGGGCCAAACACCGAATGGGGCCGTGCGGCGGAGACCGGCCGGCAGATCCTCCCCGGCGAGGACGCGATGGATGGGTTTTATTTCGCTGCACTCATCAAGGCCAGGTGACCGCCCTTCGCCCGAGCGCGGGCAGCGCACGCCAGGCGCAGCGGAGATTCCGGTGAACCGGCAGCCCCGCCGCCATTGGCTGCACTGGCTGCTGGCGCTGGTTGCGGTGGGGGCAAGCGCACTGGCGTCGGCCGAGGCGGAGAGCGGGTTTTCCGTGGAGTCGGCCGACACCCGCTTCGATGAGTCGGTCTACCTGCTCGACGCCGACCTGCGTTACCGCTTCAACCCGCGGGTGCTGGAGGCGCTGGAGAACGGGGTCCCGATCACCATCGCCATCGACATCGAGGTGGAACGCCACCGCCGGTGGTGGCTGAACGAGACCGTCGCCACCCTGGAACAGCGCTACCAGCTCGACTACCACGCCCTGGCCGACCAGTACGTCGTGCGCAATCTCAACAGCGGCGCCGTCTACAGCTTCCACGGCTTGGCGGCGGCGCTGCACGCACTGGGCACCGTCCGCGACCTGCCGCTGCTCGATAGTCAGTTCGTGGAACCCGGAGAGGAGTACCAGGTCATCCTGCGGGCCCGGCTCGATATCGAGGAGCTCCCCTCCCCCCTGCGCCCCCTGGCCTATGTGACCCCTGCCTGGCGGCTGCGGAGCGACTGGTACCTATGCTCCTTGACGCCCTGAAACGACTCACCTCCGGCCCCAAGCCGGCCGTGCTGGTGCTGCTGCTGCTGCTGGCGTCGCTCTACCTGATGAGCGACGCAACCCAGAACTCGGCGGTCTTCGGCGAGCTCTATTCGCTGCTGCTGGCGGTCAACATCGCTGCGCTGGTGCTGATGGTGGCGCTGATCCTGCGCAACCTGATCAGCGTGATCCACCAGTACCGCCAACGCGCCACCGGCTCACGGCTGACGGTGCGGCTGCTGGTGGTATTCATCCTGCTCGCGGTAGCGCCGGTGAGCGTGGTCTACTACTTCTCGCTACAGTTCCTTCAGCGCGGTATCGACAGCTGGTTCGATGTGCATGTGGAACAGGCGCTGGAGGATGCCCTGGAGCTCGGCAAGACCTCCCTCGACGGCCGCCTGCGCGAACTGCTGCGCCAGACCCGCCAGTTGGGCGCCGAACTGACCGCCGTCAGCGAAGGAGGCGCTGCCCTGGTTCTGAACGACCTGCGCCGGAGCGGTGACGCCTCGGAGCTGACGCTGATGACCCTGAAGGGGCGGGTGATCGCCAGCTCCAGCACCGATCTCACCGAGATCCTGCCCAACCTGCCCGGCGACGCGGTGCTCCTTCAGCTACGTCAGGGGCTCGACTATGCCCGGCTGGAGCCGCTCGGGGATCGGGGCCTGCAGGTGCGGATTGCCGTGATCGTCGGCCGGTCGGGTCCCGACGACGCCCGCGTGCTGCACGCGCTCTACCCGGTGGCGGATCGGCTCAACCGGCTGGCCGACAGCGTGCAGTCCGCCTATGCCGACTACAAGGAGCTGGCCTACCTGCGCCAGCCGCTCAAGTACAGCTTCATCCTGACCCTCTCCCTGGTGCTGCTGCTCAGCCTGCTGGCGGCGGTCTGGACCGCCTTCTTCTCCGCCCGCCGGCTCGTGGCGCCCATCCGCGACCTGGCTGAGGGCACCCGGGCGGTGGCCGAGGGGGACTACGACAAGCGCCTGCCGCTACCGAGCCGGGACGAACTGGGCTTTCTGGTCCGCTCCTTCAACGAGATGACCCGCAAGCTGGCCCAGGCGCGCGACAGTGCCCGGCGCAGCCAGCAGGAGGCGGAGGAGCAGCACGCCTATCTGGAGGCGGTTCTCGGCCGGCTCTCCTCCGGGGTGCTCACCCTGGACGACAAGGGGATACTGCGCACGGTGAACGCCGCCGCCTCGCAGATCCTCGGTGCCGAACTGGAGGGCTTTGTGGATGCCCCGCTGCAACGGCTCGGCGAGGCTCACCCGGGGCTCGAACCGCTGATCGCCGCCATCGGGCCCGAATTTGCCGACGGATCGCCGGAGTGGCGCGCCGAGGTCACCCTGTTCGGCAGCAAGGGGCGACAACTGCTGATGTGCCGCGGCGCGCCACTGCCCGGTATCGGTGACATTCGCGGTGGCCACGTCATCGTCTTCGACGATGTCACCACCCTCATCCAGGCCCAACGCGACGCCGCCTGGGGCGAGGTGGCGCGCCGTCTTGCCCACGAGATTAAGAATCCGCTGACACCGATCCAGCTCTCCGCCGAACGGTTGCGGCACAAGTATCTGAACAAGATGGATGCGGAGGATGCGGAGGTACTGGATCGCTCCACCCACACCATCGTCCAGCAGGTGGAGGCGATGAAGGAGATGGTGAAGGCCTTTTCCGACTACGCCAACAGCCCGAAAATGCATGCCGAGCCGGTCGACCTGAACCGGCTGGTCAACGAGGTACTCGAACTGTATCGCGGCGATCACCGGCTGACCCTGGGGGTGGTCCTCGATGCGGGGCTGCCATGGGTGGAGGCGGACGCAGCCCGGCTGCGGCAGGTGATGCACAACCTGATCCGAAATTCGGTGGAGGCGGTCGCCGGTGAACGCACCGTCGCCGTTCACTTCGCCACCCGCTGCGCCACCGACGCCCGCTGCTCCTTTGTGGAGTTGACGGTGGAGGATGACGGCCCCGGGATCCCGGCGAACCTGTTCGCCAACCTGTTCGAGCCCTATGTCACGGGAAAAACCAAGGGCACCGGCCTGGGGCTGGCGATCGTCAAGAAGATTGTCGAGGAGCACGGGGGCGTCATCTGGGCCGAGAATCCGCCCGAGGGCGGCGCCCGACTGACCATCCGGCTGCCGACAAAATCACAAGTGACGAGTGAAAGTGACAAAAAGGGAGCTTGAGATTTGCCACTTGTCACTTGCAACTGCCTTTAAGGACGCGAACGTTGAAACCTGAAACCACCAATGCCTATATCCTGGTCGTCGACGACGAACCGGACATCCGTTCGCTGCTCAAGGAGATCCTGGAGGATGAAGGGTACGAGGTCGCTGTCGCCGCAAACGGCGAGGCGGCGCGCCGGGCGCGCAAGACCCGGCGCCCCGATCTGGTACTTCTGGATATCTGGATGCCGGACGTGGACGGTATCTCCCTACTCAAGGAGTGGACCGAACAGGAGGCCCTGAACACACCGGTGATCATGATGTCGGGCCACGGCACGGTGGAGACCGCGGTGGAGGCGACCCGCCTCGGCGCCTACGACTTCATCGAAAAACCGCTCTCACTCGCCAAGCTGCTGGTCACCGTGCAGCGGGGCTTGGAGGCCTACAACCTCTATCGAGAGAATGCCGGCCTGCGCCATCAGGTGCAGCCGGTGGGCGAACCGGTGGGACGCAGCCCGGCGATGCAACGGCTCCGGGAGCAGGCGCGACGCATCGCCCAGCACGGCACAGCGGTGCTGATAGGAGGGGAGCCGGGCAGCGGCAAAGGGGCCTTCGCCCGCTACCTGCACGACTCCAGCCCGCGCCGCCACGGCCCGTTTATCGACGTAAACGTCGCCTCGCTGGTCGGCGATCAGACTGTCGAACTGTTCGGCAGCGAGGAGGGCGAGAGCACCCGCTACGGCCTCATCGAGCAGGCCAACGGCGGTACCCTCTATCTGCACGACGTGGCCGACCTCGACCTCACCACCCAGGCACGGCTGCTCGGTGCGCTGGAGACCGGTGCCCTGCACCGGCTGGACGGGGGCGAGACGGTGAAGGTGGATGTGCGGGTGGTTGCGGGGACCCGCCACGACCTGGCCCGGCGCATCGAGGAGGGACGGTTCCGCGCCGACCTCTACTACCACCTGAATGTGGTCCCGTTCCGCGTGCCGCCCCTGCGCGAACACCCCGAGGACATCCCGGACCTGATCGCCTTCTATGTGGATCACTTCGTTACCGGCGAATCACTCCCCTACCGGGACTTCTCCGTCGCCGCCCAGAACCGGCTGCGCAACTACCCGTGGCCGGGCAACGTGCGCGAACTAAAGAACGTCGTGCAGCGGCTGCTCATCATAGGCGGCGAACGGGAAGTCGCACCGGATGAGGCGGAAACGGCGCTCGGTGCCGTCGGCGGTGCGCCACAGGCCGCTGCGGCCCCGCTCGCCTTCGACCAGCCGCTGCGGGAAGCACGGGAACAGTTCGAGCGCCACTACTTCGAACACCAGTTGCGGGTATTCGAGGGCGCCGTCAACAAGGTGGCCCAGCACGCCGGCATCGAGCGCACCCATCTCTACCGCAAACTGCGTGCGTTGGGGATAGACTACAAGTCGCGTGACTGAAAACCGGTTGGCAGTGAAGAATCAAAGGCCGTTAGAAGGAAAAGTGAGAGAAATCCTTAACCCTTAACCCATTAACTTATTTTAATGAAAATCATCATTCTTGGAGCCGGCCAAGTGGGCACCTCACTGGCCAACAACCTCGTCAGCGAGGCCAACGACATCACCGTCATCGACCTGGAGCCGGCACGCCTCGCCGCGCTGCAGGACCGGCTCGACCTGCGCACGGTGGTGGGGCAGGCCTCCCACCCGGACGTGCTGCTGCGCGCGGGTGCTGAGGATGCCGACATGATCATCGCGGTAACCAACTCCGACGAGACCAACATGGTCGCCTGTCAGGTGGCCTACACCCTGTTCCACACACCGACCAAGATTGCCCGCGTCCGCGCCCTGGGGTACCTCACCCACCCGCAACTCTTCACCCAGGAGGCGCTGCCCATAGACGTGCTGATCAGCCCCGAGCAGCTGGTCACCGATTACGTATTCCGCCTGATCGAACATCCGGGCGCCCTGCAGGTGCTCGGCTTCGCCGGCGGGCGGGTGCAGCTGGTGGCGGTCAAGGCATACTACGGCGGCCCGCTGGTAGGGCACGAGCTGCGCACCCTGCGCGAGCACATGCCGGGGGTCGACACCCGTGTTGCGGCCATCTACCGGCGCGGACGGGCCATCATCCCCGAGGGGACCACGGTTATCGAGGCGGACGACGAGGTGTTCTTCGTCGCCGCCAAGAAGGACATCCGTTCGGTGATGGGTGAACTGCGGCGGCTGGAAAAGCCGGTCAAGCGGGTGATCATCGCCGGCGGCGGCAACATCGGAAAACGGCTCGCCAAGGCGCTCGAAGGGCACTATCAGGTGAAGGTGATCGAGAACGACCCGGAGCGCAGCCGCGCCATCTCCGAAGAGCTCGGCCGCAGTATCGTGCTGCAGGGAGACGGCGCCGACGAGGAGCTGCTGCTGGAGGAGAACATCGAGGACACCGATGTCTTCTGCGCCATGACCAATGACGACGAGGCCAACATCCTCTCGGCGATGCTGGCCAAACGGCTCGGCTGCCGCAAGGTGATGGCGCTCATCAACCGTGCCGCCTACGTGGACCTGGTGGAGAGCGGCGATATTGACATCGCCATCTCCCCGCAACAGGCCACCATCGGCAGCCTGCTGGCCCACGTCCGCCGGGGCGACGTGGTGATGGTGCACTCCCTGCGCCGCGGTGCCGCCGAGGCGATTGAGGCGGTGGCCCACGGTGACGCCCACTCCTCCAAGGTGGTCGGGCGCACCATTGGCGAGATCAAGCTGCCCCACGGCACCACCATCGGTGCCATCGTCCGCGGCACCGAGGTGCTGATCGCGCACCACGACACGGTGATCGAACCGGAGGACCACGTGATCCTGTTCCTGGTGGACAAGCGGCGTATCGGCGAGGTGGAGCGGCTGTTCCAGGTGGGGGTGACCTTCCTGTGAATGCGGAGAGCGAACTGCAGCGGAAGTGGGACAGCCGCTACGCCGGTGCGGACCCCGCAACGGCACAGCCGGCGCGGGTGCTGACGGAGAACACCCACCTGCTGCCGTCGGCGGGCTGTGCGCTCGAGGTCGCCTGCGGGCTGGGGGCCAACGCGGTCCTGCTTGCACAAAACGGCCTCGCCACCACCGCCTGGGACATCTCCCCGGTGGCGATCGAAAAGCTCACCGGCTTTGCCGATGACCTGCTGACCGCCGAGATTCGGGATGTCATCGCCACCCCGCCGCCGCCGGAGAGCTACGACGTCCTCGTGGTCACCCGCTTCCTTGAGCGGCGGCTCTGCCCCGCCCTGATCGAGTCACTCAGGCCGGGCGGGCTGCTCTTCTATCAGACCTTCACCCGCGACGCCATTCATCCCGGCGGACCGACCAACTCCGCCCACCGGCTCGCCCGGGGCGAACTGCTCCAACTGTTTGCCGGCCTCACGCCGCTGGTCTACCGCGACGAGGGGCTGATCGGGGATACCCAGGCGGGCATGCGCGACGAGGCGATGCTGGTCGCCGTCAAGCGTTGAACACAGGTTCAAGATTCCATGAACCGGCGCTCTTGAGTTAAATCAAGGTCTGCTTGCCGACCGCTTTGCTAACGTCGCCACACCACCGGCTTTCGCGGCGACCCATGACCCCACGCACACTCCTCCACCTGGCAGCGCTCTGCTCGATGCTTCTCGCCACCGCGGCGACGGCCCGCGAGCCCGATCCCGAATACGGGGAAGAGATCAACGAGCTCTGCGCCGGCTGTCACGGTGAGTTCGGAGAGGGGGGCAAGGCGGGCGAGTATCCGCGTCTCGCTGGCCAGCCAGCGGCATTTCTGGAGCGCCAGTTGCACCTGTTCCGTGATCGTGAACTGCCCAATCTGGCCATGATCGAACACATGGACGAGCGGCAGTTTCCCGATGCGGACATCCAGGACGTCTCCGCCTACCTGGCGGGGATCGAACTGATGACCTCGCTGCCGCCGCTCGACGAGCAAGCCGAATTCGATGCCCTCGAACGGCTGCAGATGGCGAAGATGGTGCTCAACATCCCGCGCGCCGAAGGGGATACGGGGAACGGTGAACGCACCTATAACCGCGAGTGCCGGAGTTGTCACGGCGAGGCCGGCTGGGGCCGTCACGACAAGGCGGTACCGATGCTGGCGGGGCAGTATACGGACTACCTCTGGCGCCAGGTACAAAAGTACCGGGAGGGAATCCGCATCCACGACCCAGACGACCCGGACGACCGCCTGCTGCAGCAGTTCGAGGACGATACCCTGCGCGATATCTTCGCCTACCTCTCCACCGTGGATGATCACTGACCCGAACGCGCGGCGGCACATCTCCATTGCGTCTTGCCTTAGAATCAGCGACGAGCCCCATTTGGAAACCCCCGAACATGCCGCCCACCGACGCTCAGCTTGCGGAACGGCTCGCGGCCCGGTTGGCGCAGCTCCTGCCGCGCTGCCGCACCGACGCGCATCTGCTGAGCATCACCCTCTTCGTCGATGCGGCCACCCGCCCGTCGTTGCCGCACACCGGCAGCCGCCTGCTCTGGCGCCGTCCGGATGAGGGGACCTGCCTGGTCGGCAGCGGGGAGGCAGCACGCCTGACCGCCGCCGGTGAGGACCGTTTGAAACTGCTCACCAGAGAAACGGAACGGCTGTTCGAGGGGTGGTCCTGGCACGACCCGGACCAGGCCGGTGGGGGCCCACGCGCCTTCATTGGCTTCGCCTTCGATCCGGAGGACGAGATGAGTGGCGGATGGAGCACGTTCCCGAACACCGCGCTGATCGTCCCCCGGGTGCTGGCGGAGCGCACCCGCGACGGGTGGGCCGTCACCTTCACCGCCACAGCACCGGAACGGGGCAACCCACACTGCCTGCTGGGCGTCTGGCGCGATACGGCGCGGCATCTGTTTCGTTCCCGCACCACTCGACACGCCACCGGCGTACAGAGAAGCGATGCATTCCCGAACGACGGTGAATGGCTCCGGCTGGCCGGGCGGGCACTGGATGCCATCGCCGACCGGGAACTGGAGAAGGTGGTCCCCTATCGGACCATCCGCCTGCTGACCGAGCGGATGCCCGACCCCCGCACGTTGATCGAGACCCTCACCCGCAGCCATCACCAGAGCAGTGTGCTCGCCGCCGGCTTCGGCCGCGCGACACTGGTTGCCGCCACCCCGGAACGGCTGGTGTCGGTGCGCGACCGGACGGTGGTGTGCGACGCCTTGGCGGCGACGGCAGCGACCGGCACCCGGCTCGGGGGGGACAAGGCGGAGCGTGAACATGGCGCGGTGGTCGACCACCTGCGCCGTTCACTGGAGGCAAGCTGTACCGAGTTGACCCTGCCGCCTGCCCCGCGCCGTCGAGTCCTGCCCGGACTGCAGCATCTGTGGACCCCGCTGCGCGGACGGCTGCGTCCCGGGGAGTCGCTGCTGTCGGTGGCGGCCCGCATCCATCCCACCCCCGCCGTCTGCGGCACCCCCCCCAATGCGGCCCGCGCCTGGCTGAACGCGGCAGGACAGACCCGGCGGGGCTGGTACTCCGGCGCCTTCGGCTGGCTGCAGCCGGATGGCGAAGGGGAGCTGGCGGTGGTGCTGCGTTGCGCCCTGCTGGGCGAGGGGGAGGCCCACCTGTTCGCCGGGGCGGGGATCGTGGCGGGCTCGGATCCCGTGGCGGAACTGGCCGAAACCGAACTGAAGCTTGCCGGACTGGAGCAGGCGATGGCGATCGCCTGGGCTGACGACCGGATGGCTGCCATATTGTGACCGGCGCAGGCGATCTCAACCTGCGCTGGGCCTGGTCCCTGATCGATGGCCTGGCGGCGGCCGGTGTTCGTGATGCGGTCATCTCGCCGGGCTCGCGCTCCACCCCGCTGGCACTTGCCTGCGCCCGCCATCCCGCCGTCACCGTGCGCATCCAGACCGACGAGCGCAGCGCCGCCTTTCTCGCCCTCGGCCTGGGGCGCGGCGGGCGACCGGCCATGGTGATTGCCACCTCCGGCAGCGCGCCCGCCCACTGGCATCCGGCGGTGTTGGAGGCGTTTTACGACGGTGTCCCGCTGGTGCTGCTCTCGGCGGACCGGCCACCGGAGCTGCGTGGCTGGGGCGCCAACCAGACCATCGACCAGACCCGGCTGTTCGGCCCCCATGTCCGGGAGTTCCATGAACTGCCCACGCCGGATGCGTCGCTGCTCGGTTATGCACGGGCGCTCGGGGTGCGGGCCGCCCGGTGCTGCCGCACTCCGCAGCCCGGTCCGGTCCACCTCAATCTCCCCCTGCGCGAGCCGCTGGTGCCGGCGACGGAGGTGGGCCTGACACCGGGTCCCTCGATCCCTGCCGACGAACCTGCGTCGTGGACACCGGCCCCCTCGGCGGTTGACCGGTGGGGCGAGAGGCTGAGCGGCCGACCCGGGGTGATCGTCGCCGGTCGCGGCGCGGGCGATCCCTCGGCGGTTGCGGCGCTGGCGGATCGGTTGCAGGTGCCGCTCTTCGCCGATCCGCTCTCGGGGCTGCGCTTCGGCCCGCACCACCACCGGGGGATTCTGACCCGCTACGACGCCTTCCTGCACAACCGTGCCGTGGCCGAACAACTGCAGCCGGAGTGGGTGCTCACTCTCGGCAAACCGCCCATTTCCAAGACCTTGGGCGACTGGCTGGCGGCGCAGCCGGCCGGACGGCGAGTGGGCGTGGCCGGCGACGACACCTGGCCCGACCCGCACCACAACAGCGAACTCATACAGGGCGACCCGGCCCTGTTCTGCCGCGCGCTGGCGGAGTTCACTCCGGAACCGGCACCCGGCCGCTGGCTCGATGCCTTCACCGCCGCCGACGCCCGTTGCGCCGAACTGGGGGCCGCCGATCCGCCGCCGGAGGCGGCGGTGGTGAAGGCGCTCTGCGCCAGACTCGCCGGCGGCACCCTGTTCTGCGGCAACTCCATGCCGGTGCGGGAGGTGGACAGCTGGTCCGGGTGCGGGTCCGTGCCCCTGACCATCGCCGCCAGCCGCGGTACCAGTGGCATTGACGGCGGTATCTCCACCCTGCTCGGTCTGGCCGCTGCCCGACCGGGTCCGGTGGCGGGCCTGCTGGGCGACCTCGCCTTCGGCCATGACCTGAACGGTCTCGCGGCAGCGGAGGGGATCGATGCGACGCTGGTGGTGCTGAACAACGGCGGCGGCGCCATCTTTGGCTACCTGCCGCAGGCGCGCCTGCCCGAGTTCGAGCCGCTGTGGCTGACGCCACCGCGAATCGATATCGGTGCTGCCGCTGCCACGTTCGGGGTGGCTCACCGCCGCACCGAGGCGGACGGCCTGGCCGATGCACTCGCCGAGACCATCGGACAAACCGGTTTGAACATCCTGGAGGTTATGATCGACCGCGAGGCGAGCCGCACCTGTCACCTCGCCTACTGGCGACGGGTGGCCGCGGCCGACCTGACGGCCTGAAGGCAAACCTGTAAACGGCAGTTGGACTCTCGCCAAGACGCACGAGTGCATGGAAGCACGAGGTAGGGCAATGCAGGAGCAACTTGCCGAAAGACGCAGAGAAAACAGGAACAAGGCAGTTGTTGCGGTTCCACCCGGAAGGTGGAGCCGTTGATGGATACAACAGTTTGTTTTTCTCGGCGTGCTCGGCGTCTTTGCGAGAGTGATTGCAGTTTGGGATGACAAATTCAGTCACAGAGCACACACAACTGCATGGATGCAGGAGGTAGGACTCTGTGGCAAAGGGGTTTTGAATGAATCAAGGTATTGAATGGATACCGCTCGACCTGGGGTTTGAGGATGTCCTTTACCACCACGGCGAGGGGATCGCGCGCATCACCATCAACCGGCCGCGGGTGCGCAACGCCTTCCGCCCGGAGACGGTGAACGAACTCGCCCGCGCCTTTCACCACGCCCATCATGACAGTGAAGTCGGGGTGGTCATCCTCACCGGCGCCGGGACCGAGGCGTTCTGCGCCGGGGGTGACCAGAAGGTGCGCGGGGAGGAGGGGGGCTACCGGGACGGTCAGGGGGTGCAGCACCTCAACGTACTCGATCTGCAGATGCAGATCCGCCGCCTGCCGAAGCCGGTGGTGGCGATGGTGGCCGGCTACGCCATCGGCGGCGGCCATGTCCTGCACCTGGTGTGCGATCTCACCATCGCCGCCGACAACGCCCGCTTCGGCCAGACCGGGCCCAAGGTGGGCAGCTTCGATGCCGGACTCGGCGCCGGGATTCTGGCCCGCACGGTGGGACTGAAGAAGGCCAAGGAGATCTGGCTTCTCTGCCGCCAGTACGACGCCCGGGAGGCGCTGGAGATGGGGCTGGTCAACGCCGTGGTACCGCTGGAGCGGCTGGATGCGGAGACGGTCGACTGGTGCCGCCGCATGCTGCGCCACTCCCCCACCGCCCTGCGGCTCATCAAGGCCGGCTTCAACGCCGATACCGACGGGCTGGCCGGTATTCAGGAGCTGGCCGGGAACGCCACCGCCCTGTTTTACATGACCCCGGAGGCGCATGAGGGGAAGGATGCCTTCCTGGAGAAGCGGGAGCCCGATTTCAGCCGCTTCCCGCGAAGACCTTAAAGGCCGTAAACGTGAGAGGTGAAGCGTGAAGCGGCAAAAACCCGGCGGGCCCCGTTGGTCTTTCACGCTTCACGTCTAACCCTCACCGGATAAATGCATGGACACTGTCGGGATGGCGAGTGAGGCAAGAACCACCCGGTCGGCCGTGGTGTGGCTGGCGGCGATCCGGCCGCGCACCCTCAGCCTGGCGCTGGTGCCGGTGCTGGTGGGCAGCGTGATCGGCTGGCGGCTGACCGGAGCGCTGCAACTACTTCCGGCGCTCGCGGCCGTGCTGTGTGCCGTGCTGATCCAGGTCGGCACCAACCTGCACAACGACGCCGCCGACTTCCTGCGCGGCGCCGACACCCCGGAGCGGCGGGGGCCGAAGCGGGCCACCGCCGAGGGGTGGCTTACTGCCCGGCAGGTGCTGCGCGGGGCATTCGTCGCCTTCGCCAGTGCCTTCGTCCTCGGTGGCTATCTGGTATGGGCGGGCGGCTGGCCGATCCTGCTCATCGGCCTCGCCTCGCTGGCGGCGGGCTGGGCCTACACCGGCGGGCCGCGCCCCATCGCCTACACCCCGTTGGGCGAGCTGTTCGTGTTCCTCTTCTTTGGCCTGCTCGCGGTGGCTGGCAGCGCCTGGCTGCAGCAGGCCGCGCCGACCGCGCCCGTGCTCCTGGCCGGCGCCGCGATCGGCGCGCTGGCGGCGGCAGTGCTGGTGGTCAACAACTACCGGGACCTGGAGAGCGACGCACGGGTCGGCAAGCGGACGTTGGCCGTGCATCTGGGAAGACCCGCCACCCGTCTCGTGTACATCTTTCTTCTACTCCTCCCCTTTCTGCTCGCCCTGGCACTGCCGGGCGGCTGGGCGGCCCTGGGTGCGCTGCCGTTCGCACTGGTCCTGATCGTGCGCCTCCGGGACGGAACAGTGGGACCGAATTTGAATCGCCTGCTCGGGAACACCGCCCAACTGCAACTGCTGTTCGGCGCACTGCTCGCCGTCGGCCTGGTCGCCGCGTGATCGTCCGCGCAGCCCGACTCACGCCCTATGCACTCCCACTGCGCCAGCCTTGGCGTACCAGCCGCGGTGTCTTCGCTGTCCGATACGGCGCCCTGTTGCGCATCGAGAGCCATGACGGCCTGATCGGCTACGGGGAGTGCGCGCCGCTCCTGCCTGACGGCGCCTGCGATTGGCTGGCGGCACGACTCGATGCCGTGGCGGGCCGGTCGGTGGAGGGTGTGCTGGCCGAACTGCCGGCAGGCCCGCCCGCCGCGCTCTGCGCGCTCGAAACCGCCCTGCTCGACCTCACCGCCCAGGCTGCCGGCCGACCACTCGCCACCCTGCTCAACCCCACGGCCGCAGAGTGGGTCGAGGTGAATGCCGCCCTCGGGGCAGCCGACGAAACGTTGCCGGATCGGGCCCTCGCCGCCGTTGCCGCCGGGTTCCGGACACTGAAGCTCAAGGTGGGGTTGGCGCCGGTGGAGGATGAGCTGTCGATGCTGGCCCGGGCCGTGGATGCGGTACCGGACGTGCGCTGGCGTCTGGATGCAAACGGCGCCTGGGGCCGGCGGGAGGCAGCGGCGTTCTTTGCAGGTGTTGCCGCTCTGCCGGTCGAATCGCTGGAGGAGCCGCTCGCCAACCCGACCATTGCGGAACTGGCAGAACTTCAGGCAGGGGCCCGGTTTCCCCTCGCCCTGGATGAGTCCATTCCGGTACTGGGCACGGCGGCGATTGCGTCGGGCGCTGTGCGCCGGCTGGTGCTCAAGCCGGGTGAGCTGGGCGGCCTCCGCCCGACGCTGGCGCTGGCCGGGCGCGCCGCCGGGCAAGGGGTCGACACGGTGGTCACCTCCAGCCTGGAGAGCGCCGCCGGGGTGTGGGCCGCGGTTCATCTCGCGGCCGCGCTGCCGGTGCACGGAGCGGCCCATGGCCTGGACACCGCCCGCTGGCTTGCGCGGGATCTGGGCGTACCGCCGCTCATCGCCGAAGGGCGCATAGAGCTCCGCAAGGCGCACGGTCTCGGCTTCCGCCCACACCCGTGAGATGATCAGCTGACCGCTTCATGGCTTCGGTAAGTTGCTGGAGAAGAGAATGATTCCGCCTTCGACACAGTTCACCCTAGGGGTGAGTGCGCTACGCATCCGATTGCAGTTTCTAGGATGACTCGCCGATGAGCGATGCCATCCATCCCGAGCCGTGGCGCTTTCCGGTCATGCTGCACGACACCGACGCCGCGGGGGTGCTCTTCTTCGCCCATCTGTTCCGCCACGCCCACGACGCCTACGAGGCGTTCATGGCGGCGCGCGGCCTGTTGCTGCACCGCATCATCGCCGAAGGCGAGTGGGGATTGCCTCTGGTCCACGCGGAAGCGGACTACACCCGTCCCCTGCATCACGGTGATGTGGTCGCCGTGCACCTGGAGGTCGAGTCGATGGGCGAGCGGTCGTTCACGCTGGGCTATCGGTTCGAATGCAAGGGGGCATGCTGCGCAACCGCCCGCACGGTGCACGTGGCGGTCGACCGGTCCGGCCGGGCGATCGGGCTGCCGGAGACGGTGATGGAGATCCTCAGGGCGGGTGGGTCGGCGCAATAGGATTGCGCCTACAACCGGTAGTTCCCCATGCTCTCGCCGAGCTGTTCGGCAATGCGGCCGAGCCGCTCCACCGCATCGCCGGTCTGGCGGGTGGCGGTGACGAAGTGACCGGTTACCGCCTCGATATCCTTCATGGCGGAGGCGATCTGGTCGATGCCCACCGACTCCTGCCGTACGGCGGCGACGATCTGATGGCTGGCCACGGTGGTTTCATTGATGACGGTGGCCAGGCCCCGAACCGATTCGGCGGTCTGCTCGCCGAGGGCGAGGGCGTGGTCAACCCCCTTCAGCCCCTCCTCCATCACCATCACCGCCCGGTCGGCCGCGCCGCGGATCTCCTGCAGGATGTTCTGTACCTGGGCGGTGGATTGGCGGGAGCGCTCGGCCAGCCCCTTCACCTCGCCGGCGACCACGGCAAAGCCGCGGCCCGCCTCACCCGCCTTGGCGGCCTCGATGGCGGCGTTCAGCGCCAGCATCCGCGACTGCTGGGCGAGGCTGTCCACCACCCTGGTGATCTCGCCGATCTGCTGGGTTTTCTCGGAGAGCGCCAGGATGGTACCGGCAATCGCCTCCACCTTTGCGCCGATGGCGCGCGTGCCCGCCAGCCCCTCGGCGGCGGTCTCCAGGCCGTACTCGCCCTCCTCGCGCATGCGCCCGGCCGCCTCGCCAAGCGCCAGCGCCTT
This sequence comes from Gammaproteobacteria bacterium, assembly GCA_041690635.1. Taxonomy (GTDB): domain Bacteria; phylum Pseudomonadota; class Gammaproteobacteria; order Thiohalomonadales; family Thiohalomonadaceae; genus JAWLGZ01. The sequence goes on from JAWLGZ010000001.1 coordinate 1,014,593, forward strand.
GTCCCGGGTCTGCGCCGAGGTGGCGCGGATCTCCTCCAGGGTGGCAGTGGTCTGAGTGACCGACGCCGCCTGTTCCGAAGCACCGCTCGACTGCGCCCCCACCGCCGCCTGCAGTTCGGCGACGGTCTGCTGGATGGCGCGGGTCGATTCGCCGAGCCCGTGGGCGATGGCAGCGAGCCCATCCTTCATGGCATTGAGATTGTCCGCCAAACCGGCGAGGGCATCGTCCCCCTCGAGCGTGATGGTGCGCCGCAGATCGCCGGCGGCCACCGCGGCGACGAAGTCACGGATAGTGGTCACCTGTGCCCGCAATCGATCCGCGGCGGCCCGCTCCGCCTCGCGCTGGCGCTGCTCCCGCTCGGCAGTGGCCGCCAGTTGCATCGCCAGCCGGTTGGTGCCTTCGGCCACGTGGCCCAGTTCGTCGGCGGTGATCACCTCGGCGCGGCGGCCGAAGTCACCGGTGGCAAGCTCTCCCAAAGCACGGACGATGTCGCGGGTCTGCCGGGAGAGGCCACGCGCCACCGCATAAATGAGCCAGAGGGACAACAGACCCACCGCCGCAGAGAGCCCGCTGGCGGTCAGAAAGGTCGAAAAGGCCGATGCACGCAGGGAACCGGTCTGGGAGGCCAAGGCTTCAGCCAACCCCTCAGCCACTTCACCGTAGTGATTGATACGGCAGGTGGCCTGCTCGAACCAGACACGGAAATCAATATCGAGGCGGCCCCCGCGTGAATCGAGCGCCACCGACCTCATCGACTGGACCGCCTCCGTGCAGGAGTCCTGCGGCACGGTGGTGAGGCGTGCGGTCTCATCCGGAGGGATGTAGGAGCGGAAATAGTCGAGAAAGATGCGTTCCGCCGCGATGGTCGCCTGCAACCGGTCGCGTTCCGTCGGCGAGAGTCGCCCTTCGTAGAAGGCACCGCCGAGCACCGCCCGCTCGATCCCCATCTGTTCGGTGGCGAGAAGCAGGTTATAGAACGCAAACAGCTGCGCGGCGAGGTGCACGTCGTCGCTGGCGCCCAGAAAGTGGCTGGACAGACTGAGCAGGGAGCTGTTGAGTCCGGTGTAGAACTCCAGCACCCGCTCGGGCGCATACCCACCCACGTCGACCGCCGCACGTACGTCGGCCAGACGCCCGACCCGGCCAAGCGCCTCGGCGACGCTCTCCTTGTAACCCGGCCCGGCCTCCACTTCGGACAACCACCGCGTCAGCGCAACCAGTTGCCGGTCGGTGGACACCCGCTGCCCCGCGAGCTCATCGGTGAACTGCTCACCGCCGCTGGCGGCAACCACCACGCTATAGCCGCGCTCCCGTTGCGACTCCCGCACGAACTCGGCGATCGCGAGGGAGACGGCCATCACCTCCTCCACCCGATCAAGTTGCATCACCGCCCGCCACTTCTGCAACAACAGGCCGCCATTGAAGAACAGCAGCCCCACCAGCGGCAGAACCAGCATCAGAACGAACTTCCGCTTGAGCGGCTGGCGCAGGATGTAATCGATCACGCCGGTACCGGCGACATGCGAGGCCATGCGACTCCCCCTCATTGTTCTTGTGCAGCCGGGTGTTGCTTCTCAGTCATGGCCGCCTGTCGGCCGATGATAGCAAGGAATCCAGGCCGCGGCCCCGGCAGCCCGGCCGCCGACGCAATCCTATGGCCGCGCGGCGCCGTACCGCTCACCCGGTGCATCGGAGTTGCGCCCTGCGGATCCATCCTCCACAAGGTGCTGCAGGGCGGCACGATCGAGCTTGCCGGAACCGGTGCGCGGCATGGCATCGAGGCGAAGAAAGGCACGCGGGCGCCACGCCCCCGCGAGCCGCTCGCGGCACCACCGCTCCACCGCCCACGGTTCCGCCGTGCCGCTGTAGATGAGTACCACCCGCCGCCCCCAGACCGGGTCGGCGGCACCCGCGGCCGCCGCCTCGGACACACCGGGACACTCCGCCAGCAGTGACTCGATCTCCTCCGGATGTATATTCTCGCCGCCGCTTACCAGCACCTCGTCGGCACGGCCCCGCACCACCAGTTCATCGCTGTCGAATACCCCCGCATCACCGGTGGTGAACCAGCCCGCCGCCAACCCGTCACCCGGACACCGTTCCGGATTGGCGTAGCCCGCCATCAGCATCGGGCCGCGTAGCCGGATGCGCCCGTCCGCTATGGCGCACTCGACGGAGGGGAATGGCACGCCGACCCGACCCGCGCGCCAGGCGGCGCCCACCGGCCGGGCGGCGATGAGCGCGCCGGTCTCGCTCATACCGTAGCTGACCCAGACCGGCCAGCGGGCCGCGCACGCGCGCTCCGCCAGATGCCCGGACAGCCCCGCCCCGCCCACCAGGGCGACCCGCAGCGTCGCCGGCGGCGGCTGGTCTCCCGACAGATCGAGCAGGCGCGTCAACATCGGCGGTACCAATGAGATGTGGGTGACCGGGTGACGGTGCAGCGCGTCCCAGACCCGTACGGCGTCGAAGCGGCCGGTAAGCACGAGGCCGGCACCCGCGCACTCCGCCCGCAGCACGGGGGCGATGCCGCCGATGTGAAACAGCGGCAGACAGACCAGCCAGAGGTCGCCGGCCACCAAGCCCAGACAGCTCACCGCCCCGTCGGTGGCGGCCGACAGCGCCCGCCCAGTCAGCATCACCCCGCGCGGGGCGCCGCCGCTGCCGCTGGTGGCGATGATGAGGCGCAGCGACTCCGGGTCGTACCGGTGAGGGGGTGGTTCGATGGCATCCGGCAACTGCTCCGGATCGGCCGGCAGGAGATGCTCGACTCCCGCCTGCGCCAGCAGCCGGTCGCGCCGTGCCGGCGGCTGTGCCGGATCGAGGGGATAGAGCGCCGCGCCGAGTCGGGGCAGTGAGTGAAAGAGTTCCAGTGTGTAGAGCGGGTCGTCGGTCGCAACCGCCGCCACGCTACCGGGTCCCACCCCGGTCGCCGCCAGCTGCCCCATGAGGCGTTGGATGCGGCGCTCCAGTTCCTCCTGTCCGAGCACGGCAGCGCCGGTGAACACGGCGCCCGGCGCCGTGTTCACGATCGGGTTCCGCTGTGGATGCAGGCGATGCCGAAGGAGAGGTTGCGGTAAGCCACCCCGGTGAAGCCGGCCGCCTCGATCAGCTCGGCCATCGCTCGCTGGTCGGGGAAGCGGCGTATCGATTCAACCAGATAGGTGTAGGCCTCCCGCTCGCCGGCAACGGCGGCGCCGAGTCGGGGGATGACAAGCCGCGAATAGAGATCGTAAAAAGGCCGGATGAGCGCCGCCGGGCGGGAGAATTCGAGGCAGAAAAAGCGGCCGCCCGGGCGCAGGACACGATGGATTTCGGCCAGGGCCCGGTCGATGTGGGTGACGTTGCGGATGCCGAAGGAGATGGTCACCACGTCGGCGGAGCCCGATTTCATCGGGATCGCCTCGGCGCTGCCGGCAAGCCATGCCGGTTCCGGGCGTCGCTCGCGGCCGACCGCCATCATCGCGGTGCTGGGGTCGACCACCGTCACCCGCCGCCCCTCGCCGGCCAGCAGTGCGGCGATATCGCCGGTACCGCCCGCCAGATCCACCAGATCGGTGAATGGGGCCCGCTTCACCTGCCACGCCAGCGAACGCTTCCAGAGCCGGTGGATACCGAAGCTCATGCAGTCGTTCATCAGGTCGTAGCGCCCGGCCACGGAATGGAACACCCGCCGGATCAGCTGTTCACGCTCCTGCGGTTCGACGGTCCGGCTGCCGAAGCTGCGGGAGAGCGACTCCATTCAACCTAGAAACCGCAGTTGGACGTGCCCGAGTGTGCGGCTGGCGAGTTCGCTGGCAAGGCGCGACGACGCCGCAGGGCCATCCCCTGCAAGGAGGAGTACCAATCCGCCGGGAGCGGATTGGGACAGCCGCAGGCTGGCCCGAAGGGCGGACTCCAGGGAAGGAGTCCGCAACACCGCCAGCGGGCGCAACAGCCGTGCAATCGGGTGCGTAGCGCACTCACCCATTCGGTGAAGCCCGTCAAAGCCATAGACGTTCGCATCTCTCGTACTTACAGAATCCACGAAGCGGTCAACTGCGGTTTCTAGGTTCACTTCGCCAGTTGCTCGCGGGCGGCGGTGGCGATCATCTCTGCCGGCGTGCCATGGGGCAGAATGGCGCGCAGCCGTCCGTCGGGGCCGATGACGTAGGTGCTGGAGGTGTGATCGACCGCGTAGTCCCCCTCCTCTCCGCTCGGCACCTTCATGTAGGCGGCACCGTAGCGCCGGGTCAGGTCGTTGATCGCCGCCAGATCGCTGGTGGCACCGATCATCTGCGGATGGAAGAAGGCCGCGTACTGCGCCAGGCGCTCCGGCGTGTCGCGCTCCGGATCGACGCTGATGAAGAGGCCCTGCACCCGCTCCAGCTCAGCCGGCGTGAGCTTTTTCATGGCGCTGCCCAGCACCGCCAGCGAGGTGGGACAGACATCGGGACAGCCGGCGTAGCCGAAATAGAGCAGCACCACCCGGCCGCGTAGCGCGTCGAGGGTGAGCGGGCCTTCGTGGGTCTGGAGGTTGAAGTCGCCACCGAGCGGCAGACCACTGGCCGGCTGGGTGCCATCGATCGATTGTTTGCCGACCAGAAGGCCCAGCGCCCCGGCAAGCCCCACAATGAGTATCAGGGGGATCAGTTTTTTCATTGCTGTACCGTATCGAAGCGGAACGGAAAACGATAGACCCCCTGGTCGGTATAGGCGAGCACCTGCACCTCCCACAGCATGCGGTTGCGCACGCACACCGGCAGCATCGCTTCACCCGCAAACTCCCCGTCGGCTGTCGCCGTGAGGCGGAAGCGGTTGAACCCCATGTTCATGTCCACGCCGGCAAAATCCAGCTCCACACGCCGAGCCTCGATCCCGCCCAGGGCCACCCGGACCGCCAGCGGCTCCACCGGACGGACAGGACGCGGCTCGATGGTGAGCAGCGCACTGCCGCCGTTCGCCAGTCGGGCGGTGCAGGCGGAGTGATGCAGATCGCATGCCGGATCGGCACTGGCGGTCCCCAGCGTCACCGCCTCCCCCGGTTCGGTGAGCCACGCCCGGCCGCCGACCACCGCGACCGCCAAGGCCATGATGCCCACCAGTGCCCAAAGTATCGGTTCGGATGTTTTCATCGGCAGCGATTGTAACCAAGTTGAATGTGGCACCAAGGGGCCGGACTTCCGTCGCCATATGCCCCGCCTGCTTACCCGAACTGCCCCATATGCCGCAGCTAGAGCACCGAACAGCTAAACCGAGTGTTGCTTAATCTGTAGGAGCCCGGCCCTCCGGGCGAATAGCGGCAAAGCCGCTTCAGCCCGGATTTGCTCCGGTAGGCCCATTCGCCCGCGGGGGCGGGCTCCTACAGCTGGCCGGCTCTTAAGGACAACGTTCCATTTATCTGTTCGGTGCTCTAGGGAAGGTCACCGCGGCGGAAGAGGAGATAACCGACACCCGCCGCCAGGGTGCCGAGCAGTAACGGATAGAGGATCGCCCACACTACGTAGCCGGTACTGCCGAACAGATCGAGGATGAGGTAGGCGGTGGGCCCCAACAGCACCAGTTGCGGGTCGAAGAGGACCATGGCGGCGGTGCGAAACACCTGGAGCGGATTGGCCAGGGCGATGGCGATGGCGGTCTCCGGCGGCAACTGCTCGCGCACCATGACGCCGAGAAGGATCAAATCGAGGAACAGAATCAGCAGCAGCCAGAGGATGAAGGCGGCCCCCTGCGCCACGTCGGCGCTGCGGGCGATGGTGGAGACCAGCATGCCGAGTCCGAGGAAACACCAGGCGAGCGCTACCAGCAGGCCGGTGTAGTAGGCGAACAGGCCCCAGGGAACCTCGATCTCCCGGTAGACCGACCAAACGGCGGCGGCCGCCATGGCGAAAAACACCGGGAGAAACACCACCAGGAACCGGCCTGCCATACGCCCCCAGAACCAGGCGGCCAGGCCGACCGGTAGCGAGAGCAGGTATTCGAACACCCCCGCCTCCCGATCACCCGCCACCGACCGCACGGTGGTGATGAGCACGAAGATGGGCAGGATGGCCATCGCCAGCTGGATGTAGGTGATCAACAGCCGCGACAGCCCGGTGAAGCCCATGATGCGCGACTCGGTGAGGCCAAAGACAAACAGCGCCACCACGATGCCGCCGAAGATGGCACTGTAGACAATGAACCAGCGCGCACGCAGCGATTCGAGCACATCGGTCCAGGCGGTCAGTAGGAGTGGTTTCACTTCAGCGCTTCCTCGTCATTTGTCGCAAGTCGCAAGGGGTTTGCTTCACGCTTCATCGCGCCTCGTGTGCGTGCTGCTCGAGGTGGGCGCCGTGGACGTTGAACCGGCGCTCGACCTCATGGATCCGGCTCACCGCCTGCTGGAACGAGAGCACCCCCTCGAACGGCGTGTCCTGCGCGCCGAGCCCGTACTCCATCGGCGTAATCTGCCCCGCCAGATACCACGCCTCGCGCGCATCGACCCAGCGACCGTCCCGGTGATCGGTGACCCACACCTCGGTCCGTGGGTCGTCGCGCCACGGCTGCTCCTCCAGCCAGATCACCGCGCAGCCGATATCGTCGAACTTGTACACCCGTGTCGGCCTGTCCGCCGGGCCGCCGCGCACCTGGGCCGAGTGCACCCGGTCACTCAGCACCATGCGGCAGCGGTCGCAGGTGTCGCGGTCCCACACCACCTCTGCCGGACCGGTGCCGGGATCGCCGCTACAGCCGACCAGTGCCAGGAGGAGCAGCAGGAGTGGGTTACGCACGCCGGACCTCCCGGATCTCCGATTGCATTTCGATTCCCCCGAGCAGGGCCGCATACCGGGAAAGGACACCGAGAAAGCGCAGGCGGTCCGGCCCGGCCACGACACCTTCCCAGACTGTATTGTCGTGCAGCGGCTTGAACCCCCACTCGCCGATGGTGCGATCGAAGGCCGGCTCGGTGCGCGTCAACGTGATGCGGCAGAAGAGCCGTTCAGCGAGGTCCACCTCGTCGGCCACCCGGTCATCGAGTACCACGCGACCGCAATCGAGTTCGATCACGCGGTTCACCAGCGAAGCTACCTCGTCGAGGCGGTGGCTGGAGATCAACATCACCGCATCCTGCCGCTCTGCGAGGAGGCTGAAGAACACATGGCGCGCCTCCGGGTCGAGATTGGCGGCCGGCTCGTCGAGCACCAGCAGGTCACACTCGCGCCCCAGGGCGATGCTGATGAGCAGCTTCTGCTTCTGGCCGCCGGAGAGCTTCACGAACGGCTGGTGGCGCACCTGCGCAGGGTCGAGTCCGAGCCGTCGCGCCACCGCCTCCATCCGTGTCGGATCGGCACCGCAGACACCGGCCGCGAAACGGACCAGCTGTCCGACCGGCATCTTGAGCGGCGGCGGCAGTTGCGGCACGAAACCGACCCGCTTCAGCACCTCGGTCCGCTCGCGGCGCGGATCGCGGCCGTCGACCGTAACCGCGCCCATGCAGGTGTATTCGCCGAGCAGGCAGCGGATCAGTGTGGTCTTGCCGGCGCCGTTGGAACCCACCAGGGCCACCCGATCCCCGCGCGGCACCGTCAGGTCGATCCGCTCCAGCACCGGCTGGCGGCGAAACCGCTTGCCCACCTGTTCGAATCGAATCATCACAGCCCCCTGAATTCGTAGCGTAGCGAGCCGGTGGGGCAGGCATCGATGCAGGCGCCGCAGCGGGTGCAGTCGGCGCCGATCGGCACCATCACATCTCGCGCCCGCCCCTTGATCACCGGATCGAGCACATGCGGTACCAGGCACACCTTGCGGCACTCCCCCTCGTGCTGGCAATTCTCCAGGCGGTAGCTGACCCGCAACGGAGAGACAAGCCCGACCAGTCCGTAGGTGAGACCGATGGGACAGACGTAGCGACACCAGGCGCGGCGTGATACGAATACCTCGAAGGCGAGCAGTGCAACCACCCAGGCCAGCGCCAGTCCCGGACCATAGATCAGCGCGCGACTGAGAATGCCGGTCGGAGAGATCCATTCGAACACGGTGTATCCGGTCGCCAGCGCCAGCACTCCGAAGATCACGTAGAGTACCGTACGCACGCCCCGGTGAAAGCTGTAGTCGCGGGCGAGGCCGCGGGCGGCCAGCGCCAGGTGCAGCTTCTCCCCCCACTCGGCGATCAGATGGTAGGGACAGACCCAGGAGCAGAAGCTGCGCCCGCCCAGCACGATCCAGAGGATCAGCACGGTCACGGTGCCGATGAGCAGATTGATCACCACATGCTTGAACGCCAGCATCACCTGCAATGCGGCGTTGAGGTCCGCCATGTGGAAACCGAGAAAACGGGATGCGGTGAGCGCCCCTTCGAGCAGCTGGATGTCGAGCTGGAAGGAGAGCACGAACAGCAGATTGACCGCCAGCAGGGTCGCCCAGCGCCGCCGCAGCCATTTGCGGCTGTCGTGCGCCGCGTGCTCGGCACGGATCGCCTCCATATCCACCTTCTGGCCCCGCTTGTAAAGGTGGATCTTCTGCGCCGCCGGGGTGATCGCCGCCTTGTCCGGTCGCTTCGGCGCCCGGCCGAGCAGCTGCATGAGGCTCTCGCCGAAATGGGTCATAGCGTATCCGCCGTTCGGTCGATATCGATGACGATGGCCGGCGGCTCGGTGGGGCAGACCATCTCGCACACACCGCAGCCGACACAGCCCGCCTCCACCACCGGGACCATGCCGACCCCGCCGCCGTTCATCGGCTGCAGGGTGATGGCGTGCGCCGGGGGACACTGGTTGGCGTCATTGGAGGGCGGCTTGCCCTCCGCGCACTGGGCCAGCCGGATCTCGATCGGACAGAGCCGCACGCAAAGATCGCACAGTTCGAGATCGAATGGTTGATCGCGCACCGGAATCGGGTTCCAGCGGTCCACCTCGTCGAAACGCAGCAGCCCTTCGAATTCCGGCCCGCGCACCTGGCCCTGGAACCCCTGACCGCGAACGGCGAGGCACTTGCCCGGCCACGCGAGGCGGGCGAACCCCATGCGTGTCTCGTGCGGGTAGTTGATCTCGTGGGTGAGGGCGCCGGTCGGACAGGCGAGCACGCACTGCAGTCCGTCGCAGGAGAAGTCACACGCCTGGGCGCGGGCATCGATGTAGGGCACGCCAAGACCGAAGCCGTCACTGATATCCGCCAGCTCGATCGCCTTCACCGGGCACACCTGCACACACTGCCCGCACTTGATGCAGGCGGCATAGAAGTCGTGCTCGTCGAGTGCGCCGGGGGGGCGCAGCCGTGCGCGGCTGTTACCGGTGGTCGGCAGGAATCCGAGCAGCGATATCCCGGTCACCCCGACCGTCAGTGCCGCCGTGCGCAAAAAACGTCGGCGCGCCTGCTGCTTGCGGCGGTTGATCGGTGGCTCGGTGCTCAAAACGTGCTCCCCATGCGCGGTGCCTGGTCGCGCAATATCAGTGCCGGCGGACTGAACGGCGCCAGCCGCTCCAGGAAATCGATCACCGCCAGCAGCGGCGCGCCCTTGAAGAACCGGGCGCCGGGCACATCGAGCCAGATGCGGTCGGAATAGCCGTAAAGCTCATAGGGCGTATCGCCCGTCGCGTCGCCGTCGCGGTCAAACCCTTCGTAGTCGTCCCACCAGTTTCCGTGCCACTCGTTACGCGCGGCGGTACGGGCGCCCTTGACGGCCACTTGCGTCAGGTTGCCCTGAAACCGGTTGTCGAGGAACCGGTTCCCGGCCCAGTCGCTGTGAAACTCGACGCCGATCCCGTTATAGGCGACCAGGTTGTCACGGAAGATATTTTCGGTGTCCGGCTGGTAAGGCGACACGTCGAGGTAGATACCGGTCGCCGAGTAGAGGATCTCGTTGCCCTCGACCGTCACCGCGGAGGTCTCCTTCAGCCCCAGGCCGGTACCGGTTGAACCGACGGAGCGCAGGACGCGGTTGTTGCGGACCACCACGCCGTCGCTGTACATGAGGAAGATACCGACGGTGTTGTCTTGGTACACGTTGTCCTCGACCACATTTTCCTGCGAGTACATGAAGTGCAGGGAGTAGCGCCCGCCGCTCGCCCGGTTGCGGGCGATGGTGTTGTCCCTCGAATACCAGATGACGGTGTCGCGGGAGTCGGTGATGACGTTGTCGGTGATGCGGTTTGAAAAGCTGTACCACAGGCGGATTGCGTCGCCGCGCATGCCGAGCTCGACCGGCTTGGAACTGATGTGGTTGCGGCGGACGATGTTGTTCTCCGCCTGCTGCAGATCGATGCCGAACAGGCAGTTGTCGATCACGTTGTCCTTGACGACGTTGAACATGCCGCGCACCTGGACACCGGCATCGATGTCGTTGTGCGAGTCGCCGGAGTTGGTCAGATGCAGGTTCTGCACAACGGCACCGTTGGTCTTCACCACCACCACCGTGCCCCGTCCACCCGCATCGATCGTGGCCGCCCCCCCGCCGTCGAGGGTGAACGGCTTGTCGATCACCACCGGGCCGGCATACACCCCCGGCTCAAGGGAGAGTGTGGCGCCGGGTTCCACCGCGTCGATCAGCGGTTGCAGCGGTCGAGGGGCGGCGGTGACCGGGAGCGCCACCACCAGCAGGAGCAGCAGGCCGCACCGGCCGTTCACGGTCACTGACCCCGTTTGAGTTCGCGACTCCGGATGACCATGGCCGCAGCCATGAGCACCGCCACGCCCATCATCAGCCCAAAGCCTGTGTTGGGATAGGAGTGGGTGGCGAACTGGGCTACCTTGCCGTCGCCAAACACGGTGGGCATGAACGGCTTCACGGTGAAGGCTCCCATCTCATTGAGGGAGTGACCAAACCACCAGAGCCAGCCGGCATAGTCGAGAACGAAGAACACCGGCAGCAGCATCGGCACCCCGGCCAGCAGCCAGTAGAACGGCCTCCAGCGCCAGACACCGACGACCAGCAGCGCGATCGCAGCGATCAGGCCACCGTAGACCAGCCAGGTGGCGGTGGCCACGATCCCCGCACGCATCTTCATGGTTTCAGGATTGGGGAAGTAGCGGCCGAGCGCCTCGTGGTAGCTCTCCTGGATGGCCTCGAAGCCGGTCATTTCGGCGATGTCCTCCCGATCGAGATCCATCGTCCCCTGCATGTCGGCCAGATAGTTGGGTGAGAACAGCAGCACGCCCCCCTCGGTGTGAATGGCCAGCGACATCCACACCGCAATGGCGATGCCGCCCACTGCGAGTGCACCGGTGCGCAGCAACCGTCCCGGCAGCGCAAACGCCACGATCATCAGCCCCAGCAGGGAGAAGACAAACGGTGCAAAGGCCCGCTCCACGGGGGCACCGGACGCGATGGGGTACATCCCCACATAGTGGTTGATGGCGTCCATCTCGTGCTTACAGTTGAGACGCTCCGATTCGTAGGTCTCCTGCGACTCCACATAGCGGCAGCCGTTGAAGACGCCATCCACATGGAAGTGGATGCGGATGCCGTCCGGAAACGCCGCGTCCGGGTACTGGGGGGCGGTGAGCGAGACCCACCACACCGGCGCCGAGGTGGGCGTACCCGTAAATGGGTTGTGCACCAGCAGCAGCAACAATACGAGTGCCGCACCGCTCAGAAGCATGACAGGGATGGAAGGCCGCTTTTCGGGTCCGGTGTTCATGGATGCCGTTTCCGTGCGAATAGGGAGGGCGGCCGGAGCCGCCCGCTACGTTTCTATTATTCGAAGTCCGGATTGAGCCAGTTCACGCTCGGGGCCACCTGGTCCTTCGGTACCGGGATGCGTGCGGCGTAGTTGATCACCATCTGCATATCCTTGTCGGTGAAGTTCTCGATCTGCTCCACCATCTCCGGGTTGGCGTTGCGCCGCTTGCCGTCACGAATCCACTCGAACTGGCGCACCATGTAGTTGTAGTGCTGGCCGTTGATGCGTGGGTAGAACTCCTTGACGTCACCCATGCCATCCTCCTTGTGGCAGCGAACGCAGTTGTCCTCATACAGCTTCTTGCCCTGAGCGAACTCGGCAGTGGCCTCTTCCCAAGGCCCCTTGCCGTGCTCCGGATGCATCGGTAGCCGCTGGATGTATTCGGTCACGTCGGCCAGTGCCTGGGCGTCGCCGATCGATTGCGGCAGGGCGAACGGGTACATGGTGGGGTTGTCACGGTTGCCGGCACGGATGTCGGCCAGCTGCTTGATCAGCACGCTGCGGTGCTGTCCGGCGAGCTGCGGGAAGGTGCCCTCATCGGTGCCCCAGCCCTCGGGCATATGGCAGGCGGCGCAGACCTCGTACACGTCGCGGCCGTTTTCGAGGTCCGCCTCCATGGTCATCGCCTCTTCCTGTTCGCCACCCCCCTCGTTCCAGGCCCAGGCGCCGCCCGCAAAGGCGAGTCCTGCTGCGAATAGGGTTGCTGTCGCAAGATTGTTCTTACCCATGGTGCGCCTCCTAAACGTTTGTCCGGGGAGTTCTTCTGGTTGCCGGTGCCGCCTCGATGGGCGGCGATTGGCCGGCACTATGTCATCGGCGGGACAAGTCCGGCCTTGATGTCCATCAAGTTTGGTTTGAGTCCAAAAAAAAAGAAGCGGCACACGGAAAGGGGCATCCGGTGCCGCACCAACGGAGGATGAACTCCAACTACTTCAGCGAGGAAAGCCACTGGGCGATGGCGGCGATCTCCTCGTCGGAGACCAGGTGCATCACGCCCTTCATCGCGGCGGACTGGCCGTTGCTCCGGGCACCGGTCTTGATATCTTTCATCTGTGCAATGAGGTACTGCTCGTTCTGGCCGGCCACCTTGGGATAGAGCGGCATGATGGGGGTGCTGCCGTCCGCGCCATGGCAGGCGACGCAGGTCTTGGTCTTGTAAAGGGTGGCGCCGTCGGCGGAGTACGCTGCCGGGGCTGCACCAATGGCCATCGCCGCAAGCAGAAGAGCCAGTCGGGTGCTACGCATCGAGTTTTCTCCCGTGATTGAAAGAGAAGGGGGGGACAGCATCGGTCCCCCCCTCCGGTTACGCCTTGATGCCGATCAAGTGGTTACATCACTTGATCTTCTTGGCACCATTTTCCTCCAGGTGGGTCTTGGCACGCAGACCGAGGTCGGCCGCCTTGACCTGATACTGCCACCACTGGTTGGCCCAGAGCATGGCGTTCTGCCAGTCCTTCTTGGCCGCGGCCGCCTCCGACTTGGCCTTCGCCTCCTTGGCGAACTCGAGCTGGTCGGTGGCATCCTCCACCAGCGACACCACGGTCGGGAACTCCTGGAAGTTGTGGCTGGTGATGAAGCCGACCACCTGATCGATGACCCCCTGGGTCTCGACATTGGTCTTCACCTGGGTGTCGTAATCCGCCTTGGTGTAGGCGACACCTTCCTGCATCGAGGCCTTGGTGGCCTTGTGGCCCTTCGGCTTGACCAGGAGATAACCCTGCATCTCCAGGTGCAGCGCCGAACAGAACTCGGTGCAGTAGTACGGATAGACACCGGCCTTGTCGGCCACGAACCTTGCGGTCGCGGTCTTGCCCGGCTCCAGCGACATCTGCACGTTCTGACCGCGCAGTGCGAAGCCGTGGACCTGGTCCTGGGCCCGCTCAAGGTTGGTCAGGTGAATGAACACCTCATCCCCCTCCTCGACCTCGATGATCTCGGGGGTGATGTGGGAGCGAATCACCGTGCCCATCACGCGAACGGTGCACTTGCCGCTGGCGTCACAGATGCGATCGGTCTTCTCGCGACCGGCGCGGGTGGCGTACTCGTGCCGCAGATCGGTCCGGCTGTCGGTTCCCGATTTGTAGCGCACACCGGGCTTGAGCTTGTCGGCCTTGATGGCCACCGCATAGTGCGGCTCGCCAAGCGGCAGCGGCATGTCATACAGCAGTTCCATCTTTTCGCCGCTGATGTCGATCAGCTGATGGTTCTGCGGATGCAGCGGGCCGACCGGGTTGAAGCGGTCGATGGCCAGCTTGTTCAGTGCCACCAGATACTTGCCGTCAGGCGTGACAGAGTCGCCTTCCATCGCCATCAGGTGGCCGATGTTGTAGTGGACCGGCATCTGGTCGAGCACCTTGCCCTCGCAGTAGTCCCACTTGGTCACCATCGAGTCCACATAGATGGAGGTGTACACCACGCACTTCTTCGCGTCGTACTGGGTGTGCAGCGGGCCGAGGCCGACCGCCACCTGCTTGTGCAGTGCGTCCTTCAGGGCGATGATCGGAATACCGTACGGGTCCTTGGACTCGTACTTGCCGGCCTTGATCGCCGCCTGGATCTTGTCGAACGAATAGACCCAGGTGTGGGAGTCGAGCTTGCCGGAGACGATGATGTACTTGCCGTCGGGGCTGACGTCCACGCCGTGCGGGCTCTTCGGCTCGGGGATCAGGAATACCATCCCCTCCTTCACTGCGGTGTCCATGGTGATCACCGGATGACCGTTGATCATCTTGGTCTTGCCCGCCTTGAACACCTCTTCCGCCTTCTTCCAGTTGATGACATGGAGGAAGTCGGTGTCCTTCGCCGAACAGCCGGCCTCGAACGGCGGACGGCCGCGCTCGATACCGCCGACGTAGCGCTCCGAGCAGAAGGAGTTGGTGAATGACCAGCCGTCGGAAGCGAGCTTGCCGAAGTCGGAGAGGTCCTGGCTGTAGGGCGGCAGTTCCACAGAGAAGGACTGCTTCTCGTCAAGACGACCCTTCTTGCGGTCGAACTTCCAGTAGGTGACCGCGCCGCGATACTTGTCGTTGAACTCCTCCAGCGGCACGTAACCCTCTTCCAGCGGGGCGGCGTACTGGGCCGCCTCGATCACATACTCGCTGTTGGGGGAGACGAAGGCGCCGCCGTGGGCCGACTTCATGATCGGGTTGACCACAATCTGCTTGGTCTCGAAGTCGTGCAGGTCGATCACCGCGATGCGCGGATTGGCCTTGTCGTTGATGAACAGATACTGGCCGTCGTACTCACCGTTGGTCTCGGTGATGGCCGGGTGGTGGGTATCGCCGTAGGTGATCTGCTTGCCGTTGATCTTGCCCTGGGCGAGCACCTTCTTCGACTCCTCCTCATAGCCGTAACCCTGCCACGGCTCCGGCGTAAACACGCCGATGTACTTGAGGATACGCATCGAGGGGATGCCGTAGACGATGACCTGTCCGCTCTGGCCGCCGGAGCTGAATACGATGTATTCGTCCCGCCCTCCGGTCGGCACGTAGGTCTTGGCGGCGGCGAGCACATCCTTTTCGGTGAGCCCCCTCCGCTCCATGACGTTTTTCAATGTTTCCGCGGACCAGGCGCTCCCCGCCGCGGACAGGCCGATGCCTGCGCCGAGCAGAAGGGACAATGCCCGCTTGGCTGGTGTTTTCATTGGTATAGCCCCCTTCTCCCCATAACGGGGTGTTCTGGTTTTGATTGGAATCGGGGGCCACAATGCGTGGGGCGCCGTGGCGGTCGCCTTGATGCAGGTCAAGCGGTGGGGCAAATGCCGCACTTTGGTGGCGGAATCTGCGTTGTCGCAAAAAACTTGCGGAAAATCAGCCGGAAGAGAGGGGGTCGTCGGTGCGATTGCTGAACAGGGTCAGCTCCCAGCGGTCGGCCGGTTCATCGTAACGGATGATGTAGATGCCGCCGTCATCCCCGCGCACCTTGAAGTAACGGTGGTCGGGGGCGAGCCAGCGATCGATCACCTCCACCACCTCGATGCTGCGCTCGCCCAGATACAGGCGGCGCGGATACTCCTCCGCCCGGTAACCGGCATGAGACTCGACACGAATGGTCAGGTGGGGCGCCGCCATAACCCTCCCCAGGCTTGATTGCAGGAGCCCGCCCTCCGGGCGCTGCATCCGGCAGCCACTGCCGCCAAAGGGCTCTACCACCCCCAAGTATCGACCACCAGCCGCCCTTTTGGGCGACGCAAGCGCCTCAATCCCGCCCCTCGCGCCGCCCTTCCAGCATACCGACATCTTCAAGTGCCGGGGTTGATCTCCCCGGCCGAACTTTCACCGCATGTGGAGGCTCCCCGTTCCGCATGAAAAAGTTGGGATTCCAGTTCGGTCGAATCGGAGCCGTTGAAACTGGCGCACGCTTACAGGCCAACGTTCCGCAGGTGGTTTTGCATATCCTCGATAATGCCGGCGTCCTGGATGGGGAGCATCCCCGCAACGCCGTCGGAGGTGAAGTTCGGGGCGATGGTTTCCAGTTGGCCGGCTTCCCATGCGGCTTCGTCCGGCCGTTCCAGCTTGCTCAGTGCCACAATCAGAAAAACATGGGGGGTGATCAGGTTGACGTTGCGTTCGATCGCCTCGCGCAGCACCGGCACGGCCTGTTCAAACTCGCCCAGGAAGAAGTGGATCTGTCCGCGGACCGAGGCGTAGGCGGCCGGATACTTCGGATTGAGCAGCATGGCCTTGCGCACCAGCTGCAGCGCCTCGTCAGCTTCCCCGAAGTGCATCTTGCATACGGCCAGGGTGATGTAGCTGTCGGCGAAGTTGGGTTCCAGCTCAATGGCGCGCTGCGCAGCGCGGGCCGCCTGCTGATAGGCCTGCCTGAACACATGGACGTAGGCCAGCACCCAGTGCGCCTGCGGCAGGTCTTCATCCAGGGCGACACCCTGATTCGCCAGTTCCAGCGCCCTTTCAAGCTGACCCGATGAGTTGGGTGTCCAGCCATAGCGATGCTCGGCCACATACGTCAGGGCCATGGAACTGTAGGCACGCGCAAATCCGCTGTCGCGGTCGATGGCCCGTTGGTAATACTCCCTCGCCACCTGATTGTCTTCCCGGTTATGGCGACTGTAGAGGGCGTAGCCGCGCAGGTAATCGTCATAGGCATCGACACGACGGGTGTAACGTTGTGCAGTGCGCCGCTGCTCCTCCTCCGTCAGTTTGACCGACAGGGCAGTGACAATATTGGCCGTAATCTCATCCTGAACGGCAAACACGTTGCGCAGTTCCCAGTCGTATTTTTCGGACCACAGGTAGATATCGCTGGCGGCGTCGACAAGGTGGATATTCATTCGCAACCTGTCGCCCGAACGCCTGACACTGCCCTCAAGGACATAACGGACACCCAGGGAACCGGCAAACTGTCTGGCGTTGGCGACCGAACCGCCCCAATCCGCGGCGGAGGTGTGTGATATGACAAACAGGCCGGACAATTTGGACAGCGCCGTGGTGATATCCACGGTAATCCCGTCACTGAAGTAGTCCCGGTCGCCCTCACCGCCAATGGAGGCAAACGGGAGCACCACGATGGAGGGGCGATCCGCGACCTGCGCCGTGGGTGGCGGCATCCCCTCGTCCCCAAACGGCCCATACAGCACGGCGAGAACCAGACCCAGCATCACACTCGCACCCAACCACACCCACCGTCGCAGTTGCCCGGTGCCGCGCGCTGCAGGCACACCGACCGATGGCGGCACCCCGCCGGTCACGTCGCCGATCAGGCGGTACCCCTTCTTCGAGATGGTTTCGATGTACCGCGGGTGGCGCGGGTCATCCCCCAACACCTTGCGCAGTTTGGCAATACAGCCGGTCAGCGCGTCATAGCCAACCACGGTGTCAGGCCAAATCGCCCGTTCCAGCGTCTCCCGGGTGACCACTTCGCCCCTGTGCCGGGCCAGGTAGATCAGGACCGCCATCACCTTGGTCTCCAGCCTGACTTCCGTATCGCCCCGACACAAACGGTTGGCGCCGCTGTCCACGTACCAGTCGGCCAGATAAAAAGTCGACAAGACCTCAGCCACCCGGCTTCGCCCCGAGAACAACCTGTTGAAATCGCTTGGTAAATATTTTCATCAGAAAAACATCAGACGTGGGACATAAGTTTTCGCCGCTTTTCGTTTATTCGTCAACCGTGCTTTTACCATTCCACAAGGGGGAGTCATGCAGTCCAACTACCTTGCCCACTGTCTGTTGCTGATTGGGCTCGTCGCCACACCCACCGTCGCATCGGCAAGCGAAGTTACCGTACAGCACCGGAGCGTGACCTTGAATGCGGAACTCGAACTTGCCGCGGGCAGGACGCTCGCCGACGGCGTGGTACTCATCACCCACGGTGCCCTCGCCCACCGTGACATGGAATCCATCACCTATCTGCGCACCCTGCTCGGGGAGCGGGGCTATAACACCCTGGCAATCAACCTCAGTCTCGGCCTGGATAATCGCCATGGCATGTACGACTGCGCCACCACCCACCGTCATCGCAATGATGATGCCGTTGACGAAATCGGTGTCTGGGTGAACTGGCTGAATGAGCAGGGTTCCGCCGATGTGATCCTGCTCGGACATTCACGCGGCGGTTCCCAGACTGCGCTCTATGCGGCGGAGCGGCACAGCGATCTGTTGAAGGCTGTGGTACTGATGGCACCCGCCACAGGTGACAACAACAGTGCCGATGCCTACCGGAATCGCTACGGTCAGGCACTGGAACCTTTGCTGGAGAAGGCGCGAACACTGGCAGGCAGCGGGAACAGCGACGCGATACTGGAACATGTGGGGCTATTGACCTGCGGTGACACGACGGCAACCGCGACCGCGCTCATCTCCTACTATGGCCAGGACCCGCGACTGGATACCCCCTACCTGATTCCCAAAATAGAGGCACCCACACTAATCGTTGTGGCCGGGGGCGACAGTGTCGTCGTCGACCTCGACCGCAAGGTGGAACCCCTTGCAGACGGCAGGAAAGTCCAGATGGCCGTTGTGGACGGCGCCGATCACATGTTCCGTGACCTCTATGCAGATGATGCGGTCGAGACAATCGATGCCTTCCTGCAGGCCCTTCGCAGCCAAACGCCAAGTGACTGACTCCATTCCGGACAGAAGGGGGTAACCAGATGAATATCAACAAAAGCGGCATGGCGCTGTGGAGTGCGTTGATGGTCTCCCTGTTGCCTGTGCATGCATCCGCAGAAAACGCGCTGTTCGCGACACGCTCACTGACCGTCGATACCGCCAACGAGGCGGCATGGGCTGCCCTCCGGGAGTGTCGCGAACGCGGGTATTCAGTCGCTGTTGCGGTGGTCGATCGAGGCGGCAACATCCAGGTGCTGATTAGAGATCGCTTTGCCGGACCACATACTCCGGAAACCGCAGTGCGCAAGGCGTGGACCGCCAACAGCTTTCGCCAACCCACCGGGGAGCTGGCCGGATTGCTCGAGGAAAAACGGGTCCCCAGCCAAGTGGTCAACAACCCGGGGGCACTACTGGTTGGTGGCGGAGAGTTGATCCAGGCGGCAGGTGAGATCATAGGCGGACTCGGAGTCTCGGGAGCCCCGCCGGGAAACTCAGAACGCGACAGCATCGACGGAGCCTGTGCTCGGGCCGGTATCGATGCGATCACCGAATTATTGGAGTTTGCTGAATAGTGGGGCTGCAGCGATTAGGCAGGAGAGAGCGCGGGCAGGGAAATCCCAACTGCCCGAATGGAACAAGGATGTAATAGACCTACCCGGCGCGTGGACTTAAACGTGGTTGAGCCCGGTGATACAGGGCTCGGCCTCGCATTCCGCAGAAAGAAACCGACCCTGTCGCAGTTCTGTTGACAGGCGTGGCGAGTCGGCCTAAAAAGGGATCACTGCTTAATCAGGCAGCCACTGAAAAAGGCAAACTTGTCGAAAGGCAAGGGCGCAAAGCCACCGGCCTACGGGATGGAAGACATCCTAGGGTAGCGGGGCCGCCAGCGAGCCCGCGTACGATACACGCGCCTGTCGGCGAGCGCCTTCCGCAAGAACAATAACGGGGGGAGACGCCATGCCCGGACACCACTCAGCACTTGTTGTCGACGGTAACCACGACGACCGTTCCCACATCAGCCGAATCCTTTACGAGCGGCTCGGTTTTACCACCGTCTATCCTGCCTCCGACAGCCGCGCAGCCATCGAGCTCCTGCACAGTACGCCGGTGGACTGGGTGTTCAGTGCGTGGCAACTGGCTGGAAGCACCAGCCACACGCTGTTCGATCTGATGCGTCATCACCGGGAGCTGCGCAACATACCTCGGGTGCTGCTGTTCGATGGCGATGGTGACGAGGCGCGTAGCGTCGCCCGCACCGCCGCCGCCTCCGACTACGTGCGCAAACCGCTCGATGAACATAACCTGGTGCGCACCGCCCACCGGGTCTGCAGTCTGTTCCGGCGCCGCATCGAACAGGCGTCCGACGGCCTCGACTGCGAGCTGGACCTCGGCTTCGACGAGTTCAACGTCTACCCGGCGGAGCTGCGGCAGGTCAGCGCCGATGCCTGCGTGCTGCATGTCCCGCAGTTCAAGGATCAGGTGGGGAAGGTGGGCGACATCGGCACCCTGACCGTCAGTTGCCGCGACAAGGAGCCGCTGGTGTTGAACGGCCGAGTGGCTCATCTGCGCGAATCGGAGGTTCCGCACCCCTGCGATCTCCTGGAGGTCCGCTTCGATCTGGCCGAGCCGGAGCCCGAGACCCGTGCCCGGCTTCTGCAGCTGATCGCGCATACCTCAACCCGCTGACCAGAACCGGGAGAGGAAGCCGCCAGCGCAGGCGTTTTCCGAAACTGTCCCCATCGCCTACATTGGAATGGAGGCCGCCCCTCACGGCCCGATTCGGCGTCGCGGCGTCCCCCGCTGCACGAAGCCGACGGCACACCCATGCATGGAGCTGGAGTGGACAAGGAAGGCGGAGCCGCGGGTTACGAAGGCCGGATTGCTGCACTCCGCCATGAGCTGCACGAGTCGCGGGAGCGCGAGCAACGCTTCCACCACCTGTTCGACACCATGCTCGAGGGCTTTGGGCTGGCCGAGATCCTCCTTGACGCGCAGGGTCGCCCCCATGACTACCGCCTGCTGGAGGTCAATCCCGCCTTTGGGCGGCTGACCGGATTTCCCCCGGAGGTGGCCAACGGCAAGACGGCACGCGAACTGGTCCCCGACATGGAACCGGAGTGGATCGAGACCTACGGCAAGGTGGCGCTGACCGGGGAGCCGGCGCGGTTCGAACGCTACGCGCGCGGGCTGGACCGATGGTTCGAGGTGTTCGCCTATCGGACCGGCCACCGTCAGTTCGCCCACCTGTTCAGCGACATCACCGAACGCAAGCGTACGGAACAGACGCTGCGTGAGCGTGAACAACAGCTTAGGGAAGCCCAGCGCCTGGCCCACGTGGGCAGTTGGGAGTGGACCGCCGCGACCGACACCGTCACCTGGTCCGAAGAGATGTACCGCATCGCCGGGCGCGACCCGTCGCTTCCGGCACCGGACTACTATTCGGAGCATCTGCGCCTTTACACCCCCGCCAGCATCGGGAAGCTCAACACCGCCGTCGAGGAGGCCTTAAGAAGCGGAACCCCCTACGAACTGGAGCTGGAACTGGTGAGGCCGAACGGCGACATCCGGCGGGTGCTGGCACGGGGTGAGGCCAGGCGCGACGACGCTGGCAATATCGTTGGACTGCGCGGGACCGTGCAGGACGTGACCGGCTGGAGACGGGCGGAGGAGAAACGCCGACAGAGCGAACAGCGGCTGCGTCTCATCGCCGACAACCTGCCTGTCCTGATCGCCTATGTCGACGCCGACGAACGCTACCGGTTTGCCAATCATGCTTACGAGCAGTGGTGCGGCGCGCCCTTGGAAAAGGTCGTCGGGTGCAAGGTGGCGGATGTCCTCGGCCCACCCGCCTACGAAGTAATAAAGCCGCACCTGTCCCGCTCCCTGGGCGGCGCAACGGTTCGCTTCAATGCCCGGGTGCCCTACCCCGCGGGCCCTCGCGAGGTGGAGGCGGTCTATATACCGGACAGTCCCGACGGCAGTGTGCGGGGCATCTACACCCTGGTCCAGGACATCAGTGAACTCAGCGAACACCAGCGGGCGGAGGATGAACTGGCGCAAACCGCCCGCGACCTCCGCGAACGAATGAAGGAGCTGCGGTGCCTGTATACGGTCGCATCCCTGACACAGCAGACAGCCCTTCCCCTCGCCGATATAGCCCGGCAAACGCTGGATGCGCTGGTACTCGCCTATCGCTTCCCCGAGGTCACCTGCGCACGCATCACGCTGGACGACAAGAACTGGCATACCCGGCCCTTCCGGCAATCGCCGTGGCGCCAGGCGGTCGAGATCAGGCTGGACAACGAGCACGCCGGCGATTTGGAGGTGTTCTACCGGGAGGAGCGTACGTCTGCCCGGGAGGAGCCGTTCCTTCCGGAGGAACGTTCAATGCTGGAAACGGTCGGCGAGCTGCTGGCCCGCCACCTGAAGGAGCGGCGCGATCAGGCGACACTGCGCGACAGAGAGGCCGCACTCCGGGAGGCACAGCGTCTGGCCCACATGGGGAGCTGGGAGTGGGATCGGGTCAGCGACACCTCACGCTGGTCCGACGAGATGTTCCGAATCGCCGGGCATGAACCACAGGCGTTCGAGGTAACGTTTGAAACGGCATTGGCGGTGTTCCACCCGGACGATCGCGAACGTTTCAGCCAACGGGCGCGGGAGGCGATCGCCGCCCGTGCGGGCTTTTTCGATGAGCATCGGATCGTCCGGCCCGACGGCACTGTCCGGGTCGTGGAGAGCCGGGGCAATCCGATCCTGGATGCGCAAGGCGAGGTGATCGCTCTGCGCGGCACCTGGCTGGACATCACCGACCGCAAGCGGGTCGAGGCGCAGCTGATAAGGACGGTGCGGGAGTTGGAGACGACCAACCGCAAGCTGGACGAACTGAGCCGCCACGACCCCCTCACCGGACTGGCGAACCGCCGCTACCTGTTCAACTGCCTGGAGAACGAGTGGCGCCGTGAACGCCGCCACGGCCAACCCATCTCACTCATCATGATCGACATCGATCACTTCAAGGCCTACAACGACACCTACGGTCATCAACAGGGCGATGAATGCCTGCGGCAGGTCGCCGATACCCTGCGCGCGGAAGTACGCCGGCCCGGCGACCTGCTGGCCCGCTACGGCGGCGAGGAGTTTGCGGTCGTCCTGCCGGAGACACCGGCGAGTGGCGCACGGCAGCTGGCGGAGGCGATGCGCGCGGCGGTCAGCAACCGCAATCTCCCCCATGCAAGCTCCCCGGTGGCCCCCAACGTGACCGTCAGTCTCGGCATCGCCGAGATCCACCCCGAGCATCACCGCATCGAGGACCTGGTCAGCGATGCGGACGGGGCGCTCTACCGGGCAAAGGCCGGGGGCCGCAACCGGGTCTGTTGCTGAACCGGTCAGGCCTCCGGCCGCCGCTCCAGCGCCTCCCGTAGCGCCCGCACCTCGGCCCGGAGGGCGCGCAGGTCTTCATCCAGGTGCACTCCTTCGGCGTGGACCGCCTCCTCGATGGCCGCCTGCTCCTTCTCGTGGTCGGCCTGGTGCATCTCCTGCATCGTGTTGACGATGATGGCGATGAACAGGTTGAGCATGGTGAAGGTGGCGATGAGGATGAAGGGGATGAAGAAGAGCCAGGCGTAGGGGAAGGCCGCCATCACCGGACGGACGATGCCCATGGACCAGGACTCCAGTGTCATGATCTGGAACAGGGTGTACATGGAGCTGCCGACGCTGCCGAACCACTCCGGGAACTCCCCGCCGAACAGTCCGGTGGCCATCACCGCAAAGACATAGAACAGGATCACCATCAACCCGGCGATGGCGCCGATGCCGGGAACCGCGTGCAGCAGGGCGCTGATCACCAGCCGCAGGCGCGGCATCATGGAGATGAGCCGCAGTACACGCAGGACGCGCAGGGTACGCAGCACCTGCAGCGGACCGCTCGCCGGCACCAACGCGATGCCGACGATGATGAAGTCGAAGACGTTCCACGGGTCGCGGAAGAAACCGGGACCGCGGGCGATGAGCTTGGTGGCAATCTCGAACACGAACACGCCGAGAATCAGCGCGTCCAGCGTGGTCAGAAATCCGCCAAAGCGGGCCATCATGTCGGGTGAGGTCTCCAGCCCGAGGGTGACGGCGTTGATCAGGATGAGTCCGATGATGAACTTCTGTACCGGCAGGGACTCGATCCAGTCCCCCGCCCGGGAACGCGCGAGCGCGATTGTTGTCACGTACTACTCCTCATTCGTTAATAATCAAAAGGTACGCGTCACCCGTACCTCCCGGGGGTGCCGGGCAGCCGCCGCATTATAATGGGTCGCGTTGCCCACCCGAACGGGTGTGCCCATCGAGGGGATGGCATGGAGATCGGAGCGATGCAGTGGTTGGGACGCGCCCAGCGCTACCTGCTGGCGGGGGCACTGACGGTCGTCCCCCTGTGGATCACCTGGCTCATCTTTACGCTAGTGTTGACCCAGCTCTCCCGCTTCGGCAGCCCTTGGGTGCGGGCGATTGCCAACGCGACCCACGAGTATGCACCCGCCTTTTCCGAACTGCTGCTCCATGCCTGGTTCCAGCCCGCGCTGGCGGTCTGCGTCACCCTGGCAGCCCTCTACCTGCTCGGCTGGATAGCGACCCGCGTTGCAGGCAAGCGGCTGATCGACCTGTTCGACCGGCTGATGCACCGAATCCCGATGGTCCAGACCATCTATGGTGCGACCAGGAAGCTGGTGGCCGCCCTGCAGCAGAAACCGGAGAAGGTGAAACGGGTGGTGCTGATCGAATTTCCGGCGCCGCACATGAAGACCATCGGCTTCGTCACCCGCGTACTGCGGGACGAGCACACCGGCCAGGAGCTGGCGGCGGTCTACGTGCCCACCACCCCGAATCCCACCTCCGGCTATCTGGAGATCGTCCCGGTGGACCGGCTGGTCTCCACCGACTGGACCATGGACCAGGCGATGAGCTTCATCATCTCGGGCGGTGCGGTGGCGCCGGACCGGATCGCCTACAGCCGGAGTTCGTCGGGGGCGGAACCGGCCCCTTCGGCCGCCGGACAGACCCCGGGAACCGAACCGGAACCGGGGGCCTGATCCGCCCGGCACGCTTCTCCGCTCACCCCCTCTCCGACCAGCGCTCCCGCAGATCATCCAGCAGCTGCTTCAGCGTATCGCCCGCCTCCGACAGGTCGGTGAAGCGGACGGTGATCATGACCGTACCGGCGTGCGGCCCGCCTTCCGGATCGTGGGAGAGCCGGATGATCTCCGCGGACAGGCGGAGGGGCGCGCCTGCGTGGTCCAGGCTGACGGTGACCTGCCGATAGATGGGGAATTGGGCCTGAAGGGCCTCCGGCGCCCGCACCCGGCATCCGCCGAGGGAGATATCGACCAGTTCCAGCCGTTCCTCCCGGTCACTCAGGTCCACACCGACCCAATTGGTGCCCACCGGCCGCACCCGGCGCCGGTGCCGCCGTTCCCGGTTCTTGGTGATGCGGCGGATAGCGGCCACCAGCGCCTTCTCCAGGAACGGCTTGACCAGATGGTCGTTGGCGCCGGCCCGCAGCGCCGCAGCCACCAGGGCGTCCGTATCGGAGCGGGACATGGCGATCAGCGGCGTGTGATGGGTCTCCGGGTCGTTGCGTAGCGCCCGCGCGAAATCGGCCCCCGCGATGCTCCAGTCGGTGAAGACCAGATCCAGCGCTTCATGGGACCGCAGCACCAGCAGCGCCTCTTCGAAGGAGTCGGCGTGGACGAGGCGCGCGGTGTGGAGTTCGCGGCTGACGATGGGCGCCATGAAATCGAAGTGGCGCTTGTCGTCGACGATCAGGACGGCGGTTTCGTGACTCATTCGTTCTCCATCGTCGGATTGGGGCAAGTCGGTAGTGTGCGGAAAAACCGAACCTGCCTCAATCTCCGACCCCGCTCAGGACGCCGGTGCGGCGAGGGGGAGAATCACAATGCCGATGAAATTCTGGATGAAGTGCATGGTCATGGGCGCAACCAGACTGCCGCGCCACAGATAGATGGCAGCGAAAGCGAGACCCAGAAAGCCGACCGTAAGCAGCCCGGCGCCGCCCTGGTAGCCGTGCCCGAGGGCGAACAGGGTGGTGGAGAGGGCAACGGCCACCGCGAGGCTGCCGGTCACCCCCTGCAACCGCCGGATGAGGTAGCCGCGGAACACCGCCTCCTCCACCAGCGCCACCACCACCAGGAACAGCAGCGCCAGCACCAGATCGCCGCTCCCGTTCGGTATCAGGAAGTCGGGGGTGGCCTCCAGCCCCGACAAGCCGGCGCCGCGCAGGGCCGTTTCGACCAGACCCGCGGCGATGAAGACCGGGAAGAACAACAGCACGCCGACCCCCATCTCCGTCGGCCAGCCCGCCCGGCACAACCCGATGCCGCAGAGCGGTTCGCCCGCGCGCCGCAACAGGTAGATCAGCACGGCAAACAGGGCGAGATTGCGCAGGATCTGGGAGGTAGCCAGCTCCGCGAAGGTGAGGTCGTCGAGCGAACGCGGCGCCAGGATCAGCATCACCGCGGGCATGATGAAGAAGAGGAACAGCAGCAGTTCGACCAGTTGATAGCGCCGTCCCGGTCTGCGCTCCTGCGCAATGAGATTGCCGTCTTCCATCTCCCGGCAAGCTTAGCCCACGAGTGGTCGGTGGTCGGTGGTCGGTGGTCGGTGGTCGGTGGTCGGTGGTCGGTGGTCGGTGGTCGGTGGTCGGTGGTCGGTGGTCGGTGGTCGGTGGTC
>JAWLGZ010000002.1:0-593786 GCA_041690635.1 Gammaproteobacteria bacterium
TGTCACTTGTCACTTGTCACTTGTCACTTGTCACTTGTCACTTGTCACTTGTCACTTGTCACTTGTCACTTGTCACTTGTCACTTGTCACTTGTCACTTTGTCACTTGTCACTTGTCACTTTGTCACCACGAACCAGACAGACACCCACCGAGGTGTAGGGGTAGCCATGAAATCGCCGCATTACCGGCTTCACCCGCGTCCACTCCACCGTGAGATCGACCTCCCCCTCCGGGCGCAGACCCGGAGCATTGAGGACGGTCGTCCGCAGCAGTGGCTCATCGAAAATGCCCCACTCCACCGGAAACGGCCCGCCGGGACCGGTATAGGTGAGCTTGGCCGCGGCGTCCTCGTAGTAGTCGGTGGTGACGAGCACCCTACCGCCGGGCCGTGTCACCCGCCGCAGTTCCTGAAGTGCGTCGGCTGCCCCCGCATGGCCCAGGTGCTCGATCACCGAGATGCAGAACACCGCATCGAAACTGCCGTCGGCGAACGGCAGTCGCGCCAGGTTACCGTGCACATAGTCCACGTGCAGCCCATGGAGTCGGTCGAGCCCGGCGGGCACCGAGAGATCCAGTGCGGTGACCCGGTGTCCCGCCTCCGCCAGGTAGATGGGAAAGATGGAGGCACCGCACCCGGCGTCGAGCACCCGGGCGACCCGTGGCAGAGCGGCACGTTCCAGGGCCCACGGGTACTCCCAGCGTTTGCCCGGATGCAGGTAGGAGACACTCTCGCGTTGCAGCAGTTCGTCCATACGCTGCAACACGCGGCGAAACGGCGGCGATTCGATCTCATCGAGGTCGAGCACACGATTGGGCGCCCGCTCATGCACTGTCTGCGTTCGCTCCCGGATGGAATCGTTGCGTCACCAGCGCGATCACCCGTTGCGGATCGGGCTGTTCGATGCAGGGCGCCTCGGTCAGGCACCGCCCCTCCATCACACAGGCCGGCGGTCCGAACTCCATGAGAAGCCGGTGGGAACAGGCCGACGCGGCACCGGCGGCGGTGCCGCCTGGCGGCAGATAGATGGACGGACTGGTCGGACCGAAGATCCCTACCACCGGTGTGTCGAGGGCGGCGGCCATGTGCATCAGGCCGGTGTCGTTGCCGACGAAGGCGCGGCAGGCAGCGAGCAGCGAAGCCACCCGTCGCAGGTGTAGTTCACCGACCGCGATGACCCGGTCCGGATTGGCGGAGGCATCGAGGTAGCGATCGCGCGCGGCCCTGTCCGGTCCGCAGAAGAGGAGCAGTGCGTTGCCCCGCTCGGCCAGGTGGTCCCCGACCGCCGCCAGGCGCTCGATGGGCCAGCGCTTGAGGGGCGAGGAGGCGACCGGGGAGAGGCCGATCACCGGCTTGGAACGGACGCCGCGCCTCCGGAGAAAATCTGCCGCCCAGGCGGTCTCCTCTTCGCTCAACTCGAGACGTGGCTCTACCCTCTCCTCCACGTCGATGCCCCAGCCCTCACGCACCGCACTGGCAACGGCCGCGACACCTCGCCGCCCCCCGCGCAGCGCCTCGTTGGTGAGTTCACGACCGGCGTCGAGGATCGAGGTGCAGTTTTCCCAAACCACCTCGGCGAATCCATGGACCGCGTGGGACGGATCGATAACCAGATCGAAGCGGCCGTTCGCCAACCAACGGCGAATCCGCGCCCGCATCTTCGGAGAACCGGGGTCACCCCAGTGGCTCAGGCCGAAGCGCTGGAACTGGACCAGCCGATCGATACGTTCATCCCCTTCGAGCAGCTCAAGTGCGGGACTCGCACCGACCGCAGTGATATGCGCGCGTGGCGCCGAACGCCGCAGCGCATCGAGCACCGGCAGCTCCATCACCAGATCACCAATGCCGTATCGCAGGCAGAGGAGAATGCGGCGGGCCTCGGCGATCGCCATGAGTCAGAGCGGGGCTTGACCGCGATCGGGCGAGCGGCCGGTGGCCGCCAGCAGTTCGGCGGCGTCCCACAACCGCGGTGCGTCCGGATCGATCCGACACAAGTAGAGTTCGGTCCCCGGCCGCTCGATCACCCGCAGGCCGGTGGAGCGCAGCATCGCCTCGACCGCCGCCGGGTCGGCGGCCCACCAGTTGGTGGGATCGTTGGCGAGGCGGTGCTCGATGAAGGCCATCCGCGGCCAACCGGGTGCAGTGAGCGCCGCCCGCTCGTCGATAGGGAGATCCTCCTGCACCTGGTCCGTGGGCTCCCCCGGCATGGTGAGCGTCTGAAACGCCAGCAGGTCGCGGCTCTTGCGCGCGACGATATCGAGCCCCAGCAACGGGTAGCGCAGGTGGTAGAAGACACCGAGAAAGAGCACCAGGTCGAATTGGCGTTCATCGTGCGCCAGGTCGTACACCTGTCCGCGAACGAACTGAATGCGGTCGCCAAGTCCGAACAGCTCCGCCGCCCAGTTCGCCTGCGCCAGGTAGTGCCGGTTCATGTCCAGCGCGGTCACCCGCGCACCGCGCCTGGCCAGCTCAAGGCTGTAGTAACCGGCATTGCAGCCGACGTCGAGCACCTCGGCATCGCTCAGGTCCGTCGGCAGCACCGTCGCCAGCTCCTCCCACTTGTAGGCGGGGAAATCACCGAGAAAGTGATCCGGCGCGGTCTGGCTGCCGTCCGGCAGATGCAGGTTGTGAAACCACGGGCACAGCGCCTCGACGCGGCGCCGGATTGCTGCTGAGTCGGATGGGGTGAACTCGGTGGCCATGGCGCTCAACCGACCGGCGGCATTCCGTCGCACTGGTTGACGGCGAGCAGCCGCGCGCCTTCCCCTTCGAGCGCGAGGGTGCTGATGGACCCGAGGGAGATCTCGAGACGCAACATGAGGTCGATCGGCATCCCGAGGAAATGGAGGATGGCGCTCCGGATGGGATCGCCGTGGCTCACGATCACCATTCGTTCATCCGGCGCCGCCTCGTACCAGTGCAACAGTGCGGCGACGAATCGCGCCTGCACCTCCAGCACCAGCTCCCCTCCCGGCGGGCGCGTTCCGCCGCGGAAAGTATGAAACCGACGCCACGTCCGGTCTTCACGCAGTTCATCGAACGGCATCCCCTCCCAGGCGCCGAAGGCGATCTCGTGAAATCCGTCGTCAATCTCCACCTCCAGACCCATCCATTTGGCGAGCGGCTCGGCAGTCTCAAGCGCCCGCTCCAGGGGGCTGGAAAGAATGCGCTGGGGGAGTACCTGCTGGAGCCGGTCGGCAATGCGCTCTGCCTGCTCGCGCCCGGCTTCGTTGAGGTGCACCCCCTTCGAACGTCCGGCGATTCGCCGGCCGACCGTATCGTTGTCACCGTGGCGGACGAGATAGAAAAGGGTCATGTCCGAGCGCCGCGCCCCGTGCCGATCGCCGTACGACGTTCCGGCAGCACATAGCGGTCGATCACCTCCAGTGCGAACTGGCCGAACTCCTCCAGTTCAAGCGGCGGACTGGTGTGGTGCGGCTGCCGTCCGCGCGAGGGCGGCGTGAAGCAGAGCGTCAGCGTAAGATCGAACTCCCGCAGCGCCTCCATCTGCCGGTCGAACCAGCGCCACGAATCGGGCCGGTGCCAGTCCGCCCAACTGATACCGGTACGCAGCCTGGTGACACCGAGCTGGCGCAACCAGACAATCGCCTCCTCCAGCCGGTGATCGTCGAAGTGGAACCACTGACAGATCCCCATGGCCGGATCGAACTGCTCCATGGCCGGTTTCGGGGTGCCGTCGGCACGTACCAGGCCCATGTAGAAGTGGCGGTAATAGGCGCTGCCTTCACTCTCCCGATGGCGGGTGGTCGCCTCCCAGGT
Organism: Gammaproteobacteria bacterium; assembly: GCA_041690635.1. Classification (GTDB taxonomy): domain Bacteria; phylum Pseudomonadota; class Gammaproteobacteria; order Thiohalomonadales; family Thiohalomonadaceae; genus JAWLGZ01. Next base: position 3,779 of record JAWLGZ010000002.1, read on the forward strand.
GGGGGGCAAATCGAGCAGGCTATACCAGAACACCCGCTCCACCCGGTCGAGCAGCAGCTCCGCCGTCCGTCGCAGGCCGAAGCTCTGCACCTCGTCCGCCCCGAAAGAGGAGACACCCACTTCCGTCACCCACACCGGCAGATGGGTCACCGCCTCGATCTCGGCAATCTTCATCGGCCACTCGTCGAGACGCCAGTGATTCCAGTCGAGGGGGAATCCGTGCACCGCCACCGCATCGAGGTGCTCCAGCGCACCGTGGCCATGCAAGAGTCGAATGAAGTCGGGGTCGATGGGCGAGATGCCGCCCAGCACCAGGGTCAGGTCCGGGCAGATGCCACGCACCGCCTGCGCCGCCGTGGCGGTCATGCGGCCGAACTCCCGCCACTCCGGGTCCTGGTGGAAGTCCCAGTGCGACAGATTGTTGGGCTCGTTCCAGAACTTGATCGCCTCAATCATTGCGGTTCCCCGGCGCGGTGCGACCCGACGGGATCGGCTTTGCCGCCTCCTGCCGGGTGGCGGTTTCGACTGCCTCCGGGAAACGCACGGCCCCAGTCGTCGCTGACGAACGCCTCGGTGATCCGGTAGGCCTCGTCGTCCCCCAACTGGCGCGGGGGGTGCTTGCAGAAGAAGGCGGAGGGTCCGTACAGCACGCCCCCCTCCCCCCGATCCAGGGCCAGCTTGCAACAGCGGATCGCATCAATGGCCACGCCGGCAGAGTTGGGCGAATCCTCCACCGAAAGCCGAAGCTCCAGGTTCATCGCCACATCCCCGAACAGCCGCCCCTCCATGCGGATGAAGCAGACCTTGTTGTCCTTCTGCCAGGGGACGTAGTCGCTCGGTCCCACGTGGATATCCGCGTCCGCCAGCCGCTCGCCCGCCACCGACTGCACCGCCTCGGTCTTCGAGCGCTTTTTCGAACTGAGTCGCTTGCGATCGAGCATGTTGAGGAAATCGGTGTTGCCGCCGGTGTTGAGCTGATAGGTCCGTTCGAGCCGCACGCCCCGTTTGCGGAACAGATCGGTCAGGGCACGGTGGACGATGGTCGCGCCGAGCTGCGACTTGATGTCGTCGCCGATGATCGGCAGGCCGCGTGCGGCGAAACGGCGGGCCCAGACCGGGTCGCTGGCGATGAAGACGGGGATGTTGTTGATGAAGGCGCAGCCCGCCTCCAGCGCACACTCGGCGTAGAAACGCGCCGCCTGTTCGGAACCGACCGGCAGATAGTTGAGCACCACCTCCGCGCCGGCTTCGCGCAGTACGGTGACCACCTCATCCCTGGCGGGCTGGCGGGCATCCGCCGGCAGGCAGGTCTGCGATTCGGTGTAGTCGCTCATGTGCTGCGCGAAACCATCCATCACAGGGCCCATCCGCACCTCGATGCCGCTCGCCGGGAGATCGCCGCAAAAGCACGCGGTACAGTTGGGTGGCGCAAAGATCGCCTCATGCACATCACGCCCCACCTTGCGGCGGTCAATGTCGAAGGCGGCCACCACCTCGATATCGCCTGCACCGAATCCCCCGATCTCGGGATGCATCAGCCCAACCGCCGAATCACCGGGCCGGGCGCGGTAGTAGTGGATGCCTTGCAGGAGGGAGCTGGCGCAGTTGCCGATGCCGACAATGGCGATGCGGATTCTCTGCATGCGCAGCCACTCCTGCGGGTGGATGGTCAGGGCCAAATGTATACGAAGGATAGCCAACGCCTGCGCCGGCAGCCCGGAAGGGAGACGCTCCCGTTGCGCCAGGGAGCGTCGCCTGGGGAGTCGGGCTCCCGTACCGGTGCAGCTACAACGCGGTCATGGGTGGCGGAGGCGGCGGCCGGGGACGCTCGTAGGCGGACATGTCACAGGCAAGCACCGGCTGAATCACCGCCAACAGGAAGATGACTGTCCAACGCATGACAACTCCCTCTGCCTTTATGCATCCATGCCACTTCATAAGCGGGCGATCGGAAGCGTAGTCCACGCCCCGCCCCGCCGCCATCCGGGGAAGCGCCAGAGGCGTCGGCTCCTACACTTGGCGGGAGTCCCTGAAAGGAGGCACATCGGGTCGAACATGGCCGAGTGGTCACCATCTACCGACGATGCTTATCCGCCCATCGGCGACTATGCCCTGATCGGCGACTGCCGGACGGCGGCACTCGTCTCACTCACCGGCTCGGTCGAGTGGTTCTGCCTGCCGCACTTCTCCGGACCGGCCGTGTTCTCCGCGATACTGGATCGGCAACGCGGCGGCCGGTGGCTGGTGGGTGCGCCGGACCCGCTTTCCATCCACCGTCGCTACCTGCCGTCGACCAATATCCTCGAAACAGAATTCGTCACCCCCAGCGGGCGGCTCCGGGTGACCGACCTGATCCCCATCGGTAGCGACGGAGAGGACAATCTGCTCCCCGAGCGCGAACTTCTCCGCGTGATCGATGCGGTCGAGGGGGAACCCGAGGTGGCGATCCACTACCGACCGCGCCCGGGCTACGGCACCTACACCCCGCGCCTGCGCCAGCGCGGCGCCCTGGGTTGGGAGTGCGGCAGCCCCAAGGTCCTGCTGCTCCTGCACGCGGACATACCGCTTTCGCCGGTGGAGGACGGCACCGCCCTACGCGGGCGCCTTCGGTTACGCGTCGGCGAACGGCGTCACCTCTCCCTCACCTTCGCGGGGACGGAGATCGGGGTCGTAGCTCCCCTCGGGCAGGAGGCGGACCGACGTCTGGCGACCACCGCCGACTGGTGGCACGACTGGGTCGCCCTCTGCCCTTACCACGGTCCGTTCCGTGAGGCGGTGGTCCGCAGCGCACTGACGCTGAAGCTACTCACCTATGCCCCGTCCGGCGCGCTCATCGCCGCCCCCACCGCCTCCCTGCCGGAGGTGATCGGCGGCGTGCGCAACTGGGACTACCGCTTCTGCTGGATCCGCGATACCGCGCTCATCCTCGGTGCCTTCATCAACCTCGGCTACTCCGCCGAGGAGGAGTCCTTCTTCGGCTGGCTGCTGCACGCCACCCGGTTGACCCGGCCGCAACTGCAGGTGCTCTACGACATCTACGGTGAGGCGCGGGTTGAAGAGTATGAACTGGACCTGGAGGGGTATCGGGGTTCGCGTCCTGTGCGTATCGGCAATGCCGCCTGGGATCAGCTTCAGCTGGATGTCTACGGTGAACTGCTGGAGGCGGCCTACGAGCACGTGCGGCGCGGGCGGCAACTGGACTGGGAGGAGAAACGGACCCTGGCCGGCTTCGGTCCGGTGGTCTGCCGCCGCTGGCGTGAACCGGACCATGGCATCTGGGAGTTCCGTACCCCCGGGCTCCAGATCACCCACTCCAAACTGATGTGCTGGGTGGCACTGGACGCGCTCATTCGTCTGCACGAGGAGGGACATCTACGGGCGGAGGTGGATCGGCTGCGCGTGGAACGCGATGCCATCCACAAGGTGATCGACACCCAGGGCTACAACAGCGAGCTGGGCTGCTATGTGAGTGAACTGGATGGTCGCGAGGCGGACGCCAGCCTGTTGCAGATGCCGCGTTACGGCTTCATCGCCGCCGATGACCCGCGCATGGTGCGCACCCACGCCTTCATTCGCGACCAACTTGGGGCGGGGGTTCTGCTGCGACGCTATCGCAGCGGGATCGACACACTCCCCGGTGAGGAGGGGGCGTTTGGCGTCTGCGCATTCTGGGAGGTGGATTACCTCGCCCGCGCCGGCCGGCTCCGGGAGGCCCGCGACCAGTTTGCCGCCCTGTTGGAACACGGCAACGATCTCGGCCTGTTTGCGGAGGAGTACGACCCGCAGAACGGGGAGGCCCTCGGCAACTTTCCCCAGGCCTTCACCCATGTCGGCCTGATCACCGCCGCGTTGACGCTCGAAAAGCTCGGAGTCCAGTGATGAACACCCTGGTGGCAACCCTTGAAGTCGCAGCGCGCATCGAGTCGGTGCTGCTGTGGGGGCTCGTCGCCACCGCTGCCATGACCACCATCCTCTACGGCAGCCAGGGCGTCGGCCTGTCGCGGCTGAGTCTGCCCTTTCTGTTCGGTACCTTTGTCACTGCCGACCGTTCACGAGCCACCATTTTCGGCTTTGCGTTGTATCTGATCGGCGGCTGGCTTTTCGCCTTCCTCTATTTTCTTGTTTTCGCATGGTTCGGCGTCGGAACCTGGTGGCTCGGCCTCGCCTTCGGCGTGGCGCACGGGCTCTTCCTGCTGGTGGTCTTCCTCACGCTGCTGCCCTACATCCATCCCCGCATGGCAACCGAATACGACGGACCCAGCGGCAAGCGGCGGCTTGAGCCGCCCGGTTTCATGGGGCTGAACTACGGGCGGCGCACACCGTTGACCACGCTGTTGGGCCAGGCGGTCTACGGCACGATTCTTGGTGCCGCCTTTCAGTGGGGCGCCTGGTAGGAACGTGATGGACACAACCGACAAAGTGGTGGTGGTGACCGGCGCCTCGGCGGGCATCGGGCGGGCGACCGCGGTTGAATTCGCCCGGCGCGGCTGCCGCGTCGCCCTGCTGGCGCGCGGTGCGGATGGGCTGGCCGGCGCCGCCCGCGAGGTGGAGGCAGCCGGCGGACAGGCCCTGGTGATCCCGACCGACGTGGCACTGCCGGATCAGGTGGAGACGGCGGCCGAGCAGATCGAGAGCGAACTCGGACCAATCGATATCTGGGTCAACTCGGCCATGGTGACTGTCTTCTCGCCAGTGAGAGAGATGAAATCCCACGAGTACCGGCGTGTCACCGAGGTCACCTATCTCGGTACTGTCCACGGCACCCTGGCCGCTTTGAGCCGCATGCGGCCTCGCAACCGCGGCACCATCGTACAGGTGGGTTCCGCCCTCGCCTACCGCGCCATTCCCCTGCAGTCCGCCTACTGCGGCGCCAAGTTCGCCGTCCGCGGTTTCACCGACGCCCTGCGCAGCGAACTGATCCACGACGGTTCCGCGGTGCGCCTGACCATGGTCCAGCTCGCCGCCTTCAACACCCCCCAGTTCGACTGGGCGCGCACCCACGTCGATCGCCAGCCGCAACCGCTGCCACCCATCTTCCAACCGGAGGAGGCGGCGCGGGGCATCGTCCACGCCGCCTTTCATCCCCGCCGCGAACTGTGGGTCGGTTGGCCCACGGTGAAGACCATTCTCGCCAACCGTCTCGCCCCGGCCCTGCTCGATCGCATCCTCGCGAAGCGCGCCTACGAGGGTCAGCAGACCGACGAGCCGATCGACACCAACCGCCCCGACAACCTGTTCGAGCCGCTGCCGGGTGACCGTGGCGCACGCGGCCGATTCAGCAACCAGGCGCGCGACCGCAGCCTCCAGTTGACGCTGGCCCTCTACAAGTGGCCTGTCACCGCCGCCCTCCTCGCGCTACTGGTCGTGCTGATTGCCGGCACGGTATGGGCTCTGTAATCTCGACCCCGACAACCTCAACGGAGAAGCGCCATGCGTCAACTCGCCCTGCTGCTGATGGCACTACTGCTGCCGGTGGCGGCCACCGCCCAGGAGGAACCCCGCCCCGCCGTGCTGGTGCTCGGCGAAGGCGAGGTGAGCGGCCAGCCCGATCGTGCACAGGTCACCTTCGGTGCCATTGCCCAGGCGCAGGAGGCGAGCGCGGCGCAGGCGCAGGTGAACCGCATCCTCAACGCGGCGGTCGCGGCGGTGAGGAAGTTGGGGGTTCCGTCCGACGCGCTGCAAACCGCCACCCTCTCACTCGATCCGGTCTACGAACACCGTGACCGCCGCGAACCGCTCATCGTCGGCTATCGGGCCAGCACCACCATCGCCGTGGAGCTGACCGACCTCGACCGGGTCGGGCCGGTGATCGACACGGTGATGGCGTCCGGCGCCAACCGCCTGGACGGGCTGCGCTTCACCCTGCGCGACGACCGCGCCCAGAAGCAGGAGGCGCTGCGGCGCGCGGTCGCCGACGCCCGCGCCAAGGCGGAGGCGATCGCCGCCTCGCTCGACCGGCCGCTCGGCCCGGTGGTGCTGGTGGAGGAGTCACAGGCGGGGATCATCGAACCCCGCCTCACTGCGGCGCGCATGGAGATGGCCGGAACCGGCGCCCCCATTCATGCCGGCACCGTGCGTGTCACCGCCTCCGTGCGCATCCGCTATCGCCTGAACGATTAGCTAGTTCATGTAGGATGCGGTGAGCGCAGGGAACCGCATCGTTCGAGTTCAACTGGGGCAGTCCCGCGATCGATGCGGTTCCTTCGTCACCGCATCCTACAGAACTGGGAAAAACCCGTTTACCTGGCGGCCTCTGCGTCTTTGCGAGATCCATCGGAACCTCAATAGATGCGGTGACGGAACAACCAGGCGGCAAAGCTCATGGTCACCACGCCGATGACCGCCATGGGCCAGAACTGGTGGATCAACAGTTCGAAGGTGGCCCCCTCCAGGAAGACGCCCCGCAGCACCACCATGAAGTAGCGCACCGGGTTGAGCAGGGTGAGGTACTGGATCACCTCCGGCATGTTCTCGATCGGGGTGGCGAAACCGGAGAGCAGCATCGCCGGGACCATGAACAGAAAGGCGCCGAGCAGCCCCTGCTGCTGGGTCGCGGAGAGGGAGGAGATCATCAGCCCCATCCCCACCGCCGAGAGCAGGAACAGCGCCACCCCCACGTAGAGGGTCCCGAGGCTGCCGCGCAGCGGGATCTCGAACCAGAACACCGCCACTGCCGTCACCAGTGTTGCCTCCAGGAAGCCGATCAGAAATCCGGGCAGCGCCTTGCCGATCAGGATCTCCACCGGCCTCAGAGGCGTCACCAGCAGCTGGTCGAAGGTGCCGTGCTCCCGTTCCCGCGCCACCGACAGCGCCGTGACCAGCAGTGTCACCACCAGGGTCAACAGCCCGACGATACCCGGGATGAGGAACCAGCGGCTCTCCAGGTTGGGGTTGTACCAGGCACGGACCACCAGTTCGGAGGGCAGGCGCGCGCCCCGTCCGGCGAGCCGCTCCTCGTTGAACTCCTGGACGATAGAGCGCACATAGCCGAGCGCCACCTGGGCGGTGTTGGAGTTGCGGCCGTCGATAACGAGCTGCACCGCGCCCGGCTCGCCACGGGCGAGATCCGCGCTGAAGTTGGGACCAATGCGCAGCACCAGCAGCGCCTGGCCGCTCTCGACGAGCGGGGTTATGGCGCGGTCGCTGTCGACCTCCGCCACCAGCCGGAAGGTGGGCGAACCACGGAAGGCCGCCACCAGTTCGCGTGCGGCACCGCCGCGGTCCTCGTTGTAGACGGCGAACGGCACTTCGTTCAGGTCGAAGGTGGCCCCGTAGCCGAACACCAGCAACTGGATCATCGGCGGTCCCAGCACCACGAAGCGGCTCTTCGGGTCCTTGAGCACCGCCATCAACTCCTTGCGCACCAAGGCGAGAATTCTGACCAGGAACTCCATCACTCCAGCCTCTTGCGCGATCGACGGCGGCTCAGCCCCAGGAAGATGATGGCCATGACCAGCAGTGCCAGCGCATTCGGCACTATCACCGACCAGATGTCGCCGGCCAGGAACACCGTCTGCAGGATGGCAACGAAGTAGCGGGCGGCAATCAGGTGGGTGATCCCCTGCACCACCGTCGGCATGCTGCCGATATCGAAGATGAACCCCGACAGGATGAAGGCGGGCAGGAAGGTGACCACGATCGCCACCTGCCCCGCGATAAACTGGTTGCGGGTGACGATTGAGATCAGCAGCCCCATGCCCAGGGCAACCAGCAGAAACAGTGCCGCGGCGGCGAACAGCACCACCAGTGATCCGCGCAGCGGCACCTCGAACAGGAACACCGCCATCGCCACCGACAGCAGCATGCCGCCGGCCCCGAGGATGAAGTAGGGGATCAACTTGCCGAGCAGGATCTCCCGCATCGCCACCGGAGTCACCAGCAGCGCCTCCATGGTGCCCCGCTCCCACTCGCGCGCCATCACCAGCGCCGTGAGCAGCGCGCCGATCAGGGTCATGATGATGGCGATGAGTCCCGGCACCAGGAAGTTGCGGCTGCGCAGTTCGGCGTTGAACCAGACCCGCTGCTCCAGCTCGACCGGCACATCGAGGTCGCGCCCCGCCATCTCCGCGCGGTGCGCCATCCAGGAGAGCCACACCCCCTGCGCATAGCCGGAGACGATGCGCGCGGTGTTGGCATCCACGCCGTTCAGCAGGATCTGAACCGGCGCGGTCTCGCCCCGCATCACCCGTGCGCCGAAGTCGTGGCGCAGGCGCACAATGCCGTCCACCCGGCGGGTGCGCAACGCCTCCACCGCCTCCTCCATATGGCGGAACTCGACCGGCGCGAACCAGGGGGAGTGGCGAAACTCAGCGACGAAGCTCTCGGCGATGGCGCCGCGGTCCTCCGCCACCAGTGCCACCGGCACCTCCTCCGCGTCGAGGGAGATGCCGTAGCCGAACAGCAGCAGGAGTACCACCGGCATGACGAAGGCGATGGCGATGCTGCTCGGGTCGCGCAGGATCTGCAAAAACTCCTTGCGCACCAGCCCGCGCAGCCGCATCCCGGCGCCACCGCGCCGATTCAATGAACCTCCACCGCGCCGATTCAATGAACCTCCACCGCGCCGATTCACGCCCCACCCCCGTCCTGAATGAGGGCGATGAACGCCTCCTCCATGGTGGGCTCCGGGAGTTGCGGGGTACGTGCCCGGGCCTTGATCTCCGCCGGCGTGCCGAGCGCGAGCAGGCTGCCGGCCGCCAGGATGGCGATGCGGTCGCAGTACTCCGCCTCCTCCATGAAGTGGGTGGTGACCATCACCGTCACCCCCGCTTCCGCCAGCGCGTTGATGCGGTGCCAGAACTCCCGCCGGGCGAGCGGGTCGACCCCGGAGGTGGGCTCGTCGAGAAACAGGATGTCGGGCTGGTGGAGCAGTGCCGCCGCCATCGCCAGCCGCTGCTTGTATCCGAGCGGCAGGTCGGCGCTCGGCGCGTCGGCCAGCGACTCCAGTTCGAACTGCGCGAGCGACCAGGCGATCCGCTCCGCACGGCGGCGGCCGTACAGTCCGTAGGCGCTGGCGAAGAAGTGCAGGTTCTGCCGCGCAGAGAGGTTGCCGTAGAGAGAGAAGCGTTGCGACATGTAACCGATTCGCCGGCGCGCCTGCGCCGCCGCGTGGCGCAGGTCCACCCCCGCCACACTGAGACTGCCCCCGCTCGCCGGCAGCAGTCCGCAGAGCATGCGGAAGGTGGTGGACTTGCCCGCCCCGTTGGCCCCCAGCAGACCGAACACCTCGCCCCGCCGCACCTCGAAGCTGATCCCCTTCACCGCCCGGAACTCGCCGAAACGCCGCTCCAGTTCGCGCACCACAATCACCGGGTCGGGCACCGCATCCGCCGCCCTTTGCGAAGCGACCTCCGGCGGCGGCGACGGCGGCCGCCTGCCGTGCAGCAGCGCCACGAAGGCGTCCTCCAGGCGCGGCGCCACCGGCTCGGGGCGAACCCCCGCGAACGGTCCGCCGGCCAGCTCCGGCTCGCCGCTCTCCGCCATGACGATGCGCACCTGTTCACCCTGCACCACCGCATCCACCACACCCGGCAATACCGCCGCGCGCGGCTGCAACTGGCGCGGCTTCAGGCCGCCGCCGTGCAGGGTGAAGCTGCGCCCGTGCAGGGCGCCGGCGAACTGTTCGGGCGGTCCGTGGCCGAGCGCCCCGCCCTCGTGCAGCAGCACCACCTCATCGCAGCGCTCCGCCTCATCGAGATAGGCGGTGCTGAGCAGGACGCTCATCCCCTCCCCCACCAGCCGATCGACGATCGCCCACAGTTCGCGCCGGGAGACCGGGTCGACCCCCACGGTCGGCTCGTCGAGCAGCAACAGTTCCGGCGCCCGCACCAGGGTGCAGGCGAGCCCGAGCTTCTGCTTCATGCCGCCCGAGAGGCGCCCGGCGAGACGGCCTGTGAACGCGGCCAGGCCGGTCATGTGCATCAGCTCGGTGTAGCGCGGCGGGCGTTCATCGGACGGAACGCCCTGGAGGTCGGCGTAGAGGTCCAGATTCTCCTGCACCGTCAGGTCTTCGTAGAGGCCGAAGCGTTGCGGCATGTAGCCGACGCGGGACTGCACCGCGAGCGGCTCCTCCGCGGCATCTAGCCCAAGCACCGAGAGGCGTCCCGTATCGGGCAGGAGCAGGCCGGCCGCGAGACGCATCAGCGTGGTCTTGCCGGCCCCGTCCGGGCCGATGAGCCCGGTGATGCCGCCGGCTTCGGCGGTAAAGCTCACACCGTCGAGGGCGTCGATGCGCCGCTTGCCGACGCGGAAGGATTTGCTGAGATTCTCCGCCGCCAGGATCGCCGAATCGGCCGGCGGCGGTTCGGCGGCGGACGGCCGGGTCATGGGGCGCAGTCGGGTACCGCGGTCTGATCCGGGGGCGGCTGGTCCAGCGGCACGATCACCTCCGCCGGCATGCCGAGCCGCAGCTCGCCCTGCGGATTGCAGACCCAGACCCGGGTCTGGTAGACCAGCCGCGTGCGCACCTCCTCGGTCTGCACCGACTTGGGGGTGAACTCGGCGGTGGGGGCGATGTAGCCGATCCACCCGTCGTAACGCCGGTCCGGGAAGGTGTCCGTCACGACATAGGCGCGCATGCCGGGCCGCACCCGTCCGAGCAGCGGCTCGGGCAGATAGGCGCGCACCCAGATCGGATCGTCCACCGCCAGGGTATAGACCGGCCGTGCGGGCGAAGCCATGTCGCCCGGCTCCAGAATGCGATCGCGGATCACCCCCGCCTCCGGGGCGCTGAGGGTTGCGTCCTCCAGCTCCCGTTCGGCCAGCGCCAACTCCGCCTCCAGGGCGTTCAGGTTGGCCCGCGCGGCGGCGACGCTCTCCTCGCGGGGACCGGCGACCACCAGGGCCAGTGTCGCCTCGGCCGCCTCCAGCCGCGCCGCGGCCGACCGCGCCTCCGCCCGCGCGGCCTCCACATCCTCCTCCGCGGCGAGATTGCGCCCGGCCAACGCCTGCAGCCGCTCCAGGTTGCGGCCGGCATACTCCGAAGCGGCCTGTGCCGCCGCCACCTCCGCCCGTGCCTGCCGGATCTCCTCCGGCCGCGAACCGCGCTCCAGTGCCGAGAGCTCCTGCCGCTGTGCCGCCAGCCGGGCCCGCGCACGGACGACCGCCTGCTCGAACCGGCCCGGATCCACAGTGGCCAGTCGGTCGCCCGCCGCCACCCGCGCCCCCTCCGCCACCGCCATCGTGCGGATGCGGCCGTTTACCTCGAAGGCGAGCTGCACCTCGCGGATATCCACGTTGCCGTAGAGGGTGATCGCATCGGCGGACGCCGGCCCCGGCCGGTTGAACCACCAGAGGAGCAGGGCGACAAGGGCCAACAGCAGCAGAAGAAGCGGCAGCTTGCGCGCAAAGGTCATGAGGGGATTGTACACGGCCCGCTTCGGCCGGGGCTCACTCGCGCCAGAAGGCGGGGGTCAGCAGAACGAAGATGGTGAATATCTCCAACCGCCCGAGCAGCATGGCAAAGGCGAACACCACCTTCTCCGGGTCGCCCACCGAGACAAAATTGGCGCTCACCTCCCCGAGGCCTGGACCGAGGTTGTTCAGGCAGGTGGCAACGGCGCCGAACGCGGTCACCTGGTCCATGCCGAACGTCATCATGACCACCATCAGCAGCGCGAAGATTCCGACGTAGACGGCAAAAAACCCCCACACCGCCTGCGCAACCCGCTCGGGAACCACCCGGTCGTCGAGCTTCAGCGGACGGACCAGTTTAGGGTGGATGACACGCCGGATCTCCAGCTTTGCCTGCTTGGCGAGCAGGACGAAGCGCAACACCTTCATCCCGCCCGCGGTCGAACCGGCGCAACCGCCCATGAAGCTGATAAAGATAAGCAGCACGGGAAGGGTGCCCGGCCAGAGCGAAAAGTCGTCGATACCGTACCCGGTGCTGGTAATAACCGACACCACCTCGAATGCGGCATAGCGAAAGGCGCCGCCGATGGTTGGACGACTATCGGTCAGGTAGAGCAGTGCCGTGGTGAACAGGGTGACCACCACGATGGTGATGAGAAAGACGCGAATCTCCACGCTGCCCCAGTAGTCGCGTAGCGACAGCCGGCGCAGGGCGACAAAATGGACCGCAAAGTTGATGCCGCCGAGCAGCATGAAGGAAATGGCGACCCCCTCAATGGCCGGGCTGTCGAAGTGAGCGATGCTCGCATCATAGGTGGAGAAACCACCGGTGGAGACGGTTGTCAGTGCATGGGTGACGGCATCGAAGGGGGACATGCCGGCAAGCCAGTATCCGAGGGCGCAGCCTGCGGTCAACAGCAGGTATATCCGCCACAGGGTACGGGCGGTCTGAGCGATGCGCGGGGTCAGTTTTTCATCCTTCACCGGCCCGGGGGTCTCCGCCTTGAACAGCTGCATGCCTCCGACGCCAAGCATCGGCAGAAGCGCAATGGCCGAGACGATGACGCCGATGCCGCCGAGCCACTGCAACTCCTGCCGGTAGAACAGAATCGAAGGCGGGAGGGTATCGAGACCGACGATGACCGTGGCCCCCGTGGTGGTAAAGCCGGACGCGGCCTCGAAGAAGGCGTCGGCCGGACCGAGACCCAGGCCGAAGATGAACGGCAGGGCGGAGAGCAGACTCATCACCACCCAGAACAGGGCGACGATGATGAAGCCGTCCCGCGTGCGGATGCGGTGACTCCGCTGCTTGAACGGCAGCCACAGCGCCGCCGCGAGCAGCGCCGCAATCAACAGCGTGGTGGCGAAATGGTCCAGCTCGCCGTCGGCATAGAGGATAGAGATCAGCACCGGCGGCAACAAAGCGCCGCTGAACAGGAACAGGAGAAGCCCGAGGGTACGGATGACGAGCGCAGTCTGCATGGAGAGAGAATTGCGAAGGACCCGCCGTCCATTCTCCCCTCGGTCCGCAAACCGCACAGCTAAAAAGCGCATCAACTTTTTACGTGATTTTTACAGCCGAACCCCTACCATAGGCACCCGTTATGCCTGCCCCCTCCCCCACTCCGGCAATAGCAAACGACCCGCGGCCGCGTCCTGCGGGTTCTACCGCCTACCTGTGGTCGACTCTCGGTGTGGCGGCGGCAATCGCCGCGGCATTTCTGCTCAAGCTACTCGTCCCCCACGCGAACCTTTCGCTGGTCTTCCTCACCGGCGTCCTCGTGGTCGCCACCCGCTGGGGATTCGGTCCGTCACTCTATGCCGGAGCACTGAGCTTTCTCGCCTACAACTTTTTCTTCACGCCTCCGCATTACACCTTTCAGGTCCACGACGACGCTGATGTGGCAGGGCTGCTTTTCTTCCTCGTGGTTGCCGCGCTGACCGGCAAGCTGGCCGCCCGCATGCATGACGAGGCGGCGAGGAGCCGTTCCGGGCTCGAGCGCATCGGCAGCCTGTACGCCTTCTCCAAGCGGATGTCCGCCGCGGCTGAAACTGATGATGTGCTGAGAGAACTGGCGCAACACCTGTCCGGCCTGTTCGATTGTCCAGTGGCGACGCTACTCCCGCGCCCTGACGGCTCTCTTGCAGTCAATGCCGGCCACCCGGTGGAGAATACCATCGAACTGCCGATGCACCATCTGGAGTCGGCTTGGCGAGCGCACCACTCACCCGCCCCGCTTGCGGGCATGGTGTTCTTCACCCTGGGTACCTCGCGCGGCCCGGTGGGGCTGGTGGCCATCAAGCGCGACATCCTGGAGGCGGACCAGTGGGATCAGACCCGAGCCCTGTGCGACCAGGCGGCCGTTGCCGTGGAGCGCACCGCCCTGGTCGGCGACCTGGAACAGGCGCGGCTGGCCGCAGAAACAGAGCAGCTTCGCTCCGCCCTGCTCTCCTCGGTCTCCCACGACCTGCGCACGCCGCTCTCCTCCATCATCGGCTCCACCAGCAGCCTGCTGGAGTACGGCGACGGCATCGGTGAGGCGGGGCGCCGTGAGCTGCTGCGCACTGTGCTGAACGAGGCCGAGCGTCTCAACCGCTACATCCAGAACCTGCTCGACATGACGCGCCTCGGTCAGGGACAGCTTTCGCTGCGCCGTGACTGGGTGGGACTCGAGGATATCGTCTCCGCTGCGGTCAATCGCCTGGCACCGGAGCTGGAGCGATTCCAGTTCCAAATCGAGATCGCGCCCGGCATCCCGCTGCTGCACGTTCACGGCGCCTTTGTCGAACAGGCCCTCTTCAACCTGCTCGACAACGCGGTGACCTATTCGCCCCCCGGGGGCACCATCCGGGTGATCGGGCGTGCAGCAGAAGGCTCGGTGGTGGTGGATGTGACAGACCAGGGGGCGGGCATCCCGGAGGAGGAACGGGAAAAGATTTTCGACATGTTCTACAGCCTGCGGGGCGGTGACCGGCGCCAGGAGGGGACCGGCCTCGGACTCTCCATCTGCAGGGGTCTCATCGGCGCCCACGGCGGCGAAGTCCACGCCCTGGACAGCGTAGAGGGTCCGGGAACCTGTATGCGCATCACCCTGCCAATCGCCGAAACAGCGGCACGGGAGACCGCAGCGTGACCACTGCAGCTGGAAGCGTCCTCATCGTCGAGGACGACGCCCCGATCCGCCGCTTCCTGCGCATCAGCCTGGAGGCGCACGGCTACGCGGTGCGTGAAGCACGCCGGGGTGCGGAAGGACTGGAGCTCTGTAGGGACGATACACCGGATCTGGTCATACTCGATCTTGGGCTGCCGGACATGGATGGTCAGGCTTTCATTCCCCGTCTCAGGGAGTGGTCCTCGGTGCCGATCATTGTCCTCTCCGTGCGCTCGTACGAGGAGGAAAAAGTGGCGGCTCTGGACGCTGGCGCCGACGACTATGTAACCAAGCCGTTCGGCATCTCCGAGTTGATGGCCCGTATCCGCGCTGTGAGCCGGCAGCGTGGACGCACCCCGGAGTCATCCCTGCTACAGGCAGGAGAACTGCGGATCGATCTGGCCTGCCATGAAGTGCGGCTGGGTGAACAGACGATTCATCTATCGCGCAAGGAGTACGACCTGCTGAAGCTGTTCGTTACCGAGCCGGACCGGGTACTCACCCACAGACACCTGCTGCGGCAACTCTGGGGTCCCTCTCACTCCGACGACACCCATTACCTTCGGGTGCTGGTGGGTCACCTGCGCCAGAAGCTGGGCGACGAGCCTTCCCGGCCACGTTTCATCGTGACCGTCCAGGGGGTGGGGTATCGCTTCATCCCCGTCGCGGAGCCGGTGCAGCGGGGGTGAGTAGTCAGTTCCATCCGTTGCTCTCACCGACTATCGCCAGCTGCCGTGATAGCCGCCGACCCGCTCGCGACGCGCCAGGTCGATCACCTCGGCCAGGTGGAGCGCGCGGCGGCCGGTGCCCTGGAGGATCTGTTCGCGACAACTGAAGCCGTCGGTCACCACCAGCGTCTCGTCGCCCGCCTGCCGCACGGCGGGGAGGAGCACCCGTTCACCGGCGGCCATCGACACCTCGAACCGCGCCGCCACCATGCCGAAGGCGCCGGAGAGGCCGCAGCAGCCGGAGTCCAGCACGTCGAACCCGATCCCCATTTTGCCGAGCACCTGCCGATCCGGCTCCATCCCGAACAGTACCTTGTGGTGGCAGTGACCGTGCACCACCGCCCGGCGGTCCAGCTGCGGCAGATCGTACCCGGGCGCCTTTTCACGCAGGAACTCGCCCAGGAGATAGGTCTGCCGCGCCAGCCGCAGCGCCTGCATGTCGTGCGGGAACAGGTTGGGCAATTCATCGCGAAACACCGAGGCGCAGCCCGGCTCCAGCACCACCAGCGGCACGCCGTCGCGGATCGGTTCCCGCAGGATCTCCAGCGTCCTCTGCAGCAGGCGCCGGGCGCGCCCCAGCATGCCGCTGTCGTAGAGCGGACGGCCGCAACAGACCCGCTCACGCGGCACCCGCACGCGGAAGCCGGCACTCTCCAGCACCCCGACCGCCGCCTGTCCTATCTCCGGGTAGAAGTGGTTGTTGAAGGTGTCCGGCCACAGGATCACCGCCGGACGCTCCCCGTCACCGCTTAACGGCTGGCGCCCGAACCAGTGCTGAAAGGTTTCGTCTGCATAGGGGGGCAAGCGGCGAGTCGGTGCAATCCCGATCATCCGCCGAATCGCGCGGGCCGAAGCCCCCTCCTGCAACAGGCGGTTGACCTGACGCGGGGCGCGCGCGGCGAGCCGTGACCACAGGTCGATATGGCCGAAGGCGTAGTCGGAGAGCGGGCGCAGCCGGCCGCGGTAGTAGCGGTGCATGTACTCCGCCTTGTAGGTGGCGAGGTCCACGTTGACCGGGCACTCCCCCTTGCACCCCTTGCAGGCGAGACAGAGCTCCAGCGACTCCCGCACCGCCTCGTCGCGCCAGCCGCCGGTGATCACATCCCCCTGCAGCATCTCGAACAGCAGGTGCGCCCGGCCGCGGGTGGTATGTTTCTCCTCCCGCGTCACCCGGTAGCTCGGGCACATCGTGCCCCCCTCCTCGCGCCGGCACTTGCCAACGCCCACACAACGCAGCAGGGCGCGCGGCAGACTGCCGTTGTCCTCCGGGTAGAAGAAGACCGTCTTCACCTCGCCCGGGTTGTAGCCGGTGCCGAGGCGCAGGTTCTCGTCGATACGGTACGGATCCACCACCTTGCCCGGATTCATCATCCACTCCGGGTCCCAGATGGACTTGAACTCCCGGAATCCCTCCACCAGATCGTCGCCAAAGAGCTTCGGCAGCAGTTCGCCACGGGCCTGGCCGTCACCGTGCTCGCCCGAGAAGGAGCCGCCCAGCTCCACCACCAGATCCGCCGCGGCGTCGATAAACCGCCGATAGCGTTCGATCCCCGCGGCGGTGATCAGGTCGAAGTCGATCCGGGTATGGATGCAGCCCTGGCCGAAGTGGCCGTAGAGGTCGCACTGATAGCCATACTCCTCCAGCAGCCCGCGCAGCCGTCGCAGGTACTCGCCGACCCGCGCCGGCGGTACCGCCGAATCCTCCCAACCGGGCCAGGCGACCTTCGCCCCCGGCACGTGAGCGGTGGCACCGAGGCCCGATTCCCGGATCTCCCACACCCGCTTCTGGCGCTCATCGGCATAGAGGGTCATGGTCGGCGGTCTCTCCCCGGCGGAGAGCGCCTCCATGGCGGCCCGCGCGTTTGCCTCCGCCTGTGCCCGATCGGCACCGCCGAACTCCGCCAGCAGCCAGCCGCGCCCCTCCGGCAGCAGGGGGATGCTCCCGGTGTGCAGGTTGGTCCGCCGCAGGTCCTGAACCAGCCGGTCATCGATCCCCTCGAGACCGACCGGGCCGTGCGCCATCACCTCGGGCACGTGGTCGCCCGCCGCGTAGACGTTCGGATAGCCGAGCACCAGCAGTGCGCGGGCAGGCGGGCTCTCCACCAGCCGTACCGTCGCCTCCAGCACCGCCACACAGGTGCCCTCGCTGCCCACCAGCGCACGCGCCACCTGAAAGCCGTTCTCGGGCAGCAGTTCGTCCAGGTTGAAGCCGGAGACACGGCGGGGAATGTCCGGGAAGCGGGCACGCATGCGATCGGCGTAACGATCGCGCAGCTCCCGCAGGCGCCGATAGATCTCGCCCCGCCGCCCGCCGGCCGCAACGATCGACTCAAGTTCATCGTCGGAGGTGGCCCCGACCCGCAGACGGACTCCGTCATAGGTCACCACCTCCAGCTCCACGATGTTGTCGGCGGTGCGCCCGCCCATCACCGAGTGGACGCCGCAGGAGTTGTTGCCGATCATCCCGCCGAGGGTGTTTTGCTTGTGGGTGGCCGGGTCCGGTGCAAAGGTGAGGTGGTGCTGTTCCGCGGCGTCACGCAGGTTGTCCAGAATCACCCCGGGCTGCACGCGGGCAGTCCTGCGCTCCGGATCGATTTCGAGGATGCGGTTCATGTTCTTCGACATGTCGAGCACCACCGCCACATTGCAGCACTGCCCGGCAAGGGAGGTCCCGCCCCCGCGCGAGAGCACCGGCGCGCGGTGACGCCGGCAGGCGTCGATGGCGGCGATCACATCGTCCGCGTCACGCGGAATCACGACCGCGATGGGCGGCTGGCGGTAGTTGGAGCCGTCGGTGGCATAGAGCGCCCGGCTGCCGGCATCGAAACGCACCTCGCCGCGCACGTTCGCAGCCAGATCGCGGGCCAGTGCCGCCGTATCCACACGCGCGGTATGGCGGGATTTCCGCAGGCGGAGATGATTGCGGTGGTCGGCGGTGTCATTCACAGGGCGAACCGCTCCGCATCCTTGCTCTTCAGCTGTAATCCCAGGCCGGGCCGGAAGAGGTCCGGTTTGAGCATCCCCTCCACAGGCACGCGTGCACCGTCAAAGAGCAGCTGTTCGATTCGTGCGTGGTCGTGAAAATATTCGAGGTGACGGACCGGGAGCGCGGCACAGGCCACGTGCAGATGCGCTGCCGGCGCAGTGTGGGTCGAGAGCGGCGTGTGGAACGCCTCGCAGAGGGCAGCGGCCTGCAACAGGCCGCTGATGCCGCCGCAGCGGGTGACATCCGCCTGCAGCACATCCACTGCGCCCGCCTCCAGCAGCCGGCGAAAGTCGTCGGGCCGCCAGCAATACTCGCCCGCACTCACCTCCATGCCGGCCGGCGCCCGATCCCGCAGGAGCCGCAGCCCCTCGAGATCATCGGAACTGACCGGCTCTTCAAACCAGGTCACACCGAAGCGGATGAACGCCTCTGCGGCCTCCAGCGCCTGCTTGCGACTGAAGGCCCCGTTGGCATCGACCAGCAACTCCGTATCATCGCCTATGACCCGCCTTGCGGCCGCGACCCGCTCAACATCCCGTTTCGGATCGCGGCCCACCTTCATCTTCACATACCGCATCCCCTCCTCGACCCAGCCGCCGAGTTGCGTCTCGACCTCCTCCTCATCGTAGGAGGTAAAGCCGCCGCTGCCGTAGACCGGTACCTCGTCACGCACCAAGCCCAACAACACGGCAAGCGGTACGCCGAACAGCCGCGCCTTCAGGTCCCACAGGGCGATATCGATGGCGGAGATGGCCGCGGCGGCGATCCCGGACTGTCCCAGGTTGCGAACCGCGTGGAACAGACGGCGGTGGAGTTCACCGATGCGGATGGCACTGGCACCCACGATCAGGTCGCGCAATCTGTCCTCGATCAGCACGGCGGCGGCACGGTCGGAATAGCTGTATCCAACCCCCTCCACCCCGGCACCGCGCACGCGGACGAACACCATGGTGGTGGCGCTCCAGGCCAGGGTGCCGTCCGACTCGGGACGCTCGGTGGGCACCCGGTAGGCGGCCACCGACAGCGCTTCGATCGCTTCGTCCGTGCCGCTCACGGGTTCACCTCGCTTGCGTGCCCGCCAGTCTCTACAGGTGTCCGGTTTGCCGCATACGCCATGGCTCGCCAGCCATTCACCGCCGGGGGAGGATCTGGTCCACATATTCGGCAACGGAACGACGGATGATACCGCCCGCCTCCGGATCGCCCTTCAACAGTGCCGAGGCGTAGCCCTTCGCCTGCTTGAGACTGATGTGCGGCGGCAGCGGCGGCACGTTGGGATCGGCCATCACCTCCAGGACGACCGGACGCCGACTCTGCAGCGCCTCGTCCCAGGCGTCGCCGATCGCCTCCGGGTCATCAACCTTGATCCCCTCGAAGCCGATCAACTCGGCGTAGCTCGCATAAGGAAAGTCGGGGATGTTCTGGGAACCTTCGAACTTGGGATCGCCGGAGAGCACCCGCTGCTCCCAGGTCACCTGATTGAGATCCCGATTGTTCAACACCATCACGATGAAGGTGGGATTGGCCCAATTGCGAAAATACTTGGCGGCGGTGATCAGTTCGCTGTTGCCGTTCATCTGCATCGCGCCGTCGCCGACCAGCGCGATCACCGGCCGCTCCGGCCAGGCCATCTTTGCTGCAATGGCGTAAGGCACCCCCGGCCCCATGGTGGCGAGCCCGCCGGAGAGAGACATCATCATGCCGTCACGCGCCTTCAGATCCCGCGCATACCAGTTGGCCACGGAGCCGGAGTCGGCGGTCAGAATCACGTCGTCGGGCAGGCGGTGCGACAGCTCCCAGAACACCCGCTGCGGGTTGATCGGCTCCGCCTTGTTCATCGCCCGCGACTCCAGCACGCGCCACCACTCCGCCACGTTCTTCTCCACCTTGTGGCGCCAGGCGTTGCGGTTCTTCTTTCTCAGCATGGGCAGCAGCGCCTGCAAGGTCTCCTTTGCATCGCCGGTGAGGTTCACCTCCATGGGATAGCGGATGCTGAGCTTGCGTGGATCGATATCGATCTGTACGCCGCGCGCCTGTCCCTCCTTCGGCAGAAACTCCGAGTAGGGAAAGGTCGAACCGATCATCAGCAGGGTGTCGCACTCGCTCATCAGGTCCCAGCTCGGCTTGGTGCCGAGCAGGCCGATGGCACCGGTGACGTAGGGCAGTTCGTCGGAGAGCACCGACTTGCCGAGCAGCGCCTTGGCCACACCGGCTTTCAGCATGTCGGCTACCCGGATCACCTCTTCACGTGCGCCCAGCGCGCCGGCACCGACCAGGATGGCCACCCGCTTGCCCTCGTTCAGCACCTCGGCGGCCCGCTGCAGTTCGGGTTCCCTGGGCACGATGCGCGGCGGTTCATAACCGACGCCTGAATAGACAGAGCCGTGCCGGCGCGGCGGATGAACAACCGCCTTCATCTCCTGAATGTCGCTCGGCACCACCACGCAGGTGACCCGATTCCTCGCCCGTGCGATCCGCACCGCCCGATCGACAACGTGTCGCGCCTGCGCCGGAACGGCAACCATCTGCACGTAGTCGCTTGCCACGTCCTTGAACAGCGTGGTGAGGTCCACCTCCTGTTGATAGTCGCTGCCGAGCGAAGAGAGCTTCTGCTGGCCGATGATGGCGACTACCGGCTGGTGATCGAGCTTGGCGTCATAGAGGCCGTTCAGCAGGTGGATTGCACCCGGCCCCGAGGTGGCCAGGCACACACCCACCTCGCCGGTGAACTTGGCATGGGCGCAGGCCATGAAGGCGGCCATCTCTTCGTGCCGCACCTGGATGAACTCCAGCTTCCCGCTCATCCTGTCGAGCGCGCCCATCAGGCCGTTGATACCGTCACCGGGGTAGCCATAAATGCGGCCGACTCCCCACTGGTGCAGGCGTTCCAGAATGAAGTCACCGACGTTCTGACTCACGCGCCACCTTCCCTGTGCCGGAGCTGTACGGAAACCTGTCACTCGTGAATAACGGTAGTAAGCGCCCGTACGATGTAAAGCGCGGCGAGCGCTACACTGCCGGTACGGGAGACGATAGATGAGGCGTACGCACACGTGGGAGGGTGATACCGCTGCACAGGCCCGGGCCCGGGAGTTGCGCAACCTCGGCCGCCTGGCCCACCTGCTCGACCGCGCCATTCCTCTTCCCGGCGGCTACCGCATCGGACTGGACGGGATCATCGGTCTGATTCCGGGCGTGGGTGACAGTGCCGGTGCGTTGATCGCGAGCTACATCGTTGCGCGCTCCGCCCGCCTGGGGGTCGGTGCGCCGACGCTGATACGCATGATCTTCAATGTCGCGATCGATACCGTGGTGGGGTTCATCCCCCTCCTCGGGGATCTGTTCGACTTTGCCTGGAAGGCCAACCTGCGCAATGTGGAGCTGTTGACGCTGCATGCCGGGGAATCACCCGGGGGCCGCGCCGGAGACCGGCGGCTGTGGATGGTCGTAATCCTGCTGGGAGTGCTGGTGCTGATCACCTTTGCCGGAGGCATCCTGCTGCTGCTTGCCCTGCTCGCCCGGATGTTCGAAAACGGGCTGACACCCGGCGGCTGAACTTCAGGCTGCCCTTCAAGCCCCGGACGCGAGTGTGGCCACAACCGGCCGTCCCTCCCCGCCCCAGGCGCAGGGCATGGCGGGGGTGCGATGACCGAAACCGATACGGCCCTGTGTATCGATCGCGATGAGACCACACTCCGCGCCGATCGAGGACTCCATTTCGAGCAGCACCGCGGTCACCGCCGCCTGCGGCTCACTCCCTGCCGCGATCCGGTCGCACACCGCCCTGGCGGTACCGAAACGCATCATCAACTCCCCGCGCCCGGTGGCCGAGACGGCGGCATGGGAGGTGGCATAGTTTCCGGCACCGGGCAGCGGCGTGTCGCCGACCCGCCCCGGCAGTTTGAGGGAGGTGCCCCCGGTGGAAGTGGCCGCAGCCAACTCTCCGTTCCTGTCCAGCGCCACGGCACCGACGGTACCGGGCTCCAGTCCGTAGGCGCGCCGCACCTTCGTCCCGTTGGGTGCCCGCTCCAGTGTACGGCTGCGTTCAAGCCACTGGGCACGCCGTTCGGCGGTCATCGGCTCGTAATCGCCAAAGCCGTTCAGGCGGGCAAACCGGGAGGCGCCCTCCCCCGCAAGCAGTACATGACGGGTGTGCTCCATCACCGCCCGCGCCACGGCGACCGGATTGCGCACCCGGCGGATGGCAGCGACGCCGCCGGCGCGCAACCCCTTGCCCGCCATTACCGCCGCATCCATCTCCACCGCACCAACCAGGTTCAACACCGAACCGGTGCCCGCATTGAAAGCCGGATCGTCCTCCAGCACCAGCACCGCAGCGACCACCGCATCCAGCGCGCTCGCCCCGTGGGCAAGCGTCTCCAGTCCTGTGGCGGCCGCATTTCGCACACCGGTCAGCGGTCGCTCCGGTGATCCGCGCCAGACACCCGCCCCGCCGTGCACCACGATGGAGTACATCCCTCGCCTCCGAAACAGTCACCGTTAACAGTAAGGTAGCGGGAGAAGGGCGCACGGATACAAGTTGCTCCGCCCGGCCGACCGGGTGATTTTTGGATGGGGTTACATTCGAACAGTCGGATTTTTGGGACCGCGCCCTCCATGCGATTCACGGAACCTCGGCGGCGAACCGATCTCCAAAGCGAAGACTGCCATCCCCCGCATCCCCCGGTTTTCATGACCCGACACACTTCGCCCTTCCGCATCTACCGGCGTGCGCTGCTGGAGGCCCGCGCCTACTGGCCCTGGCTGACGGTCGTACTGCTGCTGGGATTGGCGGCAATTCCGCTCGGACTGCTGGCGCCGCTGCCGTTCAAACTGGTGGTGGACAGCGTGCTCGACAGCCAGCCGCTGCCCGCCTGGCTGGACAGCCTGCTGCCTGCGTGGGCCACCACCGGCACCGAAACCATCTTCTGGATGGTGATCGCCCTGTCGGTGCTGGTGGCGGTGCTCGGCATCATCCACCAGGCGGTGGACTGGCTGGTGCGCGAGTATGTCGCCGAACGGATGGTGCTCGATTTCCGCGGCCGACTGTTCCTGCACGCCCTGCACGCCTCACTGCTGCACCATACCGCACGCGGCAGTCATGAACCCGCCTACCGCATCGCCCAGGATGCCCCGGCGCTGCAGTGGACCGCCCTCTACGGCTTCATCCCCGTGATCATCTCGCTGGTGTCGCTGACAGCGATGCTCTACGTCACCGGCATCCTGGCGCCGCAGCTGGCACTGGTGGCACTCGCCACCTCGGTACCCCTGGTGCTGCTGATCCATTTCAACCAGGTGCGCATGCGCGACCGTTGGCACGGTGTCCGCGAACACGAAAGCGCCGCGCAATCGGTGGTGCGGGAGGCGCTGGACGGGCTGCGCATCGTCAGCGTGTTCGGACAGCAGCGGCGGGAGCAGAGTCGTTTCCTCCGCCGCGCGCGCCAGGCGCTGTGGGCCCGCCTGCGGGTGATACGCATGGAGGGCGGCTTCACCATCGTGCTCGGTCTGGCCACCGCTCTCGGCACCACTGCCATCCTCTACCTGGGGGTACGCGATGTGCAGGGGGGCGCCCTCACCACCGGAGAGCTGCTGCTCATCATGGGCTACATCGGCCAGCTCTATGCGCCATTGCAGGCCATCGGCACCCACATCACCTCCCAGCAGCGCGCCATTGCCAGTGCCGAACGCGCCTTCGCCATCCTCGACGAGGAGACCAATGTGCCGGAACGTCCCGACGCACTGCCGCTGGAGCGGGCCGAGGGGAGGTTCAGTTTCCACGACGTGGGCTTCGCCTATCCCGGCAATGAGCCGGTCTTGAGCGGGGTGAATCTGGAGGTGCCGCCGGGGAGCCGCGTCGGTGTGGTCGGTCCCTCCGGGGCGGGCAAGAGCACCTTCATCAATCTGCTCCTGCGGCTGTTCGATCCCGGGACGGGGGGCATCCAACTGGATGGTGTGGACCTGCGGGACTACAAGCTTGCCGACCTGCGCCACCAGTTCAGCGTCGTGTCGCAGGATGTCATCCTGTTCTCCTCCTCCATCGCCGAGAACATCGCCTACGCCCGTCCCGAGGCGACCCCGGAAGAGGTCGAGGCGGCGGCGCGACTGGCCAACGCCCACGAGTTCATCCGTTCGCTGCCGGAGGGGTACGCCACCCAGGTGGGGGATCGGGGGATGCGCCTTTCCGGCGGTGAACGCCAGCGCATTTCGCTGGCCCGTGCGTTCCTCAAGGATGCGCCGATCCTGCTGCTGGATGAGCCCACCAGCTCCCTGGACAAGGCCAACGAGACGGCGATCACCGAGTGCATCGACCGCCTGATGCAGGGTCGCACCGTTTTCATCATCGCCCACCACGCGGGGGTACTGCGGGATGTGGATGGGATCCTGCGGATTCAGCACGGCCATGTAACGCAGGAGGCGTGCCCTGCCCACCGGCTGGAGTTGCTCAAGGCGGGGTAGTCCACGGCCGCCGCGCAGGCGGCCCAAAAAACAAAAAACCCCGCGCTGCGGGGTTTTTTAATTACCATCCCTGGTCGAGCATCCTACTCTTCCAGACCATCCAACCTCTCCCTGCGCTGCTGAATCAACTCCGTGAACAGCTCCCTGGCCCAACGGACGTCAATGTCCTCCTCGAATCCCTTGGCCCTCTCCAAAAGCCCTTCCAGTTCGGCGATCTCCTTGCGCAAAGCTCCCTTGCTCCACGTGATCGCTTCGGGTCGGACTTCTTCTCCCTTGTTGTTATTTTTCCTGAACGGCATTCCCTGCCTCTCCGGTGTTCCTGGGAAAGAATGGTGCCGTGCCAGCTGCCGAATGTCTGTCGGAAAAGGCGCAACTTTTTGTAGGGACATTCCTACAAAACGCAAAAAAGTCGAGCAGGCGGGGATGCCGGATTCCCCGGCGGGAGACGAGGCTTCCCTCCAACCCTGCTATCCAGCGCGAATGAGACTACTTTTTTCTTGAGCCCTGGTCGAAAACCACCGGCTCACAGGGATGTGGGACAGAAATGGAGATATAGCGGGCCAATGGAACGCCGGCTGAGGATGCGTAAACGCGCGGCGGTCAGGGTGTACATGACCGCGCCTGGGCAGAAAATGACCCGCTACCGCACCGCAAACCTGAGTGCGCACGGCGTGTTCATCGAGGCCAATATGGTCAGCCGGCTGACACGCGGCGTAACCGTAGAGTTGGTGTTCGTCCTTCACTACGGCTCGCTCATCCGCATTCACCGCCGCCGTGCCCGTGTTTCCCACGTTTCCCGGCGCGGCGCCGGATTGATGCTCTACCGCACCGGCGAACCGGCGAGCCCGAGTGGCAGTTCCCGCGTTTCCACCTGAGCAGGACCGGTCCTCTCGTGAACTGCCGCCCCCATGCGGGAGCGGCACGCACTGACCGGCCGCTCAGGCGTGAGATGGCTCTATTAGTTGTAGGGGCATTCCCGCTGCTGGAGCCGAGCTACCCAGCAGGTAAACATGGCGTAGCCCAGGTAAACAGCGCCCGCCGCCAACGCGACGATTCCCACCACCGGAATCAGACCAAGCAACGCTTCGATACCCATCTTCGTTACCTCTCTCTTGGTGTTCATCAGTAAATACTAATACCCTTATACACAGATAGTCTGATGAATACAAGGGTTGCTTGACAGGCGTCCGGCCGCCGTGCTCACAGAGCCAACCGGCCATGCCACTCGGGGAATACACAACGATTGGGTTTGGCGACGGGCCAGGACCGTCCACCGGGGCGGTTCAGTGTTCCAAAAGTGCCTTCACGGGAGCAAAGGAGCGGCGATGGGCGGGACAGGGCCCCAGACGGCGCAGCGCCTCAAGGTGAGCGGCGGTGCCGTACCCCTTGTGGGCGGCGAAGCCGTAGCCCGGGTGTTCGGCGTCCAGAGCCACCATCTCCGTATCCCGTACCACCTTGGCGAGGATGGAAGCGGCGCTGATAGCCGCCACCGTGGCATCCCCGCCCACCACCGGTTCGACGGTGCACGGCAGGACCGGGCACTGATTGCCGTCCACCAGAGCGTGATCGGGGCAAGGTTCAAGGCCCACGACCGCCCGCTGCATGGCGAGCAGGGTCGCCTGCAGAATATTCAACCGCTCGATCTCCCCCACCTCCGCACGCCCGATCGCCCAGGCGAGGGCTCTCTCCCGGATCACCGCCGCCAGCTCCTCCCGGCGCGGTTCCGAGAGCACCTTTGAATCGGCCAGCCCCGGGATGGGCCGCAGCGGGTCGAGAATCACCGCCGCGGCCACCACCGGCCCCGCGAGCGGTCCGCGGCCGGCTTCATCGATACCGGCCAAAAGCCTGGCTTCGGCAGCAAACGGCAACAACTCCTGCATGCAAGGTGACCCGCAACGGAAAGGGCACAGCATACCTGCCCCGGGCCATGGACTGAAGTAGACAGGGCGCCCCTGCCCTGGTTGTTCCACCGCAGGCGCAAGCACGCGGTTGTCTTGAATGACACCGGTTGATTTATCCCCTAGCGAATGCGAGCATTTGCGCCCATTTATTGCCCAAGCAACCTGCCCGGGGATCTCACTCTTGTCTGTGCTCAGAACCGCCGTTATCGGGGTCGGTTATCTCGGCCGTTTCCATGCCCAGAAGTACGCCGCCCTGCCCGGCTCTGACCTTGTGGCGGTAGCGGACAGTGATGCCGATACGGCACGGCAAGTGGCCGAGGAGTGCGGAACCGAGGCCGTCAGCGACTACCGCGACCTGCTCGGTCGGGTGGACGCGGTCAGCATTGTCGTTCCCACCCGGTTGCACTATCAGGTTGCGCGCGATTTCCTGGAGCGCGGTGTCCACGTGCTGCTGGAAAAGCCGATCACCACTACCGTTGACGAGGCCGATGCGCTGATCGCCCTAGCCAGGGATCACGGCGCCGTGCTTCAGGTGGGCCACCTGGAGCGCTTCAATGCAGCCGTCATGGCGCTGGAGAAGGTGCTCGACCGCCCGATGTTCATCGAGTCCCACCGCCTGGCCGCCTTCAAGCCGCGCGGTACCGACGTCAGTGTGATTTTGGATCTGATGATCCACGATATCGATATCATTCAAAACCTGGTGCGCTCGCCGCTGGCGGCGGTGGATGCCAACGGCGTTTCGGTCCTCACCGATGCGGTGGACATTGCCAACGCCCGCTTGCGGTTCGAAAACGGCTGCGTGGCCAACGTGACCGCCAGTCGGGTCAGCATGAAGGCACAGCGCAAGATGCGGCTGTTCCAGCACAACGCCTACATCTCGGTGGACTTCCAGGACCGCATCCTGAGCGTACACCGCAAGGGGGAGCGCGAGATGTTTCCCGGCGTACCGGAGATCACCTCCGAGGAGAGCATCTTCGAAAACAGCGATGCCATTCGTGCCGAAATCGAAGCGTTCCTGACCGCCATCCGCGACGGCACGCCGCCGCCGGTCACCGGCGAGGATGGCCGCCACGCGCTCGCCACCGCACTTAAAATATCCGCCCTGCTGAAAACCGGAGCCGAACGATGATCCCCATGGTTGACCTGAAGGGGCAATATCTCGTAATCAAGGACGAGATCGATGCCGCACTGCTGGGCGCGCTTGAAAAGACGCAATTCATCCTCGGCCCCAACGTGCGGGCATTCGAGGAGGAGGCCGCCGCCTACCTGGGTGTTGAACACGCAGTCGGCGTCGCCTCCGGCACCGATGCCCTGCACCTGGCACTGCTTGCCGCCGGCATCAAGGCGGGGGACGAGGTGATCACCACGCCGTTCACCTTTATCGCCACCGCCGAGGCGATCCGCTATGTGGGCGCCACACCGGTCTTCGTCGACATCGACCCGCATACCTTCAACATCGACCTGGAACAGGCCGCCGCCGCCGTGACCAACCACACGAAGGCCATCATCCCGGTCCACCTGTTCGGGCAGCCGGTGGACATGGCCGGCGTGGAGGCACTGGCAGATATGCACGACATCACCGTGGTTGAGGACTGCGCCCAGTCGTTCGGCGCCTCCATCGACGGCCGGCAGACCGGCAGCTTTGGCTTCGCCGGCTGTTTCAGTTTCTTTCCCAGCAAGAATTTGGGCTGCTACGGCGACGGGGGCCTGGTCACCACCAACTCCAAGGAGATCGCCGATCACCTGCGCGTGCTGCGCAATCACGGCAGTTGGAAGCAGTACCACCACTCCGAGATCGGTCTGAACAGCCGCTTGGACGAGTTGCAGGCGGTGATCCTGCGCGCCAAGCTAAAACACATCGACCAGTACAATGAGGGGCGCCGCCGTGCCGCCCACCGCTACAGCGCCGCGCTGGCCGGAATGCCAGACGTAACCCCGCCGCACGAGAATGGAATCGGTCACCACGTCTACCACCAGTACACCCTGCTTTCGCCGCGCCGCGACGCCATCATGGAGGCGCTCAAGGCCGAGGAGATCGCCTGCGCGGTCTACTATCCCATTCCCCTGCACCGCCAGCCGGTGTTCGCCGAGAGCTGTGCAGGCATCAGCCTGCCGGTGACCGAGCGGGTCGCTGCGGAGTGTCTTTCGCTGCCGATCTTCCCGGAGATCACCGATCAGCAGATCGATCGGGTACTGGAGGTCATTGGAGCGGTGGTTGGGAGTTAGGATCTAAAGGGTCAGGCGTCAGGAGTGACAGGGACACCCAGGCATTCCCAAGAGTCCATTCACTCTCCACTCCTTACCCTTAGACCCAGACCATACCGACCAAAGTCCTCCGATGTCGACGAAGCGCGATGTGATGATTATCGCCGGGGAGGCTTCCGGCGACCTGCACGCTGCCAATCTCATCCATGAGGTGGCCCGGAAAGGAAACGCTGTCCGCTTCTACGGCATTGGCGGCACGCGGATGCGCGAAGCCGGTGTGGAGACGCTGGTCGACTCCCGGGAGATGGCCGTAATGGGGCTGGTGGAGGTGCTCGCTCACTACCGGCGGCTCTCCGGTATCCTCAAACAAATGCAGAGGCTGCTGGCCGAACGGCGACCCGACCTGCTGGTGCTGGTGGACTATCCCGGGTTCAACCTGCGCCTGGCGAAGAGCGCCAAGGCGCTCGGCATCCCCGTACTGTTCTACATCAGCCCCCAAGTGTGGGCGTGGCGCCAGGGCCGTATCAAATCGATCGCACGGCGGGTCGACATGATGGCGGTGATCTTCCCCTTCGAAACCGCGTTCTACGAACAAGCCGGCGTTCCGGTACGCTACGTGGGCCATCCGCTGGTCAGCGAAGCGCACAGCGATCTCTCGCGCGAACAGGCACTCTCTTCCTTCGGACTGGAGCCTCAACGCCCCACCCTCGGGCTCTTTCCGGGCAGCCGGCGGAGCGAACTCCAGCGGCTGATGCCGGTGCTGCTCGACAGTGCAACGCTGCTACGCGCACACCACCCACAACTGCAGTTACTGCTGCCCCTCGCCTCCAGCCTGGACGAGAGCGATCTCGCCCCCTACCTGGGTGACAACCCGCTTGGCGTGACGGTCGTTCCGAACCGCCCCTATGACGTCATGCGCGGCTGTGATGCCATCGTCAGCGCCTCTGGTACGGCGACGCTGGAGATCGCCCTCATCGGTACGCCACTCGCAGTCATCTACAAAGTGGCACCGCTCAGCTACGCCCTCATGCGACGCCTGATCAAGGTGCCCCACATCGCCCTGTGCAATATCGTCGCGGGGGAAGCGGTCGCTGCCGAACTTATCCAGGATGCGGCCACCCCGGAACGGATCGTAGAAGAGGCGGAACGGCTGCTGTTCGACAGGCAATATGCCCAGTCGATGCGCGAGGCGCTGGGCCGGGTAGGTGAAAAATTGGGGACAGAGGATGGTTCGAAGGGTGCAGCGGAGCTACTTCTGGAAATGCTTGATACCGCCTGAATCAGCCCTTCGCCGCAAAGAAGAAGACAAGGCCGCAATCTCTGTGGCTTTACGTCCGGGTGAAGGTCAACCTCTTCAGGAGAGGACCATCGGTGGCTGATCAGCGGAGAATGCTGCGCTCCGAGTTGGCGATGAACTCAACGAACGGTCGCACCTCGGGCGTATCGGCCGCCATCTTCCGCAACTCATCGGTCGCCTCCCCCAGCGACAGGCCGGAGCGGTACAGCACTTTATAGGCACGCTTGAGCGCGGTGATGCTGTCAGGCGAGAACCCACGCCTCTTAAGCCCCTCCTTGTTGATGCCGTGCGGATGGGCTGGGTTGCCGGAGACCATCAGGTAGGGCGGCACATCCTTGGCAATCGCGCTGCCCATGCCGGTAAAGGCGTGCGCACCGATGGAGCAGAACTGGTGAACCAGCGTGAACCCGCTCAGGATCACCTGATCGCCGATGGTGACGTGCCCGGCCAGTGATGCGTTGTTGGAGAAGATGGTGCGGCTGCCCACATGGCAATCGTGCGCGATGTGGATGTAGGCCATCAACAGGTTGTCATCGCCCACAGTGGTCACGCCGCCACCGCCCACGGTCCCGCGATTGATGGTGACTGATTCACGAATCAAGTTGCGTTCACCGATCTCGAGCCGTGTCGGCTCCCCGGCGTACTTCTTGTCCTGTGGCGCTTCGCCAATGGAGGAGAACTGGAAGATGCGGTTCTCCTTGCCGATGCGGGTCGGCCCATTCACCACCACGTGTGGTCCGATCCAGCAGTTATCACCAATTTCGACATCAGCGCCGATGATGCTGTAGGCACCGATCGTGACCCCTTCACCCAACCGAGCAGAGGGATCGATGATAGCCGTGGGATGAATCCCGCTCATGCGATCTCCTGCTCCGCACACATCAACTCGGCGCTTGCCACCAACTTACCGTCCACCTTCGCCTCACCGACAAACTTCCAGATGCCGCGCCTGCTCTTGACCAACTCCACCTCAAGGACGAGCTGGTCGCCCGGTATCACCGGCTGCTTGAAACGCGCGTTGTCGATCCCTGCGAAAAAGTAAAGCGTACCGTCATCGGGTTTACGCCCGGTACTCTTGAAAGCGAGGATTCCGGTCGCCTGTGCCAGCGCTTCCATGATCAGCACCCCCGGGAAAATCGGGCGCTGCGGGAAGTGGCCGGGGAAGAAGGGCTCGTTCACCGTCACGTTCTTGATCGCCACCAACCGGTGTCCCGGCTCGATCTCGATCACGCGATCGATAAGCAGGAACGGATAGCGGTGCGGCAGATGTTCCAGCACCTCATTGATGTCCATCGTATCCAAACGCAATTACCCCTTTCTAAACTCTTCAAGTTCTCGTTCCATGGCACGCAGGCGACGCGCCATGTCATCCAGTTGCTTGAAACGGGCGAAGTTCTTCTGCCACTCATCGGTGCGCTCCAACGGGGTCCCGGAGGAGTAGCTGCCCGCCTCGCCAATCGATTTGGTAACGAGCGAGGTGGGAGTGATGGTGACGCGGTCTGCAATCGTCAGATGGCCGAGGATGCCGACACCCCCACCAATCGCGCAGTAGTTTCCGATGGTGGTGCTGCCAGCGATACCGGTGCATGCCGCAATGGCAGTGTGGGCACCGATACGCACGTTATGCGCCACCTGGATCAGGTTATCCAGCTTGACCCCATCCTCGATCACCGTGTCCTCGACTGCACCCCGATCGATGGTGGTGCAGGCGCCGATCTCCACGTCATCGCCGATCACCGTGCGCCCGAGCTGCGGTACCTTGACCCAGGCACCGTTATCATTCGCGAACCCGAATCCGTCGCTGCCGATCACTGCACCCGCGTGCACAAGGCAGCGCCGGCCGATGCACGAGCGGGCGTAAACCACCACATTGGCAACCAGCCGCGTCTCATCACCGATCACCGTATTGCGACCGATCACGCATCCGGGCCCGATCACGCAACCGGCGCCGATCGTGGCGTCCGCCTCGATTACGGCGCCGGGGCCGATATGCACCCCCTCACCCAGCAGTGCCTCCGGTGCCACGGATGCACGGGGATCGATTCCAGGCCGCGCCCCTTCTTCGGGCTCGAACAGAAGAGCGATACGGGCGTAGGCGAGATGGGGATTGTCCACAAGCAACGCATCGCCGGACCACTGTCCGACGTCCGCCTCACGGAGAATGATCGCCCCGGCACGGCTTGCGGCGAGTTGCCTCCGGTAACGCGGGTTGGTCAGGAAGCTGATTTCATCCGGCCCGGCCCCGGTCAGGGTGCCAACGCCGTTGATGACGCGACCGGCGTTGCCAACCACTCGCCCGCCGACCCGCATCGCGAGCTCTCCGAGCGAATAGGAACTCTCCAAGGGTCAGTTCCCACCACCCTTGGCGCGCTGGCGAAGGTCTGCGATCACCTTGTCGGTGATATCCACCTTGTCGCTCGCATAGACCACTCCGCTTTCGAAGATCAGGTCGTAGCCATCCCGCTTGGCGATGTCGACAATCGCCTGTGCCACCTCCCGCTGGAGGCGGGCGAACTCTTCGTTGCGGCGCAGGTTGAGATCCTCCGTAAACGCCTCCCGGGAGCGCTGCAGTTCCCGCTGACGCATCAGGATATCCCGCTCCAGATCCCGCCGCCCCTGCGCAGCCATTACGGCGCCGTCCCGCTGCAGTTTCTCTTCCAGCGATTTGAGTTCCCGCTGCGTGGCTGAGATCTCGGAGTCGCGTGGGGCAAACTCTTTTTCGAGCCGCTCCTTCGCCCCCTGTGCCTGCGGCGCCTCCTCCAGAATCCTCGCCGTGTTCACAAAGGCGACCTGCACCTCCTGCGCTGCAGCGACTCCACCCAACGGAAGGGTGATCGCCAGCAGAATCAAGGCTGTCGCGAGTTGTCTCATCTCATTCCTCTATATTTCGAGTGGCTCCGATTCTACGGGGTGCGATTCCGCCCCTCAATAGAATGTTCCGAGCGTAAACTGGAAGCTTTCCGTTTCATCACCGTCCTTGTCGTTCAAGGGCGCCGCCACACTGAAACTCAACGGACCGATGGGAGTCAGCCACTGCAGGGCAATACCGGTCGAATATCGCAGTTCGCCAAATTCAATACCGTCATTGAAGACATTGCCCGCATCGACGAAGAGGCTGAGCCGGGTCTTCTCCTCCTGGCCGCTGAACGGCGAAGGGAAGATCAGCTCCATATTGCCGACCGCCCGCACGTTCCCGCCCAACGGGTCGCCGTTGGTGTCCCGAGGCCCCAGTCTGTTTGCCTTGTAGCCACGCACGGTCCGGGTTCCGCCGGCGTAGTACTTCTCAAACGGCGGCAGCTCGTGCATATCCCCGTAGGCATCTGCCCAGGCGAGTTCGCCCTTGACCATGAAGGTCAGCGAGTTGGTCACGGGCATATAGAGCTGATTGGTGTACCGCAGCTTGTAGAAGCTGAGGTCCTCCACCGGCACCGCCACTTCGGCGCTGAAACTCTGCACATTGCCCCGGGTGGGGAAGATCGCCTTATCCAGGGTGTCGTGGGTCCAGCTTCCCGTCAGTTTGACAGCACTGTAGGGGCGCGAGGTGTTGACCCCTGTCGGGTCCACAAAGTCACGAATCGACTGCGGGCTCAATGTGGTGGTGTACAACCTGGTCGCCTCATAGGCCACACCCAGCCGCACCGTATCCCATTCGGTCCAGGGGATACCATAGCTCACGCCGCCACCATAGGCATCGGTGGTGTACGAGGCGACGTCCGCCTCGCCGGCATCGGTTTCACGATAGAACGCGTTGATGGTCCGGCTGACACCGTCAAGCGTGTAAAAGGGATCCGTGAAGCTGAAGGCGTAGTGGGTATTGACGTCACTGTTGCTGAAATTCAGCCCCAATCGCTTGCCGGTACCCATGAAATTCTGCTGGTCAATGCTCGCGCTGAGCAGCAGCCCCTGCTCTTCACCGTAACCGATCCCGAGATTGAGACTGCCGAAAGCCTCCCGCTCCCTGACGCTCACCTCCAGGTCGACCTGGTCGGGGTGGCCGGGAACGGTGGGAGTTTCGATATTGACCTCTTCGAAGAAACCGAGCCGGTCGAGGCGGGTGCGTGAGCGACGCACCTTCTCGGTAGAGAACCAGGCCGCCTCCATCTGTCGCAACTCACGCCGGATTACCTCATCGTCGGTCTTCACGTTGCCCCGAACGTTGATGCGCCGCACGTAGACCCGGCGACCGGGATCGACGAAAAAGGTCAACGCGACCTGGCGAGCCTCTTCATCTACATCCGGAACCGTATTGACATTGGCGAAGGCAAAACCGATGTCACCAAGCCGATCGGTTATCCGTTCGACGCTCTCGGTGACCTCTCTACGTGAGAAGATTGCACCCGGCTCGACAGTGACAAGATCATGCAGTTCCTCACTCGGCAGGATCGTCTCGCCTTCAATCCGTACCTCGCTAACCGCGTACTGATTGCCTTCGTGGAGATTGATCGTGACGTAAACGTTCGCGAGATCCGGGGTCACCGTGACCTGGGTGGACTCGATGTTGAACTGGATATAGCCGCGGTTCAGATAGAACGAACGCAGTCTTTCGAGGTCGCCCGACAGCTTCTGTCGCGAATACTGATCGCGATCGGAGAAGAAACTGATGGGGGGCTTCGGCCCGAGCTGAAACAGCTCCAGCAACTCCTCTTCGGAGAACGCCTCATTGCCGATGATGTTGATGTGTTCGATGGTCGCCACCGCGCCTTCATCGATCCGAATACTGACGGCAACACGGTTTCGCTCCAACGGGCGCACTTCGGTCTGGACCTCGACCGCATACTTGCCAAAACTCAGGTACTGCTGCTTGAGTTCCTGCTCGACCCTGTCGAGGAGGGATGGATTGAAGACGCGCCCTTCGGCAAGGCCGATCTGCCCCAGAGCATGCATAAGCTGCTCCGTCTCCATCGCCTCGTTGCCCTCGATATCAATCTCCGAAATGGCCGGCCGTTCGGAAACGAACACCACCAGAGTGCCGTTCTCCCGCTCAAGCACCACGTCATCGAAGAACCCGGTCTGGTAGAGCGCCCGAATAGCGCGTGAGGTCGCCTCTTCATCGACCCGGTCGCCGAGCCTGAGCGGTAGATAATTGAATACGGTACCCGCGGCGATACGCTGCAACCCCTCAACGCGGATATCCTCGATTGTAAAAGGCTCGAACCCCGAGGCCGAAGTCGATGCGATCAACAGGGCCGCCCCCAGCGCCAGCGGAGCCGGCCGGAAAAGCTTCAACACCGTCTGATTCCTCCCAAAGACACCGGGAATCGCACCGCATTGGTACACGGCTGCGCCCGCCTTATCGGCCCGGGTCTGTCTTTTGTTTACCTGTGCGCGCGGGCTTCAGTCAGCCGGCCGACCATGGACATTCCGCTAGGACACCATGTTCCGGACAGCCCGCTAACCCGCCAGCCGCGCCAGGTCGTTATAAAATGCAAGCCCCATCAGCGCCAGGATAACCGCGATTCCTATTCGCTGACCTACCGCCTCCGCCGTCTCCGAAACGGGACTTCCCTTGATGGTCTCCACCACATAGAACATGAGGTGTCCGCCATCGAGTATCGGGATGGGCAGCAAGTTCAGCACGCCCAGACTGACGCTGACAATACCCAAGAATGCCAGAAACTGGGCCATTCCGGCGAATGCCGATGCCTTGGCATACACCGCAATCGTGATCGGCCCGCTGATGTTCTCCGTGGACACCCGTCCGACCAGCATCTCCCCCAGCATCCGCAGGGTGAGCGTGATCATATCCCAGGTCTTGCCCACTGACTCCCCAACCGCCGCTACCGGACCGTGCCGCCACTCCGCCTGGAGCCCCTCGAAAAGCGCCGGATCGACGTGGGGGGCGGCGCCGATCCGGCCCACCGGGACACCACCGGACTCCACCTGTTCCGGGCGGATCTCCAGAACCACCTGTCGGTTGTCGCGCTCCACCCCAAAGGCCAGCGGGCGGCCCGGATTCTCCCGAACGACCTGTACCAGCTCATCCCAGCCGGAGACGGGGGTGTTTTCGATGCTCACCACTCGGTCACCGGCCCTTATCCCGGCTCGCGCGGCCGGAGATCCGGCCGTCACCTGCCCGATGACGGGGGGTATGCGCGGCTGATGGAGCGTCAACCCCAGATTGTCCACCAGTGTGTTGGGGTCCACCTCCCCCTTGATGCGATCGAACGGCAGCAGGTATTCACGGCTCCCCGCCGCCGATTCGACGGTGATGGTCACCGACCGCTTGCGCAGCGCATGGGGCAACATCCGGTCCATGGCCGCGCCCCAGGTGGGGGTGGGTTCCCCGTTCACGGAACGGATAATCTGGCCGGATTCGAGCCCGGCGGACGCGGCGAGCGAATCGGGCGCCACATCGCCAATCACCGGCTTCATACCCGGCACACCGCTCACGAACATCAGCCAGTAGGCAACGATCGCGAAGAGAAAGTTGAACAGCGGCCCGGCTGCAACAATGGCGAAGCGCTTCGACACCGGCTGGCGGTTGAAGGCGCGATGCTGCTCCTCAGCCTGCACCTCTCCCTCCCGCTCGTCCAGCATCTTCACGTAACCGCCAAGCGGGACCGCCGCCAGCGCAAACTCGGTGCCGTCCTTGCCGCTCTTGCGGCTCCAGATCACCTTGCCGAAGCCAATGGAGAAGCGCAGCACCTTGACACCGAGCCGACGGGCTACCCAGAAATGTCCGAATTCATGGACGGCGATCAGCACACTGAGGGCGCCGATAAAGGCAAGAATGGTCAGCAGCAGCTCACTCATGAGACCGCCCGCCTGGTGTTCAGGAAGGAGACCGCCGCAACGCGGGCTGCGGCATCGGCATCCAGTACCGTCTGCAGGTCCGCAGCCGGGCGCAATGCGACCGCTTCCAGTGCATGCTCGATGGCGGCCGGGATATCGGTAAAGGCGCAGTGGCGCGCCAGGAAAGAGTCGACCGCCACCTCATTGGCCGCATTCAGAACCGCCGACGCGGTGCCCCCCGCCTCCATCGCCTCGACCGCCAGCCGCAAACAGGGGAAACGCTCGAGATCGGGCCGCTCGAAGTCGAGTCGCGCCACCTGGAAGATATCGAGCGGGGCAACGCCGGAGGCGAGCCGCTCGGGCCACGCCAGAGCGTGCGCGATTGGGGTACGCATGTCCGGATTGCCCAGTTGCGCCAGCACGGAACCGTCGACGTATTCCACCATGGAATGGATCACACTTTGTGGATGCAGGACCACCTCTACCCGATCCGGGGTGGTATCGAACAACCAGCACGCCTCGATCACCTCGAGCCCCTTATTCATCATGGTGGCTGAGTCGACGGAGATTTTCCGTCCCATCGACCAGTTCGGGTGTGCCACCGCCTGCTCCGGGGTCACCCGGCCCAGCTCGGCAACGGGCAGGGTGCGGAACGGACCGCCCGAGGCGGTGAGGAGGATTCGCTCGACCCCCCCCGTGTCAAACCCGTGCCCACCGGCCGGCATGCACTGGAAGATCGCGTTATGTTCGCTGTCGATGGGCAGCAACTCCGCCCCACTCCTGCGGACCTCATCCATAAAGATAGGCCCGGACATGACCAACGCCTCCTTGTTGGCCAGCAGCACCCGTTTACCTGCCGCCGCCGCCGCCAACGTCGGCTTGAGACCGGCAGCACCAACGATGGCGGCCATCACGTAGTCGCAGTCGGGATGGCCGGCAACCGCCTCCAGCGCTCCGGCGCCCGCGAGAACCTCCACCTCCGGGGCGGTGTCGCGAAGCCCGTCCGCCAGCCGCTCCGCGGCCGTCTCGTCGGCCATGACGGCAAAACGCGGGCGGAACTGCAGGCAGAGTTCCCGCATCCGGCCGACCTGGGAATTGGCGGTCAATGCAAACACCGAGAACCGATCCGGATGGCGGGCCAGCACGTCGAGCGTACTGAGGCCGATGGAGCCGGTGGCGCCAAGTACGGTTATCCGGATCATGCACGTACCCCCAACAGCGCCATGCCGAGGGCGAAGAAGGGGGCCGCTGCGGTCAGGCTGTCGATGCGGTCGAGGAGGCCCCCGTGGCCCGGCAGCAGGGCACCGCTGTCCTTCACCCCGGAGAGGCGCTTGAACATGCTCTCAACCAGGTCGCCCAATACCGAGACCAGGACGGTGAACAGGCACAGCAGGACAAACGCCCCGGCCACATCAGACGGCAGACCCAGCACGGGGCCGAACACCGCAGCCACCAGCAGTGCCGCCGCCAGCGCCCCCAACACCCCCTCGCGGGTCTTGCCCGGGCTTACCCGTGGGGCGAGTTTGTGTCTGCCCCAACGACGCCCGGCGAAATAGGCCCCGATATCGGCTCCCCACACCAGCAGCATCAGCACCAGTACCAGCAGCGGCCCCGATCCAGCGTGAATCGTGACCAGTGCCGCCCACGCCGGAATCAGCAGCAGTAACCCGACCAGAACCGGCACCGGGAAGCGGCGCCACAGCTCGCCACCGGCGGGGAAACGGATGATCGCGAACAGTGCGAGACACCACCACGCCACCGCCACGCCGGAGAGGACGAGGCCGAGGAGCGAACCGTCAAACAGCGGACCGGCAATGGCGGCAAGCCCCGCGGCGACCAGCAACGCATAGCCGATACGACCGGATTGCCGCCGGATGCCGGCGATACGGGCCCACTCCCAGGCGCCAAGCACCACGATGCCCCCGAGAATAAGGGCAAATACCGGCGTTGAGAGGGCCAGGATGCCCCACACCGCCAGCGGCGCCAGGATCAGCGCCGTGAGGATCCGCTGCTTAAGCACCCCGGGCCTGCCCCACCTGTTCGCTGGTGCGCCCGAAACGCCGCTCGCGGGTCGCAAAGGAGTTGATCGCCTCCATGAAGGCCTCCTGATTGAAATCGGGCCAACACAACGGCGTGAAATAGAGTTCGGTATAGGCAAGCTGCCAGAGAAGGAAGTTGCTGATGCGCTGCTCGCCCCCGGTTCGAATGAAGAGGTCCGGTTCCGGCAGGTCGGCGAGGGAGAGATACTGTCCCAGGTCGTTTGGTCCGATTGCATCCGGGTCGATCTCCCCGCGGACTGCGGCCGCAGCCAGCTGCGCCGCGGCACGGGCGATCTCCCACCGGCCGCCGTAGTTGGCGGCAATCACCAGATCGAGCGCGCTGTTCTCGGCGGTGAGCTCCTCGGCCGCCGCAATCCTCCCGCAAAGGGTTTCGGAAAAGCGGGATCGGTCACCGATGATACGGAGCCGCACCCCGTGCTGGTGGAGGCGCTTGACCTCACTGTTCAGCGCGGTCGCGAAGAGGTTCATCAACAGCTTCACCTCCTCCGCAGGGCGACGCCAGTTTTCACTGCTGAAGGCAAACAGTGTCAGCACACGCACACCGCTCTCCAGGCAGGTGCGCACCGCACTGCGAACCGAATCGAGGCCTGCCTTGTGTCCGGCAAACCTGGGGAGGTGTCGGCGCCGTGCCCAG
The DNA here is from genome assembly GCA_041690635.1 of Gammaproteobacteria bacterium. Lineage (GTDB taxonomy): Bacteria > Pseudomonadota > Gammaproteobacteria > Thiohalomonadales > Thiohalomonadaceae > JAWLGZ01. The sequence goes on from JAWLGZ010000002.1 coordinate 43,282, forward strand.
CGTCCATTGCCATCCATGATGACGGCAATGTGGCGGGGCACCGCACTTTGGGGGGGAATCTCTGCCTTGATGTCGGACATTGAATGGCTATCTCGTCATCACCGAAGGCATGTGGCAGGCCGCAAAACCACAGTGGTTGCAGGGCCTGAGATCCGTTTCAGACGTGAACCGTGAAGCAAAAGACCATACCCGGAAGGCCGCTTCACGCCTGAAGTCCTATATGGCAAGCATGTCCTGCTCTTTCGCCTCGACCAAGCGATCCACCTCCGCGACAAACCTGTCGGTCAGCTTCTGGATCGTATCCTCGCCCTGGCGCGCCTGGTCTTCGGAGATCTCCTTCTCCTTGAGCAGCGACTTGATATCGGCGTTGGCATCGCGCCGGATATTGCGAACCGCCACCTTGGCATTCTCGCCCTCATGCCGTACCACCTTGATCAGGTCACGGCGCCGCTCCTCCGTCAGGGGCGGCATGGGGACGCGGATGACCGTCCCGGCGGTGTTCGGATTGAGACCCAGATCGGAGGTCATGATCGCCTTTTCGATCGCCTGCACCATCGGCTTCTCCCAGGGGGTGATGGTGAGGGTACGGGCATCCTCCACGGCGATGTTGGCCACCTGGTTGATCGGCATCTCGCTGCCATAGTAGTCGACGCGGACGTGGTCAAGCAGGCTGGGGTGCGCACGACCGGTGCGCAGCTTGCTCAACTCGCTCTTGAGCGCCTCCACGCTCTTCTGCATCCGTTTTTCCGCATCCTTTGTGATGTCGTTGATCATGCGCTTCTCCTCAGGGCTCAGGCGGTTTCCGGTCCCGGTTCGACCAGGGTGCCCTCGTCCTCGCCCATCACAATGCGCCGCAGCGCGCCTGCTTTATTCATATTGAATACCCGCAACGGCATTCTTTGCTCGCGGCAAAGCACCATTGCCGTGGCATCCATCACGCCGAGCTTCTGCTCCAGAGCCTGATCATAGGTGAGTCGGCGATAAAGTTTGGCATCCGGTACCTTGACCGGGTCCGCGGAATAGACGCCATCCACCTTGGTGGCTTTGAGTACCAGGTTCGCACCCACCTCGATGCCACGCAGACTGGCGGCCGAATCGGTGGTGAAGAAGGGATTTCCGGTACCGGCGGCGAAGATCACCACCCGCCCCTTCTCCAGATGACGGATAGCCCGGCGGCGGACATAGTCCTCGCACACCTGATGGATCGGCAGAGCGGACATGACCCGCACCGCGAGTCCCTCCTGCTCCAGGGCGTCCTGGAGCGACAGGGCATTGATGACGGTCGCCAGCATGCCGATCTGGTCCGCATGCACCCGCTCCATTCCCCCCGCGGCGAGGCTGATGCCGCGGAAAATGTTGCCGCCCCCGATCACCAGGCCCACCTGCACCCCGAGACCGACCAGTTCAGCGATCTCCTCCGAGGTGCGCTTGACCACCTCGGGATCGATGCCGAAACCCTGATTACCCATCAGGGCCTCGCCGCTCAGCTTGAGGAGAATGCGCCGGTAGGCCGGTGTCGGGGCGTCGTCAGACATCTCAGTTCCCGCGCACCTGTGCCATCACCTCGTCGGCGAAGTTTTCGGACTTCTTCTCGATCCCTTCACCCACCTCGAAGCGTTCGAAGCGGAGCACCTTGGCACCCTTGTCCTTAAGCAACTTCTCGACCGTGGTGTCCGGGTCCTTGACGAACGGCTGTCCCAGCAGGGTAACCTCTTTGAGGAACTTTTTGATGCGTCCATCCACCATCTTCTCGATGATGTCGGCCGGCTTGCCGCTCTCGGCCGCCTGGGCGGAGAAGATCTCGCGCTCCTTGGCGATCAGCTCGGCCGACACCTGCTCTTCGGATACGCACTGCGGACGGCTGGCGGCGATGTGCATGGCGATATCACGGGCGAGGACGGCATCGCCCCCCTCCATCTCCACCACTACCCCGATACGGGTGCCGTGCAGATAGGCCTCCACCAGGCCGCTGGTCTCGAACAGCGCAAAACGGCGCACTGCCATGTTCTCGCCAATCTTGGCGATCAGCTCACGGCAACGCTCGCCGACGGTGTTGTCGCCGCCTTCGAGCTGGGCATTCAGCAGCCCGTCCAGATCGGCCGGCTGGCTGGCGAGGGCAGTCTTGGCGACCGCGTCGACGAACTCCTTGAAATCGTCCCCCTTGGAGACAAAGTCGGTCTCGCAGTTGACCTCGACCATCGCCATCCGCTTGGCATCCCCGGCCACCGCGATCAAACCCTCGGCGGCGGTGCGCCCGGCCTTCTTGTCAGCCTTGGCGAGTCCCGACTTGCGCATGTGCTCGATGGCGGCATCGATGTCGCCGTTGGTTTCAACCAGCGCCTTCTTGCACTCCATCATGCCGGCTCCGGTGCGTTCCCGAAGCTCTTTAACCAATGCAGCGGTAATTGCCATTGAACGAAAATCCTCTAAATCCGAACGGGCGCCGCCGACAAGTCGGCAGCGCCCGCGATTACCAGAATGAACACCGGGGAATTGAAGCCCGGGGTGTTTTACTCGGCGGTGCCCGCCTCTTCACGCACCTCGACGAACTCGTCCTCCGGCGCTCCGGCACCCGGAGCGGCGGACTTGCTGGTCAAGATGGCGTCGGCCGCGCCCTGCAGATAGAGGGCGATGGCGCGGAAGGCATCGTCGTTGCCGGGAATCACGTAGTCCACCCCGTCGGGGCTGTTATTGGTGTCAACCACGCCGACCACCGGGATACCCAGGGTCTTCGCCTCACTGATGGCGATCTTCTCGTGGCCGACATCGATGATGAACAGGGCGTCGGGCAGGCCGGGCATGTCCTTGATGCCGCCGAAGCTGCGATCCAGCTTCTCCATCTCGCGGCGCTTCATCAGCGCCTCCTTCTTGGTCAGCCGATCAAGCATGCCTTCCTTGTCCATCGCCTCCAGCTCCTTCAGGCGCTTGATGGACTGACGCACGGTCCGGTAGTTGGTCAGTGTGCCACCGAGCCAGCGGTGGTTCACGTAGGGCATGCCGCAGCGATCGGCTTCTGCCTTGACCAGCTCACGCGCCTGGCGCTTGGTGCCGACGAACAGGATGTTGCCCCGCTTCGCGGCCAACGAGCCGATGAAATTCATCGCATCATTGTAGAGCGGCAGGGTCGATTCGAGATTGACGATATGGATTTTGTTGCGGTCACCAAAGATGTACGGTGCCATCTTCGGGTTCCAGTAACGGGTCTGGTGGCCGAAATGCACGCCGGCCTCCAGCATTTGACGCATGGTCACACTGGCCATCGAATATCTCCTTCGGGTTTGGCCTCCACGCACCGCCGCAGCCTGGAGGCTGCTCGCCTGCCGACCCCTTTCGGGGCACCCGGACAGGTGTAACGGTACGTGTGCGGATTAGGGGCGTTTGCCCCCGTGGTTAAACAAAAGGGCATCTGCCCCGGTTCAAGTCCGCCGGGTCGCCCCGGCATTTGCCTATCAAAGCCGCGCTTTATACCATATTCACTTTTACGCAACAATGCGCAGACCACTTTCCCGCCACCGGCCCCACGCCCCAGGAACCCATGACCATCGGCATAAAAACCCCCGAAGAGATCGAGAAGATGCGCACCGCCTGCCGTCTGGCCGCCGATGTGCTGCTCATGATCGAACCCCACGTGCAGCAGGGGATCACCACCGGTGAGCTGGACCGCATCTGCCACGACTACATCGTCAACGAACAGAAGGCGATTCCGGCCCCCCTCAACTACCACGGCTTCCCCAAGTCCATCTGCACCTCGGTCAACCACCAGATCTGCCACGGCATCCCTTCGGAAAAGCGGCTGAAGGGTGGGGATATCGTCAATATCGACATCACCGTAATCAAGGAAGGGTTCCACGGCGATACCAGCATGATGTTCTGTGTGGGTGAGGTATCCATCAAGGCGCGACGGCTGGTCCGAACCGCCTACGAGTGCATGGTACTCGGCATCCGGGCGGTCCGCCCGGGGGCCCGCCTGGGGGATATCGGACATGCCATCCAGCAGCACGCGGAGGGGCAACGCTATTCGGTGGTCCGCGAGTATTGCGGGCATGGCATCGGCCGCGAGTTCCACGAGCCCCCTCAGGTTCTTCACTATGGTAGACCAGGCGAGGGGCCGGTTCTGGAACCGGGGATGATCTTCACCATCGAACCGATGATTAACGAGGGCAAGCGCCACATGAAGCTGCTCCCCGACGGTTGGACGGTAGTCACCAAGGACCGCACCCTCTCCGCCCAATGGGAGCACACCATTCTGGTCACCCCCGACGGCTTCGAGGTCCTGACCCTCCGCCCTGGCGAAGAGATTTGAAGGCTTTCACCGTCGAGCTGGCAGAGGAATCCAATTGCCCTTGCCTCCACCTGCCTGTTCGAAAGAACTCTGCCCTTGCATGAATCGCCGCGCGCTCTCTCTGTGTCCTCTGCAAGCTTCGCGGTTGATAGGGATGAGCTGACATGTCGCAAACCGAACTGTTCGACGCCGCCACCTTCGACCGGGCGCTGGCGGAAAGCCCAAACCCGCTGTCCCTCTTCCGCGACACCCTGCGGGCCTGCCATAAGGCACTGAACCGGGCCTTTATCGAAGGGGACCCGGTGGCCCGTCTGGTTCGTGGGCGCGCCGGCATCATGGATCATCTGCTCTGCCGTGCCTGGGAACGCAACCCGGAGCTGGTCGAATCGGCAGCACTGGTGGCGGTGGGCGGCTATGGCCGCGGCGAACTCCACCCCCACTCCGATATCGACCTGCTCATCCTCGTTCCGGACGACACAGCAGAAGGATTGCGTGCACCGCTGGAGCGCTTTCTCACCTTCCTTTGGGACATCGGGCTGGAGGTCGGCCACAGCGTCCGCAGCGTAACGGAGTGCGTGAGCGAGGCGGAGGCGGACATCACCGTCGCCACCAATCTGATGGAGTCGCGCCTGCTGGCCGGGCCCGAACCACTCTACCGGGAGATGCGTGCCGCCACGGGACCCTCCCGCATCTGGCCCGGCCGGCGCTTTTTCGAGGCCAAGTGGCAGGAGCAGATCGCCCGCCACCACAAGTTTCACGACACCTCCTACAACCTGGAACCCAACATCAAGGAGGGGCCGGGCGGCCTGCGGGATATCCAGATGGTCGGCTGGGTTGCCAAACGCCACTTCGGGGCGGATACCCTGGCCGACCTGGTGGAGCACGGATTTCTCACCGCCCTCGAACACAAGACCCTGATGGAGGGCCAGAATTTCCTCTGGCGGGTACGGTTTGGTCTGCACATGCTGGCCGGGCGGCGGGAGGACCGTCTGCTATTCGATCACCAGCGTACCCTGGCCCGCCAGTTCGGCTACCGGGACGAAGGTCCCAGGCTGCCGGTGGAGCAGTTCATGAAGCGCTATTACCGCACGGTAATGGAGCTGAACCGGCTCAACGAGATGCTGCTCCAGCTCTTCCAGGAGGAGATCCTCTACGCCGATCAGGAGGACGAGCCGATCCGCATCAACCGGCGCTTCCACTCCCGGCGGGGATTCATCGAGGTGGCCCACCCCCAGGTCTTTCAGCACTTCCCCTTCGCGCTCCTGGAAATCTTCCTGCTACTGGCCCAACACCCCGAGATCAAGGGGGTAAGGGCGGAGACCATCCGGCTCATCCGCAGTCACCGGCACCTGATCGACGACGAGTTCCGCGCCGACCTGCGCTGCCGCAGCCTGTTTATGGAGTTCCTGCGCCAGCCGCACGGGATCACCCATGAACTGCGGCGGATGAACCGCTACGGGGTGCTCGCCGCCTACCTGCCGGTGTTCGGACAGGTGGCCGGGCAGATGCAGCACGACCTGTTCCACGTCTACACGGTGGACGAACACACCCTTTTTGTGGTGCGCAACCTGCGCCGCCTCATGGTGCCGGAGCTCGGCCATGAGTTTCCTCTCTGCTCACGCATCATGCAGCGCATCCCCAAGCCGGAACTGCTCTACATCGCCGCCCTGTTCCACGACATCGCCAAGGGGCGTGGCGGGGATCACTCGGAACTGGGGGCCGACGAGGTGACCGCCTTCTGCGAACACCACGCCCTCTCTGCTTACGATACCCGGCTCACCGCCTGGCTGGTGCGCAACCACCTGCTGATGTCCACCACCGCCCAGCGCAAGGACACCAGTGACCCGCAGGTGATCAGCGACTTTGCCGCCCAGGTTGGGGACATCAACCACCTCAACTACCTCTATCTGCTCACGGTGGCAGACATTCGCGCCACCAGCCCGACCCTCTGGAATTCGTGGAAGGATGCCCTGCTGGCCGACCTCTACCAAACCACACGCACCGCACTGCGCCGTGGCATCGGTAATCCCATCGATCAGGAGGAGCTGATCCGCGAAGCCCAGCAACAGGCGCGCCGCCTGGTCCATAACCGGGCCCTGCAGCCAGAGACGCTGCAACCGCTCTGGAGACGTCTGGGCGACGACTACTTCCTACGCTACTCGGCAGACGAGATTGCCTGGCACGCGGAGGCGCTACTCGATGACCCGAATCACGACCTCCCGCTGATCCTGCTACGCCAGGAGACCCAACGCGGCGGCACTGAAATATTCATCTACGCCCCCCTTGGCGAGCGGCTGTTTGCGCTCACCACCAGTACCCTGGACCAGATGAATCTCACCATTGTCGATGCACGCATCATTCCCTCCAACGACGGCTACTCCCTCGATACCTACATCGTGCTGGAGGAAAACGGTACGCCCATTTCCGACCCCTATCGCATCCAGGAGATCCAGCAGACGCTGCACGATGTCATCGCCCGCCCGGAGCTCCGCCCATCCGGTGTCCAGCGCCACCTGCCGCGCCAACTCAAGCACTTCCCGATTCCCACCCAGGTGGTGTTCGCCGAGGACCCGCGCAACCACCGCACGGCGATGGAGGTGATCGCCTCCGACCGCCCGGGTCTGCTCTCCAAGGTGGGGCAGGCACTGACCGGGTGCGGGGTGCGCCTGCGCAACGCCAAGATCGCCACTCTTGGGGAGCGGGTGGAGGACATCTTTTTTATCGTCGACCCTGAGAACCGGCCCATCACCGAGCCCCGTGTCCTGGAGTGCCTGCGCACCACGATTACGGAACTTCTCGCGAGTTAATCAGGTTTCTTTTTTCATTAACCGGTGGATACCACACACACCAAAGGAAAGGCCGGGGCGCCGGCGTATACGGCGCTCCGGCCTGATTACCCCTTATGTAGGGAGATGCTGATTTAATCAGCGTTTCCTTAGTGAAGCGTGAAGCGATCGGCCTGCTTTTCGGCCTCTTCCTTGCTCATGCCGTAGCGCTTCTGCAGTGTGCCGACCAGGCGATCCTTCTTTCCGTCAATCTGGTCGAGATCGTCGTCGGTCAGTTCTCCCCACTGTTCTTTGAACTTGCCCCGGTACTGCTTCCAGCTTCCGGCTATCTGGTCCCAGTTCATGCTGCCTCCTCACATCGGTTGGCCGTCTCTTGCTACGTATAGCCGCCAACGGGCCGAACGCAATCTCCGGCGTCACACGCCCGGGGGAGTTCGATAAAAATCGCCTTGGGTCCGGAGCGATGGAGATCGTGCGGGTGCCAAACGGCCCTCTACCGATCTCGTTCGGCCCTCCTGGCTGGATGCCGCTCGAGCACTCGGCCGGAAAGAGCGGGGGCAAGACCTGGCCGGTGCCGCATCCGTGTCATGGGTCGGTCATGTCCTTTACACCTTGCACCACAGACCTTGTCCCTTATACTAGGCCGCTCTTTTTCGGCCTCGAAACAAGCACCTCCCGCCCGTGAATCCCGATCTCGACAGGCTCCAGCCCTACCCGTTCGAGAAGCTCAACCGGCTCAAGGCGGGCGTGGAGCCTCCGCCGGGACTGCCCCACATCGCCCTCTCCATCGGTGAGCCCAAGCATGCGGCACCCGCTTTCGTCACGGAGACCCTGGTCGGTCACCTCCAGGGCTTTGCCTCCTATCCGCTGACCAAGGGGCGCGTGGAGCTGCGCAGCGCCATCGGCGCCTGGCTGGAAGAGCGCTTCCGGCTGCCCGCCGGCAGTGTCGACCCGGAGCGCCAGGTACTGCCGGTGGCGGGTACCCGCGAAGCGCTGTTCGCCTTTGCCCAGGCGGTGGTGGACCCTACCCGCGACCCGCTGGTACTGCTGCCGAACCCGTTCTATCAGATCTATGAGGGAGCGGCCCTGCTGGCGGGCGCCGAATGCCGTTTCCTGAACACCACCGCCGGGAACGGCTTCATTCCGGACTTCGACGGAGTGTCCGAGGCGGAGTGGCGCCGCTGCCAACTGCTCTACATCTGTTCACCGGGCAACCCCACCGGGGCGGTACTCCCGCTCGAACAGCTGCAGACACTGCTCGATCTGGCGGATCGATACGACTTCATCATCGCCGCCGACGAGTGCTACTCGGAGATCTACTTCGACGAGGATGCGCCGCCGCCGGGCCTGCTCCAGGCAGCCGCCGCCATGGGGCGCACCGATTGGGGCCGCTGCGTGGTCTTCCACAGCCTGTCGAAGCGCTCCAACCTGCCGGGGCTGCGCTCCGGTTTCGTCGCTGGCGACGCCCGCGTGCTGGAGCGGTTTCTGCTCTACCGCACCTATCAGGGATGCGCCCTGCCGCCGCCCACCCAGGCCGCGTCCGTTGCCGCCTGGCAGGACGAGGCGCATGTGCGGGAGAATCGTGACCTCTACCGCGGAAAGTTCGACGCGGTGCTGGGCATCCTCGCGCCCGCGATGGAGGTGGAACGACCGGCGGCCGGGTTCTATCTGTGGGCCGAAACCCCTATCGGGGATACCGAGTTCGCCCGGCGGCTCTACGCCGAACAGAATGTGACGGTGCTACCCGGCAGCTACCTGTCACGGGAGGCGGACGGCATCAACCCCGGAGCCAACCGGGTCCGCATGGCGCTGGTGGCCGAACCGGAGGAGTGCATCGAGGCGGCGCGGCGCATCCGCGCCTTCGTGGAGACCCTGTAGGGGCAGAAGATATATCCACCGCAGAGGTCGCAGAGAAGGCTTCAGAAGCGGAGTGTGGCGGAGAGTGAGCTTCGGCAGTGCAGTGAAGTGCACGCCTTTGTAAACAAACCTCTCTGCGACCTCTGCGGTGATCTTTTAGGGTTATTTTTTATATTCGAGGAGACAGACGTGGAAGCGATCAAGAAGACCATCGAAGAGGCATTCGAGCGCCGTGCCGAGATCACCCCGCGCAGTGTGGAGACCCACGTCAAGGAGGCGGTTGACGAGGCCCTGCACAAACTCGACTGCGGCGAGCTGCGGGTGGCCGAACGCCGCGGCGTCGGCGACTGGGTGGTCAACGAGTGGCTGAAGAAGGCGGTACTGCTCTCCTTCCGCATCGAGGACAACCAGTTCATGAAAGGCGGCTTCACCAACTACTTCGACAAAGTGCCGTCGAAGTACGCCGACATGAACTCCCGCGAATTCCGCGACGCCGGCGTGCGCGTGGTGCCGCCCGCCTCCGCCCGCCGCGGCTCGTACATCGCCCCCGGCGTGGTGCTGATGCCTTCCTACGTGAACATCGGCGCCTATGTGGACTCCGGCACCATGGTGGACACTTGGGCCACCGTCGGCTCCTGCGCCCAGATCGGCAAGAACGTGCACCTCTCCGGTGGTGTCGGCATCGGCGGCGTGCTGGAGCCGCTGCAGGCCGCGCCCACCATCATTGAGGACAACTGCTTCATCGGTGCCCGCTCCGAGGTGGTGGAAGGGGTGATCGTCGAGGAGGGTGCGGTGATCTCGATGGGCGTCTACATCGGCAAGTCCACCAAGATCTACAACCGCGAGACCGGTGAAGTGACCTACGGCCGCATTCCCGCCGGCTCGGTGGTGGTCTCCGGCAACCTGCCCTCCAAGGATGGCAAATACAGCCTCTACTGCGCTGTTATCGTCAAGCAGGTGGACGAGAAGACCCGTTCCAAGGTGGGCATCAACGAACTGCTCCGCGATATCTGAAAGCAGGGGCTAGGGACTAGGGGCTAGGGGCTAGTAACCCCCTCCAGCCCTCGCCTCTAGCCCCTAAGCTGTAGCCCCTAGCCCCTAGCCCCTAGCCCCTAGCCCCTATGATCACCCTCTACGGCATCAAGAACTGCGACACGGTGAAGAAGGCCCGCAAGTGGCTGGAGGTCCGAGGCATCGAGTTCCGCTTCCACGACTTCAGGACCGACGGCCTGGAGCCGGCGAATTTGGACCGCTGGCTGATGGCGGTCGGCTGGGAAACCCTGCTGAATCGTCGGGGCACCACCTGGCGGCAACTGGATGCGGCGGTTCGCGAGGGGATCAACGCCGGCAGTGCCCGGACGCTGATGCTGGATAAACCAACTCTGATCAAGCGGCCGGTCCTCGAACTGGACGGCGCCGTTCACGTCGGTTTCGATGCGGCGCACTGGGCCGCGCTGTTCGGAGGCTGAATGTCGGATACGCTGGAACTGGCGAAGGATCTGATCGCCCGCAACTCGGTCACCCCGGAGGATGTCGGCTGCCAGAACGTGGTCGCCGAACGCCTGGCACAGCTCGGCTTCCGGATCGAGCCGATGCCCTTTGGCGAGGTGCAGAACCTGTGGGCGCGGCGCGGCAACGACGCGCCCCTGTTCGCCTTTGCCGGTCACACCGACGTGGTGCCGACCGGTCCTCTCGACGCCTGGGAGAGCCCACCGTTCGAACCCACGATTCGGGACGGCATGCTCTACGGACGCGGAGCGGCGGACATGAAAGGATCGGTGGCGGCCATGGTGACCGCCTGTGAGCGTTTCATCGCCGCGCATCCCGATCACGCCGGCAGCATCGCCTTCCTCCTCACCAGCGACGAGGAGGGTCCGGCGGTGGACGGTACGGTCAAGGTGGTAGAGGCGCTGGAGCGCCGCGGCGAGAAGATAACCTGGTGCCTGGTCGGTGAGCCCTCCAGCACAAAGCGCGTCGGCGATGTGATCAAGAACGGGCGGCGCGGCTCACTGAACGGCGTGCTCACGGTGCGCGGAATTCAGGGCCACGTGGCCTACCCCCACCTGGCGGAGAACCCGGTCCACCGGTTTTCCCCCGCGCTGGCCGAGTTGTGCGCCGAGGAGTGGGATCGGGGCAACAACGCATTCCCGCCCACCTCGTTTCAGATCTCCAACATCCACGCCGGGACCGGCGCCACCAACATCATCCCGGGCACGCTGGAGGTGACCTTCAATTTCCGCTTCTCCACCGAATCGACTGCCGACGGTCTCAAACAGCGGGTCAGCGACCTGCTCGACCGCCACGGACTCGACTACCGCATCGCCTGGTCCCTTTCCGGTGAGCCGTTTCTCACCGAAGGCGGTCAGCTGCTTGCGGCGGCACAGGATGCCGTGAGCGAGATTGCCGGGATGCCGGCCGAAGTCAACACCGCCGGCGGCACCTCCGACGGCCGTTTCATTGCGCCCACCGGCAGCCAGGTGATCGAACTGGGACCGCAGAATGCCACCATCCACAAGGTGAACGAGTGTGTTGGTGTGGAAGAGCTGGACCGGCTTTCGGCCGTCTACGAGCGCATCCTCGAAAAGCTCCTGCTCCGCTAGGGTGTTCTCCCGCTCGGTCGGTCCCTTGCGCACGAATCGTATCGCGCCAGGGGGCCGAATCGATGCACTACGATTGGCCTACAGATTTGGTCGGCACCTGCCGACAACCTCTGCATTCCCCTAAAGCTGTTGCGCCGCCGGACGCTATTGGTGTCAAACGCGCACACGCAGGGGATCTCCCCCATGAAAATCACCGAGGCACAGATCCGGTTCGGGACGGCCCACACAGCCGTCGAGTACCACCGTCGGCGCGAATCGCTCACCGTGTGGGCGGACAGTGATGACGGCTCACGCCGCTCCGTCTCCGTAGAACAGGAACAGGTGAGCACACGCCTGAGCCTCTCCGCGGAGGCACTGGCGGCCCGCCTGACGGAAACCGAAGCCGACCGCCGGATTCCGCCTCCATTCCAGAACGGCAACTCCCCCATCCCTGAATGGGCGAACGGAAAAGGTCCGGTCAAGGCCACGGTGCCGGAGGAGGCCCGCCTCGAATTCCGCCACAACCTGGAGATCTCGATGGTGAAGCTCATCATCGAGAAGATGACCGGGAAGGAACTCAAGCTCCTGGAGCCTGGCGAACTCCAACAGGAGAACGCCCCCGATCTCCCCGGAAACCGGGCGATTGCGAAGCAGTCCGAGGCGGGCGTGGAGCGGGAAGGCTGGGGTATGGTGTACGAGTACTCGGAAACCCGTTACGAACAGGAGTCGACCACCTTCTCCGCCCATGGCCTGGTGCGGACGGCGGACGGCAAGGAGATCGAGTTTTCGGTCGACCTCACCATGAGCCGCGAGTTCATGAGCCACGAGCAGATCAGCCTGCGCGCCGGTGATGCCCTGAAGGATCCGCTGGTTATCAACTTCTCCGGTACCGCCGCCGAACTGACCGATACCCGCTTCGCCTTCGACATCGATGCCGACGGCGAACTCGACCAAGTCGCCTTTGTCCGCCCGGGCAGCGGCTTTCTTGCCCTCGACCGCAACGGCGACGGGGAGATCAACGACGGCGGCGAACTGTTCGGAGCCCTCACCGGAGATGGATTCACCGAACTGGCCCGGCACGACGATGACGGCAACGGCTGGATCGACGAGAACGATTCCATCTACAATCGGCTGCGCATCTGGAGCCGCGATCCGGATGGCAGCGACCGCCTCGTCGCCCTGGGCCAACACGGCATCGGCGCTATCTACCTGGGACACGTCGCCACGCCGTTCAGCCTCAAGGATGCACAGAACAGCCTGCAGGGGGTCATCCGCTCCACCGGAATCTACTTGAACGAGAACGGCAGCCCCGGCACGATCCAGCAGGTCGATCTGGTCGCCTGACTGGGATAAAAAGCCAATGATGATCCTGGCGCGCCGGGGCCTCCCGGCGCTCCTCTTTTTGCTGCTGTACGCCTGTTCAAGCGGGCCGGAACTGCCGCGCCTCGCAAATGACGCGGTCATTCTGGCCTTCGGCGACAGCCTCACTCACGGCACCGGCGCGGCGCCCGACGAGAGCTACCCGGCCGTTCTCATGGAGCTGACCGGCCGGCAGGTGATCAACGCCGGTGTCCCGGGAGAGGTGAGTGCCGAGGGGGCTCGACGCCTCCCCTCTCTGCTCGACCGACACCGGCCCGACCTGCTGATCCTTTGCCACGGCGGCAACGATCTGCTGCGTAAGCTCGGTCGCGACCGGCTTGCCGCCAACCTGCGCAGCATGGTGGAGGCGGCGCGGAGCCGCGACATACCGGTGGTGCTGATCGGTGTGCCGGAACCGACCGTCTTCATGATGAGCAGTGCAAAGGTGTACGGCACCCTGGCTGACGAACTGGAACTTCCCTTCGAGGCGAAACTCCTGCCGGCCATCGAATCCGACAGTGCGCTCAAATCCGATCCGATCCACCCCAACGCGGCCGGTTACCGCAAACTCGCGGAGGGAATTGCGGCGTTCCTGCAAGAGACCGGGGCCATTTGAGAGCAGTCCACGGCGCCCTGTCGGCAGAGTTCAGGGGTGAACCACCTGATCCCGCAGGTAGATGGGCAGTGCCTGTTCCGCAGGCACCCGGACGCCGGCTGCAAAGTCACGCGCCGCCAGGCGCGCCACATCGCGTGCATGCGGATAACGGTCCGGGAAGCGTTCACCCACTGCGGCACCCAGTCGGGCACACAGTGTGTCGCCGTAGGTCGCCCAGCCGCTTCCGACGCCGATCCAGCCCTCCCCTTCGGGGGTCGGGATCTTGTCGGGCGCTACCACCCGCTCCTCGTCCGACGGCTCCACCAGGCCGGAAACGGTGGTGAAGGCGCCCCAGTAGACCTCGCCCATGCGGGCATCGACGGCGGCAAGAATCCGGCTCCCGAGACCTTCACCCACAGCCCCTTGGGCAAGCGCGGCCAGGCTGGAGACGGGGACCACCGGCAGGTCCACGGCAAAGGCGATCCCCTGCGCCACGCCGGCGGCGATGCGCAGTCCGGTGAAGGCGCCGGGACCGCGCCCGAAGGCAACGGCACTCAGATCGGCGGGACGCAATCCGGCGGTCGCCAGCAGCCGGTCCGCCATCGGCAGGATTAGCTCCGCATGGGCACGCGGTGCCAGCTGATACTCCTCCGTCACCTCCCCGTCCAGCAGCAGGGCAACGGAACAGGCTTCGGTAGCCGTCTCGAAAGCCAGCAGTTTCATTCGGAAGACCTCAACTCGAACTCTCGCCAAGACGCCAAGAGCGCAAAGGAAAATTGAAAGTCACAACCCGCGTGAAAGGCACGGGTCTTATGTCTAACCCGGCGCTCTCCGCGTCCTTGCGAGAGTTATCAACCCCCGGTTCATTCGGCAAAAAACGCCTGCACCATTTCGATATCGCGGGTGCGGGCCATCGGCGGCAGGCTGTTGAGGAAGGTGTGCCCGTAGGACTTTTTCAACAGCCGCGGGTCGCACACCACCAGCACGCCGCGGTCGGTGACGTCCCGGATGAGCCGGCCCACCCCCTGCTTGAGGGTGATGACCGCCTGCGGCAGCTGGTGTTCCACAAACGGATTTCCGCCGCGCGCCCGCAGCGCATCGATGCGCGCCTGGAGCACCGGATCGCCGGGAGAGGCGAAGGGGAGCTTGTCGATAATAACGCAGGAGAGCGCCTCGCCGCGCACATCCACCCCCTCCCAGAAACTGCCGGTGCCGAGCAGAACCCCGTTGCCGGAGGCACGGAATTGCTCCAGCAGGTGCGCGCGCGGAGCGTCGCCCTGAATGAACAGGGGAAAGTCACTGCGCACCCGCAGCAGTTCCGCCGCTTCGTTGAGCGCCCGGTAGCTGGTGAACAGAAGGAAGGCCCGGCCACTGCTCGCCTGCAGCACCGGCAGCGCGGTCTCCACCACCGCCGTGGTGTATCCCTCGCTGCTCGGATCGGGAAGGCCGCGGGGGACAAAGAACAGCCCCTGACTGGGGAAATCGAACGGACTGTCGTAGCAGCGGGAGGTCGGCTCCTCCATGCCCAGACGGGCGGCAAAGTGATCGAAACGGCCGCCCACGGCGAGGGTCGCCGAGGTGAAGATCCAGGCGCCGGGCCGCGCCATCTGCTGACGAAACTGGTCAGCCACATCGAGCGGTGTCAGATGGATGGAGAACGAGCGGGTGAAGGTCTCGAACCAGTGAATATAACCCTCGGGGGCCGCCTCGGTGACCAGGTGCAGCCGCTCCACGGTGTCGCGGCAGCGCCGGAAACAGTTCTCCAGCCCGCGGCTGCGGGGCGCCAGCGGCTCCAACCGGGCGGTCAGCTCCGCCAGAGCCTCCGCTGCCTCCTGTGCCGCCGCCACCACCGCCGGCCGCTCCGCCACCTGGCGCCAGGGCGCCCTCCGCTGCCCCTCGCCGAGGGCAAGCCGCAGGTCCCGGGCACACCTCTCCAGCCGATCACACTCGTCACGAATCGGCAGTTCACCGGCCGATTTCAAATCTTCGGCCAGCGCATCACGGGCCAGGCCGATGAGCTGGTTGCCGGTCACCGCAATGCCGAAGAAGGCGGAGGCGGTCTCGGGAAGCTGATGCGCCTCATCCAGAATGAAGGCGTTGGCGCCCGGCAGCAGTTCGCCGAACCCCTCCTCCCTGAGGGCCATGTCCGCCAGTAGCAGGTGGTGGTTGACCACCAGCAGGTCCGCCTCCTGTGCCCGGCGGCGCGCCTTGGCCAGAAAGCAGTCGGTGAACTGACCACAGTCGGCGCCGAGGCAGTTGTCGGCGGTGGAGGTGACCAGGGGCCAGATGGCCGCCCCCTCCCCCAGTTCGTCCATCTCAGCGATATCCCCGCTCCGGGTGCGGCCCGACCACTCCCTGACCCGGACCAGCGCATCGACCATGTCCCGACTGCGCAGCCGCCCCTCGCTCAGGGCGAGGTCAAGCCGGTGGTGACAGAGGTAATTGCCGCGTCCCTTGAGCAGGGCCACCTCGGCGGGAACCCCCAGCGCCTCGCGGACGATGGGCAGGTCTTTGTGGAACAGCTGGTCCTGGAGGTTGCGGGTCCCGGTGGAGACGATCACCTTCTCCCCGGAGAGCAGCGCCGGCACCAGATAGGCGAATGTCTTGCCGGTGCCGGTGCCCGCCTCCACCACCAGCGTCTCCTTCGCTTCGATGGCGTGGGCGACCGCCTCGGCCATCTCCTGTTGCTGGACGCGGGGGGCGAAACCGGGGATGCGTTGGGCGAGCGGACCTTTAGCGCCCAGGATTTCGGCAGGGGAAAGCATGATTCAACCGGCTTGGGGAAGCGGGGATTCTACACCGACCGGCGCTGTGCGGTCAGTCAGGCGGCGGTCACAACGCGTGGTTATCCCAGATATCGTCGACCATACCCTCTTCACGGGTCCAGGCGAGTCGGCCGATGATCTTGAACTTGGCCACCGACATGGCGCCGCGTTTGTTGCCCCCGCCGGACTTCAGCGCCTCGATGATCTCTTCACGGCCGGCCTCGTAGATCTCCACCGGCTCGAAGTTTTCATCCATGATGATGAGGACCACGCAGTCCCACGGCTGCTCCACCTTGAGCTGGCCGATCCGCTGGCCCGACTTGCTCTCGTCGAAGATGGCCCGGCCCTTGATCTGGATCCGCTTGCCATCGCGGCGTCCGCTGCGCCCGACAGCGTCGTAGCCCCCCTCGGCGCGCTGGCACAGTTCAAGATCCAGGAGGCGTGCGGCATCCTGCTTGGCAATCTCCGCGCTGATCCCGAGCGGCTGACCGGTCGCTTTCCGGTACTCGACCGCAAGCTTGCGGGCCTGGGCGACCAGCTTGTCGACGGAATAGATACTCACATCCGGTCCCGTGTAACTTTCCGTAGCTATATTAACCGATAAGCTATAAGACATCGCTCGGTTCCAGAGTTTTCTCCTCCTAAGCGGCGTTAGCGTCCACGCACTTAGAAACTTTAGAATCTTCTTACATTCACCTCCCACCCGGTTTAGCATCCTGCTATGCACGGCTCCGGATTCACACTGACCGAACAGCAACGGCTGGTGCGCGCCCTGAGCGACCCGGGCCGCTGGTCCCACCCGGCCGCCGGCATCGAGCTGCTGGAGACCCACATCTCCTGGGTCATCCTCGCCGGTGATTACGCCTACAAGCTCAAGAAATCGCTCGACCTGGGCTTTCTCGACTACTCCACCCTGGAGCGGCGGCAGTTCTGCTGCGAGGAGGAGTTGCGCCTTAACCGACGCACCGCCCCGGAGCTGTATCTGGAGGTGCTCCCGGTCGGCGGCACACCGGAACAGCCGCTCCCGGGCCAACTGCCGGCGCGCGACTGGCTGGTCCGCATGCGCCGATTCCCCGCCGGAGCGCTGCTCTCCGACCACCTGACCGCGCAGACCGTGACGGCGGAGGCGATCGACCGGCTGGCGACCATCGTCGCCCGGTTTCACGGCGAAATCGCCGTCGCCGGGCCAGAGAGCCCGTTCGGCGCGCCCGAGGCGGTGCAGCGGCCAGTGACCCAGAACTTCATCCAGATCGCAGAACGCCTGCCGCCGGAAGAGGGGAAACGGCTGGAGCCCTTGCGCCGCTGGAGCGAAGAGCGCCTTTCGGTACTGCGCGGGCATTTCGCCGCCCGCAAGGCGGGGGGATTCGTTCGCGAGTGCCATGGCGACCTGCACGCCGGCAACATCGCCCTGCTCGACGGTCGCCCGGTACCATTCGACGGCATCGAGTTCAACCCGGAGCTGCGCTGGATCGACGTCATCAGCGAGGCGGCTTTTCTGGTCATGGACCTGGAGGACCGTGGCCGCCCCGATCTGGCGCACCGCTGGCTGAACCGCTACTTGGAAGAGACCGGCGACTACGCGGGACTCGACCTGCTGCGCTACTACCAGACCTACCGGGCGATGGTGCGGGCCAAGGTGAGCACCATCCGCCGGGGACAGGCCGGCCTGGACCCGGCACAGGCGGCGCAACTACGGGAGGAGTTCGACGGTTATCTCGGACTCGCCGAGCGCTACGCCGCCGCCTCCCGTCCCGCACTCCTCATCACCCGCGGCGTCTCCGGCTCGGGCAAGAGCTGGGGCAGCCAGAAACTGCTGGAGCGGCTGGGCGCCATCCGTATCCGGTCGGACGTAGAGCGCAAACGTCTGTTCGGACTGGCCGCCGGGACGCGCAGTGCGGCCGCCCCCGGAGAGGGCATCTACGGCGCGGAAGCCTCACGACGCACTTACGAACGGCTGTTCGATCTGGCCTCCGACCTGCTGCAGGCGGGCCACCGGGTGATTGTGGACGCCACCTTTCTGCAACAGGAGCAGCGGCTCCCCTTCATGCATTTGGCCGAAACGCTGGGCGTCCCCTTTCTGCTGCTGGACTTCTCCGCCGACCGGGCGACGCTGTGCAAACGGGTCGCGGGGCGCATGGCCGAGGGCCGGGACCCATCGGATGCTGATCTGGAGGTGATGGAGCGGCAACTCGTCGCCCTTGAACCGCTCACTCCGGAGGAGGAGGCGCACCGTGTCGCGGTGCCCGCACCGGGGGTGGATGAACTGGTACTTCCGCTGTAAAAAACGGCCTTGTCCTGATGCTTTCGGGAGTCCCGGAAGTACCTGCAGGAGTGAAACAGTACACCTAGGCGATGGCGCTGAAGGTCGGGCGTTCCGGCCCCGCTGTTTCCGTGTAGGCGCCGATCGCGCGCTGGCCGGACACCGCCCCCCCTTCGTCACGGTGCTGCTCGGCCAGTTCGATGCGGGCCTGGGCGGCCATCGCTGCGGCCTTGGAGGCCACCTGGCGATCGGTCGCCGACGGCTGAGCCGGGGCGAGCGCGGCGCGGCGGATCGTTTCCGCCTTGTCCAGCGTTGCTTCCGGGTCGCCCGCCACCTCTGAGGTGTCGATGGAGACCTTGCCCCCGACTGCATACTGGCGCCCGTCCGGCCCCCGTTCATACTCGAATGAGGCACCGCCCCCGGCATACTGTCCCGCTGCCGAGAGATGTGCCATTTCGTGGGCGCGCACCTCCGCATCGCGCCGGCGAAGCGCCTGAAGCTCCCGCTGCTCCGCCGGCTCCTGCTTCGGTTCCTGCTTCGGTTCCTGCTTCGAGACCGAGGCGCTTGAAGGCTCTTCTTCCTGCCGGGATGCGCGTGCGTCCCCCTCCTGCCCGGTGCGGCCAGCCTCGGGAGCGGATGGCCTGAACCAGGGGCCGGTCGTGTGCAGCGATGCTGTGGATTCGATGGACATCTGCACGGCTCCTGTCGACCCATTCTGCCCTGCTCATGCGGCAGCCTCAAGCGGAGAGCTCAGTTCGCCTATCCTGTGATGAGAGTCCTGCGGCACGGGGAGAGGCGACGATGGAACCGACTTGGGTACTGGTGGCGAACGGTAGCACGGCGCGCATCTACGAGATGGAACGCGAGGGTGTGGTAAGGCTCGCCGAGATACTCCACCCCGAGGGCCGTGCCAAAGTCCGTGACCTGACCACCGATCACGGCGGATCACGCCAGACGCGTACCGATGACCAGCCCGATCACCGGATTCGCGGCAGCTACCCGGAACCGACCGACCCGAAGGCGTACGCCATCGACCGCTTCGCCCTGGATCTGGCCAACCGCCTTGATCACGAACGGACCCAGAACCGGTTCCGCCGGCTGATCATCTGTGCGCCGCCCGGCTTCCACGGCATGCTCAACCGACACCTTTCGGATGAGGTGACAAAGTTGGTGAGCGATCACGTGGAGAAGGACTTCACCAAGGTGGAGGACCGCGAACTGCTGGAGCGCCTGCGCCCGCATTTGCATGGTGAGTAGTCGCTTTGTATCCCACACGGGGCAATTCCCCGTATCGAGTTCCCGCCTTTTCCCGCCGTTTCGATGACCAGGAAATCTCACCGTTTCATTGACCATAGGTCAGTAATCCTGATTGAGGTCGCCGGGAACGCTTTCCGGGCACCGCTAACCTGAGAATCATGGGATGGTCGGAAATGGGGAGCGGCAGGATGGAAACGCCCGAAGGCACCATGATCGTCGACTCAGACGGTGTAAGGGGACGTATCAAGTCCACGCCGCCGTCCGACGACAAAACGGAACGTGTAGCAGTCGGCCTTGAAGACGGGCAGGAGGTGTTGGTGCCCGTCGAGGCGCTGCAGAGTAAAGGTGATAAGGGATATCACC
The DNA here is from genome assembly GCA_041690635.1 of Gammaproteobacteria bacterium. Lineage (GTDB taxonomy): Bacteria > Pseudomonadota > Gammaproteobacteria > Thiohalomonadales > Thiohalomonadaceae > JAWLGZ01. The sequence goes on from JAWLGZ010000002.1 coordinate 63,385, forward strand.
TGCCGTTCAGTTTCCGGCAGCTGTCCCGGGAAGCGACGATCCCCGTTCTCGAAGAGCGGCTGAAGGTGGAAAATCGCCCGACCGAGGGCGGAGTACGCATCGACAAGCGGGTTCACGAACGTGAGGTCGTTGTCGACCTGCCCGCGAGTCATGAGGAGATCGAGATTGAGAGGGTGCCGGTGAATCGCGAGGTCAGCCGCCCGGTGGAGCCGCATTATGAAGGCAAGACCTACGTTGTCCCCTTGCACGAAGAGGTGCTTGTGACACAGAAGCAACTCCTGCTGCGAGAGGAACTTCGAATCACAAAGCGACGGGTTCAGAAGACCGAATCCAGGCGAGTCACCCTCCGCGAGGAGGAGGTTTCGGATCATCCACTTGGGGGTAACGGCTGAACGAGATGTGATTGCCGGCGCAAGCCACAGGGAGGAGAAAGCACTATGAATACAGTGACAGTTATCGGGCTCTACGACAATGGTGAGAAGGCCGACATGGCCGTAAGTAAGCTCATCAGCGAAGGCTTCAAGGGCGACACCATTCACCTCAAGCGGCCCCGTGATTACATGGAGGTCGAACACAGGGAGGGCTTCACTGAAAGCGTACGCAACTTCCTCACGGATCTTGGACTGACGGGACGCGAACCTGGAGAAAAGGAGGGAATACTGGTCACCGTGGACACCGATGAAGACTCGGCAGACCAGGCGGCCGATATCCTGAATAGCGCCGGGGCACTGGATATCGACGAGCGCATGGCGCAGGCACATGCCGGCGCACCTCCGGAAACCGGTAAAAAAATCGAGCCCCAAAAAGCAGAGGCCGGGCAGGTCATTCCTGAAGTCGAGGAGCAGGTAAAGATTGGCACCCGCACCGTGTCTCGCGGCGGCGTGCGCATCTATACCCATCCGACCGAGAAAATGGTGGAAGAACCCGTCACCTTGAGAGAGGAGGAGGTGCACGTGGAGCGCCGGCCGGTCGACCGTCCCGCCGGCACGGGGGAGATGGGGGAGTTTCGTGAGGAGAGCTTCGAAATACGAACGAAGGGAGAGGAACCCATCGTCGGCAAGGAAACCCACGTGAAGGAAGAGGTGGTCGTGGGCAAGGAGGCCAAGGAGCACGTGGAGACGGTGCGTGAAAAAGTGCGGGGCACCAAGGTGGAGGTCGAGCAACTGGCGCCCGAAGAGGAGCAAACCTTCACGAGCCTCGAAGACGAGTTCCGTGGCGACTACAGCTCACATTACGCAGCTGCCGGCATCAGTTATGACGAGGTATTGCCGGTCTACCGGTACGGATACCATCTGGGCCAGGACCGGCGGTTCCACGACGGCAGTTGGGACCGGATCGAGCCGAAGGTGCGCCAGGACTGGGAGGAGCACAACTACGCCGACTGGGATTTCTACAAGGAAGCCGTCCACACCGGCTGGGAACGGGCAGTGCATCCCCATTGATGGCATCGTGAAATGACCGGGGGCAAAATGCCCCCGGTTTTTATTGACCCCGGTTTTACCCAACAACCCCGCTACGACTCCGCCCGAACCGCGATATCGATCCCCTCCTCCATCACCTGTGCCAGGAAACGGATCTGATCCGGGGTTGTGATGTAGGGCGGCATGAGGTAACTGATGTTCCCTAGCGGGCGCAGCAGCGCGCCACGACTCAGGGCATGGCGGTAGACACGAAGACCGCGCCGCTCCTGCCACGGATACGGCTCCCGCGTCGCCTTCTCCTTTACCATCTCCACCGCCAGAATCATGCCGCGCTGGCGCACCTCGGCCACGTGCGGGTGGTCGGCCAGATGGGCCGTTGCACGCGCCATCTCGGCCGCGAGTTCCCGGTTCGCCTCGATCACCCGGTCCTGCTCGAAGATATCGAGGGTGGCCAGCGCCGCACTGCACGCCAGCGGATTGCCGGTGTAGGAGTGGGAGTGGAGAAAGGCACGCAGTGCGGCGTAGTCGTCGTAGAACGCCTCGTAGATCCGGTCGCCGGTCAGCACAGCCGACATCGGCAGGTAGCCGGCGGTCAGCCCTTTCGACAGGCACATGAAATCGGGCGTAATCCCCGCCTGCTCGCAGGCGAACAGGGTACCGGTGCGACCGAAGCCGACGGCGATCTCGTCTGCGATGAGGTGGACCCCGTGCCGGTCGCACGCCTGGCGCAGCAGCTTGAGATAAACCGGATCGTACATGCGCATGTGTCCCGCGCACTGCACCAGCGGCTCGACGATGACCGCGCACACCTCATCCGCGTGGCGTGCGAGCAGCGCCTCCATTTCACCGAACATCCGCTCGGAGTAGGCAGCGCAACTCTCCCCGGGCGCGCGGTGGTAGCAGTCGGGCGACGGTGCCACGATGCTCTCCATCAGCAGCGGTTTGTAGGTCTCCTTGTAGAGCGCCACGTCCCCCACCGACAGGGTCCCCAGCGTCTCGCCGTGGTAGCTGTTGGCGAGAGTGATGAAGCGGGTCTTCCGCTCGCGGCCAACATTGCGCCAGTAGTGGAAGCTCATCTTGAGTGCCACCTCCACCGCCGCCGAGCCGTTGTCGGCGTAGAAGCAGCGGGAGAGGCCCGGCGGGGCGATGGCGGTCAGGCGCTCCGCGAGCGCTACCGCCGGTTCATGGGAAAAACCCGCCAGGATGACGTGCTCCAGCTGATCGAGCTGTTCCCGCACAGCGGCACTGATGCGCGGGTTGGCGTGGCCGAACAGGTTGACCCACCAGGAGCTGATGGCATCGAGATAGCGGTTGCCGTCGAAATCCTCCAGCCACACCCCCTCGCCGCGCCGGATGGGCACGAGGGGAAGTTCCTCGTGGTCCTTCATCTGGGTGCAGGGATGCCACAGGTGGGCGAGATCCCGCTGGATGAGTTCGCTGTTGTTCATGCGGTGGTCGGTGGTCGGTGGTCGGTGGTCGGTGGTCGGTGGTCGGTGGTCGGTGGTCATCGTGAAGGGTGAGACGTGAAGCGATCAACTACGGTTAAGCGTGAGACCGCGTAGGGCGCAATCCTGTTGCGCCGTCGGCCGTTCCGCTCACAAGGCGCAATACGGTTGCGCCCTACATCTGGCACCGAAATTCCACGGTTCGCAAGGGGTTTGCTTCACGTTTCACACCCAATAATCGAGGGCGATGCCGACGAACACCGCCAGGCCGAAGTAGTGGTTGTTGAGAAACGCCTTGAAGCTGAGCGCGGGATCGCGGCCGCGGATCAGGTACTGTTCATAGAGTCCGAATCCGGCCGCCGCCGCGAGACCCAGATAATAGAAGGCCCCGAGCCCGAAACTAAGGCCGGCGAGCAGCAGCAGTGCCAGGGTCAGGAGTTGCATCAGGCCGATGCCGACGCGGTCGAAGCGGCCCATCAGGATAGCCGCCGACTTCACACCGATCTTCAGGTCGTCCTCGCGGTCGGCGATGGCGTACATGGTGTCATAGGCGAGCGCCCAGAAGATGTTGGCAACAAAGAACAGCCACGCCGCGGCTGGCACCGTACCGGTCTGGGCGGCAAAGGCCATCGGTATCGCCCAGCCGAACGCCACGCCCAGATAGGCCTGCGGGAGATAGGTGTAGCGTTTCATGAACGGGTAGCTGGCGGCAAGCAGCACCGCGGGGATCGACAGCAGGACGGTCAGCCGGTTCATCAACAGCACCAGCACGAAGGCGATCAGGCTCAACACCGCGAACACCGCCACCGCCTCCCAGGGCGCAATGGCGCCGCGCGCCAGTGGCCGCCGCCGGGTGCGGGCCACATGGCCATCGATGTGGCGATCGGCGAAATCGTTGATGGCGCAGCCGGCCGAGCGCATCAGCACCACACCGGCAAGGAAGACCGTGAGCACCAGCGGATCCGGCCGTCCCGTCGAGGCGACCCACAGCGCCCACAGGGTCGGCCAGAGCACGAGATAGATACCAATCGGCCGGTCGAGCCGCGTAAGCCGCGCATACTCGCCAAGCCGCAGCCTGACTGCCTCCAGACCCATGATTTCTGCTAGAACTCTTGCACAGTGATGTTGGCGGACAGGAGAGGACACAGTCCGCAGGAAAAAAGAGCGAGGCGGCAAGTGTAAACGCTCTATCAGGCGAACGCACGGTTGCAACAGAGCCACATATGATTGCGATAATGAACCACACGGCCCAGACATAAGCGCGACCCCATGGCGACACCCGACCCCACCGATCCCCCCCTCTGGCATGCCTTGGACTCCGAACAGGCGCTGGCACGGCTGCAAAGCGGCGCGGGCGGTCTCTCCCGATCGGAGGCCGAGCGGCGCCTGGCGGAGCACGGCCCCAACCGCCTGCCGGAACAGCGGGGACGAAGCGCCTGGCGGCGGTTCCTCTCCCAGTTCAACAACGTGCTTATCTACGTGCTGCTCGCAGCAGCGGCGGTGACCGGCGTCTTCGGCCACTACGCCGATACCGGTGTCATCCTGGGCGTGGTGGTCATCAATGCGCTGATCGGCTTCATCCAGGAGGGCAAGGCGGAGCGGGCGCTGGATGCCATCCGGCAGATGCTCTCCCAGCAGGCCACGGTGCTCCGGGACGGGCACCGCACGGTGGTGCCGGCCGAGGCGGTGGTGCCGGGCGACCTGGTGATCGTCCAGTCCGGCGATCGGGTCCCCGCCGATTTGCGCCTGATCCACGTCCACAACCTGCAGGTGGACGAGGCCGCCCTGACCGGCGAATCGGTCCCGGTGGAGAAATCGGTATCCCCGGCAGCGCCGGAAGCGGCGATCGGTGACCGCAGTTCCATGGCCTTCTCCGGCACTCTGGTCACCTACGGGCAGGCCACCGGCCTCATCGTCGCCACCGGCGCAAGCACCGAGATCGGCCGCATCAGCGCCCTGATCGCCGGCGTAAAAAAACTGACCACGCCACTGCTGCGCCAGATCGACCGCTTCGGCCGTGCCCTGAGCGCCATCATCCTGGTTCTGGCGCTGGCCACCGGCCTCGTCGGAATCCTCGCCCGCGGCTTCTCTGTGGACGAGATGTTCCTGGCCGCGGTCGGGCTGGCGGTGGCCGCGATCCCCGAGGGGCTGCCGGCCATCATCAGCATCACCCTGGCCATCGGCGTCCAGCGTATGGCAGGGCGGAACGCCATCATCCGGCGACTGCCCGCGGTGGAGACCCTGGGATCCGTGTCGGTCATCTGCACCGACAAGACCGGCACCCTGACCCGCAACGAGATGACCGCCCAGGAGGTGGCCACCGCGGACGCCCTGTTCGAGGTGGGCGGCGTCGGTTACGACCCGCACGGTGCATTCAGCCTCTCGGGTGAGGAGATCGATCCCGCGCACGGGCATCCGGGCCTGCTGGAGTTATGCCGCGCCGCCCTGCTGTGCAATGACGCCAGCCTGCACCGCGAAGGGGACCACTACCACCTGCAGGGCGACCCGACCGAGGGGGCGCTGGTCGCCCTGGCCATGAAGGCCGGGCTGGACCCGAGACTGGTCTCCGAGGAGTACCCCCGCACCGACGTCATCCCGTTCGAGTCCGAACACCGCTTTATGGCAACACTGCACCACGATCACGCCGGCCACGCCTTCATCATCGTCAAGGGCGCTCCCGAACGGATCCTGGAGGCCTGCACCGAACAACGCTCGGACGGGCAGGATATCCCTCTGAATATCGACAGTTGGCATCGGCGCGCGGAGGCGATGGCGGCGCGGGGTCAACGGCTGTTGGCGGTCGCCTTCAAGGCAGTGCCGGCGGAAACAACGTCGCTACGCTTCGAGGACGCCACCGCCGGCCTGACACTGATCGGTTTTGTCGGCCTCATCGACCCGCCCCGGGACGAGGCGATCACCGCTGTAGCGCGGTGCCTCTCTGCCGGCATCCAAGTGAAGATGATTACCGGGGATCACGCCATCACGGCGGGGGCGATCGCAGGCCAGATGGGCATCCCCGCAGAGCGTGTCCTGACCGGTCGGGACCTCGAAGCAATGGACGCCGACACCCTGCGCCGGGCGGCCCTCGATGCGTCGGTATTCGCGCGTGCCAGCCCCGAGGACAAACTGAGGCTGGTCGAGGCGCTGCAGGCGGAAGGCCGGGTGGTGGCGATGACCGGGGACGGCGTAAACGACGCCCCGGCCCTGCGCCGGGCGAACGTGGGTGTGGCGATGGGTATCAACGGCACCGAGGCGGCCAAGGAGGCGGCGGAAATGGTCCTCGCCGACGACAACTTCGCCTCCATCACCCATGCCGTGGAAGAGGGGCGCACGGTCTACGACAACATCCGCAAGTCGCTGATGTTCATCCTGCCGACCAACGGCGGGCAGGCGTTCACCATCATCGGTGCGGTGCTGCTCGGATCGGTGCTGCCGATTACGCCGCTGCAGATCCTGTGGGTGAACATGGTGACCGCGGTGACGCTCGCCCTCGCCCTGGCCTTCGAACCGGCGGAATCGGACGTGATGCGGCGCCCCCCCCGTAACCCGCGCGAGCCGCTGCTGTACCGCTTTCTGCTCTGGCGGATCCTGTTCGTCTCTGCCGTTCTGGTGGCCGGGACGTTCGGACTGTTTCTCTGGGAGCGGGCACAAGGCACCGGTATCGAGGAGGCGCGCACCATCGCCGTGAACACGCTGGTGATGTTCGAGGTGTTCTATCTCTTCACCACCCGTTTCCTCTGGGCACCCGCCTACACCATCGACGGGCTGTTCGGCAGCCGCTACGTGCTGCTGGCGATTGCGCTGGTACTCACGCTGCAGATGCTCTTCACCTATGCACCTCCGATGCAGGTGCTGTTCGGCACCGTCGCCATCGATCTGGAGACCTGGTCGCGTATCCTGCCAATCGCCTTTTCGGTGTTCATCCTCGTGGAGCTGGAAAAAGTCATTGTGCGGCGCTGGCGGGGTGCTTCCGAGTGATCCCGGTCAACGCCGTGGGCGGATTGCCCACACCACGATGCCGACGACCAACAGCAAAATAATCAACTCGAGGAGAAACAGCATCGCGTGCGGATGATAAGCCGGTGAACTGAAACGCGTCCCGACTGACAAACCGCGGGACTCCCATCAATAACTGCAATTCAAGGACCGCCCTGTCGCTGGCTAATCTTTCGGTAACGGAGGTTCGGTTAGGCACGGCCCCCCGGCCGCGTCGTCCCGAGTCTATCAGAGCCAAGGAGGGAGGAATGCCATGAACAAGCGCATATTGGGAGTCGCGGTTGTCTCGTTTGCCGTTTCGGGTTGCGCATGGATGGGCACCGGTGGGGAGGAGGTCCAGCCGTCCGATGGTGGCATCTACGGCTTCGAGGACCGGCCGGTGACCGATCGTGTCACCAGCTTCAGCGCCCTTGACGTCAACAGTGACGGCGTAATCAGCCGCCGGGAAGCGGCTGGGTTGCCCCATCTCTACGACAACTTCACCGCCTACGATCGCACCGGCAGCGGTGATCTGACACGCGCGGAGTTTGCCGCGTTCCAGGAAGACGTGATGGTGGTGGACGAGGTGAACCCGTACGGCGACTACGAAGAGGATAATATCCTTATCCGCAAGGACGACATCTTCAATCCCAGCCGGTAAATGGGACTGAGGTGGTGTGTTCGATTCAGGGCCGGCGCGCCACCGCCGGCCCTTCTCATTTAGCGAGACAATTTCCCCGGGGCGGAACCGGCACCATCAAAACTGGGCCGCCGCGGTCGCCTGCGCCGGGGTTCTGTCCTCCGCGTTTCCGTTACAGTGACTCAGCACCAATTGCGGCGGAGCGGTGGAGAAGATGAACGGTGACGCCTGCTTGAGGGCGTTGAGGCCGAGTATGAAACGGGTCTTCCCCGGAAAGACGGCCGCCTCCACATCCTGGAGCTCGCAGTTGCCACCGATGGTGACCGACACCCGGTAGACCGGAACGATCACCTCGCTGCCGTTGGCCAGAACCCCCCGCAGCTTCCGCACATAGCGGGCCTGCTGGCGTTCGTACAGAACGGTGAGCGCCTCCTCGTTGATGGTCAGGTAACCTGAACCGGTATCCACCATCATCTTGACGTCACCGTAACCCGCGAGATGGCCGTCGACGTAATAGGTAGCCGCCCCTTTGTCGATCATCGGCACCGTCGTGTCGAACTCGCCTGCCAGGGCCGTACCGGCCCCCGCGACGAGAACGGCGGTACACAATGCGCTAAAGAGTGATTTCATGATGCTCCCCGTGTGTTTGGATTTCGTACTGCAGGCTCGCGGGACACTCTCCCATACGCTACCGCCCGGGACTGCGAATCGGCTCACAAAGGACCGGCCGAAAAATCGGCCATCCGGCGGCCCCACCGAGGCATTCAGACCCGAACGTGAACAGGTCGGTTCGTAGGGAGCGTGCAAACAGAGGGGAATTGATGGACACAGCAGAGATCATGGACGGGTGATGCCGATGACCTGTGCTATCGCTTTCGGGAACGGGTCATCTTCTCCGACTGAAACAGCGGCACGCCGCGGCGGCGGAAGAGCGGGACCAGTGCCATGCCGGCGACGAACCCGCCCACATGCGCGGCGAAGGCGATGCCGCCCTGGTCTACCGGACTCAACAACACGTTCGCCGCCTGGAACAGGATCCAGACGATGAGGACGAACGCGGCGGACAACTGGATGATGTACGGGTAAAAGAAGATTGGAATCAGCACCGTCACCCGTGCCCGCGGATAGAGCATCAGGTAGGCCCCGAGCACGCCGGAGATGGCACCGCTGGCACCGATGATCGGCAGCGGCGATGCCGGTGCGGGCAGCGCCTGGGCCATCACCGCAACGGTGCCGCAAATCAGGTAGAAGATGACGAAGCGCACATGCCCCATGGCGTCCTCGACGTTGTTGCCGAAGATCCACAGGTAGAGCATGTTGCCGCCCAGGTGCAGCAACCCGCCGTGCAGGAACATGGAGGTGACGATGGTCGCCTCCGACGGCACCAGCGCCAGCGGTTCCGGGAGCTCCGCTACGCCGAACAGGTCCGCCGGCACCACCCCAAGGCTGAAGATGAGCGCCTGCCCCGCCTCTGGTCCCAGCGAGACCTGAAACAGGAACACCCCCACGCAGGCGGCGATTACGGTCAGCGTCACCAGCGGGCGACGTGCAGTGGGGTTCTCGTCGTGCAGCGGAATCATCCGTGACCTCCGGCCGGTTCAGGCAAGCATCGCAGACCGGTCGCCGGCGTCAATTACCAACCAATAACCGGACTCTCGCAGAGCCCGCCAAGACCGCAGAGAAAACCAGAATGCAATAAATGGGTTTTTCTTTGCGCCCTCCACGTCTCGGCGCGAGAACCCTTTTCCGGTGCATGACGGAGGCACGGACTCTCGCAGAGCACGCAAAGTACGCAGAGAAAACAAGGATTCAATATTGGCTTTCTTTGCGCTCTCTGCGTCTTTGCGAGAGGATTTTTCTAGAATTTGCGGTCGCTCCACCCCTCGGCGTCCGGCAGGCCGGCCAGGCCGTCCTCGAATTCGGAACCAACCATCGCCGGATCCATTGCGCCACCCTCCCCCAGGTAGTGCTCCTCCAGCATCTGGATGAATCGTTTGGCCTGGGGTGAGAGAAACCGCCCCTGGCGCAGGACGATGCCGTAGGAGCGCTTCGGGAAGTAGTCGTTCAGCGGAATGCGGGCCAGCCGCTCCTCACCGGTGAGGCAGACGTCGGTGACAATGGAGATACCGAGCCCGAGCTCCACGTACTTCTTGATCACCTCCCAGCCGCCCGCCTCCAGCGAGACGGTGTAGTCCAGGTTGTGCTGGCGGAACACCAGATCGACGATGCGCCAGGTGGAGAGATGGCGCGGCGGCAGGATCAGGCCGTAGGGACTGATGTCGGCGAGGGTGACCGACTCCTTCTCCGCCAGCGGGTGGTCGAGCGGGGTGATCAGGGTCGGATCGTAGGTGACCACCGGGCGGTAACCGATCTCGTCCGGCACCTCCAGCATGGAGCCGACCGCCAGGTCCACCTCGTCCGCCCGCAGCATCGCCAGGCCGTCGCGGCCGGTCACGTTGTGCAGCTTGACCCGGATGTTTGGGTGGGCCTCGGCAAAGCGCCGCATCGGCCCGGGGAGCACATAGAGGATGGTGGACTCGCCGGCGGCGATGTTCAGCTCGCCCGACTCCAGCTTGCCGTACTCGGCGGCGAAGGTCTCGTGCAGTTTGTCGATTCCCTCCACCAACGGCTCCGCCAGTTTGTAGAGGAGCTCCCCCTCGGGGGTGAGCTTGATGTTGGGCCCGCGCCGCTCGAACAGATTGATAGCGAGTTCCCGCTCCAGCGCCTGGATCTGGAGCGACACCGACGGCTGGCTCAGGAACAGCAGTTCGGCCGCTGCGCTGATGCTGCCGGTCTGGGCCGCCCGGCAGAAGGCCCGCAGCTGCTTGAGCCGGTTCTGCTTGTAGTACAGGGGGGGTGAAGAGGCCATGGTGCGCCCTATGTATTGGCTGTACCTATATTCAGCATTGAAATAATTGAGGTGTCAAATAACCACATCAACCCTAGACTATTCTTCCAGACGTATTACCCCAAAAAACTTAATACTCGAACACGACTGTTTCTTGGGCCCTTGCTCGCTTCCGGCCCACCAGTGACCAGACACACGGGGGGATCGGCATGTCCGCATATCTCCATATCGGGGTGGCCTCCGCCTTTATGGCGGGCCTGGGTGTAACACTCGCCAGCCTGCTGGCGTTCGCCAACCGCAAGCTCTACGTCTACGAGGACCCGCGCATCGACGCGGTCGAGGAGCTGCTGCCCAACGCGAACTGCGGCGCCTGTGGCATCGCCGGCTGCCGTCCCTTCGCCGAGGCGGCGGTGCGGGGCGCCGTGGAACCCGGCAAGTGTACCGTCAATTCCCCTGAAATGACCCAGGCCATTGCCGATCTCCTCGGCGTCGAGGCGGGCGGTGATGAAAAACGGGTGGCCCGGCTGGCCTGCGCCGGCGGCAGCCATGTGGCCTACACCCGCGCCCGCTACCAGGGACTCAAATCCTGCCGCGCCGCCGCAGTGGTGGCCGGCGGCGAAAAGGGGTGCGCCTGGGCCTGCATCGGCCTCGGCGACTGCGAAGTGGTCTGCGACTTCGATGCCATCCGCATGAACCGATACGGCCTGCCGGAGGTGGATGCGGACCGATGCACCGCCTGCGGCGACTGCTGCGACATCTGCCCCAAGGACCTCTTCTCCCTCCAGCCGGTCAGCCACCGGCTCTGGATCGCCTGCCGCAACCAGGACAACCCGGACGAGGGGGAGTCCCACTGCGAACTGGTCTGTACCGCCTGCGGCCGCTGCGCCGCGGACGCCCCCGAGGGGCTGATCCATCTGGAGAACAACCTGGCGGTGATCGACTACAGCAAGAACGAACTGGCCTCCCGCATCGCCATCGAGCGCTGCCCCACCGGGGCCATCGTCTGGCTGGACGACCGGCACGGCCCGGTCAAGGGCGCGGACGCCAAGCGGGTCGCCCGCAAGGAGCCGCTGCCGCGGGTGGAGCCTTTACCGCGGATTTGAAGAAAAGCAGATCACCGCAGAGGCGCAGAGGAAGAACAGCAGACGACAGAGAGCGAAACCACTGTAGGAGCGACGGCAGTCGCGATAGCCTCCTCCCGGTTTCGCGGGCATCAATCGCGGCTTCCGCCGCTCCTACAAATGCCCTCTCTGCGACCTCTGCGTCCTCTGCGGTGAATTCATGAAGTCAGATACGCAGGACGGGGATGTTTATGAAGAAAGAACAGGCCACCAAGACCTTCAAGTATCCGGGCACCCGCGCGGCGATGGACGGCAACCAGGCCGTCATCATGTGCGAACGGGAGTCGACGGACGCGGCGGGCGCCTACCCCATCACCCCATCCACCCAGATGGGCGAGTTCTGGGCCGAAGAGGCGGCAAAAGGCCACACCAACATCTCCGATAAGGGGCTCATCTTCATCGAGCCGGAGAGTGAGCACGCCGCCGCGGCGGTCACTGCCGGCCTCGCCATGACCGGCCTGCGCGCCACCAACTTCTCCTCCGCCCAGGGGGTCGCCTTCATGCACGAGTCGCTCTACGGGGCGGTCGGCAAGCGGCTCACCTACGTGCTCAACATCGGCTGCCGCGCCATCACCAAGGCCAGCCTCAACGTCCACTGCGGCCACGACGACTACCACTGCATCGACGACACCGGCTTCTTCCAGATGATGGCGAAGAGCGCCCAGGAGGCGGCGGACCTCAACATCATCGCCCACAAAGTGGCGGAGCTGGCGCTCAACCCCGGCATCGTCGCCCAGGACGGCTTTCTCACCACCCACCTGATCGAATCGATGCAGGTGCCGGAGCGGGCACTCATCGCCGAGTTCCTCGGCCGTCCGGATGACATGATCGACACCCCCACCCCGGCGCAGCGGATGATCTTCGGCGACACGCGCCGCCGCATCCCGCTCATCTGGGACGTGGACAACCCGATGACCTCCGGCACGGTGCAGAACCAGGACGCCTACATGCAGGCGGTCGCCGCCCAGCGCCCCTACTTCTTCGAGCACATCCCCGCCATCGCCGACCAGGCCTTCGAGGAGTTCCACCGGCTGACCGGCCGCCGCTACGGCCGCATCGGCACCTACCGCACCGACGACGCCGACTACCTGATCCTGGGCCAGGGCTCGATGCTGGTGACCGCCGAGGCGGTGGCCGACTACCTGCGCGAGACCCGCGGCCTCAAGGTGGGGGTGGTCAACATGACCTTCTTCCGCCCCTTCCCCGGCGACCTGCTCGGCCACGTGCTGAAGGGGCGCAAGGGGGTGGCGGTGCTGGAGCGCACCGACCAGCCGCTCGCCGAGGACCTGCCGCTGATGCGCGAGGTGCGCGCGGTGGTGAGCAAGTGCATCGAGAACGCGCTTGCCGGGAACGGCCCCCTCCCCTACCCCGACTACGCCGCCTACAACGACCCGCGCCATATCCCGGTGCTCTACTCCGCTGCCTACGGGCTCGGCAGCCGCGACCTCCAGCCGGAGGGGATCATCGGCGCCGTCGAGAACATGCTGCCGGAGGGCGGCAGGCGGAAGTTCTTCTATCTCTCGGTCGAGTTCCTCCACAAGGCGCCCGACTCACCGAAGCAGGAGATCTACCAGCAGGAGCTGCTGGAGGCCTATCCGAACGTCAAGGGGATGGCGGTCCACGGCAGCGAGAACCCCAACCTGATGCCCAAGGGGGCGATCACCGTCCGCATGCACTCGGTCGGCGGCTGGGGCGCGGTCACCACCGGCAAGAACCTGGCGATGACCCTGTTCGAGCTGCTCGACTACGACGTCAAGGCCAACCCCAAGTACGGCTCGGAGAAGAAGGGGCAGCCCACCACCTACTATCTCTCCGCCGCGCCGGAGCCGATCCGCATCAACTGCGAGTACCACTTCGTCGACGTGGTGCTCTCGCCAGACCCCAACGTGTTCGATCACTCCAACGCCATCTCCGGCCTGAAAAAGGGCGGCGTGCTGATCATCCAGTCCGCCCTGGAGAGTCCCGAGGCGGTGTGGAAATCGCTGCCGCTCACCGCCCAGCGGCGGATCGTGGAGCAGGAGATCCGCGTCTTTTACGTGGACGGCTTCAAGATCGCCCGCGAAGAGGCCTCCAATCCGGAGCTTCAGTTCCGCATGCAGGGCATCGCCTTCCAGGGCGCCTTCTTCGCCGCCTCGCCGGTGATGGAGAACGCGGGGCTCAACGAAAAGACCCTGTTCCAGGCCATCGAAAACCAGCTCGAATCGAAGTTCGGCAGCAAGGGCCGGCGGGTGGTCGAGGACAACCTGCGGGTGGTGCGCCGCGGTTTCGACGAGATCACGGAGATCATTGAAAAGCCGATCGGCGAGATCACCGCGCCGATGATGAAGAAGCGTTCGGCGCTGCCGGTCACCCTCAAGCGGCTGCCGGTCAGCGAGGCGCGCCCCTCCGACATCCATCGCTTCTGGGAGCAGACCGGCAACTTCTATGTCACCGGTCAGGGTTCGGACAACCTGGTCGACCCCTTCATCGGCCTGTCGCTGATGCCCGCCTCCACCGGCGTGTTCCGTGACATGACCCAGATCCGCTTCGAACACCCGCGCTGGATTCCGGAGAACTGCACCGCCTGCGGCGACTGCTACACGGTCTGTCCGGACAGCGCCATCCCGGGACTGGTCAGTTCCATGACCGAAGTGTTCGAGACCACCATCCGTCGGGTCGAGACCCAGGGCCAGCCCACCCGCCACCTGCGCCGCGCGGTACGGACGATGGAGAAGAAGCTGCGCGCCCTGATTGAGCCGGCCGGTGAAGTGGCCGATATCTCCGCACTGCTGCGCCAGGCGATCAACGAGACGCTGGCCGAATCGGAACTGGCCGACGACGACAGGAACCGTCTCGCCACCGAGTTCGACTGGTTCGAGGAGGCGATGGGCGACTTCCGCTTCGCCATCACCAAGCCCTACTACACCCAGCGTGAAAAGCGGACCAAAGGCTCCGGCGGCCTGTTCTCCATCACCGTCAACCCGTACACCTGCAAGGGGTGCATGGAGTGCGTGGATGTCTGTGACGACAAGGCGCTGGTGGCGGAGACCCAGACCCCCGAGACGGTCGAGCGGCTGCGCGCCGACTGGTCGTTCTGGCTCGACCTGCCCACCACCTCCCCCGACTACATCCGCATCGACGATCTCGACGAGCGCATCGGCGCCCTGGAGACCCTGCTGCTGGACAAACGCAGCTACGGCTCCATGGTGTGCGGCGACGGCGCCTGCATCGGCTGCGGCGAGAAGACCGCGGTGCACCTGTTCACCGCCACCGTCACCGCGCTGATGCAGCCGCGGGTGAAGAGGCACCTCGCCTATCTGGACGATCTCATCGCCCGGCTCGATCGCCACATCCGCCTGAAGCTGGCCGAGACGGTGGACATCTCCAACCCCGATGTCATCGAGCATGTGGTGGAGGCGCACAAGGAGGTGGATCTCACCCTCTCCAAGCTCTCCGCCAGCCTCGATGCCGGGCGGGTGGGCAGCCCGCTCGATGCCGACTGGCTGAAGTGGGTGAGCGGACTGCTCGCCAAGCTCAAGGAGCTGAAGTGGCGCTACGAGCAGGGCGTCACCGGCCGCGGTCGTGCCGACATGGGCTTCACCAACGCCACCGGCTGCACCTCGGTGTGGGGCTCCACCTGGCCCTACAACCCCTACCCGTTCCCCTGGTCGTCGCACCTGTTCCAGGACGCACCATCGCTGGCGATGGGCATCTTCGAGGGCCACATGGCGAAGATGGCCGACGGCTTCAAGGCGATCCGTCAGGCAGAGCTGGAGATCAAGGGGGAGTACAACCCGGAGAAGCACGGCGAGTTCTTCAAGCTCTTCGGCTGGCGCGACTTCACCGACGAGGAGTTCCTGCTCAGCCCACCGGTGGTGGCGGTGGGCGGCGACGGCGCCATGTACGACATCGGCTTCCAGAATCTGTCGCGCATGATGATGTCCGGTCTGCCGATCAAGGTGCTGGTGCTCGATACCCAGGTCTACTCCAACACCGGCGGCCAGAGCTGCACCTCGGGCTACATCGCCCAGGTGGCCGACATGGCGCCGTTCGGCAAGACCACCAAGGGCAAGGAGGAGACCCGCAAGGAGATGGCCTTCATCGGCATGGGCCACCGCACCACCTACATCCTGCAGAGCTCGGTCGCCAACGTCACCCACCTGCTGGAGGGATACATCGAGGGTCTGAACAGCCGCCGTCCCGCCCTGTTCAACATCTACGCGGTGTGCCAGCCGGAGCACGGCGTGGGCGACGAGGCCACCTACGCCCAGAGCAAGCTGGCGCTGGAATCGCGCGCCTACCCGCTCATCCGATTCGATCCGGACCGCGGCACCACCGTCGCCGAGTGCATGGACATGGAGGGCAATCCGGCCATGGACCGCGACTGGCCCAGCTACACCCTGAAGTACCAGGAGAACGGGGTCGAGAAGTCGATGGAGCTGCCGCTCACCTTCGCCGACTTCGCCGTCACCGAGGGGCGCTTCCGCAAGCACTTCCGCAAGGCGCCGCCGGAGACCTGGGACGACCGCATGGTGCCGCTGCACGAGTTCATCGACCTGGAGGCTGACGATCAGGAGGGGCTCTACCCCTACATCTGGACGGTGGACGGCAAGAACCGCCTGGGGCGGGTGTTGGTCTCCGCCGAGCTGGCCGCCTCCACCGCCGAGCGGCGCGACTTCTGGCGCATGATGAAAGGGCTGGCCGGCCTCGATCAGGTGGTGGATGCCGAGGCGATCGCCGAGGAGGCGCGCCGCGACATGGCGCAGCGCCTCACCGCCAGTCTGCTGTCGCTGGCGGCCGGCGCCGGCCACAGCGATATCGCCGCCGTACTCACAGCCCCCGCCAACGGCAACGGCAACGGGGCCGCACACGCCGGCAAAGGCGGTGGGGCCGCCACGGAGTACGAACCGGTGTGGCTGGAGTCGACCGAATGCACCGCCTGCGACGAGTGCATCAACCTGGCGCCGGGCGTCTTCGCCTACAACGACCAGAAACAGGCGGTCATCGTCAATCCGCGCGGCGGCACCTTCAAGGACATCGTCAAGGCGGCCGAGAAGTGCACCGCCATGGTGATCCACCCCGGCACCCCGTGGGATGCGGCCGAGGCAAACGACGAAAAGCTGCTCAAGCGCGCGGCGAAGTTCAACTGATTGGCCACAGAGCACACAGAGGGAAATGCATTCCATGCGCAGTCTCTTCGCACTTGAACGCCTCTGTGCCTCTGTGCCTCTGTGGTAAGAATCGGGTTTAAGAAACCGAAATGGGCATTCTCAACTTCATTCGCGGCAAGACCTTCGCGCACGGCATCCATCCGCCGACGTACAAGGAGACGACGGCGTCGAAACCGATTCGACGCCTGCCGTTTCCGCCGCGCATGATCATTCCGCTGGCGCAGCATTTCGGCGCCCCCTCCGTACCGCTGGTACACGTCGGGCAGGAGGTGGTTCGCGGCGAGCCGCTGGCCCGCGCCGACGGCTTCATGTCGGTGCCGGTCCATGCGCCGGCCACCGGCATCATCGAGCGCATCGAACTGATGCAGACCGCGCGTGGACCGAAGACCGAGTCGATCGTGTTGCGTGCCCATCCCGGCGCGGCGCAGCGTGTGCTTTACGGCGTTACGCGTGACATCGACGCGATGGCGCCGGAGGCGATCATCGAGGCGGTGCAGGAGACCGGCCTGGTCGGTCTCGGCGGCGCCGCCTTCCCCACCCACGTCAAGCTCTCGGTACCGAAGGGGTTTCCCATCGACACCCTGGTGGTGAACGGCTGCGAATGCGAGCCCTATCTCACCAGCGATCACCGGGTGATGCTGGAGCATCCTGTAGAACTGATGGCGGGCATCCGCATCGCCATGCGTGCCTGCGGCGCGGAGCGCGCCGTGATCGGCGTCGAGGACAACAAGCCGGACGCCATCGATGTCCTGCGCGCCCACCGCCCGGACGACAGGACCATCACCGTCGAGTCGGTACAGACGAAATACCCGCAGGGTTCGGAGAAGCTGTTGATCAAGGCGCTGCTGGGTCGGGAGGTCCCCTCCGGCGGTTTCCCGTTCCAGGTCGGCGTGGTGGTCAACAACGTGGGCACACTGGCCCAGTTGGGTACCCTGCTGCCGAACGGACAGGGGATCATCGAGCGGGTGATCACGGTCGCCGGTCCCGGCGTAAGGAAACCGGGCAACTATCTGGTCCCGCTCGGCACGCCGCTCAGTTTCGTGCTCAAGCAATTGGGTTTCGAGGGAGACGCCCACCGGGTGGTACTGGGCGGGCCGATGATGGGCAGTACCGTCGCCTCCCTGGAGGTACCGGTCACCAAGGGGGTCTCCGGCATCATCGTGCTGCCGGAGCAGGCAAACGATGAGACACCGGATCGCATCTACCCCTGCATCCGCTGCGGCCACTGCCTGGCGGCGTGTCCGGTGGGCCTGAACCCCTCCAAGCTGGGGCAGCTGGCGGCCAAGCGCCAGTACGAGGAGATGCAGGAGCGGTTCCACCTGAACGACTGCTTCGAGTGCGGCTGCTGCTCCTACGTCTGCCCCTCCAACATCCCGCTGGTGCAGTATTTCCGCATCGCCAAATCGGTCAACCGGGAGCGTGCCGCCTGATGTTCAAGGTCGAGCTCAAGACCTCGCCCCACCTGCGCTCGGCGCCGGGCGTCGAGGAGATCATGCGCAACGTGGTTTGGGCGTTGCTGCCGCTGTGCGCCTTCTCGGTGTGGCAGTTCGGTGTGAGCGCCGCGGCGCTGATCGTCACCGTGGTGCTCGCCTGTCTCGCCACCGAGTATCTGTTCGGCCAGCCGCGTGAGGGGGGTACCACCCTGCGCGACTGGAGCGCCGCCATCACCGGCATTCTGCTCGCGCTGACGCTGCCGCCCGGACTGCCCCTGTGGATGGGCGCCGTGGCCGGCGTTGCCGCCATCGGCCTGGGCAAGCTGCTGTTTGGCGGACTCGGCTTCAACGTCTTCAATCCGGCGCTGGTGGGACGCGCCTTCATCCAGGCCGCCTTCCCGGCGGCGGTCACCACCTGGACACCGGCCTATCTGCCGAACCGTTTCGTCGAGTTCATCCCGACCACCTTCACCCTTCCCTTCACCAGCCCGCAACCGGTGGACACCTACACCGGCGCGACGCCCCTCGGCCAGTGGAAGTTCGAGGGGGTCACCGTGAACACCTGGGACCTGCTGACCGGCGCCACCGCGGGCTCCCTGGGCGAGACCTCCGCGATCCTGGTCCTGCTCTGCGGCGCCTACCTGGCGATCCGCCGCTTCCTGGACTGGCGCATTCCGGCGGCGATGCTGACCGGCGCCTTCGTCACCGGCGGGATCATCTGGCTCATCGACGGCAGCTACC
This sequence comes from Gammaproteobacteria bacterium, assembly GCA_041690635.1. Lineage (GTDB taxonomy): Bacteria > Pseudomonadota > Gammaproteobacteria > Thiohalomonadales > Thiohalomonadaceae > JAWLGZ01. Next base: position 82,159 of record JAWLGZ010000002.1, read on the forward strand.
CCGATCCCTTCTTCGTCCTTCTGTCGGGCGGGTTGATGCTGGGCGCAGTGTTCATGGCGAGCGACATGGTGGCCTCCCCCGTCACGCCGCGCGGCGTCTGGATCTACGGCGGCCTGATGGGTTTTCTCACCGTGATCATCCGCTTTTTCGGCGGCATGCCGGAGGGGGTGATGTACGCCATCCTTCTCGGCAATGCCGCCTCGCCGCTCATCGAGGCGGTGACGCAACCGCGTGTCTACGGTGCCCGTCGCGGCAAGGAGGCGAAATGAGCGCCGAGGCACCGATGCCGACGCCCGCTCTCCCCTCCAGCGGCGCCATGATCGCCACACTGGGGACGGTGGCGATGCTCTCCGGCTTCCTGGTGGTGCTGGTGTTCCAGCTCACCCAGCCGGCCATCGAGGAGAACCGGCGCCTCGCCGTCGAACGGGCGGTGTTTCAGGTGGTGCCCGGGGCTGTGCAGCGACGCGACTTCGTGGTGACCGGCAGCGGCATCGAACCGGCCGGCAAGGGTGTCACCGGCACACCTATCTACGCCGCCTACGGCGCCGATGGCAAGCTGAAAGGGATCGCCGCCGAAGGCGCGGCCCAGGGCTATGCCGATATCATCCGCCTGCTCTACGGCTACGACCCGGCCTGTGAATGCATCACCGGCATCCGCATCCTCAAGATGACGGAGACGCCGGGCCTCGGCGACAAGATCGCCAAGGAACCGGAGTTCCTGGCCAACTTCGACGCCCTTGAGGCAAAGCTGAACGCCGCGGGCGACGCCCTGCGCAACGCCATCGTCACCGTCAAGAGCGGTACCAAGTCCGCACCGTGGCAGATCGACGCCATCTCCGGCGCCACCATCTCCTCGGTGGCGGTAGGCAAGGCGATCAACCACAGCGCCCAGGCCCTGCTGCCGAGGCTAGCCCCGTCCGTTAACCAGATCGCGACGCTACCTGCCACCGAGGGGGTGAAGCCGTGAAAAACCCAAAGCCATTAACCGCAGAGGTCGCGGAGGTCGCAGAGAAAAATCAGGTGCAAACGATGAGTGGGCACCTAGCGGAAGTGTCACCACAAGCACACATGGTTTTCACATTCTTCTCCTCTGCGACCTCTGCGGTGATAGGGGTTTTCCCGTGAGCACAAAGCGCAACAACGATGTGACGATGGACACCTTCCTCGCCGGGTTGTGGCGGGAGAACCCGGTGTTCGTGATGCTGCTCGGCATGTGTCCGGTGCTGGCGGTGACCAACACCACCATCAACGCGCTGGCAATGGGACTGGCGACCACCTTCGTGCTGCTCGCCTCCAGCACGCTGGTCTCGCTGCTGCGCCGCTGGATTCCGAAGCAGGTGCGCATCGCCACCTACATCGTCATCATCGCCACCTTCGTCACCATCGTCGATTACGTCATCCAGGCCATCAGCCTCGAGCTCTACAATGCCCTCGGCGCCTTCATCCAGCTCATCGTGGTCAACTGCATGATCCTGGGCCGCGCCGAGGCCTACGCCTCGAAGAAGCCGCTCATCCCCTCGCTGCTGAACGGACTCGGCATGGGCGCCGGCTTCACCTTCGCCCTGCTCTGCCTCGGCACCGTACGCGAGGTGCTGGGCGCCGGCACCCTGCTGGGTATCCCGCTGTTCGGCGACAGCTTCGAACCGTGGGTGGTGATGATCCTGCCCCCGGGCGGCTTCTTCGTCCTCGGCGGCTGGCTGCTGTTCTTCAACTGGATCAAGGAGCGCAAGGCAAAACGCGCCCTCGAAACCTCGGGTGCCCCGACAGGCGCTTAGAAAAGCAACAAACATCTCACCGCAGAGGGCGCAGAGGTCACAGAGGGAAATCGAATGCGAAACTTCACGACATACTCGATCGATCGCATTAGCCGGCATTCGCCCTTGGGTTTCTCTGCGTCCTCTCGGCAACTGCTCCCTGCGTTGCTCTACCTCGTGCATCCATGCACTCGCGCGACCTCTGCGGTAGATACGGTTTTTGGCCGATGAACCCCGAATCGCTGACATTCATCTTTCTGAACGCCGCCATCATCAACAACTTTGTGTTGGCGCTGTTCCTCGGCATCTGCCCGTTCCTGGGGGTGTCGGGGAAGCTGAAGACCGCCTGGTCGATGGGGGTGGCCACCACGCTGGTGATGCTGATCAGCTCCATCTGCGCGTACTTCATCAACAGCTTCCTGGTGGCCTACGAGCTGGAGTTCCTGCGCCTCATCGCCTACATCGCGGTGATCGCCTCGGCGGTGCAACTGGTGGAGATGAGCATGAAGCGGTTCAGTCCGGCGCTGTTCCGGGCACTCGGCATCTTCCTGCCCCTCATCACCACCAACTGCGCAATTCTGGGCTTGGCACTGTTCCAGACCTTCCGGGACTACGACTTCACCCAGTCGCTCGCCTACAGCACCGGGGCCGGCATCGGCTTCATCCTGGCCATCATGCTGATGGCCGGGCTGCGCGAGAAGCTGGAACTGGCCGAGGTGCCGAGCGTGAGCCAGGGCGCTGCCATGACGCTGATGCTGGCCGGCATCCTGTCGCTCGCCTTCATGGGCTTCGCCGGCCTCGGAGGCGCCACTTCGTGATCGGACATGGCGGCATGAAGGGATCTCGCAGAGACGCAGAGAACGCAAAGAAACCCCATATTGATTCTTCTCTGCGTGCTCTGCGTCTCTGCGAGATCAAGGTCTTCTCGGCCGAACAGCAGGAGCAGGCGTGATGGCGAACTATCTGATTGCGATGGGCGGTGTTGCCCTGCTGCTGATCGGTTGGGTGATGGTGCAGCATCTGGCGCGCCTCTACGCCCGTCGCCACCCGGAGTTCGGGCCGGCCCGCGAGGAGGGCAGCGGCTGTGGGAAGAGCTGCCTTTGCGCCAGCGGCGGACAGTGCCGGAATAAGGACTAAATTCTAATGACCCATTCCATTTCAGACAGGCAGACGGGGGCCGTTACCGTGGAAGAGTTGATTATCTGGTTCGATGCACTGGGCATGGATGACGTACAGCGGGTGGGCGGCAAGAACGCCTCGCTCGGGGAGATGATCAGCAACCTGGCGGCCGCCGATGTGCGCGTCCCGGGCGGCTTTGCCACGACGGCGCACGCCTTCCGCGAGTTCCTGCGCCACGACCGGCTCGGCGAGCGCATCAACGGGCGGCTGGCCAAACTCGACGTGGACAATGTCCCGGCACTGGTGGAAGCAGGAGGCGAGATTCGTCGCTGGATCATCGACACCCCCTTTCCTGAGGCGCTGGAGCACGCCATACGCGCCGCGTTCCGGAAAATGGAAAACGGCGGCGAAATCGCCGTGGCGGTGCGCTCCTCGGCGACGGCCGAGGACCTGCCGGACGCCTCCTTTGCCGGCCAGCAGGAGACCTTCCTCAATGTGCGCGGCATCGACAGCGTGCTGGAGGCGATCAAGCACGTCTTCGCATCGCTCTACAACGACCGCGCCATCGCCTACCGTGTCCACAACAATTTCGAGCACCACGAGGTGGCGCTGTCGGCGGGCATTCAGCGCATGGTGCGTTCCGATATCGGCGCGGCCGGTGTGATGTTCACCATGGACACCGAATCCGGTTTCCGCGACGTGGTCTTCATCACCGGCTCCTACGGCCTGGGCGAGACAGTGGTCCAGGGGGCGGTGAACCCGGACGAGTTCTATGTCCACAAGCCCACCCTGGCAGCCGGGCGCGCGGCGGTGCTGAGCCGCAACCTGGGCTCCAAGGCGATCAAGATGATCTACAGCGGCGATACCGGGCATGGCAAGACCGTCAGCACCGTCGATGTGGCGACCGAGGACCGTATGCGTTTCTGCATCACCGATGCGCAGGTTGCAGAACTCGCGCGGCAGGCGATCGCCATCGAAAAGCACTACGGGCGGCCGATGGATATCGAGTGGGTCCTCGACGGTGAGGATGGTCAGCTCTATATCGTTCAGGCGCGCCCGGAGACGGTGAAGAGCCGGGCCGACGCGACGGTCATCGAGCGCTACCAGCTGAAGCAGAGGAGCAAGGTGCTCACCGAGGGGCGCGCCATCGGCCAGCGCATCGGTGCCGGGCGGGTACGGGTGATCCACGACGTGAGCGAAATGCACCGGGTGGAGCCGGGCGACGTGCTGGTCACCGACATGACCGACCCGGACTGGGAGCCGATCATGAAGCGGGCCGCCGCCATCGTCACCAACCGCGGCGGACGCACCTGCCACGCGGCGATCATCGCCCGCGAACTGGGCATCCCCGCGGTGGTCGGCTGCGGCGATGCCACCGATCGGACTGAGGACGGCACGGAGGTGACGGTCTGCTGCGCCGAGGGCGACACTGGGCGCATCTATTCGGGGCTGCTGGCGTTCGACGTGCTGCGCAGCGAGGCGGGCGCCATGCCGGAACTGCCGGTCAAGATCATGATGAATGTGGGCAATCCGGGGCGGGCCTTCGACTTCACCACCATCCCAAACGCCGGCGTCGGGCTGGCGCGCCTGGAGTTCATCATCAACACCACCATTGGAATCCACCCAAAGGCACTGCTCGATGTGGATAGTCAGACGCCGGAGATGCAACAGACCATCCGCAAGCGGACCGCCGGCTATGCCGACCCGGTTACCTTCTACGTGGAGAAGCTGGCCGAAGGGATCGCCACTCTCGCCGCTGCCTTCCACCCCAATCCGGTGATCGTCCGCATGTCGGACTTCAAGTCCAACGAGTACGCCAACCTGATCGCCGGTGACCGCTACGAGCCGCACGAGGAGAATCCGATGATCGGTTTCCGCGGTGCGGCCCGCTACGTCTCCGACGACTTTCGCCCCTGCTTCGACCTGGAGTGCCGGGCGTTGAAAATGGTGCGCGACGAGATGGGATTCACTAATGTGGAGATCATGATCCCGTTCGTACGCACAGTGGGTCAGGCGGAGAGGGTGGTCGAACTGCTGGCGGAGAACGGCCTGAAGCGCGGCGAAAACGGCCTGCGGGTGATCATGATGTGCGAACTCCCCTCCAATGCCGTTCTGGCCGAGCAGTTCCTGGAGCACTTCGACGGCTTCTCCATCGGCTCGAACGATCTGACCCAGCTCACCCTGGGGCTCGACCGCGACTCGGGGCTCATCGCCGCCGACTTCGACGAGCGCAATCCGGCGGTGAAGAAGATGCTCGGCATGGCCATCCAGGCCTGTAGGGCGAAGGGCAAATACGTGGGCATCTGCGGACAGGGCCCCTCCGACTACCCGGATTTCGCCGAATGGCTGCTGGAACAGGGCATCAGCAGCATCTCGCTCAATCCGGACACGGTTCTCGACACCTGGCTCTACCTCGCAAAGCAAGGTCAGTAGCCGTTTGGGTGCATGTACTGCGCAGGGAAGCGCATTTTTTTAATTCAGCTCCAAGTTGCAAGTGACGAGTGGCAAGCGGAATATTTCTTCCTTTTCACTTGTGACTTGCAACTTGCCACTTGCGACTCTCTCTATGGAACGCTCCGTCTTCTTTCTCTCCGACCGCACCGGCATCACTGCCGAGACCCTGGGCCGCAGCCTGCTGACCCAGTTCGACGGCATTCTGTTCAAGCAGACCAGCTGGCCGTTCCTGGACACACTGGAGAAGGCCCACGAGGCGGTCGAACGGATCAACCGTGCCGCCGAGGAGGACGGCAGCCGGCCCATTCTGTTCAGTACCCTGGTGAATCCGGAGATCCTGGCGGTGATCCGGGAAAGCAACGGACTGCTGCTGGACTTCTTCGACGCCTTCGGGGCGCCGCTCGAAGAGGAACTGGGGGTGCGCTCGTCACACGTGATGGGTCGCTCCCACGGCATCAGCGACTACACCACCTACACATCGCGTATCGACGCATTGAACTTCGCCCTGGCGAATGACGACGGCACCACCGTCAACAACTATCCGGCCGCCGATATCATCCTGGTCGGCGTCTCCCGTTCCGGCAAGACCCCGACCTGTCTCTATCTCGCATTGCAGTACGGCATACTCGCCGCCAACTATCCGCTGACCGAAGAGGATTTCGAGGTAACCCGGCTGCCCGAGATCATCCGACCGTTCAAGGAGAAGCTGTTCGGCCTCACCATCGATGCGGAACGACTGCAACAGATCCGCACCGAGCGGCGCCCCAACAGCCGCTACGCCGACATGACCCAGTGCCGTTTCGAACTGGACGCGGTGCAGGCCATCTATCGCCGCGAAGGAGTCCGTTGCATCAACACCAGCAGCATGTCCATCGAGGAGATCGCCACCACCATCATGCAGCAGGCGGGACTCAAGCGTCGCCTGTTTGGATGATTGCCCATCAGCTGACGTTCTGTTTGCCGGATGGGCGGAGAGAAGCTTGTCATCGGCCACCAATCCGAGACGTGCAACTTCTAACGCGCACAAGCATAGCGTGAGAACACGGAATCAAATCGCACCATGCGCGACACCGCATGTGCACGAGTCCAGGCGCAACCGATATTCAAATGATCGAACGCCAGCCAAACGGACGATGGAAGGCGGATATCCGACCAACTGGCCGGGACGGAAAGCGCTACCGTAAGACGTTCAGACAAGAGGAAAAGGCGGAACGCTGGATAGCGTGGGTGAAGACCAGGAAGGCCGAGAGCAAGGATTGGGAGCCGAGAGCAGGGAAGCGGAAGCCCCTGACCGACCTGATTGACACTTGGCACAAACGACACGGCGCGAGCCTTGAGGCTGGACGGGCCAGAAAAAGGAAGCTGGAGAATATCGCGGCGCAGTTACCCGTTATTACTGCCGATACCTTCACTGAACACCGCCCCGAGCGGCTAAAGGCGGGCACCAGCCCGAACACCTGTAACCGGGAACTATCCTATCTCCGCGCTCTGTTCAACGAATTACACCGCGGACGCATTCCGAAGCGGTTTGAGAAGCAGCGGAATACAACATTCGATGGGAAAAGCTTCACACGTCTTGCGACACACATTCGCAGAAATTTCATGCAAGTGGCGGGAACATTCCCATGCTTCAACGCATCCTGGGGCATTCAACCTTAGCCATGACGATGCGCTATGCCCACCTAGCACCCGACCATCTCGAAGCCGCAGCCCGCCTGAACCCCTTAGCCTGGCTTTGTCGACACTTTGTGGACACCGGCCCATTTACCACCCTACACTGCCGGCGACGTGCTGAGATTTTTCCTTGTATTTCAATATGGTGCCCGGGGCGGGACTCGAACCCGCACAGGTTTCCCCGAGGGATTTTAAGTCCCTTGCGTCTACCGGTTTCGCCACCCGGGCATGCCGCGCAGTTTATCGGAGGCGTGCCGGCATCAAAAGCTCTTGTACAGACCCGCATACGCAAATTGCCTGCCCGCAATCTCTTTCCTGCACGCCTTAGATCGGATATAAATACACCCCTACGCCGGGGGTATCGTGCGTAGAGAACGTATTAGCAGGCACTAATAAATAACACGAATTCCAGGGAGCCCCATCAGATGATCACCCGTCGCAAAATCACCGGCCAGGGCATGACCGAGTACATCATCATCGTCGCCCTGATCGCCATCGCTGCCATCGCCGTCTACTCCTTCTTCGGCAAGACCGTCCGCAACCAGACCGCGGGTATGGCCCAGGAGCTGTCCGGGCAGGACGCCAGTGCCTCTATCGATGCGGCCAAGGGCGCGGCCGACAGCGCCGGCAGTTCGGCGGACAAGGACAAGGGACTGAGCAGCTATCAGTCCCAGAGCGAACTGAAGTAACCCCCAGGAGTCTCGCAACCGGATGCGGATACTCCCGGAACCGGCGTGGTTCCGGGAGTTCGCTGTCATGGAGATGTCAGCCACAAAAATAGCCAGGAAGGGCCAGCGCGGGCAGGCGATGGTCTTCTCGCTGCTCTTCATTGGCGCCGTCCTGCTCGGCCTCACCTTCCTCTACAAGGCCGGCAAACTCACCTCGGAAAAGATGCAGCTACAGAACGCGGCCGATGCCACCGCGTTCAGTGTTTCGGTCATTGAGGCGCGCGACCTCAATTTTGCTGCCTACCTGAACCGGGCCATGGTGGCCAACGAGGTCGCGATGGGCCAGCTGATCGGGCTGGTTTCGTGGGCGAACCACATCATTTCGGTCGAAGAGTTCCTGCAGATGTACGCAACCCTCCTCGACTCGATTCCCATAGTCGGGAATGCGCTGGCGGGGGTACTACGCTCCGTCGGTGCCGTATTCAAAACGGTCGGGGGCGTGGCGAAGGCGATACTGCGGCCCTTCGCCCAGATCGGCATCGCCTTCATCTCCAAGGTGAATCTGGCCTATTCCATCGCCCAGACGGTGTATCACCTCGCCTCGACCGGCCTGCTCATCTCGACTGTTTTGGAAACCATCAGTCTTAATGCACCGGGGGCGAAGCTCTCGGACGCGGGCACGATCTCCCTGATCACCCACATCATCACCTACCACGCCCGTTTCGCCAAACTCACCAACGACGCCCGGTTCTTCGCCGCGGTGGTGCGCAAGGGTCGTGACCAGTTCACCCGGGCGCGCGGCTGGAAGTTCGCCTTCATCGCCGACCCGCCCGGTCCGATGGGGCCGGAGGACGATCCCAATCCTCTGGGTCTTCACCTGCATGATGATTGGGACGTTCTGACCGTCAACGTCGGCTACTCCTTCGATATCGAGTTCTTCATGAGTCTGGATCGGGCCGGGGGCAGCGAGTTGCGCTTCACCGGTGGCAAGCCGCTGGCAAAGAACTTCAACTGGTCGGCGGCCGACGTCACCGCCCTGAATGCGATGCTGAGACTCGCCTTCGAGGCATGGGCCGAGGAGACGGTCACCGGCGCCAAAGTGAGTGTCGCGGGTGAAGCGGTGGCAAGGGACAACCGCCTGCGGCTGTCGGCCGAACTCATGGATATCGAAATCTTCAAGATCTCGGTACCCCTGCCCACATCCGCCCCGTTCAGCGCCGGTACCGCGCAGGCGGGCAGGACCGGCAAAAATGCCCAGACGATGCTTTCGATGTTCTCTCAAGAGCCGCTGATGACGCCGCCGGGCCCGGTGCCGCTGACGGCCTATGGTGGCGCACCCCGTTACGGCACCGCCTACGACTGGCCCGCACTGGGTCCGCCCTACCGTGTCATGGCCGAAAACGTGAGCCAGAGCTATCCGGGGCTGCCCCGCTACGTGGATGCGGGGGGAGGCTCGCTCTTCGGCATCGACGCTCCCTACTTCCTGGTGGCGCTGGTGAAGGAGATCGACAAGGTCAACGAAAACGAGGTGCGTACCAGCGGCCGCCTGCGGTTGACCGACCGGGCCGCCGACAACGAGGTGGCGGCCATCGCCAAGTCGGAGGTCTACTTTGCGCGTCCAAACGACCTCGCCCAGTTCCGCCGCAGCGACGGGTACACCGAGACGGGCAACAGCTTCAGCCCGTTCTGGCAGGCCCGCCTGGCCGAGACCTCCGATATTGAGCGGATGGTGGTGATGGCGCTGCAGCAGAAACAGATCTGGGTTGAGGGGATCGTCGCGGAGTTGACGCTGGTGGGCGACTTCACCCGCTTCCTGAACAAGTTCGGGCTCGGTCTGTGATGATGCGGGGCACTCCAACTGCGGTTCGTGGCCAGGCGATGACCGAATTCGTCGTGGTCGCCTCCTTCGTACTGGTACCGCTGTTTCTGCTGATCCCGCTACTTGGCAAGTACGTGGACATCCGCCACAGCACCATCCAGTCCGCCCGCTACGAGGCGTGGGAGTACACGGTCTGGAACCGCAACGACAGCGCCAGCAAGTTCGGGGGCTACAAGTACGCGATCCCGACCAAGTCACCGGAGGTCATCAAGCAGGAGGCGATGAAGCGCTTTCTCTCCACTACCCACATTCCGCTGCGCAAATCCGATGGCAATGGCTGGGAGCATTCCCATCGCAACCTCCTGTGGACGGACCACCGCGGTGTCCCCCTTTACCGGCCGGGAGGCAGCAACGGTGCGGATGTCTCGGTGGACAAGACACCGGACAAACTCAAGGTGATCCAGCTCCTGGTGGACTGGACCGGAAAGCTGTTCCGCGTACTCGCGGAGGTGATTCGGTTCGTCACCGCCAACAAGGATCTCGGCTTTACCATCATGGATGCCAACGGCTACTACCGGGCGGAGTCGAAAACGAAGGTTCAACCGGTCAACTGGATCGATCCGAACAACGAACTGGCGGGCATCAACAGCTTCAAGCGTGGCCTGACCTTCAGCGCCCAGGCTAGCGTACTCAGCGAGGGGTGGAATGCCGGCGGCAGCGATCACGCCGCCAACCAGACCGCAGGTCTGGTCCCCACCAAGCTGCTCGACAACCCGGTGATCAACACCATCCTCGACATCGCCGGGTATATCGCCCCCGAGTTCCATCAGATCGAGTTCGGGTACATCGATCACGAGTCGGTGCCACCGAAGGCGCTCAAGGGGTACAACGGCAAGGTGGTGTGCACCACCGGCAATGCACTCACCAACCCGGGTCTGTGCGACATGCAGGAGGGGAAATGAAGCGCCTTCTGCTGATGACCTGCCTGCTCGCTCTCTCCGGACTGGTGAGCGCCGCCGCACCCGACTTCCCCGCGCCCCCCGATGCGCGGGTGACCACGGTATCTGAGGCCTCCACCGTCAACGGCCTGCCCATCTCGATACGGCGCTTCGAAGTCAAGCGGCCGGTGGAGTGGGTGCTGAAGTACTACCGCAACCGGTGGCAATACAGCGCCCGGGAGGGTGTTCCCGGCTACCTCGAAACCGAATTCGGCGAGTGGAAAATGATCACCCGATCCGAAGGGGACTGGTTCATGAGCGTCCAGGTGCAGCCGGACAGCTTCAGCAGTTCCTGGGGGCACCTCGCGCTATCCAACCTCAAACGGGGCTCCTTCAAGGCACTCGGCAGCGGTGTGCCAATGATGAACGGCAGCAAGGTGCTCAACGACACACCGAGCAGCGACCCGGGACGCAAGGCGCGAACGGTGATGCTCTCCAACAGCTTTTCGGTGAGCAGCAACGCCACCTACTACCGGGACTACTACACCGGTCGCGGCTGGCAGATCGCCATGGACATGCCGATCGCCAACGGCAAGCACCACGCGCTCCTGTTCAAACGCGGCACCGCCGAGGCCCAGCTCACCCTCCAACCGGCCGGCGACGGCACGGCGGTGGTGGCGAACTTCATCAATCACTGACAATGACGACAATGGACCGACGAAAGCAGCGCGGGCAGTCGATGGCCGAGTACACGGTGGTGGTCGGCGCGATTGTCGCCGCCCTGCTGACCCCGTTCAGCGACGGCAGGAATGCGATTGAGATGCTGGAACAGGCGATTACGAAGAACTACCGGGGTTACTCCTATGCGGTGTCCCTGTCCGAGTACCCGACCCATGCGTCTGATGAAGAGATGCGCCGGCTGGTGCGCGAGGTCAACGAGACGACAGCAAAGCTGGAGGCGTACACCGATCCGGAACAGCTGGCCAGCCTGGTTGCGGAGACATTCAGCGCCCCTTTCGAGGCGTTCTGCAACAGTTGGGACAATTTCCCCCTGGGGTGTTTTTGATGGCCGTACCGATGCGGCCCCGAGCGTAACTGGAAGAAGGAAGATATGGCTAACGTCATCACATCGAAGAAGAAGAAAAGCTCGGCCAAGCTGATCCTTGGTGCGCTGATCTTCGGCCTGCTTGCCGCCGGCTTCTCTTATCTCTATCTCACCATTCGCGAACAGGAGATGCTGGAGGCCTTCCGCGCCCGTGAGGGGCGAAAGATCGATGTGGTGGTAGCATCGCGCGACCTGCCCCAAGGCGCGCCGATCAACGGCAACACCATGGCAATCCGTCAGATTCCGGCCGAACTGGCCTATCCCGATGTCGTCCGTCCGGGCGAGTTCACCCGCTACGAGAACAACTTTCTGGCAAAACCGCTCGCCTCGGGAACGCCATTGCTGAAAACTTTTGTCCAGCAGGACGTGGCGATGGACTTCTCCGACACCATCGACCTCGGCCGCCGCGCCATGGCCATCCAGGTGGACGAGATCAACTCCATCTCCGGCTTTATCCGTCCGGGTAACCGCATCGACCTCTATGCGCGGCTCGCCTCCGCCCTGAAGGGTCGGAGCGCCGAAGGGGGTGATGTGGTCATTCCGCTGCTGCAGAACATCAAGGTGCTGGCCACCGGTCACGACTCCTCCGACGACTACGTGGCGAAGTTCATCGAGGGTGGGCAAAACCGAAACCCGTTCACCTACACCACGATGACCGTGGACGTCTCCCCCAAAGAGGCGGCCATCCTTGCCACAGCGATCGATAAAGGCTCGCTGGTGGCACTGCTGCGCAATCGCAAGGACCAGGGCCTTGCCTCTTTCACCGAAATCCCGCCTGGCGACATGTTCGCCTATGCCGCCGCGGCCGCGGAGAATGCACGCGTCATCCAGGCTGCAAACAGTCTCGAAGGGATGCGCCAGCTGAACGAGGGCGACCTCGTGGTCAGGGATGGCGTGGTGATGACCAAGGACGGCCGCGTGCTGGAGAACTTCATCGCCAACGCCGACGGTTCCATCTCCACCCGTGACGGCCGGCTGGTGGTCGATTCCGGCGGAAAGATGCAGTTGGTCAGCAGCGACGGCAAAACGGCAGGTTCCATCCTCATCAGCAGCGACGGCAAGGTGATCGATAACCCGAGCCTGGTGGTGAAGGACGGTGTGGTGATGACCCGGGACGGCGTGGTGCTCTCAGGCCGCGGACTCACCGTGAACGAAAAGGGCCAGATCGTCACCGCCGATGGCAAGGTGGTCGATCCCGCTGAACTCAAGGTCAGCCGCGACGGCAAGATCATCACGGCGGATGGTACGGTGCTCGACGACTCCAGTGTCCTCATGACCAAAGATGGGCGAGTACTCGATCCCGCAGATGTTCACATCACTAAGGACGGTTTCATCATCACCCGGGACGGTACGGTCATGACCGCGGATGGCAAGATCCTGAACGGCGTGACTGTCGACGAAAACGGAGAGGTGGTGACCGCCGACGGAACCGTGCTCCGGGCCAGCGAGATCATGATCGCCGCCGACGGCACGGTCAGAACCATGGACGGCTCGATGCTGGCCGGGGTCAGCGCCGAGGAGGATGCCGCAGCGGCGCGAACCTTGAAACAGCTGGCCGGCAACGGCCTGCAGCAGCGTAGCGATGGGCTTGTGGTCGCCCGGGACGGGACCGTGATGACCAAAGACGGCGTCATCCTCAAGGGTGTGACGGTCGGAGCGGATGGCAAGCTGCGCAGTGGGGACGGGACCGTCATCGACGGCACCGATCTCGTGGTAAACGCGGATGGCAGCGTCACCACAAAGGATGGCACCAGGATAGCGGGGATCACGGCGGATGCCGGGTCGGAACAGGCCAAGCTCATGCAGGCGGTGCTCAGAACCCGACATGAAGAGGGCATTGCGCTCAATTCCTATGAATTCATTGCCGGTGGCAGCAGCCGCGGCGGGGTGGCAGACGTACGTGACATTCCCATCAAGTGATGCGTAACCAGTCCGTGTATCGCCAATCGTTGGAACAGAACAGCCAGAGAGATCTCATGACGAGCAACAAACTTTCAATAAGGGGATTGGCCGGTCTCTTCGGGATCGTGTTGATGCTTATCGGAGGGACCGCAGCCCACGCCCAGCAGCGCCTGCACATGGTGGTCGGCGAGGTGAAGGTGCTCTCGACCGGTGCGGTTGACCGGGTCGCCGTGGGTAACGGCGGCATGATCAGCACCTCCATTCTCAAGAACGGCCAGATGATCGTCCTCGGCGAGAAGGCCGGGACCACGGACCTGCATATCTGGCGCGAGGACGGGGCGGAACTGCGCTACCGGGTCACCGTCACCCCCGAGGATACCGGGCAGCAATACACCGACCTCCGGCAACTGCTTGGCGGCATTCCGGGAGTGTCAGTGCGGCGCGTCGGCGACACCACCGTGCTGGAGGGTCAAGTGGCTCCGGAGTACCAGGCCGTCATCGATGCCATCGCCAAGCAGTACAGCGGGGTGCTGAACCTAACCCGGGTCACCGCCATGTCCACCGAGGGCCGAATGGTCTACATGGATGTAAAGATTACCGAGTTCAACACCAATCGACTCGATAACCTCGGGATCAACTGGTCCAATCCGATTGCCGGTCCTCAGGCTGGCCTGTCGGTGTTCAGCACGCGCAGCGGCAGTGGCGGCTTTGTCTATCCCGGGTCTCCTTTCGAAGGCCCACTCGAAACCACCGACCTGACGGCTGTTACTCGCCCACTCGGCTATTTCGGTATCGCCACCGAGATCACTTCGCGCCTGAACTTTCTGGTGAACAGTGGCGACGCGCTGGTGCTGGCTCAGCCACGCCTGTCGGCCCGCAGCGGTGGCAAGGCGGAGTTCCTGGCCGGCGGCGAAGTCCCCTTGCCCATCACCAATGCTGACGGACAGACCACAGTCGAGTTCAAGAAGTTCGGCATTCTCCTCAACATCGCGCCGACAGCCGACGCATTCGGCAATGTTCAGGCGGCAATCGAGACCGAGGTAAGTACCATCGACAACTCCATCGCAGTGAACGGCATCCCCGGTTTCCGCACCCGCAACGCCAAGGCGGACGTAAGCCTCAAGGCAGGTCAGACCCTGGTCATCTCCGGGCTGGTCAACCGGGAGATGTCGAAGGACGTCAACCGCCTTGCAGGCCTGAGCGATCTGCCCATACTCGGCGCCCTGTTCCGCTCGAACACCTTCCGCAATAACAAGAGCGAGTTGGTGATCTTCGTTACCCCACATATCTATGACGCAGATTCCGAACTCAACAGGGCGGCCCTTGCGAGGAGCCAGGAGATGGCTCGTGAGTTCCTCGAGAACTCGGAAATGGATCTCATCCTCGACTAAGGCTCAGGCGACTTACCCATGTTCGATATCATCATTAAAGAGGCGGACAGCGACGACGTCCTTGCCCAGATTCGCTGCCAGAGTAGTCGGTGCACCATCGGCAAGAGTCGGGGGAATCTCGTTCAGCTAACGGGGTGGCGCCTTGGCGGTACGCATGCCGAGCTGGTGCAGACCGACAAGGGTATTTTCATCGAAGACAAAGGCACCTCCCTCGGCACCCGGGTCAACTCGGCGCGGGTCAAGCAGTACGGCCCCCTGCGCTCCAGCGACACCATCCTAATCGACTCCTACCGGCTTTTTGTCGGACTGGTGGATGAGGAGACGGCCGGTTCTGCCACTGAAGACACGCCGGTTGAGCAGTCCGATTCGGTGATGCCCGAACCGGCTCTCGCCGCCGAGGTGCCGATGCCGGCCGCAGAACACTCACCCGCTCCACTGCCGACGCCACAGCTCAAGTCGGTTATGTCGTTCAGCCAGAGTGACGAGGCATCGGAGCAGCGGCAGGAAGTCCGGATGTGGAGTACCCGCATCCACCAGCAACTGGTGCGCATGATGGACCTGCGGCGTACCGAGATTGAGAAGATGGACGAGTCCTCCCTGCGGGAGACGGCGCGTACCATCGTCATCGAGGTCATCGAACACATCGGTTCGCGTCTGCCGGAACATATCGACAAGAACCAGCTCGTGATAGACGTGCTCAACGAGGCGATTGGCCTTGGACCATTGGAGGAGCTTCTGGCGGATGAGGCGATTACCGAGATCATGGTCAACAGCTTTGACGATATCTATATTGAAAAGGCGGGAAATCTGACCCGAACACCGATCCAGTTCAGTAGCCACGACGCGGTACTTTCGGCCATCGAACGCATTGTTTCACCCCTCGGGCGGCGTATCGATGAAAGCTCTCCGATGGTGGATGCCCGCCTGAAGGACGGCTCCCGCGTCAACGCCGTTATTCCCCCGCTGGCGCTGCGCGGACCCTGTGTGACCATCCGCAAGTTTTCCAAGCGAAAGCTGACCTCCGACGATCTGATTTCGTTCGGCGCCGTCGACCCGCGGATGGTGGCCTTTTTGGAAATGGCGGTGGAATTCAAAAAGAACATCATCATCGCAGGCGGCACCGGCAGCGGAAAGACCACACTTCTCAACGTGCTTTCGAACTTCATCCCGGACAACGAGCGCATCATTACCGTCGAAGACGCGGCGGAGCTGAAGCTGAACAAGCCCCATCTCGTCTCACTGGAAGCCCGTCCGCCCAACTTGGAAGGCAAAGGTGCGATTACCATTCGCGACCTGGTCAAGAACTGTCTGCGCATGCGGCCGGATCGCATCGTCGTCGGCGAGTGCCGCGGCGGCGAAGCGCTTGACATGCTGCAGGCGATGAACACCGGTCACGAAGGGTCCCTGACCACGGTTCACGCCAATACCCCGCGGGACACCATCTCCCGCCTCGAGGTCATGGTGATGATGGCCGGTATGGAGTTACCGATGACCGCAATCCGCGAGCAGGTCGCTTCCGCAATCGACATCATCGTGCAGCAGACCCGTTTCAGCGACGGCAGTCGCCGCGTCACCTATATCACGGAGGTGACCGGTGTCGAGGGCAATACCATTCAACTGCAGGACATCTTCCGCTACAAGCAGACGGGTATTGATGAGAACCGTCGTATCACCGGGCACTTCATGGCAACCGGTCAAATCCCTGAGTTCTATGAAGATCTCCAGCAGCGCGGGATTCCGGTTGACCTCGACATCTTTCGCAAGCAGGTATAACCATGACGTGGATGCCCTTCACTGTTGCTGCCGCTTTCGGGTTCGGCATCTTCCTGTTCGTTTTGATGGTGTTCCACGGCCAATCTGCCCTGCGCGACTACCGGGAGATATTCACCGAAACCGCACGTACCAACATGGCGGATGCGTTCCTGTTCGTCGATCCGAACCGGCTGTTTCTCTACAACGTCGTCGCACTGGCGGTCATTCCCGTCACCGCGCTGCTGGCAACTCAAAGCCTGCTTGTTACGCTCCTCGCCTTTGTCTTGGTGCTGGTGGTGCCGCAGTTCTATTACCGTCATCTGCGTAAACGCCGCCTCAAGCAGTTTGAAAAGCTGCTTCCCGACGCCCTGTCAATGGTCGCCGGTTCTCTGCGGGCCGGTGCCAGTCTCACCCTGGCACTGGAAGGACTGGTGCGTGAGATGCCCGCCCCCATCAACCAGGAGTTCGAGTTGTTCCTCCGTGAGCAGCGACTGGGAATGGATTTTGAAACCGCCATTCACCACATGGAGGAGCGGCTGCCTATTACCGATTTCAGCCTGGTCGTGGCGGCACTGCGCATCTCGCGTGAGGTGGGCGGCAACCTGACCGAAGTGATGGACAGCCTGGCCACGACCCTTCGAACCAAATCGATGATGGAAGGGAAGATTCAGAGTCTCACAGCCCAGGGCAAGATGCAGGGCATGGTAATGGCTGGCCTGCCGATCTTCCTCGGACTGCTGTTGATGCAACTGGAGCCGGAAGCGATGGGCAAGCTGTTCACCACCAACACCGGCTATGCGGTGCTGGCGGTCATCGTGGTGATGGAGACGCTGGGCTTCATTACCATCAAGAAGGTCACCACCATCGACGTATGAGTGAGAGATCGAAATGGAAACCGGAATGAGCGATCAACTCATCTTCTTCGTCAGCGTCACCAGCAGCGGCCTCTTCGTCGCGCTGTTTACGCTACTGGTCAGTCTGTTCAACAGCTCGGTTCCCGAAGAGAACCGGGAGTACATGGACCCGCTGCCGAAGGGGTTGCGGCTATTGTGGCCATTTATCCGCATCATCGCCTATTACTTCGGGGCCAACCTGCCCAAGCGCTATCTCGAACTCCTTGAGAAGCGGCTGAACCACACCGGTGTCGCCTACCTGCTCACGCCGGAGCAGTTTGTCGCTTTGCGCATCATGAGTGCCGTCATCGTCACCGGGCTGACCGCGTTCATGCTGTTCCTGCTGCGTTCTCCCGAGGTGATCTGGGTGTTCCTGGCACCGATCGGCGGTTTCTTCTTCCCCGATGTCTGGCTCCACGATACCCGCAAGCGTCGGCAGGGAGCGATCGTCCGCCAACTGCCAATCTATCTCGACTTCATCACCATGTCGGTAGAGGCGGGCTTGAACATGGCCGGTGCACTTGCCCAGGCACGGGAGAAAGGACCGGCCGGCCCGATGCGGAGTGAACTGACCATCGTCCTGCGCGACATACGTTCGGGCTCGAGCCGTGCCGAAGCCCTGCGGCGCATGGCGGATCGCCTGAATATCACCGAGATCACCAGCTTTGTCAGTGCCGTAATCCAGGCCGAACGCATGGGCTCCAGTCTCGGCACGGTGTTACGCACCCAGGCGGAACAACGGCGGTCCGAGCGATTCCAGCGTGCAGAGAAACTGGCCATGGAGGCCCCGGTTAAGCTGATCGGACCGCTGATTCTGTTTATCTTCCCGGTCACTTTCATCGTCATCGGTTTTCCGCTCTACATGAAGTTCATGGCCGAGGGGCTGTTTTGATCGAGTTGCCAATTTCCCGCGCGGGTGATGGGGCGGTGATAGCGGGTCGTGCCCGACTCGCGACGCGACTGTTTGATCGGATGCGCGGGTTGCTTGGGCGCCCTCCCCTCACTACGGACGAGGCGCTGCTGATCCGCCCCTGCGGTTCGATACACACCTTCGGGATGGGTTACGCACTTGATGTCGCCTTCCTCGGAGCCGACCGGCAAGTATGCAAGGTAGTCGAATCGGTACGCCCTTGGCGGATGGCGAGCTGTTTCGGCGCCGTCATGACCTTGGAGATGGCACCCGGCACCGTCGCCCGCCACGGGCTACGCCCCGGCGATCGCCTGGTGTGGGAAGAATGAGTTCATTACTCGAAATGAAACCGCTTCGCTTCGCATCACTAATCGCGCTGCTGGCGCTGACGGGCTGCGCAGTCACCGGTCGGGAAATCCCGGAACAGTCCGATCTCCTACAGATTCGTGAGGAGGCGGATCAGGCCTACGCGGCAGAGCGTTACACCGAGGCACTCCCGATCTACCAGTCGCTCGCCGAGCACGTACCCCAGGATGCCGACATCTGGTTTCGTCTGGGTAACCTCCACGCCCGGCTGAACCAGCCGTATCAGGCGATTCGTGCCTACGAGGAGGCGCTGGTCAGGGAGCCACAGCGGACCAAGGCGTGGCACAACCTTGGCGTGATCCACCTTCGAAATGCGGCGAATGCCTATTCCCAACTCTGCACCAATGCCATGGCCGGCGATCCGCTCTGCGGTCATGCGATGGAGACCCTTGCGGGACTCAACGCGCTGATCGCGCGCAAGCCTGTCCCGACATCCATGCCCAAGCCGGCAGAGATCGTCCCCTCCGAAGAGGGGCCGGAGCCGGAAGAGCCATCGGATGCTCCCGTGTCGGATGACAGCGCATCGGAGGGGCCAGTTAGCGAAGAGGGGGCCGCCCCTGTCCCCGCGGAACCGGAAGCGGAAGGCATTCAGGATGAGACCGCCGAACCGGCGGTCCCTCCCGCTACCGGAGTCGCCGGTGAACCGGACGCATGAGAACCGTGGCGACCTCCAGTCCCTTCGTTGCACTGCGTCGGCCTCCGCTCGGGCAAAGCATGGTCGAGTTCATCATCGTCTTTCCGGTACTCATCCTGCTGCTGCTGGGCGCGCTTCAATTCGGACTGATTTACCACGCGAAGACCACGCTCAACTATGCCACCTTCGAGGCCACCCGCGCCGGTGCCCTCAACCACGGCGACCCCGAACGCATCGGTGATGCCTTCGCCCGTGGACTCTCACCGCTCTATACCCATGACGACACGGTTCGTGCGGTGCAGACAGCCCGCGACAAGGTGATGGCCGAGGTGAAGGCAGCGGAGTTCGTCTGCATCGAACGGATCAGCCCCAACAGTTCGCATTTCCGCGATCTCGCCATCACCGGTCCGGACGGTGATGACGAGATCCCGAATGACAATCTGATGTACCGTGACCCCGCTCCGGCGGGTACCCCCTCACTCTCGATCCAAGATGCCAACCTGCTGAAGCTCCGAATTACCTACTGCTACCCGATGTATGTTCCTTTCGTGAACGAAACGATTCGTGCCGTCTCGCTCGGGCTCAGAAACAGCTTCAATCCGGACGGCCTGGACAGCGGCTATCAGCCTCAGGTGGTAGTCGGCAGTGCGGCAAAAAAGAGCTTTCTCTACAACTGCTACGACAAACGCCGCATACCGATCCAGGCGCAGGCAATTCTGCGCATGCAGACGCCGATTCGCGAATACCCCTTCCCGGAGTCGTGCCATTAGTTGCTGCTGCCGGAGTGAAACGTAACGTCTGGAAATGGCGAGGCAATTCACGGGATAATGACCGCTGCCGCGCCGTGCAGACCTGAACGCGGGAAGGCGGCACTGGCGGATGCCAGTTGAATAAACAACAAGAAGGAAACCCCATGACCCAGGAGTGGTCACCCGGTTCTTTCGGCCACGAGGCCGGCGAAGGAAAATGGGCAGGGCACCTGCGGCGCCTCATTGATGAGGGGCAGTGCTTCCTCGCCTACGACTACGCGCAGGAGGCGTTGAAGGGTCACCCCGAGAGTCGGCGCATCCGCCTGCTGGCCGCCCTCGCCCTCGTGCGTAGCGGAGCAGCGTCGGAGGCCCGGCGCATGTTCGCCCCCATCGAAGAGCAGATCGACAGCCGCGAACCACTGGCCCGCTCCATCATTGCCGGATTGCAACGGCTTCTTCCTTCCCTCTCCTCTGCCGATCCGCTGGCCTCGTCGGATATCAAGAGTTTCGCGCGGCTGGCATCCGATCTGATCAAGCTGGGTGGCAGTGAAGGCTCGGTTGGAACCGACGACAGCGAGATTCTTCGGCTGCGCGCCGACTACTACTTCGATACTTGGCGTGCCGCCGGCCTGGACGAGGACCTGCGGCGGAGCCGGGACACCTACCTCCAGAATTTTCAGTTCCACGCCGACCTCGATAGCGGTGTTCGCGCCGCGGTGACCTCCTGGCTCCTGCGGGACGATAAGCTTGCCGAGGAGATCGCCGACGAGCTGCTCCGGCATCCTCGCCTTGAGGAGTTGCCGGTGGCGGGGGTGGAACGTTTCGAGCGTCTCGTTACCCTTGGCGAAATTTACCTGCTGCGCGGCGCAGCCGATCAGGCTCTGGCCTGTTACCGCGAGGCGGGCGGCCTGCCGGGGATCGGATATCCACCGATGGTCGCCGCTCGCGAGCGGCTCGCCCTTCTGGTCGAGAACGGGTTGGCCATTCCGCAGGAGCTGTTCGATTGCCTGCGGCTCCCGGTGGTGGTCGTATTCTCCGGCCAGCCGCTCGACCCGCCCGGTCAGTCCCAGGCGATCTTCCCGGCGCATCTCGAGGATACGGTCAAGCGCGAGATACGACGGCGGCTGGACGAGCTGGATGCGGAGATCGGCTACTGCTCGGCTGCATCGGGCTCGGACCTGCTGTTTGTTGAAGCGATGCTCGAGCGGGGCGGAGAGGTTCACCTCTACCTGCCCTGTTCTGTTGACGATTTCGTCGCCGCGCGGGTGGCCTATGCGGGAAAACAGTGGGAGCAACGCTTCCATACGGCGCTCAAGCTCGCCGCAACGGTCAATTTCGCCACCGGCGAGAGCTATCTGGGCCACGACATCCTGTTCCGCTTCAACAACCAGATAATCGACGGCATGGCGCGCCTGCGATCCGAACTGCTCGGGACCAATCCCCACCTCATGCTGGTCTGGGACTATACCGTCGAGAGCCGGGCAGGAACTGCTGCCGATTTCATGGATCACTGGGCCGACATCGCACGCTTGCGTCTAATCGACCTCGACGATATCCGCACATCCACCCCACAGCCTCAGGGGCAGCCGGTCGACGAGGAACCGGTCTCCCGCCATGCCCCGATTGTTCCGCAGGAACCCGAGCGGGTGATCAAGGCCATGTTGTTCGCCGATATTGTCGGTTTCAGCAAACTGCGCGAGGAGGAACTACCTGGTCTCTGGCGGTTCCTGGACAAGATCAGGGCACTGGCCGAAGCCCGCTGCTGTGTTCCCGATCTGATCGAAAGCTGGGGCGATGCACTTTATGTGGTAATGCCCACTGCACGGAGCATGCTGGATTATGCGTTCCTGTTGCAGGAGGCCTTCGGAGCAATGTCCGCCGATGATTACAACCTCTCGGCACCGCTCCAGCTACGGGTCGGACTGCATGCCGGCCCCGTGTACGAGGGTTTTCATCCTCTGACCGGCAAAGCGATCATCTACGGGAGCCACGTCTCGCGGACCGCTCGTATCGAACCGGTCACCGTGCCGGGACAAATCTATGGCTCACAGCAGTTCGTTGCCCTGCTCACCGCAGAGGAAAGCGTGTTGCTCCATGAGCGGGAAATGACCGGCGAAAACTACAACAGCTGGTTCGCGTGCGATTACCTCGGCAACCAGCCTCTGGCGAAGAAATACGGAAGCCAACCCGTTTATCACCTGCGGCCCGCCATTGGGAAGACATACGGAAAACCATGACAGACGCATCCATAACCGAACCAGTCGGAACGAAGCCAACCAGTTCACCCTCGCGTGGACGGACCCGGCTGCGGGTACCGCTCTCCTTTCGCCGCGTCGGGGCTCTGGCCGTCTGGATCCTGGCGGCGGTACTTGGCCTCACGTCGTTCCTTAATTACGCCAACTTCGAACGTGCCTACCTCGACCTGGTCCGTTCCCGCTCCGAGGTGTTGGCCCAGGATGTAAGACAAGCGGTTGAGTATGGACTCAATCTGGGCCTGCGGCTGGAGGAGATGACGCAGCTCCCCGAACTGCTTGCGGAGACCCAGGGCAGTGACTCGGATATCCGCTGGGCAATGGTGGTAAACAGCCAGGGAAAGCCGGTGTTTTCATCACCGGAAGGTGCCGCCACGGACGTTGGTCAAATCAAGCCGTATGGAATGCAGAGTGATGGTGAGAGTTACTTCACCTACACGCCGGTGGTGAACAGCTTTGGCCGCGGCAGCGGCGCGGTGGTTATTGCCTGGTCGCGAGAACTGGTCGATTCAAAACTGATCTATGTCCTTGCCGCTCTCCTGCGGCATCTCGCCATCGTGCTCACCGCATTCGCTGCACTGCTCTTTGTCGCCGCATGGGTTCAGGGACGCCAGTTTGCCCGCCGCGAAGAGCTGCTCCGCGAGGTACTGGAGGGTAATGAGGCAGCCGGCCGCCATGGTGAGGACCCGGTGGAAGCCGATGTTAACCGCCTGGCTGGAGCAACCAGGGAGGTGATGGAAGAGATCGTGCGGCTGGATGCACTGCTGGACCGGCAACTCACTCAGCCCGCCCGCCAACAGTCACTCCGGGAGGAGGTAAGTCCATGAAGGGTGCCGGTCAGGGTCGTGGGTTGTTTTTTACGGCATTACTGTCGGTTGTCTTTGCCAGCATCCTGGTCTCTCACCTGTCCCTGCGTGAGTTTCGGGCTGAAATCGAGCCCGAGCTATCGAAGAAGGCGCAGACGGTCGGCGAGTCGGTCCGAACCTACCTTGAAAAGGTGCTTGGCTACGGACTGGATCTGGCCAGTCTGAGAGGCATGCAGGAGTATCTCGACGGGATTGCCGAGGCCAACCCGGAGATCACCCATATTGCTCTGTCCGATCCGGATGGTCGGATGCTTTTTTCCACCACTGGCTACTCGGCACTCGATTCCAGCGATAGACCGGACAAAGCCCAAGCCTTTGAAGTAAAGCTGCCGCTGTTGGGTGGAAATTCACGCGTGGGTACGATTTATGTCGGCCAGGACCAGCGTTATGCCGACCGGCAGATGGAAGCGATCCGGCTGGATATCATCACAGTGGTCGCAATCGGTGCACTGATTGCGTTCGAGCTGTTGGTCTTTTGGACTGCCACAGCCTTCGTTGGCCCGCAACGAGCGATCTCCGCCGCTGCTGTCCAAGCACGCGACGGGGAGTTGCGTCAGCGCCTTTCACTGGAAGAAAAGGGCGCATTCCGGGGTATCGCCGAGTCAATCAATACCAGTCTGGATCGGCTCGCCGAGGCCTACGGCCGTCTTGCGCAGCGGATCGAATCAATTGGTGCCACAGCTGACAACGGTGTACGTACGGCATTTTCATCACTGCAGACACGCTACCGCCTGAGCAGCACGCCTGTCGGAACCATCACCCACCACAAGCCCATCGAGGCGATTCGCTGGCCGTTTTTCCTGGTGATCTTCGCCGACTCACTGTCAGTATCCTTTTTCCCGTTCTTCGTTGAATCGGTCTATACACCCATTGCCGGTATCTCCCGCGAAGTGCTGGTCAGTGTCCCGATCTCGGTATTCATGCTGGTGTGGGCCATTGCACTACCGTTCGCGGGGGCTTGGTCGGATCGGATTGGCCGTAAGCGCTCCTTCCTCATCGGTGCATCCATCACCGCCCTGGGGTTGCTCATGACTGCTGCCGCAGAAGGTCTCATGAGCCTGTTGGCATGGCGTTCGCTGACAGCACTCGGATACGCCATTGTCTTCATTACCGCGCAGGGCTATGTCACGGATAACACGACGCAAGAGAACAGAACCCGCGGTATGGCCGGCTTTGTCGCCGGATTTTTTGGCGGCATGCTATGTGGTGCTGCCATCGGCGGCATTCTGGCGGAGCGCCTCGGCTTTCGCACCACCTTCATTGTTTCAGCAGTACTCGGGCTGTTGGCCGCCATGTTCGTCCTGCGCTTTATGGAGGAACGCCACAGCGGCGGGACCGGCCGTAAGATGCGCTTTGCCGATTTCCGCCTGCTGTTCCACAACGGCCGCTTCATATCGGTGGCGCTCCTGGCTGCAATTCCGTCCAAGCTGGCGCTGACCGGGTTCATCTATTACGCAGTGCTGATGTATTTGCAGAACATCGGTACTAGTCAGGGAGATATCGGACGGGCAATGGTCGCCTATGGTGCGGCAATCGTGTTGCTCTCACCATTCGCCGCACGATTGGTTGATCGAGCCCGCAGCCGGGGCAAGTTTGTGGTCGCCGGCAGCTTTCTCGCCAGCGCCGGCATGCTCATTCCCTATCTGTATGGCAACCTGCCGGGTGCGGTGGCAAGCATCGCATTGTTGGGCATAGGCCACGCCGTGGCGGTCCCGGCACAACTTGCCCTGGCCACTGAGGTCTCCCGTCAGGAAGTGGAACGCATCGGTTCCGGTGCGGTGATGGGAATCTTCCGCCTGGTCGAGCGTGCCGGCAATGTCGTCGGCCCCCTGCTCGCCGGGGCTCTGATGGCGCTCTACAGCTTTGAAGGCGCGGTGATCGGAATGGCCGCGATCAACTTCGGGGCAGCCATCGCATTCGCGTTCATGCTGTTCCTTTTCCGTGGGGCGCCTGATAAATCCAGGGAGGTTGCAGCATGATGACGACTGCGCAAATGCACCGGTTTGCGACAGCACTCCTTATTATTGGAGTGGTCCTGCTAACACCGACCGGGGATGGACCCCGCGCGGAGAGCAGCGCAAAGGAACCGAAGATATACATGGTCCTGTTCCGCGGGATTACGGAATCCGAGCGGGGCTTCATGGACTACTTCTCGGAACACGGGATCGCGGCCGAATTCATCATCCGGGACTGTGAAAAGAACAAGGATGCCCTGCCCGCCTTCGTAGAGGAGATCAGGACGGCGAAACCGGACCTGGTCTATGCGTTCGGCACAACGGTTACTCAGGAGATTGCCGGTACCGTCGATGCACCGATCATCGACGATATTCCGGTAGTATTTTCCATTGTCGCTGATCCGGTAGGAGCGCAGCTCGTTCCTTCGTTGGAAGGCTCCGGGCGAAACCTGACCGGAACATCCCACCTGGTTCCATTAAGCAGTCAACTGGCTGCACTGCGTTCAGTGCTGCCCGCCGAGCGCATCGGCGTCATCTTCAATCCGCAGGAACGCAACTCTGTTCTGACCGTGGAGCAACTCGAACGGTTAGGCACGGAGGAAAAATACGAGTTAATCAAGGCAGAGGTACCTGCGGATACGGAGGGTCATCCCGATCCAGCCGCCTTGCCTGATCTGGTTCTCTCTCTCGCCAATGCGAACGTCGACCTGATCTACCTGCCTTCGGACTCTTTTGTTATTTCAAACGCCGGCTCGGTGGTCGAGGCGGCACACGCCAGAGGCCTGCCGACCTTCTCGGCTACTGAAACCCCGATACGCCAGGGCGGCGCCTTCATGGGCCTGGTGAGCCGCTATTACAACGTCGGCCAGTTCGCTGCGTACAAGGCCGAACAGATACTGAAACATGGAAAGAACCCCGCCACCCTGCCGATCGAGACGCTGAATCGCTTCTCTTTCGTCATCAGCCTCAAGGCGGCGCATGCCCTCAACCTTTACCCACCGGTTGGCGTCTTTCGCTTTGCAGAGATAGTGCAATGAGTGAGCCGATGGAAGCACAAGAGGCCATACAGGCAGAGCGCCCCGTTCGTTGGTCAATAAAGGTCAAGGTCAGCTTGATGCTGATGCTGACCGCCCTGATTCCAATGGTGCTGGCGGCCTACTACAGCCTACACGGCAGCCTGATCACCGTTGAGCGAGCCTCCCTCACCAATTTGGAGCAGCTTGCGGCCAATGTCGCGGGTCGGCTTGAGCAATTCATCGGCGACACCCGTACCATTGCTGTTTACCTGAGCGATATCCCCCCGTTTGCCGACATCCTCACGGACGAGACGGAGTCCAATCATGAGGCCGTATCCCTTTACATCCGGCAGTTGATGGAGGCGAACTCCGGTGTTGAGCTTGTCATGGTGCTCAACACCGAAGGCAAGGTGGTTGCCTCCAGTGGCGAAATCTTCATCGGGCGCAGTTACGCATTCCGTGATTACTTCCAGCTCGCGTTCGGCGGCGAGACCTTCGTTTCCAATATCATGGTCGGCAATGTCACCGGATTGCCCGGCATGTTTTTTTCGCGACCGGTGATCCGCAACGGACAGACTCTCGGTGTGATTGCGATCAAGATGGCGGGCGACACGGTCATAGACAGCCTCGGCCAGGTACATGGCGACGGACGCACCGCTTTTCTGGTCGATAGCGATGGTGTGCTGATCCACCATCCCGAAGAAAAGCTGCTCTATTCGAGCCTCGTCCCGGTCTCTGCCGAGGCTCTGAAGGAGATCCAGTCAACCAGACGGTTCATGCGCGACGAGATCGAAAGTCTCAATGCCTTTGACCTCGGACGTGCGGTGATCGGCGCGGAAACCACCGGTAATGTACGTTACCGCTGGCCCGCCACCGGAGCTGCCATGATCGCCGGCTATGCACCGGTCGCCGGCCACCAGTGGGTCGTGGTAGTCAACCAGCCGGTCGAGGTGTTCGAAGGCCCGCTCCAGCAACTCTTCCAGAATGCGACCTATGGCGTGGTCCTGGTGGGCTTTGTTGCACTCCTCATCGCCGGTCTGTTCGCGCGCGGTATTGTTAATCCGATCCTGGCGCTCACGGGCCACGTCCGTGCCATGCACGGGGAGTCCTTTTCCACCTCGGCCGATGAGGGGCTTGACACACTCGCCAAGCGCTCGGATGACGAGGTCGGCCGGCTCGCGCGTGAATTTCGCCTGATGCAGCGGGAACTGCAGCGCCATCTGCGCCACCTGAAGGAGACCACGGCCGCAAAGGAGCGCATCGAGAGCGAACTGAGCATTGCCCGCGACATACAAATGGGCATTTTGCCCAAGATTTTTCCGCCGTTCCCCGACAGGGACGACTGGCATTGTGAAATCTTTGCACACCTGGTGCCCGCCAAGGAGGTGGGTGGCGACCTCTACGACTTCGCCATGCGCGAAGATGGCCGCGTCTACTTCGTAGTTGGTGACGTTTCCGGAAAAGGGGTTCCTGCATCATTGTTCATGGCCGTGGCGACTACATTGCTGCGTGCACGGGGAATCGAGGCAGACTCACCGGAAGCGGTATTGGCATGGGTCAATAACGAGCTTTCACGCGACAATGACGCCGCGATGTTCGTCACGGTTTTTTGTGGCTTCATCGACACCACGACGCGCGAACTGGTGTTCGCAAACGGTGGCCATAACCCACCACTTGTTATCAGCGGTAACGGCAGCGCGCGTTTTCTCGACTGCGAAGGCGGCATGGCGGTAGGTGTCATTGAGGATGCACCGATTGCTGCGGGGCGAATTGTGCTGGAGGTGGATGATACGCTTCTGCTCTACACCGATGGCGTTACCGAAGCAATGGACGTTCACGACAACCTCTACTCCGAAGAACGCCTGCAGGAGGTCGCCGCCGGCATTTCCGGCCTGTCGGTGAAGCGCGGCGTCGTCACCGTCATGGACAGTGTGGAGGCGTTTGCCGAGGGGGCACCGCAGGCGGACGACATCACACTGATGAGCGTCAGGATGAATCGGACCAGGAAGTCCCTGGAGTCGGTGGATGGCAACGGGACGGGAAACTCGTCCAATGCCGAACTGAGGGTAAAGCTCTGCAACGATCTCGCCGAAATCGGCCGTCTTGCCGACGATGTGGAGCACTTCGGGATGAAACTTGGGCTCTCGGCGGAGGTGGTTTACCACTTCAATCTCGCCTTTGACGAACTCATCACCAACACCATCTCCTACGGCTATGACGACCAGTCCGAGCACTTCATCGAAGTGCGACTCTGGCGGCAAGACGATTTGATCCACGCGGAGTTGATCGATGATGGCAAGGCGTTCAACCCGTTCGAGGAGGCGCCCGAGCCCGATCTCGATGCCTCGGTCGAGGAGCGAGCGATCGGCGGACTCGGCGTCTTTTTTGTCAAAACCATCATGGATGAAGTGGGTTACTGGCGTGAAGCCGACCGCAATCATGTCCTGATGTCCAAGCGGGTTTAACCGTGGAACACGCCGAGAAAAGGCACGGTTTGTTGAAGACAGGGGGCACCCGTTCGGATGAGAAGTCTGCCAGCGAGTGCACTGCAATCGCAGTTTTTGCGTTAACGAGGAGTTATCCCCATGCAGGTGTCGGAAGAGAAGAACGAAAATGTGCTGGTGCTCGGTCTCAGTGGTCGCCTCGATAGCGCCACATCACCGCAGTTCGAAAAGCAGTTGCTTGGCCATGTCAGCAATGGTGAAAACCGGCTGGTGCTTGATCTTTCCGCACTGGAATACGTCTCCAGCGCCGGACTGCGTATTTTGCTGATGGGCGCCAAGCGGACGCGCCAGGAGGCGGGCACCATGGTCCTGTGCAACCTCAGGCCCGCGATTGAGGAGGTGCTGAAGATGAGCGGCTTCCTCGCTATCCTGACCGTCGCCCCCTCCCGCGAAGCCGCACTCGAAAAGGCCGCTGCCTAAGAACCGGAACCGTAGCTGCCAATAAAGAGCTGCAAAGCCCTCCTGCCAGCCCAGGAGAGACTGATCTTTTCAGTCCCATGAATGTAGCCACGCCCGGCCGGGTGCATATCCGTGCCGGGACTCCTTACGACCCCGAGCACGCCACGCTTTCCGAATGGAATGCGCGTCGCCGGAACAAAGGGGGAGGAAGCGAATTGGAGGCTGGGCCCGGAATCGAACCGAGGTACACGGCTTTGCAGGCCGCTGCATAACCACTCTGCCACCCAGCCGGGAGGCGTCGGAGACAGCCCGCCTGTCAGGCGTAGACTGCCACCGATACAAAAAAACCCCGGTCGATTGACCGAGGCTTTTGGGAATTGGAGCGGGAAACGAGACTCGAACTCGCGACCCCAACCTTGGCAAGGTTGTGCTCTACCAACTGAGCTATTCCCGCTCGGAAGCCGCACATTCTAACGCCGACTTGCCCGATGTCAAGCCGGAAGCGTTTTCTTCCGTCTTGCCGGAGACCAATATCGGCCAGGCGGCGATAAGATAAACAGTCATCGACCACAGTGTCAACAAGGCCGCCACATACAGCAATACCAGACCGATCTCGATCGTCGGCAGCCCCGCCAGCGGCTCACGATAAAGCAGCAGCAATAATGCGGCCATTTGCGCGGTGGTCTTCACCTTGCCGATGTAGCTGACCGCCACACGCTTCGAGGCGCCGAGAGCGGCCATCCACTCACGAAGTGCCGAGATGGTGATTTCGCGACCGACAATCACCGCCGCGGGCACGGCGATGAGAATACCGGAATAGCCGCCGGGATTGGCTTCGACCAGCAGCACCAGAGCGGTGGCGACCATCAGCTTGTCGGCCACAGGATCGAGAAAGGCACCGAAAGCGGTACTTTCGCCGAGACGGCGTGCCAGGTAACCGTCGAGCCAGTCGGTCACCGCTGCCAGGCCGAATGCGACCGTTGCCGCCGTGTGGGCCCACGGGACCGGCAGGTAAAACAGTGCCACAAACACCGGGATGAGTCCCAGGCGCATCAGGGTCAGAATGTTGGGCAGTGTATAGCGCATGGGGCCCCTTAATCCTGATGAAGGGTGTCGTAGATCCGTTGTGCGAGGGCACGGCTGATGCCATGCACCCCGGCGAGTTCCTCGACGCCTGCACGGGCCACTTCCTGCAGCCCCCCGAACTGGCGCAGCAGTTGCTGGCGGCGCTTGGGTCCGAGCCCCGGAATGGCCTCGAGGGTGGAATGCTTTCTCGCCTTGGCGCGCCGTTGTCGATGACCGGTGATGGCGAAGCGGTGTGCCTCGTCCCGCACCTGCTGGATCAGATGCAAAGCGATTGAGTCCGGCGGGAGTATAATGGGGGGGTCAGACCCCGGCAACACGAGCTGCTCCAGGCCCGGCTTGCGGGAACGTCCCTTGGCCACGCCCACCAGGGTGACACCAATCACCTGCAGCTCCTCCAGCACCGCCTCCGCCTGCGCAAGTTGCCCCTTGCCGCCATCGATGAACAGCACGTCAGGCAGAACTCCCTCTTCCTGCTTGAGGCGACGGAATCGGCGCGTGAGTACCTGGCGCATGGCCCCGTAGTCGTCGCCCGGTGCCAGCCCTTCGATGTTGTAGCGCCGATAATCGGACTTGACCGCACCCTGGCTGTCGAACACCACGCAGGAGGCGACGGTGGCTTCGCCCATGGTGTGGCTGACGTCGATGCACTCCAGGCGCTGTGGAACGGCGTCCAGCCCAAGTGCCTCCTGGAGCGCCTCGAAGCGGGCGCTGAGGTTGGCCTTGCTCGCCAGGCGTGTCCCCAGGGCGAGCCGGGCGTTCTTTTCTGCCATTTCCACCCAGCGCGCCCGGTCGCCGCGCACGCGGGAACTCAGCACCACACGCCGGCCCACCTGCTCCGTCAGGACCCGTTCCAGCAGTTCCGCGTCCTCGGGCGGCTGGTTGACGATGATTTCCGCCGGCGGGGTGTGCATGGGATCGCTCTCCCCTTCCAGATAGAACTGGGCGAGAAACGCCCCCATGAGTTCACCGGGCGGTGAGGCGGCGGAATTACCGGGGAAAAAGGTCCGGTTGCCCAGGTTGCGCCCGCCGCGGATGAAGAACACCTGAATGCACGCCAGGTCCTGCTCCAGAATCGCCGCCACCACATCGATGTCGCCCCCGGCGGCGGTAACGTACTGGCGCTCCTGTACCCGCCTGAGGTTGATAATCTGATCGCGAAACCGGGCAGCCTCCTCAAACTCGAGCAGGGATGAGGCCTCCTCCATCCGGCGGACCAGTTCGTCCACCACCTCACTGCTCTTACCTTCGAGGAACATGACCGCATGGCGCAGATCCGCGGCGTACTGTCCGGGGGTTATCAGTCCCACACAGGGCGCACTGCAGCGCCGGATCTGGTACTGCAGGCAGGGGCGTGTCCGGTTGCGGAAAAAGCTGTCCTCGCACTGGCGCACAGGAAAGAGCTTCTGCAGCAGGTTGAGGCTCTCACGCACCGCCGACGCACTGGGGAAGGGGCCGAAGTAGCGCCCGGTGGTTCGTCGGCCGCGGTAGATCGACAGCCGCGGGAAAGCCCCTTCGGAGAGTCGGATATAGGGGTAGCTCTTGTCGTCGCGCAGCAGGACGTTGTAACGGGGCTTCAGCGCCTTGATGAGGTTGTTTTCAAGCAGGAGTGCCTCACCCTCGGTCCGGGTGACCGTCACCTCTACACGCCGAACTTGCCTGACCATCACACGGGTCTTCGGACTCGCCCCTCCCTTCTGGAAGTAACTGGAGACCCGTCGCTTCAGGTTGTTGGCCTTGCCGACGTAGATCACCTGGTCATCAGCATCGAACATCCGGTACACGCCGGGCAGCGTCGTCAGCCCCTTGAGGAAGGCGCGGATGTCGAAGGGCTCCGGTGTGTGCTCCGGCAGGTTGCTCATCGTGTTACAGAATCAGGTACGGGGTAAAGATTGGAAAAAAATTACCCCGGTTCGGTTCCGGGGTCAGATGACGCCGTGGCGCATGGCCAGCCGGGTCAGTTCCGCCTCGTTGCGCACCCCCAACTTCTCGTAGAGCCGGTGGCGGTAGGTACTGACGGTCTTGGGACTGAGGCAGAGTTTGTCCGAGATCTCTGCGAGCTTATGCCCCTGCATCAGCATCATCAGCACCTGCAGTTCCCGTCGGGAGAGCTTGGCGAAGGGTGAGTCGTTGCCCGGCAGGAGGGAGATGGCCAGGGACTGGGCGACATCCGGGCTGATGTAACGCTCACCGGTGCCCACCTTGCGGATGGCCGTAACCATCTCCTGCACACTGCACCCTTTGCTGAGGTACCCCACCGCGCCGGCCTTGAGCAACTGACTGGGAAAGGGGTCATCGGTATGGACCGTCAGGATGATCACCTTCACCCCGGGATAGGCGCGAGCCAGCCGGCGGGTCGCCTCAAGCCCCCCCATACCCGGCATACTGACGTCCATCAGGACCACGTCGGGGCGTTCATGCGCCACCGCCTCGATGGCGGCTTCCCCGCTCTCCACCTCGTGATAGACCTTGATGCCGATGGTGTCGTTGAGAAGCCGTCTGATCCCGGTGCGGACGAGTTCGTGGTCATCGACCAGCAAAACCCTAATCATCGAGATGCATCCCCACCCACGGAAGGGAGGAACATACCTGAAAACCGGGCTGGTTTATAGACGGCCCCACAGGGATTGGGGGCCGTCATTGCCGCTGATAGCGGGCAGGGTGAATTGGAACCGCCGAAAAGGCGGACAAAGCCCCGGGTGCCAATGCTGTATTCGCCGGTTCCTTCGAGAACCGCTCAGGCCTCCGCCGGGGCGGGCTTGTTCCCCTGCTGCTCCACCACAGGCGCCGACTCACGGGTAGCACCGGAGGGGTTGGCGAAACGGTCGTTCAACACCTGCACGAAGTGATCGGTCTCGGCGATGACGTGGGTGATCCGTTTGCGGGCACGACGCCCCCAACCGACCGGCTGCCGGCTGAAGAGGCTGCGCCAAAAGCGGGTGTTCTTGTGAAATGCCCGCTCAAGTCCCGCCTGCTCGACCACATCGGCCGCCTGCCCGCGCAGCCAGCGGGCGACACGATTCGCAGCAAATTGCCGCGTCAGGAAGTGAAGGTAACCCGCACCCGAGAGGATCAGTACCAGAAACACGGACAGCCAAATAGGTTCCGCCTGCAGGCGTTCGAACCAGGGTGCGGCGAAGCGGATCCCCTGCCACCATCCGTTCTGGATACTCAACGCCGCAAAGGCGACCGCCAGCACCCCGAAAAGAACCCCGTCCAGAGCCAGCACCTGGCGCCTCCAGCGCTCCAGGGCCTGCTGGAGTTGGGGCACCCAGCGCGCCTCAAAGTTGAGTGCGGTCTTCTCCAGGGCACCGACAATGCGGTAGGCCCGCTCCACCTCGACCTGGTGGATGCGCCGGTAGATCTCCATCAGATCGTTATCGCGCTTGGCCTCGAAGCGCATCCGCAGCCGCTCGTCATCGATCGGCACCGCGGCATCCGGGTTGTAGATGGTGTAGAAACGCCCGGCGGTCATCCCCTTCTGGGCGAGTGCCCGCTGCCAGGCACCGAACACCTCCTCCGGATTGTCCTCACGGGCGGCGGTGTCGATCTGGTTGAGGACATAGAGAAACTTGTTGGAGTCATGACGGTTCATCACCCGCCCGACCAGATGCTCCAGGGTGTCCTGCATCGCCCCGGGCTCGGGGTGGCGGGCGTCGAAGAACACCAGCACCAGATCCGAGAGGTCGATGATGTGTTCGGTGATCCGCAGGGTGGAGGTACGCTGCTGGTCGGCGTCGAATCCCGGCGAATCGATGACGATCTTGCCCCGCAGGCGCTCACTGGGACAGGTCTTGAGCTGGAGGTAGGCGTCCACACGCCGCCCCTCCCCCTCCGAGACCTTCTCGATCTCCTCGCTGATCTGATAGAAGGGGAAGCGTGGGTCCGCATCAAGCGCCAGCCCGGGCAGCACATGGACCGAGCCCTCTCGGCTGTGGCAGACGACCGTGAACTTGTCATCGACCGCCTGGTTACCCGAACTCTGCAACGGGTACTCAAGGTAATGATTGATGAAGGTGGACTTGCCCGCAGAGAAGGTGCCGAGGATGGAGATCAACGGCCACCAGGGGATGCGCGTCGCAAAGGACTCGCTGCGGGGCAGAAAACCCATCCGGTAGGCCACGCGGTCCAACTCGCGAAACCGCTGAACCGCCGAGAGCAGTACTGGATTTTCCTGCTTCAGGTGGGACTCGAGGCTCTGCAGACGCTTTTCGATAATCGGCTCCGGTCCGAACATGACTCCCCTCGGCAGTTTGCGGCTTCGCCCTGGTTCACCCTCGCTCGGGTGCTACCAGGGGATAAAGCTGTTCATGAAATTCATCGGGCGCCCGACATTGTAATTCATCTGACCCATCTGGTAGCCCATCCGTTCGGTGTTCAACGCCATGTAGTGCGCCGAGCTGTCGATGGATTTGATACTCTCACGCATGGGCTCCAGTGCATCCATCTTGGTCGCGACCGCGCTCATATTCTGTGATACCTGCCCCATGCTCCCGGTTATGGAGTCCATATCCTGGACCATGCGGTCGATGCTGGCGGTCAGACTGGCCACATTGCGTGACAGCAAACCCACGTCATGGGTGAGGCTGTAGATCAGATAGAACCCGTAGCTGGCCAGAACGATGAAGGCAAAGAGAGAGGGATACACCACCAGCTCCCACCGCCTTGCACTCGCCTCGAAACTCTTGGCGAACCGCTCCAGATGCTGATCGCCGCTCGCTGAAACAGCCGAACGCTCGGCCGATTTGATACTGGTCACCTTCGCACCCCGTTCAGTATTGTTATTTTCATCGCTCATTATTTACTTCCATTCCCCACCAAGATCTTTCCTAGTGCCTGCCCCCGCTCCCAGTCGAATCCGGAGACAATGCGCTGCAGGTGCCATGCCCTCATACTGTCCTCCGCCTCATGCCAGAGCATGGCCGACTGCTCGTAGGCGTCGACCGCCTTTCGCCCGTTACCGAGTTGCAGATGGACATTGCCCATTTCCCCATGGGCATCCGCATTTTCCGGCTCGGCCGCAATCAACCGCTCGTAGGCGGCCAGCGAATCCTGAAAGCGCCCTTCCCAGGCGGCGAGCCGTGCCGTCCGCCACACCTCCTGCGCGGACGTATCAGAACCGGATAGCTCCGGCGCGACAACGGAGGCTGCTGGCTCCGTCGGCACCTGCGCACCGGAAACGGAGTTGTGTGGTGAATCACCTGCAGTCGTTGTCGGTGCGATTTCGGCTTTGGCCGCAGCAGATGGCGTCTCTGCCGGCTCCTGCCGGACCGATGGCTCGCTCCCGCCGGCCGTCGGCGTGAAGACAGGCGTATGCCGCGCCTGGGGCTGGGATTCACCAAACAGTTCGTCCCGGTTCAGGACGATGGCGACGGCAATGATGATGAGCAGCAGCGTCAGTGGATGGGTCAGTTTTTTGGGCAGCATCGCATTGCCTCCGTGTCTCACGCGTAATCTGGATAGAGCAGCGCCGCGAACGTCATCAGTTCCGTCGCCGCCTTACCTCCGGGTTCCAGTTCAAAGACGCCAAGACCTTCGCTGAACGAGCGACGGTAAGCGGTGCGCTGGTGCAGTCGATGGCGGATAAGGTTAACCCCCGTCAGCATCTCCAACGCCTCTTCCGCTTCATCGGACTCCCGTACTGCATGATGGGTATCCGCCCGGTTGACGAAGACACATATCTCCGGCATTCGCTCCCCGGCGGCACTCTCAACAATGCCGAGAAAACGCTGTGTGGACCAGATATCCGCCTGGCTGGGCGGCACCGGGACCAGCACACGATCGGCGATCGACACCGCCGCCCGCAGGGAGTGCATGTCCGCTGAACCGACGTCAACGATGACCTCACCGGTACGCGTACGCATCCTTTCAAGCAGGTCGTGCTCAACATGGTGGACCGAAAACCGGGGCGTGTACCCCTCATCGGCGCGCACTTCGGCGACATCACTGAGTGTCCGCTGCGGGTCCAGGTCGAAGGCATCCACCTGCCCTGCCCGACCACTCAACCAGACTGCCAGGTTGAAGGCGACCGTGCTTTTGCCGGACCCTCCTTTGAGATTACCGACAACCGTTATCATCCCAACCCCCAAAAAAACAAACCGGTCCGTTACGGTCCCGGTGAACCGGTTCCGAACCCGGGCAGTGTATCGACTTTCTTGTAATCGGAAGGGGTCGTGAACAGATGCGCCGGCTGTTCGCCCTCCCGGATATTGGTCAACTCGCGCAGATAACCACCGGGCATCTCCTGCCGTATGGCGGTGTTCAGCCGTGGGTCATACCACTGGAGGCCCCGCTCCACTGAACCGTCGGGGGTATGCATGGCCGATGCCCACTTCTCCGTACGTCGCCCCGCGAGATCCTCGCTACCCACGAAGCGTAATTCGAAAACCGGCCGGCCCTGTATCTCCTGGCGTACCGGGAAACCGTGTTCGACGTCGATCCATTGAACGGTGTGGACGGCGTGCCCCTGCACATTGCCGGTGATCTCCCACCTGACGGTCGCCCTGCCGTTCACACGCTCCTCGCCAACCTTGCGGCAGGCATTCCCGGGACTCCCCGCACAGGGGTTCCCCTTGCCGTTCTCGGCCATCGCCGCGACCGCAGGTTCTGCGCTCCGCTCCAGGTAGACGCGGTTTGCCGGAAGCAGCAGCCAGGCTGTGCCGCTCTTCGGACTTATGATCTCCACCACCGTCTGACCGTTCCGTTCCATCTCGGTCCGCACCCGCTCGCTACCCACGAACATCTTCCCGGTCATGCGCTGCCCCTGGGGCAACACCTGCACGGCATCAGCGGAAAACTGGGCGCCGAACCAGCCGCCGGTGACCGGCGAGGCGAGCGTCAGGAACAGTGCGGCAAATAAAACTCGTGCCATTGGCTTCTTCTCATCATGCCTGCGATGGCGGAGACCGGGCACACCCGATCCCCACCACCACTCGGCAAACCGGCTCTGCTTACTTGCCGTCGGCACCCTGGGGGGCAACCGGCGGAGCGCCGTACGGAGCGCCATAAGGAGCACCGTAGGGGGCGGCACCACCAAACGGAGCGCCGTAAGGAGCACCATAAGGAGCACCGTAGGGGGCACCACCGTACGGGGCACCGCCGTAGGGCGCATAGCCGTAGCCATAACCCGGGTAGCCGTAGGCCGGGTAATAGGCGTTGTTACCGGAGCCGTAACCGTAACCGGAACCACGGCCGCGGCCGCTCATGTTGAAGTCGAAGTCACCAGTGCCGTCGCTGTTGAACGGACCCCAGTTGCTGCCACCCCAACCCGGACCACCCCACCACGCCTGCGCGGACTGAAGCGGCAGTGCAGCGGCGCCGATCAGGGAAGCGGCGGCCAATGCAATCTTGAGCTTCTTCATTCGTGTTACCTCCTCATCATTAAGGACAGACCTTGCGGTCCCTGGCCATCCCCCCCCACACTGGGTGAGGAATCGATTCCCGCACCGGGGATCCGGCTACGGTGAATACTCAAAATGGGTAACCCTTACCAGCCCCAGGGGAAGCCCCACGGAAATGCGCTTCCGAACGGTGTTCCCCCGGTCCCCCACTGCCCGTAAGGCAGGTGGAAAGGATCGCCCCATACACCCCAACCCATACCGTGGCCATTCGGCACAAATGCGGGTTGCATCGATGGGTATGCCTCTTCTGTTCGTGTCTGGGGCCGGGCCGGCTGGGATCCCCCCAGGGTGCCCCATGTCTTCTGACGCGATTTAGCCGGCTCCGACGGCATCATCACCGCCGAAGACCGCGGCGCCTGATCGAGTTGTGCCCAGGGGTTATAGCGCTGCCCGCTCCGCTGTCCCTCATCGCCCCGATCGCTCAACCAGTCACCCCTCGTGGTTCGGCCGCTTTCCCGGCTCCAGTCACCAACGGTCGGCGAACACCAGCCCAAAGCCACAACCGTCATGACGGTGGCCAGATGAAAACTACCGCTTTTCATCACCGTGTCAGCTCATCCCCTGCGCCGGGATCAGCAGGCGGCACCGGTTCGGCCCCCCAGTTCCAGCGACGTGGTACCTCGCTCTCTGGCGGCGACCAGTAGCGGCCCGGACCCACGTAGGGACGGCTCGGCCCACCCCAGGTGTCCTCCGGATACCAGCTGCGAGCCCGGGCGCGATCCGCCTCGTCGAGAAAGGGTCGTGAACTGATATACGGCCCCACAGGCGGCGGTGCGGCAAAGCCGGGGAACTGGACCTTATCGGGCTCAGTTCCATGGGCGACGGCAGTTGCCGATAGAAGAACGCCCGTCAGGATGACACTCGGCAGATGCCGTCTCTTCATCATTGGGCTCCCCTTACCGCGATTCGTCGGACTCGTCACCGAGACCCGGCTTCAACCGAATCCCGCGCCGGCCGCCCCGTGCCTTCGGCTTGGCACCCGTAGCGCCCGCAGCCGAAGCATCATCCCCGATCTGCGCAGCCTCCTGTCCTGTGCCGGTCTGCTTCGCCACGCCTGTCCTGTCAGCTGTGGCAGACGTTTTCCTGGGCGCGGTTTTCTTGCCCGATGCTGCCTTCCGTCTGTTGGACGCGGTGCCCTTCTTGCCATCCCCCTTGACGCCTGACGACGGCCTCTTGCGAGGCGTCTTCGGCAGCGGTTCTGCGGCCTTTTCGACTTCGGGCTGGGCAACGGGGGCCGACGGTTCGTCAATGGCGGGCGACTCCTCCGACCGCTCCCGCACGACGGGCTCCGAAGTCTCAGCCGAAGCCTCGCTGTCGACGATTGTGTCTGCCGCAGTGTGTACAGCAGCCCCTTTGGCGTCCACCGGGACAGACGGCTCCGTGGTCGTCTGTTCTGCCGCCGGCTCTGCTGCCGTCGGCTGTGCAGCCGGTGTATTGGCAGCGGGCGTCACCACGGCCGAAGACGGCTCCCCGGTTACCGGTTCCGTACGCTCTTCGGCGACGCGAACCGAAGCACCGTTCGCCACGCGTGCCTGAAGTTTGCGCAGTGCGATCCCACCCAGGCGGATCAGCGCCACTACGAACTGGACAAACTGCCACACGGTTTCCACCAGCACCGCCCACGCCACCAGGGCGAAGCTCCTGAACCCTCCGCTGATCCGTTCGCGCAGAGGTTTTTCGGGGCGTGTCGTAGCCGTGGGCGTAGCTTTTGCACAACCACTGCCGCTTCCATCCGGTCCGGCAGCTGGACAGAACACCGAGCGAACCGTGATGCAACCGAGCGGGATCACCACCAGGGTCAGGAGGGTTGAAACCAGCACTCCGAACAGGAGCGAAATCGCCATGCCCTGGAAGATGGGATCGAACAGGATGACCGAGGAGCCGGCCACCAGCGCCAGTGCCGTGATAATGATGGGACGCGTGCGGGTCTTGCAGGACTGCACCACCGCATCACGCGCATCCGTTCCGCGGTTGACCTCGTGAATGGAGAAGTCCACCAGCAGGATGGAGTTGCGGACGATGATGCCGGCCAGTGCGATAAAGCCGATCATTGAGGTGGCGGTGAACTCGGCATTCAGCAGCCAGTGGCCGGGAATGATGCCGATCAGGGTGAGTGGAATGGGCGCCATGATCACCAGCGGCACGCTGAAGTTGCCGAATTCCCAAACCACCAGGATGTAGATCAGGACCAGCGCCACCCCAAAGGCCGCCCCCATGTCGCGGAAGGTCTCGTAGGTGACGGTCCACTCGCCGGTCCACTCGAAGCCGGAATGGCCGTTGTCCGCCGGCGGACCGATGTAGCTCGCCTTCAGCGGCACACCATCCGGGGTGACATAACTCTCCAGAATCGATTCGACCTCCGACATACCGTAGATGGGTGCGGCGAGTCGGCCGACCGCGTCGCCGACCACGTACTCCACAGGACGGAGATCCTTGTGGTAGACGATGGGATCCTCGGTCATGCGATAGAAGCGGCCCAACTCAGCCAGCGGCACGCTGCCCCCGTCCGGCGCCATGATGGGCAGATCGCCCAAGCGGGCCACCTCGGCACGAATGGCGAGCGGCATCTCCATCACGATGTAGGTGGGGTCGAGTACCGTCCCCTGCTTGACGTCGCCGAGCCGGAAACCACCCATTGCCATCGCCAGGTTGCGGTTGATCGCATCGACGGAGATCCCGCGGCGAACCGCCTTCTCGGTATCCACCTCGAAACGCCAGACGTCAAAGGGCCCCTGCATGTAGGTATCGACGTCTGCCACCCCTTCGGCCTGCTCGAACGCATCGGTGATGCGCCGCGCAACGTCGCGGCGGGTTGCTGCGTCCGGTCCGTACACCTCGGCGACGATGGACTGCAGCACGGGGGGCCCGGGCGGCATCTCCACCACTGTGATGCGCGCTCCCATCTCCCGCGCCATCGGGGTCAACAGTTCACGCGCCTGCAGGGCGATCTCGTGGCTGCTGCGGGAACGGTCGCTCTTGTGCAGCAACTGGACATGGAGTTCCGCCTGCCACGGCTCCTGCCGCAGGTAGTAGTGGCGCACCATGCCGTTGAAATCGAACGGCTGGGCGGTGCCCGCATAGGTCTGGATAGCGGTGACTTCGGGCATGTCACGCAAGGCTTCGGCCATGCCGTGGACCAGGTTAGCGGTCATCGGCAGAGCACTCCCCTCCGGCAGATCGACGGTGACGCTGAATTCAGGCTTGTTGTCGTAGGGCAGCATCTTCACCGTAACTGCCGTGGTGTAAAACATCGCGCAGCAGGCGAAGAAGACCACGACGATGGACCCGAGCACGCTCCAGCCCACCAACTTGTTATCAATGATCGGCGTAAGCACGCGGCGGAACATCCGCTCAAGCTTCTCGTTCTGCCGATGTTCACGCACCTCCGCCCGCTGCAGGTAGGCCATGCTCGGTCGGATACGCATCGCCAGCCAGGGTGTGAAAATGAAGGCTGCAAACAGCGAGAAGATCATCGCCACCGAGCCGAGTGCAGGAATGGGCGCCATGTACGGCCCCATCATCCCGCTGACGAAACCCATCGGCAGCAGTGCAGCGATGACCGTGAAGGTGGCCAGGATGGTCGGATTGCCGACCTCGCGTACCGCGTCAACGGCAGTCGCCGTGTCCATCTCCCCTTTCAGCAGCCAGCGCCGGTAGATGTTTTCGATGACGACGATGGCGTCATCCACCAGGATTCCGATGGAGAAGATGAGCGCAAACAGGCTCACCCGATCGATGGTAAAGCCCAGGATCCAGGCGGAAAACACGGTGATCAGAATGACCACCGGAATGACGAACAGGACCACCATCGCCGGACGCAGGCCCAATGCGAGCCAGACCAGGATGGCCACGGCGGCCGTCGCCACGAACAGCTTGAAGATCAGCTCATTGACCTTGTCATTGGCGGTCTCGCCGTAGTTGCGGGTGATTGCGATATTGACGTTGTCCGGGATGAGCTGACCCTTGAGGTTCTCCACCTTGTCGATGATCGACTCGGCCACGGTCACCCCGTTGGTCCCCTCCTTCTTCGCCAGCGCCAGGGTGACCGCCGGTGCCCCATGCACCTCACCCTCACCGCTGCCGGCGGCACCGGTGTAGTAACTGATCGCCTGTCGTGGCTCTTCCGGCGCCTGGCTGACCCGGGCCAGATCACGCACGTAGACCGGGACGCCCTTGTCCACCGACACCACGAGGCGCGCGATATCTTCGGCCGAGTGGAGGAAGGAACCGGTGTACACCGTGA
This sequence comes from Gammaproteobacteria bacterium, assembly GCA_041690635.1. GTDB lineage: Bacteria > Pseudomonadota > Gammaproteobacteria > Thiohalomonadales > Thiohalomonadaceae > JAWLGZ01. Next base: position 124,005 of record JAWLGZ010000002.1, read on the forward strand.
AGAACGAGCCGCCCCGCTCGATGTTGCCGGCCCGCTTCTCGCTGTTGGCGGTCTGGATGGTGTTGGCCACCTGCTCCAGGCTGATGCCGTAACCGGCCAGCCGCTCGGGCACCACCTCGACGCGCACCTGCTCGGCACGACCGCCGACCACGAAGCCCTGTCCGGTATTGGGGATCTGCTTGAGACTCTGAAGCACATCCAGCGCCAGGGTGCGCAGAATGCCGTCGTCCACATCCTCGGACCACAAAGTGAGCGTCACCACCGGCACATCGTCGATCCCCTTCGGTTTGACCAGCGGCATGGAGACGCCTGGCGGGATCTTGTCCAGATTGGATTGGAGCTTGTCGTGAACCTTGACGATGGAGGGACCAAACTGTTCACCCACATCGAACTGCACCGTCACCATCCCTTCACCGCGACGCGAAGCGGAGTAGACGTGCTTGATGCCGGGGATCTCACTCATGATGCGCTGCAGTGGGTCGATAGCGAGGCTCGCCACCTGTTCGGAACTGGCACCAGGGTATTCGACGAAGATATCCACCATGGGGACCGAGATCTGCGGGTCCTCCTGGCGCGGAGTCAGCACCAGGCCCAACACGCCCATGGCAAGCATCGCAAAGAAGAGCAGCGGTGAGAGCGGGGAATGGATGAACGCCCGGGCCATGCGACCTGCCAGGCCGAGAGACTCCTCGTTCTTCGCGGCCCCAGTGTTCGGGCTCTGATGTTCCGTCATAACCGATCCGCTTACGATTTGTTCTTATTCGCACCGACCAGGATGGTCGGCGCCCCCCTACGGCTACATTTGCTATCGCGCGTTGCGCGTGGAACCCATGCCCGGCGGCGGATTGTTGATCACCCGATCGCCCGGGGAGACTCCCGACAGGACACTGATGTGACCCGGCCCGGCGGGATCCCCCAACCGCAGCACCCGCAGATCCCTGCCGCCGTCGGGGCGAACCACAAACACGGCGGGCAGACTTCCGCGGCGGACCAGCGCCGAGACCGGGACGGTCGGCAGGCGCTGGGTGGCCGCATTGCTGTCATTGATCATTACCTCGGCATACATACCGGGGGCGGCTGGTGCGTCTGGCGGCAGCTCGAACTTGACGGTAACCGTATGGCGGTTGGGATCGGCCATGGGAAATACGCGCACAACCCGCGCCAGAACCAGTGCGTCCCGCACGTCGAGGCGCGCCGGTACGGAAACCCCCTCGCGGATCCCGGGCATGAGGCGCGACGGGACCTCAATCTGGATCTCCAGCGCGCTGGTATCGGCGTAGGCCAGAAGCGGCTGGCCCGGCTGAACCGTGTCGCCCACCTCCACCAGCTTGTCGGTGATCACCCCTTCGAAAGGCGCAACGCCGGTGGCGTCCTTCAGCTTGGCCTCCACCTCCTGCAGTTGCGACTGGGCCTGCAGGAAACTGCCGCGTGCCTGAGTCATGCGGGTGCCCCGCGAGTAGAGGTCGGCGTGGCGCTCGTAACCGGACTCGTTGATCCCCATCATGTCGCCGAAGGGACGGGTAAAGAAGCTGTCGAACATGGAAGGGATGCCCATGCCGGGCATCCGCTCGGTGGAGTACGGGGAGACCAGCTGGCGGGTGAACTGGACGTTGGCGTTGCGCATCTCTGCGTCCGCATTCGCCATCTGGGCCAGCGCGGAGTTGCGCCGCGCCAGGAGTTCGTCGTCATTGAGCCGGACCAGCACCGCCCCCTGGTCGAACTGGTCCCCTTCGGCGCCGGCAAGGAACTCCACACGCCCGGGCAGCTGCGCGGCGATGGTCACCCTGCGGGCCGGTACCACGGTGCCTCCAAGCACGACGCGGTTCTCCACCCGGCTCTCCTGGACAACGGCTATTTCCCAGTTGCCCGTTGCCTGCATCGCAGTTGCGCAAACCAGCCCCAATGCACCCGCCAGTGCAAGGGAGAGACGTTTCAGACGCATCCCCAAACTCCCGTAAATTTGTTGTTCTTTCTGTAGGCGGTACACGTTACACAAAAAGAATCGCCGAAGAAACAAACCGAATCGGTCAGTCACGTTGCAAACAGGATGCCAGAACATAACGTTTTGTTTTATAAGAGGTGAACAACCAAACCCCTGTTGCGTGCGCAACGTGGAACGATCGACGCGGTGCGGCACAGACGCTCCACCGGATCACTAAGCAACTGTAATGTTTCGGAATATCAGAAGATGTTGCAGCGGATGCAACGTTGTTGCACCCAACACGGCTGCTGTTTATCGTAGCTCTTAGTTATAGACCGCTTTTCGGGAACCTGCCGTGAAAAAGAGAGAGAGTGCGCTTGATGGCCTGGCCCACCTGCTTCCGGTGCTCGATGCCGTGGTCTCCCATATCGATGAGGGGGTGCTGGTCGCGGACAACAGCGGCCACATCCTCTATCACAATCGGGCGGTCCCCGAGCTGCTCGGCGTGAATGCGGACGAACCGCTGCAGGAGTTCCGGCGCCTGGGCGGCATCAACCTTCAAAAGGCGCTGCTGCGCGCGGCGATCGATGCCGGGGAGGTGGATGCGGCCGGACGTCCCAGCGGCAATTTCGTCTCGTTCGAGCACCGGGTGCAGGAAGGGGATCGCACCCGTTTCCTGGAATTCGACAGCGGCCTGGTCGACGTACCGGGTACTGAGAACCGTGCCCGCCTGGTGGTCATCCGCGATTGCACACAGCGCAAACACCTGGAGGCGGTGCTCAACAACAGCAGCGGCAGCGGGCTCGCCACCAAGGACCCGCAGATGCTGGAGATCGTGGCACGTATTCAGCAGATCGCTCCCAGCAACGCCTTCGTACTGCTCCAGGGCGAATCAGGCACCGGAAAGACGATGCTGGCGCGTCTCATCCACAAGCTGAGCAGCCGGTCCAACGGCCCCTTCGTGGAGGTGAACTGCGCCGCCATCCCCGCCTCGCTCATCGAGTCGGAGCTGTTCGGGCACATTAAAGGGGCATTCACCGGTGCCGTGCAGGATCGGCCGGGCCGCTTCCAGGCGGCCCATCGGGGCACCCTGTTCCTGGACGAGATCAGCGAGCTGCCGCTCAGCCTCCAGGCCAAGCTGCTGAAGGTGCTGCAGGATCAGTGCTTCGAGATGGTGGGCTCCGACAAGAGTGTGCAGGTGGATGTAAGGGTCATCAGTGCTTCCAACCTCAACCTGCGAGATGCGGTGGACTCCGGCGACTTCCGCGCCGACCTCTATTACCGGCTGGCGGTGATCCCGATTAATGTCCCCGCCCTGCGCCAGCGACCCGGTGATATCCCGATCCTGATCAAGCACTTCTGTGACAGCCTCGCATTACGCGGCTACCCGTCCGACATCGAGTGTACCGCCGAGGCGATGCGGATGATGATGGACTATCCCTGGCCGGGAAATGTGCGCGAACTGGCCAACGCGGTCGAACACGGCATTGTCTGTGCCGAGGGCAGGCGGGTCACCCCGCACAGCCTGCCTCAGGATGTGCGCAGCTATTCCACCCCGAGCACGCCGCGTCCGCACCTCGGACGGGATGCGGACGAGGAGGAGCAGCGCAAGGCCATCATCCAGGCACTCGATCAGGCCAACGGCAGCCGCGCCGTCGCAGCCACCATGCTGAGCATCGATCGCACCACCCTGTGGCGACGGATGCAGAAGCTCGGGATCAACTGAACAGCACTATTGACCAAGAGACAAACGACTGCGGGGCACGCACGATGCGAAATGGACCAATTGGCGCCTCAGCAGAAGATATGCTCTTCTCTGCGCCTCTGTTGGTGAACCTTTCTTGATTCAGAACCGCTGCCTGCCCAGCCACGGAGTCATCCGCGCGAACGCCTCCTCGATCCGGTCCATACCTGTCGAATAGCTGATGCGCAGGGTGTTGCGGGCGCTCTCACCGAAGGTGTCGCCGGGAATGGTGCAAACGCCGGTCTCCTCCAGCATGCGCAAGGCCACGCCGGTTCCGTCCACGCTGTCCGGCAGCGAAGGCAGAATGTAAAAGGCGCCCTGGGGCCGGTAGCCGGTCAGGTGCGGCGTGTCGGCAATCAGTTCCACCACCCGATCGCGGCGGTGCCGGTATTCCGCTACGCGCTCATCGATGAAGGTGCGATCGCCGGTCAGGGCGGCCACACCCGCCCACTGGGCAGGTGTGTTGGCGACCGTAGTGGTGAACATGTGATAGCGCCGCAGGGTTTTTATGGCCGCCCGGCTCGCCACGATCCACCCCACTCGCAGACCCGGCATGCTGAAGGTCTTGGAGAAGCTATTCACAACCATGAGGTGTTCGAGGTCGGCAGCACAGCAGACCACGCTCGGATGGTCCGGCCCGTCCAGCACCAGGTGATCGTAGACCTCGTCGGAGATCACCTTGATCCCTCGCCAGGCCGCCTCCTGCACGATCGCCTCGACCGTCTCTCGCGGATAGACCACGCCGGTTGGGTTGCCCGGTGAATTGAGCACCAGGGCGAAGGTGTGCATGCCGATGGCGTCGATCACCTGCTGCGGGTCGAGCTGATAACCGGTGTCCGCCTTCGTGGGGATGAACCGCACCGACCCACCGTGCATGCGAATCAGCGGCGCGTAAAGCGGAAAGGTCGGTTCCGGCAACAGGAACTCCCGTCCCGGCGCGGCGATCGCACTGAGCGCGAGATAGAGCGCCTCGGTGGCACCGGTGGTGACGAGGAAGTTGTCCTCCGCCAGTTCGCATCCATAGCGCCCACGGTAGTAGCCGGCGAGTGCGGTCAACAGTTCCGGCAACCCCGCATCCATCGTGTACCCGGTCTTTCCGGCACGAAGCGCATCCACATGCGCATCCACGACGTGGGTCGGTGTGGGGAAGTCCGGCTGACCGATGGAGAGATGAATCACGTCGTCACGCCGGGAGGCAAGATTCACCATCCGGCGAATACCGGGGATCGGCAGCGCCCGGAGTGCCGGGTTCCAGCCCCCCCACTCCGAAGGGTCGAGTGCATCCTGCACACCGGCCGACATGGGACTCTCCTTCCCTCCCTGCAAACAATTCAATCGTAGCTTCAGGACGAACGCATACCAGCGCCCATTCGCGGAATGGATGATCCGGCCCACTGGTTTGATCGTCTTGACGGTGGCGACTAGGTTCAGTTCATACTCAGAGAATGTTGGCAGGGATGATGCGCCACGGCACGGACAAGCCGACCGTCGCCGTACTGACGGCGGTGGGGGAGCAGTGGCCTGGACTCGAACCGCTTGATGGCGAGGCTCGCCTGTGCCCGGCGGCGACGCGTGACGCACTGGATGCGGCCTTGACCGAAGCGGACGTTCTGCTGGTCACCGATTTTCGCACCACCCTGCTCCGCCAGGCCTGGCCCGCCGCTCGGCACCTCAAATGGATTCACGCCACCAGCGCCGGCGTCGATGTGCTGCTCTTCCCCGAACTGATCGACAGCGATGTCACACTGACCAACGCCCGCGGCATCTTTGACGGGGCCATTTCCGAATACGTCCTTGGGCTGATCCTCGCCTTCGCCAAAGACCTGGCCGGCACCTTCGCCCTCCAGCACGATCAAACCTGGCGACACCGTGAGACCGAACGCATCTCCGGGCGACACGTGATGGTGGTCGGGGCCGGCTCCATCGGACGGGCGATCGCGCGCACGGTACGCGCCGCCGGCATGCACGTCTCCGGGGTCGCCACTCACGAGCGGCGGGGGGATCCCGATTTCGATCGGGTTGATGCCGCCGAAGCCTTGCCAGATGCGCTGTCGACGGCCGATTTCGTCGTGGTGGCTGCGCCACTGACCGCAGCCACCCACGGACTGTTCGATACCGGGGCATTCGGGTCGATGAGGCGTGATGCGCGGCTCATCAATATCGGTCGCGGCGCGATCGTCAACACAGGGGCGCTGATTGACGCGCTCGAAAAGGGACGGATCGCCGGGGCGGCGCTGGATGTATTCGAGGATGAACCGTTGCCGCCGGACAGCCCGCTCTGGTCGTTGCCGAACGTCATCGTCTCGCCCCACATGGCGGGGGATTTCATCGGCTGGCGCGAGGCGCTGAGCGCCCAGTTCGTGGAAAACTTCCGTCGCTGGCGCTCAGGTGGGGAACTGTTCAATCGCGTGGACAAGCGCCGCTACCGATAAGGGGGCGTCTAACGGTCTGCCGCGGCGGAAAGGAGCGACCCGGAGGTTGGGTGTAGTCTGCGGGTCGCACGGAGAAGGATCGCCCGGACGGCGATCGTTCGCATTTTGATCGCATCTGGAGTCCGACATGGATGTCGCCGATCTCGGGGCGGTGGAACTGGCCGACTGCTTCCGCAAAGGTGAGCTCTCGCCGGTGGAGGCCGCCACCGCCTGTCTCGAACGCATTCATCGTTACGATGGCGAAGTGAACGCCTTCTGCCTGGTGGACGAGGAAGTAACGCTGCGGCAGGCCCGCGAGTCCGAGTCCCGCTACCGACAGGGGCAGCCGCGCGGTCCCATCGACGGCGTCCCGGTCGCCATCAAGGATGTCTTTCTCACACGCGGCTGGCCGACGCGAAAAGGTTCCAGGACCATCGACCCGCAGCAGCCGTGGACCGTCGATGCGCCGGCGGTCGCCGCCCTGCGGCGGCATGGCGCGGTCGCTGTCGGCAAGACCACCACGCCGGAGTTCGGCTGGAAGGGCGTCACCGACAACCCGGTGGACGGCATCACGCGTAACCCGTGGGATCCAAGGTTGACCTCCGGAGGTTCAAGTGGCGGGAGCGGTGTGGCGGTGTCGTTGGGAATGGCAGCGCTGGCGCTCGGCACCGATGCAGGCGGCTCGATCCGAATCCCCGCCGGATTCTGCGGCATCGTGGGATTCAAGCCGACCCGGGGGCGTGCGCCCATGTGGCCGGGTAGTCCGTTCGGGGCTCTTGCCCACCCTGGTCCGATGACACGCACCGTACAGGATTGTGCCGTGCTCTTGCGGGTAATGACCGAACCGGATCCGCGCGACACCACCCTGCCGCCCGACGGAACTGATTTCGGCAAGGGGCTCGATGACGGCATCGCCGGGCTGCCGGTCGCCTTCAGCCCGGACCTGGGATATGCGCCGGTCGATCCCGCAGTGGCCGCGGTGGTGAAAGAGGCCGTCGCCGTGCTCGACAATCTGGGTGCCTGCGTGGAAACGGTCGATCCCCGCTTTGAACCGCACCACGAAGCGTTCAGCCGCCTGTTCTATGGCGGGGCCGCCAATGCACTGCGTACCCTCTCCGCGGCTGACCGGACACTGATGGACCCGGAACTGGTCGCGGCGGCCGAAGCCGCCGCACAGATGAGTGTGCTCGACTACCTCGCAGCGCAAAACACCCGTTCGCGGCTCATCGAGCAGATGGCCCATTTTCATGGGCGTTTCGCGCTGCTGGTGACCCCGACGCTGCCCATCACCGCATTCACCGCCGGCATTGAGGTCCCGGACGGCTGGCCCCACCGCCGTTGGCACACCTGGAGCCCGTTTACCTGGCCCTTCAACCTCACCGGCCAGCCGGCCATCTCCGTACCCTGTGGATTCACGCCGGACGGGCTGCCGGTCGGACTTCAGATCGTCGGCCCGCGCCACGCCGACGCGCTGGTGCTCCGCACCGCCCGAGCCTTCGAACGGGCACGGCCGATGAACCGCCGGCCCGGGCTTCTGCATTCCTGAATATACGTCACGTTGCAGTTGCCTTCATGGCCTGCTCGAAGGCATCCACCGCCATATCGATCTGTTCGCGGTTCACGATCAGCGGCGGCAGCCAGCGGATCACCTGGCCGCCGTACGGCCCGCAACGGATGAGTAGCAGGTTCCGTTGTTCGGCCTCCTTGAGAATGCGTGCGGCGCGCGGCCCGTCGGGACGCCCGTCGCTGTCCACGATCTCGGTCCCGATCATGAGCCCCAGGCCGCGCACATCGCCAATCGCGGGATTTCGTCCGGCAACCTCCTGCAGTCGCGAGCGCAGGTAGTCGCCCTGGGTCGCTGCGTTCTCAACCAGACCCTCCTCCTCGATAACCTCAAGCGTGGCGAGTGCCGCTGCGCAAGCCACGGCATTGCCGCCGTAGGTACCGCCCTGGGAACCGGGCCACGCCTTCTCCATCAGTTCCGTACGCGCCCCGAACGCAGAGAGTGGAAAGCCGCTGGCCAACCCCTTGGCGGTCACCACAATGTCGGGCTGGAGATCAAAATGATCGTGCCCCCAGAATCGGCCGGTGCGGCCGTAGCCCGCCTGCACCTCATCCACGACCAGCAGGATGCCGTGCCGGTCGCAGCGCTCACGCAGGCCGCGCATGAACTCGGCATTGGCTGGAATGTAGCCGGCTTCCCCCTGCACCGGTTCGATGAACATCGCTGCGGCCTCCGCCGGCGTGGTGACGGTGGCCAGCAGGTGATCCAGCTCGCGCAGACAGAAGCGATTGACGGTCGCCTCATCCCAGCCGTAGCGGCGGAGATCCGGGAACGGTGCCAGCACCACACCGCCCATCATCGGCTGCAGTCCCGCACGCAGGCCGACGCTGGAGCTGGTCATGGTGAGCGACCCCATGGTGCGGCCGTGGAACCCGCCCTGAAATGCAATCAGATTGGGGCGCCCTGTGGCGTGGCGACAAAGACGCATCGCTGCCTCAATCGCCTCGGTTCCGGCGTTGGCATAGAAGACCGCATCGATGTCGCCGGGCAGGCGCGCGGCAAGCCGCTCGGTGAGTGCAAGCAGCGGCTGGTGGCGGACGATGGCGTACTGGCCGTGGATCAACAGGCCGACTTGCCGCTGTGCCGCCTCCACCACCTTGGGGTGGCAGTGACCGGTGCCGGTCACGCCGATCCCGGAGGTGAAATCGAGGTAGCGGCGACCCGCCGCATCGAACAGCCACACCCCCTCGCCACCGGCGGCCACCAGGTCGCTCGACTGTTTCAGGACGGGAGAGAGCCGTCCTGTATCCCCGGTCCGGTACTCCATGCGGCCTCCTTGCTCATGACCATCCCTCTCAAGGTAGATCAGAACAGGGGCAGGCCGAATCACCCACGCCTTCGCACCGCCCGAAGGGTCCGCTGCCCCAATTTGCGTCCCTCATCCAGCAGCAGCACCGAAGAGGCGACCCCTGTAGCCAGCAACCAGTCGCCGGGGGCGATTGGCACGGTGCGGAAGATGGTCTGGGCCGGTCCCCAGTAGACCGCGACCACCTGAAGTGCCACCACCACCGCAAGCGCACCCCACAGCTTGGCATTGGTGAACAGATAGCGGCCGAACGCCGAACGCTCCCCCGCGCGGGCGTTGAACACATTGAACACCTGGAACAGGACAAAGGTGGTGAACGCCAGTGTCAGCGCCTGCTCGCGCGGCATCGATTCAAGTCCGGTGTAAAGGACCCACAGCGTACCGAGTGCCATGGTGGCGCCGTAGATAAGCAGTTTGGCTGCACGGCCCCAGGTGATGATTCGTTCGGACGCGGCACGCGGTGGTTCCTGCATCGACCCGGGCCGCACCGGATCGAGCCCGAGGGCCATTGCCGGCGGTCCATCCATGATGATGTTTACCCAAAGGATCTGAACGGCGTTGAACGGCAGCGGTAGGCCAAGCAATGGTGCGCTCGCCGCGGCGGAGATCGCCCCGATATTGGTGGAGACCTGAAAGCGCACAAACTTGACGATGTTGGCGTAGATGGTCCGCCCCTCCTCCACGGCGGCGACGATGGTGGAGAAGTTGTCGTCCGTCAGCACCATGGTCGCCGCTTCACGCGCGACATCGGTGCCCGACGCCCCCATCGCCACGCCCATATCCGCCGCCTTCAGCGCAGGTGCATCATTGACACCATCACCGGTCATCGCCACGGTGTGCCCGAGCGCCTTGAGTGCGTGGAGTATCCGCAGCTTGTGGGTAGGCGAAACGCGCGCGAACACCACTGTCTCCTCGACAACCTCCTCCAACTCCGTATCGCTCATACGTTCCATGACGGAACCGTCGATGGCCTGCCCCCGTAGTCCGAGCGAAGCGGCAATGGCGGCGGCCGTGTCCCGGTTGTCGCCGGTCACCAGCTTCACCTGAATACCCGCCTCCCGGCAGCGGATGACCGCCTCCGCCGCATCGGGACGCAACGGATCGATCATCGCCAACGTGCCGACCAGCGTCAGCCCCTCGACATAGGACTCCAGTACCGGTCCACGTTCCAGCGTCTTGCCGCTCAGCTCGCGGCGGGCAATTGTCAGCAGGCGGAAACCTTCACCCGCCCAGGCCCGATTCTGTTCAGCAACCTGCCGGTATTGCTCATCTGCAAGGGGCTCGATGCCGTCGGCACCGAGCAGATGGGTGCAGCGCGGCAGCAGAACCTCCGGTGCCCCCTTCACAAACAGCTGCAGGCCGGCCTCGCCGCGGTGAAACGTCGCCATGTACTTGCGTTCGGAATCGAAGGGGATCTCGGCGATCCGCGGCAGTGCCCGGGCTGCCGACTCCACGGCCAAACCGGCCTTTGCCGCCAGTACCAGCAGCGCCGCCTCCGTTGGGTCACCGACCACCCGTTCGCCACGCAGATGACTGTCATTGCACAGCACCGCAGGCACCAGAAGTGCATCCAGCGCCCCCGACGGGCCACCGTCCCCAGCCGTGATCGCCCCTTCCGTCCGGTATCCGCCACCCGACACCTGCAGCGTGCGTTCCGCGAAGCGCACCCGCCGAACGGTCATCTGGTTCATGGTCAGCGTTCCGGTCTTGTCGGAACAGATGACCGTGGTACCGCCAAGGGCCTCCACGGCAGACAGTCGCTTGACGATGGCGTGCCGCTTCGCCATGCGCCACATGCCGACCGCCAATGTCACCGTCGCCACCGCCGGCAGCCCCTCTGGAACACCGGCCACCGCCAGCGCGATTGAGGTAAGGGCCAGCTCCAGCAGTGGATCGCCGCGAACCAACCCCGTTACAAACACCACCAGCACCAACACACCGGCGACCAGGGCCAGTCGCCGCCCGAGGTGATCCAGTTGTCGCTGCAAGGGGGTCGAGGGCTGCTCCGTGATCGAGAGCAGCCGGGCCACACGCCCCATCTCGGTCCGCTCACCGGTCGCGGTGACCACCAGTTCACCGCGACCACGGGTAACCACGGTATTCATGAAGGCGATACAGGTACGATCCCCAAGTGGCACTTCCGGATCGTCCAGCGGGCGGATGGACTTCGAAGCCGGTACCGACTCACCGGTCAGCGTCGATTCGTCCACCTCCAGCCCCTCGGCCACCAGCAACCGCCCATCCGCCGGCACCTTGTCGCCGGCGTCCAGCAGCACGATGTCGCCAGGCACCAACTGCTCGGCCGGGATCATCTCCCGCCGCCCCGCCCGCCGCACCTCCGCCTGCGGCGCCAACATCCGCTCCAGCGCCGCCATGGAACGCTCGGCCCGATACTCCTGGCGGAAACCAAGCGTGGCGTTGATCAACACCACCCCCAGGATCACGCTGGCATCGAGCAGGTGCCCAACCAGTGCCGCCAGGATTGCGGCACCCACCAGCAACAGGATTAAAACGCTGCGGAACTGATCGAGGAAGAGTCGCCACGGGCCGCGCCGTTGCGCCTCGGGCAGCCGGTTGGGGCCGAACCTGTCCCGACGCCCGGCAGCTTCCGATTCCGACAACCCCGCCCCATGTGCGACCGCGAGCCGGCGGCAGGCCTCGTCACCGCCCAACTGGTGCCAGACAATCCCTTCGAGGGTATCGGGGTCGAATGCCGAGGGCATAGCGCCTTCCGGAGGGGGTTTAGCCTATAGGCTACCAAAGAGCGGGCTGGGGGGATGGATTACCCGGCGCTCCTGCAACACCCGAGGTGCCGGCTATCGGAGACCGCTCTCTGCCAGTGCCGCCTCCGGATGGGGACGGCGCTCGACCATCCACTTCGGCAGTACGCCATTCCGGGCCTGCTGCATCGCCTCGGACTCCATGATGACCAGCGCCAGCACCGTGACCATTCCCGGCAGGAAGGCCAGTCCGCCGATGGCATAGTGCTGCGGCTTGGGATCACCGCCAGACAGGGCCAGGATCAGCAGCACCGCGACGACCACGAGACCCCACATGGCGGCGAAGATGCGACTGCGCTTGGCCGCCACCTGCCAGTGGCAGCTGATGAACCACGAATCGATCACCTGAGAACGCCTGGCGCGCCAGAGCGTATAGGTGATGATCGCTGTCGACACCGCGGGGACGATGAACACGAGGAACTGCAGCGAGGTAGCCATCAATGTCGCGATAAATAGGAGAACGTGATTGAAGATCAGATTGATCAGAAACAGTTCGTGCGGGTACTTCGCCCTGTTTGCATCGTCTTCAGTGATTTCGTACTCCATGGAGGCCCCCTATCTCGCGGATTCAAAAACAAAAACCTACTGAAATACTAAAGTAGTATTCAGGGGTCGCGTTTTCCAGAAACCGGGAAACCGTTGGTCAATCCACAGTGATGCCGGGCCGGTCCTTTGGAAGTCCGGCATGAGGAGAGTGGGGAGGCGCTGCCGCGAGACGGATATTCTCAGCTGCGGCCGGTCGGAGCGCGTGGGATCTTTCTTGAAGTTGGCGGAGGGGGTGGGATTCGAACCCACGGAAGGTCGCCCTTCAACGGTTTTCAAGACCGCCGCTTTCGACCACTCAGCCACCCCTCCTGAGGTGTTTGGCCAGAATCGCCCTTGAAGGCCGGCCGGACCAGCCGCATTTATGGATCAAGCGGGCCGGCGGCGGAAGAATACATGAGGAAGGCCCGGTTAGGCCAGGTTGATATTCCAGGTACGGCCGGTATGCTTTCCCTGTATTCGTCCGGCCACGCCATGAAACTTTCCTTATGGTAAGGTGGTCCAATCGTTCTTACGAACTGACTCGGGAGGTAGGCAGATGGAAATCAATAACCAGGTGTTGACGCAGAGCACCGAATCGACCCTGGCAACCAACAAGGTCATCCGCAACACCTACACGCTGCTGTCGATGACGCTACTATTCAGCGCGTTGACCGCTGGTGTTTCCATGGTGATGAACCTTCCCCACCCCGGGCTGGTCATTACGCTGGTCGGCTACTTCGGGCTGTTGTTCCTCACCAGCAAGTTTCGCAACAGCGGGCTGGGGCTGCTCTTCGTCTTCGCCCTCACCGGCTTCATGGGGCTCACCCTCGGTCCCATCATCAGCGCCTACCTGAGCCTGCCGAACGGCGCCCAGGTGGTGATGACCGCCCTCGGCGGTACCGGCGTGATCTTCCTGGGCCTGTCCGGCTATGCCCTCACCAGCCGAAAGGACTTCAGCTTCATGGGCGGCTTCTTGCTGGTGGGCATCCTGGTGGCCTTCCTCGCCGGCCTGGGGGCTGCCATCTTCTCCATCCCGGCGCTCTCTCTGGCGGTCTCCGCCATGTTTGTCCTGCTGATGAGCGGCCTCATCCTGTATGAGACCAGCAACATCATTCATGGTGGTGAGACCAACTACATCATGGCCACCGTCACCCTCTACGTGAGCATCTACAACCTGTTCACCAGCCTGCTGCATCTGCTCGGTGCCTTCAGCGGCGACGATTGATTCTGTCGGCAACAGAGGGATAGACAGGAAACCAGAGACCCCGGCTTCGGCCGGGGTCTTTTTTTTGCGCTCGGAAAAGGTTCGACTATCGCCAAGACGCAAAGGCGCAGAGGAGAGTGGATGCTTGTTCTGGTGCTCAGCAGCTTGGCAGCGTCGTACGCCAGGTAATCCGACATAACGCCGTTGAGCTGGCACCGCGGATTACAGCCCCCGCCCAATCCGCTTTGCACTGCCGATCGAAGGCAAAACGAAGATATGCTTCCTTACGGGCCCGGCGTCTTGGCGAGAGGTTCACTTCTTGAGCTGGTACTTGCGCACCGCCCGGTTATGCTCCTCCAGGGTGGCGGAGAACTGGTGACTGCCGTCTCCGCGTGAGACGAAGTAGAGCATTTTTCCGTCTGCCGGATTCAGTGCAGCCCGGATGGCATCGAGTCCGGGCATGGCGATGGGGGTGGGGGGCAGTCCGCCGCGGGTATAGGTGTTGTAGGGGGTATCCTCGCGCAGGTCGCGGCGGCGAATGTTGCCGTCGAACCGCTCACCCATGCCGTAGATGACCGTGGGATCGGTCTGTAGCCGCATCCCCACCTTCAGACGCCGCACAAAGACGCCCGCTATCTCCTCCCGCTCCTCGGCCAGGCCCGTTTCTTTCTCCACAATGGAGGCAAGAATGAGCGCTTCATAGGGATTCTTCAGCGGCACCCCTTCGGCCCGCTCGTCCCAGGCGGTGGCAAGCCGCACCTCCATGGCGCGGTAGGCACGGCGCAAAAACTCCAGATCGGTGGTGCCGCGGGGAAAGCGGTAGGTATCGGGGAAAAAACGGCCTTCCGGATGCTCGCCCGGTTTGCCGAGGCGAACCATGATCTCTGCGCCCGGGAGCCCCTCCAGGGTCTGCACCAGGTGGGGGCTGGCAGCCACCGCCGCCATCACCTCACGGAAGTTCCACCCCTCCACCAGCGTCAGCGAATACTGGATGACCTCCCCCCGTACCATCTTGTCCAGAAGCTGCGCCGGCGTCGTGGCCGGTTCGATGCGGTACTCGCCGGCGTGGATACGCCCCGCGACGCCGCGCTGGCGCGCATGCCAGTTCAGGTAGTGCGGCTTGGTGAGCAGCCCCTGCCGGGCCAGCTCCTCGGTAATCCGCTGGAGCGGGGTTCCCGCGGGCACGGTGAAGGTCGTCCCCTCCTCGTCCACCGGCATGGGGCTGTGGAGATAGTTGTCGTAGTCCATCCACAGCCAGCCCATGGCCAGGCTGGCCAGCAGGATGAGCGCCCCCGAGAGCTTGAAAATCAGTTCACGCATCGAACGGGAACTCCCGCCGTAGCCTCTCCATCAGGCGCGCGGTCACCGACCCCGGCGAAAGTGTGCACTCCGCCAGGCGGCGCACCGGCCAGATGCCGATGAGGCTGTTGGTGAGAAAGATCTCTTCGGCCTGGAAGAGTTCCGCGGGCACTACAACGCGCTCCTGTGTCCCAATCCCGAGTTCGGCGCAGCGAGCCAGAATCTCGCCGCGTACGATTCCGGCCACACCACACCCGCTCAGCTCCGGGGTGTGGACAGTGCCATCCTGCACCAGAAACAGGTTGCTCATGGTCCCTTCGACCACCTGTCCGGCCGGGCCGATCATCAGCCCCTCCGCCTCGCCGTCGGCGAGTTCGGCGGCAGCGGTCACCTGCTCCAGACGACCCAGCTGTTTTAGTCCCGCCAAAGCGGGATTACAACCAAGGGGGGTACGGCAGATACGTACGGCGACGCCGTCGCGCCACCACTCCGGAGGGCGCTGCGGCCAGTCGAGACCGGCCACCACGCGGTGCGGCGCGGGATTCTCCGGCGGCCGGTAGCCGCGTCCCCCGGAGCCGCGGGTGACGATAATCTTGACCACTCGCTTCCCGGCCCCGCCGGCAACGCGGCGCACCTCGTCGGCGAGGATATCCGGATCGGGAGGCGGAATGCCCAGCCTGCGGCACCCCTCCGCCAGCCGGTTCAGGTGCTGTCGGAGAAAAACCGGTTCGCCACGAAAAACGGCGATGGTCTCGAACAGACCATCGCCGTAATTGAAGCCGCGATCATGAACAGTGATCGTCTCCCCGGGCTGCCCGTCGATCAGGATCATCCGGGGCGAATTGATCAGCTCGGGCGGGTGAACACCAGAGTACCGTTGGTGCCACCGAAGCCGAAGGAGTTGGAGAGGGCGACATCGATCTTCATCTGGCGTGCGTGATTGGGCACGTAGTCGAGGTCACACTCCGGGTCCGGGGTAACGATGTTGATGGTCGGCGGTGCCACCTGGTCGCGGATCGCGAGGATGGTGAAGATCGCCTCCACGCCGCCCGCAGCACCCAGCAGATGGCCGGTCATCGACTTGGTCGAACTCATCGCCACTTTGTAGGCGCCCTCACCGAATACGGCCTTGGTGGCGTCGGTCTCGGCCTTGTCACCCGCCGGGGTGGAGGTGCCGTGGGCGTTGATGTAGTCGACCTGTTCCGGATTGAGTCCGGCGTTGTGCAGGGCGTTGCGCATGCAGCGGGCCGCCCCCTCGCCGTTCGGCGCCGGCATGGTCATGTGGTAGGCGTCACCGCTCATACCGTAACCGGCCACCTCTGCGTAGATGCGTGCACCGCGCTCCACCGCGTGTTCGTACTCCTCGAGCACCACCACGCCGGCGCCGTCGCTCAGGACGAAACCGTCACGCTCCTTGTCCCACGGGCGACTGGCGGTCTCCGGAGAATCATTGCGAGTGGAGAGTGCGCGGGCGGCACCGAATCCCCCCAGTCCGCAGGGGGAGGTGGCCATCTCGGCGCCGCCGGCAATCATCACGTCGGCGTCACCGTACTGAATCAGGCGCGCCGCATCGCCGATACTGTGGGTACCGGTTGCGCAGGCGGTCACCAGGGCGATGTTCGGCCCCTTGAATCCATACATGATGGAGAGGTTGCCCGAGATCATGTTGATGATGTTGCTCGGGACGAAGAACGGCGACACCTTGCGCGGACCGCCCTTCATGTAAGCCTCATGGCCTTTCTCGATGCCGGGTAGACCGCCGATGCCGGAACCGATGGAGACGCCGATGCGCTCGGCATTGGCCTCGGTGACCTCAAGACCCGCATCCGCGATCGCCTCCTTCGCGGCGGCGATACCGTAGTGGATGAACGGGTCCATCTTCTTGGCCTCTTTGGCCGGCAGGTACTGGGTAACGTCGAACCCCTTCACCGAACCGCCGAAACGGGTGGCAAAGGCTTCCGTATCGAAGTGGGTGATCGGCGCGATGCCGCTCTTCCCCGCCAGGATGTTTTCCCAGGACTCGACCACGGAAAGCCCCATCGGGGAGACCATGCCCAGACCCGTAACTACGACGCGACGCTTAGCCAAGAGACCAGTTCCTCAACAGGTGGATCGCAAAAACAAAAGGCCGCGACCACATCGGTGGCTCAGCGGCCCTTGGTGTTGCAGACGGATCAGCTGTCGATGTGCTCGTTGATGTAATCGATCGCCTGCTGAACCGTCGTGATCTTTTCGGCCTGCTCGTCCGGAATTTCGGTTTCGAACTCCTCCTCGAGGGCCATCACGAGCTCGACAGTGTCAAGCGAATCCGCGCCGAGATCGTCGACGAAAGAAGAGCTGTTCTGCACTTCCTCTTCCTTGACCCCCAACTGCTCGACGACAATCTTCTTGACGCGTTCTTCGACAGTGCTCATGAGTTGTAATTCCTCCAGTTACGTGCAGCAAACGCTGCGGCGGTATTGTAGATAAAACGGAAAGCGGATGCCAGAATCCCCCGATGGGGGGCTAATCTCTTGAATTACGGCAACAAAAGCTGATTTAGCCCATGTACATGCCGCCGTTTACATTGATTGTCTCGCCGGTGATGTAGCCCGCCTCCGGCGACGCCAGGAAGGCTACCGCCGCGGCGATATCCTCTGCGGAGCCGAGGCGTGAGAGCGGGATCTGCTCCAGCAGCTTGCCCTTCTGCTCCTCGGGCAGGGCACGGGTCATGTCGGTATCGATGAATCCGGGTGCCACCGTATTGACCGTGATGCCACGGCTCGCCACCTCGCGTGCCAGCGACTTGGAAAAACCGATCACCCCCGCCTTGGCGGCGGCGTAGTTGGTCTGCCCGGCATTGCCGGTCAGCCCCACCACCGAGGCCACATTGACGATCCGCCCCCGCCTTGCCTTCATCATGCCGCGCAGGCACGCCTTCGACAGTCGGTAGACCGAGGTCAGATTGGTGTCCATGATCGCCTGCCACTCATCATCCTTCATCCGCATCAGCAGGTTGTCGCGGGTGATGCCGGCGTTGTTGACCAGCACGGTCGGTACACCGAACTCCGTCTGAATGGCCTCGATCAACGCTTCGACACTGCCCGGGTCGGTCACATTCAGCACCATGCCGACACCCTTGACGCCTGCCTCGGCAAGTGCCGTGCCGATCTGAGCCGCGCCACCTTCTGAGGTGGCGGTACCGATCACGGTGGCGCCGCGGCGCCCCAGTTCCAGCGCAATCGCACGGCCGATGCCACGGCTGGCGCCGGTGACCAGTGCGATGTCGTTCTCCATACCCATGCTCAGCTCCTTACCCCTTCGAGTGCCTTAGCCAAGGTCTCATTGTCCTGCACCGGCAGCGCGGTCATGTCGCGCGCAATGCGCTTGTTCAGTCCAACCAGCACCTTGCCGGGACCACATTCGATCAGGCGATCCACACCCTCGCTCCCCATCCGGCCAACGGTCTCCACCCAGCGCACCGGGCTGTAGAGCTGACGAACGAGGGCATCGCGGATGGCGTCGGGCTCGGCGGGTGAAGCCACATCGGCATTGTTGATGACCGGGATGGCCGGGGCCGTGATCGCCACGCCGGCGAGCCGTTCGGCAAGCCGTTCGGCTGCCGGCTTCATCAATGCACAGTGGGATGGGGCACTCACCGCCAGCATGACGGCACGCTTGGCGCCGGCTGCCTTGGCGGCCGCAACCGCCCGCTCCACCGCGCCCGCCTGCCCGGCAATCACCACCTGGCCCGGGGCGTTGAAGTTGACCGGTGACACCACCTCGCCGTCCGCCGCCTCGCCGCACACCGCGGCAACCTGCTCGTCCGCCAGGCCGAGAATGGCTGCCATCGCCCCCTCGCCCGCCGGAACCGCCTCCTGCATGAAGCGACCACGGTCCGCCACCAGCGTCACTGCATCCGCAAAGTTCAACGCGTCAGCACAGACCAGCGCCGTGTACTCGCCGAGGCTGTGACCGGCCATCACTACCGGGCGGGGACCGCCCTCAGCTTCCCACAGCCGCCATACGGCGACACCCGCAGCCAGCATCGCCGGCTGGGTCACCGCCGTGGTGTTCAACTCCGCCTCCGGCCCCTCCTGCACGACCTTCCATAGGTCGTAGCCGAGCGCCTCGCCCGCCTCCGCGAAGGTCTTTCGGACCACCGAATGCTCGACAGCCAGCTCCGCCAGCATGCCGATGGATTGAGATCCCTGACCGGGAAAGACAAATCCTAGAGACATTAGAAACCCCTCTTTCGAGAGGCCAGGAACCAGGGACTTGGGGCTGGAAAATCAAAACTTGCGCGCGCCGCGCACATCTCCTAGCCCCTGCTCCCTTCCTCCCAGCCCCTGCTTTCAACCAAATCGCACCAGGGCCGAGCCCCAGGTGAAGCCGCCGCCGAACGCCTCCAGCAAAATGGTGTCGCCGCTTTTGATGCGGCCGTCGCGCACCGCGGTATCCAGCGCCAGCGGCACCGAAGCAGCCGAGGTGTTGCCTTGGTGCTCCACCGTGACCACCACCCGCTCCATCGGCATCGACAACTTCTTTGCCGTAGCAGCGATGATACGGATGTTGGCCTGGTGCGGCACCAGCCAGTCCACATCCTGTTTCTTCATATCATTGGCGGCCAGCGTCTCGTCCACGATGCGCCCGAGCGTATTCACCGCCATCTTGAAAACCTCGTTGCCGCGCATGGTGATGACGCCGCCCGCACCCTCCATGCTTTCGCGGCCCTGGGAGGGTCCGCCGTTCACCATCAGCAGTTCGTTGTAGTCACCGTCTGCGTGCAGATGGGTGGAGAGGATGCCGGGCTTGTCGTCCGCTGCAAGTACCGCCGCACCGGCACCGTCGCCGAACAGCACACAGGTACCGCGATCGGTCCAGTCGACGATACGGGAGAGGGTCTCCGCCCCGATGACCAGAGCGCTCTTGGCCGCGCCGCTGCGGATGAAGTTGTCCGCCACGCCGAGGGCATAAACGAACCCGGTACAGACCGCCTGCACGTCGAAAGCAGGACAGCCGTGGATGCCCAACCGCTGCTGGAGCAGGCAGGCGGTGCTGGGGAAGATGCGATCCGGCGTGGTGGTGGCGACCACGATGAGGTCGATGGCCTGCGGGTCGATGCCTGCCGCCTCAATGGCGCGCCGCGCCGCCTGTTCCGCCAGGTCGCAGGTGGTCTGCCCGTCGGCGGCGATGTGGCGCTGCCGAATACCGGTACGCTCGGTGATCCACTGGTCGGTGGTATCGACCATCCGCTCGAGATCCTTGTTGGTCAGGACCTTCTCCGGCAGATAGCTACCGGTACCGACGATGCGTGAGTACTTCAAACCGCGTGCCTTTCCTGCAGCAGTGCCCCGAGTTCCTCGCGGATCAGCTCGGGCACATTGGTCTTCACCTCCCGCACCGCCTCGTGGATGGCGCGGCTGAAAGAGAATACGTCGGCGCTGCCGTGGCTCTTGATCACGATACCGCGCAGCCCCACCAGGCTGGCACCGTTGTAGGCGCGCGGGTCGATGCGGCCACGGAACGAGCGCAACACCGGCATCGCCACCAGTCCGGCGAGACGGGTCAGGAGGTTGCGCTGGAACTCCTGGCGCATAAAGTGGCTGAGCATCTTTGCCACTCCCTCGATGGTCTTGAGCGCCACGTTACCCGTGAAACCGTCGGTGACCACCACATCGACCGTACCCTTGCCGATATCGTCACCCTCGACGAACCCGTAGTAGTTGAGGCCGCTCCCGGCCAGCAGAGTCGCCGCGCGCTTGACCTGTTCGTTGCCCTTGATCTCCTCCTCGCCGATGTTGAGGAGGCCGACACTCGGATTCTCCACACCGGCCACCGCCCGCGTCAGCACAGCGCCCATGACGGCGAACTGGTACAGGATCTCAGCCGTCACCTCCACATTGGCCCCGAGATCGAGCATGTGGGTACGGCCGCGGATAGTCGGTATGGCGGTGAGAATCGCGGGGCGATCGATACCCGGCAGGGTCTTGAGCACGAAACGTGCGGTGGCCATCAGCGCGCCGGTGTTGCCGGCGCTGACGCATGCCTGGGCGGCCCCTTCCTTGACCAGGTCGATGGCGACCCGCATGGAGGAATCCTTCTTGCCCCGCAGTGCCTGGGACGGCAGGTCACTCATAGTGACCACCTGTGAGGCGTGCCGGATGCTCAGCCGCGCCCCTTCACCCTTGCCGAGCCGTTCCAGTTCGCGCGCGAGTACCTCCCGGTCACCGACCAGGATCAGCGCAAGCTGCGGATGCTCCTCAAGCGAACGAAGGGCGGCCGGAACGACCACAGAGGGGCCGTGATCGCCGCCCATGGCGTCGAGCGCGATGGTGGTCCGCGCGGTCATCGTGTTAGGGGTAAGCTCGGCCGGCCAGCAACCGGCAGGCGTGCCGGAACGAGACCGGCATCGCCTGCGGGTACCCCCCGGAAACCCAAGGTTCTACTCTTCCCCGACGTCCAGCACCTTACGCCCGCGGTAGTAACCGTCGGCACTGATGTGGTGACGACGGTGGGTCTCACCGGTGGTCGGTTCGATGGAGAGCGTCGGCTTCTTGAGCGCGTCGTGGGAGCGACGCATGCCACGCTTGGAGGGAGTCTTACGATTCTGCTGTACGGCCATGGCCTCTATTCCTCAGGTATCGTCTTTCTTTTGACCGGTCTTCAGTTCCGATAGCACGGCGAAGGGGTTCGGGCGTTCACGCCCCTCCTCCGGCTCCCGCAATACATCGGCTGCCGGACAATCAGGCAGTTCGTGCCGCGAAACCGACGGCAATCCGAGGATAAGTTCATCCTCGACCACATCATTTACATAGAGCGGCTCGTCACCGGCCACCAGCGGCTCGTAGTGCGGCGGAAGCTGCTGCGCCTCCGCTTCATCGGCTACGATGCCGAGCATGAAGCCGGTGTCAACCGGGTGGGGCATCGGTTGGAGACAGCGCTGACAGGTCAGCGCAAGTTCCGCCCGCAGATGGCCGCGCAGAAAGCTGAAGCCGTCCGCGTCGATCCCGAACTCCAGTTCCACCTCCACCTCGCCGTTATCGTCCGCGAGACACTCCCCAAGCCGTTTCAGCTCGGAGAGCGGGACCTGGCCAGCCACACACCGCCGCGCCTGGGCGAAGCGGAACGGGTCGATCCGGACGGGGAGCCGCTCCTTCAACATAAGCCGCCCATAATACGATTCGCCTGTACCCACTGTCAAAGTAGAGTAGCGCCTCGCAAACGGTCCGCCTGGCCGGATGGGGAAACAGGGCGGGGCTGTCTGTGGCGCCCCGGTAGGGTATCCTAATGCCCCCTTCAAACCGGCGGGCATTCGCTTGATCAAAAAAATCCTCATCGCCAACCGGGGCGAGATCGCGGTGCGCATCGTCCGCGCCTGTGCGGAGATGGGTATCCGTTCGGTCGCCGTCTACGCCGAGGCCGATCGCCATTCACTGCATGTGAAAAAGGCGGACGAGGCCTACAGCCTGGGACCGGACACGGTCGCCGGCTACCTGAACGCCCATCGGCTGGTGAACCTGGCGGTGGCCACCGGCTGTGACGCCCTGCACCCCGGCTACGGTTTTCTTTCGGAAAACGCGGAGTTGGCCGAGATCTGCACCCGGCGGGGCATCACCTTCATCGGCCCGAGCGCCGAGGTAATCCGCCGCATGGGCGACAAGACCGCCGCCCGTGAGGCGATGATCGGCGGCGGTGTGCCGGTGGTTCCGGGCACCGAAAACCTGAAGGACGCCGAGGAGGCGATCTCCGCGGCGGAGAAGATCGGCTACCCGGTGATGCTCAAGGCCACCTCTGGCGGCGGCGGCCGCGGTATCCGCCGATGCGAGAACGCCGAGGAGCTCTCCCGCAACTTCGGGCGGGTGGTCTCGGAGGCGACCAAGGCGTTCGGCAGCGCCGACGTGTTTCTCGAGAAGTGCATCGTCAATCCCCGCCACATCGAGGTTCAGGTACTCGGGGATTCCCACGGCAACGCCATCCATCTCTACGAGCGGGACTGCTCCATCCAGCGCCGCCACCAGAAGCTGCTGGAGATCGCCCCCTCCCCCCAGCTCACCCCCGAACAGCGTGAGCACCTCGGGGCGCTGGCGGTCCAGGCGGCCAAGAGTGTCGGCTATCAGAACGCCGGTACCGTCGAGTTCCTCATGGACGACAGTGGCACCTTCTACTTCATGGAGATGAACACCCGCCTCCAGGTGGAACACCCGATCACCGAGGAGATCACCGGGGTCGACATCGTCCAGGAGCAGATCCGCATCGCCGCCGGCCTGCCGCTGCGCTACGAACAGGAGGAGATCGTCCCGCGCGGCTTCGCCCTGGAGTTCCGTATCAACGCCGAGGACCCGAAGAACGGCTTCCTGCCGAGCTTCGGCAAGGTGACCCGCTACTTCGCGCCGGGCGGCCCCGGAGTGCGTGTCGACGGGGCGCTCTACACCGGCTACGAGATTCCGCCCTATTACGACTCCATGTGCGCCAAGCTGATCATCTGGGCGCTCGACTGGGAGGGGGTACTGCAGCGTGCCGAACGTGCCCTGCGGGACATGGGGGTCCAGGGGGTTAAGACCACCATGCCGTACTACCTGGAAATTCTGAAATCGCCCGAGTTCCGCAAGGGGCGCTTCAACACGAGTTTCGTCGATGCCCATCCCGAACTGGTCGACTACTCGGTGAAGCGCCCGCACAGGGAGTTGGCTGCGGCCATCGCCGCCTCCATCGCCGCCTCCCTGGGGCTTTAGGTCAAACAAATTTACTGGGAATAGAGATGATGTCCAAGGTCAACATCACCGAAACCGTGCTGCGTGACGGGCACCAGTCGCTCATCGCCACCCGCATGCGCACCGAGGACATGCTGCCCATCTGCGCCAAGCTGGACAAGGTGGGCTACTGGTCACTGGAGGTGTGGGGCGGCGCCACCTACGACGCCTGCCTGCGGTTTCTGAAGGAGGACCCGTGGGAGCGGCTGCGCAAGCTCCGCCAGGCACTGCCGAACACCCGTTTGCAGATGCTGTTGCGTGGGCAGAATCTGCTCGGCTACCGCCACTACTCCGATGACGTGGTACGCGCCTTCGTCGCCCGTGCCGCCGACAACGGCATCGACGTCTTCCGCATCTTCGACGCGCTGAACGATCTGCGCAACATCAAGGTCTCGGTGGAGGCGGTCAAGGCCGCCGGCAAACACGCTCAGGGCGCCATCTCCTACACCACCAGCCCGGTCCACGGGATCCCGCAGTTCGTTGCCCTGGCGAAGGAGATGGAGGCAATGGGCTGCGACTCCATCACCGTAAAGGACATGGCCGGGCTATTGACGCCGATGGTGACCGCCGAGCTGTTCACGGCGCTGCGCCAGGCGGTGGAAGTACCGCTGCAACTGCACACCCACGCCACCGCCGGTCTCGCCGACATGTGCCATCTCAAGGCGATCGAGAACGGCGCCGCACACATCGACACCGCCATCTCCTCCTTCGCCGGCGGCACCTCCCATCCGCCCACCGAGAGCATGGTGGCGGCCCTGCGCGGCACGGAGAGCGACACCGGCCTCGACCTGGAGCTGCTGCAAGAGATCGGCTTCTACTTCCATGAGGTGCGCAAGCGCTACCACCAGTTTGAGAGTGACTACACCGGGGTCGACACCCGGGTGCAGGTCAATCAGGTCCCCGGCGGCATGATCTCCAACCTCGCCAATCAGCTCCGCGAACAGGGTGCGCTCGGGCGCATGGCCGAGGTGCTGGCCGAGATCCCCAAGGTGCGCGAAGACCTGGGCTTTCCGCCGCTGGTCACCCCCACCTCGCAGATCGTCGGCACCCAGGCGGTACTCAATGTCCTCACCGGTGCGCGCTACAAGAACATCACCAACGAGGTGAAATTCTATCTCCAGGGCCGTTACGGCAAGGCACCTGCACCGGTCAACTCCATCGTACGCCAGCAGGCGATCGGCAATGAGGAGGTGATCGAGGTCCGTCCCGCCGATCTGCTCAAACCGGAGATGGACAACCTGCGCGACGAGGTGGGAGCACTCGCCCAATCGGAGGAGGATGTGCTGACCTATGCCATGTTCCCGGAGGTGGGGCGCGAGTTCCTGGAGCACCGCGCCAGCGGTGACCTGAAACCCGAACCGCTGGAACCTCTGGTCGAGGAGGACGCCTGCAAGATCACCAACGCGCCCACCGAATTCAACGTTACCCTTCATGGCGAGACCTACCACATCAAGGTCACCGGGATGGGCCACAAGACCCAGGAGAAGCGCCCCTTCTACGTCACCGTTGACGGCGTGCCGGAAGAGATGAGCATCGAGGTGCTCGAAGAGGTCATTACCCACGGCGGAGAAAAACCGGCTCCAAAATCCGCCGCAGGCGACAGCAAGCGGCCGCGCGCCACAAAGGAAGGGCATGTGACCACCTCCATGCCGGCCACCGTGGTCGATGTGCTGGTGCAGGTGGATGCCGATGTGAAGGCGGGTGACCCGCTGCTGGTCACAGAGGCGATGAAGATGGAGTCGGAGATCCAGGCCCCGGTGAGCGGCAAGGTGGTCGCCGTCCATGTACAGAAGGGTGACCGGGTCAATCCTGACGAGGCCCTGATCGAAATCGAATAGACGATCTCACCGCAGAGGTCACAGAGGACGCAGAGAAAGCGGTCGCCGCCCTGCGGGTTCCGGCGAGCTGTCTCTCATCCTGCTCTGTGCCCTCTGCCCCCCCACGGTAGAGAAGATTTGTTGATGCGCATCGTTCTAGGCTCCACCTCCCCCTTCCGCAGGGAGCTGCTCGAACGTCTCGGGCTGCCGTTTGAGACGGCAGCGCCGGATGTGAACGAGTCACGGCTGGAAAATGAATCACCGGAGGCGCTGGTACTGCGGCTCAGCGAGATGAAGGCACATGCAGTTGCCGCCGACCGTCCTGACGCGCTGGTGATCGGCTCCGATCAGGTGGCGGTCATCGACGGAGAGATCCTGGGTAAACCGGGCACCCATGAGCGGGCAGTTGAACAGTTGCGCGCCGCCAGCGGCAGACGGGTGGAGTTTCTGACCGGGCTCTGCCTGTTGAACGGCACCACCGGAGAGGCACAGGTGGATCTGGTGCCATTCGCCGTGCAGTTCCGGGAGCTGACGACGACCCAAATCGAAAACTACCTGCGGCGGGAACAGCCCTATAACTGTGCGGGCAGCTTCAAGTCCGAGGGGCTCGGCATCGCGCTTTTCGCCCGCATGGAGGGAGACGATCCCAACGCCCTCATCGGTCTGCCGCTGATTCGGCTTGTTTCCATGCTCGAGGCAGAGGGAGTTTCCGTCCTCTGAATCCTCCATAGGCCCGAGGTCGCGGCTTCCGCCGCTCCTGCAAAGGTAACGGGTTTTGGTAGGAGCGGCGGGAGCCGCGAAACAGCCCCACGACGACGAAACCTTCCCTGTTACCGCAGCGCTCCCCAGCCAAAATAGCTGCCGAGCCCCTTGGCAAATCCGATCCCGAAGCGATCGAACAGGCGTTGGAAATAGTCGGGAGAGCGGGTGAAATCAACGATCTCCTCGGCGCCGATCACCTCGCGCGCCACATAGCCGGCACTGCCGAGGGCATCGACAAGACCCAACTCCAGCGCCTGCTGACCGGTCCAGATAAGTCCGGAGTAGAGCCGGTCGTCGTCATTGAGTCTGTCCCCGCGCCCCTTCTGTACCGCGGCGATGAACTGGCCGTGAATGTCATCGAGCAGCGCGCGCACGTGGGTGACCTCGATCTCGTTCACCGGCGAGAAGGGATCCATCAAGCCCTTGTGATCGCCCGCCGTGTAAAGCCGCCGTTCAATACCGAGCTTGTCGAGCGCCTCTACAAACCCGAAGCTGTTCATGACCACCCCGATGGAACCGACCACGCTGGCCTCATTGGCGTAGATCGCATCCGCCGCGGAGGCCACGTAGTAGCCCCCCGAGGCGCACATGTCGCTCACCACCGCGTAGAGGGGGGTGTCCGGATGTTCACCGCGCAGCCGTTTGATTTCGTCATAGATGTAGGCGGATTGCACCGGGCTGCCGCCGGGACTGTTGATGCGCAGGATGATCCCCTTGGTCTTCCTGTCCTTGAACGCGGCGCGCAGGCCTTGCACCACCCTATCGGCGCTCGCATCGGCATCGGCCGAGATGATCCCGTCCAGGTCCACCAGCGCGGTGTGCTCAGTGGCCCTGTCGATACCCTCCAGGTCGAACGGCATCAGCCACTGAATCAGAATAATGCCCACGTAGATCGCGAACACGAAGCGGAAAAAGACGCTCCAGCGCCGGGCGCGCCGCTGCTCCTGCAGACTTGCCGTCGCCAGCCTTTCGAGTACGCCCCGCTCCCAGCCCGTCTTACCCTGTTCCTGATCGCTCATTCCCCTTTCCTTCTCAGGCGTTTCTCGCCAAACCGTCCAGCCAGTCGATAATCTCGGTGATGTCGTGAATGCAACCGAGCGGATTCTGGCACATCAACCGCTCCGGGGCATGAACGCCGTAGCTGACCGCGAGTGCCGCGGTGCCAGCGTTCACCGCCATCTGCATGTCGTATTCGGTATCGCCGATCATGAGCGTCTCCGCCGGCTCGGCCCCCACAGCGTCCATCACCTCCAGCAGCATCTGCGGATGGGGCTTGGAAAAGGTCTCGTCGGCACAGCGGGTGGCGTGGAAATACTGCGCCACCCCGCTACTCTCCATCGCCCGGTCGAGGCCGACCCGCCCCTTGCCGGTGGCAACCGCCAGGAAATAACCGCGCTCGGCCAACCCGTGCAGGGTTTCCGCAGCACCGTCGAACATCGGTGTGGGAATGCCGCCACTCCCAAGGTAGTGATGGCGATAGCGCTCCACCATCTGCCGGTGGACCGTCTCGCTCGCCCCGGGGTAGAGGGTATCGATCGCCTCGCGAAGGCCGAGACCGATGATGTTCCGCATCTCCTCCAACTCACGCGCGGGCAGCCCCAGATCGCCGATGGCGGCCTCGATGCAGGCGACGATACGCCCCTCCGAGTCCATCAGGGTGCCGTCCCAGTCGAAGACCAGCAGTTTGAAATCGCTCATCTTTCCTCTTTCAGTTGCGCCAGCACTGATGTCAGTTCAGGGGGCAGGGGCGCCTGGACACGGGTGGTCGCATCATCGTCGCCAAGGCGGAATGCCACCTCATGGGCGTGCAGAAACAGACGCTTGAGTCCCTTTGCCGCCAGGGCGCGATTGAACTCCGCATCGCCGTATTTCCCGTCGCCGGCAATCGGGTGTCCGGCATGGGCGGTGTGGACCCGCACCTGATGGGTACGCCCGGTCACCAGCTCCGCCTCCACCAGGGTCGCGTCACCATACACGGTGACGGCCCGGAACCGGGTCAGGGCCGACTTGCCGTCGGCGGCGACCCGCACCACCCGTTCGCCGGAGCTGAGTACATTCTTGCGCAGCGGCGCACGCTCCTCGTGGGCACCAGGCCACGCGCCCTGCACCAGGGCAAGATACCGCTTGTCGACGGCGCCCGATCGCAACCGCTCCTGAAATGCCCGCAGCGCGCTGCGCCGTTTGGCGATCACCAGACAGCCGGAGGTGTCCCGATCGAGGCGGTGGCCCAGTTCCAGAAACCGTGCCTGGGGGCGCAACACCCGCAGTGCCTCGATCACCCCATAGCTGAGTCCACTCCCACCGTGGACCGCGATCCCGGCCGGCTTGTTCAGCACCAGCAACCGCTCGTCCTCGAACAGCACCGCCGCATCGAGCCGCTCCAGAACCCCCTTGCCGGGGCTCGGCGCCGGTACACTCTCGGCGGTCCGCAGGGGCGGAATGCGCACCTCGTCGCCGGCGCGCACCCGGTACTCCGGCTTCGCCCGGCCCCGGTTCACCCGCACCTCGCCCCGGCGCAGGATACGGTAGATGCGGCTCTTGGGGACCCCTTTGAGGCGGGCGAGCAGGAAATTGTCGATACGCTGACCGGCCTGTTCTTCGGTCACCTGGATGAACCGGACTCCCGATTCGGCTGTCTCATTCATGGCCGGATGATACACCAGGAACCTGCCGGTTCCGCCGACAAACCCATTAGGGTTCAGATTGCTGGACCACCGTATCGCTGATATAGTTAGTCGCGCCTGAGTCCGTCAGCAGGTTCATCGGCGGCGGCATGCACGGTAAAAGTGCAAGCGCCCCGGTCGACTCTTCCCGGCACGAATATCCCGGGGCACGGTCCCGGGTTGTACCCTGTGTGTGGTACTTAAGTGTGCAACAAGGTTTACGCGCCCGACCCCGGTCGGACGCCCCCAAAACCGCGCTCCCGCAGACGAACCGGTTCTGCAGCTAACGCCAGCACAATCTGAGCAGCGGCCCCGTGGCCGGAATAATCCGCACTGCGGCTGCTCTGGCGAACCCGCTGCCCGATATCGGGCTGTGGTTGAGCGCCTGAGAGACTTAACAACATGAAAAGAATGCTGTTTAACGCGACTCAGCAGGAAGAGTTGCGCGTTGCGCTAGTGGACGGCCAGCGCCTCTACGACCTGGACATCGAAGACTCCACCCGCGTCCAGAAGAAATCCAACATCTACAAGGGTCGAATCACCCGCATCGAGCCCAGTCTCGAGGCCGCCTTTGTCGACTACGGCGCCCAGCGCCACGGCTTCCTCCCGTTCAAGGAGATCGCCCGCTCCTACTTCTCCCCCGACGCCGATACCTCCGGTCGCCCGACCATCAAGGAGGCGATTCGCGAAGGACAGGAGGTAATCGTCCAGGTGGACAAGGAGGAGCGCGGCAACAAGGGGGCCGCCCTCACCACCTTCCTCAGTCTCGCCGGGCGTTATCTGGTCCTCATGCCCAACAACCCCCGTGCCGGCGGTGTTTCGCGCCGTATCGAGGGAGATGAACGCAGTGAGCTGCGCGACGCCATGAGCCAGCTCGAAATTCCCACAGACATGGGGCTCATCGTCCGTACCGCCGGCGTCGGCAAGAGCGTCGAAGAGTTGCAGTGGGACCTCGACTACCTGCTCCAGGTGGCCAGGGCCATCGAGGAGGAGTCGAAGGAGCGCAAGGCGCCTTTCCTGGTGTATCAGGAGAGCAACGTGGTCATCCGCGCCATTCGCGACTACCTGCGCAGCGACATCACCGAGATCCTCATCGACGAGCCGGCGGTGTATGAGCAGGCACGCGAGTTCATCCGGCAGGTGATGCCCAACTATCTGAACCGGGTCAAGCTCTACCAGGACCGGGTTCCCCTCTTCACCCGCTATCAGATCGAGAGCCAGATCGAGTCGGCCTTCCAGCGTGAGGTGCAACTCCCCTCCGGCGGCTCCATCGTCATCGATCACACCGAGGCGCTGCTCTCCGTGGACATCAACTCGGCACGCGCCACCAAGGGCGGCGACATCGAGGAGACCGCGCTCAACACCAATCTCGAGGCGGCGGACGAGATCGCACGCCAGCTCCGCCTACGCGACCTGGGCGGCCTGATCGTCATCGACTTCATCGACATGACCCCGGCCAAGCATCAGCGCGAGGTGGAAAATCGCCTCAAGGAGGCGCTGAAGATGGACCGCGCCCGGGTCCAGGTCGGGCGCATCTCCCGTTTCGGCCTGCTGGAGATGTCCCGCCAGCGGCTGCGTCCTTCATTGGGCGAATCGAGCCAGATCGTCTGTCCCCGCTGCAACGGCCACGGCAGCATCCGCGGCGTCTCCTCCCTCTCCCTCGCAATCCTCCGGTTGATCGAGGAGGAGGCAATGAAGGACAAGACCGGCCGCGTACTCGCCCAGGTCCCGGTCGATGTGGCCACCTTCCTGGTCAACGAAAAACGTGACGTACTGGTGGACATACAGGCGCGCCAGAATGTGCAGGTGGTGGTGGTACCGAACCCCAATCTGGAGACCCCCCACTACGAGGTCGAGCGTGTCCGGGCGGATGCCATGGAGCCGGCCAACCAGGCCAAACCAAGTTACGAGCTGATCAGTGAGCTTGAGGTCCGCACCGAGCCGGAATCGGAGAGCGCCAAGCCGAAGCGCGAGGAGCCGGCGGTCAAGGGTGTACTTCCCGCGACGCCCCGCCCTACTGCGCCCCAGGCGGAAGCTCAGCCCCAGCCCGGCTTCCTGCGCCGACTGATCGGCAGTATTTTCAACAACCGCGATGAGCCGGCTGAGGAGGGGGCGAAAAGCACGCGCACCGAGCGCAGCCGCGAACGCCCACGCCAAGGCACCGCAAACGGGGGGCAGAGCCGTCGCCGCAGCCAGGGCCAGAGTCAGGGCCAGAACCGGCGGCCCCGGAGCAACACACGCACTCCGGAGCGCCCTGCCGAGAAACGCGACGTGGCTGCCCCCACCCGGGCTTCCGAGCCGCGGGAACCGCGTGAACAGAAACCCGAAGTGACCGAAACCACCGGCGAAACCCCGAAGGGCGACACCAACGGTGATCGTACCGGGAGTCGTCGCGGACGGCGCGGTGGCCGCCGCCGCCGTCGCTCCGGTGCCGAGGGGACCGAGTCGCGCAGCGAGAATACAACCCAGACTCAGGAAGGTGGACAGCCTTCCGAGGCGAAGCCCCGGCAACCTTCCCGAGATCGCGCGGAGGACACCCCTCAGCGTGAGCGCCGGGAGAGTGCCGATTCCGGCAAACCGGCCGCCACTGAACCGGGCGCCGCTGATCGGCACGCTGCCGTGCAGAAGCAACCGGAGCCCACACAGCGGCAACCCGAACAGCTTCCCAAGCCGGTTCCGCCCTCGATGCCTGTGGCAGCCGGTCCGCGCGAGGTGAGCGCGAACAGCGGTACGCCCTCCAATGGCGAACGGCCGGCCACACCATCGGAGCCGAAGACCGAAGCGGCACCCCGACCGGCAGCACCTGCTCCGGCGCCATCTCCTACCCGCGAGGAGAGCCACACTGCCGGGAGCGGCTCGACGGACTAAGTTACGGGGCTCCGCCGCAGCCGAGCCCACGCGCTAAAGCGCCGCTGCGCAGCCATCCAGGTCCGGCAGCCTGCCGGACCTGGGGTGCGCCTTAGGCAGGCGCATCAGGTGCCGCGCCGCCGCACATCTTCCAGCAGTCCCGTGGCTGCAGCCGCCACCATGTCATACACCCGCTCGAACCCGGATGGTCCCCCGTAGTAAGGGTCCGGCACCTCTCGGGCACCGTAGTCGGGCGCAAACTCCATGAACAGGCGCACACGCTCTTCGTAACCCGCGGGACAGAGTTCCTTGAGGATGTGCAGGTTGTCGCGATCCATGGCCAACACATAGTCGAAGGTCGTGAAGTCCTCCTGGGCCACCTGCCGGGCCCGCAGATCACCGAGATCGATGCCCCGCCGCAAGGCCGTTTCGCAGGACCGCGGATCCGGCGCATTCCCGACGTGGTAGGCATGGGTACCGGCCGAATCCACCTCGATGAGTTCGGCCAACCCCGCCTCACTGACGATGTGCCGAAACAGACCATGTGCCAGGGGTGACCTACAGATGTTGCCCATACAAACAAACAAGACACGAGTTTTATTCATAAGAATCCGATCGATTGGCTCCGGTTTCTGCAAGCCCTGCCATTCTACCGACCCAGGCAGGCCGTGTGGATGGGGCGTGCTAAGGTTGATTCTGTCGAATCGAGTGTGGACGATGATCGAAATCACACTGGCGCAATTGCGCGGCATGATTGGCGAACAGGTGCATTATCGGGGAACCCGCTGCCGGGTCATCGAGGTGATCGAGGACGGTCCGTCGCTGGTGCTGGCAGGAGACGGTACCGTGATCCAGGACGATCAGTTCGGCGATCCCGCACGCCGCGTACCTCGCACCTGGACGGTGCCGGTTGTGGCACCCAACCGGGCCGAACTGCACGAGGAGTTTCTCTCTCTGGAGCTGGTTTAGGCCGTCAGCTCTTTACAAGATTGCCGAGAAGCTGTCGCACCCGCTCCAGGTCCTCCGGGGTGTCGATGCCGGGACCGGGCAGTTCGGCCGCCTCGGCCAGGTGGATCCGACCGCCGTGCCAGAGCACCCGCAACTGCTCCAGCGACTCCATCCGTTCCAGTTCACATGGGGCCATCTCCACATAACGGCGCACAAAACCGGCACGGTAGGCGTAAAGCCCCAGGTGACGGTAGTGCACCGCTGCGGAGGGAAGCTCTTCCGTGGTGACGGCGAAGGCGTCCCGGTCCCAGGGAATGACCGCGCGCGAGAAGTAGAGCGCATTGCCGGCGCGATCGCGCACCACCTTGACCACATGGGGGTCGAACAGTTCGCCCGCCGTATGGATCCGGGTACAGAGGGTCGCCACGTCGGCGTCAGGATGGCTATTCAGATCGCCGGCCACCTGGCTCAGAAGGACCGGTGGCATCAGCGGTTCATCGCCCTGCAGGTTGACCACGATGTCGTCATCCCGGTAGCCCAGGGTACGAATCACCTCCCCCAGGCGCTCGGTACCTGAACCGTGGTCGGGTGAGGTGATGCAGACCTCGCAGCCGAGACCGCTCGCGGCCTCGGCGATGCGTTCGTCGTCGGTGGCGACAACGACCGATTCGGCCCCGCTCTCGAACGCCCGCTCGCAGACGTGGGCCAGCATCGGCCGCCCGGCGATATCGAGCAGAGGCTTACCCGGCAGGCGCGTGGAGGCGTAGCGTGCCGGGATGACTACACGGAAGTTCACACCTCCTCTTCCGCTTCCAGTTGCCGCGCCTCATCCTCCAGCATCACGGGGATGTCGTCACGGACGGGATAGGCAAGGCGATCCGCCTTGCAGATCAACTCCTGCTCCTCCTTGCGGAAGACCAACGGCCCCTTGCAGATGGGGCAGACGAGGATGTCGAGCAGTTTCTTGTCCATGCTGTGGCTCTCCGTCAATCAACGAGCGGCACGAAGCCGGTTCAACACCGCGGGCCCGAAGCTGTCGGGCAGTTCGGCGGTCACCGGAACGAACCAGTGTTCGGGGCCGGCGAAAGCGCCGCATTTTACCGCATCCTTCTCGGTCATCAGCACCGTCCTGCCGTCGCCAAACCGGAGGTCACCGGCGCTGAAACGGTGGTGATCGGCGAATGGGTGCGGAATCACCTCGATCCCCTGCTCACGCAGGGTCCGGAAGAAGCGTAGCGGATGACCGATACCGGCGACAGCATGAACGGTCTGCCCCCGGAAATCGGCCAGCGGGCGGCAGCCGCCGCCATCCACCCGACAGACCTCACCGGGAAGAAGGCGCATCGGGATTTCGTCCCCGCCGCCGGCACCGTTACGTACGACGAAGTCGACCGCACCCAGGCGGCCAACGGGCTCGCGCAGGGGGCCGGCGGGCAGGCAGCGGCCGTTGCCGAAGCCGCGGTCACCGTCCACCACCGCGATTTCGATTCGCCGCGCCAGGCGGTAGTGCTGCATGCCGTCATCGGCAACCACGACATCACAGCCCGCCGCCACCGCCTCGTGCCCGGCTGCGACCCGGTCCGGGCAGATCCAGACCGGGCAACCGGTGCGCCGGGCGAGCAGCAGCGGCTCATCGCCGACCAGCGCCGGCTCGCTGTCGGGCAGGACCCGACGGGGACGCTCCGCCGCCTGGGCACCGTAGCCGCGGCTGATGATCCCTGGTCGCCACCCCGCCGCGGCGAGCTGTTCCACAAGCCAGGCCACCAGCGGGGTTTTGCCACTGCCGCCGACGGTGATGTTGCCAACCACGATCACGGGGACGGGCAGCGTATAGGCACGCAGCAGACCCGCCCGGTAGCCCAGCCGCCGCAGGCCCGCCAACCCGCAGAAAAGCCAACCGAGCGGGATCAGCGGAAGGGCCGCGGGCGAGTTGCCGTACCAAAGGCGTTCGAGAGGGTGGTCGGGTCGTGTCACCGCATCGGCCCGGCGCCGCTCACGGTTCCGGCGGACGGGTGGTGGCAAAGGTGAGGTGGTTGAAACCAAGACGGCGCGCAGCATCCATCGCGGTGATGACCGCCTGGTGGGGTGTCTGGCGGTCGGCACTAAGCAGGATACGCGGCTGTGGGTCGTCGCCGGCCTCCTTGGCGATCGCGCGCTTCAGCGTATCCACCCGGGTGTTGATCACCTCTTGCTGGTTGACGAAGAAGCGCCCACGGGCGTCAATCAGTATCTCGACCGTGCGTGCCTCCACCGGCTTCACTTCACCCTCCGCCGTGGGCAGTTCGATCTTGATCTCCGACTCCTTGTTGAAGGTGGTGGAGACCATGAAGAAGATAAGCAGCAGAAAGACGACGTCGATGAGCGGCGTCAGATTGATATCGGGCTCTTCCCGCCGGATGCGCCCGAACTGCATCAGGCCGCCTCCCCCATCGGCTCCCGCTCCCGTTCGCCGTGAATCACCTCCACCAGCTTGAGCGCCTCCTCCTCCATGCTGACGACGAGGCTGTCGACGCGGCCGCGGAAGTAGCGGTAGAACATCAGGCTTGGGATGGCCACCGAAAGACCGGTGGCCGTGGTGATAAGCGCCTCGGAGATGCCATTGGCGAGAATACCCGGATCACCAACACCGTGGATGGTGATGGCCGTGAAGACCTTGATCATGCCGAGTACGGTGCCGAGCAGTCCCAGCAGCGGTGTGATGGAGGCGATGGTCCCGAGCGTATTGAGGAATCGTTCCAGCTCGACCACCACTTGGCGGCCGCTCTCGACAATGCTCTCCTTCATCACTTCGCGGGAGTGATTCATGTTGATCAGCCCGGCAGCCAGCACACGGCCCAGCGGTGAGTTCTGCCGCACGGCAGCGATCTCGGCCGCGTCCAGCCGATCACGGCGGTACAGCTCCCAGATCTCGCCGAGCAGGCCGCTCGGCAGCACCCGCTCCCGGCGCAGACTCCACAGACGCTCGCCGACAATCCCCAGCGCAACGATGGAGCAGAGAATGATGGGCACCATCACCCAGCCGCCGGCCGTAATCAGTTCAAGCACGTCGCTGTCCTCGAAAAATCCCCGGAAAATCAGGCGCACACTCTAACAGACGCCCGGGATGCCCGGAAGCTTGCTCAGCCGGAAATGTGAGCGCCGCCCTATCCGAACATCCCCTGCGCTCCCCCCCGTCGCAACCGCCCGAGCGGCGGAAGCCGCGCTGGGCCGAAGGCTACGGAGGGGCGTGCCAATACCGGCGGGCGCTCTCCCGATACCGCTCCAGGCGGGGCGTGAAACCCTCGCGCAGCTCGAACAGTAGCGCGCCGCCCTCGGCGGTCTCCACCAGCCGCGATCCGACGGCCCGGTAGCGCTCCGCCACCTCCGGCCGGGGAAAGCCGTGCCGGTTGGCGTAACCGACCGAGAACACCGCGAACTCCGGCCGCACCACCTCCACGAACGGGACGGTGGATGAGGTCAGGCTGCCGTGATGGGGCACCACCAGGAGATCGGCATTCAGGACCTCCCCGTAGCGCACCACCAGTGCCTCTTCGCTTACCGCCTCGATATCGCCCGGCAGCAACAGCCGTCCCCCCGGTGCACTGACCCGCAGCACACAGGAGCGATCGTTGCGGCTACCCTCCTCCGTGCCGGGTGGGTGGAGGAATTCAAAACCGATACTGCCCCAGTTCCATGGCTCACTCTCGCGACAGGGCACGGAAGGCACACCCAGGTCCGACGGCGCACTGCTCACCAGACGGTCCACCGGGAAGGCCTCGAGTACCGCACTCAGACCACCGGCATGATCACTGTCCGCGTGTCCGATCACCAGCATGTCGATTCGGCGGATGCCTCGGGCACGCAGATAGGGGACCACAACCGCGCTTCCGGCATCGAAGGAGGCGCTGAAACGCGGCCCGGTGTCGTAGACCAGCACGCGATCCGCCGTCTCGACCACAGCCGACAACCCCTGCCCCACATCCAGTACGGCGAGACGCAACTCACCGACGGCGGGCGGCTCGGGCTTCACCAGCAGCATCGGCAGCAACCAGATCGCACCGATCCAGCGGGCCGGCCAGCCCCGGGGGGCGATCAGCCAGAGAAGGCCGACCGCCGCCGCGGCCAGGGTCCAGACCGGCGGTGCGCTCACCCCCCAACCGGCGGGCAACGCCTCCGCCATCCAGGCGAGCACAATCCACAACCACTCCAGCAGCCAGGCAGCCCCCTTCAGCAGCCAGACCGAGATGTCGAGCTCCAACCCGAGCAGGAGGGCACCGATCAGGGTCAGTGGAACCACCACCATCCCTACCAGAGGCACCGCCAGCAGATTTGCCGCCGGCGCCAGGAGGGCCGCCTCCTGAAAGAACAGGATCAGCATCGGCGCCAGCACCAGCGCCACCACGACCTGCACCCGCCCCCACTGCCACCAGATCCCTCGCGCGCCCGGGCGCCCGCCCATCCCGTAGAGGATCGCCGCCACGGCACCGAAAGAGAGCCAGAAACCCACATCGAGCACCGCCAGGGGATCGATCAGCAACACCAGCAGCAGTGCGGTTGCCAAAACGTGCCTTGCCGCCACCTGCCGCCGCAGCGCAATGGCCACCGTGACCACAGTGACCATTACCAGCGCACGCTGGGTCGGTACCGAGAAGCCCGCCAGTGCCGCATAGCAACCGGCGACGGCGATAGCGGCGACCGCCGCCGCCCGCGGCGCAGCAAGTGCCAGTGCACCACGCTCCCAGAATCCCCACAACCGGCGCATCAGGAAAAACACCAGGGCCGCCACCATCCCCACATGCAGCCCCGAGATCGCCATCAGGTGGGTGGTACCGGTACGCCGCAACACCTCCCACTGTTCGCCGGTGATCCCCTGCCGGTCGCCGATGGCAAGTGCCTTTACCAGTGGTGCCCGGGGCATTGCCGAGAGCCGCGCATCGATCGCCTCCCCCAGCGACTGGCGTAGACTCTGTACCGGATAACCGGCCGCCGCGGCCAGTCGCCTGTTATCCACCCCGGATCGAACATAGCCGGTTGCCCGGATTCGATGGCGAAAAAGCCAACTCTCGTAGTCAAATCCTCCGGGATTCATGAAACCGCGCGGCCGCTTGAGGCGTACCGTCAACCGCCAGCGCTCGCCCACCCGGAGATCCGGCCGCTCGGTGTACCAGTTCAGTCGCACAATCCCGGGAGCCGGGTGGCGATCCGAGCCGTGCTGTAATAGTTCGGAGGCAAATTCGAAGCGGGTCCGCCGGCCGTCCACCTGGGGCACCGAGTGGATGGTGCCTTCGATCACCACGTCCTCCCCTTCGAGGGCACCCGGCAGGGCGGTGGAGAGGGTCAGTGCCGCGTGCAGCCAAGCCCAACCGAACCCCGCAGCCGCCCCGGCGCTGAGGAGTGCGGGCCCGAACGACGGACGCAGCAGGAAGGGAAGCATGGCGACAAGCAACAAGGGAATGACGCCGGTCGGCGGCAACCCGGCCTGTATCTGGAACAGGACGGCCCCTGCCGTGAATGAAAGTGCCGCTTTCTCCATATTTCCGGTTTGCAACCGATCGACGATAATGGCGCCGCCGGTCGTCAGGCGTTAATCCATGCCCAAAGAGTTCATCAGAAGATACCTGCCCGATCGGGACCATGTGAAGCACCAAAGGCACCTCCAGGTGTTCGGCGAGTTGCTGCACGACCCCAACCTCTGGCATCTCAACCGCCGCTCCGTCTCCGGCGCCTTCGCCGTGGGGCTGTTCATCGCCTTCATTCCAATCCCCCTCCAGATGGTGCTGGCGGCGGCGGTGGCCATGCTTTTTCGGGTCAATCTCCCCATCTCCATCGGGCTGGTCTGGATCACCAACCCGCTCACCATCCCCCCCATCTTCTACTTCACCTACCGGCTGGGCACCTGGATGATGGGCGTACCGATGCGCCATCAGGATTTCGAGCTTTCGTGGCAGTGGATGGTGGCCGAACTGGCGATCGCCTGGAAGCCGTTCCTGCTCGGCAGCTTCGTGACCGGCACGGTGGCCGCCCTGCTGGGCTACTTCATCACGCGGGGCTTGTGGCGCCTGCATCTGGTGCGCCACTTCAGGCAGCGCAAGGCGGAGCGGCTCCTGCGGGAACGCCCCAAGGAGTAGCAGCCGGTCACCGACTCAGCGACCGTTCCCAACCCGTCAGGCTTCCCTCAACACCCCGTCTTCCAGCTTCAGCGTACGGTGCATCCGCGCCGCCAGCCCCATGTCGTGGGTGACGATGATGAAGCTGGTGCGGAGCTCCTCATTCAGCTCCAGCATCAGGGCGTAGACCCGCTCGGCGGTGGCGTGATCGAGGTTGCCGGTGGGTTCGTCGGCCAGGATGCACCGGGGGCGGGTCACCAAGGCGCGGGCGATGGCCGCGCGCTGGCGCTCACCGCCGGAGAGCTCACCCGGTTTATGCAGCAGCCGCTTCCCCAGTCCCACCCGCTCCAGCAGCGCCGACGCGCTACTGCGCGCCTCGGCCGCCGAATGGCCGCCGATCAGCAGGGGCATCGCCACGTTCTCCAGGGCGGAGAACTCCGGGAGCAGGTGGTGGAACTGGTAGACGAAGCCGAGCGCCCGGTTGCGCAGCCGGCCGCGCGCCGCCTCGCCCATCTCGCTCATCCGCTCCCCCACCACGGTCACGCTCCCCGCGGTCGGGGTCTCCAGCCCACCGAGCAGGTGCAGCAGGGTACTCTTGCCGGAGCCGGAGGTGCCGACCACCGCCACCCGTTCGCCGGGCTCGACCGCCAGCTCCACCGAGCGCAGCACATCCACCGCCAGCGGCCCCTGACGAAACCGCTTGGCCAGCCCCTGACAGGCGATCACCGGCTCACTCATAGCGCAGCGCCTCCGCCGGCTGGGTGCGGGAGGCGCGCCAGGCCGGATAGAGGGTCGCCAGAACGCTGAGCAGGAAAGCCACCACAGTGATACGCCCCACATCACCCCAATGCAGCTCCGAGGGGAGATCGGAGATGTAGTAGACATCCGCCGGCATGAACTGGGTGCCGAAGAAGTTCTCGATTGCCGGCACGATGGTCTCCACGTTGAGCGCCAGGCTCACCCCGCCGACCAGCCCCAGCAGCGTGCCGATGAAACCGATCAGGGTCCCCTGCACCATGAACACCCCCATCACCGTGCGCGGGGTGGCGCCGAGGGTGCGCAGAATGGCGATGTCGGTCTCCTTGTCGGTCACCACCATCACCAGGGTGGAGACGATGTTAAAGGCGGCCACCGCGACGATGAGGAACAGGATGACGAACATCACGGTCTTTTCGGTGCGGATGGCACGGAAGAAGTTGGCGTGCTCGCGGGTCCAGTCGCTGACCCGGTAAACCCCGGGGATGGTCTCGGCCAGTTCACGGGAGACGAACGGCGCCCGGAACAGGTCGTCCAGCTTCAGCCGCACGCCGGTCACCCCGTCGCCGGTGCGGAACAGCCGCGCGGCGTCCTCCATGTGGATGAAGGCCAGCGCGCTGTCGTACTCGTACATCCCCACCCGGAAGACGCCGGTCACCGTGAAGCGCTTGAGCCGCGGCACCATGCCGGCGATGCTGATGTTTGCGGTCGGGGTGACCACGGTCACCGGATCGCCCCGCCCCACCCCCAGCGCCCGCGCCAGGTCGATGCCGAGGATGATGCCGTATTCGCCGGAGCGGAGATCCTCCAGCGAGCCGACCACCATCTCCTCGCCCACATCGGAGACCGCCGGTTCCCGATCGGGCAGCACGCCGCGGATGATGGCGCCATTGACCTGCGAG
This sequence comes from Gammaproteobacteria bacterium, assembly GCA_041690635.1. Taxonomy (GTDB): domain Bacteria; phylum Pseudomonadota; class Gammaproteobacteria; order Thiohalomonadales; family Thiohalomonadaceae; genus JAWLGZ01. Next base: position 164,272 of record JAWLGZ010000002.1, read on the forward strand.
CCGTAGACCAGCATCCCCTCACCCTGCACGAAGGGGGCGGCACCGACCACCTCCGGGTGCTGTCGCGCTGCCTCTCCCAGCCGCTGCCACTCCTCCAGCGGCCGGCCGAAACCGGTGATGGTGGCGTGGGAGGTCATGCCGAGAATGCGGTTGCGCAGCTCCTGTTCGAAGCCGTTCATCACCGACAGCACAGTGATGAGCGCCGTCACCCCGAGCGCAATCCCCAGCATCGAGGTGGCCGAGATGAAGGAGATGAAGTGGTTGCGGCGCTTGGCGCGGGTGTAGCGCAGGCCGATGTAGAGGGGCAGGGGTCGGAACATGAGTGGTATTAAAACATAGTTGCTGGTCGGTGGTCGGTGGTCGTCGGAATTGTCTGTTTTTCCGGCAGGGCGCAATCCTATTGCGCCATTGTGACGTTCCGCTCATCCGGCGCAATAGGATTGCGCCCACGATGGCCCCTGTGTAACCACCGGGAGTGGCGTGGTGAGCGTAATCCCCGCCGGGCTCACCTCGGCGCGGTAGGCCAGCGCCTCCACCCCCGCAGCCAGCGCCGCGCGCAGGGTGCGGCCGTATTCCGCATCGATCTCGTCGGCGGGGCGGACCCGTTCCACGTCGCCGCGCTGGACGCAGTAGAAGATCACCCCGCGACCGCCGCCGGCGACCACCCCCATCAGCTCCCGCAGGTGCTTGGTCCCGCGCACGCTCACCGCATCCGGAAAGAAGCCGCACCCGTGGGTATCGCAGGTGGTGACGTTCTTGATCTCCACGTGGCAGTCGGGGCGCCCCGGGTGCCCCTCCAGCAGCAGGTCGATACGGCTCCCCTCCACCCCGTAGCGCACCTCGCGTCGGACCCGCTCATAACCATCCAGTTCCGCCGCCACCCCGCATTCGATCGCCTCCGCGACGAGATCATTGGTCAGCCCGGTATTCACGCCGACCACTACCCCCTTGGAGTTTTCGGTCATCTCCCAGGAGAAGCGGTACTTGCGCTTGGGGTTGGCCGCATCGCGCAACCAGATGCGGCTGCCCGGCTCCGCACAGCCGGTCATCGCGCCCGTGTTGGGCGTATGGACAGTGATCTCGCTTCCGTCGGGCAGCACCACGTCGGCGAGGAAACGCTTGTAGCGGCGGGTCAGGATGGCCGGGATGAGGGGTGTGGCGAAGCGCATAAGGGGGCGTTGTTGCTCGTGACAGGCGATCTTACCAGTGACTGCGGTGGCGGTTCTGCGTTCCCGCGATAGACTGACCGGTGTTTCCCCTCGAGGAGCCGCCATGGAAGGCGCCCCACGCCCCACACTCCGATCGCTGGACGTGGTGGCGATGATTGTCGGTCTGGTGATCGGTGCCGGAATATTCAAGGCGCCGGCCGTGGTGGCAGCCAATACCGGGAGTGAGACCGCCCTGATGCTGACCTGGCTGGCCGGCGGCGCGGTCTCGATCCTGGGTGCCCTCTGCTACGCCGAATTGGCGGCGGCCTACCCGAACACCGGCGGGGAATACCACTTCCTGCAGCGCGCCTATGGCCGCGCGGTCGGGTTCCTGTTCGCCTGGTCGCGGCTGGTGGTGCTGCAGACCGGCTCCATTGCCCTGCTTGCGTTTGTTCTGGGGGACTATGCCGCACAGATCGTACCGCTCGGCAGGCATGGCCCCACCCTTTTCGCAGCCGCTGCAGTGCTCCTTCTGACCGGGCTCAACCTGCTCGGCCTGCGATCAAGCACCTCGGTGCAGAACACACTCACCCTGTTCACCCTTGGCGGACTGCTGCTGGTCATCGCGGTGGGCCTGACCTTTCAAGCTGCCGACGCCAAACCCTCCCCTCCGATGGCCGGCGGCGACTCGGCCCTGGGCCTGGCGATGGTGTTCGTGCTGCTCACCTATGGGGGCTGGAACGAGGCGGCCTACCTCTCTGCCGAGTTGAAAGAGGTGCAGCGCCGCATGTGGAAGGTGCTGGTGACCGGCATCGGCACCATCACCCTGATCTATCTGCTGGTCAACTGTGCCTACCTGAACGTCCTCGGTTTGGAGGCGATGGCCGGTTCGGAGGCGGTGACGGCGGACCTGATGCGGCAGGTGCTGGGTGAACCGGGTGCGCTGATCATCAGCGCCCTCATCGTGGTGGCGGTCTTCGCCTCCATCAATGTCACCATCCTGACCGGTGCGCGCACCAACTACGCGCTGGCCAGGGATTTCAGGCAATTCCGTTTTTTGGGGCACTGGTCACCGCAGGTGAACGCACCGACCCGCGCCCTGCTGATCCAGGGCGCCATCGCCCTGCTGCTGGTCGCATCCGGGGCGGCCGGCCGTTCCGGATTCGAGGCGATGGTGAGTTACGTCTCGCCGGTGTTCTGGCTTTTCTTCCTGCTCACCACCATTTCGCTCATCGTCCTGCGTCGCCGTGAACCGGACAGGGAGCGTCCGTTCCGCGTCCCGGTCTATCCTTACACCCCATTGCTGTTCGCCGCGGCCTGCGCCTACATGTTCTGGTCCAGCCTGGCCTACTCCGGCTGGGGCGCGCTGCTCGGCATGCTGGTGCTCGCGGCGGGGATCCCGTTCTGCACTGCGCGACACCGCCAGGGATGAACCCGGACACTCAAGGAGGAGTGTGATGGTCATGCGAATCTTTCTGACAAGCCTCACCGCTCTGCTGGCCGCGGTCATCGCCATCCCGCAGCCTTTGATCGCCCAGTGGTGGGGCAACGACCTCGACGTGCCCTATGTGCCGACGCCGCAGCATGTGGTGGACCAGATGCTCGGCATGGCGGAGGTCGGCGAAAGTGATGTGGTGTACGACCTCGGCTCCGGCGACGGCCGCATCGTGGTCACCGCCGCCGAACAGTACGGTGCGCGGGCGGTCGGCATCGACATCGATGAAACACGGATCGCCGAGGGGCGGGCCAATGCCGAGGCGGCCGGGGTGCAGGACCGCGTTCACTTCATCCAGCAGGATCTGTTCGATGCCGATATCGGCGAGGCGACGGTCGTCACCCTCTATCTCCTCGGTTCGGTCAACGACCGGCTGCGCCCGAAGCTGCTGGAAGAGCTCGAACCGGGCACACGCGTGGTCTCCCACGCCTTCGACATGGGCGAATGGGAACCGAAGGAGTCGGCTGTTGTGAACGGCAGTACCATCCACCTGTGGGTGATCCCCGCCCAGGCCGCAGGCCGGTGGGAAGGTGCGATACAGGGGCCGGACGGCCAGCAGCCGATCAGCCTGGTGCTGGATCAGACCTTCCAGCAACTGGACGGCATGGCGGTCATCAACGGCGCCCACATGATGCTGGACGGCGCCGAAGTGGACGGTGATCGCGTCGAACTGGAGGTGGTCGACGGCATCGGCGAAAAACAGCGGCTGGAAGGCACCATCAACGGCGACACCATCCAGGGCGAGGTCTACGCCCAGGCGGACGGCCGGGTAATTGGCGAATGGCAGGCCCGCCGAATTTCCCTCGCCCCCGACCAGCTGCAGACCATCGACGACGGACGCGAAACGAGTTTCGGCTTACCCTGATTGCCGCGGGCTACTGCACGACAAACTCCGCCTGCAGCAGCTCCGCGCCCCCCTCGAGCAGGGTGACATAGCGGATGTCGGTGGCCAGGTCGTGGCGCACCTTGATGACGGCCGGCTCGGGGCTGGTGGAGACCAGCCGGTCGTTGGCCGCCACGGCGTACTCCACCCCCGGTGTCATGCCGCTCTCACTCGTGCTTCCGCCACCGCCACCGCAGGCGGTGAGCAGCAGGCCGCCGGCAAGGAGCGTTGCCATCGTCACTCTGTTTCGCATCGTGCCTCTCCTCTGTTCTGCTTCGTGACCACGCCCGCTCAGAAGTAGATATCCCGGGTGACGCGGGTGGTGACGGCGATGGCGGGACCTTGGGCCCCCTGCTCTATCACCACCTCGTGACCCGCCTCGAAGGGGGTGATGGGGTCCACGGTCTTGGTGAGCGTCTCCCACTCGCCGCGTAGCGGGTCGTAGCGCTCGTAGCGGATGGTGCCCTCGCCGCTCGGGGCGGTCTCCACCACCACTCGCACGGTGTGCTCCTCGCCGGTGGCGTCCACGTAGCGCTCCTCTGCCTCGGTCACCACCCGGCCGTCGGGTTCGATGCGGGTCTCGGCGCCGGGAATGCGGGAGACCGCCTCGGTCACGGTACCGTCCGGACGAATCACCCGGTGGACGGCGCTGCCGTCGGCGCGCGCCTCCACTTCGTGACGGGTGCCGTCTTCGAGTTCGGCGCGGGTCACCACCATCGGCTGGCCGCTCTCGTCCCGCTCCAGGGTGGTCCGGGAGCCCGGCAGGTCGCTGGTGGCACGGGTGGTGACGGTATTCCCGTTGACGTCGGTCACGGTCAGCTCGTGAATCAGGCTGCCATCCTCTCCCTGGGTGGTGGTCACGGTGACGGCGGTGCCGCTCTCCGGGTCGCTCTCGTCGTAGCTGACTACCTGCCGGCCCTCGTCGTCGGTGGTCGATTCGCAGCCGGACAGGTAGCAGGCGGTGGTGCCGTCGTCATACTCGGGCTCGGGAGTCGGCTCGGGCTCAGGTTCAGGCTCAGGTTCAGGTTGCGGCTCGGGCTCGGGCTCCGGTTCCGTCGGCTCAGGCTCCGGCTCCGGCGCGGGCGGCACGGAGTTCTCGGTGAAGCTGAAGCTGGCGCTGCACTCGCCCTCGATGAGACCGGAGGTCCAGCTGTTGCCGCTCCAGCTCCCCGCCGGGCAGTCGCCGCCGACGCCGCTCGAGCGGCTGTAGCCGCTGTTGGGGGTGACGGTGAACAGGGCGCTCTCGCCGAAGAGGATGTCGGCCTCGGCGGGGCTGACGCTACCGCCGCTGCCGGCGCTCGCCTGGACGCGGTACGCCAGCAGTTCGGTGGTCAGGGTGGCGGTGGCGCTGTTCGCGGAGTAGGCGCTGCTGCCGCCGTTGACGGTGGCGTCACCGAAACCGCCGGCGCTGCCGTCGGTGCGATCCCAGGCGCGGTAGTCGAGGGTGGCGCTCTCGGGGTTGCCGTCGGCACGGGCGTAGCGCAGGTGGTCGGTGTCACGCAGCAGCCGGGCGTTCCCCTCGCTGACGCTGCCGATGTCGGCCCAGGTGGCGCCGCCATCGAGGCTGTACTCCCACCGGCCGCTGCCGCTCTTCCCGGTGATGGCGATGCCGTACTCGGGGTCGCGGTCGGCGTCGGTGGCGCCGAGAAAGTCGCTGACGACAATGGCGTCACTCGTCTGCCCGGCAAGGGTCCCGAGACTGGGCGCGGTGGCGGTGAGTACGGGCGCTTCGTTGATGTTGACGATGGTGATGCGCGCAGTCGCGATGTTGCCGGGGTCGTCGCTGCTGTTGGTGGCCTGGACGGTCACGGTGCGCTCGGTCGCCTCTTCGGGGGTGGTGCCGTTGTGGCGGTAGTGCAGCTCGCGCAGGAGGGACTGGTAGTCGGCGGCCGCGGCCTCTCCGGTGAGTTCGATCTGGTGGCCGCCGGTGTAGGTGATGGTGATGCCGTTGACGGTGTCGCCGTGGTTGCGGCCTGTGAGGCCAATCGCCTCTTCGGCCCCGTCCTGGGGGTTGGTGAGTTCGATGAGGAGCGCCTTGAGGTTGGCGTCATTCGGCTCGGTGAGGGCCGCCTCGGGGGCGAGCGCCAGGTCGCCCTCCCCTTCGGTGTAGGTGTGTTCGATATCCTGGCCGCTCTCGCCGCCGTTGAGGTCGACGATGGGGGCGGCCTTGATGGCGACGGTGGTGGTGACCGGGGTGGAGTCGGCGGTCCCGTCGCCGGCGGTGAAGGTGATGTGCCGGTCGCTGAAGTCGATGGATACGAGGTCGGCCTGGTTGTGGTAGCGGATGCCGCGCAGGATGTCCTGATAAACGGCCGGGGCTGCCGTGCCGCTGATGGTGAGGGCGCGGGTGCCGGAGTCGAAGGCGACGCTCAGCGCGTTGTCGGCTGCGGCGCTGGTGGCGGCCGCATCGAGGCTGAGCTGTTCGTCGGTGCCGTTGGGGGTGGCATCGATGAGGGCGGTGAGGCTGAGGATCTGGGCGCCGACGTCGGGGTCGCTGAGGGTCGCCCCGACATCGGCGAGGGGCACGGGGCCGCCCGCCGGGATGAAGGTGGTGCTGTAGTCGCTGCCGCCGGCCGCACCGTTGAGGTCGAGGGCGGGCGGGTCGTTGACGGAGGTGGCGGTGACGGTGGTGCTGCCGTTGGCGCTGCCGCTGTCACTGCCGTCGTCGGGGGTGAGGGTGAAGCCGGTGACGACGATATTGCCCGGGGCCACTTGATTTTCGGTGGGGATGAAGAGCAGGGCCTGGAGGCGCCCGCTCTGGGTGGCGGCGTCGGTGGCGCTCAGGGTGTAGTCGCCGGCGCTGCCGGTCAGGCCGGTGCCGCTCAGGGTGCCGTTGGCGGCGGTGTAGCTGATGTGGAGGGTGATGTCGTCACCATCGAGGTCGCTGACGGTGACGTTGGCGAAGGGGGCGATGGTGGCGTTGTCGTCCACGGCACCGTTTGTGGTGAAGCTCCCGCCGAGTTCGGGCGGGGTGTTGGTGACGAGGCTCCAGGCGCTGTAGGCGGTGCTCTCCGCGCCGGGGGCGTCGGTGGCGGTGACGGCGGCACGCAGGTATTTGTGGGCGTCGTCGGTGGTGGCGGTATGGCTGTTTGTGGTCGCATCGGTGATGTCGACGCTGTTGGTGCCGCTGTCGTCGTCGGCCCGCTGCCACTGGTAGCTGTAGCTGATGGCATCCCCCTCCGGGTCGCTCCAGTCACCGGCGGTGGTGGTGAAGGTGGTGCCGACGGCGGTGCCGCCGCTGAGGGCAGGCAGGGTGTTGTTGACCGGCGGCAGGTTGGTGACGAGCAGTTCACGCGCTACGTCGTCGGCAGCCAGATAGCTGTCGTTACCGGCCTGGCTGGCGGTGATGGTGGTGGTGCCGACGCCCACGATGGTGACCGTGCTGTCGTTGATGGTGGCCACACCCGGATTGGAGCTGACGTAGCTCACCGGCAGGCCGGACGAGGCGGTGGCCTCCAGGGTGAACGGGGCAGCCCCGGAGGTGACGGGGGCCAGTGCGCCGAAGGTGATGCTCTGGGCGGCCTTGTCCCGGGTGACCGTCACCGTGTAGGTCTTGGTGGTGATTCCATCCTGGGCGGTTACCACCACATTGATGGTGTTATCCCCCACGCTCAGCGCGATGGCGCCGCTGGCGGTGCCGCTGCTTACCAGGGTGCCGTTCACAGTCACCGTGGCCGTGCCGTCTGCCACCGTCGGTGTCACAGCAATGGATGCGACCTCATTCACGACATCCGCCGTATAGCTGGTGACGTCGGGGTCAAAAGGCTGGTCCAAGATACCGCTGCTCAGACTTAAGGCACTCAGATCGGCATTGCTGGAGACAACCGGGATGTAGTCGGGGACCGCGAGCCAGGGATACTCGATCCCATTGATCGCACCGGAGCCTATTTGCCCCCTCAAGCCCGTCGTCAGATCGGCCCGATAAATAGCCCCCGTATGCTGAACCCAGAATAGCGAGTTTGTTTCGGCATGCACCTTGATGCGTTTCGGACTCCAGATGCCGTCGTCCCCAACAGCCACGCTCGTGCCGCTGCCATCCAGGTTCCACGCCCGGACTTCGTAGACAGTCCCGTCAGCACCATCAATCGAATAGTAGAGCTTGTCGCCACCGACGGCGATACCGGAGATCTTGGACTGGGTGATGATAGTCTGTCTTGCAGAGGGGTTCGCGATCGGCACCTTCACGACGAACCCACCTGCATCCAGATAGAAGAGCGCCTGGCCCTGCGGATCAAAGGCGAGCAGGGTAGGATCGATCACGCCATCGTCTGGCACCAGCGTGCTCTGGCCCGACCCGTCCAGGTTGGCTTGGAAAACACCAATAACCGAGCCTTTTCGGGTGTAGTAGATCTTCCCGGCACTCAGGTCCAGAACGATGTCACCAAGTGTATCGTCCCCCTTGTCTACGATCCGCTCAAAATCGGTCGTCGGAATGGCGGCCATGGAGGCCCGGTAGATCCCTGGGATATTGCCGTCGTAGGCCGATGTGTCGATGAAGTAGACGTAGTTGTTCGAACCGTCCACAGCCACCTGCCTCGGTACGGCCTTACCGTTGTCTCCGGCAACCGTTTCCTCGCCACCGCTGGTGGTGAGGTTCTGCCGCTTGATGGTATAGGTCCCCGGTTCGTTGTAATAAAGCTTGTCCACCGCTTGTGCAGCGAACGTCACGGACGACAACAGGGCGAGCAGGAGCAGACGCCCCAGCAGGTTCGAATGGGTAAAGCTCATTGCAATTCTCCTGCGCCGCCACGAGCGTAGCGGTTGACCCGAGGATGATGGGTGGGCATTTGCGTACTCGTCAGGGTAACCAACGCCACGCCACCAGCCGGGTCCTAGATGCAGGTGCCCTTTCCGGGAGAACCGGGGTGTGACTGCACAGATCGGGGAGCGTGAAGGCGGTGTTGCTCAGCAGGGCAAACAGGCCCTGGAGGTTGGATGTTCTCAATCGGTCCACCAGCCTGGGTCGGTGGTGGGACGGCCATCCGAAGCTTCCGTTTTTGATCTCGTCAACGATGTTGTCCATGACCTTCATTGCATTCCTGAGGCTATTGATTCGTTCTTATTGCGCTGCCTATACCCCCCGGAAAGATACCACCATGGCCGTTGGGGCAATCTTGCGAAATCTTGCAGCGTGCCCGGCCGGTCTATCATCCATGGGTCAATCGTATCGAGCGCCTATGGAGGAAGCCGCATGAAACGGTTTACCTTCGGGCACGTCCGCCAAGATGGAGTGAAGCCGGAGCCTGCGTGGATTAGCTGATGGCTGACCAGTCGGTGAAGGACGGCGGGTCAGGCCATAGGAGGGGCGGAGGCCGGATTAATGCGTGCGAAAACACCGATTCACATCCAATCTCAGGTGCGCCGCCAGATCTCGACCACATTGCGCAGCTGCCCGATACGGCTGAGAACCCGGCTCAACTGGTCGGTATTCTCAACCTCCAGGGTCAGCTGCATGCGGGCGCTGTGATCCTTGCGGTCGGTGCGTGTCTGCAACGACAGGACATTGATCTTTTCGTTGGAGAGCACGGCGGTGATATCGCGCAGCAGGCCCGGGCGGTCCACCGCCTGTACCTCGATGTCGACCGGGTAGGTCTGTTCATCGCGGACCGACCACTCCACCTCGATGAGACGCGGCCGCTTCTCCGGCGGCAGGTTCAGGATGTTGCGGCAGTCGGAGCGGTGGATGGTGACCCCGCGCCCCTGGGTGATGAAGCCGACGATCTGATCACCTGGCGCCGGTCGGCAGCAGCGGGCCATGCTGGTAAGCAGGTTGCCGACGCCGCGAATGCTCACCCCGTCCGGTGACGCCCCACCCTTGCGCTCGCGGGTGACATGAATGCTCTCCGGCTCCGGCTCCGGTGGGCGCACCAGCCGGTGCACCGCCCCGGCGAGCTGTGAGCTGTTGATGTCGCCCCGGCCGATGCCGACCAGCATCTCGTCGATCTGCAGGCTGAGCTGCGCGGCAAGCTGTTCGAGCGGAATGGACGCGGCACCGAGCCGTTTCAGCTCGCGCTCCAGGGTCGCCCTGCCGTCGGTCAGGTTCTGCTCCTGATCGCGGGTCTTGAAGAAGTGTCGGATCTTCGAGAGCGCCCGCGAGGTCTTCACGTAACCCAGGTGCGGATTCATCCAGTCCCGGCTCGGCCCGCCGTTGCGAGTGGTCAGCACCTCCACCTGCTCGCCGCTCTTCAGTTCGTAGGTGAGCGGCACGATGCGCCCGTTCACCTTGGCGCCGCGGCAGCGGTTACCCACCTCGGTGTGGATGTGGTAGGCGAAGTCGACCGGCGTCGCCCCCTGGGCGAGGTCGATCACTTCACCGTGGGGCGTCAGCACGTAAACCCGATCCTGAAACACCTCCGACTTGAAGCGATCGATGAAGTCGCCGGCGTTCCCCTCCTCCTCCTTCCATTCGAGGAGTTGGCGCAGCCAAGCCACCTTCTGTTCGAAGTCCCGGTCGCGCTGCTTGCCCCCCTCCTTGTACTGCCAGTGGGCGGCCACGCCCAGCTCCGCGTGGCTGTCCATCTGGTGGGTGCGGATCTGCACCTCCAGCGTCTTCCCTTGCGGGCCGACCACGGCCGTGTGAATGGATCGGTAAAGATTCTCCTTGGGCGTCGCGATGTAGTCGTCGAACTCCTTGGGAATGTGGTGCCAGAGGGTGTGGACCACCCCGAGGGCGTGATAGCAATCGGCGACCGAATCGACCAGGATGCGAACTGCACGCACATCGAACAGCTCGTGGAAGCTGACCCGCTTGCGCTGCATCTTTTTCCAGATGCTGTAGATGTGTTTGGGCCGACCTTTCACATCGGCACGCACACCGGCACGCTCCAGTTCCTGTTCGAGGGTTGTCACCACCCCGTCGATGTAGGCCTGCCGGTCGACTCGCCGCTCATCGAGGTGGCGTGCGATCTCCTTGTAGGTCTTCGCCTCCAGGTAACGAAAGGCGAGGTCCTCCAGCTCCCACTTGATCTGCCAGATGCCGAGGCGGTTGGCGAGCGGCGCGTAGATGTCGAGCGTCTCGCGCGCAATGCGGCGCTGCTTCTCTTCGGACAGGTGACCGAGAGTGCGCATATTGTGCAGGCGGTCGGCCAGTTTGATCAGTACGACCCGCACATCCTCCGCCATCGCCAGCAGCAGCTTGCGCAGGCTCTCGGCGCGCATCTCTTCCAGCTTTCCGCCGGTGCCCTGGTAGGCGCCGATCACCTTCATTTTGGTGACGCCGTCCACCAGGTGGGCCACGTTCGGACTCACCTCGGCGGCGATCTGCTCCAGCGAAACTTCGGTGTCCTCAGCGGCATCGTGGAGAATGGCGGCAGCCAGCGACTCCGGATCCATGTGCAGCCCGGCCAGCACGTCGGCCACCGCCAGCGAATGAACGATGTAGGGCTCGCCGGAGGCGCGTCGCTGATCCTGGTGGGCCCGCTGGGCCAATGCCACGGCACGCCGCACCAGCTCGATTCCCTCGGGCGGACAGTAGTCGGCCAGCCCCTCGATCCACCGTTCACGGGAGACCGATTCGCCGGGGACCTTGGGTTCGACGTAGACCATGCGTGTTCCTGGAGGTGTTGCCTATAGCTTAAACCGATTGCTGGTGCCGGTTGCTGGTTGCTGGTTGCCGGCGATCCAACGTGGGGCGGATTAGGCGGAAGCCGTAATCCGCCGAGTCGACCGAACCGCCGATCGCGGATTACGCTGGCGCTAATCCGCTCTACATTAACTGCGCACTTTGGCGCCTCGTGCCTTCGAGCGTATCTGCTTACGCCCATTCGCCCGCGGGGGCGGGCTCCTACGGGACGACTGCACCGGACGCTCCGCCGGCCGCGCCGGCGGAACCAGATGACGCTTGCCCGGACCTATAAGGTCGGCACGCCCCATGCGCATCAGTGCCTCGCGCAGCAGTGGCCAGTTCTTCGGGTCGTGATACCGCAGAAACGCCTTGTGCAGCCGCCGCACCCGTAACCCCTTGGGCACCGGGATCTCCCCGCCGTTCCGCTGCACCCGTCGCAGCGGATTGTGGTGGGTGTGGTACATGGCAGTCGCCAGCGACAGGGGCGACGGGAGGAAAGTCTGCACCTGATCGAGCCGGAAGCCGTTGCGCTTCAGCCACAACGCCAGGTTCAGCATGTCCTCGTCGGTGGTACCCGGGTGGGCGGCGATGAAATAGGGGATGAGGTACTGCTCCTTGCCCGCCTCACGGGAGTAGCGCTCGAACAGCTTCTTGAACGCCTCGTAGGTTTCAATCCCCGGCTTCAGCATCAGTGACAGCGGGCCCGGCTCGGTGTGCTCGGGGGCGATCTTCAGGTAGCCGCCCACGTGGTGGGTCACCAGTTCGCGCACATACTCGGGCGAGCGCACCGCAATGTCGTAACGCAGCCCCGAAGCGATCGCCACCTTCTTCACCCCGGGCAGCGCCCGCGCCTTGCGATAGAGTTCCACCAGCGGACGCTGATCGGTCCCCATGTTGGGGCAGATATCCGGGTGGACACAGGAGAGTCGGCGGCAGGCCGCCTCCACCTTCGGGTCCTTGCAGCGCAGGAGGTACATGTTGGCGGTGGGGCCGCCGAGATCGGAGATGACCCCGGTGAATCCCTCCGTGCGGTCACGGATCGATTCGATCTCCCGCAGGATCGACCCCTCGGAACGGTTCTGGATGATGCGCCCCTCATGCTCGGTGATGGAGCAGAAGGTGCAGCCGCCGAAACAGCCGCGCATGATGTTGACCGAGTGGCGGATCATCTCCCAGGCGGGGATGCGTGCCCCCCCATAGGCCGGATGCGGCGCGCGGGCGTAGGGCAACTCGTACACCCCGTCCAGCTCCTCGGTGGTGAGGGGAATGGGCGGCGGGTTGATCCACACCTCCCGATCGCCATGGCGCTGCACCAGGGCGCGGGCGTTGTAGGGGTTGGTCTCCAGATGGAACGCCCGCGAGGCGTGGGCGTAGAGGACCGGGTCATCCACCACCGCCGGGTAGCCGGGCAGGCGCACCACGGTGCGATCCCGTGCCGATTTGACCCGCTCGGCGTGCTCCGGGTCGGTGGCGTCCAGTTCCGTGTACCCCTCCGGCGGCTTCTTGCAGACGAAGGCGGTGCCGCGCAGGTCCCGGATGGTGTTGGGGGCCTCGCCGGCGGCGACCCGGTGAGCCACCTCCACCAGCGCCCGCTCGGCATTGCCGTAGATGAGCAGGTCCGCCTTGGCGTCGAGCAGAATGGAGCGGCGCACCTTATCCGACCAGTAGTCGTAGTGGGCCAGGCGACGCAGGCTCGCCTCGATGCCGCCGATAACGACCGGCACACCGGAGAACGCCTCGCGGCAGCGCTGGGCATAGGCCACCGTGGAGCGGTCCGGCCGGCGGCCCCCCTCCCCGCCCGGCGAGTAGGCGTCGTCCTTGCGGATCTTGCGGTCAGCCGTGTAGCGGTTGACCATCGAGTCCATGTTGCCGGCGGTGACGCCGAAGAAGAGGTTGGGCCGTCCCAGGGCACGAAACGGCTCCGCATCCCGCCAGTCCGGCTGGCTGATGATGCCGACCCGGAATCCCTGCGCCTCCAGCAGCCGCCCGACCAACGCCATGCCGAAGCTGGGGTGATCGATGTAGGCATCCCCGGTCACCAGGACGATGTCGCAGCTGTCCCAGCCGAGATGGTCCATCTCCTCACGGGACATGGGCAGGAACGGCGCCACGCCAAAACGGCGGGCCCAGTAGGGACGGTAGGAAAAAATGTGACGCGGGTTCATGGAGTGGCGTGGGCGGTTTTACTCAAAGGACGGAGCTGAAGTATATTTGCATGCCATAACCCCGATTGGCGAATCGCCGTTCGAGTCTGTGGACGCCTGGAACCCAAGGAGCCGGATCATGTGTGTGTCTCGCGTCACCTTTATCGCCGCAGCCCTTCTGCTCGGCAGCGCACTGCCCGCGGGCGCAGAAGTGCTGGATCTCCCGCCTGGCGTGGAATCGGCCCAGGAGGCGGTCCCGCAGCGCGGCATAAGTATGACCGAGGTGCAGCGCCGCTTCGGCGAACCCCGGGAAAAACAGGCGCCGGTGGGCGAACCGCCGATTACCCGCTGGGTCTATGAGGAATATACGGTCTATTTTGAACACCAGTACGTTATCCATACGGTTCGCAATCGCTAACCGGAAAACACGAACCCTACCGAACGCCCGCGTTCGCGGGCGTTTTTGATCCCGAATCCATAATGCCGACCAACACCCGGATACTCCCCGCCGAATGGGCGCCCCAAAGCGGCGTCATGCTCACCTGGCCCCACGGCCACGGGGACTGGGCGCCCCACCTGGCGCGCGTCACCCCGACCTTTGTCGCCATTGCCCGCGAGGTGGCGAAGCGGGAGAAGCTGCTGGTCACCTGTTACGACGAGTCCCACCGGGCCGAAGTTCAGCGGCAGCTGACCGAAGGTGAGGTGGCGATGGAGCAGGTCCGTCTCGCGGTGGCCCCGTCCAACGACACTTGGGCGCGGGATCACGGCCCCATCACGGTACTGGAAGCGGGACAGCCGCGGCTGCTCGACTTTGTCTTCAACGGCTGGGGGCGCAAGCACGCGTCCGCCCTCGACAACCGGCTCACCGGACGCCTGCACGATGCCGGGGTGTTCGACGAGGTGCCGCTGGAGCGGTTCGACCTGGTACTCGAAGGGGGCAGCATCGACAGCGACGGCGAGGGCACGCTGCTGACCACCCGCCGCTGTCTGCTCTCCCCCGAACGCAATCCCCAGTACGACTGTGTGGGGCTGGAACTCATGTTCGCCCGCCTGTTCGGCACCCGACGCGTCCTGTGGCTGGACCACGGTGAGCTGTCCGGCGACGACACCGACGCCCACGTGGACACGCTGGCCCGCTTCTGCGACGCCCGGACCATCGCCCACGTCACCTGCGACGACCCCACCGACCCCCATTACGAACCGCTGGCACGAATGGCGGAGGAGCTGGCGGGGTTCCGGGATCAGGATGGTGAACCCTATCGCCTGGTCCCGCTGCCTCTGCCGGCGCCCCAATATGACGAGGAGGGCCAGCGCCTGCCGGCCACCCACGCCAACTTCCTCATCATCGACGGCGCGGTACTGGTACCCACCTATGACGATCCGACCGATGCGCTCGCCCTCGAGCGGCTCGCCGCCGCCTTCCCCGATCGGGAAGTGGTGAGCATCGACTGCCGCTCATTGATCCTCCAGTACGGCAGCCTCCACTGCGTCACCATGCAGCTTCCGGTGGGCGTGATTTGAACCATTGACGTAGGGCGCAATCCTATTGCGCCGCGTGAGCGGAAAGGTACGATCGGCGCACGATTGCGCCCTGCGGGTGCCTCTGGGGTGATTCGAGCGATGAATAAGACACTGACGGTCGGTCTCGTACAACACGCCTGCGATGAGGATCGTGAGGCCAACCTGGCCGCGACCATTGCCGGCATCCGCGAGGCCGCGGGCAAGGGTGCCCGGCTGGTGCTGCTGCAGGAGCTGCATACCGGCGTCTACTTCTGCCAGACCGAAGATCCGGCCCGGTTCGACCAGGCCGAACCGATCCCCGGCCCCACCACCGAGGCCCTGGGCCAGGTGGCGGCGGAACTGGGGGTGGTCATCGTTGCCTCACTGTTCGAGCGGCGCGCCGCCGGTCTCTACCACAACACCGCAGTGGTACTGGAGGCGGACGGTACGATCGTCGGACGCTACCGCAAGATGCACATCCCGGACGATCCCGGCTATTACGAGAAGTTCTACTTCACCCCCGGCGATCTCGGGTTTGAACCCGTCGACACCTCGGTCGGCCGGCTCGGGGTGCTGGTGTGCTGGGACCAGTGGTACCCGGAGGCGGCACGCCTGATGGCGCTGGCCGGCGCGGAACTGCTGCTCTACCCCACCGCCATCGGCTGGGAGCCGACCGACCCGCAAGAAGAGCAGGCGCGCCAACTGGAGGCATGGGTCACGGTACAGCGTGGCCATGCGGTCGCCAACGGACTGCACCTGCTCGCCTGCAACCGCATTGGCAGCGAACCGGACCCGGCCGGTGGTGCCGGTATCCACTTCTGGGGCAACAGCTTCATCGCCGGTCCCCAGGGTGAGTTCATCGCCCGCGCCCCGGTGGAGAGCCCGACGGTACTCACCGCCACCCTCGACCTCACCCGCAGCGAGACAGTGCGGCGCATGTGGCCGTTCCTGCGCGACCGGCGGATCGATGCGTACGGGGATCTGGGGAGGCGGTTTCGGGATTGAAAGGCAGGGGCTCGGGGCTGGGGATTAGGAGCTAGGGAATGAGCGCGCTTCGCGCGCGTTATCGAAGAGAGTCACAAGCAAAGCGAGTCGCTACCTAGCCCCTAGCCCCTAGCCCCTAGCCCTTAGCCCCTAGCCCCTAGCCCCTAGCCCCTAGCCCCTAGCAACCAGCGCCCGAATTGCCGACAATGCGGTCTTCCCTTCAGGCAACCTCCGCCAGACTCCGATGATTGTCATCCTGCAACCGAACGTCGGCCGCGAGACGACCGAATTCCGGGAGACGATGGAGCATCTCTCCCGCCTGCCCAACATCACCGTCCGGGTCCACGAGGAGCACGGTACCCAGCAGGTGCTGACTGAACTCTACCTCGTCGGCGAGACCGCCCGGCTCGAAGCCAAGGACATCGAGGTCCTGCCCGGTGTCGAGCGGGTGGTCCGGGTGTCGGAGGAGTACCGCATCCTCGGCCGCCATCGGGACGACAAGCGCTCCACCCACTTCGAATACAACGGCGTGCGCTTCGGCCAGGACACGCTGAACCTCTTCGCCGGGCTCTGCGCGGTGGATACCCCGGAGCATGTGGAGATCATGATGCGGACGCTGCGCGACCACGGGCAGGTCTGCACCCGCATGGGCGCCTACAAGCCGCGCACCAGCCCCTACGCCTTCCAGGGCCACGGCAAGGCGTGCCTGCCTTATGTGTTCGAGCTGGCCGGCAAGTACGGCATCAAGGTGATCGCCATGGAGATCACCCACGAGAGCCACATCGAGGAGATCCACGACGCCCTGGAACAGACCGGGCAGCCGACCGGCGTGATGCTCCAGATCGGCACCCGCAACACGCAGAATTTCGAACTGCTCAAGCACACCGGGCGGCAGCGCGAATTCCCGGTGCTGCTGAAGCGCGGCTTCGGCATCACGCTCGAGGAGTCCCTGAACGCCGCCGAATACCTGGCAAGCGAGGGCAACCACCGGGTGGTCTTCGGCCTGCGTGGCATGAAGACCAACATGGGCGACCCGCACCGCAACTTTGTCGATTTCGCCCACGTTCCGGTGGTCAAGCGGCTCACCCGCATGCCGGTCTGCATCGACCCGTCCCACTCCGTTGGGGGGCGATTCGTCTCCTCGGACCGGTTGCCGGATGTATTCCACGTCACCGCTCAGGGGGTGATCGCCGGGGCCAACATGATCCTGGTGGATTTCCACCCGAAGCCGAGCGCCGCGCTGGTGGACGGCCCTCAGGCACTGCTGCTGCGCGAGTTGCCCTACTTCCTCGAGGACATCCGCATCGCCCGTGAGGCCTACGAACGGCGCACCGCACTCGCCGAAGCGATGGTCGCTGAGGAGGTCCGTGAGGGGTGATTTCGGCCGCCTCCAACGACTGGATCAAACGCTTCCCGGCACTCCAGGCGCTGGACGACCCGACTTGGCACTCGATTCTTGCTTCCGCCCGGCTGGTCGAGGTGCCGGCCGGGACCATCGTGTTCCATGACGGCGATCCCTGCCGCTACTACATGCTGGTGCTGGAGGGATCGGTACGGGTGCAGAAGGTGGCCGAGAACGGTCGTGAGATCACCCTCTACCGGGTGCGGGGTGGAGACTCCTGCGTACTGACCACCTCCAGTCTGCTGGCGGGCGAGGTCTACCCGGCAGAGGGGATCGCAGAAACCGCGGTCACCGCGGTCACCATCCCGCTGGAACGATTCCAGGAGGGACTCGCGACTTCGCCCGGTTTTCGCCGCTTCATCTTCGCCTCCTACGGCCAGCGGATCAGCAGCCTGATCATGCTGATCGAGGAGGTGGCCTTCGGCCGGCTGGACAGCCGTCTGGCCCAGCGCCTGCTCGAGCGTGGTAGCAGCACCCCGGTCATCGAAGTCACGCATCAGGTACTCGCCGCCGAATTGGGCACCGCCCGCGAGGTGGTCAGCCGCCAGTTGAAGGAGTTGGAGCACAAAGGGTGCGTGCGCCTGCACCGTGGACGTATCGAACTGCTCGACCTCCCTGCATTGCGCCGGCTCGCCGGGGGTTAGCCAGCGGTCCAGCACGGTGGTGCCTCCTTGCCTCGCCCTTGAACCTGCCGCCCGCTCCCCGGAACCCGGGTCGTTGCGGCCGCCGCGCCGATAGGGCACAGTAGATCTGTTTTCCCTCCAAGGAACGGCCCCCATGCCCCAGCATAAGCATCTGCCCGACGGCGAAAACGGCGCTTATCGCGTCGTCTGGGGACCGCAACGGTTTTACCTCTCGATCGGCTGGAAGACCCTCATCGCGTTCGCGCTGGTGGTGTTCGTTCCGATGTTCGGCCTGATGCACATCACCGGCTTCACCCTACGCGCAGCCATGGAGGGCGAGTCTCTCCGCGCCCTGGAGGCCAACCTGCGCGGCGCCTGGCGTGTCTACCATGAACGGATCAACACGGTAAGCTCCTCGCTGGTTCAGACGGCCGCCAGTCCATACGTGAAGGCCGCGTTGCGCGACGGCGATGAGCAGCAACTGACCGAACTGCTGCGCCGACAGGAGGCACTGCTGCCGTTTACCGACGTCTGGCTCATCACCGGTCCCGATCGACGGGTCCTGGTGCGGCGATCGGGGCCAATCGGACAGCGGATCTCCCTGAACGAGATGATCGCCCGCGCCTACACGTCGGCCGAACCGATCACCTCCACCGAACTGCTTCCCAGCCAGATCTTCCTCGAAGAGAATGCCCGACTACGCGGCAATCTCGCACCCGAGGTGATGACCCAGGTCGTGGTGGTGCCGGTACAGGATAACGGTGAGGTCATCGGCGCCCTGGCGGGCATCATCATGCTCAATGAAGACGACTGGCTGCCCAATGCCATCCACGATTACCTGAGCATCGACGCGGCCCTGTTCAGTTCGCTGATCCAGGAGTCGCGGATCATTGCCGCCTCACAGCGGCCGAACAACATCTGGGCCACCGGTCTGCTCGCCCCTACGGTACTCAACGATCACGTCCGCAGCGGGCGGATCTTCCGCGGGCATATCAACGTCAACGGCATCCCGAGCTTCATCATCTCCGAGCCGATCACCAACCTTGCGGGCGAGCCGATTGGCGCACTCTCCATCGGTGTGCGCAGTGACAACATCGAGCAGCTGATTGCCGACAACGCCCGCAACATTTACATCTTTCTAGGCCTCGGTTTCCTGCTCTCGGTGGTCATTGCCTATCTGGCCTACCGTGACACCATGACCCCGTTGCGAGCCCTGATGGGCGCCATGGGCTCCTTTGCCGATGGTAATCTGAACGCACGTACCGACCTCCGGACCAAGGACGAATTCGAGGGGGTCGGCGAAGGCTTCAACCGCATGGCCCAGGCGGTTCAGGAGCATCAGGAGCGCGTAGAGAGCTTCAACTCCCTCACCAGCCTGCTGATCACCAGCCTCAAGCCACGTGAACTCCTGCAGAAAGTGTTGAACAAGGTGGTGGAACTCACCACTTCGCAAGCGGGAGTCATCTATCTCGCAGAGACCGACGGACGTGAGCAAAACCTGTCCCCCTACGTCGCCTATGCGGTCGATCTGGAACAGATGCCGCGATTACGTTTTGGGCAGGGTTTGCCGGGCGAAGCAGCGGTGCAGCGACGGGTCATCCATGCGAAGCAGATCCCGAGCGACTGCAAGGTCAATGTGAACTTCGGTGTCGCCGACACCCTGCCGAAGGAGGTCGCCCTCATCCCCATCATCTATCAGGAGCGGGTGCTCGGGGTGATGCTGCTCGGCACCTTGAACGGCTTCCGCCCGAGTGAGATGGCCCTGCTGGAGTACATGGCCAACCAGGTGGCGGTGGTACTCGAAAACGCACTCACCCACCAGGAGGTGGAGCGCCTCTCGATCACCGATGGCCTGACCGGCGTCTTCAACCGAAGCTATATCACCGAACGCATGGAGGCGGAGTTCGCCCGTGCCCAGCGCTACCACTCCGAACTCTCCCTGCTCATGATCGACGTGGATCATTTCAAGCAGATCAACGACCATTACGGACACCAGGTGGGCGATCAGGCTCTCATTGCTGTCGCCGATGCACTTCGCCGCACGATGCGCGGCAGCGATCTGCTGGGCCGCTACGGCGGTGAAGAGTTCGTGGTACTCCTGCCCCAGACGGGAGGTACCGACGGACAGGTGACCGCGGAGAAAGTGCGACAGACGATCGAGCAGCTTCGTTTGTCGGCGCTCGGTGGACAGCCCGTCACCGTCAGTATCGGACTGGCTGCCTACCCGGACGATATCGGATCCCTTGATGACCTGATCCGGAAGGCGGATGAAGCGCTCTACCGTGCCAAAGCAGAGGGGCGCAACCGGGTGATAACTGCAGCCTGAACGCCCTCGACTGGCCGGCGTGGGCACATCGACGCCGTGCCAAGGGGTCACTGGACTACCCAAAACCCTCCCCTTGAACGAACCCCGCAGGCCGGGACTTCCGGCCTACGGGCGAATTCATTCGACCGCACGTTCCTGCAAATAGTGGTAGCGATTGATCCCCAGCTTCTTGATTCGGGATGCCAGCGTGGTCGGCTTCACGTCCAGCAGTTCCGCCGCCTAAAGGCCACCGGCCGTCACGGCGATGCCGCCCCGGCCTGCTCAATCGCCTAAGAAAGCACTTCGAACCCTCCCCCGCCACAGCCTGATCGAGACTCACCTGGCCGGCAGCACGACCGCCACCCGGACTCCTTCGTCGGCACCCCACCCGAGCCCATCGAAACCTCATCCGGAAGCAGGTTCGGCCCGCGCGATCCTGCGCGGGCCGAAAGTTCACATTCATGACACATTCACCCCAAAAGGTTGCCCCGAGCGCCAATGCCACGTTTAATCGAGGGAAATCAACAGCCGTCCGCGAGCGTTCCCAGGCGCGGAAGCGTAATAAGAAGAGAACTACCCATCGCCACTGAAACCACACAGAGGCAGAACCACGGCTCGCCACCAGCGGTGGCTGGCTGTTCCGCGTGCTACAAGGCGAGACTGATCCCCGGCCCCTCAGCCCACCGTGGCAGACGTGGGAAGGATTTATTTTACTCTGACCCCAATTATCCATCGACACATTCCCCCAAAAGGTTGCCCCGAGCGCCAAATCCACGTTTAATCGAGGGAAATAAACAGCCGCCCGCCAGCCTTCCTTGGCGCGGAAGCGTAATAAGAAGAGAACTACCCATCGCCACCAATGCCACACAGAGGCAGAACCACGGGTCGCCACCAGCGGTGGCTGGCTGCGTTCGATTCAGGCCGAACGTACGTCTCGCCAGCCTCCCCCTTTCTGCTGCATACCCCGATTCGCAAACTCGGCACAGTAAAGCCGCACTCGCGACCATCAGGGCACTGAGGGACGTGGGTCGGTCTCAGAACAAAACGGATGCAAACCACTTGGAAGGGGACCTGCAATGGGAAGCCAAGAAGAAAAACCATCACCCGTTATGGAAGTCGATCTGGCCGACCGGGGCGGAATAATCAGGTTTTTCAATATTGACGATTTTGCCAAGTGGTTGGCTGAGGAAGATGGGAAATGGCGTTGGCTCGACAGTGCGCTAAGTTCCGATGGGAATATTCAGCAAGTAGCAGTTCGACAGTTCCAGTTTCTTGGAGAAATGAGTCAGCGAATATCCCTGCTGCGAAATCACGCAAAGCAGACGGCAGTGCTCAAGGACTTGTTCAAGGAAACAGAGCACCTGTTTCGAAAGGCTTATCAGCAGCACAAAACCTGTCTTCATTCCAGAACGGCAGAAGCGGAATTTCTCCTGTCGATAAAGGAAAGCGACCCAGTTCGAGCGGCTTGGGTGCTAGGTTGGTTTATTTCTGTTCCAGTCAACCTAAAGCACCAGCCTACTTTAAGAGGGGCAATGGAGGGCTTTTCCTTCGAAATGGGATTAAAGGATACTTCCGAAGGAGAGCGGTTGGCACTGATAGCCCTTCGGAACGAATGGAACGAAGAGGCGGCTCGCTCGCGAGAGGCGCTGGCACAACTACGAGAGGAGACTGCTGAGTTTCGGGAGCGGCTCGCAGTAGAAGTTGAAGAAACGAACCAGCAGAAAGAACGCCTGGCTTCAGAATACAATAAGGTAATTCACCAAGAGATTAGTGCCGCGCAAGATCAAGTAAAAACGTACAAGACATACCTAAAAGCGGAGCTTACTCTTCAGGAGCCCGTTAAGTACTGGCGGGATCAAAAACGCAAACATCTGGCCTTTGCAGCAGTTTTTGGGGTCGCGGCCTTAATCACCCTAATCTTTGGGGTAATTTCTGTCAAAAGCCTCCTTGTGGCCCTGCCCGAAGTAGCTCAGCCCGAAAAAGGCCTGCTCGTAGCGCCTGCGACGACACAGCTCGCAATCATCGCGCTCACGGGTCTGGCGTTCGTGTGGGTGACTCGTCTTTTTGTGCGAATGATGCTTAGTCATTTCCATCTGGGAACTGACGCGGGCGAAAGAGAAATAATGACGTTGGTATTCCTGTCGCTGCTACAGCAAGGGAATGCTGTAGCGGAGACAGACCGAGCTTATATCCTGCAGTCTCTTTTCCGCCCCTCGTCGACGGGGATAATCAAAGACGACGCAATTCCGCCTAACATTTACGACTTATTGGCTCGGATTGGTCCTAGAACTTAACCTCCCGGATAGAGCAGGGACGCATGCACATCAACTACCCGCCTCCTGAAAATTCCACCGATGACCTGCCGCCAGGACTCCTGCGACAGAGGAGAAACCTGCTCATCATTTCACTGTCTCTGATCGCTTATGAGGTGGGGGAAGGGCAATTCACAGGAGTGTCGGTAAGCGGACTTGGTCTAGCGTTTGGAAATCCCGGCGTTTTGCACTTCTTGGCATGGGCAGTTTTCATTTATCAGCTCTGGCGCTTCACGGTGTATGCGGATATCTATGGTTTTGGAGACTTCGACGGAAAGGTTTGGGAAATAATAAACAATACCCCCAGTCGCCCATTGCTGCGCGGTTGCGCCATCAAGGTATATGAGGCTGCGGGGGGGGACTCCAATTGACGAGATTAAACGGATCATCGAAGAGGGCAACCCAAGAGCGGACCCAGAGAAGGCCGAAGTTGTTAGCGGCATAAAGCATCCAAGTCTCTTTGGTAAGTCATTTTTTAAAAGGTGCATTGTGTTTAAAGGCGGGACGTTGCAAAAGGCTCCAATTAAGCGCGGAGCGCTGCGAGAGGCTGCCGTTTCTGCCAAGAGAGTAGAGCTTTCCAAGTGGTGCACATTCACAGCCGTGGAGGAGCTTCGTGCGCTTTGGATAATGGTGCTACGGGAGCGTGCATTCTGGGATATCGCTGTACCCTACATTGTTGCCGTTCTTGCAGTGTGCTCGGGAGTTTATGGCATATTCAGGTGACATGCTGGCCGGTGGAATCAGGTTCTAAAATATTTGGGGTCAGAGTCAAATAAACGCAATTTGAGGTTACCCGTTATCCGCAGTAACCCGTAGGATTCAGTGCTACACGGGATAATCGAGTTCGAACTGGTGACGAACTGCGAGAATCCGAATTTGGTCGCGTGCAGGGACGAAGCGATAGAGGGCAACGTAACCCGTCTTGCCATAGGAGATAATCAACTCGCGGATATCATATCCCCCTTTGATGGGGCATCCGAGCAAAGGGTGATGGTGAAACGTTTCAACTGCTTCGGTGATGACGGTGGCGGCTGTAGCGACGGCCGACGGTTCTTGTTCCAACAGGAAGTTGAACAGGCGCTCCAGATTGTCGAGCGCGTTTTCCGAATAGACTATCTGCGCCAAGGCTGTGGTCTTCCGGCAGTTTCCCCCTCCGCCAGCCGCTTGAGCCAGGTATGCACCTCTTCAGTCCGATAGATGTTGCCGCCTCTTTCCACCGCAGTGTCCGAGCGCACCGCTTCCTGCACGAATTCGTAAACCCGCTCCTCGCGAGAGATTCCCCGCTCGAGGGCCTCGACCATAACGCTGTGAGGCGAACGGTGGGTCAATTCGGCCAGCTTATGGATCCGTGCCTTCAATTCATCGGGAAGCTTTATCGATGTGGAGACCATTGGAACGATTACTCCTGCGGCGCGATGTAGTCATATCGTAGTACCCGTGCGGGGCGCAATATGACAAGAATTGCGAGGTAAGCAGACCCCAACCGTCATCACATTCCGGGTAAGGCAATCTCTACCCGCAAGCCGCCGCTTTGATTGTTGCCGAGGCGGATGGTGCCGCCGTGGGCATGGATGATGGTGCGTGCAGTGGCGAGCCCTAGGCCGGTGCCGCCGGTCTCGGCGCTGCGGGAGTTTTCCAGCCGGACGAACGGTTCGAAGACCCGCTCCCGGTCGGCCTCGGGGATGCTGTCGCCCTGGTCGTCCACGCGTACCAGAGCCCCTTCGGAGGTTTTCGTGACAGACACCTGCGCCCGCTTTCCGTAGAACACCGCGTTGTCCACCACGTTGCGTAGCGCGCGGCCGAGCGCCGTGGGCCGGGCCAGAACCCGGATCGTCTCGTCCGCGCTGCACGATACCGTCCCGCCGGCATCCGCCACATCGGCGCAAACCGCCTCGACCAGCTCACCGAGATCGACCTCTTCCGTCGGCTCCTGAACCGCCTCGGCGCGGGCGAACTGCAAGGTGGCCTCGACCATGTGCTGCATCTCTTGCAGCGAGCGCTGCATCCGCTCCCGCGTCTCCGGGTCGTCCACCATCTCCGAGCGCAGCCGCAGGGCGGTAATGGGTGTGCGCAGGTCGTGGGAGATGGCGGCCAGCATGCGGGTGCGATCGGCGATGAAGCGTTGCAGGCGATCGCTCATGGTGTTGAAGGCGCGGATGGTGCGGCGCACATCGTCGGGCCCCGCCTCCGGCAACGGCTCGACCGTATCGCCGCGCCCGAACCGCTCCGCCGCCGTGGTGAGCGCCTGCAACGGGCGGGTGGTGCGCCGCACCAGCCAGGCGACCACCGCCAGCACCGCCAGCGCGGATAGCGAAAGCGAGAGCACCACGGGACCGACCGCGTGGCGCAGGGGCGGATGCAAGGGCCGTTCGAGAGTGAGCCAGCGGCCGTCATTCAGATGCACGGCGATGGTCAGGGTTTCACCGGACCAGCGGGGCTCCGGCACATCGGCGTGGGGTTCCGCTACCGTGCCGACCCGCACCTGTTCGGCGGAATGGTTCAGCGCCGTGCGCAGCTGGTCGGCGAGGCCGGAGAAGTTTTCTTCGTTCTCCACCACGGGGCCATCACCGATGAGGAAGCGGCTCCAGGTGGTGCTGAGCGCGGCAGCCAGTCGCGGCTGCTCCGATTCGGGCAGCGCGGCGAGGAGTTCCACGGCGGCGGGGATGCGGCGGGTGGCAATGGTCTCGTTCAGTTCGCGGATGTAACCGTGGCGGTCGACCAGATGAATGGTCATGGCCACCCCCTGCGCCACCACCAGCGCGGTGACCACCAACAGCACCAGCCGCCCATGCAGGCTGTTCAGCCAGCGCTTCACTGTTCCAGCTCCACCGGACCGACCAGGGAGTAACCGCCGCCCCAGTGGGTCTTGATGATGCGCGGCTGCGCCGGGTCCTCCTCGACCTTGCGCCGCAACCGGCTCACCTGGATATCGACCCGGCGATCGAACGCGCGCGCCTCGCCGCTCTGGGTCAGGTCGAGCAGCTGATCGCGGCTGAGCACCGAATCGGGATAGCGCAAAAAGGCGGTCAGCAGATCGAATTCGGCGGCGCTCAGGGGCACCGCCTCACCGGCCTCCCCTTCCCGCTTCAGTTCACGGTGGGTCAGGTCGAGAATCCAGCCGCCGAAGCGGGCCCGGCGCGCCTCCAGTTGGGCGCGCGGCGGCAGCGCATTGACCCGCCGCAGCACGGCACGGATGCGGGCCAGCAGCTCGCGCGGTTCGAACGGTTTGATTAGGTAGTCGTCGGCGCCGATCTCCAGTCCGACGATGCGGTCGGTCGGCTCGGCCATGGCGGTCAGGAAGATCACCGGCAGCTTCACCCCTTCACGAATCCAGCGGCAAAGCGTCAGACCGTCCTCGCCCGGCATCATGATATCGAGCACCACCAGATCGAAGCCGCCCACCCCCAGCGCGCGGCGCGCCTCCCCCGCATCCCGGGCCGTGGTCACGCGGTAGCCGTTGCGGGTGAGATAATCCCGCAGGGCGTCGCGAATCTCGCTGTGGTCGTCCACCACAAGGAGGTGGGGTGATGGGGTTTCGTTCATACTGGTCGGTGTCTGCTGGTTGCTGGGGATTATCCCCGGCTGCTCCGTCGCAGGCCATGTTGGTTTGTATCAGGGTGTTTCAAACCGCCGCCAGCGCTACAGGCGGATACACGAAGCCGTTTCCGCTTGCCCTCCCCGCCGGGGATAATCCTAGAAACCGCAGTTGACCGCTTCGTGGCTTCGATAAGTATTCGGAGAAAAAATGTTTCTGCTTTCGACAGAGTTCACCGTAGGGGTGAGTAGGCTACGCACCCGATTGCACGGTTCTCGGCCCGTCTGGCGGCGTTGCGGACTCCTTCCCTGGAGTCCGCCCTTCGGGCCAGCCTTCGGCTGTCCCAATCCGCTCCCGGCGGATTGGTGCGCCCCTTGGGAAGGGCCAGCCATTCCCTGCGGGTCGCGCCTTGCCAGCCGGGCCGAGAACCGCACACTCGGGCGCGTCCAACTGCGGTTTCCAGGATAATTGTCCGCAATCGTTCATTCACTGGCCTTCATGACCCCATTGACCCGCATTGGTACGCTTTCGCTCCTGGCGCTGCTGTTCGTCGGCTGCGCCGGTACGCCCATCCGGACCGATCCGCCGGTCGATCTGCCGGAGCAGTTCAGCCTCGCCGGCGAAGAGGCGCTGCCGGACCGCTGGTGGGAGGCGTTCGAAGACCCCAGCCTCAACCTGCTGGTCGATCGGGCGCTGGCCGATAACCTCACCCTGCGCGCCGCCTGGGCGCGGCTGAGCCAGTCCGAGGCGGCGGCACGGGGCGCGGGGGCGGCACTCTGGCCGACCCTCAACACCCAGGCCGAGATCACCCGCCGTACCGACGGCAGCGGTGTCGAAAATCGCCAGGGCACCCTCGCCGCCAGCTACGAGGTGGACCTGTGGGGCCGCCTGCGCGCCACCTCCGACGCCGCCGGGTTCGAGGCCGACGCCTCCGCCGCCGATCTGCGCACCGCCGCCATCACCCTGAGTGCCGAGGTGGCGACCAGTTGGTATCAACTGGTCGAACAGCGGGCGCAACTGCAACTCAACGACGAACAGCTCGACAACAACCGGCAACTGCTGGCGGTGGTCGAGGCGCGCTTCCGCAGCGGTCAGGCCACCGCCAGCGATATCCATCGCCAGCGGCAACTGCTGGCGCAGACCGAGGGGGAGCGGACCCGGATTGAGACCCAGCTGGCCACTTTGA
The DNA here is from genome assembly GCA_041690635.1 of Gammaproteobacteria bacterium. GTDB lineage: Bacteria > Pseudomonadota > Gammaproteobacteria > Thiohalomonadales > Thiohalomonadaceae > JAWLGZ01. The sequence goes on from JAWLGZ010000002.1 coordinate 191,353, forward strand.
CCCACCGGATGGCGATTCTGCTCGGTGAGGCGCCCGGCGGTGTCGTCCTGCCGGCCGATGCCGAGCTGCGCGCCCCCGGTCCGCTACCGGCCACCGGCGTGCCCGCCGAACTGGTGCAGCGCCGCCCGGACCTGCAACGGGCCCTGTTGCGCCTGCGGGCGGCAGACGCCCGCGCCGCCGAGGCGGTGGCGAACCGTTTCCCCCGGCTCGATCTCAGCGCCGCCACCGCCACCACCGATGGCAATTTCGGCAACTGGCTGGGCAATCTGGCCGCGCAGCTTGCGCTGCCACTCATCGACGGCGGACGGCGCCGCGCCGAGGTGGATCGCACCCGCGCGGTGGTCGAGGAGAACCTGAACAGTTACGGGCAGTCACTTATCGAAGCGGTACGCGAGGTGGAGGACGCCCTGAGCCGCGAGGCGGGCCAGCGCGCCTTCATGGCGAGCCTGGCAGCGCAGCGGCGGGAAGTGGAGGCGGTGGTCGAACGGGAGCGGCTGCGCTACTTCCAGGGTGACAGCAGCTATCTGTCGGTCCTCGACGCCCTGCGCAGCCGCCAGCAACTGGAACGCCAGCACGTCACCGCCCGCCGCGAACTGATCGCGGAGCGGGTCGCGCTGGTACGCGCGCTGGCCGGCGGATGGGAAATGAACCGCCCCTCAAGCGGTGCGGCGGAGTAGCCGTGCAGGCAATCGAAACACGAGAGCGAAACAAGATGAATCAAACCGGTACCCGATCCCGACTGGGCCGCCGCCTGGCAGCACTGCTCCCCGCCTTGGGCGTCCTGGTGGTCGCCGCGGCGGTCGTTGCCTACCTGATGGGCAGCGTCACGCAGGCGGAACGCAAGCGCCCGCAGCGTGAGGCACGGCTGGTCGAAGTGAGCACGATCTCTCCCGCCGATCACGCCATCACCATCGAGGCGTGGGGGACGGTTCAGGCGGCGCGCAGTGTCGCGCTCCAGTCGCAGGTCGGCGGCGAGGTACAGGCGATCGGCGACAACTTCGAGCCGGGCGCGCAGGTGAAAATGGGTGATCTGTTGATCCGTATCGACCCGTCCGACTACCAGTTGGCGGTGCGTCGTGCGCGCAGCGAACAGACCCGCGTGCGGGCGGAACTGGCCCTCGAGGAGGGGCGGCGTGCAGTCGCCGAACAGGAGTTTGCGCTGCTGGAGACGGCGGTCACCGACGAACAGCGCAAGCTGATGCTGCGCGAGCCGCAACTCGAAACGGTACGTGCCGCCGTGGCCGCTGCCGAAGCGGCTGTGGCGGAGGCGGAGTTGAACCTCAAGCGCACCGAACTGCGCGCACCGTTCGACGCCCTCGTCCTGGCCCGGGGTGCCGACCTCGGCACCCGGGTGACCACCGGAACGGCCATCGCCACGCTGGCCGGGACCGACGCCTACTGGATCGAACTGGCGGTGCCGGCGTCGGCACTGCGCTGGATCACCATCCCCGGCGCGACGGTACGCCTCTACCATGAGCCGGTATGGGGCGCGGGGGTCCACCGTGAGGGGCGCGTCATCCGCCTGCGTGGCGATCTGGACGACAAGGGGCGCATGGCGCGGCTGCTGGTGGAGGTGAGCGATCCCATCGGCTCCAGGCAGAACAGCGAGGCACCGCGCCTCCTGCTCGGCGGTTTCGTACGCGGCGAGATCGAGGGGCACGCACTGGACGGCGTTTTCGCCGTGGAACGTGCCTGGTTGCGTGACGGCGACACCCTGTGGGTGATGGATGACGCTGCACAACTCTCCATCCGGCCAGTGGAGGTGGTCTATCGGGGCGCGAACCATGTCTACGTCCGCGACGGTCTGAAGCCCGGCGAGCGGATCGTCACCAGCGACCTGGCGGTCCCGGCCGAGGGGATGGCGCTGCGCGCCGCCGGTGAACCGGCCGGCATCGCCCCGGGCCGCCCCCCCCGAGGAGCAGCCCGGTGAGTAACCGGATGCGCCGTTCGCTTCAACGCGGGCCCATCGCCTGGATGGTCCACAACCGGGTCAGCGCCAACCTGCTGATGCTCCTGCTGCTGGTGGGCGGCCTGCTGATGACCGGCAAGATCCAGCAGGAGGTGTTCCCGGCCTTCGAACTCGACACGGTGACCGTGCGGGTGGCCTACCCCGGCGCCACACCCGAGGAGGTGGAACAGGGTGTGGTGCTGGCGATCGAGGAGGCAGTGCGCGGACTCGACGGCATTGACGAGATCCGCTCCAGGGCGGGCGAAGGGAGCGCCACCGTCACCCTCGAACTGATGGCGGGGGTCGACCAACAGAAGGTGTGGCAGGAGGTGCAGCAGGAGGTGAATCGCATCACCACCCTGCCGGAGGACACCGAACGGCCACAGGTCAACCTCGCCACCCACCGCCGCGATGTCATGGACATCCAGGTCTACGGCGCGGTGGACGAAATGGCGCTGTTCCGCGCCGCCCAGCACATCCGCGATGGTCTGCTGCAGAATCCGGGTATTACCCAGGTGGAGCTCTCGGGCGCCCGGGCGCTGGAGGTCCACATCGAAATCGCCGAGGCGGACCTGCGCGCCCACGGACTGACCCTCGGCCAGGTGGCGCAGACCGTGCGCGCGATGGCCCTGGATCGGGCCGGCGGCCGCCTGGAAACCGGCGGCGGCGAGATCCTGCTGCGACTGAAGGAGCGGCGCCAATGGGCCGATGAGTTTGCCCGGCTGCCGCTGATTCAGGGAGACGGCGGCGTACTGTTGCGTCTGGACCAGGTGGCGCAGGTGCGCGAGGGGTTCGCCGACAGCCGTCGTGTCGGCTCCTTCAACGGTCAGCCCGCCATCGGAATCAGCGTCTACCGCGTTCCCGGCCAGACCCCCATCGGTATCGCCGAAGCGGTGCGCGCCACCCTCCCCGGCCTTATCACCGGACTGCCGGAACAGGTCCAGGTCACCATCGAACAGGACGACTCGGTCGTCTACCGCGACCGCCTCAACCTGCTGCTGAAAAACGGCTTCATCGGCCTGCTGCTGGTGCTGGTCCTGCTCAGCCTGTTTCTGGAATTCAAGCTGGCGTTCTGGGTCACCCTCGGCATCCCCATCTCCTTCCTCGGCGCGCTGCTGTTCCTGCCGGGGATGGATGTCTCCATCAACATGGTCTCCCTGTTCGCGTTCATCATCGCGTTGGGCATCGTGGTGGACGATGCCATCATCGCCGGCGAGAACATCTACGAATACCGACAACGGGGCATGAGCTTCATCGAGGCGGCCATTCAGGGTGCCCGCGACATCTCGGTGCCGATCAGCTTCGCCATTCTCACCAACCTGGTCGCCTTCGCACCGCTGCTCTTCATCCCCGGCACCTTCGGCCAGATCTGGGCGACCATCCCGCTGGTGGTCGGCACCGTGTTCATCATCTCCTGGGTGGAGGCGCTGTTCATCCTGCCCACCCACCTGGCCTACGTGCGCGATCGCCGCGCCACCCGGGTGGGCGAGGCGATCCATGTGCGCCAACAGCGTTTCTCCGCCGCCTTCTCCCGTTTCGTGGAACGCGTCTACCAGCCGTTCCTGACCGGGGCGGTAACCCATCGTTACCTGACTGTCACCGTCTCCATCGCGGTGCTGGCCATCGTCATGGCCATTCCCGTGAGTGGCCGGATGGGCTTCATCTTGATGCCGAAGGTGGAGTCGGACGTCGCCTTCGCCAGCGCCACGCTGCCGGTCGGCAGCGCCGAGCCAAGGGTGCTCGCGGTGCGTGACCGGATGGTGGGGGCGGTGGAACAGGTCATCGCAGAGAATGGCGGCGAACAGCTGAGCACCGGCGTGCGCGCCCTGGTGGTGGACAACACCATCACGGTGCGCGCCTTCCTGCGCCCGCCCGGCGAACGCCCCATCAGCACCGGTGAACTGACCCGACTTTGGCGAGAGGCGGTCGGCACGCTTCCGGGGACCGAGTCGGTGCGCTTCGAATCGGATCGTGGCGGGCCCGGCGGCGGCGCCGCCATCAGCATCGAACTCAACCACGCCGATGTGGCGGTCCTCGATCGCGCCAGCGGCGCCCTGGCCGAGCGGCTGGCGCAGTTCAGCAACGTCAAGGATGTGGACGACGGCTACACCGCCGGTAAGCGGCAGCTCGATTTCCGCCTGAATGCGGAGGCGCGCAGCCTCGGTCTGACCGCCGACGAGGTGGGCAATCAGATCCGCCACGCCTTCTACGGGGCCGAGGCCCTGCGGCAGTTGCGCGGCGCCGACGAGGTGAAGGTGGTCGCGCGGCTCCCCGAGGCGGAACGCCAGCGGCTCTACGATCTGGAGCGGATGCTGATCCGCACCCCTGCCGGCGGTTACGTGCCGCTGTCGCAGGTGGCGGATTTCGAGCCCGGCCGCGCCTACACCGAAATTTCGCGCCGTGATGGCCGGCGCACGGTGCTGGTCACCGCCAACGTCGAACCCATCGGCGAGACCGCCGGCATTCTCAAGGCGGTGAGGAATGAACACCTGCCCCAGCTGATGCGCGACTACCCGGGACTCGGTTACAGCTTCGAGGGGCGCCAGGCGAGCATGCGCGATGCGGTGCAGAGCTTCATCACCAATGTCACCCTGGCACTCATCGTCATGTTCGCCCTGCTGGCGATCCCCTTCCGCAGCTATGTGCAGCCGGCCATCGTCATGGCAGCCATCCCGTTTGGTGCGGTAGGTGCCATCCTCGGACACCTGCTGATGGGCTACAACCTGAGCATGGTCAGCGTCATGGGGATGATCGCCCTGGGTGGCGTCGTCGTAAACGACGCGCTGGTGATGATCGACTATGCCAACGCGCGGCGGCGCGACGGCATGGATGCATTCAGCGCCGTCATAGCCGCCGGTGTACGCCGCTTCCGGCCCATCCTGCTCACCACCCTGACCACCTTCGGCGGCCTCGCACCGATGATCTTCGAGACCTCGCGCCAGGCCCGCTTCATGATCCCGATGGCCATTTCACTGGGCTACGGGATCCTCTTCGCCACCGCCATCACCCTGGTGCTGGTGCCGAGCCTCTACGTGATCATCGAGGACGTGCAGCGCCTGTTCGGTCGCGACGCCGGCCGCCCATCGGCAGACGTCCATTGATTGCAGGGTGCTGACCGTTCCGGTGCATTGAACCAGCTTCGCCGCAGAACTTGCGACAGCCGGCGCCGATCAGGAACGGCGGGCCAGTAGCGCCCGCGGATTGCCGTCCGCGTCAGAGCAACTCCTGATCTCGCAGTAGGCGGTGTTGCTCTCGAGCCTGCGGGCGATGTGCGCCCCCTGCCCCAGCCCGACCTCAAAGCAGAGCCACCCGCCCTGCCTCAGGTAGCGCGGGGCTTCTGCAATCAGCCGGTTCAGGAGTGACACGCCGAAAGGACCGCCGTTGAAGGCCAGATGCGGCTCATGGCTGCCCACCTCCAAGGGCATCGCGACGACCCGCTGACTTGAGATATAGGGTGGGTTGCAGATCACGAGGTCGACCTTGCCCACAAACAGCTCCTGGTCGAAGGGTGTGAACAGATCCCCAATATGGAACGCCACCCGATACTGCAATCCGAGATGCACCGCATTGCGCCGGGCCAGCTCCACCGCGCTGGGCGAGAGGTCGGCGGCGTAGACCCGGCCGGCCGGTTCGTGGTGGGCCAGGGCGAGGGCCAGGTTGCCACTGCCGGTACACAGATCGATGACTGCCGCTCCCCCACTCTCCGCTACCGCCGCCCGGAGCATATCGAGCGAGGCGTAGCCCAGAATTTCGGTCTCCTTGCGCGGGATCAGGGCCTCAGGCCCAGCGAGCATCTCCAAGCCCATGAAGCACTGACGACCGGTGAGATGCGCGAGGGGAACCCCATCGACACGCTGGCGCACCAGTTCGTTCAGGCGTGCGTAGGCGGCATCGTTCAGGGCGGGCAACGGCCCCACACGACAGCGCTCCACCGGCCGGCGCTCGTTCGCGGCCAGGAACCAGAGGGCGCGGAGGGTCCCCTCCGGGCTCTCCTCGGGCTTGTCCCTGAGAGGCTTCCAGCCAGCCACCAGTTCGGGAAGCAGGGCGCCAAATGCAGCGTTGTCCGTGGAAGCCATTCTGGCGATCAGGTTTATGGTAATTACCGTGCATATCAGCATAGCCAACAATGAGTCCGTGGGAGGGGGCAGCCAACCGACCTGCAAATACGGGCACATCGATGCCGCCGGGCTTGGCTAGAGTTGAGACAGGAACAGCAAGTAAGGAGTCGGCGATGGAGGAGGTCGAAAGGTTACTCGGCAAGGCAGTCGAGGAGCTGGAGCGGATATTGAGCAGCAAGACCGTCGTCGGCGACCCGATTACCATCGGTGACAAGACGCTGATCCCGTTGGTCAGCGTTGGCTTCGGCTTTGGCGCCGGCGGCGGTACGGGGGCGCCGCCGGGGCAGCCACAGGGTTCGGGAGGCGGCACCGGCGGCGGTGGCGGAATCAAGCCGGTCGCGGTGCTGGTGATCGACCCCCAGGGGGTTCGCATGGAGCCGGTGAAAGGCGGCACGGCCACCCTGATGGAGAAGATCGCAGACGTCGTGGCCAGCGGCATGCAGAAGGCGCGGGAAGGCAAGCAGCAGGGGGCGTAGGCGGTGGCGACGGCCCTCGGGGTGGTGGCGGGCCTGTTCCTTCTGTTGGCTGTGCTGCTGGCAATCCCGATCACGTTCGGTTTCTCTGCCAGTGTCGATGCGCCCAACGGCCGCTGGCAGAGAAGCGCGCGGCTGCAGTGGGCCTTTGGATTGCTCAATCTCCCGATCGGAGGGCAGCGGCCGAAGACGAAGCCACCCAAGAAGCCGCCAGGCAAAGCAACCAAAGCGAAGCGGTCGCGCCTCAAGGTGGGACGCCTGCTCGCCAATCCGGCCTTCTGGGCGCGCCTGCGCCTGCTCCTTTCGCGGCTCCTCGGTGCAATCGAGTGGCAAATGCTCCATCTGCATGCACGGTTCGGGCTGGATGACCCGGCCGATACCGGCCGCCTCTGGGGCCTGGCGGGCCCAATGGCCGCCAGCCTGCTGCCCGCCGGGCGCGATGTGTCGATTCAGCCCGACTTCGAACGGGAGACGTTGGCGGTGGAGAGCGAGGGGGAGTTCCGTGTCGTGCCGTTGCGGGTGGTCGGCATCGTGCTGGCGTTCGGTCTGTCGCCCCGCACCTGGCGTGTTGTCTGGCCCGCGGTGAGGTGGTGATGGACAACCTGCGGCCCGGCCCGGTGGTGAAGGTGGGCACAACGGCGATCATTCCGATCACGCGAAGCGACCTGTACGTCCACGGTCGGGTGGCCTGGGCCGCGGTCCAGCCCGTCGCGGTGGTGGTCATTCACGATGGCCACGTGTCGACACTGCTGACCAACGGAAGGGAGGAGCGTCACTGTGACTGGCTCAAGGAGGTTCCCGGCATAGCCGCACTGGTGTCGGAAGCAACCGGCTGAAACCGGTACAGAACGGTGCGGCCGAATCGCTTTACGCGGGCCGGTCAAGGCCGCCGCAGATAGCCTCAACTCGACTCCGGCACGGATGCCTGAGTCCGCCTTGTGAGCCGCAGTCCGTCGCGAAAGTTGCGACCGATGAGCAGCAGTTGCACAGCGCCAAACGCAAGCTCCACCGCCTGTACGCTCCAGAAGGCGGTATCAAACTCCGCGGCTGCGGCCTTTGCATTGAGATACAAGGCGGCGGGGATCATGACAACAAACCCGTTGAAGGCGATGACCTGCATGCGTTTTCTCTTGCGGGTAATCCCCGCCCCACTGTGTCCCCTTGCCAATGCGGCACCCGAGCCCCCGGTGGCGATCATTGCCGGGACAAGCAGCGCGAGTCCGTAGACAATCGCCTGCTTCACCGCGGCCACCGCTTGGGGAGTCAGGAACAGCTCGGAGACAAGCGTCGAAATCCAGAAACTCAAGACCATCAGCAGGGCGACGCTGCCGGCGATGGCATGAATGCGGGTGATCATTGTTCTTCTCCTTTTCTGACCAAGGGGAGTTCCAGCCGCTCCTGGAGGTCCTGCAGAGTGCGTAGCGTCGTCCTCAGGTCCGCAAGGGCAACCCCTTCGCCCAGACCTTTGGCCCACGCCCCTTGAAGGGCATCGGCCCGGGCGTAGGCCAGAGCACCCTGCCGGGTGAGCACGTAGAGCGGGGATCGTCCGTGGCGGGGATTCGAGCGCGGTTCGACGAGCCCCTCCTCCCGCAGGCGGTTCAACTGTTTCTGGGCGCCCTGGCGGGTAATGCCCATCGCCTCGGCGATTTGCGGGGCGGTCAACGGTCGCCCGGCAAGCGCCACGGCCCCCACCACCTGCCAGCGGGCGCTGGTCAGCCCCAGCGGACCCACCAATTCATCACCCCTCTCCAGCAGGCGGCCGTTCACACGAAAGACCGCCAGCATAATCTCGGTAATCACGGCGGCGGTTGCGGTGGGTTCCGTGTTGATTCCGGTCTTGCGCGTCGTCATGACAACCAGTTTCCGTTAATGGCAACCGGTTGTCAATTTGTGGATTCACCTCGGGTCAGAGGCACAATCCGGGTTGACTATCCTCATGACTTACTGCCCTCCGGGGGATATTTAGCTACCGCATGGATGAGCCGGCCAAAGGCACCCACCAGGAGACGATTGCAAACACAGAGGCCGTGCGCCGCCTGGAACCGCCGGCACGCGCCGCGGCGCTGTCACGCATGGCCCCGGCAGAACTGCGCACAGTCTTCGAGCAGCTCGAACCGGCCCTGCAGGAGGAGGTGATCGCCCACCTGCGCGACCCCCAGGTCCACCGGCTGGTGGAGGATCTCGACCCGGACGACCGTGTCCGCCTGCTGGAACAGCTGCCGAAGCCGGTCAGTCAGCTGCTCCTGGCCCGGCTGAGCCCCCACGAGCGCCGCCTGACCCACAAACTGCTGGGGTTCCCCGAAGAGAGCGCCGGCCGGATCATGAACCCGGAGTATCTGCCCCTCGCCCCGGAGTGGTCGGCGGCGGAGGCGCTGGAGCATGTCCGGCGCCAGGGCAGGCAGGTCGAGACGGTGAACGTGCTTCCGGTACTCGGGGAGGGGCGGCGCCTGCTCGGCCTGATGATGCTGAGCGATCTGGTGCTGGCGGACCCCGCCGCCCGTGTCGCCGACCTGATGGTCTCCTCGCCGCCCAGCGTGGGGCCGGAGGCGGACCAGGAGGAGGTCGCCCGCCTGTTGCAGGCGGCGGACCTGCTGGCGTTGCCGGTGCTCGACGACGACGGGCAGATCCTCGGGTTGATCACCGTGGACGACGCCATGGACGTGCTGCAATCGGAGATCGAGGAGGACATCGCCCGAGCCGGCGCCAGCGAGCCGCTCGACCGGCCCTATCTGTCGGTATCGGTGTTCAGACTGACCCGTGCGCGTTTCGTCTGGCTGCTGCTGCTCGCCCTGGCGGGCGCGCTGACGGTCAACGTGCTGAATGCGTTCGAGTCGGTGCTGGATGAGGTGGTCACCCTCTCCCTCTTCATCCCGCTGCTGATCGGTGTCGGCGGCAACAGCGGCGCCCAGGCGGCGACCACCATCATCCGCGCCATGACACGCGGGGACCTGGAGGGCCGGGGTCCGTTGCCCATCGTACTGCGCGAGACCCGTGTGGGCCTGCTGCTCGGCACGGCGATCGCGGCACTGGCCTATTTCCCGGTCATGCTCTTCTTCAACCAGCCGCTGGCCACGACGGTCGGCCTGGCACTCATCACCATCTGTACCGGGGCCAACCTGGTGGGTGCCGGGATGCCCCTCATTGCCGACCGTGTCGGCATCGACCCGGCAGTGGTGAGCGCGCCGGTGGTCACCACCCTGGTGGACGCGCTCGGGCTACTGGCCTATTTCCTGATCGCCCGCGCGGTGATGGGGATTTGAACCCAGTATGTTTCACGAAGCGTGGACTTTGAGAATGGCAGCCGGTATGGAAGTACTGGGGCAAACGGACGCGGTGGTGGGGTGCATTTGCGGGAATTGAACCCATCCCCATCCTGTCCTTCCCCTTGAAGGGGAAGGAACGTGCCAACCACCTCTTCGTTGCTCTCCAGCCACCGTAAAACTGAATGGTGGCCAGTATGAGGGGTTTCCGCCCTTAGGCCACTTCAAACTGAAGTGAGCTAAGGGTCCTGGACAGGGGAGACACCGCAGCACTCCTCGGCGCTAACGCCGGAGCATCAGCGGATTCAGGAACTGGAAACACGGGTCCGAAAGCTGGAGAGGGAGAAGGAAATCCTAAAAAAGGCTACAGATCTCTTGATGTCGGACTCCCTCGAACAGTCCCGCTGATCGAGACATTGAGCGAGCAATATCCAGTAGTGGAGCTGTGCGAGGCCTTTGGGGTGGGCCGGAGCAGCTATTACAGCCAACTCCAGAGCCGGGTACGAATCGACCCGGAGCGCGAGCGACTTAGGGCGCGGGCTGTGGCCCTTCATCAGGGCAGCCGAGGTGCAGCGGGCGCCAGAACGCTGTCGGCAGCACTGAAGGCGGAAGGGGAATCCGTGGGGCGCTACAAGGCGGGTCGGCTGATGACCGAAGCGGGGCTTGAGAGCACGCAACCACACGGTCACCGTTACAAAAAGACCGGTGGCGAGGCGACCGCTGCGCCGAATCACCTGGATCGGGAGTTTACAGTGGAGGCACCCAACCGCGTCTGGTGTGGAGATATCACCTACATCTGGGCGGGGACTGGCTGGATTTATCTGGCTGTGGTTTTGGACCTCCAAGGCATGAGCAGACGCGGCGACTGCTGGGACAGTGCGCCGATGGAACGCTTCGTTCGGAGTCTCAAGACTGAATGGATTCCGTCCGACGGATACCCGAACCCAGAGCTGGCCGAGGCTGACGTATTGCGCTATTTGACCAACCACTACAACCAGGCAAGGCCACATAGCTTCAATGGCTACAAGACTCCGCTGGCAATGGAAGCCGAAGCGGTGTGAGAACCTCAAGTACTGCCAGGATCACTTGACCACAACAGCACAGAGGCCGAATCAGCAGGTCCCTTCCCCTTCAAGGGGAAGGACAGGATGGGGATGGGTCACCGAGGAGCGCCAACTACACGAGGCGGTTGTGCCGGGCGATGTCTCATCAAGAGTGAAACAACACAACAAGGTGAATGGCAGTCGGCAGCGTCGCTGTTCGCAGGAAGAGTCACCTTCACGTTCACTTGTCACTGTGGGAAATGGCGCCTCAACCCGAGGGCGACGAAGTTCGATCCGGGGGCGTCGCTGCGGTGACGGTATCCGGCCAACGTGTCCATTCCCGCTCAGTCCGCAGGGGTAAGCCGCAGGATCTTGCCGTCGCCCTCGTCGGTCAGGAGATAGACGGCGCCCTCCGGCCCCTGTGCCACATCCCGGACACGGGACTCCATCCCGATGCGCTCCTCTTCGGCAGCGCTCCGGCCGTCCTGATTGAGGCGGAACAGCGAACGGCTCACCAGCCCACCGACCAGCAGGTCTCCCTGCCACTCCGGGAACAGCTCTCCGGTGTAGAAGATCATGCCCGACGGCGCGATCGAAGGGGTCCACTGGTGGATGGCCCGGGCCAGATCAGGCCGGGTCGGCGGATCGGGAATATCGCGGCCGTCGTAATGGCGACCCCAACTCACCAGCGGCCAGCCGTAGTTCCGGCCCGCCTCGACGATGTTGATCTCGTCGCCGCCGCGCGGGCCGTGTTCGTGGATCCATAGCGCACCGCTCTCCGGATGGATCGCCGCCCCCTGAATGTTGCGGTGGCCGTAGGACCAGATCTCCGGCTGCGCCCCCTCCTCCCCAACGAATGGATTCCCGTCAGGGATCGAGCCGTCGGGATGGATGCGGATGAGCTTGCCGATGTGGTTGGTGAGATCCTGTGCCGGCTCGAACTGGAAACGATCCCCGGTGGTGATGAAAAGGGTGCCGTCGGGGGCGAAGGCGAGCCGTGATCCGAAATGGGCACCACCGCTCATCTTCGGCTCCTGGCGGAAGATCACCTCTACATCCTGCAGGGTATTGCCATCGAGCCGCCCGCGTGCCGCAGCGGTCGAGGCACCAACTTCCCCCGGCTCTGCATAGGTGAGATAGACCAGCCGGTTGGAGGTGAAGTCCGGGTCCAGGGCCACATCGAGCAATCCGCCCTGACCGCGTGAGAACACATCCGGCACGCCGGAGACAGGATCGGAGAGTTCGCCCTCCGGAGTGACGATGCGCAACCGCCCCGGCCGTTCCGTCACCAGCATGCGGCCGTCCGGCAGGAAGGTGAGCCCCCAGGGGTGTTCCAGGCCAACCGCCACCGCTTCAACCCGAACCAGCCCCGATACGGTACCGACTGTTCGTGCCTGTGCCAGCACCAGCCCCGGAGCCAGGAGCAGGAGAAAAACGGTGGTAAGAACGCGATTCTTCATCATTGTGTCACTCCCGATGGATCACCCGCAGGATGCCTCTCTTTCCAATGCCGATAAAGCACCCCCTACCTCACTGGGGGTATTGAAGGAGGCAACCTCTCCTTCCCGGTATGGGCACCCCCTTCCCCATGGAAAACCCGAACAATCCCAGGTGGCGTGGGGATTCAAGCCGATGCCACGATGCAAACACTCTTTCGGGGTTGCCACCGCCTTCCGGGTAATGAAGAATAGTCCCGCTTTACCTCTCCGCGACCGTGCGGGGTTACAAGGAACGGTGTCAGGGGGCGCTACGCCCCGCGACCGACAGGTCCCACTCAGCCGAAAGGGAGAACGGCGCAATTTCCCAATCCCCTGCCAGCGGCCACGGCCGATACCCTGAGGCGAGCAAGCTCCGGTTTGCGGCAGCGGTGAGCTGTTGGGCGCGGCACACTGAAGCAGAGCACGGATACGGCATAAGGCCTAATCCGTTCGACAACAAAGGAGACACAATGAAGTATCTGTTCAACCACCTGCTTGCGTTTGTAATGGTCTCGTCAGCCGGCTTTGCGGCCGCAGCTCAGGAGGCACCGCCGTTGGCACCGATGCACATCGACGGAGCCACGACTGTCGATTACCAGGGCGTCATCGAGCTGATCGGGGCGCAAAGCGGTCTGGTGGTCGTCGACAGCCGCCCGGCAACTGATTACGCCCATGGCCACATCGAAACGGCAATCAACGTTGTCAGCAGCGACATGACGGATCCGGAAGTTCTCTCATCCCGCGTTGCCTCCCAGGCGACCCCGGTCATGTTCTATTGCCAGGGCATCAAGTGCGGGCGCGCGGCCGCGGCAACCAAGAAGGCGATCGAATGGGGCTACACCAACGTCTACTACTATGCCAACGGCATGGATGAGTGGCTGGCGGAAGGCATGCCGACCGTCAAGGAGTAAGGCAGGACCACCCGGCCCGGCAGGCGTACTGCCGGGCCGCCTGGATTGACAACGAAGGCTCATGAAACGCAATACCACACTGCTCCTGCTGCTCTCTCTGGCGAGTACGGCAATCCTCATTGCCTCTTTCCTCATCGGTCTGTTCATGACCGGTCACTACGAATCACTCGTTTTCGATTTCCAGCGTGACGAAACACAGAAGACGATCGATGTGGCTGTCGATGACACCCTCTGGAGAAATCACCGAGCGGCGGTTACGGAATCGGCGAGGGATCTCGCCACGGCGCTGCGCGACCCGTTCTCCCAACGGGACCGGGCCGCAATGGACAAGGTGCTCAGCGATCACTACGGCAGCGCCCTGGTTACCTGGAGCCGCGGCGTGGTCAACCTTCTGGGTATTACGCTGCATGACCTGAAAGGGGGCGTCACGGCAGAGAACTGGCGCGTCACGCAAGAGCCCCTGCCTCCGGAACTGCTGGACCGGGTGCTCTCCCGCACCGGTTCCGAACGACTGCGACCGCTGATGCATGTCTGGCGTGTCGGCGACAGTCCGCGCATGACCGTGGTAGTGGCCATCGGTGGACTGATTCCCCGCGGTTACGTCGCGCTGCACGTGGATCCCCTCAATGCACTGCACTCGATCGACAAGTTGCTCGGCATGGAGCTTGAGGTCGTCGGGCTCGATTCGGGGACTCAACTGGCAGCGCCCGGAAACTTCCGCATTGCCGAAGAACACAAGATCGAACGCGCCGAGTTGATCATGCACGCTCCCGATGGTGCGCCGTTGGCACTGCTGCGTGTAGGACGCGATGTCACCAAGTTGACCGATGCCCTGGGTGACACCCGATTCAGGGCCTTCGTCATCTTCGTGCTGATTGTCGGTGGAATCTCGGTCGTTTCACTGCTCGCCGTGGCCTACTACCTCCGGGTCACCGAGCGTCGTGAACAGACCATCCTAGAGGCGAGCCCTTCGGGAGTGATGATCGTCCGCGATGGCGGCATTGTCGCGTTCGCCAATACCCGCGCCGACGAAATGTATGGGCTGCCTGCGGGCGGTCTACTGGGACGACCGGCGGGACACTGTTTTATCGACCGCGATGTGGAACGCGAGTTTTTCTCCAGTGTCTCCCGGGGACGGGTGCGGGACATGGAAGCGAAGCTGATGCGCGCCGACGGCTCCCAGTTCTGGGCACTGCTCTCCGCCGAAGCGCTCGACTACCGAGGACAACCCGGAACCCTGGTCTGGCTATACGACATATCCGAGCGAAAGAAGGGAGAGCAGCTGTTGCAGGAACTCAAGGAATCGGCAGAAGGTGCAAACCGTGCCAAGAGTGAATTCCTGGCCAACATGAGTCATGAGCTTCGCACGCCGCTCAACGCCATCATCGGCTATAGCGAAATGCTCGCAGAAGATGCCGCCGATCTCGGCCATGACGATTTCCTGCCGGACCTGGAGAAGATTCAGGGAGCTGGCCGCCACCTGCTGTCGCTCATCAACGACGTCCTCGATCTGTCCAAGATAGAGGCGGGCAAGATGGACCTGTTCCCGGAGGTATTCGACCTCACCGCTGAGGTGAAAAATACCGCGGCCACCATCGAAACACTAGTGCGCCAACGCGGAAATCGGTTGGAGCTGATCTGTCCCGAGAATATCGGCTCCATGAACACGGACCTCACCAAGGTTCGCCAGTCCCTCTTCAACCTGCTGTCCAATGCCGCCAAATTCACCGAGAACGGCGTCATCCGCCTCGAAGTCGGTACAGAACAGCACGACGGCACAGAGTTCGTCGTGATGAGCGTGACCGACACCGGCATCGGCATGACGCAGGAGCAGATGGGTAAACTCTTCAACGCCTTCTCCCAGGCCGACTCGTCCACTACACGCAACTACGGCGGGACCGGACTCGGGTTGGCGATAAGCCGTCACTTCTGCCAAATGATGGGCGGCGATATCACCGTACGGAGCGAACCGGGCACGGGCAGCACCTTCCGAATCGTGCTGCCGCGGCTACTGCCGGACCAGGCGGACGTGCCGATGCCAGAGGTGAAACAGGAGACTGGGAAGCCGACCGGGTCCGGTAGTGAATTCGTGCTGGTCATCGATGACGACCCGCATGTGCGCGACCTGCTGTCACGCCATCTCACACGGGAGGGCTTCAATGTGATCACGGCCGCGTCGGGCGAAGAAGGTCTGGCCTGTGCGAGAGAGAAGGAACCCTTCGCCATCACCCTGGACGTCATGATGCCGGGCACCGACGGCTGGGAGGTTCTCGCCACGCTCAAGGCGGATGAGGCGACCCGCCACATCCCGGTAATCATGCTCACCATCGTGGATGACCACACCACCGGATACGCACTCGGCGCCAGCGAATTTCTTACCAAGCCGGTAGACCGCTCCGCACTGGTGGCGATTCTCTCCGGCTATCACAGCGGTGACGCCTGCCGCATTCTGCTGGTGGAAGACGACGATCCGACGCGCGAGATCACGCGCCGCATGCTGCAGAAGGAGGGGTGCGAGGTAACGGAGGCGATCAACGGTCGGGACGGCCTGGAGAAGCTCTCACAGGCGCCTTTTGACACGGTGCTCCTCGACCTCATGATGCCCGAGATGGACGGCTTCGAGTTTGTCGATCGCCTGCGTAGCGAGCCAGCCTGGAGCAAGCTCCCGGTGATTGTGCTGACCGCGAAGGAGTTGACCACCGAAGAGCGTTTCCGGCTCACCGGAAAGGTTCAGCAGATATTGCAGAAGGGCAGCACGGACAAGGACAGGCTACTGGACGAGGTCAATGCGTTTCTTCTTCGTCGGCGTACGGAGGAAGAACCTCTGGAGGCCGCCGGATGACGGGCTTCAGGTGAGCGCCGGTGAATGCACTCTCCCGCCGCCCCTGACCTGCTGCTCCAGAGCTAACCCGAGATTGCTTCACCTTCGGCATTCTCACCCCACCAGCTCGGCGCGGTCGCCATGTTCTTCCAGCCACACCTTGCGCTCCGGGGAACGCTTTTTCGCCAGCAGCATATCCATGAGCTGATTGGTGTCGTCGCCAGGCTCAATGGTGAGTTGTACCAGGCGGCGGGTGTCCGGGTTCAGGGTGGTCTCACGCAGTTGCATCGGGTTCATCTCACCCAGCCCCTTGAAGCGTGTGACCGCGACCTTACCCCGCTTGCCTTCCGCCTTGATGCGGTCCAGCACCCCCTTGCGCTCGGCATCGTCGAGGGCGTAGTAGACCTCTTTCCCCACATCGATGCGGTAGAGCGGCGGCATGGCGATGTAGACATGACCGGCCTGCACCAGCGGACGGAAGTGTCGCAGGAACAGGGCACACAGCAGCGTAGCGATGTGGGCGCCGTCGGAGTCGGCGTCGGCCAGCACGCAGATCTTGCCGTACCGCAGGCTCTCCAGCTTGTCGGAGCCGGGGTCGACGCCGATGGCGACGGCGATGTCATGCACCTCCTGAGAGGCAAGCACCTCGGCCGGGTCCACCTCCCAGGTGTTCAGGATCTTACCGCGCAGCGGCATGATGGCCTGGAACTCCTTGTCGCGCGCCTGCTTGGCAGAGCCGCCGGCGGAGTCCCCCTCCACCAGGAACAGTTCGGAGCGCGCCGGATCGGAAGCGGTGCAGTCGGCCAGTTTGCCCGGCAGCGCCGGGCCGGCGGTCACCTTCTTGCGCGCCACCTTCTTGCCGGCCCGCAGCCGCGCCTGAGCACTGCTGATGGCCAGTTCAGCGATGCGCTCGCCAAGATCCACGTGCTGATTGAGCCAGAGGGAGAAAGCGTCCTTCACCACGCCGGAGACGAACGGCGCACACTCGCGGGAGGAGAGCCGCTCCTTCGTCTGGCCTGAGAACTGCGGGTCCTCCAGCTTGACGGAAAGGATGTAGGCCACCTTGTCCCACACATCATCCGGAGCCAGTTTCACCCCGCGGGGGAGCAGGTTGCGGAACTCGCAGAATTCACGGATCGCCTCAGTGAGACCAGTGCGCAGACCGTTGACGTGGGTGCCGCCCTGGGCGGTCGGCACCAGGTTGACGTAACTTTCGGCAACCCCTTCGCCGCCCTCGGGCAGCCAGAGCACCGCCCAGTCCACCGCCTCGGTTTCACCCTTGAAACTGCCGAGGAACGGCTCGTCGGGCAGGCTTTCAATACCATTCAGCTCGTCGACCAGATAATCCCGCAGGCCGTCCTCATAGAACCACTCATCGCCCTCCCCGCTCGCCTCGTCGAGAAAGCGGATGCGCAGCCCCGGGCAGAGCACCGCCTTGGCGCGCAGGATGTGCTTCAGACGCGGCAGGGAGAACTTCGGCGAGTCGAAAAACGTGGGGTCGGGCCAGAAACGAACCGTGGTGCCGGTATTACGCTTGCCGACCTCACCGACCACGGAGAGATCCGAGACCTTGGAGCCATTGGCGAAGGCCATGTGGTATTCCCGGCCATCGCGGCGGACCCAGATGTCCAGCCGGTTCGACAGGGCGTTGACCACGGAGACGCCGACCCCGTGCAGACCGCCGGAGAACTGATAGTTCTTGTTGGAGAACTTACCGCCTGCGTGCAGTTTGGTGAGGATCACCTCCACGCCCGGCAGTCCCTCGCGCGGGTGAATGTCCACCGGCATGCCGCGCCCGTCGTCCTTCACCTCCAGCGAGTTGTCCTTGCGCAGCACCACCTCGATGCTCTTCGCATGGCCGGCGATCGCCTCGTCCACCGAGTTGTCGATCACCTCCTGCGCCAGATGGTTGGGGCGGGTGGTGTCGGTGTACATGCCGGGGCGCTTGCGCACCGGCTCCAGGCCGGTCAGCACCTCGATGGATTCGGCGGTATAGGTGGTGTTGGTCATAATTCCTGCGGGCGGCGGTAAACGGGCGATTGTAACGTAAGCGGTTACAAGTACAGCACCAGTTGATAGGCAACGAAGGCGGAGAGCAGTGCCCCGCCCTCCCAGCGGGTGATGCGGCCCTCCGAGCGGAATCCGTAGGCCATGGCAAACAGGGCCAGAGTGAGACCGATCATGACCGGATAGTCGCGGGTCAACAGTTCCGGAAGGACAGCACCGGGAGCAATGGCTCCGGGCAACCCGAGCACGGCGAGGACATTGAAGGTGTTGGAACCGATCACGTTCCCTATGGCGATGTCGTGCTCGTCCTTGCGTGCAGCGGAGATGGTCGCCGCCAGTTCCGGCAGACTGGTTCCGATGGCGATGACAGTCAAACCGATCACCAGATCGCTGATACCGAACTCAACGGCGATCTCCACCGCCGCCCACACCAGCAACCGCGAACTGGCGAGCAAGACCGCCAGCCCTACCGCCAGCCACAACAGCGCCCGCCCGGTGCTCATGGTGGGGATCTCCGCCTCGAACTCCCCGGCCAGCGGGTCGACCTCCACGCTCCCACCGTTGCGCTCCCGCATGGCGAGTGCAAGCGTCCAGTAGATCAGTACGCCGAAACCCGCCAGCAGCAGCCAGCCGTCGACCCGCCCGAGCGTGCCGTCCAGCAGGAGAATGAGACTGAACAGCACGGCGGCAAGCAGGATAGGCAACTCGCGCGACACCAGCCGTGAATGGACCGACAGCGGTTTGAACAGCGCCGTGATACCGAGGATGAGCGCGATGTTGGTGATGTTCGACCCGACGGCATTGCCGATGGAAATTCCGGTATTTCCATTCCAGGCGGCGAGGCCGGAGATCAGCATCTCGGGGGCCGAGGTGCCGAACCCGACCACCAGCAGACCGATGACCAGCGGCGACACCCCCAGATTACGGGAGGTCGCGGCGGCCCCCTCGACGAAACGGTCGGCGGACCAGACCAGCAGGGCGAACCCGGCGAGGAGGGAGAGAATGGGAATCCACATACGAAGAAATTACCTGTCTACCACAGAGGCACAGAGGACACGGAGCAATCACCCCACGACCTATTCCCGGAGAAAACCCGGGCCATCGCGGCAGGCAGAAAACGTGTGTCGTTTCCGGAACCGGACGCCTCTGTGTCTCTGCAGTGGATTCTTACCGCTTTCAAAGCCACCCCTTGCGCTTGAAGTACCAATAGGGGGCAATACCGGCCAGTACCATCAGCAGCAGCGCCATCGGGTAGCCGGCCGCCCAGTCCAGTTCCGGCATCAGCCGAAAGTTCATGCCATAGATACTGGCGATGAGCGTCGGCGGCAGAAACACCACCGCCACGACCGAGAAGATCTTGATGATCTTGCTCTGTTCGATGCTGATAAATCCCTGCGAGGTATCCATCAGGAAGTTCACCTTCTCGAACAGAAAATTGTTGTGCGGGATCAGGGAGTCAATATCGCGCAGGATCTCCCGCGCCCGCTCGGCGCACTCCGCCGACAACCGGGTCCGCCGCAACAGGTAGGTCACCGCGCGCTGGGTATCCATCAGGCAGAGGCGCACCTTGCCGTTGACGTCCTCCTGGCGCGCCAACTCGTCGATAGCGTCCTCGAGGTCCGCATCCGGATCTTCGAGGACCCGCTGGCCGGTCTCCTCCAGGTTGGTGTAAATGGTCTCCAGGACACCCGCGAGCCCCTCCACCTTCACCTCCAGAAGGGAGATAAGCAGGGCGGCGGCATCCTGCGCCAGTCCCCCTTCACGGCGGGCGCGCATGCGGATAAGACGAAAAGCCGGGATCTCGCGGTCGCGCAGCGAAAACAGCCGCTCGCCGGCGATGGTGAAGGCGACCGAGGTGTTGCGGTAGCGCCCTTCGGTCTCGTGCAGGAACAGGGAGTGGACGTGAACGCCGTCCTCATCCTCGTAAAAGCGGGCGCTCGCCTCAATCTCCTCCACCTCCTCCCGCTCCGGGAGGCTCTGGCGGTAGGCCGCCTCGACCCGAT
Source organism: Gammaproteobacteria bacterium (assembly GCA_041690635.1). Classification (GTDB taxonomy): domain Bacteria; phylum Pseudomonadota; class Gammaproteobacteria; order Thiohalomonadales; family Thiohalomonadaceae; genus JAWLGZ01. The sequence continues at coordinate 211,415 of JAWLGZ010000002.1, forward strand.
CCCGCTCCTCCTCGGAGGGATCCACCAGATCGACCCAGGCTGCCCCCCCGGCACCGGGCACCTCCGCCCCGTCCGGCAGCGGGACAAGACGTTCGTCATCGATGGCGAAGGCATAGAGCATGCAGCCGCTCCAGTGGGCGTCGGAAGAAGGGGCGCATTATACGGCAAGGGAGGCGACATTCGCGGGGCGGCGTCTCCAAGCACAGGACCCGGTGGGACCGTTCAACTCTCCCGTGTGCGCGCCAGCGATCCGACAATCAAATCGACCGCCGCGCGCTGATCCGAAGCCAGGAGACGGTAACGGGTGATCAGACGCACCTCGCGGGGTGAGAGCGAAACCCCCGCCTGCCATTCTCCTCGGGTATCGGCGACCGCCGAGGGGCGCATCGGCCCCTCGCCATGGAGCAGCCACGCAGGCCGCACCCCGAGCAGGCTGGCAAGATGGGGAACACGGGCAGGGGTCGGCAACGCAAGGCCTTGCAGCCACTTGCGTACGGCCTGAGGGGAAACACGGAACTGATCGAAAAGGCGCCTCAGCTCCGGCGGAGTGAGGCGAAGTTCCTCGACCGCCTTGCGCAGGCGGGCGGCGAACTCCTGCCGGATGCTCTCTTTATCCAATGTACGATTCACGCCGGTAGCTTACCGGCATGAAGCGCAAATAACAGTTGCGCACGGACGCAACTTTCGGTTCATATAGGGCGTACCGACGTACAGGTTCGGACCGATGCCCCCCGGAACCCACCAGCTCCTGCGCGAGATTGAACTCACCACCGAACTCATCTGCCGCTGGTCGGCACTGGAGGACCCGTGGGCACGCAGGGCAGTGGCTTCACTGGAAGAGGGACTGCGGGAGCGATTGACTCTGCTGAAACGCCGGCAAGCCGAACAACGCAGCACAAGTGCCCGTTCGGCTACGGCCAAGTCGTAGGAAAACCGGGGTGAGTATCCTTGGGGCTCCTTGGTCCGTCCCCTTGGCTCCCTAGGGAAATGCTGATTTAAAATCCGTCCTGGATTAAACCAGCGTTTCCCTAGGTTTTGAAATGGCCGACCAGTTTCTTCAGTTCACGGGCGACCCGGTCGAGTTCTGCACTGGCACTGCCCAACTGCGCCGTTCCCTCGGCAGTCTGATCGGCGATCTGGGTAATGCTGGCGAGATTGCGGTTGATCTCCTCGGCAACCTGCCCCTGCTGCTCGGCAGAACGGGCAATGTGGGTGTTCATCTCGGTGATGCTGGTCACCGCCTGGGTGATGGCCTTCAGTGAGTCGCCCGCTTTCCTGGCCTTTTCCACACTGCTGCGCGCCTGCTCCTGACCCTCATCCATGACCTGGACCGCCTCCCGGGCACCGTTCTGCAGGCGCTCGATCATCGCCTGGATCTCCTGTGTGGACTGCTGTGAGCGGGAGGCCAGGGTGCGCACCTCATCAGCGACCACGGCGAAGCCCCGCCCCTGTTCACCGGCCCGCGCCGCCTCGATAGCGGCGTTGAGCGCCAGGAGGTTTGTCTGCTCGGCGATGCCACGAATGACGTCCAGCACCGAGCCGATCTCATCGCTTTCGCTCTCGACCCGCCGAATAACCCCGGCGGCCCGCTCCACGGCACCCGCCAGGGCATCGATAGACGCAATGCTCTCACGAACGATGTCGGCGCCACTGCGTGCCTCCTGGTCCGCCTTTTCCGCCGCGTCGGCAGCCAGCCCGGCGTTGTTGGCCGTATCCTGAGCGGTAGCGGTCATCTCGTTCATGGCGGTGGCCACCTGCTCGGTCTCACTCTGCTGGCGCTGAACCCCGTCACGTGTTCCGCTGGTTACGGTGGTCATGTGATCGGCCGCCGCCTCCAGTTGATCGGTCGCCTCAAGCACCGGCCCCATGATGTCACGGATCTTGGCGACGAACCGGTTGAACGCCTGGCACAACTGCGCCAGTTCGTCACGGCCGTCCAGATGCAGGCTGCAGGTGAGATCGCCGCCGCCCGCGGCGATATTGTTCATCGCCTTCACGGCGAAGTTGATCGGGCCACAGATGGCGCGGTTGAGCATCCACACCCCGAATACGCCGAGTGCCAACCCCGCCACCAGCATGAACACCACCAGCGCACGGGTCTGCTCCATCTGCGTCAGCATGGCGCTGCCCTTCGCCTCGGTACTCTCGCGCAGCATTTCAACCAGTGAACCGATCGCTGCCTTGCTCTCGCTGATCAGCGGTCCAATCTCGCTGCGGATGAGGTAAGCGTCCGTCCGCCACTTTTCGCTGCCGTGGAGTTGCTGAAGCTCCTCAAAGCGGGTGATGAACTGCTCGCGTAACTCAATGAACTGCTCGAGAGAATCGGCCTGGTCGAAGGTGAGCAACGCCTCCTTCGCCTGCAATCGGGCGGTGATGGTGCCGACCGCTTCCTGATAGATCCCGACCTCCTGCACCGCCGACTCGCCGCGGAACGCGAGGTAGGCGCGTACTCCGTTCATCACATTGGCCCATGTGTAACGCAGATCCGAGATATCGCCGAGCAGCGCCTTGCGTTCGGTGGTCGCCTCCTCATCCACCTCGGTCATGCTCATCTGCGTGAGCAGTTGCAGGCCTTGCTGGCTCAGCGGATTGATACTCCCGCCGGCGAACTGCATGGCAGGCAGGTTCTTTCCCTCATCCGCCGCCAGTTCCAGCATCTGCGCCTCGTAGCCGGAGAAGCGCTCCACCAGCGCGGTGATGCCGACCACCAGCGCCGCAAGCTCGGCGTCGGCACGCACCAGCGGCTGCGCCTCGAGCTCCCCGAGAAGCTGTTCCGCGCGCCGCAATGCTGACTGATAGGCGGCGCGGTGAGAGACCTCCTTGCTCAGCAGATAAAAGCCGAGGGAACCGGCGGCGCTCTCCAGCTCGGTGCCAAGCTGCATCGACTGGAGCACCATCGGTTGAATCCGGTTGACCATGGCATCCACCTGCTCCCGATTGGAGGAGAGGTTCCAGAGATTGTTGCCGGAGACAATGGTGAGAATTGCGAGCAGGATGCCGAAGCCGATCCAGAGTTTCGACTGGATCGAGAAACGCGCGAGCAACTTGTTCATGGACGCCCCCCTCGGGTGGTTCACATCCATGTGCGCGCAAAAGTCAGGTAAAACTTGTGTGATTAAACAAGGACAGTTACAATTTTCTAATATTTAGTTATAGCAAAATTGTTCAATCAAATCTCATATAAACATATTACACTCTCCCTGCCCTGGCAAGGAGACCACGGATGCCGCTGCGATGGAAAATCAGGCGAGCGGAACACCGAGGCGGCCCGCCACCTCTTCGTAGGCCTCCACCACCCCGCCGAGGCCCTGCCGAAAGCGATCCTTGTCCAGCTTCTCACGGGTCTTTGCATCCCACAGGCGGCATCCGTCGGGGCTGAACTCGTCACCGAGCACCACCTGCCCCTGGAAACGCCCGAACTCCAGCTTGTAATCCACCAGCAGCAGATCGGCATCGAGGAACAGCTGCTTCAGCACCTCGTTGACGCGGAAGGTGAGCGCCTTCATCTGCGCCACCTCTTCGTCACTCGCCCAGCCGAAGGTGCGGATGTGATAGTCATTGATCATGGGGTCGTGCAGGGCGTCGTTCTTGAGGAAAAACTCGAACGTCGGGGGATTGAGGTCCGTCCCGTCCTGCACGCCAAGGCGGCGTACGATGGATCCAGCGGCGATATTCCGTACCACGCACTCGACCGGAATCATGTCGAGCCGTTTCACCAGCGATTCATTGTCGGACAGCAGCCGGTCGAAATGGGTCGGCACGCCGGCCGCTGCCAGCGTCTGCATGATAAAGGCGTTGAAGCGGTTGTTGACCATTCCCTTGCGTGCCAGCTTCTCCATCTTCTCGCCGTCAAAGGCGGAAGTGTCGTCGCGGAAATGCAGGATCAGTCGGTCCGCATCATCGGTCGCGTAGACCGACTTGGCCTTGCCGGCATACAGTTCTGCCTTCTTTTCCATCACCGGGTTCCCTAAGAGGTCAAGGAGTTATGAATTACGAGGAAGGATAGACACCGCGACGACCGTTCCCCACGCCACCGCGCTCAGGCAATTGAGCGCCAGTCGAAACCGTGCTCCTGATCGGCCACGGTGATCCACTCTTCGCTGCAACCGAGCGTTGTCGCCAGTGCCGTGCGCGCCAGCGCCGGCCGGTTGTTATTCTCGCTCAGGTGCGCCGCCACCACGTGTTGCAACCGCGAGCAGTCGAGTCTTCCGAGTACCTCAGCCGCCTGAACATTGCTCAGGTGGCCGAGCCCGCCGCCCACCCGCAGCTTCAAAGAAGGCGGGTAGTCACCGCCGGCCAGCATTTCGAGGTCGTGGTTGGTCTCCAGCAGGAGGGCATCGCAGCCGGCAAGGCGCTCCTCGATGTGCTGCGTGGAACGGCCGGCATCGGTCAGAAGTCCCAACCGTCGCTGCCCGTCGGTAAACACGAACTGGCACGGCTCGCGCGCGTCATGCGGCACGGGAAAGGGCTCGATGCAGAGGTCGCCGATGGCCAGCGATTCATGGCAATTGAGGTCGTTTGCCGCTGGCAGCGCGCCGAAATCCCGCGCTGCCCACGTGCCCGGCGTCATCCACACGGGAATGCCGTAACGCCGCGCCAGGCGGGCAACCCCCCCAGCGTGGTCGGTATGCTCATGCGTCACCAGAACGGCCGAAATCGACTCCGCCTCACACCCCAGGCGGGCAAGACGCCGCTCGGTCTCCCGGACCGAAAACCCGCAGTCGATGAGAATGCGGGTGCCTCCATGCTCGACCAGGGTCGCGTTGCCGCGGCTGCCGCTGCCGAGAGAAGCGAAGCGCACCGGTTTATCGCAATTCGGACAGCAGCCGGGTGAGCAGGTCCTCTACACGCGCCGGTTCCGCTGCGACGTTCTCTTCTGGCTCCAGGTAGACGCGGGTCAGTTCCGCATCATGCCGCAGCACCACGCGATAGCGCTCCTGCGAGCCGGAGCCATCATCGCCCTTGGAGAAGAGACGCGAGAAGAAGCCCTTTTCACCCTTGCGCTCGACCTCTTCCAGAGGGTCAACGTAGCGCACGTAGTAAATACCGCGTGAGCGATCCCGATCCTCGATCACCAGTCCGACCCGGTCGAGGGCAATGCCGGCCCGTCGCCAGGCGCGCGCGAAGCCCTCGTCAACCACCAGCACCGGGGCCCCTCCGGCAGCAGTCTCCATCCGGGCGCGCGGGCGTCCTGCGTCTTCTGCCTCGGCGATCGCCCGATCGGCCGCTTCCTGCTGCACACCGAGGAACACCAGCAGGCGGCTAAGCATCTCGTTAACCAGTTCCGGATCCGAGGGACGGTGTTCCCAAACCGACTGGGTCTCACCCTTGATGACCTCGGTCACCCCGTAGTGGGTCAGGTAAAGCAGTGTGGTTCCATCTGCCTCGCCGTGCTCGAGGCGAACCCGGAACTTGTCCCGGGTTGGGGCGGAATAGGCATTCGGAAACAGCCTGCTAATCGTGCTGCGGATGAAGTCCTGCGGGATATCGGCGCGGTTTTCGGCCCACTGGGTTTCCATGATGCCGATACGCGACCGTTCGATCCGCAGTTCAAAGCCGCTCTGCAACCAGAATTCGCGCACCCGATCCCAGACCTGATCGGCAGGTGCCGTGATGTTCAGCCACCGCATCTGCCCGTCACGCTGGACAGCCACGTTCTCCTGGGCGGGAAGTACCGATGAGCCACCGGCAACAATGCCTGCCGGAGTTCGCGCCTCCATCTGCGACAGGGTGGTCGCGTAGACGGTCGGCATGGCCAGTCCAGCCGCCCCCTCGGGGACGGTGAGATCGGGCGGTATCTCCAGCGAGGGCAGGGCTGAAGCCTTCTTGTAATCAACCCCTTTTGGCTTGCCCCAGTTCAGCGCGCTGCAGCCGGATACCAGCAGCGCGCAGAGGAGTACCGTCCCAATCTTCATCTGTCTTGTCACGTTTTGTCTCTCAGCATCAGAGCACGCCAGCCTGTTTGAGGGCCTGGCGTACACGCTCGTGGTGTTGCTCGGAAAGGGGTGTCATCGGCAGGCGGATGCCGGCAGGGATCAATCCCATCTCATGCAGCGCCCATTTTACGGGAATGGGGTTGGCCTCAACGAAAAGCCCCTTGTGCAGACCCATCAACCGTTCGTTGATCGCCTCGGCGCGCCCGCGGTCACCGGCCAGTGCGGCGGTACACATCTCGTGCATCGCCCTCGGGGCCACATTGGCGGTCACCGAGATGCAACCCTTGCCGCCGGCCAGGATGAACTCGAGGGTGGTGGCGTCGTCACCGCTGTAGAGGTCGATGCGACCATCGCAGCGGCCCACCAGATCCCGGGCCCGGTCCATGTCCCCGGTGGCGTCCTTGATCCCTACGATGTTGGGTATGTGCGAAAGCCGCTCGACCGTGTCATTGGCAATATCGCAGGCGGTCCGCCCCGGTACGTTGTACAGGATCTGGGGGATGGGCACCGCCTCGGCGATCGCCTTGTAGTGCAGGTAGAGTCCCTCCTGGGTCGGCTTGATGTAATAAGGCGCGACCAACAGCGCCGCATCGGCGCCGGCCTCCAGGGCACAACGGGTGTATGCGATGGCCTCCCGCGTGGAGTTGGAACCGGTCCCGGCGATAACCGGAACGCGCCCCGCCGCCATCTCCACCACCTCCCGCACCACCTGGCAGTGCTCTTCATGATCCAGGGTGGCCGACTCGCCGGTGGTCCCGACGGCGACAATGGCATCAGTGCCCTGTTCGATATGAAACTCGACGAGATTGCGAAGACTTTCGCGGTCGAGGGAGCCGTCCGCCTGCATCGGCGTGACGAGCGCGACCATGCTGCCGTGAAACATGCCTGCCCCTCTGGGAATAAAGGACGCATGGTACTTTGAGCCGCCGGTCCGTGACAAGAATCCGGCGTTTACTCTGGTTCATGGGTCACGGTCCCCGGCCCGGGAACCGGGCGGTCAGTGCCGTGAAGGTGCACTGCTCCGGCTGATGCGCGCATTCGGCGCAACCGGATTGCGACTCACCCGGATTCCGGGCAGGGGCTTCCGATAAACACGTACTATGCAGCCATCGACAGAATCTCCTGCCGGTCACAGAGGCGGTTCGCTATGCTGCTCAGTCCGGAACAGGCGGCCGAGAGGCTGCGGGGCGTGGAGCTGTAGCCCCTTGCCTTCCCAGGGGGCCACGGTAGACTTGCCATACCATGACGCGCACCAAAGCGAACCAGTACCTCGTCATCTCCGCCCTGGGGCAGGACCGTCCGGGCATCGTAAACGACCTCACCCAGCACGTGGCCGAGGTGGGCTGCAATATCGATGACAGCCGCATGACGGTGCTCGGCGGCGAGTTTGCCGTCCTGATGCTGGTGGAGGGCAACTGGAACGCCATTGCCAAGCTGGAGGCCCAGCTTCCTTCGCTTGAAAAGCGCCTGAACCTCACCATCACCGGCAAGCGCACCACCGGGCATCCGGCAGGCCAGGGCGATGGCCGCCCCTACTCGGTGGAGGTGATCGCCCTCGATCACCCGGGTATCGTCTACAGCCTGGCCGGTTTCTTCTCCAGCCGCGGCATCAACATCCAGGACCTCTACACCGACAGCTACCGCGCCGCCCACACCGGCTCGCAGATGTTCTCCGCCAACCTGACGGTCAACATCCCCGCGGAGATCCATATCGCCCGGCTACGTGAAGAGTTCCTCGATTTTTGCGACACGCTCAACCTGGATGCGGTTCTGGAACCGGTAAAGGGCTGACTTCCGGCCCACCCAATCTTGAAGAGAGAGCTGTGACGACCGTTACCTTGGGCAAGAAAGTCCCCGACTTCACCCTCCCCGCCACTGGCGACAAGGAAATCACGCTTGCCGACTTCCGCGGCAGGAACGTGGTGCTGTACTTCTATCCCAAGGACAGCACACCAGGCTGCACCACCGAAGGCCAGGCCTTTCGTGACCTCTACGAAGAGTTCGAGAAGAACGGCACGGTGGTTCTTGGCATCTCCCGGGACAGCATCAAGTCCCACGAGAACTTCAAAGCGAAGCAGGGCTTCCCGTTCGACCTCCTCTCCGACGAGAAGGAGGCCGTCTGCAAGTTGTTCGACGTGATCCGCGAAAAGAACATGTATGGCCGCAAGGTGATGGGCGTGGAACGCTCCACCTTCCTCATCGACGCCAAGGGCGTCCTGCGCCAGGAGTGGCGCAAGGTGAAGGTGGCCGGCCACGCTGAAGCGGTACTCGATGCCGTGAAGGGGCTTTGAAATACAGGAGTTCACCACAGACGCACAGAGGGCACGGAGAAAAGCTCCGTGAATGCCGCATGGAGCGTGACGGCAGCATGGGTTCCGCTCCTGTTTCCTCTGTGGTGAATCATTTTTCTATCCAACCAGCGGAAGACCATGGCCAGGAAATCCCGTCCCAAGTCCGATAACCGCCTTTTCGTCCTCGACACCAACGTCCTGATGCACGACCCGACGGCGCTGTTCCGCTTTCAGGAGCACGACGTCTTCCTGCCGATGATCGTGCTGGAGGAGTTGGACAACAACAAGAAGGGGCACTCGGAGGTTGCGCGCAACGCCCGCCAGGCGAGCCGCTTCATCGACGAGCTGATGTCCACCGCCGAGTTCGACACCATTGAGCAGGGTATCCCGCTGGGCGACGCCGCCCAGAACGGGGCGCGCCCCACCGGTCGGCTGTTCTTCCAGACCCGCATTCTCACCAGCGAACTGCCGGATCTCCCCGGAAACAAGCCGGATAACTCCATTCTCGCCACCGTACTCGCGCTCAAGGAGCAACGCGCAGGCAACGTCACCCTGGTGTCCAAGGACACCAACATGCGCATCAAGGCGGCGGTGGTCGGCATCTACACCGAGGACTACCGCAACGACCAGGTGCTGGACGACGTCAACCTGCTCTACGGCGGGACCTCGGAACTGGGCGCCGACTTCTGGGAGCGCCACAGCAAGGCGATGGAGTCCTGGTCCGAAGAGGGGCGCAGCTTCTATCGGATCGGCGGCCCGGAAACCGAAGAGTGGAAAAGCAACGAGTTCCTCTACATCGAGGGTGAACAGGGTTTCGAGGCGGTGGTGCGTAAGGTGGAGTCCGGCTCGGCGGTGATCGAGACCACCCGCAACTTCACCGGCAAGCACAATGTGTGGGGCATCACCGCGCGTAACCGTGAACAGAATTTCGCTCTCAACCTGCTGATGGACCCGGAGATCGACTTCGTCAGCATGGTTGGCCAGGCGGGCACCGGCAAGACGCTGCTCACCCTGGCCGCGGGCCTCCAACAGACCCTGGAAGAGAACCTCTACCAGGAGATCATCATGACTCGCGTCACGGTGCCGGTCGGCGAGGATATCGGCTTCCTTCCGGGTACCGAGGAGGAGAAGATGACCCCCTGGATGGGGGCGTTGATGGACAATCTGGAGGTGCTCACCCATTCGGAGAACAACAGCGAGTGGGAACGGGCGGCGACCCAGGAACTGCTGAACAAGCGGATCAAGATACGCTCGCTCAACTTCATGCGTGGGCGCACCTTCCTCAAGAAATACCTCATCATCGACGAGGCACAGAACCTCACCTCGAAGCAGATGAAGACGCTGATCACCCGCGCCGGCCCCGGCACCAAGGTGGTCTGCCTGGGCAACGTGGCCCAGATCGATACCCCCTACCTCACCGAGACCAGTTCCGGCCTCACCTATGTGGTGGACCGCTTCAAGGGGTGGAGCCACAGTGGCCACATCACCCTGCGCCGCGGCGAACGTTCCCGCCTGGCGGATTACGCCTCCGAGGTGCTGTAAGGACCACGTAGCAGGGTAATGGGATTAACTGTCCCATTACCCTATGCGGGCTGTTCACCCTCCGCCGACTTGTGTTCATCCGCCGGGCGCGGCCAGGCGCGGATCAGGGCATTGACCAGGGTGGCGAGGGGGATGGCGAAGAAGACGCCCCAGAATCCCCAGACTCCGCCGAACACGAGCACCGCGACGATAATCGCCACCGGATGCAGGTTGACCACCTCCGAGAAGAGCAACGGCACCAGCACGTTGCCGTCCAGCGCCTGAATGATGCCGTAGGCGACCATGACCCAAGCGAACTCCGAGCTCCAGCCGAACTGGAAGAAGGCCACCACCGCCACTGGAACCGTGACCACCGCTGCGCCGATATAGGGGACCAGCACCGAGAACCCCACCATGGCCGCGAGCAGGGCGGCATACTTGAGGTCGAGTAGCACGAAGGTGACGAAGGTCACCGCACCGACCATCAGGATCTCCCAGAACTTGCCCCGCACGTAGTTACCGATCTGCTGATCCACCTCACTCCACACCTCGGTACTGAGCTTGCGTTCGCGCGGCAGGAAACCGGTGATCCAGGCCAGGATGCGCTCCTTGTCCTTGAGAAAGAAGAACACCAGCAGCGGGACAAGAATGAGATAGACCAGCAGTGTGATCACACCCGGTATCCACGACAGCGAGATGGAGAGGATGCGCTGGCCGAAGCTGGTCAGCTCCTGGCGGATCAGGCGGATCACCTCCTCCACCTGCTCCCCGCTGAGGAACGCGTGCTGCTGCGGCAACTGGCGCAGGATGTCCTGTCCCTGTGCGATGTAATTGGGTAACTCACCAAGGAGTTGGGCGGTCTGCACCCAGAGCATCGGGCCGACGGCGAAGAAGAGAAACAGCAGGAAGGCCATGAAGACCAGAAACACGAGGAACACCACCCCCAGACGCCGGGCACCCCGTCGCTCCAGGATCCGCACAACCCCTTCCAGCAGATAGGCAATGACGATGGCGGCCAGCACCGGAGCGAGCATGTTGCCCAGGAGGTAAATGGTGCCGAAGACGATCGCCAGCAGGGCGGTCAGCAGCACCGCCTGCGGATCGGAAAAGTAGCGTCGGAACCAGTCCTTGATGTATTCCATGGCAGGTCTCATTCCCGTTCGCAAACCGGAGCGGGAATTCGAAAAAAGGTGAAGGGGCTACTCCCCCCCGCGGTGTTTCTCGTAGTAGCGGCTGAAGATGATTTCCAGTTCGTCAATCACCTCGCCGGCTCCCCTTCCCTGCATCACATGTTGGGCCATCAGGGCGGATGTCTCGTGCAGCATCTTACCCCTATCCAGCATGGGGTAGGTAGCCGACAGGCGCTTGATGGCGCCGATGACACTCTCTTTTTCAGGGCGGGGCAGCGGGAGCGGTTCGGTCGGGGTTTCGGGCTCCGCCTTGCCGCTGCGGGAGGAAAGAAACTCGGCAAATGCGAACAGCGTCTCCCGGTTGGCGTCATCGAGCCCGCGCCAGAGCGCGAGCAGGCGTTTCTCCGAGGGATTCATCGCCGTCCGTCATCCGCCTGCTGCTCGCAGTAGGCCCGTGCAAAATCGAGCAGCTTTTCGATCGCCCGCAGACGGAATTTCTGCTTTTGGTGGACAAAGGAGAAGGGGCGGCGCAATGGCGGGTCAAGTTCGATCGCGGTCAGGGTGCCGAGGGCGAGTTCCTTGGCGATGGTGGCGCGCGAGAGGATAGAGATGCCCATGCCTGCTTCGACCGCCCCTTTCACCGCCTCCGGACTACCCAGCTCCATGACAATGTTCAGATTGCCGGGGTCAATCCCCACCGCATTCAACCCACCCAGCATCACCTCGCGGGTACCGGACCCCTCCTCGCGGCAGATGTAGGGGAAGCTGACCAACCGTTCCATCGAGACGGCACGTTCGCCGGCAAGTTCGTGGCCGGGCGGAACGATGAGGACCATCGGGTCCATCTTGCAGGTCTCCACCACCAGGTTCTTGTTGGCGACCGGTGCCTCGACCACCCCGAGGTCAATGGTGTTGTTCTCCACCATGCCGACGATGTTGTCGGTGTTGCCCACCTGCAGACGGATGGTCACCTCCGGGTACTTCGCCTTGAAGTCTCCGAGCAGCGCCGGAAGCATGTACTCGGCGACGGTGGTACTGGCGCCGAGCATGAGCACACCGCTGACCTCGCCGGTCAGATCGCGCACCGCATTTTCCATCTCAGCGTAGAGGGCGAAGATGCGGTCTGCGTGCTGGTACACCCGTTCGCCCGCCTCGGTGAGACTGATGCGGTTGTGGGTGCGATCGAACAGGCGGGTGTTGAAATACTCTTCCAGCTGACGCACCTGAAAGGTGACCGCCGGCTGGGTCATGTGCAGCGATTCGGCAGCCTTGGTGAAACTCAACAGGCGCGCGACGGTGTGGAAAACCTGAAGTCTTCTGTCGGCCATGGGCCAGCGATAACTCGGCTAAATGGAGATATAAGGATCGGCAAGCATACTCGACAAGTCGTAGGCGGACAACGGCGGAGAAGCAGGTTCATGGTTCTCCATGAACCATGAACCTACAACCTATGCCGTCTTTTCCATTCGCCCGCGCATGGCCGCGTAGTAGAGCACCGGGATCAGCACCAGCGTCAGCAGGGTGGAGACCAGAATGCCGAAGATGAGCGATATGGCCAGTCCGCTGAAGATCGGATCGTCGAGGATGAAGAAAGCGCCGAGCATCGCCGCCAGCCCGGTGAGCGCGATGGGCTTGGCGCGCACCGCGCCGGAGCGAATCACCGCCTCCTGGAACGGGATCCCCTCTTCCACCTGTTGATTGATGAAGTCCACCAGAAGAATGGAGTTGCGAACGATGATACCCGCCAGGGCGATCATGCCGATCATGGAGGTGGCGGTGAACTGGGCACCGAGCAGCGCGTGCCCCGGCATGACGCCTATCAGCGTCAGCGGGATCGGCGCCATGATGATGAGCGGCACCAGATAGGAGCGGAACTGCGCCACCACCAGCAGATAAATCAGTAGCAAACCCACCGAGTAGGCCAGCCCCATGTCGCGGAACGTCTCGTAGGTGACCTGCCACTCACCGTCCCATTTGACGCTGTACTCGTACGGGTTGTCGGGCGGGTTGATGAGGTACTGGTCGATGGTGCGGCCGGCGGCCACCGGCGTCTCGCCCAGCGTACCGAAGATGTCGAACATGCCGTAGAGCGGGCTGTCCAGATCCCCGGCCATGTCGCCGGTGACGAACACCACCGGCAACAGGTCCTTGTGGTAGATGGCGTTTTCGCGCCGGGTCTCCTCCACGGTCACGATCTCGGAGAGTGGCACCAGCTCGCCGCTGGTGCTGCTGCGCAGCCGCAGTGCGAGCACCGACTCCACATCCGCTTTGTCCTCCACCCGGTAACCCAGACGGATCGGGAGCGGATACTTCACGTTCACCCCGTGCAGGTAGGAGGCGTCCTCCCCGGACAGCACGGTCGAGATCGCCTGCACCACGGACTGCTGGGGTACGCCGAGCAGGGCCGCCTTTCGCTGGTCCACCCGCAGGATCAGCTTGGGTGCCTCCGCCTCCACCGAATCGTCCACATCGATGATATCGGGGGTGGATTCGAAGATTCGCCGTACTTCACGCGCCACCGCGATCTGGCCGGCATAGTCCAGTCCGTACACCTCGGCAACAAGCGGCGACTGCACCGGTGGCCCCGGCGGTACCTCGACAATCTTCACATTGGCGTTGAAGCGGCGCCCGATGGCCTGCAGCGGCTCACGCACCGAGAGGGCGACTTCGTGGCTCTGTCGATCGCGCAATGCGTTGTCCACCAGATTGACCTGGATATCACCGACGTTGGCCCCCTCGCGCAGGTAGTACTGGCGCACCAGGCCGTTGAAGTTGATCGGTGATGCGGTACCGGCATAGGCCTGGTAATCGGTCACCTCCGGCACGGTAGCCAGATAACGCCCCAGTTCCCCCAGGACACGCGCGGTCTGCTCCACGCTGGTCCCCTCGGGCATGTCCACGACCACCTGAAACTCCGACTTGTTGTCGAACGGCAGCATCTTCAGAACCACCATCTTCACGCCGGCCAGGCCGATCGACAGCACGATCAGCACCATCACCGTGGAGAAGAGGGCCAAACGCAGGCCCTTTCCCTCGCGGCCGCGCAGGAAAGGGCCGACGCCGCGTTGAAAGACCCGGTAGAGCCAGTCATCTTCGCTATCCGGATGCGCGGAATGGCCGTTGCCGCCAAGCATCGCCCGCGACATCCACGGGGTCACCACAAAGGCGACGGCGAGCGAGATCACCATGCCGATGCTGGCATTGATCGGAATCGGGCTCATGTACGGGCCCATCAGACCGGTGACGAACGCCATCGGCAGCAGCGCGGCGATCACCGTCAGGGTGGCGAGAATGGTCGGACCGCCCACCTCGTCCACAGCGGCCGGGATCGCCTCCAGCAGGTTGCGCTTGCCCATCTGCATGTGGCGATGGATGTTCTCCACTACCACGATGGCATCGTCCACCAGGATGCCGATGGAGAAGATGAGGGCGAACAGGGAGACCCGGTTCAGGGTAAAGCCCCAGGCCCAGGAGGCGAACAGGGTGACCGCCAGCGTAATAACCACCGCTGCGCCGACGATTACCGCTTCGCGCCAGCCGAGGGCGAGCAGCACCAGTCCCACCACCGATGCGGTGGCGAAGACCAGTTTCGAAATCAGTTTCTTTGCCTTGGCATCCGCCGTTTCACCGTAGTTGCGGGTGACGGTGGCCTCGATACCCTCAGGAACGAAGGTGCCCTTGAGCTGCTCGAAGCGCTCGATCACCTGCTCGGCGATGGAGACGGCATTGGTGCCGGGCTGCTTGGCGATGGCGACGGTCACCGCCGGGAATTCGCCCTTGGCCGCGACCTCCTTCGCTTCCGCCGCCGGCCCGGTGCCGAACCACACGTAGTGCTCGGGCTGGTCGGGCGAGCGCCGTATCTGCGCCACCGACCCGAGGTGGACCGGACGGCCCTCGTGGACCCCCACCACCAGGGACTCCAGCTCCTCGACCGTGGCGAGAAAGGTGCCCGCCTGGACCGGAATTTCCTGATTGTCGCGCACCAGCGCACCCGAGGGACGGGTGGCGTTGGAGAGCTGGAGTGCACGTCGCAGATCATCTAGGGCGATACCGTGAGCCGCCAGGCGCGCCGGCTCCAGCAGGACCTGGACAACGTGGTCGGGACCGCCGATGGTGTAGACCTCGCGGGTCCCTTTGACCCGCTTGAGCTCCGCTTCGATGGCATGTGCCACCTGCTGCAGCTCATAGGCGCCGGTCTGCCCCTCCTCGCTCCAGAGGGTCAGGGTGACGATGGGTACATCATCTATCCCCTTGGGCTTGATGATGGGCTGGGCGACACCGAGATTCTGCGGCAGCCAGTCCTCATTGGAGTAGATGGCGTTGTAGAGACGGACGATGGCGTCGGTACGGTTCTCGCCCACCTCATACTGCACGGTGAGCACCGACATGCCCGGGCGGGAGACCGAATAGACATGCTTTACTCCCTCGATCTCCGACAGCACCTGTTCGGCCGGGGTACTGACCAGATGCTCCACCTCGGCCGCCGACGCCCCCGGAAAGGCGATGAAGACATTGGCGAAGGTGACATTGATCTGCGGCTCCTCCTCGCGCGGCGTCACCATCACCGCAAACAGGCCGAGGAGCAGGCCGACCAGCGCCAGCAGCGGCGTGATCTCGGTATCGAGAAAGCGCCGCGCGATGCTTCCGGAAATACCGAGGCGCACGCTCATCGCCGCTCCTTGAGATAGACCGCTGCAGCCACCGGGTCGAGCGCGACCACCTCGCCCGCCGAAAGGCCTGCCAGCACCTCGATCTCACCAGCGGGCAGGGTACGGCCGGTGCGAATCTGGCGGAAGGAGATCCCCCCCTCCTCGTCGATAACGTAAACCGCGGTCACCTCGGAGCGGTACGCCACCGCCTGTGCCGGGACCAGCAGGCGCATCACCTCGCCAATCGGGAAGCCCACCTCGGCATACATGCCGGGATAAACGCCGTGCTCACCCTCCGGGAGGTCGACCCGAACCCGGAAGGTATGGCTCTTCGGGTCCGCGTAGGGGCTGACGTTGAGCCCGCTGCCCTCCAGCGACTTCCCCTCCCGCGACAGGATCACTCGCGCCTGTTCCAACTCGCGGACCTGGCCGATGTAGGCCTGGGGTACCTCTGCGACGGCGCGAAGTCTCTCCAGCGAGATCCCGGTCATCAACGGCTGTCCCGGGTTGGCGATCTCCCCGGGCTCGATATGCCGCTCCACCACGATGCCGCTGTAGGGCGCCCGCACCACGGTGTGATCGAACTGCTCGCGCGCCTGCTCCATTGCAGCGCGGGTGGAGCGGAGTGCCGCCTCCGCCTTGTCGAAGGCCGCCTTTGCCACCAGCTTGCGCTCAAGCAGGTCCTGAACCCGCCTGAATTCCGACTCGGCCTCCTCGAAGCGTGCCCTGGACGCCTCGAAGGCGGCGCGCTGCTCGGTATCGCGCAGACGCAGCAGCACGCCCCCCTTCGGGACGTAGTCATCCACGTCGAAGTTGACCTCGACCACCCGGCCGCCGGTCTGGGCCGAAACGGTCGCGTGATTCACCGCTTCGATGACGGCGTTCACGACCTCCTCGCGCGGGACCGCGCGCGCCTCTGCCGGGGCAGTGGCGAATGGCAGTGTCTGTGCCGAAACAACTGTGCCTGACAGCGTTAACGCCAGGACGCCCAGAAGACGGAGTGAAAACATGCGCAAGGCTCCTTTCGGGTGCCGGGGGCTGATCATATTTCCGCCCCCTTTGGGAAATCTGTCGGCCAATCGCCATCTTGCGACAGAATCGCCGATCGGTACAAAGAGAAAAGCCAGTATATTAGCCGCTACTAATATACCAATGTAAGGGGCGGAGCGGCGGGATTCAAGGGGGAATAAAAGTTGAGGGGTTAAGGGTCAGGGAAGAGTGGGAAAGCAGGGCCTCCCTTCACTCTTCACTCCTGACCCAGCGAATCACCGGTTAGAGCTTGAACCGGCCTACCAGCGATTCCAGGGTGCCGGCGAGCTGAACCAACTCCTCGCCGACGGCGGAGGTCTGACGCGCACCCTCGGAGGTCATGTCGGCCAGCTCGCTGATCGTCACGATATTGCGGTTGATCTCCTCGGCAACCGAGCTCTGCTCCTCCGCCGCGGTGGCGATCTGGGTGTTGCGGTCGCTGATGTTGTGCACCTCACCCGCGATAGCACCGAGGGACTCGGCAGCAGCCTCGACTTGTTCAGACCCTGCCTCAGCCCGCTTCCGGGCTCCATCCATCACCTGAACCGCATCCCGGGCACCACCCTGCAGGCGCTGAATCATCGCGTGGATCTCTTCGGTCGACTTCTGTGTGCGCGAGGCAAGTGTCCGCACCTCGTCGGCAACCACAGCAAAACCACGCCCCTGTTCACCTGCGCGCGCCGCCTCGATGGCAGCATTCAGGGCCAGGAGATTGGTCTGCTCTGCGATGTCCTTGATGACGTCCAGCACCACGCCGATGTTGGTGCTTTCGTCCTCGAGCCTGGCAATGACCTGTGCCGCCCCTTCGACTTCATTCATCAGCGCGTCGATGCCGCCGAGCGCCTCGGTTGCCACCAGTGCGCCGTTACGCGCCTCCTGGTCCGCATGATGGGAGGCGTCGGCGGCACTGTTGGCATTCTGTGCAACCTCCTGCACCGCCGCACTCATCTCGTTCATGGCCGTGGCCACCTGATCGGTCTGGCTGCGCTGCTCATAGATCGCCTTGACCGTCTCCTCGGAGACGTTTGCCAATCGCTCAGCCCCAGTGGCCAGTTGGCGGGTTGCGCTGTGCACTTCCTGCAGGCTGCTGCGGAACCGGCTCAGCATGGCATTCAGGGCGGCGGCCACGGCACCGATTTCGTCACCGCTGGTGACCTCGATGTGCCGGCTGAGGTCCGCATCCTGCTCGATCGCCTCCATGGTGGCACGCACGCGATTGAGCGGCTTGATAACCAGACGGCGCAGCGTGTAGACCATCATCAGGAGGCCGGCGATAAACAGTCCGAGCTGGATTCCGGCGGAAGCGAAGATATTGGCGTTGACCTGCTCGTCGAGCGCCCTCAGGGAGTAGCTCACCCGGACCGCGCCGACGACCGAGTTCTCGGGTACCTGGTGGCACAGCAGGCAGTTGGTGCCGCGGTAGTCCTTGCTGGCGTGGATGGGATTGATGACGGTGAGGACACGCCCCTCCTCACCCTCGGTGACCTGCATCACCGGCTCGTCGGCCAGCGCGCGGTGGTCCAGTTCATCGACCGGGGCCTGCTCCGGATTGCCCGCGCCGAAGACATCGATGATGCCCTTCGCACGGATGATGCGCGCCTCGATGACACCGGGCCGCTCCAGAATCTTCTGGCGGAGGATCTCCCGCTGCCCCATGGTGCCGGTCAGCATCATGGTGTTGATGCTGTCGAAGTAGGCATCCGCGGCGTCCTGGGTCTGCCGCTCGACCACGTGGGTGACGAGTTCACGCTCGCTCCAGGCGGAGTAACTGATGAGCGAGACCATAACCAGCGCAAAGACTGCCACCAGGGTCAAGTTGATCTTCGCCTGGACCGACATGCGCTTGGCAACGGATTTCTGCATTGAACCCTCCCCTATGGGCACACGAAACAAGTAAGTTCCTGCATTCGATCGCCGCCGGGCCTACCCCGCGGCTTTGCACTTTTTGGCAGTGAACTGCCCAAGCGCTTCTTGCGGGTACGGCACCAGCATCGCCCCTGGTGCAACGAACTTACTTCCAATCGCGTACCCGTAACTCACTGGCCGGCCTGCGACCATCCATGGAGTTGCGGGCAGGCTCCCTCCCCGGCGCGGTCAATTACCGTTTCTGGCGGCCGGTCCGGCCGGATACTTTAACCAATCCGGATACCGCTCGTCCGACCACCTCGCACCCGGCGCACCGGGGGAACTTCGTCACTGTTGTTGGTGGACTCTCGAGTCCGGGTTCGATTTTATGCCGCTGGCCGGATCAATACCAGCACACCCCGCGCATGCACATGGAACACCTTTCCCATCAACTAGATAGGCGCGGACCATTGCTCCTGGATTCACTCTCCGGACGCATATCGCTTTGGTAAAAGCAGAGATTCTCTTCACCCATCCGACGCGCGTGCCGCATGGCAATCAACGCCCTTGAAAGCAGCAGGTCGGCGGTATCGCCGTCCTCGGGAAAGCGACTGATGCCCACCCTCGGGACGAGATAGAGTTCATACCCATCACTACGCACGGGGGTTGTGAAGGCGTCGAGAAGTGCCTGGGCCGCCTCCCGGATCGCCCCCCCCTGGCCTGCCGGATCCCGGAGGATGGCAAACGCGCTGTCGCCGATACGGGCGAGCAGGTCCCCCTCGCGATTCACGCGTTCCAAGCGGGTCGCGATGCGCCCCAACAGGACCCGTTCCAGCGACTCCGCCTTCTCGCCCGCGACCAGGTCGGAGAGATCGAAGTCCACGCACAAAAGCGCCACCGCCCCCTGTTGCAGGCGTGCCCCGGCAACACCCTGGCGCAGACGGTCCACAAACAGCGTGCGGTTGGGCAGGCCGGTCACCTCATCGTGCAGGCTCAGATGCCGTTGCGACCCCTCGCGCAGGTTCTCGGTAATGTCCATACCGGTGGTGACAAAGTGGGTCACATCGCCCCGCTCGTCCCGAACCGGGGTAATAGTGGTGGCCTGGTAGTAGAGGTCGCCGTTTCTGCGACGATTGATGATGATGTCGCTGAACGGCAGGCCGCCGAGCAGGGTTTTCCAGAGGCGGGCGAAGAAGGGGCGGCCGTGCAGGCCGGAGCTGAGAAAGCTTGGGCGCCGGCCGACCACCTCGTCGCACCGGAAGCCTGTGACGGTCTCAAAGGCGGGGTTCACATACTCGATATGGCCGCGGCTGTCGGTAATCATCACCGCATCGGCGGTCTGCTCCAGGGCTCGCGAAAGCTTGCGGCGCTCAAACTCCAGTTCCTTGTGTTCGGTGATGTCGGTGGAGAGCCCCGCACAGCGGTAGAGCTGCCCTTGTGCATCGTGGATAGGAAACGAGTGGGTGCTGATCCAGCGCACGGAGCCATCCGGTCGCTGGATGCGATACTCGGCGCTGAAGCCAGTCCAACCATGCGTTTCCAGCAGCCCCTGGATGCGGCCGAAGTCCTCCGGGTCGATGCTGGCAAGAAAGTTGTCCAGGCTCTCGAAAAGAGGGTCGGGGTCGCACTCCCAGACCTGCTCGTAGGCGGCATTGACATAAAGCATCTGCGCCCGCGTGCAGTCCACCAGCCACAGCACCCCACCGACGTTGCCCGCCAGTTGCCGGAAATGTTCCTCGGTCTCGCGCAAGGCCGTCTCGGCGGCCTGCCGCTGTCGATGCACCTCCATCTCCCCCAGCTCCCTGCGTACAGCGGGATTCAACCGGGTGAGGTTGTCCTTCATGATGTAGTCGTGAGCACCCGCATGCATCGTCTCCACGGCCAGGTCCTCGCCAATGGCGCCCGAAACGATAATGACCGGCAGATCGCATTTGGCCTCGCGCACAGTCCGCAGCACGTCGAGCGCATTGAATCCCGGCAGGTTGTAATCGGAGAGGATCAGCTCCCAATCGCCCCCGGCGAGCGCGGCGGTCACATCGGCGAGGCTCTGCACGCGCTCGAACGTGGGCGCAAAGCCGCCCTTGCGCAGTTCGCGCAGCAGCAGCCAGGCGTCATCTTCGGAGTCTTCGACCACAAGCACGCGAAGCGGGACCGTCGGGTCGGGCATGCGGGCTCCCTCGGGATTCGGTGGGGACGGGTATGCTAGTGTACTGTTTCACTCTTGGCGACACTTTCAGCGAGTCGCCCGAAGGGAGCCAGGTCCTGCTGCGCCCGTATTAACCCAATGTAAAAAAGAAAGTGGCGCCCTGCCCCGGCCGTCCTTCCGCCCACACCCTCCCGCCGTGCCTTTCGACAATACGGCGCACGGTGGACAATCCCACGCCGGTCCCCTCGAACTCACTGTGGAAACGGCGGAACGGAAGAAACAGCTGTTCGGCAAACTCCGGAGCAAAACCGACACCATTGTCGCGGACGAAGCAGACCTTCTCGCCTGCCTGGAGCTCGACACCTATCTCGACCGCCGGTGATACGGTCCTGCCGGTGTACTTCCAGGCATTTTCCAGCAGGTTGCGCAGCAGCATGGCCAGGAGCCGGCGGTCCCCCTCGACGACCACACCGTCGCCAACCTTCACCATCACCGCCCGCTCAGGCTCGGTCGCACGCAGTTCGGCAACGATCCCATCCGCCAACCGGGAAAGGTCTACCGGTTCACGCCGCAGGTCGTGCTGGCCGATGCGTGAGAGTTCAAGCAGATCGTCGATCAGATCAGCCATCTCCTCGGTGCCGGAGCAAATACCGTTCAGGTAGTAGCCCGCCCCCTCCTCCAGGCAGCCGTCATAATCCTCCAGGAGGGAGCGACCAAAGGTGTTGATCTTTCTTAAGGGGCGTCGCAGGTCGTGGGAGACCGAGTAACTGAACGCCTCCAGCTCCCGGTTCAGCGTCTCCAGTTCGGCCGTACGCTGCTCCACGCGGTGCTCCAGTTCACGTCGATGCCCTTCCAGTTCCTGCTCGATCTGCTTGCGGTGACTGATGTCACGGGAGACGGCGTGAATGGCATGCCGGCCGTGATAGATCACGGGAATGGCTGCCACCTCCACCGGCAGAACCGACCCGTCCCGCCGAATCAGTTCGCGCTCCACGAGCGGTGCCGGCTGCCAACTCTCGATCACGTCACGGAGCTGTTGTTCCACCGGTGCACGATGGTTTTCGGCCAGCAAGTCCAGGATCGGGCGATCGATGAACTCCTCCGGTTCGCCCCCGAGCAGCCGTGCCCCCGCCTGATTAATGGAGACCACAAGTCCGTCACAGGCAATCAGGTCGATGTCGAAGGAGAGATCGATAAGCTTGCTGTAGCGGTTCTCGGCCTCCGCGAGCCGGTCTTCGGTCTGCTCCACATCGGTGACATCCGTACCGATGCAGAGTATGTAGCGCGCCCCCTCCCGGCCCACCGCGCCGGCGGACCAGGCGATCCGGCGCTGCTCGCCGCCGCGGGTGTTCCACTCGCTCCGGATGTAGGAGATGCCCTCGGTCAGAACACGCGCCAGTTGGTTTTGGCAGTATCCCTCCTGCGAACGCGGGAGGAGGGTCTCCCACACCGGCCGGCCCCGCAACTCACGCTCGGCGTATCCGCTCACCGCCTCCACGGCCGGGTTGGTGCGCACCACCCGTCCGGTTTCATCCAGGATGGCGACAATCAGCCCCTCGGTCTCGAACAGCGCCCGCAGAAGCTCATCCTTCGAACGCAGGGACGCTTCCAGTGCGTGCCGCTCGGAAAGGTCCTGCACCGTTCCAAGTATCCGGGAGGGCCGACCGTCCAGGGCCCGATGGAAGCGGACACCGGAACGGCAGGCACGGACACCACCGTCTGGGCGGACAATCCGGTAATCGATGGCGAGACTCGCGCGCTCGGGGTCGGCCATCGCACCTTCCCAGGCCTGCAGGTAGCGGGGCCGGTCATCCGGGTGCAGCCGGTCGAGGAAGATCGTCATGTCCGGGGTGGTGGCCGGGTCCAGCCCGAGAATACGGTAGATACCCTCGGACCAGTGGATGACACGGCCCATGCAACTATGGGAACAGGCGTGATCGCACTCACAGGCCCAGAATCCGAGTGGAATCTGGGCCGAGGCCGCTTCGGCCTCGTCGAGGTGCGCAGAGAGGGAGCCTGCATCCGACGGTTCACGTATGAACAGCGCCAGCCTGCCCGAGCCCACCGATGCCAGCGTGGCCTCGCACACCATGCGGCGTGAGGGTTTGATGCCGATTCGGGCGATGAATCGCGCCTCCGGCTCCCCCCTTTCCAGCACCCCCAGCACCTCATGCAGGCGGGAGAGTGAGGCCGAGTCAAACAGGGATGCGAGGGAGATGCCGGACAGCATGCCGTCAACAGAGGCCAGGAGCTCGTTAGCCGCCCCGTTGGCCTCCTCGACCCAAGCCGCTCCGGCCTGGATCAGCAGGACTGGTGTAGGGCACGAGTAGAACAGGCGCCGAAAACCATCGACGTCGGTGGAGAGGGAAGCTGCCACTCCTTCCTGTTCCACGATCCCCCCTGTGATTCCCGGCAGTCTGCCGTCAAGCTTCAGCGCTAGGCCAACCGCACTTCAACCCCCACTTATTCTGAGTCATTACAGCATAAGATTACGTGGGGCGCAGTGGAGCTTGTCGTGAAGGACATCACAAATCGGAAGAACCGCGGTGGCCTGCCAAAACTGAAGATAATCCGGCCCCCGCGGCATCCGGGCGCTTGGCGTTACAGTAGAATACTCCATTTATCGGGTAGTTATCGGGTCCCCGCTGTCGTCAGGAAAAAATAGCTGAACCCGCACCGCCCGGTGCTTTGCCGCCCGCGACGGTCGCCCGTTATAATCGCGGGTTCCTCCCAATCTGGTACGGTTTGCGAGCCCATGGCCCAGTACATCTACACCATGAACCGGGTGGGCAAGGTGGTCCCGCCCAAGCGTGTCATCCTCAAGGACATCTCCCTCTCCTTCTTCCCCGGCGCCAAGATCGGCGTGCTCGGCCTGAACGGTTCGGGCAAATCCTCCCTGCTGCGGATCATGGCCGGCGTGGACACAGAGATCGAGGGCGAGGCCCGTCCGCAGGCCGGCATCAAGGTCGGCTTCCTCTCCCAGGAGCCGGAGCTGGACCCGGCCAAGGATGTGCGCGGCAACGTCGAGGAGGCGCTGGGCGAGATCAAGGAGGCACAGGCCAGGCTGGATCAGGTCTACGCCGCCTACGCCGAGCCGGACGCCGACTTCGACGCCCTCGCCGCCGAGCAGGCACGGCTGGAGGCGATCCTCCAGGCCGGCGACGGCCACAATCTGGACCGTACCCTGGAGATCGCCGCCGACGCCCTGCGCCTGCCCCCCTGGGATGCGGATGTGACCAAGCTCTCCGGCGGCGAGAAGCGCCGGGTGGCGCTGTGCAAACTGCTGCTCTCAAAACCGGACATGCTGCTGCTCGACGAGCCCACCAACCACCTGGACGCCGAATCGGTGGCGTGGCTCGAGCGCTTCCTGCACGAATACCCGGGCACCGTGGTTGCCGTCACCCACGACCGCTACTTCCTCGACAACGTGGCCGGCTGGATCCTGGAGCTGGACCGCGGCCACGGCATTCCGTGGGAGGGCAACTACTCCTCCTGGCTGGAGCAGAAGGAGAAGCGGCTGGAGCAGGAGCAGAAGCAGGAGCAGGCCCGCATCAAGGCGATGAAGCAGGAGCTGGAGTGGGTCCGCACCAATCCCAAGGGGCGCCACGCCAAGAGCAAGGCGCGCCTGGCGCGCTTCGAGGAGCTCTCCGCCAGCGACTACCAGAAGCGCAACGAGACCAACGAACTCTACATCCCGCCGGGGCCGCGCCTCGGCGAGAAGGTGATTCAGGTGGAGAACCTCACCAAGGGGTTCGGCGACCGTCTGCTGATCGACGGCCTCTCCTTCGACCTGCCGCCCGGCGGCATCGTCGGCATCATCGGCCCCAACGGCGCCGGCAAGACCACCCTGTTCCGCATGCTGGTGGGGCAGGAGCAGCCGGACAGCGGCGCCATCAACCTCGGCGACACGGTCCAGCTCGCCTACGTGGACCAGTCGCGCCAGGCGCTCGACGACAACAAGACGGTGTGGGAGGAGATCTCCGAGGGGCAGGACATCATCCGCATCGGCAACTACGAAGTGAACTCCCGCACCTATGTCTCCCGCTTCAACTTCCGCGGCTCGGACCAGCAGAAGCGGGTGGGCGACCTCTCCGGCGGCGAACGCAACCGGGTCCACCTGGCCAGGCTGCTGCGTGCCGGCGGCAACGTGCTGCTGCTGGACGAACCCACCAACGACCTCGACGTGGAGACCCTGCGGGCGCTGGAGGAGGCGCTGCTGGAGTTCCCGGGCTGCGCCGTGGTCATCTCCCACGATCGCTGGTTCCTCGACCGCATCGCCACCCACATACTGGCCTTCGAAGGGGAGTCCCACGTGGAGTGGTTCGCCGGCAACTACGCCGACTACGAGGCGGACCGCAAGCGGCGCATGGGCGAGGATGCCGACACGCCCCACCGCATCAAGTACAAAGCGTTGACGAAGTAATTTTCTTCGCAGGAGTCCTGGCCCCGCGGGCGATTGGGGCACCGAAGATTGCCCGGGGAGCCGGACTCCTGCACGATTGACGCTTCAACTCCAAGATGAAGAGGGGCCTGCCATGAGCATGACCAAGATCCTGCTGGACGAGTCCGAGATCCCGACCCACTGGTACAACGTCGTTGCCGACATGCCCAACCCGCCAGCCCCGGTGCTCGGCCCGGACGGCAACCCGGTCACGCCCGACGCGCTGGCGGCCATCTTCCCCGAGTCGCTCATCATGCAGGAGGTGAGCAGCGAACGCTGGATCCCGATCCCGGAAGAGGTCCGCGAGATCTACCGGCTGTGGCGCCCCTCGCCCCTGTTCCGTGCCCACCGTCTGGAGGCGGCCCTCGGCACGCCCGCACGCATCTACTTCAAGTATGAAGGTGTCAGTCCCGCCGGCTCCCACAAGCCGAATAGCGCGGTGGCGCAGGCCTGGTATAACCGCGAGGCCGGTATCAAACGGCTCACCACCGAGACTGGCGCCGGCCAGTGGGGCTCCTCCATCGCCATGGCAGGGCAGATGTTCGGGCTGGAGGTGCGGGTCTACATGGTGAAGGTCTCCTACGACCAGAAACCGTTCCGTCGCTCCATGATGCAGACCTGGGGCGCCGAGGTTTTCGCCTCCCCCACCGACCTCACCGAGTCGGGCCGCAAAATCCTGGCGCAGGACCCGAACTC
Organism: Gammaproteobacteria bacterium; assembly: GCA_041690635.1. Taxonomy (GTDB): domain Bacteria; phylum Pseudomonadota; class Gammaproteobacteria; order Thiohalomonadales; family Thiohalomonadaceae; genus JAWLGZ01. The sequence goes on from JAWLGZ010000002.1 coordinate 237,099, forward strand.
CCCCGGTTCGCTCGGCATCGCCATCTCCGAGGCGGTCGAGGAGGCGGCCTCCCGCCCCGATACCAACTACACGCTCGGTTCGGTACTCAACCACGTGCTGCTGCACCAGACAATCATCGGGCAGGAGGCGAAGAAGCAGTTCGAAAAGGTGGGCGACTACCCGGACGTGGTGATGGCCCCCTGCGGCGGCGGCTCCAACTTCGGCGGCGTCGCCTTCCCGTTCCTCGCCGACAAGGCGGCCGGAAAGGCGGTGCGGCTGGTGGCGGTGGAGCCGACCTCCTGCCCCACCCTCACCCGCGGCCACTACGCCTACGACTTCGGCGACTCGGTCGGCCTGACGCCGCTACTCAAGATGTACACCCTGGGCCACGATTTCGTGCCGCCCGGCATCCATGCCGGCGGCCTGCGCTACCACGGCGACTCGGCACTGGTTTCGCAGCTGGTGCATGAGGGGATCGTCGACGCGGTGGCGGTGCCGCAGATGTCCACCTTCGAGTCGGGTCTGCTGTTCGCCCGCAGCGAGGGGATTATCCCCGCGCCCGAATCCAACCACGCCATCGCCGCGGCGGTGGACGAGGCAAGGCGCTGCAAGGAGACCGGCGAGTCCAAGGCCATCTTCTTCAATCTCTCCGGCCACGGTCACTTCGACATGGCCGCCTACGACCGCTACTTCGCCGGCGACCTGGAGGACTACGAGTATCCGGCCGAGGCGATCGAAGAGGCCCTGCACCACCTGCCCAAGGTGGGCTGAACACCTGTAGGAGCCCGCCCCCGCGGGCGAACCGGAAGCCACCAGCACCTCGCCAAGGATGGTATGCACAGAGGCGCTCGGTGAGCGGCCAGGCCGAAGCGGCTGTGCCGCTGTTCGCCCGGATGGCCGGGCTCCTACGCAAAAAACAATAGCTTTCAAGGAAAATCAATGGGACCTGCCCCACTCCCCGCCGAGGCGCTCTACCACCGCTTCGACCCGGACCATTTCGACTTCGAGACCACCGCCGACCTGCCCGACCTCACCGAGTTCATCGGCCAGGCTCGGGCGGTGGAGTCGGTCCGCTTTGGCGTCGGCATCCGGCGCAAGGGGTACAACCTGTTCGTCATGGGGCCGCCCGGCAGCGGCAAGCACTCGCTGGTGCACCAGTATCTGGAGCAGCGGGCCGCCGGCGAGCCGGTGCCGCCGGACTGGGTCTACGTCAACAACTTCGACCACCCGCATAAACCGATGGCGTTACGCCTGCCCGCCGGCACCGGCTGCCTGCTGCGCCAGGACGTGGCGCGGTTTATCGATGAACTGGCCGGCACCCTGCCCGCCACCTTCCAGAGCGACGAGTACCGCACCCGCATCCAGTCCCTGGAGCAGGAGCTGAAAGAGCGACAGGAGCAGGCGTTCGGTGCACTGGGCGAAGAGGCGGAAAAGGAGCAGATCAAGCTGTTCCGCACCCCCGGGGGTTTCGCCTTCGCCCCGGTCAAGGACGACGAGGTGGTGGACCCGGATGAGTTCGGCAAGTGGCCCGCCGAGGAGCGGCAGCGGGTGGAACAGACCGTCGCCACCCTTCAGGAGCGGTTGCAGGCGATCATCCAGGAGATCCCCCAGTGGAGTCGGGAGACACGGGAGAAGGTGCGCAACCTCAACCGGGACGTGGCCACCGGCGCGGTCGAGAGCCTGCTCGGTGAACTGAAGCAGGGCTATACGGAGCTGCCCGCCGTGATCGAATGGATGGAACGGATGGGTCGCGACATCGTCGACAACATCCGCGAATTCCTGGGTGCCGACGAGTCGGGCGACACCATCCTGCCCGGCAAGGGGGACGGCGACCCGCGCCGCATCCACCGCTACAAGGTGAACGTGATGGTGGACAACGGCGCCACGAAGGGCGCCCCCATCACCTATAGCGATCACCCGACCTACCTCAATCTGGTCGGCCGCGCCGAGCACCTGGCCCAGTATGGCACCCTGGTCACCGACTTCACGCTGCTGAAGCCCGGGGCCCTGCATGAGGCGAGCGGCGGCTACCTGCTGGTCGACGCCCACAAACTGCTCACCCAGCCCTACGCCTGGGAGGGGCTCAAGCGCGCCCTCTACTCCAACGAGATCCGCATCGAATCACTGGAGAAGATGCTGAGCCTGGTCAGCACCGTGTCGCTGGAGCCGGAGGCGATCCCGCTTGATGTAAAGGTGGTGCTGCTCGGCGAACGGGAGATCTACTACCTGCTCTACGAATACGATCCGGACTTCGCCGAGCTGTTCAAGGTGGCGGCCGACTTCGACAACCGCATCGACCGCTCGGAGCAGAATGCCGCGGACTACGCCCGGCTGATAGCGACCATCGCCCGCCAGGAAGACCTGCGGCCGTTCGACCGCGGTGCGGTGGCGCGGGTGGTCGAGCACGGCTCACGGCTGGTGGAGGACACGGAAAAGCTCTCCATCCACACCCGCTCCATCGCCGACACTCTGCGCGAGGCGGACTACTGGGCCACCGAGGCGGGGCGGGAGACGATCACCGCCGCCGACATCTCACTGGCTATCGAACACCGCCGTTTCCGCGGCGCCCGGGTGCAGGAACACATCCGCGAGGAGATCCTGCGCAACACACTGCTCATCGATACCGCCGGCGAACGGGTCGGCCAGATCAACGGCCTCTCGGTACTCAGCCTGGGTGACCACGCCTTCGGTCAGCCCTCGCGGGTCACCGCCACGGTCCACATCGGCGAAGGGCACGTGGTGGATATCGAACGGGAGGTGGAACTGGGCGGTCCAATTCACTCGAAAGGGGTGCTGATCCTCTCCGCCTTTCTCGCCGCCCGCTACGCCCAGGACCATCCGCTGTCACTCTCGGCCAGCCTGGTGTTCGAGCAGTCCTACGGTCAGGTGGACGGCGACAGCGCCTCCATGGCGGAGCTGTGCGCCCTGCTCTCCGCGGTCTCCGGATTGCCCATCCGCCAATCGCTGGCGATGACCGGATCGGTCAACCAGCACGGACAGGCGCAGCCGATCGGTGGAGTGAACGAAAAGATCGAGGGCTTTTTCGACGTCTGCGCCGCACGCGGCCTGACCGGTGAACAGGGGGTGATCATTCCGGCTCCCAACGTGAAGCATTTGATGCTGCGGGAGGATGTGGTGCAGGCAGCCGCTGAAGGGCGTTTCCACATCTACGCGGTGGAGCGGGTCGACCAGGCACTCGAACTTCTGACCAGCGCCCCTGCAGGCGAACAGGACAGTGAGGGCAACTGGACGCCGGACAGCATCAACGCACTGGTGCAGGGGCGGCTCACAGAGATGTCGCTGATCCGCCAGACCTTCGCCGACCAGGTGCGTGAGAAGGGTCGTGACGGAGAAGAGAACGAACCGGGGATCAAGCTGGACGAGGGCCAATGAACAACCGGGTGCTGCTCGCGCTCGATATGCTCGACGAAGCCGCTCTGGAGGCGGCGGTGGAGATCGCCCGACTGCGCTCCGCCAGCCTGGAAGGGCTCTACGTCGAAGATACAGACCTCCTGCGTCTCGCCGCCCTCCCCTTCGCCGCCGAGATCGCTGTCACCTCCGCCGCCGCCCGCCGCCTGGAGCTTGTTCAACTGGAGCGCGAACTGCGCGCACACGCCACCGCCCTGCGCCGCCAGGTCGAGCACCAGGCCACGCGCAGTCAACTGGAGTGGAGCTTTTCCGTCACCCGCGGCTCGCGCCTCACCGCCACCCTGACAAACGCCCAGTCATCTCAGGTGTGCGTACTCGGCCGCCCGGCCTCCTTCGCCGCCGCAAGCGGAACAAAGCCCGGACCGGTCATGGTCCTCTTCGACGGCACCCCCACCGCCCGCCGCGCCCTGGAGACCGCCGCCGCGATCATCGAACCCACCGGCGATCTCACCATCGCCATAACCAGCGACACCGCCGAACAGATCACAGCCAACTGCCAGATGGTCCGGGAACTGACTGCTCCCCTCGCCCCGGCGCCCCGGATCCAGCTCACCGGCGGTCCCGACGAGACAGCCCGCACCGCCCGCACCCGCCACGCCGCCCTCCTCCTCCTCGGCGCAGACACCGTCACCGACACCACCCTCCTCGGTCGCCTGCAAAAGAGCGCCGGCTGCCCACTGGTTATCGTCCGGTAACCGCAGGGGGATTGACGAGGGCGACGAGTCGCACCTCGCCACATTGGCGGGCCTTTGGCGCTTACCCCTCCGCGCCGATCGCAAACATGGCCCGGAATCCACACATTCCGTATTGAAATACGGCGTGTAATCGAATAGCGTTCGGAGGGTGTGCACAACGACTCGGTTGGGGAGGCGTCCCATGCCCCACGAGGAGTTCGGAAACGGGCCATTCGAGCCCTCCGAGCAGTTCTTTTATCATGCGGTGCATTCTTGCTCGGCAAGGGGGACTCCGAGTTTTCGATGCGTCCTTAACAAGCAAACACAACCCACCCCGGAGGATTAGCAATGAGTGAGCGCAAGATCGACAGCAGCCGCAGAGAATTCGTCAAAACGATGGCCCTGTTGCCGGCCGCCTCCCTGTTGGCATTCAGCGGCCGGGCCATGGCGGCGATGCTGAGCGTTGATGACCCGCTGGCCAAGTCACTCGGGTATATCGAGGCGACCGAGAACCCGGACCAGACCTGCGCCAACTGCGCCCTCTACAACGCGGAAGATGACAGCAAGGGCGGCTGCACCATCTTCCCCGGCAGGAGCGTTACCGCGAATGGCTGGTGCAAATCCTGGGCGGCCAAACCCTGATAGTCCTTTCGCGACTCTAAGGCGACTCGAACGGGTCGCCTTTTTTTCATCAGAGATTCGGTGCCCCGGATAACCGGACGGAACACCCGCGGCGTGTACCCGAAGCCTCAACCGCTGTCGGTACCCAAAGCCGACCGTGCACGCCGTTCAAAAGCACGCGCCCCCTGAGTTTGGGACACCGTGAGCGCCCGGCCGTAAGCCTCCCGCGCTGAGGAGAGTTCACCCCGCACACGCAGTGCATCGCCCCGGAAATGGAGCAGTTCGGCAACAAGAAAACGATCGTGGTAGCGATCCACCTGGGCCAGGGCATCATCCACTACCTCGAGTTGTGCAACTGTATTCCCCAGGGCTCCGTAGGCCTCCACCAGCATGCTGTAGTAGGTCATGGCAATGCTCGGCATTACCTGCTTCACCAGCGCAATGGCGGATTCGATCTCGACGATCCCATCGGCCTGACGCCGTCCAAGGGCCAGAGCCCAACCGCGTATCGCCCGCCCGGTCGTCTCCCACAAGGCGAAACGGTATTCACGACCATGGCTCAACAGCCGCTCGGCCAGAGGGAGCGCCGCGTCGGCATTCCCCTTCATCCGTTCCAGAAATGCCGCAAATGCCAGTGCGAAACCGAGGGGACCCGGCCGCCCTTCAGCCAGCTCGAAGGCGGCTTCGCCCGCCCGGTGTGAGCTCGCCTCGTCGCCACGCAACCAGGCATTCCAGGAGAGGAACGCGTGGGCCATCACGCCGGCGTCATCGATGGTGTCGATGGGCGGGCGATCGCCGCCCGGCTGGTTGTAGCAGTCGATGGCACGCTGCAGGGATTCACCCGCGGCATCCTGCTCCCCCAACCAGAGCTGGTTGTTACCCAACGCCCACCAGGCCAACGCCTGCAGCCCCGGATGGCCGCTGTGCTGTGCCAAGGCGACCAACTGGCGGCCCTGCTCCCGCCCGGTGGCGTGCCCCCAGCGGGAGCTGGACCCAAGCCACACTCCCCAATGAACCCCGAAACATTTCTCTATTGCCGTAGTGGGCTTCAACAGCAGGGTGGCGCGATCGAAACAGGCCGCCGCCTCAGCGGAACCGAACCCCTCCAGCATGAACAACACCGTACCCAGGACCACCCGTAACTCCCGCTCCAGGGCGGGAGGACTCAGTGCATCGGGCACCCGCGACAGCTGCTCCAGGCCATGGTTCAACTGTGCCCGTGCCTCCACCAGCGCCCCCTGCCCCATCGCCCGCCGACCTGCCTTAAGCCACCAGCGGGCCGCGTCCGCCGGAGCACGGGCTCTTCCGTAGTGCCAGGCGACACGTTCGGGCACCTGTATGGCACCGTCTCCCTGCGCCTCGAGTAGCCGGGCGACCTTGAAGTGCAGATTCTCACGTTCACCGCCCACCAGCGTGTTATAAGCGGCCTCCTGGAGCAGCGCATGGTGAAAGTGGAGCATTCCACCCTCGGGCATTTCCACCAATATGCCCTCGTCGATCAGACACCGGAGCGGTGCCGCAACCGCTGCCGCACCACCCGCCAGCGCTTCCAGATACGGCGCCCGCAGTTCCCGCCCCAGCACAGCCGCACACTGGGCGACCCCTTTGGCGGCACCCAGCCGGTCAAGCCGCGCGGCCAGCAATCCGGCCAACCGCATCGGCAGCACGGCCTCGGCCTCCGATGCACTGCCCGCAGAGCGGGTAAGCTCTTCGATAAACAGTGGAACGCCCTCTGAGCGCTCAACAATGGACTCCACGGCTGCGGTTGGCACCGCCTCCCCGCAGAGGGCCCGGACCATGGCCCTGGCGTCAGCATCGTCCAGCCGCTGTAGCACCGCTGTGATGTCCACACGGGGCAACCGCTCCGGTGCCAACTCGGAACGTGCGGTCAGCAGCAGAAGGACCCCAGGGTGGCGGCCGACGAAATCCTGCAACAACTGAAGGGTGGAGGGATCCGCCCAGTGAAGGTCCTCCACCGCAATCACCATGGGACCGGAACGTGCTGCAAAACGGACCAGGGCGCGCGCAACCCGTACCAGTTGCTGGCCGAACCCCGCCGCCATCGGCGTGCCCTCCGGTTCCTGTTCGCCTATCAGGCGGCCGAGGGTTGCCAGGCGGCGCATCCCGACCGCTGTGTCACCGGCGTACGCTCGCTGCAGCTTGCTGCGTCGCAGGTCGGGCGAATCTCCGTCAACCAGCCCGGCCTCCTGCTGCAGCAGTTCGCTTAGTGGATGAAACGGCCGCTCCTCGTCACGGCCGTGACAATACAGCACCATGACCCGGACCTGACCCGGCAATGAGGTGAAGAACTCCTGCAGCAGGCGCGACTTGCCGGCACCCGGCTCACCCAGCAACAGCAGTGTACGACCGGCCCCGGCCTCCACCTCGCGCCACAGTGCCCGCAGGGTGGTCAGTTCCGCTTCGCGGCCGATCAGTGGCGCCCTGCGTACCGGTACCGGCGAAGGCCGGGCCTTCGCGCCGATCACCCGAAAACAGCTCTCTCCTGCCCGCTCCAGATCGAATCGGCCGTGCAGCAGCGCCGCCGTGCCGGCGCTCACCAGTAACGATGCCCCCTTCACGGCACCGGCCAGATGCATCGCCGCGCTACTGGCCCGATCACAGCGATCAGGCGACCACGCGCTGGATAGCGTCTGCGCCGAGTGGATCCCCATTGCGACCTCCGCCTCACACTGGCTGGCGTGGCGACCGAGCAGCAGCGCCGTGGCCACCGCCTGACGGGCATCATCCTCCCGCATCAGCGGGAAACCGAAGTAGATCAGCATGCTGCCGGCGCAGAAGCGCACCACCTGGCCTCCCTGTTCGGTGGCAAGGGCGGTCAAATCATCACCCAGCGACTCCAGCAGTGCCGCTTGGTACTCGGGGTCCCCTGTCTCGGACACCCGGTAGAACACATACAGGACGGTGAGATAGCGCAATCCGGTGCTTTCGGCATCGGTCTCCCGGGGAACGGCGCCACAGAGTTTGTTCACCAGCGATACGGTGGCCGGTTCCGGTTCGGTGCCGTAGGCTTCACGCAGGGTCCGAGTCAACGCCTCGAAGCGCTCCCGTACTGCACCCGTCTGTCCCTGTGCCGCCAACAGTCGCATCAGTTCGCGCTGGCCCGCCTCGTCCCCGGGGACGTGCTGCACCCGCCACTCGGCATAACGGAGCGCCTCGAATGGACGGCCGTTCTGCTGGTGAAAGGCCATCGCCGCACCCGCCAGCAGCAGGCCATGTTCACGCAGGCGGACACGCCACTGCTCCGCCCAGGCATTGAACTCATCGCACCCCGCAAGGTCGAGGTCGACCAGGAAGGGACCGCGATAGAGAGCCAGCGCACGCTCGACCGCATCCGCCTGCATTGCATCGCGCACCTCGGCGGGGGTCTGTTGCAGCCGGACCAGATCCAGGTCCAAAGGGAGCGCGGGGTTGAGCCGCACCTGTTTCGCTTGATGGAGATACACCGGGATGCCGGGCTCACCGACAAGACGTTTCACCAGGGAAAGTGCCGTACGAAGGTTCGACCGAGCCTCCTTGTCGGGCCGGTCGGGCCAGAGCAGCCGAACCAACCGCTCACGCCGGTGATAGGTGCCGTTCTCTACCGCCAAAAAGGTAAACAGGGCGCGCAGCTTGTCATACGGGAAGCGCAGCGGTGCGCCGTCACGCAGTACCTGCAAGTCACCCAGTGACAGGACCATCAGGGGGCTGTACCGCACCCGCCCCGCCTGCTTCTCCTCATATAACTCCATCCGAACACTATACCGGACGCCGCACATCCCCCGCAGGTTCGGGGCGACAGCATGGGGGAACTGGACCGACAACAGTGAACCCCACCCGCAGCTATGCAGCCCCGAATCGGGGAAAGAACCCTGTTGTCATATATGCGAGCCGAAGGCGAAGCAATCTGGGGTTTTGGCACGGTATTACTTTGGCCACTGCACCCGCCGGAACAGCTTCTCAGGACACCAGCGGCACGAAGGCCACCGGCATGATCTCCCGCGTGCCCGTGGTACCGTCGGGCCGTTTCTCGATGACAGTGAGCGTCTGTCCCCAGCCGCTGCGGCCGACCGGGATGACGAGTCGCCCGCCGGGGCGGAGTTGTTCGACCAGTGCGGGCGGGACATCGGGGGCACCGGCGGTGACGAGGATGCCGTCGAAGGGGGCCTTTTCCGGCCAGCCGTCGCGGCCGTTGCCGACCCGCTGATCGATGTTCCGGAAACCCGGTTCGTGGAACCGTTCGCCGGCCGCGCACGCCAGCCCCTCGATCATCTCCACCGTGTAGACCTGCCGGACCATGCGCGACAGCACGGCGCACTGATAACCGCTCCCGGTTCCGATCTCCAGTACAGAGGCATCGGGACCCACATCGAGCAGGGCGGTCATGAGGGCGACGATGAACGGTTGGGAGATGGTCTGACCGTGGCCGATCGGCAATGCGCGATTTTCGTAGGCGGCGGGGGCGAGGTCGTCGGGAACGAAGCGGTGGCGGGGAACCGCGGAGAGGGCCGCTTCGAGCGCCGGGCCCGGGACATCGAGCCCGGTCTCGGTGCGGGTTTCATGGAAGTCGCGCCGCACCTCGTCGAGCATCAGGAGTAGCGCCGTGCGGTCCTGTTCCGGCGGTAAGTGGCCGCCGGATGTCATGCGGTGGCTTTCGGCTGTTCCGAATCTCGAAACAGGGCCATGGGGGGGCACTCCCGGTGCGCGGCAGGATCAGGGATGCGGCGTCCCGCCACCACGGACGGCGTACAGGAGAGTGTTCGTGCGACGAAAGGCAGGGATGCCGGGAGCACCGGCGCTCCTACGGGAATCGGCCGGCCGGGGTGATACCGGCTAATCCCACTCCAACGTATCCAGCGGCCCCGACCAGCTCTGGGGCCGGACCGCTTCGTCCAGTTCCCCCCGGTCGTCCCGCTCCAACTCGTCGAACGGGCCGGTCCAGTCCTCCGGTGGTTCGCGCGGAGCCAAATCCATTTCGTACCAGGAGTCGATATCCAACTCCTCGATGGCGCCGTCAAAGTACTGGATTTCGACGGTGCCGTCGTCCAGCGCGATCACCTCGAAAGACAACCCCTCGCTATTCTTGTACCAGCTGCCGATCTCCGGCTCGAACTGTGTAGCCATGACGCTTCCTCCCTCTTCGGATCGTCCATGAATCAGAGACGCTCGGTTGAGTTCGGTGTGTGGCAGCCGGGTTTCCCGACTGGCCTTATGGGCGAATCAGTCTCGATTATAGCCCCATGAATCGTACCCATTACCAGCTTAGGCGAAGACAAACGGCAGTTCGTCGGACGAACGGTAGCTATCCCCATTTTTGACCCTAGCCGGGTCGATACCGGCGCGGACACGGGGCAGCGCCTCGGCGATGCGCCGGTCGGTGATGCGGTAACGGGGGGCCAGGTCGATTTCGCCCAGCGCCGGGCACTCCTCCCCGAATACCCCGCGGTAAAGCCCGGTCATCATGCCGTAGCGACCGGACATCAGGAGGTTGGTGGCGTTCTTCACCGCATCGATATCCGCCTCCTCGCGTACGAACAGGCTGGTCACCATCATCACGGCGATGGCGTGCAGCACGTCGTACTGCACGTGGGCGATGAACACCTGCAGGTGGTCCCGGGTGAGCGGCACATCGTTTTTCCAGCCGAAGCGGATCATGCCGCCGAGCAGTAGGCTGAAGAACTCCGGTACCCCCCACTCCATGCCGAGTCCCACGGAGGCGAGCGACTCCAGCGGCGTGAACGCCGGGTCGCCCGCCACCAGCCGTTGAATCAGGACGTTGTCCGCCACCTCCGGCAGCATCGGCAGGTCCTGCTCCGGGAAGGGGATGCCCAGGCCGTCGAACAGCTTGCGGTACATGACAATATGGGTGGTGGAGCCGAACAGGCCCGCCAGGGAGGGGTAGTCCTCGATGGAGTGGCTGCCGACCCCGTACTCGTCGGCGATGAGTTGGGCCAGCACGATCTGGGTCAGCTCCGAGAGCCGTTCGTTGAGCACCCCGTAGGGCAGCGGCATCAGTCCCGAGAAGCGGCCGAGCGAGAGAGCGACACACTGCCGGGTGTTCTTGACCTGATTGAAATAGTGGCGGGCGAAGAAGAGCAGCTGGTCGCGGTCGAATTCACCACGGAAGAAGCGCAGGAAGAACGGGTGGCGCCACACCGGGTGGGCCATGACATGCTCGTGCAGGTCGAGGAACATCGCCTCCAGCGCACCCTCGCGGAAGATGCGGCTCTCCGCAAAAGGATTGCCCGGCTGGGTGCGCGCCACCGCGCGCAGTTCGGAGAACAGGTGGTGCAGCGCATTGTCGGGACTGTTCAGCTCGGCGATGATCCGGGAGAAATCCGCCGCCTGGGAGTGCTTGAACTGCTTGAGGACCGCCTCGGGCTCCATCTCGAGCAGTTCGCGCACCGGGTGAACCCCGGGCAGCAGGCGGGCGGAGCCGTCGGGCAGCTGTTCCAGCAGATCAGAGAAGGTGGGGCGCGCTTCGGTCTGGCTCATGAGGTTCCGCCGGTATCAGGTTTACAGAGGGGTAAGATGGGGATGGAAAAACCGGGTTCCAACCCGCCGGCCGGTGCCGAAAGCGGCACCCTTCGCCTCGGGATCAGCAGCTGCCTGCTGGGGGAGAAGGTGCGCTACGACACCGGGCATAAGCAGGACAGCTATATTACCGGAACGCTCGGGCGGTTTTTCGAACTGATTCCCATCTGCCCGGAGGTGGGCGCCGGGCTGGGTGTGCCGCGCCAGCCCATCCAACTGGTCGGCGACCCGGACCGGCCGCGCGTGGTCGGTGTGCGCGATGCGGCACTGGATGCCACCGAAGCGCTGGAGCGGTTCGCCCGCAAGACAGTTGCCGGCCTGCCGCCACTCGATGGCTACATCGTCAAAAGCCGATCCCCCAGTTGCGGCATGGAGCGGGTCGAGGTCTCCCCTGAGGGTAGCGGCACGCCCCGCAGAGGGCGCGGTGTCTTCACCCGCATTCTGATGGAGTCCCGCCCCTTGCTGCCGGTGGAGCAGGAAGAACGGCTGGGCGATCCGGATCTGCGCGACAATTTCCTGGAACGGGTCTTTGCCTACAGGCGCTGGCGGATGCTTGTGGCGAAACGGCCGACACCGCGGCGTCTGGTCGAGTTTCACACCGCCCACAAGCTGGCGCTCCTCGCCCACGGCACGGAGCGCTACCGCCGGCTGGGGCGCCTGGTGTCCGCTGCGGGCACCGGCCCAATCGGACCGCTCACCAAGCAGTATGGACAGGAATTCATGGCCGCACTGACCTGCCGTGCCACGTTGCGGCGCCACGTAAACGCGCTCCAGCATGCGGCCGGTTACCTGAAGCGAACGCTCGATGCCGAGGACAGGGCTGAGCTGACTGAGGCCATTGAGGCGTTCCGCCTCGGACAGGTGCCACGACTGGTGCCGGTCACACTGCTGCAACACCACTTCCGCCGCCACCCGGACGCCTATATCACAGGCCAGGTCTACCTCTACCCACCCGATCCCCGCGAGCTCCTGCTGCGCGGCGGGATGTGAACGCCGCGCCCGCCCGCGGCTCAGGAATTCGCGCACACCACACAAGGATTGGGTAAAATCACACGAAACGTAAGGTCGGGATCTATTTCCGGCAAGCTTGGCGAGGGGCACTTTCCATGACCGGTATTGAGCACGCACAGCATGATGTGGACGACGCCCGATCGTCCGTGGAATCGGCACTGGACGTATTGATTAGTCTTGAACGCGACGGCGGAATGGACAGCAAGGGATTGCGAACGATCATCGACAGCCTCAGACAGGCGAGCCAGGGGCTCGAGGATGCCGCCGTTCGCCTGGCGAAGGTCGAGGAGCCGGTCGTCTAAATGGAGTGTTTTGTCTACCGGAGCCCCCGGCGCGATCTGCTCTACCTCTATGTCCCCGCAGAGGGTGACTTCTCATCGGTTCCCGGCGAACTGATGGCCACCTTTGGCGAACCGGAACTGGTCATGCAGCTGGAACTCACCCCCGACCGCCAACTGGTGCGGGCCACCGGCCGGGAGGTCATCGAGGCACTGCAGTCACGCGGCTTCTATCTGCAAACGCCACCCGCCGACCCCTGGTTGTGAACCGACCCGGTTTGACCTCCGCCCCCGACTGGTTTTCAATGCTCCCCCTTTCCAATCCGGACACCCTCGAAGGAGTTCCCAGATGCCCCTGATTCGCGCCTTCGCCGGACTGCGGCCGGCACCCGAGCGTGCCGCCGAGGTCGCCGCGCCCCCCTACGATGTCCTGAACAGCGACGAGGCGCGCGAACGGGCGGCCGGACGCCCCTGGAGCTTCCTGCACATCTCCAAGCCGGAGATCGACCTGCCGCCGGAGACCGACCCGTACGCCCCCGAGGTGTACGCCAAGGCGCGGGAGAACTTCGACCGCATGCTGGCCGAGGGGGTGCTGGTGCAGGACCCGGAGCCGCGCTACTACTTCTATCGGCTGGTGATGGGCAGCCACCAGCAGACCGGCCTGGTGGCCGCCGCCTCGGTGCCGGACTACGACAGCAACCGCATCCGCAAGCACGAGTTCACCCGCCCGGACAAGGAGGACGACCGGGTGCGTCAGGTCGAGGCGCTGAACGCCCAGACCGGCCCGGTGTTCATCACCTACCGCCACGACGCCACCATCGATGCCATCGCGGCACAGGTGACCGGCAACGAACCGGCGATGGACATCACCGCCGATGACGGCATCCGCCACACCCTCTGGTGCGTCACCGACCCGCAGCAGATCGCCACCATCACCGACACCTTCGACGCCATGGAGTGTGTCTACATCGCCGACGGCCACCACCGTTCCGCCGCCGCCTCCCGCGTTGCCGCGAAACGGCGCGAGGCGAACCCGAACCACACCGGGGAGGAGCCTTACAACTACTTCCTGTCGGTGCTGTTCCCGGACAACCAGATGCAGATCCTCGACTACAACCGGGTGGTGAAGGACCTGAACGGCCTGACGGCGGAAGGGCTGCTGGAGCGGGTGGGCGAGGCCTTTTCGATCGAAAAGACCGATGCGCCGGTCAAGCCGGCCGCCTGCGGCGAGTTCGGCATGTATCTCGAGGGGCGGTGGTATCGGCTCCGCATCCAGCCGGAGCGGGTGCCGACCGATCCGGTCAAGCGGCTCGACGTGAGTCTGCTGGCGGACAACCTCATCGCCCCCATCCTGGGCATCACCGATCCGCGCCGTGACAAGCGCATCGACTTCGTCGGCGGCATCCGTGGTCTGGGGGAACTGGAACGGCGGGTCGACAGCGGCGAGATGGCGGTCGCCTTCTCCCTCCACCCCACCGCCATGGATCAGCTGATGGCGGTCGCCGACGCCGGCGAGGTGATGCCGCCCAAGTCCACCTGGTTCGAGCCGAAGCTGGCAGACGGCATTGTTTCGCATTTACTCGGTTGAACTCGGCAGTTTGGGGGCTCATCCCGCGACTGCCGTAAGTCATTGGACGTGGGGCCAGCGGGGGTACTGCCGGATCCAGCTGTGAGGCGATTGCATGCCTTATTCGCTCCAATGAATGAAGCGATTGTGCCGGGCAATTGATTCATGAGCAAGCAGGTGGCAAGGCCGTGTAGATGATTCGGCCACGCGCAAGCGGCTGAATACCTGGCGGAACTTCAATTCGGCGAATCACCATCCCTGCGCTCGCGGGCGTCGGTGATCTCTGTGGCGAGGGATCGCAAGTCGTCGGCCGAACGGATGGTCACGGTCTTGCTCGGCAGGGGGACGTAAGGCTTGCGTTCCTGGGCCGGCGAGGGCTCCGGCTGCGATTCCGCGTCGGCCCGCGCCTCCCCCCGACCGGCCTGAACGGCTTTGTCTTCCGCAGCATCGGGCTCCTCCGGAAGCGGAACGGCATCGCCCAGCACCTCCATAGGGGGCGCAGGCGGTGCCTCCGGCAGCTCACCTTCCGTTTGATCGGACCCGGGCCTTGCGGTCAGCCCGCCGCCGGGCAGTTCGCTCGGGTGCAGCGGTATCACCCCTTCGCCGCGGGCCGCCGACTCATTCAACCGCTGCCGTATCCTTTCGACCAGATCCAGCCTCGACGGCTCGGTGGTCGCGGAACCAACCACCGGGTATGCCGGTGTTCCCTCCGTTCTCAAAGACTCATCCTGCGCAAACGCATCGGACGCCGACAGCCCCGAAGCCAAGCCGGCGAAAAGGAGGTAAGAAAGGGGTGAACGGCACATCGGTACGCATCCGAATCGGAATGCGTTCAGCGTACCCAATAGGCGGGAGGAATGCGAGATTAGGCGGCCAGGTTGCGCGCCATGGAGTCAAGGCCTTCCGCAACCTCCAGCACGGTGGCCAGCGCGACTTCGATGCTCTCCCGATCCAGCCCTACCGCATGGAGCAGCGCCTCCGGTATCTCCACCGTCTCCGCATCGCCCAAGCCGTGGCGGCGAAGGAGTCGGTTGGCGATGCACACCAGATTGGCGTAGACGGCGAACTCACCGCGGAAGTCGGCGTTGTGGTGCTCGCGTACAGTCTCGACGATCTCGCGCGGCATATCCCACGCCTCCATGAGCCACAGGCCGATCTCCGCATGGGTGAGACCCAGGATCTCCTTCTCCACTTCGCGCACCGGCCGGTCCGGCTGCACCTCCAGCGCACTGTTGAGCCGTTCGAACTGCTCGGGGAACAGGTGACCCAGCAGCAGGAAGCCGAAGTTGTGCACCAGGCCGGCCAGGTAGGCAACGCCTGCGGAAGGACGGCGGCTGTACTCGATTCCGTTGCACAGGGCCTGGGTCAGGGCCGCCGCATGCACCGCGTGACGCCAGAAGGCGTTGAGCCCGATGGGGCCGTCTGCCGCCTGGCGGAAGGAACGGCCGAGCGACAGACCAAAGGCGAAGTCCATGACGAAATCCATGCCGAGCACCCGCACCACCGCCTGCTCCACCGTGTCCAGCTTGCCCTGATAGCCGTAAAAGGCAGACCCGGCATAGCGCAACAGCTGGGCGGCAAGGCTCGGGTCCTGCTCGATGATGGCCGCCAGTTCGGCCGCTGTGGCGAAGTGATTGTTGCGCAGCCGCAGGATCTCCACCGCGATGCCCGGCATCGGCGGCAGTTTCCGCACCTCGCGCACCTGCCGCCGCATCGACTCCGCCGCCCCGAGTTCCGGTACTTCAGTGATGCTGTAGCCCGACCACGCCTCCCCCATCAATCCGCGAAAGGTCTCGCCGTCGGTACGGATGAACTGACCGGGACTCCCGGACTGGAAAAACACCTCATCCAGTTCGCCAATCGACTCGTCCACCACTGTCTTCAGCCCGAAAGCGGGCCCGAACGGCGGCAGGGCATCGGGGTTGCACCCTTCAAAGTTGCGTGTAACTTCATCCCGGGAGCACGGTTCAAACGGACGCTTGAAGAGCTGTTCGAGTGCCTTCAGGTCGAGTTGGCGGTCGGCCGGATAAACCGCGAGAAGTCGGGCGCCACTTCCCTGTACTAGCTCGGCGCGAACCAGCTTCTGCAACGGTACGCGGGCGGCCCGGGCACTCTGTTCGAGCCCACCATCAGCCGCCACGACGCGCACTTTGTACCGGTCAGCCGGGCCGGTGAGACACCGGCGGACACTGCGCGGAATGGTCGTGGCCATGGTTGGTTCCCCCTGATGCATAAAGCGAATTACCCCTTCTTAAGGTGCAAGACTAAGGGGATTGCTCACATAATTCCGGGAACCCGGTCACAAAACGCTGATGGATGCAACGGGAAACTATCAGTGCTGAATGGCGAACCCCGGAGCGACTGCGGTAGCATGGGTTCGGCGCCAAGCGCCGGAGACACAATAACAACACGAGGAAGGAAAAAAACGGATGGACAACAACGAAGACGTAATCCGCGATTTGAGCCAGCCCCTGTTCCGGGCCAAGGGGTGGATGAAACTGGTCGCCGTGATGATGATCATCTACGGCGTGCTCACCGCCCTTTCCATCGTCGGCATCCTGATTGCCTGGCTGCCCATCTGGATCGGGGTGGTGCTGTTCCAGAGCGCGTCGGCGATCGAGGAGGCGCACATGAACGGCCGCCCCGAGGCGCTGGAAAAGAGCATGTTGAAGTTGAAAACCTATTTCACCATCACCGGCGTGATGACCCTGGTCTTCCTGATCATCGGTATCATCGGCTTCATCTTCGGCGGGATGGCCGGCCTGGCAGGCATGGGGCAGATGGGTATGTGATCTCCCCGAGGGCCGCGCGCACAGCGCGGCCCTCACCCCTCCTCCAGAATCCCGTGGGCAAGCCGGCCCAGTGTCTCCACCGCCCGGCGGGCCACCGCCTCCTCCACCTGTCCGCAGCTCAGCCGGATATGGTTCCGGTAGTCTCCGCGGGGTGAAAAGATCACCCCCGGCGTAATGGCGATGCGCGCCTCCAGTGCCCTGAAATGCAGCTTCATGCTGTCGACTTCACCCGGCATCTCCACCCACAGCACGAAGCCGCCCTGCGGCTGGGTGACCCGCGTACCCTCGGGGAGATACTCCAGTACCGCCTGCCGCAGCGCATCGGTGCGGCGCAGGTAATCGCTCGCCGCACTCCGGACCACCCGCCGGTATCCGTCCCCTTTCAGAAAGTCGGCCAGCACCAGTTGCGGCAGTCCCGCGGTCGCCACGTTGCCCAGCAGCTTGAGGTGACGCACCCGATCATCGAACGCACCCGCCGCCACGTAACCGATGCGGTAACCGGGAGCCACCGTTTTGGAAAATGAGGAGCAGAGCAGCACGTTGCCGGTGGTATCGAACGACTTCACCGGCGGCAGCGGCTGATCGAAGGCGAGATCGCCGTAGATGTCATCCTCGATCAGCGGCACCCCTGCATCAGCGGTCATTATCGCCACTCTGCGCCGATGCTCCAGCGGCATTGCCGAACCGAGCGGATTGTTGAAGCTCGGCATGAACAAACAGGCCCGCACCAGGTTGCGATCGAGCACCCGCTGAAGCGCATCCAGATCCACGCCGGTGCGCGGGTCGGTGGGCAGCTCCAGCGCCTTCATGCCGAGCGCTTCGATTGCCTGCAGAACACCGTAGTAGCTGGGGGATTCGATGGCGATGGAGTCGCCCGGGCGGGCCACCGCCCGCAGCGAAAGCGTCACCGCCTCCATACAGCCGTTGGTGATGATCAGCTCTTCCGGATCCACATGGCAGGCGCGCTCCCGCAGCAGGCGGGCGATGCGTCTTCTCAGCAGTGGCGAACCGGCCGGCAACTCGTAGCGGGCGACCGTATCGGCCGCCTGGCGCGCCTTCCCTGCCATCAACCGGGCCAGGCTCTTCAAGGGAAGCAGCTCGCCTCCGGGGACGGCTGCACCCAGTGTGATCAGGCCGGGCTCCTGGGCTCGTGCCAGCAGATCGAGCGCCAGTTCGCCGACCGAGACCTGGCAGGCCTGCATCCGGGGGCGGCTCGGTGCCGGTTCGGTGCCCTCCTCCGCGCCCCGCTGGCGAACGAAATAACCCGATTTCGGCCGCGCCTCCACCAGACCCATTCCCTCCAGGGCGACATAGGCCTGCACCGCCGTTGCGAGACTCACACCGAACTGGCGCGACACGTGCCGCAGGGAGGGAAGACGCTCACCCACCGCATAGCTGCCGTGGCCGATTGCCGTGGCGAGCCGGCCGGCAAGCTGTTCATAGAGAAAGGCACTCTGCTCCACCGCCGCTCCGCAAATCTGTTATGCCTGAAAACACCAACATCTGTATCTGTTATGCCCCACGCGGTGAGCGTATGTTGAAGCCGTGTTCTGTGCAACAGGGAGTGGAACCGTGTCCGATCGGATAGAGATTGAATTGCGGGTGAGTGATGTGCGGGAGAGTGTTGCCTTCTATCGGCACGCACTCGGTGCGGACGTGGACCACGCCGACGAACAACAGGGCGCGCTGCGTATCGGCGCACTCAAGCTTGCGCTGGTCGCCTCAAACACACCGCGGGCAGGTGCCCTGACGCTCCGTATTCCGGTGAGCTGGACCGCCGGGGAGATGTTCGAGCGCGCGACGGGGGCGGGTGTCCACCTGGTGCCGTCACCGGAGGCAGACCGGTTTATCCTGCACGACCCGGACGGTAACCGCATCGAGGTGCGGACCCACACCGATCGGCGCGCCCGCTGTCATGCGGACCCCTGTCCCTGGAGCGCCTCCCTGTTCCACGTACTGGTGGCACATCGGCCGGAGGCGAGGGTGATCGGGGACCCACCGGAGGTGATCGCATGAAGATCCCGGTCTATCAGGTGGACGCCTTTACCAATCGTCCCTTCACCGGCAACCCGGCGGCGATCTGCCCGCTGGAGAGGTGGCCCGACGATGCGCTGTTGCAGGCGATCGCGGCGGAGAACAACCTGTCGGAGACCGCCTTTTTCGTCCGCGAGGAGTCGGGGCTGCGTATCCGCTGGTTCACCCCCACGGCTGAGGTGGATCTGTGCGGGCATGCGACGCTCGCCGCCGCCCTGATCTATCTGACCTACTTCGAACCGGAGGCCGAACAGGTCACCTTCGACTCCCGTAGCGGGGTGCTGCCGGTCACACGCCACGGCGGGCGCCTCTGCCTCGACTTTCCGGCGCTACCGCCGACGCCGATCACGGCACCGCCCCTCATCGCCGAGGCGCTGGGAGTGGAGGTGCTGGAAGCGGGCGCCGCCGACGACTGGCTGGTGGTTGTGGAGAACGAGGCGACGGTGCGCAGGCTCGCGCCGGATATGGCGCTGCTGCGCCGACTGGATCGGCGCGGTGTCATCGTCACCGCACCGGGCAGCGACTGCGATTTCGTCTCCCGCTTTTTCGCCCCCCGCTACGGCATCGACGAGGACCCGGTCACCGGCTCCGCCCACTGCACCCTCGCCCCCTACTGGGCCGCGCGGCTCGGCAAGCGGGAACTCCACGCGCGCCAGGTGTCGCGGCGCGGCGGCGAACTGATCTGCCGGCTGCGCGGCGACCGGGTGGAACTGGAGGGCGACGCGGTCGAGGTGATGCGAGGGACGTTCGTTGGTTGCTAGTGTACTGTTGCACTCTTAATGAGACGTTGCCCGGAGCCCGGCACAACCGTCTTGTGGTGGCTGGTTCCTCGGCAACCCATCCCCATCCTGTCCTTCCCCTTGAAGGGGAAGGGACCTACTGATTCGGCCGCTGTACTGCCCGTGGGGTATGTGTTCTGCCCATGGCGGAAAAACCCCATACTGGCTGTCATTCACTCTTACGGTGGCTGGAGCGCAACGAGGCGTGGTTGGCACGTTCCTTCCCCTTCAAGGGGAAAGACAGGATGGGGATGGGTTCAACAGAACAATGCACCCCACCACCGCGTCCGTTTGCCCCAATACTTCCATACCGGCTGGCATTCATAGGTTCCACGCTGCATGAAACAGTACACTAGTCGGGGCAAATCGTATTGCGCCGTGCTGCCGTTCCGCTCACCCGGCGCCAAGCCGCAAGTCGTAAGAGATTTTCTTCACGCCGTCATCGCTTCAGCCGCGCGAAGGCATCCGCCATCGCCGAATTGGCCGCCGGCTTCTCCTGGGCCGGGCGCCGGTCGCCCTTTCTCTTCCCCTGACCCGGCTGGCGCTCCCGCATCGTTTCGCTGGCGGCGTCGCGCGGGTCGTCGGCGAGACGCATGGTCAGGGCGATGCGACGGCGCTTGAGGTCCACCTCCATCACCTTGACCTTCACCACGTCGCCCGCCTTCACCACCGTGTGCGGGTCGCGCACGAACTTGTCGGCAAGGGCGGAGATGTGCACCAGGCCGTCCTGGTGGACGCCGATGTCCACGAAGGCGCCGAAGTTGGTGACGTTGGTCACCACGCCTTCCAGGGTCATGCCGGTTTCGAGGTCCTTCATCTCCTCGACCCCCTCCCGGAACACGGCGGTCTTGAACTCGGGTCGCGGGTCGCGGCCCGGCTTCTCCAGCTCGGCGAGGATGTCCTTGACCGTCGGTTCGCCGAACCGTTCGTCGGTGAAGTTGGCGGGTTTCAACGAGCGCAGATAGGTGCTGTCGCCGATGATATGGCCAATGTCACGACCGGTCGCCGCGATGATCCGCTCCACCACCGGATAGGCCTCCGGGTGGACCGCCGAGGCGTCGAGCGGGTTGGCACCGCCCATGACACGCAGGAAGCCGGCAGACTGCTCGAACGCCTTGGCGCCGAGCCGGGCCACCTTGAGCAGGTCACGCCGTTCCTTGAAGGCGCCGTTCTGGTTGCGGTACTCCACGATGTTCGCGGCAAGCCCGGCGTTCAGCCCGGCGACCCGGGTCAGCAACGGCCCGGAGGCGGTGTTCACGTCCACTCCGACCGCGTTCACGCAATCCTCCACCACGGCGTCCAGGGTGCGCGCCAGGTGGGTCTGGCTGACGTCGTGCTGGTACTGGCCGACACCGATACTCTTGGGGTCGATCTTCACCAGTTCGGCGAGCGGGTCCTGCAGGCGCCGGGCGATGGAGACCGCACCGCGCAGGGAGACATCCACATCCGGAAACTCCCGTGCCGCCAACTCCGAGGCGGAGTACACCGAGGCGCCCGCCTCGCTGACCATCACCTTGCTCAG
This sequence comes from Gammaproteobacteria bacterium, assembly GCA_041690635.1. Taxonomy (GTDB): domain Bacteria; phylum Pseudomonadota; class Gammaproteobacteria; order Thiohalomonadales; family Thiohalomonadaceae; genus JAWLGZ01. Next base: position 258,317 of record JAWLGZ010000002.1, read on the forward strand.
CTTCTGTTCCGGGTGGCGTTTGATCAGATCCGCCGCCAACCGATCGGTCTCGCGTGCGGCGGTGCCGTTGCCGATGGCGATCAGTTCGACCTGGTGCCGCGCAGCCAGGGCGGCAAGCTGGGCGATGGACTGGTCCCACTGGTTCTTCGGTGCGTGCGGGTAGATGGTCGCGGTGTCCACCAGCTTTCCGGTGGCATCGACCACCGCCACCTTCACGCCGGTGCGCAGGCCCGGATCGAGCCCCATCGTGGCGCGCGGGCCGGCCGGCGCGGCCAGCAGCAGATCGTGCAGGTTGCGGCCGAAGACGCGGATCGCCTCCTCCTCCGCCGCCTCACGCAGCCGGCCCTTCAGGTCGGTATCCAGGTGGGTCAGTATCTTCACGCGCCATGCCCAGCGTACCGCCTCCAGCAGCCAGCGGTCCGCTGGACGTCCCTGCGCCGCCAGACCGAAATGGGCGGCGATCATCCCTTCACAGACGCTCCGTTCGGTATCCGCATCCTGCGGCAACTCCAGGGCGAGGTTCAGCACCCCCTCCTTGCGGCCGCGGAACAGTGCCAGTGCGCGGTGCGACGGAATCCCCTTCAGCGGTTCCGCATGGTCGAAGTAATCCGAAAACTTCGCCGCTCCCACGCCTCCTGCATTCCGCGGCATTAGTCCATCCCTGGACGTCGTGCCCTCGTCCGCCTTGCCCTCCACCAGGGTCGAACGCAGCAGGGCGTTCTCCCACAGGTATTCGCGCAGCCGCCCGACCAGCTCCGCATCCTCGGCGAACCGCTCCATCAGAATTTGGCGCGCCCCCTCCAGGGCGGCACCCACGTCGGCCACCCCCTTCTCTTCATTCACATAGGCAGCGGCGGTCTGCTCGGGGTCGAGGGCCGGGTCATCGAGCAGCGCCTGGGCCAGCGGCTCCAGCCCCGCCTCGCGGGCGATCTGCGCCTTGGTGCGCCGCTTGGGCATGTAGGGGCGATAGAGGTCCTCCAGGCGGGTCTTGGTATCGGCAGCGAGGATCGCCTGGCGCAGCTCGGGGGTGAGTTTCTGCTGCTCCTCGATGCTCTTGAGTACCGTGGCTCGTCGGTCCTCCAGCTCCCGCAAGTAGCCGAGCCGCTCCTCCAGGTTGCGTAACTGGGTATCGTCCAGCCCCCCGGTCACCTCCTTGCGATAGCGGGCGATGAACGGCACCGTGGCCCCTTCGTCAAGGAGAGTGATCGCGGCCTCTACCTGTGCGCGACGGGCACCAAGCTCGTCGGCAATACGCTGCACTATGTCCATCGGGATCCCATGCCCTCCAAAAAAAGGGCGCCATCATACCAGCCTCGTCAGCACAGACCCTCCTATTTGTTGACCGTTTTGGTCGGGTGCGCTAACGGGTTGATCAGTGGGGATTGCGGCGCAGCCAGGGAGGCGGCCATGAGCATCCTGAGACACCGACACGGAGTATTCCTTTTCCTGCTCTTTCTGAGCCTGGCCACCGCAGCGCAGGCAGTACGGGCGAGCACCCCGGAAATCACGGTGTTCGCCCCGGCCTCGGGACAGGTCTACTCGGCAATGGAGTCCATCGTGGTGGTCTATAACGCGGAACCGGGGTCGAGCGGTCATCACATCAATGTTTATGTGGATGAGGGCCGGGCGATGCTGGTGCGCAACGAAAGGAGCGAGTACCGGATCACCCGGCACGAAGCAGAGGGTGGACCGGTCATCGCTGCCGTGATCCGGGATCTCTCGGGGCACTTCGATCTCGGCACCCTGATGCCGGGCCACCACCTGCTGACGCTGGAGATGGTGGACAAGGAGGGGGTACCGGTCGGCGCCATGACGACGGTGGCCTTCACGGTCCAGTAGTGAGGGTGGTGGTTCACGGGGAAACCGATCTGGAGGTGGATCGGTTTCCCCGGCCTGAACTGGAGGTGGAGGTGCATGGGCCGGAGGCGGGCTTCAGTGCACTCCAGCTCTTTGCCACCTCGATGGCGCTCTGCACCTTCTCCGTTCTCGCCGCATACGGTGAGGCGACAGCCGTGCCCGCGGACGATATCGCCATGCGCCTGCGTTGGCGCTACGCCGAGCGCCCCTATCGCATCGCCTATCTGCAGATGGAGATCACCTGGCCGGGCGTTCCCGAGTCGCGCATCGCCGCGGCAACCCGTGCAGCGGAACATTGTGCCCTGCACAACACACTTGCCCATCCGCCCCACGTCGAAACCTTTATCCGTCGCGTTGCGAACACACGACCCTGAACTATGCTCACCAGCGGGGAATGGTTGCGCTTCGAGCTTTCGGAACGCCTTCGAACCAATAACTTGCCGTCGCGGATCCAGGTCCGGTCCCGGGAGAGAAACCATGAACGATATCGCCACCGCCGAGCGGCGCAACGTGGTCGAGTACGGCGTCAGCCTGCTCAGCGAGCACGACATCTACCTGTTCAAAGAGGGCACCCACACCCGCCTGTTCGACAAGCTCGGATCCCACGCCATGACGGTGGACGGGGTCGACGGGGTGCTGTTCGCGGTGTGGGCACCGAACGCCAGCAGTGTGTCGGTGATCGGTGATTTCAACGGCTGGCACGCCGATGTCCACCCGCTCGCACCGCGCTGGGACAGTTCCGGCATTTGGGAAGGGTTCATCCCCGGGGTCGGCAACGGCACGCTCTACAAGTACCACATCCGTTCCCGGCTGAACGGCTACCAGGCCGAAAAGGGCGACCCGTTCGCCCTGCGCTGGGAGGAGCCGCCCCGGACCGCATCAATGGTGTGGGACCTCGACTACGCCTGGAATGACCGCGACTGGATGGCGCAACGCGGCGCCCGCAACGCCCTGGGAGCCCCCTGGTCCATCTACGAGGTCCATCCGGGTTCCTGGCGGCGGGTCCCCGAGGAGGGCAACCGCCCGCTCTCCTATCGCGAACTGGCGGTTCAGCTGGTGGACTACGTGCAGGAACTCGGCTTTACCCATGTCGAGTTCCTGCCGGTCATGGAGCACCCCTTCTACGGCTCGTGGGGTTACCAGAGCATCGGCCAGTTCGCCCCCACCTCCCGCTACGGCACGCCGCAGGATTTCATGTTCCTGATCGACCGCCTGCACCAGGCCGGGATCGGCGTGGTGCTGGACTGGGTCCCCTCGCACTTCCCGCACGACCTGCACGGGCTCGCCTACTTCGACGGCAGCAACCTGTTCGAACACATGGACCCGAAGATGGGCTACCACCCCGAGTGGAACAGCTACATCTACAACTTCGGCCGGCACGAGGTGCGCGCCTTCCTGCTCTCCAGCGCCACGCTGTGGATGGAGAAATACCACGCCGACAGCCTGCGCGTGGATGCGGTCGCCTCCATGCTCTACCTCGATTACGCCCGCAAGGAGGGGGAGTGGATCCCCAACCGCTACGGCGGCAAGGAGAACCTGGATGCGATCCACTTCATCCAGAAGCTCAACCAGTCGCTCTACGGCGACCATCCGGACACCCAGACCATCGCCGAGGAGTCCACCGCCTGGCCGATGGTCTCGCGCCCGGCACACCTGGGCGGGCTCGGCTTCGGCATGAAGTGGAACATGGGATGGATGCACGACACCCTCACCTACTTCTCGAAGGAGCCTATCCACCGCAAGTTCCACCACGACCAGCTCACCTTCTCCATCTGGTACGCCTTCCACGAGAACTTCGTGCTGCCGCTCTCCCACGACGAGGTGGTCTACGGCAAGGGTTCGCTGCTGCGCAAGATGCCGGGCGACGACTGGCAGAAGTTCGCCAACCTGCGTGCGCTGTTCGGCTACATGTGGGGCCATCCGGGGAAGAAGCTGCTGTTCATGGGCGGCGAGTTCGGCCAGTGGGACGAGTGGCACCACGACAAGAGCCTCGACTGGCACCTGACCCAGTGGGGGCCGCACAGCGGCATGCAGCACTGGATGCGCGATCTCAACCGGCTCTACCGCAACGAACCGGCCCTGTTCCAGCGCGACTTCGAGAATGACGGGTTCGAGTGGGTCGACTGCCACGACTGGGAGAACAGCATCATCAGCTTTCTGCGCAAGGGGCACGACCCGGACGACATCGTCCTGGTGGTCTGCAACCTGACGCCGGTGCCGCGCCACAACTACGGGGTGGGCGTGCCGCGCGGTGGCTGGTGGCGCGAACTGCTCAATTCCGACGCCCCGTTCTACGGCGGCAGCGGCATGGGCAACAGCGGCGGCGTCGATGCGTCACCGGTGCCGGCCCAGGGGCGCTATCACTCCCTCTCTCTCACACTGCCTCCGCTGGCGACGCTGTTCTTCAAATACGAGGGCTGATGCCGCTTCCAGGGATTGAGGACGGCCGGCGGCGCGCCATCATCGAAAGGATGGAGCCGCTCATCGACGGCGGACGCTTTCCGATCAAGCGCACCCTCGGCGAGTCGGTGGTGGTGGAGGCGGACCTGTTCGCCGATGGTCACGATCTGCTCGCCGGCACCATTCAGTACCGCCGTGAGGAGGAGCCCGACTGGCGGGAGACGCCGCTCGCTCCCCTGGCCAACGACCGTTGGCGGGGCAGTTTCTCCGTCGATCGCCTGGGCCGTTACCGTTTCCGCATCGCCGCCTGGGTGGACCATTTCCTGACCTGGCGCCACGACCTGGCCCGACGCGAGACACCGGAGGACATCACGGTGGCGCTGGTCATCGGCGGCGCCCTGGTGGAGGCGGCGGCGCAGCGGGCCGGCAACGACGATGCACTGAAGCTGCGTACCTGGGCGGCCCGGCTACGCGGCGACGCGCCGCTGGCGCTGCGCCGTGCCACCGGGCTCAACCCGGAACTGGAAGCGCTCATGCGCCGCTACCCGGACCGGCGGCTGGAGAACCACTCCGAACAGGTGGGTGATGTGGTGGTCGACCGGCCGCTGGCCCGTTTCGGCGCCTGGTACGAATTCTTCCCCCGCTCCTGCTCCGCCCCCTCCGGGCACGGCACGTTGCACGACTGTGAGGCGCGGCTCGCCTATGTGGCGGAGATGGGATTCGACATCGTCTATCTGCCTCCCATCCACCCCATCGGCCAGACCCATCGAAAGGGGCGCAACAACAGCCTGACCGCCGAAACCAACGACCCCGGCAGCCCGTGGGCGATCGGCTCCGCCGAGGGCGGACACAAGAGCGTGCATCCACTGCTCGGCTCCCTCGAGGAGTTCCGTCACTTCCTCGCCGCGGCGGAGGCGAGAGGACTGGAGGTGGCGATCGACATCGCCTTTCAGTGCGCGCCGGATCACCCGTATGTGGGTGAACACCCGGAGTGGTTTCTGCATCGTCCGGACGGCAGCGTGCAGTACGCGGAGAATCCGCCGAAAAAGTACGAGGACATCTACCCCTTCCACTTCGAGGCGGAGGCGTGGGAGCCGCTCTGGCTGGAGCTGAAGAGCGTCATCGACTTCTGGATCGAGCAGGGGGTGACGATCTTCCGGGTCGACAACCCGCACACCAAGCCGTTTCCCTTCTGGGAGTGGCTGATCAACGCGGTGAAGAGCGAGCATCCCGAGGTGCTGTTTCTGGCCGAGGCGTTCTCCCGCCCCAAGATTATGTACCGGCTGGCGAAGCTCGGTTTCAGCCAGTCCTACACCTACTTCACCTGGCGCAATACCAAGTGGGAGATCGAGCACTACATGGCGGAGCTGACCCGCGGCCGGGTGCGCGAGTTCTTCCGCCCCAACTTCTGGCCCAACACCCCGGACATCCTCCCGGAGTATCTCCAGTACGGCGGGCGGGCGGCGTTCATGAATCGCCTGGTGCTGGCGGCGACCCTGTCCGCCAGCTACGGCGTCTACGGCCCCGCCTTCGAACTGCTGGAGGGCCGGGCGCGTGAACCCGGGTCGGAGGAGTACCTGGACTCGGAGAAATATCAGGTACGTGACTGGAACCTGGAGCGCCCGGATTCACTGCGGGAGTTCATCACCCGCGTCAATCGCATCCGCCGCGAGAATCCCGCCCTCCAGCACGACTGGAACCTGCGCTTCCATCCCGCCGACAACCCGGAACTCCTCTGCTACAGCAAGTGGTCGGACGAACCGGCCAACCTGCTGCTGGTGGTGGTCAATCTCGATCCGCACCACACCCAGTCCGGTTGGGTCGACCTGCCGCTGGACGACCTCGGTATCGATTCGACCCACCCGTTCCAGGCCCACGACCTGCTGACCGGTTCCCGTCACCTCTGGCACGGGTCACACAACTACGTGCAGGTCGACCCCGCCCGCTCCCCCGCCCACATCTTCCGCCTGCGCCGCCGCATCCGCACCGAACACGACTTCGAGTATTTCTTTTGAAAGGCGACCAAACCGCAGAGGTCGTCAAGGTCGCAGAAAAGGAACGCGAATCTCTCCATACCCATTTGCCCGGAGGCCGGATTTCTTACCGGAAGCGTGCACGGCGGCGGAAACAGAGCGGGGCAATGAGGAGCAATAGCCACCAGGGATTGATGGCGCCGCCGCCACCTCCTCCGGCCGTCGGTTCACCTGCGTCGCCGCTCCCGCCGCCGGCCGGCGTGGCCAGAGTGCCCGGGTCGCGAATCACGCCGTCCACCTCGCCGTCCAGGTCGTTGGGGCCACCGTCCTCGACGGTGATCCGTACGCAGTTGTCGCCCTCGTTGAGACCCGCGCTCCAGCTGTCCGCCCCGTGCCAGGGGCAGTCACCGGTGAGTGTGCGCGGCGCCGAGTGCAGCACATTGGCGCCGTCCTCGATGAAGTTGCGCCAGCCCTGCGCCCCCATATATTTGCGCCACACCGCACCGGACGGGATGCCCTGCCCCGCCGGCAGCGGCACCACGACCGGCACCGACTCGCCCGGGCTGTGGGTGAGTACCTCGAAGGCGATGAGGTAGCCGAGATGGCGGTATTGCGCGTCCGCCGCGTTTGCCGCCGTCAGGCCGGACCCGTCCACGAGGTCCTCTTCGTCGATACCGAGCCCGTAGTTGCCGCGCGCCCAGGAGGCCTGCTCGGAGTAGGAGAGGAGCCGCAGCCGATACCCCTCGGGTACCATGAGGTAGACCGGCCCCTCGGCACCAGTACACACCCGCGCGGTATCGGCATTGCCACAGATGGGCAGGCGGTGAGGCTCATCCTCATACGCCTCACCGTAAAACGCATCGTGGGCACCGATGCGGGCGTTGTCCTCGGCTCGCGCCACCCGCAGCTGAAGTACCGCCACGGCGGCCCGGTTGGGGTAAGCCGCTTCGGTCACGACCACCCGGGCCTGGTAGTTGCCCTCGAGGTACGACGGGTCGAAGGTCACCTCGTGACCGGTCCCGGTGTGAATGCCCAAATCGATATGGGATCCGCTCCAGTCGTAGCGGTACCCGGCGCCCTCCGGGCCGGCGGTCAGGGTAACGAGCCCCCCGTCCCGGCGAACCAGCACACCCTTGCTGCCCGGCTGCGCAAGGTCGAGGGAGACCTTGAGCGGTACCGACTCCGCTTCCCGCAGGATCACGGTGTGGCGGTCCAGGCTGCCGGGCACGGCGCCGCTCGCCTGTACCGCACCAAGGGTCAGCACGATCTCGCCGTCACTGGCGTGCGGCACGAAGTGGATGGAAGCCGAGCGGCTGTCGCCGTCGGCGATGGTCACGCTGCCGGTGGCGTCCAGATCGTCGCTGTAGCCGTGACCGGCCACCGTGTAGCCAACGACCACCGGATAACCGCCATCGATCGGATGGTCACTCAGCCGCACCGCCGTGCGCACCGCCTGCCCGGCGGTCGCGATCTGGCGCAGGCTGTCGAAGGCGACCTGCGGGTGGACCTCGAAGGTGACGGTGCTCACCTGCCCGCTCGCCGGGTGGGTGAAGGTGATCGCATAGCGCCCGGTGCGCTGCGCGTCGAAGATGTAGCGGTTGGTCGCCGTGTCGTGGGTCAGCAGGGGGCCGGGCACATCCACTCCCCTGCTAACACCTGCACGGGTGACCCCCGCAGTGACGACGAGGTCATCCGGACCACCCACGTGGAAACTCCGGCTCTCGCCTTGTCTCAGTGTCTCGCCGCTGTACCCCTCGCCCGACGCGTTGGCAATCGCTAGCTGGGGGAAGAAGGAGGCCTCGACCGTACAGGCACCGGTGATCACATCGGTGGTGTAGGTGGTGCCGCCAAGTTCGCCGCCGCAGGTGCCGCCCACCGACGCCACGTAGCCCGCTTCCGGCGTGACCGTAAACGCCACGTTGGAGCCGCGATTCACCGTCTGCGGTTCAGCCGGACGGATGCTGCCGTGACTGCCCGCCCAGGGGGTGACGGTGTAGCTGTCGAGGCTGAAACGCGCCACGACCGTGCAGGCACCGGTGACGGGGCCGGTGGTGTAGGTGTCGCCCGTGAGATGGCCACCGCAGCCGGTCACGCTGGCGATGCCGTAGCCGGTATCCGGCCTGACGGTGAAGCTCACGGTGCTGCCGTGATTGACCGTCTGCGCCGTCGCCGGGGCGATCCCGCCGCCATGGCCGGCGGAGGGCGTTACGGTGTGGGCCACCCCGCCTTGTCCATAGGAGTGCAGCACGTGACCGGCGGAGGACGACGGGGCGCTGGAGACCATCTGCCCGGCAAGAGCGGTCACCCGGTACTGTGCCGAACTGCCGGTGCCGGCCGCCGCGGCGATTCCGTCGCTGAGGAGTCGGACGTCGCCACCCGCACGCACCGCCGCCGAAGCGGGCGCCGGCAGGCCGGTCAGCAGCCCCGTCGCCAGCAGCAGGGTGGCGACGCCCCTCGAAATGGGGAGATTCGATGCGCTCGAGTGCGGCGTCATGGGAGCAGTAACCCCAGAAACCTCAGTTTCACCGCAGAGACGCACGACTGCATGGATGCAGGATGCCTACAGGACGTAGGCGGTAGAGCGGCGTCGGGAACACGCCGCCGAGGTACGACCCCATGGATGGGGGAGGTAGACCGCGTTGGGAACAGGCGGTCGAGAGCAACGCATGGAGCAGTTGCCGAGAGATCGCAGAGTAGATTCATGTACTTATGCATTTCCACCGCTCCACCCGCCGGGTGAAGTCCAGACATGTCGCAACGTACTGAAAATGTTGTCACTCTGCGTCCTCTGCGCCTCTGCGGTGAGTTTTTTAGGGTCACTGCTCAGTAGCGCCGCCAAGGCCCACCGCAGGCGGCAAGATGGCCGCGGCGCTGCGCAGCACCAGGGCCTCCTCCAGCCGCACCAGGCGCTCCCCCCAGCTGGCCCGCTCGGCCTTGAGGGCGGCGTTCTCCGCCGCCAGGGCCGCGAGCCTCTCCTCGTTTCCGTCCAGCCTGGCCTGGAGATCGCGCGTGCGCTTCTCCAGCGCCTGAATGGCGAGCATGTTCACGCCGTCCACGTCGACGGTGGTGATGGTGCGATCGTCGGCTCCAAGGCCGAAGGCGGCGTGAAAGTCCTGCGCCATGGGGCCGAGGTGGCGCACCTCGGCCCCCTCGGCCTTGTAGTTCCAGCTGGTGATGGGCAGCGCGGCGACTTTGGCGAGCACCGCCTCGCCCTCCTCGGCGCGGAAGTTCTCTTTCTGGTTGCGGTCGGAGAGGGTGGTCCAGGAGCCGCTACCGGCATTCAACGTCACGCCAGTGGAAAGGTCCACATCGCTGAAGAAGCGCACCCCGCCGCTTGCGCGCACCGTGAACTGGTTATTGGCGGCGGAGGAGACATCGGAATAAGAAAAGTCGCCCCACACGAAGGCGCCGTTGTGGTTGGCCTTGGCCCGATGCCCGGCAGCGAAGCTATATATCCCAGCGGCCGTGTTATGAGAGCCCCCCGGGATGGTAGCTATGGAGCCACTGGCGGTGTTGTCACCCCCCCCGGCGACGGTGGCTTGCATACCGCTGGCGGTGTTGTACCATCCCCCACCGACAGTGGCATTATCACCGCTGGCGGTGTTGTTTCCCCCCCCGCCGATAGTGGCAAAGCGACCGCTAGCGGTGTTTTGAATGCCCCCACCGACGGTGGCGCTATCGCCGTCGTAGAGTGTTCCGGCACCATCACCGGCCTGGTTACCGTACCCGCCCCCGATCGTGCCGAAGTAGTCGGTGATGATGTTGGCGTAAATGTCCCTCCCACCACCGCCAATCGTGGCCCCGCGGACACCGCTCGTCACGCTGTTCGCGCTGTGCCCACCGATGAGGTTGTGTTCTCCAGACAGGCCGGGCTCCAGCCGCAACACGCGGGTGCCATTGACCTTGAACTCGAGCGCCTGGTTGTCGCTGGTGCCGAGGTAGTGGGTACCGGGCGTGGTGCCGCTGCTGCCCCCGAGTCGCCAGTAGCTTCCATCGTGGTTGTGGTCGCTGCGCGCGGCACTCGACGCGCTACCAGTACCGGCAAAGTCGATCGAAAAGGTGCTGCCCGACAGTAGGAGCCCGGAGCCCGCCGTATAGGTGGTGTCGGGGTGGTACTCACAGCTCACCGTGCCGTCGGCGTTGATCACCCGGATCGAGGAGCCCGCCGCGCAGCTGCCGCCCACCCGGTTCTGGATCGCGGCGGTATCCACGCGGAGCTGCGTACCCGAGAGGCTCAGGCCTGCCCCCGCGCTGTAGGTGGTGTCGGTGTCGGCGGCGCAGCCCCAGGCGGTGCCGTCCCACTTCATCAGTTCACCCGCGCTGCAGCCGTTGGGGGCGAACTTGGCGGCGGTGATGCTGCCATCGGCGATCGTGGCGGCGGTAACGGCGCCGTCCGCCACCGAGGTGGCAATCGCCGCCCGATGGGCGTAGGGCACGCTGGCAAGCGACAGGCGCGGCGTCATCTCCGCATCGCTGTCCACGGCGATGCCGAGGTAGAGCGTGTCGGTGAAGAGATCGGAGGTCAATGCTTCGAACGAGCCGAGTGCGACGCTAAGGCGCCCCTCCTCGACCGGCACGCCATCGTGAGTTTCGGACCAGAGCGGTTCTCCCCCGCTCTCCGACGCATAGAGGCTGAAGTGTACGGTCAGCGTCCCGGTCTGAGGCATGCCCGAAGTGTCGGTGAGGTAACCGTGGTAGTGGATGGTCTCCGGTATTGCGGCAAAGGCCGGTTGAGCCGCCGCGCCACAGACGACGAACAGCGCCAGGGAGAGGAGCTTTTTGATTCTTGCGGCAACACGCATGCTTTTACCTCGAATAACCTGCGCCGCCCGAATGCACACGGCGGCGGAAACAGAACGGCGCGTGGATATCCCTCGATGCGCCGGGGGTTTTCGATAACGCAGGGGAAACTACCACATTCAAACGGGGAGAAATCTTGCGAAATCTTGCACCGGAAGCGGCTTCACCGCTGTTCGCCCGAGGTCCGCTTTTCTCGAAGCACGCAAGGCGCAATCCCAATTCACCCCGCGACCTGAACCACTTCGTGCGCACCGTGTCATTCGTTGATAACACTTAGGTAAACGGATGGAGAGCGATGAGCACGATCGACGATCCCGCCTGGCAGGATGATCCGCTCTGGTATAAAGACGCGATCATCTATCAGCTTCACGTGAAGGCCTTCCTCGATTCGAGCGGGGACGGGGTGGGTGATTTTCGCGGCCTGACGGAGAAGCTCGACTACATCCAGGACTTGGGGGTGAACACCCTCTGGCTGCTGCCCTTCTATCCCTCACCGATGCGGGACGACGGCTACGACATCGCCGACTACCGCAACATCCACCCCGACTACGGCACCCGGCGCGACTTCCGCCAGTTCGTGCGCGAGGCGCACCGGCGCGGTCTGAAGGTGATCACCGAACTGGTGATCAACCACACATCCGATCAGCACCCCTGGTTCCAGGCCGCGCGGCGTGCGCCGGAGGGCTCCGCCAAGCGTAACTTCTACGTCTGGTCCAAGACCAAGCACAAGTTTCCCGAAACACGCATCATCTTTACCGACACCGAGTCCTCCAACTGGGCGTGGGATGACGAGGCTCAGGCCTACTACTGGCACCGTTTCTTTTCGCATCAACCCGACCTCAACCACAACAACCCGCAGGTGGTGCAGGCGATCATCCGGGTGATGCGCTTCTGGCTCGACATGGGCGTGGACGGGCTGCGGCTCGACGCCATCCCCTACCTCTGCGTACGCGAGGGGACCAGCAACGAAAACCTGCCGGAGACCCATGGGGTGATCCGTGAGATGCGCTCCGTGGTGGACGCCCACTACGCCAATCGTCTGTTCCTTGCCGAGGCCAACCAGTGGCCGGAGGATGTGAGCGAGTATTTCGGCGACGGTGACGAGTGCCACATGGCCTATCACTTCCCGCTGATGCCGCGCATGTACATGGCGGTGGCACAGGAGGACCGCCACCCCATTGTTGAAATCATGCGGCAGACGCCGGAGATTCCGGAGAACTGCCAGTGGGCCGTCTTTCTGCGCAACCACGACGAACTGACACTGGAGATGGTGACCAATCGCGAGCGGGACTACATGTACCAGGTCTACGCGACCGACAAGCGGATGCGCATCAATCTCGGCATCCGCCGCCGCCTTGCCCCGCTAATGGATAACGACCCCGACAAGATCAAGCTGATGAACTCGCTGCTGATGTCGATGCCCGGCTCGCCCATCGTCTACTACGGCGACGAGATCGGGATGGGCGACAACATCTACCTCGGTGATCGCAATGGCGTACGCACGCCGATGCAGTGGAGCCCCGACCGCAATGCCGGCTTCTCCCGCGTCGATCCACAGCGGCTCTATCTGCCGCCGATCATGGACCCCATCTACGGCTTCCAGGCGGTAAACGTCGAAGCACAGTCGCGTGCCGCCTCGTCGCTGCTCAACTGGATGAAGCGGATGATCGCGGTGCGCAAGAGCTTCAAGGCGTTCGGGCGCGGCACGCTGGAGTTCCTGCACCCGGGTAACCGCAAGATACTGGCCTACGTGCGTGCCTACGACGAGGAGACCATCCTCTGCGTGGTCAATCTCTCCCACACGGCGCAGCCGGTGGAACTCGATTTGAGCCTCTACCGAGGAAGTATTCCGATGGAGCTGATGGGGCGCATTCCCTTCCCGCCCATCGGTGATCTGCCCTATCTGCTCACGCTGCCTGCCTACGGCATCTACTGGTTCAGGCTCACCACTGAGGCGGAGGAACCGCCCTGGCACGAAGAGCGGCTGCCGCCGCCGGAATTGCCGGTGCTGGTGCTGTTTGCCGGCTGGCACAGCTTCTTCCCCGAAGAGGTGGAGGGCAACCGCAAGGGTCCGGCACGCCGCCTCTGCATCCAGTTCGAAGCGGAGGTAGTCCCGAAATTTCTTCCGCTGCAACGCTGGTACGCCGCCAAGGGTGAGGCGATCGAACGGACTGAGTTAATCGACCACACCCTCTTCGGCACCGAAGAGGGGGACGGCTGGATGCTGACCCGCATCCGGGTGATCTGTGCCGACCTCCCGCCGCAGACCTACTTCATCCCTCTGACCCTGATGTGGGGTGACGAGGAGACGCTCTGGCCGCTGCTGCACTTCACCCTGGCGAAGATCCGACGCCACGCGCACATCGGTTTTCTCTGCGACGCCTTCAGCGACGATCGTTTTCTCCGGGCCATCCTCCAGGCGCTCGGCGAGGACCGGGAGTTACCGTTCGGCAACGGGGTGCTGCGTTTCTCCGCCACCGAGGCGTTTGCCGAACTCGCCGGGGGAATGGATGGTGCCACCACCCGTCGCCCCGGCGCCGAAGGGAGCAACACCACGGTAATCGTCAACGAGCGACTGTTCGTGAAGGGCTACCGGCAGCTCCATGAGGGGATCAATCCCGAGGTGGAGGTGGGGCGGTTCCTGACCGAGCGCTCACCGTTCTCCCACATCATTCCGGTCGCCGGCAGCGCCGAATACGTGGCGCCGAACGGTGAGAGCACCCCCCTGCTTCTGGTACAGGCCTACGTCGAAAATCAGGGCGACGCCTGGAGCTATCTGCAGGACTACCTGGAGCGTTTCATCGAGGGCGCCCTCACGGAACGGCCGGATGGCCGGGACCAGGAGGCGGAGTTGCACGGTCACAATCTCCTGATGATGCACACGCTCGGCCTGCGCACCGGCGGTCTTCACCGCGCCCTGTCGGCCCGTACCGACGACCCCGATTTCGCCCCCGAGACGATGTCAGCGGTGGAACTGCGAAACTGGCTGAAGCGGCTGCGCAAGGAGGCGGGAGAGACCATGAAGCAGATCGCCGCTCGTCTCGAACAACTGCCGGACGAGGTCAAGGCCCTAGCCCGGCGGACGATCAATCTCGAGCCGCAGCTTTATGCCCGTATCGAAGAACAGGCGCTAGTCGACATCACCCCACAGAAGATCCGCCACCACGGCGACTATCACCTTGGACAGGTGCTGGTGGTACAGAATGATTTCGTCATCATCGACTTCGAGGGCGAGCCGGCGCGGCCGCTCACCGAGCGCCGTGCCAAGCAGCCTGCGCTACGCGATGTGGCCGGGCTGCTTCGTTCGCTCAGCTACGCCGGCTACGCTTCGTTGCTGCGCCTGACCAGCGAACGCCCCGGCGACTTCGACGTGCTCGAACCCTACGTGCGGGACTGGGAGCGGCTCGCCGGCGCCGCCTTCCTGGACGGCTACGCCGAGGGGGTGCGTGACTGCGCCGCATGCAGTGACGGATCGGGTCTGGAGAAGGGCATGCTGGAGATCTACCTGCTGGAGAAGGCGCTCTACGAAATCCGCTACGAGCTGGACAACCGACCCGCCTGGTTGGGCATCCCCCTGCGAGGGCTGTTGGACCTGTTGCGGGAACCTGAATAGGTCTTCACCCGAAGCCGCCCCGCGGGCGAGCACCTCTACGGGCCCCGGAAGACCGGCTCTTACGACAGGCTATCGATACAGACCTGCCTACCAGGTGACAAACTGTCGTTGCAGTTGGAGCTCAAGGGGCTTTTCCATCCCTTGCGGCAGCGCCGCGATATCAAGGGTGAGCGACTCCCGGTTGAGGATGTCGAATTCACCCACGTAGATGAGCGATTCGTCCACGGTTACCGGCCGCATCGTCACCACTGCGGTATTGCCGGAGGCATCCTTTGCCGACACCTGCAGGGCAGCCTCCACCGGCAATGTCCCGCCGCGGCTGTCGGGACGCGTGATGCGGAGCGAGATTACCCCGCGGTTGCGTTTCGGCGTAACCCCATAGGCCCAGGCGGCGCGAGGCTCCAGCGCAATGGCCGGCAGCGCCTCGTACTGGACAGTTAGGTCTTCGAACTTCTGCTGCATCTCACCGTGATCGGCAGCGGCATTGCCTGCCAGGGTGAGTAACAACAGGAGCCGTAGAAAGGCTTCCGATTTGAGCATGAGCACTCTCCTTGTGCTGACGCGAGCCGGCCGCGACGGTGAGTTGCAGCCGGTACCACAGATAATAGCGCTTCTGAAAAACTCCTCTTCTTCTCTTTAACGAGCCGCATGCACTCGGGACCGCAGCAGTTCGCCCGGACGGCCAAAGCGGACTACGCTTTTCACCAGTTTTGTGTCGCCACAACGGACAAGGAGGGACGAGATGGCTGACCAGCGTATCGAGGATGAAATCAACGCACTTAAGGCCGATATGGCCAGCCTGCGGTCGGACATCGCGGCGCTGACCGGCGTGATGAAGGAGGATACCTCCTCGCGCATGGCGGGAATGCGCTCGACCATGGACGAACAGCTCCGCCTGCGGCGGCAGGAGCTGCGCGACTTGCTGGATCGCGCCCGAGACCGGAGCCGTCGCACCGTGGACGACTTCGAAGAGAGCATCGGCGAACACCCGTTCGGCAGCATCGCGGCCGCGGCGGGGGTCGGATTCATCATCGGCCGCCTGCTGGAGTTGGGGGGCCGGCGCTGAATCAACTTACCGACTTCGTCATTGCCCTTGCCGATCTGGCGGAGGCGGAGGCCCGGGCACTACGCCGCGCCCTGGCGCGAACCGGCGCCGCGGTTGCCCTGCTGTGGGCGGCCGCGGTACTGGTCGTGGTTGCAGCCGGGTTCTGGCTGTGGGGGCTGTTCCGCTACAGCGTGGATTACATGCACCCGGCACAGGCCGCCGCCGTGACTGGATTGGTGGCCCTCCTGCTGGCAGGCGCAATGTTATGGATCGCCGACCGACTGAACCGCTGACCACGGCGGAGGCCAAGATCAATCTGCGCCTGGCCGCCGACAGGATCAGCCCTGAACGGTGGGTTCGCCAACGAACGGGCGAGGCAGCTGTGGTGGCCTTGGTCGGTGGCGTGATTGTCGGCAGTTCGCCCAACGTGCGCCGCCTGCTGACACGGATGCTGGTGCACTACATTAACCGCCTGTGAAGTTACCCGATGCCATGGAGCCGGCCCATGAACCCTACCGAAGCGACCCTCAGCGATGCGAAATCTCCCGTACATCGGGGAGACCTGGAGCGCCTCCTTCAGGGGGAGGTGGCCCGGGTTGACCGTCATGGCGGTCACCTCAGCGTCATCGCACTCACCCTCGACCGGAAGGCGGCAGAGAACAGCACTCCATGGGACGACCGGTTACTTGCAGCCACTGTTGCGGAGATCGATCGCAACACCCGCGCCTCCGACTCGTTCGGTCATTGGGAGGAGCGCCTGTTCCTGATCGTTGCGCCCGCGATGGATTTGACGGAGGCGACCGGTTTTGCGGTCAAGCTGCGCCGGTTGGTTGCAGAAGGTGTGGGCAGGCCCCGGGCCAGTTTCGGGGTGGCCCACTACCGTCGGGGCGAGTCCCTGTACACGTTGGTTGAACGCGCCGACGCGGCCATGCAGTCGGCCCGGCGCCGCGGCGGCGATCGGGTGGCAACGGAACAGCGGCCACTCCAGGCCAGCATCCGTGGGGTGGGCGAAGCGTAAGGGTGCTCTACTGGAGAAGTCGCTCCATGCGTGCATGGAGCGCGGCAAGGATCCGCGAACCCGCTTCGTCACCCGTCCCTTCCTCCTCGAGCCGTTCCGGCCGTACCGGTTCACCGAAGCGCACCTCCACCGGGAGGAGGCGCGGAACCGCCTTACCGTAGGGCAGGGCCTCGAACGTTCCCATCAACGCGACCGGCACCACGGTGACCGGATAGCGGACGAGGAGCAGACCGAGGCCCGGCCTGAACGGCTGCAGCCGGCCGTCCTTTGCACGCATCCCCTCAGGAAACCACACCAGGCTGCCGCCACGCGCCAGCACCGCGGCGGGCAGGGCCAGGCTCGCGCGCACGCCGGACGGATCAATCGGCAGTGCCCGCGCAAGCCGACTTCCAACCCGCCGCAGCGGGGTATTGAAGGCAACGCCGGTCCAGCCCGCCCAGAAGAAGGCAGGGAGACGGGAGGACGGCAGAGCCGCGGCGAGTATGAAGGGGTCGAGGTGGCTCAGGTGATTGGGTGCGAGGACGATCTGCCCTTCGGGGAGCCGTTCAAGGCCTGTGGCACGGACGCGCCACAGGCGCCGGGTAACCACCCGGTTCGCCGCGAAGAGGGCACGGGAGACGGTGCCTGAAACCGGGCCCATCGGCTCCAGCCAGCGCCGTTCCGCCTCACCCAGCGCGCGCTCCGGCTGCTCGATCGGCGAGACCGCCCCGCCGCCTGTTCGCGCATCGCGCACCGCCACCAGCAGATCACGAACCGTGTCGGTGCGTGCAATGGCCTCATCCTCGAGCTCCACCCCGGTCCGCTCGGAGACCGTCAGTGTCAGATCCAGCCAGCCAATGGAGTCGACCCCGAGATCGAGAGCGACGGAACTGTCAGGGGTCAGCCGCCGGTCGGCGTAATGCTCCGCCAACCACTCCCACACCGCGCGCACGGCCGGTTGGTCGAACAGTTCCCGATCCGGCGCGCTCATCTCGTCGATCAAGATCGGACCGGGCGCGGCCTCGATGCCCCGGCGCGCCTGTTCGTAACGCTCCGGGAGCAGGTGACGGCGAATCTTGCCGAGCCGCGTTCGCGGGAGCCCCTCGGCAGTCACCGCGAAGTCGGCGAGCCGCTGATAGCTCGGCAGGGTGCGTGAACGCGCGGCAATCACCTCGCGCAACAGCGCATCGGTATCGCCGCCCCCGCGCACCACTTCGCTCCGTTCCGGCACGATCAGTCCCACCAGCCGACCGTCCTGCTGAAAGACACCGATCTCGCGAATCACAGTGCTCGCACCGTATGCCTCCTCGACCGTCTCCGGCTGCACATTCTCACCACCCGGCGTGACCATCAGCGTGGAGATGCGGCCGGCCAGGTAGAGGTAGCCATCACCGTCCCGCCAACCGAGATCGCCGGTACGGAACCAGCCATCCTCCGTGAACGCCTCCCGACTTTTCCCGGGCAGGTTCAGGTAGCCGCTGAAGACGCCGGGGCCACGCGCCTGCACCTCCCCCTTGCCGTCGCCCGCACCCGGCACCGTTTCGTCGATCCGCAGCTGGATGCCGGGCACCACGCGCCCGACGCTGCCGATGCGCGCCGTGCCGGGCGGATCAATGGTGAGCAGCGGCGAGGTCTCGGTGAGACCGTAACCAACCGCCACCGACCAGCCGAACGCCTCCATCCGCCAGGCCAGGTCCGGATCCAGCGGGGCGCCACCGCTGGCGGTGATGCGCAGGGTCGGCCCGATGCGCCGATGCAGCGGTGCGAACAGCACCCGCCCCGCGCGAAGCCCAAACCTGACCCGCAACGCGACTGCCGCTTTCATCGAAGTTCGAAACCAGTTGGCGGCCAGCCACCCGCCCCGTTCTGCACGCGACTCGATGCCGTCGAGCAGCGCCCGGTAGAGTCCCGGCACACCGATCGATATGGAGGCTTGGCCCTCGCGCAGTGCACGTACCAACTCGGGGCCGGTGATTGAGGCGGGCAGGATGATCGGCAGGCCGAGGCCGAGCGGCACCAGCATGCCGATGACAAACGGATAGACGTGATGCAGCGGCAACGGCAGGAGGACGCGATCGTGCGGGCCGATGAAACCGGCCTGCCGAATCGCCTCGATCTGAAACGCCAGGTTTCGGTGGGTGAGCGGCACCCCCTTGGGCACTCCGGTGGTGCCGGAGGTGTAGAAGAGCGCCGCGCGATGATCTGGCACCACCTCCGCCATCGGGACCGCACCCTCCGCCAACGGCTTCCCCATCAGGTGCAGTTGGCGGTCGTGCAGTTCAAACCGCTCGCTCAGCGCGACGGTGGTGGCGATCAGCCGGGTTTCGCTATCCTGAAGGGTGTGCCTCAGGGTCTCGGGCTCGAACTGGGTGTCGAGCGGTAGGGGTACCGCCCCCGCCTGGAGCGCACCCAGGCAGGTCGCGACCCACTCCGGCGACGGCGGTGCGAGCAGTGCCACGGTGTCGCCGTGCTCCACGCCTCCCGCGGTCAGTGCGGCCGCCGCCTGCCCGACGGTTCGGGCCAGCCGTGCATAGGACCACGCCTCCACCCCGTCACGGGTGAACGCAAGCAGGGCGGTGCGGTCACCGAACCCTGTCAGTCCTTCAATAAGTGGCCGTAGTGTTTCCGATTCCGCTGCCATGCGCGCCCCCTCCTCCCTGCGAGGATAGAACCTGAATGCTTCACTTGACTCTCGCCAAGGCGCAGAGAACGCAAAGGAAGACGGAACAGAAGGAGAGCGGCGGGAAATGGAGGCACATGCTTTTCCTGGTGTGCTTGGCGCCTTGGCGAGAGTAAATGTCCGAAATCACATCCCGACCCGCTCCCGCATGGCACGGGTGATGACGCGGCGTGCGGCATTGAACCCGGCCCACGGGTCGCGGGGCCGGCGCGCCAGGTGATCGGCCAGGTTATGGAGGGTGAAGGCGTCGGCGCGGTAGCGGCCGATCTCGCCCCACTCCAGCGGAGTAGCCACCGGCGCACCCGGCCGCGCGCGCAGGGTGTAGCCGGCCACCGCCGTTGCCCCGCGGGCGTTGCGCAGATAGTCGATGAAGATGCGTCCCTCGCGGCCCGACTTGGCCATGCGGGTGGTGTAGCGCCCGGGGTTCTCGCGGGCCAGTTGCGCAGCAACCGCATGTGAGAAGCCACGCACCTCGTCCCAGCGGTGGCGGCGCCTGAGCGGCACCACCACGTGCAGCCCCTTGCCGCCGGTGGTACGCACGAAGGGGATGAGACCCAATGCCTCCAGCCATTCCCTCAGCCGCAAAGCGCAACCTACTGTTTCCTCCCACGGCAGTGTCGGGTCGGGGTCCAGATCAAACACCATCTGGTCCGGGGCGTCGGGGCGGTCGGCGCGTGCGCCCCAGACGTGGATCTCCAGCACCCCCATCTGCACCAGGCCGACCACCCCGGTCAGTGCACCGACCGCCAGGTAGAACGCCTCCATGCCCTTTTCCTGGATCGGCACGCGCCGGATCCCGGGCGGCAGCCGCTCGCTGGCGTGCTTCTGGAAGAAACAGCCGCCTTCGCGGCCATCGGGGCAGCGCAGCAGTGTGAGCGGCCGGTCGGCCACCTGCGGCACCACCCACTCGGCCACCTGTTCATAAAAACGGGCGATGTCCCGCTTGGTCAGCCCCTGCCGCGGGTAGAGCACCTTGTCCGGATTGGAGAGCCGCACCCCGGCGACGGTGTCGCCCGCCGCCGGGTGGGACTGGGGCAGCGGCTTCGGTTCCGGTAGCGCGGGGCGCTCGCGTATCACCTCACCCGGCGGCTTGTCCTCCCGCAACCCCTGGAACGAGGGGTGGCGTAACACCCCGTCGGCGGTCCAGTCGGAGAAGGCGATCTCCGCCACCAGTTCCGGCCGCACCCAGTGGATACGGCGCGGCCCCGCCCCGGGCACCTCGACGGCGAACGGGGAGCGGTCCGTTTCCACCGCCCTGAGCCGCTCGCCCATTTCCCCAAGCGAGGCCTCGGTGAAGCCGGTGCCGACACGACCGGTGTAGATCAGCCGCGCCCCGTCATACACCCCCAGCAGCAGGGCACCGAACCCGCCACGGGAGCCCCGCGGATCGGTGAAGCCGCCGATGACGAACTCCTGCCGCTTCAGGCACTTCACCTTGAGCCACTCGCGACTCCGTCCCGGGCGGAAGGGGCGGTCACGGCGTTTGGAGACGATCCCCTCCAGGCCGGCGCGGCAGGCGTGCTCGAAGAACAGATCCCCCTCCCCCTCCACGTGGTCGCTGTAACGCAGGGGTGAAGGGGCGCCGCCTCCGCCGAGCAGGGCGGCGAGCGCCGCCTTGCGCTCGCGAAGCGGCAGAGCGGTGAGATCGCGGCCGTTCAGATGGAGCAGGTCGAACAGGAGATAGACCGGCTCTCCGCCGCCCGCCTCCTCCATCAGGTTTTGCAGCGCCTGGAAGCTGGTGGTGCCGTCCGGCAGCAGGATTGCCGCCTCACCGTCGAGCCAGGCGCTCTCCAGCGGCAACGCGCGCAGCGCAGGGACCAGGGGGGCGAGACGCGCGGTCCAGTCGTTGCCGCGGCGGGTGATGAGGCGCACCTGGCCGTCGCGGATGCGGGCGAGAATGCGGTAGCCGTCGTACTTGATCTCGTGGAGCCAGTCGGGACCCGACGGGGGGCGCTCCACCAGCGTGGCCAGTTGCGGCTCGATGCGCTCCGGCAGCGGCACGGCCGGCGCTCCGCTCGGCAGCGCGTCGGACCAGAGCCGATCCCGTTCGGCGGCGATCGCCTCCAGGGAGCGCCCGCTGGCGATGCTGGTCGCGGCCGAGTGGACCGGCTCGCCACCCCCGGCGTATTCGTCGGAGTGCTTGATCAACAACCAGTTCTCTCCCCCTCCCCCGCCATGACGTCCCATGCGCGCCAGGGTCCAGTGGCCGCGCAGCCGCCCCCCTTCGAGGCGAAAACGGAGGTGCCCCTTGCGGTAGCCCTCGCGGGGATCGCCCTCGGGCACCCAGACGCCCCGATCCCAGATCATCACCGTGCCGGCGCCATACTCGCCCGGGGGGATCACCCCCTCGAAGCCGCCGTACTCGATGGGGTGGTCCTCCACCTGCACCGCAAGCCGGCGCTGGCCGGGATCGACACTCGGCCCCTTGGGCACCGCCCAGCTCTTGAGCACCCCGTCCAGTTCCAGGCGGAGGTCGAAGTGCAGCCGACGCGCGTCGTGCTTCTGGATGACGTAGCTGAATCCGCCCGGCGGGGCCTGCCGGCCACCCGGTTCCGGCGTGCGGCTGAAGTCGCGTCGTTCGCGGTAGGGCTCCAGAGGCACGGTGCGTCAGGCGCGGCGGCGTCCGCCGGGCTTTTCGCCTTTGCGCTCCTTCTTCGCCTGCTCCACGCTGCGCTTGAGTTGGGCCATGAGGTCAATCACCTCCGCACCGCGCGGTGCCGGGGCCGCAGGCGCCGGCTCGATGACGGTGGTCCTGCCCGAGGCCACCTTTTCGTCCACCACCCGCAGGATGTCCTCGCGGTAGGTGTCGCGGTAGCGCTCCGGCTGCCACGGCTCGACCATCCCCTCCACCAGCCGCCGGGCCATGTCGAGCTCCTTGTCGGTGATACCGAGTGCCGCCAGGTCGTCGCCGGGCAGCTTCAGCTCCGCCGGATCGCGCAACTCGTCGTGGTAGCGCATCAGCTCCAGCACCAGCAGATCGTCCTGCGGAATCAGGGCGGCCAGGTACTGGCGGCTGCGCAGCACGACGCGGGCGATGCCGACCTTGCCGGTGCGCTTGAGGGTCTCGCGCAGAAGGGCGTAGGCCTTTTCCCCCTTGCGGATGGGCTCCAGGTAGTAGGGTTTGTCGTAGTAGGTCACCGGGATCCGCGCGGCATCGACGAAGTCCTGGATCTCCACCGTTTGGGTCGCCTCCACATTGGCGCGCTGAAAATCCTCGTCGCCGAGGACCACATACTCCCCCTTCTCATACTCGTAGCCGCGGACGATGTCGTCCCAGGGCACCTCCTCTCCGGAACGTTTGTTCGTCCGCTTGTAACCCACCGGAGAGAGATCACGCCGATCGAGGAGAGAGAAGTGGAGCTCGTTGCGCCGCTCCGCGCTGTGGAGGGAGACCGGTACATGGACCAGCCCGAAACTGATGCTGCCCTTCCAGATGGCGCGTGGCACAGCGCACCTCCGGCTAAAAGAGATAGGTGTCAGTAAAACTCTAGGCCAAAAAAAACCCGCGCCACAGGCGCGGGTGCAGGGAGAATGGAACGGCCTTTGTTATTGGTGTCTGGTATTACTGTTCGGAGCTGTTTTCCGGGGCGTACGGACGACCCATACGCGCCAGGTGCTGCTGATAGGCACGCTGCTGCGCCTCCATGATGGCCTGACGCTGCGCCTCCAGTTCCTGCTGCAGGCTGGCTGCGGCGTTCTGCTGCATCTGCTCCGGAACGGCAGACTGGCTCTGCGGCTGCTGCTGCACAGGTGCACTCTGCTGGTTCGGCTGGATCGGCGCGAACGCCGGAGCGGCATACGGCGCGGCATACGGCGCTGCGTAGGGGGCACCGTAAGCGGGGGCGTAGCCGTAGGGATAGCCGACCGGACCGTAGCCGCCCCAGTACGGAGCATTGTAGTAACGGTTGTAGCCGTTGCCGTAGCCACGGCCGCTGCCACGGGCGCTCATGTTGAAGTCCATGGCACCGTCCCCGAACATGTCGCCGAGGGCGTTGTTGCCCCAGCCGTTGTTGCCCCAACCGGGACCCCAGCCCCACCAGGCCTGGGCGCTGGCGGACATGCCCAGCAGGGCTGCGGCGGCGATAATGTATTTCATACGCATGGTCACTACTCCTCGATTGTGATTGGTTGGTTCTGGCGGCCTCACCCGCGCTCAGCGTTATTCAGTATTCCGATATATAAGCCAGAGCATATGAGCGCCGGTACAACGGAAAGATAGACGACAACCGGGGGCTTTCAAGGCGAGCGTCAAATACCGACCTTGGGGGTCGGAAATTCTCCCTGACAAACGGGGACCGCAGGAGGATTATCGGAAGGACTACTCATCCGGGAGACGATTTCCCCACCACCACCGGTAGGCAGCCAACCCGTGGAAGAGAAAAAAGAGGAGCGCACCGAACGCGCTCAGGGTGCGCGGGTGCAGAATGCCGTGGATGAACAACGAGGTGGCCGCGAACAGACCGGCGGAAACAGCCGCCATGAGGAACAGAGCGGAGATCCCGAGTGCAAGTCTTCTGCCCATCCCGAATTCCCCTGCAAATCTGAGCGAAGCATAGCCGCTCACGATAGTGGAGGCGGAACCGGAACGTGGAGCCGCGCCCGGGATTCCGTCAGGCAATGGGCAATACGCAAAAAGGCCCGGGCGACAACCGCCCGGGCCTTTTGGTACTGCTTACGGATTAGCCTGCTTTACTGGGCGTTGCCCCACCCCTGCTGCATGCGGGCGCGGCGCTCTTCCATCGCCTTCTCCTGCGCCTCACGCATCGCCTTGTGCTGTTCCATCATCTGCTGGCGCTGTTCAGCCATCGCCTTCTGCTGTGCTTCCATCGCCTCACGCTGCGCCTTCATCATTTCGTCGTTCGGGCCGAAGGCACCAGGTGCGCCGTAGCCGGGGGCACCGTAACCATAGGGTGCGCCGTAGCCGTAAGGCGCGCCGTAACCGTAAGGGGCGTATCCACCGTAGTACGGATTGCCGTATTGATTGCCGTAGCCGCTGCCGTACCCGTTACCACGGCCCCGGGCGCTCATGCTGAAATCGATGCCACCGTCACCGAACATATCGCCCCAGCCGTTGCCGTTGTTCCAGCCGTTGCCGTTCCCCCAACCCGGACCGCCCCACCAGGCGTTGGCGGTGGCGGAAAGTCCGAACAGCACGGCGGCGGTCAGTGTCTTGATCCCTTTCATTTGGCATTCCCCCTTCTTCTTTTTGATTGATGCGGGCATCGGGCACCCTCGTTGGCCCCCGGAACCCATCCGTTTATCAGGATATTCTAAATATCCATTTAAAGTCTGCACCTATTACCCACCCGGTTCAACCCCCTCCGGGTTGTTCCCCCGATCAGCCCACCCGGGCCCGCGCATTGCGGAACAACCGGATCCACGGGCCGTCCTCGCCCCACTCGTCCGGGTGCCAGGAGAACTGGACAGTTCGGAACACCCGCTCGGGATGCGGCATCATGATGGTGAACCGGCCGTCCCCGGTGGTGAGGCCGGTGATGCCGAGCGGGGATCCATTGGGGTTGGCCGGATAGCGCTCGCTCGGATCACCGTCGTTGTCGACGTAGCGCATGACGGCGAGGTGCCGGCGCAACGCCTCCTCAGGCCCGTGGTCGGCGCGGAATTCGGCGCGCCCCTCTCCGTGAGCAACCGCTATGGGCATCCGGGAACCGGCCATCCCCTCCAGAAAGATGGAGGGCGACTTGAGCACCTCGACCAGTGACAGGCGCGCCTCGAACTGTTCCGACTCGTTGCGGACGAAGCGCGGCCACCCCTCGGTACCGGGGATCAATTCGTGCAGGGCCGACATCATCTGACAGCCGTTGCACACCCCCAGGCCGAAGCTGTCCCCACGCTGGAAGAAGGCGGCGAACTCGTCCCGCGCCCGCGGGTTGAACAGGATCGACTTGGCCCACCCCTCGCCGGCGCCGAGTACGTCGCCGTAGGAGAACCCCCCGCAGGCGGCCAGTCCGGAGAACCCGGCCAGGGAGACCCGTCCGCCGATGATGTCGGACATGTGGACGTCGACGGCGGCAAAGCCGGCACGGTCGAAGGCGGCGGCCATCTCCACCTGGCCGTTCACCCCCTGCTCGCGCAGGATAGCCACCTTCGGCCGCTCGCCGCGGGCGATATGGGGTGCGGCAACATCGTTCGCGGGATCGAAGGTGAGATTCGCCGAGAGCCCCGGATCGGCCTCGTCCAGCAGGGCATCGAACTCCTGCTGCGCACACTCGGGGTTGTCGCGCAGCCGCTGCAGATTGAAGCTGGTCTCCGACCAGGCGCGCTGCAGTGCGACGCGCGACTCGGCAAACAGCTCCGCCCCGTCGCGCGTGACCACCACCCTGTCCTCCTCGTTGGGCTCGCCGATGACGAAGCTGTGCCGGCCGAGCCCGGCATCGTGCAGCACCCCCAGCACCTCGTCGGAATCCCCGTGCCGCACCTGGATCACCGCCCCCAACTCCTCGTTGAACAGCGCGGCAATCGGGTCGTCGCCCAGTTCGTCCAGGCGCAGATTGACCCCGGTGTGGCCGGCGAAGGCCATCTCGCACAGGGTGACGAACAGGCCGCCGTCGGACCGGTCGTGGTAGGCGAGCAGACGACCGTCGGCGTTGAGGCTCTGAATGGCCCCGAAGAAGGCGCGCAACGCCTGCGGGTCATCCAGATCGGGACCCGCATCGCCCGTCTCGCCGAAGACCTGGCCCAGTGCCGAGCCGCCGAGCCGATTCCGTCCCTTGCCCAGGTCGATCAGGATCAGGTCGCCGTCGGCGCGCAGCTCCGGGGTAAGGGTGCGGCGCACGTCACCGACCGGGGCAAAAGCCGTGACGATCAGCGACAGGGGGGCGGTCACCGACCGCTTCTCCCCGCCCTCTTCCCAGACCGTTTTCATCGACATGGAGTCCTTGCCGACCGGAATGGCGATACCGAGTGCCGGGCAGAGTTCCATGCCCACCGCATGCACCGCGTCATAGAGCCCGGCGTCCTCGCCCGGATGGCCGGCGGGCGCCATCCAGTTGGCGGAGAGCTTGATATCGGAAATCCCGCCAATACGGGCGGCGGCGATGTTGGTCAGCGCCTCGCCCACCGCCATGCGGGCGGAGGCGGCATGATCGAGCAGCGCCACCGGGGTACGCTCGCCGATGGCCATCGCCTCGCCGCTGTAGCTGTCGAAGGCGGTGGCGGTGACACCGCAGTCGGCCACCGGCACCTGCCACGGGCCGACCATCTGATCGCGCGCCACCAATCCGCCGACGGTGCGATCGCCGATGGTGATGAGGAACCGCTTGTCGGCAATGGTGGGCAGCCGCAACAACCGCCCGACAGCCTCCTCGATGCGGATGCCGCCGGTGGCGAACGGCGGCTTGTGAAACGGCCGGTGGTGCACGTCGCGGAGCATCTTGGGCGGCTTGCCGAGCAGTACCTCCAGCGGCATGTCGATGGGGGTGTTGTCGAAATGGCCGTCGCCAAGGATGAGCCGCAGCTCGTCGGTGGCCTCGCCGATCACGGCGTAGGGGCAACGCTCCCGTTCACACAGGGCGGCAAACCGATCCAGGTCCTCGGGCGCGATGGCCAGTACATAGCGCTCCTGCGCCTCATTGCACCAGATCTCCATCGGTGACATGCCCGGCTCGTCGTTGGGTATGGCGCGCAGTTCGAAGCGCCCGCCCCGATCCGCGTCGGCCACCAGCTCCGGCATGGCGTTGGAGAGACCGCCCGCGCCGACGTCATGGATGGAGATGATGGGGTTGCTGTCGCCGAGCTGCCAGCAGCGATCGATCACCTCCTGGGCGCGGCGCTGGATCTCCGGATTGCCGCGCTGCACCGAGGCGAAATCGAGGTCCTCCGAACTCTGCCCGGTGGCCATGGAGGAGGCGGCACCGCCCCCAAGGCCGATGAGCATGGCCGGACCGCCGAGCACCACCAGCTGCGCCCCCGCCGGGATGCGCCGCTTCTCCACATGTTCCGGGCGCATGCTGCCGAGCCCGCCGGCAAGCATGATCGGCTTGTGATAGCCGCGCACCTCGCGCCCCTCCGGCCCCGGCACCGCCTGTTCGAAGGTGCGGAAGTAGCCGTTGATGGCCGGACGGCCGAACTCGTTGTTGAAGGCCGCCGCGCCGATGGGGCCGTCGAGCATGATCTCCAGCGGGGAGACGATGCGGCCGGGGCGGCCGTACTCCACCTCCCAGGGCTGTTCGAAGCCGGGGATGCGCAGGTTGGAGACCGAGAAGCCGGTCAGGCCCGCCTTCGGTTTGCCGCCGCGGCCGGTCGCACCCTCATCACGGATCTCGCCGCCGGAGCCGGTGGCCGCCCCCGGGAAGGGGGAGATGGCGGTCGGGTGGTTGTGGGTCTCCACCTTGATCATGATGGCGTGGGGCTCGCGGCTGTAACCGTAGCCGCCGTCCGCGGCGGGGAAGAACCGCCCCGCCTCGGCCCCCTCCAGCACCGCCGCGTTGTCCTTGTAGGCGGAGAGGATCCCCTCGGGGTGGGCGCGGTAGGTGTTGCGGATCATGCCGAACAGGGAGAGATCGCGCGGCTTGCCGTCGATAATCCAGTCGGCGTTGAAGATCTTGTGCCGGCAGTGCTCGGAGTTCGCCTGGGCGAACATCATCAGTTCGGTATCGGTGGGGTTGCGGCCGAGGGCGGTGAAGTTATCCACCAGATAATCGATCTCGTCCTCCGCCAGCGCCAGCCCCCAGTCGCGGTTGGCGGCGATCAGGGCGTCGCGGCCGCCGCCGACGATGTCGACCGTGCGCAGCGGCGCCGGCTCGGTGTGCAGAAACAGCCCCTCGGCCTCTTCGAAATCCTCCAGCACATTCTCCGTCATGCGATCGTGCAGCAGTGACCTGGCGATGGCGAGGCGGTGGTTGTCGAGCGGGCCGCTTTCGGCTGTCAGATAGTAGGCGACGCCCCGCTCCAGGCGCGCCACCCGCTTCAGACCGCAGTTGTGGGCAATGTCGGTCGCCTTGGAGGACCAGGGGGAGATGGTACCGAGACGCGGCACCACCAGCAGCAGCTGGCCGCCCGGCTCCTCCGCCGGCTGAGTCGGCCCGTAGGTGAGCAGCCGTTCCAGAATTGCCCGGTCATCATCGTCCAGCTTGCGCTCCAGGTCGGCAAAGTGGACGAACTCCGCGTAGAGATGCGACACCTCCGGCAGCGCTTCGCGCAGGCGGTCAGACAGCTTCTGGAGTCGGAACGGTGAGAGGGCGGGGCTTCCGCGCAGTACGAGCATCGGCTGGGGGCCTTTCGGAGCGGGTTCAGGGAGGCGCAAATGATACCGGATCGCCCTGCCCCGCCCCAAACAGGATAGGCAGCCGGCGACTCGCCGCGTTCGACCTCTTTCCCGACAGCGGCACCACCGCGGCCCTCCACACCCTCCGCGACGCGCCTGCCCGGCAACCGGACCGGCCAACCCTTTGATTTCGCACACCCGGAGCAGGACGGACTCTACCGGGACAAGGAAACAACCCCTTTTGTCCTTGATATGGGTCGTTGCCTACCCACCGCAACCTCCCTCTAATCGGAGTCGCTTCAGATGTGGCGCATTCGTGAAGAACCACCCCTTCGGGAGAGGAACCCGTTGAGTCCGATAGCCGGATACGGCTTGGGGTCACTGGCCTTTCAGCGGTAAATCGCCCCCGTACGACATGGCGCGATGAGACGATTTCGGTTTTTGCTGTGGCTCCTGTCGGGGCTGGCCTGCGCACTGAGCGCCGGTGCCGCCCTGGGTGCGCCGCCGCTGCAACTCTATGTCGAGTTGACACCGCCGGGCGGTACGCTCCGCCCGCAGCCCGGCACCTATTCCGGCCCGGTGGTGATCGACAAGCCAATCACCATCGATGGCGGCAGCGAGGTGACCGTCGATGGCGGCGGGCGCGGCACCGTGCTTTCCGTACGCGCCCCCGGCAGCGTCATCCGGGGCCTGCACCTGACCAACTCCGGTGGCTCCCATGACGGCGTCGATGCCGGTGTGCTGGTGGCGGCCGATCGGGTGACGGTGGAGGCGAACCGCATTGACGAGGTGTTGTTTGGCATCCACCTCCAGCAGGCCAACGACAGTATCATCCGGAACAACCGCATCACCTCGCGGCCACTGCCGGAGGCGGCGCTGCGCGGCGATGCCGTGCGGATGTGGTACAGCCACGGCAACCTGATAGAGGGCAACCGGGTCGAAGGCGCGCGCGACCTCTATTTTGCCAACGTCTCGGACAATCGCATCATCGGTAACGAGATCCGGGACAGCCGGGTGGCGATGGAGTTCGTCCGCTCCCCGAACAATCACGTCGAAGGCAACATATTGAGCGGTAACCGCACCGGCATCGTGGTGCTCTATTCCGATGACCTGACCATCACCGGCAACCGCATCTCCCATGCCCGCGATATCGCCGGTTCGGCCCTCGCCTTCAAGGACAGTTCGGGGGTGGTGATCGAAAACAACGAGATTCTCCACTGCGCCGTGGGCCTGCAGACGGGCGCCCCGGTGGACCCGGAGAACAGCCTGCTGATACGGGGCAATCACTTCGTCTACAACGATATCGCCATGTATTTCTACGGCGAGAAGGGGGGGCACCGGATCCATGGCAACCGCTTCGACGAGAACCTGCTGCCGGTGGCGGTCAGCGGTTCGGCGACCGCCATCAACCACGACTGGCGCGGAAACCGCTGGGACGACTACATGGGGTTCGACCGCGACGGCGACGGTATCGGCGACACCCCGCACGAGCTGTGGCTCCACGCCGATCGCCTCTGGCTCGATCGGCCGATGGCCCGCTTCTTCCGCGGCTCGCCGGTGCTGGAGTTGATCGACTTCATGGAGCGCCTGGCGCCATTCTCCAAGCCGGAACTGGTGTTGCGGGACAGCGAGCCGCGGCTGGGTTCATCGGTCCGGTAACCAATCGTGGGGCGAGCTACAGCAGGTGAGTCGGGCTCTCCTGATCGATGAAGCCCAGGCGGCGGATGGCGGGCAGGAGGGTGTCGTCGGCGTAGGGGCAGCCGGTACGGACGGGGTCGGTCTGCTGCTGTTTGTCGGCGGCCTCGGGAGTGTGACCGTGGCCGGCCTGCAACCGCTCCAGCAGGGGCGCGTAGCCCGGCTCCCAGGCACCCACCTCGCCGAAGCGCTGGCGCAGGGCGACGAGGATGGAGAAACCGGCGAAGTCCAGGTCGCCAAAGAAGTGGAGAGACCCCGGCGCGGGCCGGTGGTCGAACCACCACGCCTCGAATTCGGCGCGCGCCCCTTCCCCCGAATAGTGGAGCAGCACCGAACCGGGTTCGCGGATGCGCTCGGCGCCGCCGCGAAAACCGGCACCGTAGACCAGGGCCAGTTCGTGCGCGGCCGGGTACTCCCCGGCGACGGCGGCGGCGTAGGTGTCCTGGTTCTCGATGAACAGCACGCCGTGCCAGAGGGCGGGCAGGTGTACCGCGATCACCAGCGGGCGCGGCTTGA
The DNA here is from genome assembly GCA_041690635.1 of Gammaproteobacteria bacterium. Classification (GTDB taxonomy): domain Bacteria; phylum Pseudomonadota; class Gammaproteobacteria; order Thiohalomonadales; family Thiohalomonadaceae; genus JAWLGZ01. Next base: position 289,116 of record JAWLGZ010000002.1, read on the forward strand.
GCGGGAAGTCGGGGAACAGGGCGCGGATCAGCTCCTCGCGGCCGTCGAGCCGCTTGGAGTCGCCGCGAAAGAGCAGCGCGCTCAACTGGCGCAGGGTCAGCGGTTCGGCAATTCTGCCGATGCGGGCGAAGGCGGTCACCACCTCCGCGTCGCTGAACCCGGGCACGGCGAAGCGGCGCTTGAGCAGGGTCTCGATACCGGCCGGAAAGGCCTCGGCCCGCTCCTTGACCGCTTCGCGCCAGGCCTGAATTACCGGTGCCTCCCGCGGACGGTCGAGCCAGCCGCGCAGGGGCGCCTCGCAGTCGGGCGCGAAGGCGAGTTTCGCTCCCTTCCAGTCGGCGTCGTAGGGGCCGCGTTTTCCGGGGCGAACGGTCAGTATGCCCAGCCTTTGCAGTTCATGGACGAATCGCCACAACTGGTCCGCCTCTCCGTCCAGCCGCTTCAGCGACGGGAGAGATTTTTCCGCACCGAAGTGAAGCCGCTGCTGCCGCGACTCGCCCGGCCGCTGGTCGAAGCGGTCGAGCACGGCGCCGAGCAGTTCGTGCAACTCCGGTTCGTCGGCCAGCCAGGGCGGTGCGGGTATCACGCGGAATCCAGTACGTCGCTCATGAAGTCCAGCTCCGCCTGCTGGAAGACGGTACGGCGGTGCTGCGCCCACAGCTCGGCGATGCGCTCGCGGTTGCACACCTTGCGATCCACCAGCACGCGGGTGTGCAGCTGGCCGCGTGGGGTGCTTGGCACCTTGGCGAAGACGAACTCGTTGCTGATGAGGTCCATGAACGGGCCGCACTTGCTGGTGGGCATGATGAAGATGAGTTGCAACCCGAGCGATTCGGTGAGATAGCCGATCACCTCACGCGAACGCTGTTCATCCATGTGCATGAACGCCTCGTCCACCAGCACCATGCGCAGGTGGTTCCGCCCCTCGGCGAAGCGGAAGGCGGAGGTGATGGCGGCGGAGCGGATGATGTAGGCCGGGGTCTCCAGCTGCCCGCCGGAGCCGGTGCCGTACTCGGAGAGCGGGATCGGCGCCTTCCCCTCCACCTCCTTGTAGATCTCATAACGCCGGTAGTGGCGGTAGTCGGCGATGCGCTCCAGCTCGCGCAGGGCCCGGTGCTCATCCTCCTCCAGCAGCAGCGCCATCAGTTCGTCGCGCACGCCAGCCGAACGCGGTGTGAGCTGGGCGTTGAACAGCAGGGTCTCCTCACCGAGGGCGGGGATCTTCATCACCTCCTCGAAGAAGCGGGCGTAGTCGCGGTACTCCGGTATCCACTCGCTGGCAAAGCGGAAGGTTTCGCGGTCGGCGCCGAAGCGGTGGTTCTGCAGTTCGCGGTTCAACAGGTCGATCTGTCGCTCGCCATCCCTGATCGCCTGGTGGATCTGGTGGCAGAGGTGGGTGACGAAGGTGCTGTTGAAACTCTCCTTCAGCCGGTGCAGCTCCGCGTGCTTGTCCACCAGGATGTTGTTCTTGAGCAGGTTGTAGACCCGGTCGAGCTCCTGGCGCACCGCGCAGATCGCCTTGAACAGGGCTGCGTCGTAGTTGCCCTCGAACCCGGTGTAGATGACCGCGTCCACCGGCCGGCACTGGCGGTTGTGCTCGTCGATCGCCTCCCCCAGCTCGCGCTCGCCCTTGTGCAGCCGTGGTTCAAGTTGGGCACGCTCGTCTGCCATCAGCTTCGGGTCGATGGTCGGTGCCGTGGTGTCCGCCTGTTCGAGCCGCGCATCCGGTTCGAATTCAGGCCAGAGCGGGTGCAGTTCGCGTAGCGCGGCCTCGCACGCCTCCGCCTTCGCGTCCGCCTGCTCCTTGAGGTCGGCAAGGCCGGTAACGGCGCGGCCCGCCTGCTCCAGCTTTTCGACAATCTGCCCCTTCTCGGTGATCAGCCGCTCCTGCTCGCCGCGCAGCCGTTCATCCTCCGCCTTGAGCCCTTCGAGTTTCTGCTCCAGGTCGCGGTGCTCGCCCAGATCCAGATTGGCGATAAGCTGATCGAGGCGGCGCAGTTCGCGCCGCGCCTCCAGCATGGCGCCGACCGTGTCGGCGTGGGTCACCGGTGACAGACCGTCCACCGCGGCGAGCAGGCGGGCGCTCTCCTGCATCCGTTCGTCGGCCTGCTGCCACTCGCTGACGATCTGCTCCAGCTCCGCCCGCTTCGCCGCCAGCGCCCGCTCCCGCGCCCCGTGCCCGAATACCAGATCGCCATCCGGCAGATCGCAGCGAAACAGGGTGTAGTTGCCCGAGCCCATGCCCTCTTCGGTGATACCGCGCCGGGTGCGGCGTAGCGTCTCGGCGGAATCCACCCGCACCACGCTGCCGTAGCTGGCGATGAGGTAGTCGCGCGCCACCGCGTGGGTGAAGGCGAGCACGTGGACGATGGAGTCCTTGTCGAGGTTGATCCGCGCCACGTCCTCGGCGGCCTTGCGGCCCTGAATGACCCGTGCGCGGTTGTCGCGACCCGGCAGGCCACGCACGATGCGGATCGCCTCCGCCTCGAACGCCGGCTCCACCAGGATGCCGAAGCGGGCGCCGCCGAGATACCCCTCGATGGCCGACTGCCAGCGCGGGTCGGTCACCTCCACGTGATCGCAAAGCACCCGCGGGTCGGCCTGCGGGCAGTGGGCGCGAATGGCCGAAAGCGCCCGCTCCACGAACGGTGGATAGCTGACCTGTTTCGCCTCAAGGCGATCGATCTCGCCCTGCTTGTGGCGGTGCTGGATCTCCAGTTGGTCGTAGCGGCGCCGTCGCTCCATCGCCAGTTCCGCCAGCCGATCGCGGTAGCTGCGGCCGGTGCCGTCATCGCCGCGCCAATGCTCCACCAGTCGGTTCTGCGCCCGCTGGGCTCCGCGCGCCTGATCGAGGTACTGCTCCAGTGCCGACAGGTCGCCGGTGAGGTCCTGTTGCAGCAGGCGGGCGAGGTCGACGTCACCGCGCCTGCCGCTCTGCTGCGCCTCCCTCGCCCGCTGCCGCGCCTCCAGATCGGCGATTTGCGGCAGGTCGGTCACCAGCGCCGCGGATTGCAGCCCTTTGGCAATGAGGTCGATGTGGCCGGCGTTACGCTGCACCTGGTTGTCCTGTTGCAGCAGCTGGCTTCCGAGTTCCGACAGCCTGTTGTGATTCGTGTCGCGATCGCGTTCGAGCCGATCCTTCTGGCGCAGTGCATCAACCCCCTGCCGCTGCGCCTCCAGTTGCACCCGTTCGTCATGCACCTGCTGCTGCCGCGTGGCGGTGACGACGATCTCTTCGGACAGCTCCTTCTCCCGCTGGCGCAGCCGCTCCTGCTCGTGCTTGGCATTCAGGTAGTCCCGTTGCCTCTCCAGTGCCTCGTGCCGCGCCAGGGTGTAGTCGAGGGTGGTGAGATCAAGCCACCCCTCGATGTAGCGGCCGGCGTGACCCGCGGCCTGCTCCAGCCGCGCGATCCCCTCCACCAGCCGACCCGCCTCCCGCTCCATGGCATGGATGGTCTTGAGCTGCCCGGCGACGGTGCGGATCGCCTCGCCCATGTCGCGGCGATCCAGGATCTCCTCGGCCACGAACTGGTCGATGCTGCTCACCGGCTTGTAGGCCATGAAGCGGGAGAAGGCGCGCGCCGCCGCGACCGCCTCACGTTCGGTCACCTGTTCGGCACGTCCTCGCAGTGCCGCGTAGAGGCGGCGCAGGTAGCCCTTCTTGGTGTCGTAGCGCTCCACCGAGCGCTTGCCGAACTCGGTGGCGAGGTGTCCGGGCAGGTGCTCCAGCGGGGTGACGTAGCGGCCCCCCTTGTCCTCGCGCTGGAGATGGCCGAGGGTCAGTTCGACCCCGGGCAGAATGAAGAACACCGCGTCATCCTGCCGCGCCACCGGCTGGCTGCCCCCCTGTTCCAGCCAGGCGCGCACCGCCACCACCGCGGTGAACGGCTCGGCGCTCTCACCGTGGGTGGGATGGAACACCGCGGCCAGATAGCCGTCGCTCGGGTCGAGCCGGGCGTAGCTGCCGTCATCGCAGCCGAGCACGTAGGAGGCGAGCGTGCGCACCCGCTTGCCGCCGCGGCCGCGCTGGGTGGTCTCGTCCTGCCCCGGGTTGAACTGGAACAGGTTTTCGTGGGCGGCGGTCATGACCGTCTGGATGGCGTCGGCGGCGGTGGTCTTGCCGGAGCCGTTGCCGCCGGAGAAGAGGTTGATCGGCCCGAACTCGAATTCGCCGTTGGGGATGTTGCCCCAGTTGATGTAGATGACGCGCTTAAGAAACATCAGGTCCTCCAACTGCAAGAAAAAGATTCACCGCAGAGACACAGAGGACGCAGAGAATGCAGTGTAGCTGCTGTTGCACGGGTCGCGGGCATCCTGCGTGGGCAGGTGATTCCTGATCAGTGATCATCTTCCTCCGCGTCCTCTGCGTCCTCTGCGGTGAGTCCGTGCTCTTTCAGGGCCGCAAGCGCGTCGGCGCCAACGAAATCGACAATCATCGGGTGGATGCGCAGCCAGTTCTCGCCGCTGTCGATCGCCTCCTCCTGGCGGAAGTCGATGAGGCGCAACTGCCTGAGACGCTGGAACAGCCGCCGGCGCTCGGTGACCTTGTCCGGCAGGGCGCGCCCCAGCAGGTTTTTCATGGCAATGCCGAGCGACTCGAACGACTCGGTGACAAACCCCTTCTCGTCCAGCTTGCCCTCGCGCAGTGCCTGGTCGTACTGCACCCGCAGCACCAGCAGCAGTGCCACCTCCTGCTGCGAAAGACGCGCCCGCAGGCTGCCGCCGAAGGCGTGGTCCGCCGCCCCCTCCATGCCGGGGAGCTGGCTGCCGGGCGGCAGCAGCCGCAGATATTCGAAGCGGCGGTCCAGATGCACCTGGATGCCGAACAGGTGGAGGAGTTCGCGCACACTCTCCTCGACGCGCAGGAAGCGGTCGTAGAGTTCGCGCTCGGTCTGGCTCTCGTCGCGGCAGATGACGCCGTAGTTGAGCAGCCGCACCAGCAGCTCGCGGAGCTCCTCCACCGTCACGGCAACCGGTTCGAGGCGTTGTTCCAGACAGTCGTTGAGTGTCGGTTCCATTGGTCACTTGTCACTTGTCACTTGTCACTTGTCACTTGTCACTTGTCACTTGTCACTTGTCACTTGTCACTGATCTTCATCCACCAGTTCGATAACGAACTCGTCGCTTGCGTCGTAGTAATCGGTGCGCACGACCTGGCCGGTCGGCTCCACCCGGAAGCGGTAACTGCCGCTGCCCGCCATGCCCGCCTCGATGGCGTGGGCGGCGCGCAGCAGGTCGCGAGCGTCCCGCACCGGCAGGTTGCCGGTGCGCACCACGCGGCCGCCGGCCAGGGTCTCGACCAGGTACTCCCGAAGCTCACGATTGTTGAGGGCGAAGGCACGCTCCAGCGCCTGCTCCACGAACAGCCTGCGCCGCGCGGTCGGATCATCCTCTGCGTCCCGCTCCACCGCGCTGTTCACCGTGCGCCGGGTTCGTCCTGCGTGCAGGCGCAGCGCCTCCGGATCGGCAAAGCCGACCTGAAGGGTGGCGAGCCGTTCGCCCGCACCGGCGAGCGCACTCCCGAACTCATCCTCCCCGGCGGCGGCCAGTTGCCGGCAGATACCGAGCAACTCGTTGCGCGCCGCGCCGGTGAAGGAGAGCTGGCGGATGATGAGGTCGGCGCGTCGGGTGAAGCCGTGCAGCGCCCGGCGCAGCGCAGGCAGCATCACCTCGCAGGCGGCGTGCAGGCGGGCATCGATGCCGTCGAGAATGGTGAGATAGAGGGAGCGCTTGCGGTCCTCGATCAGTTCCGGTGCCGCCCGGCGCAGTTCGCGCTCCGCCTCCGCCTTGAAGGCGCGCTGCTTGCGCCGTGCCTTGCCGATCAATTCGGCAATCTCATCCCGGTACTTCTCCACACTGTCGGCCGAGAGACGGACCGCCAGATCCGGCAGGAACCGCTTTTCCATGAAGTCGAAGAACTCGTCCGCGGCGCGCTGGACGATCTGCTGCGCCTCCACATCGCGCACCAGCTGCCGCTTGCGCTCGTCCAGCTCGGTGATGATATCGGAGAAGTCGGCGACGATGCGCTCCGAGTATTCGTAGGCATCAAGCAGGTCGTACACCTCGCCCCGTTCGAGGAACGAGCGCAGGGCGTTGCGGGTGTTGCGGGTGTTGCGGTGGCGGGTGCGGAAACGGCCGCCGGCGGTCTCCACCATCGGCTGGGTAAAGAGCCGCCCGACCCGGGTGAAGGCGTAGCTGCTCTGAAGCGTCGCCTCGTCCATCTGACGCTCCAGCCAGCCATGCTCCAGCAGCAGGTTGAGCACCCGGTTGGCCTGCTCCCGCTCGCCGCGCGGGCTCTCCACCTCGTCCTCACCATCCAGCAGCGGGGTGCGGGTGATCGCCTCGGCGAACAGTTCCACCACGGGCTCGCGGCCGAAGGCGCGGCTGTAGTCGGCGTGGGTGGTGTAGAGGCGACCGTAAAGGGCGCTGAGGCAGGCGACCACCTGCTCGCGGTACTTGCCGGTGAGCGGCCGGAAAAAGTGGGGGTGGTCTTCGGTGAAAAACATGCGGATTGCGGTCGTGTGGCTACCTGCACTCATTTCGAAGAGGTCGCGCGCGCCAGAAGGTCACTATCCTCCACACCTTACCACCGAAGGGGGGGTTAACGCCCGTAGACCGGCGGGAGCCTCCCCACGTGCCGGCACCTCCGGTTCAGCGGCGGCATGAGCGCCCGGAGGGCCGGGCTCTCCTACGGGATACCCGCCCTCCGGATGAACGTACCATGCATCACAGGCGGAAGCGGCGGACCACTTCGTGAATCCTTTCGGTCCTGCGGGTCAGCTCCTCAAACTGGAGACGATTCGTTCAGGTATCCCCCACATCCTGTTTTTTCCAGAGAGGCCAAAAAACATCGGCGCGCGGAAAAATACCCGATATCGGTGGCATCTACCACCGGCGCCAGGTTCAGAACAATTCGATCTCATTCGAATCTTCGAGCGGCTTTGTCCTGGAATTCACCTCCCTCGGCGAGGGCGATCTGGAATCCCGGGAATCTGCCGCCGCGGGTGGGGTTTCGATGCCCCCGAGATGGAATCCGGCAACGGCGGTGGTCAGCCGGGCCACCAGGGCATCGAGGTCGTTCCCCAGATTGCGCATGGTCGTCGCATTGGACTCCGCCTGGCGGGTGGTCATGCGCAGGTTGACGCCGTTGCGATTGATGTCCGAAGCGACCTGGGTCTGGCGGGTCACCGCCTCCGAGACCTGCAGTGAAAGCTCTGCGATCCGGCCGGTTCCCTGGTCGATCTCAGACAGCGCGATAGCCATCTTTTCGACCTTGACCCGAGCCTCGCCCGCGTGGGCGCGACTCGCCTCCATGGCGGCACGCATCCGCTCCGCATTCATCTTCACCTCGCCCATGATGGCGACGATCTCTTCGGTGGACTCGCGGGTACGCACGGCGAGCCCGCGCACCTCGTCGGCCACCACCGCAAACCCGCGGCCCGCCTCTCCGGCGCGCGCCGCCTCGATGGCGGCGTTCAGGGCCAGCAGATTGGTCTGCTCGGAGACCTTATTGATGACGTCGAGTACGATACCGATGCGTTCCACGCTCTGTACCAGAGCCTCCATCTTGGCGGCATCGCCGGCAGCTTCCGTATCCAGCGTCTGCATGGCGGCGAGCGTCTCACTCATGACCGCCTGGCCCGCCTCGGTGTGGGCTCGGGCCCGGACAGCGATGTCGGAGGCGGCGTGGCTGTTCTCCTCGATGGTGCCGATATCCTCCTCAAGTGCCCCCAGGCGGCTGATGACATCCTCCACCTCGTCCTCTTGGCCGACCAGCCCGATGCGTGTGTTTTCGGCATTGGTCAGGAGACGTGCAGAGGCCTCCTTAAGCAGACCGGCGGCAGCGGCCACCTCGCGCAGCGCGTCATGCAATTTCCCCGTCAGTGCATTGAACCGGCGCGCAAGTGCGCCCGCCTCACCCCGGCCTTCCGGCACATTCCGGGTCAGATCCCCAGCACCGCGCAGAATGGCGTCTAGGCTGTCGCTCAGCCGATCGAGCGGACGCACGATGTAACCGATGACGACGAAGCCAAATACGATGGACACGGGCAGGGCGATGACCTGCATCAGCTTGATGTTGCGCTTGGCGGTCTCGATGACCTCGATGGTGGCCGCCGCACGTGCCTCGGTGATCTCGCGGGCCGCCCGCTCCAGGCCCCGTGCACTCTCGGAGGCCACCTGGCGCGCTCCTTCCGTGTCCACCTGACGCACCGCACGGACCGCCTTGTCGATGCGCTCATAGTGGAGCTTGATCGGGTCGGCTTGGCCGGGGTGGGCCGAGTTGAGTTCACCCCAATGTTTACTGACCCGGGACCAGTGGTTCGAAAGTTGCGCTGTGTCGCCCGCCAGATCACCCGCCGCCATACCGAGCCGGGCGACGGCATGTTCGAACGCCAGCGCCTCGGCCAACTCGTCATTCCAGCCGTGCCCCCAGATGGAGAGTGCCGCCAGCAGAAGGTTGGCGCCGACGATGATGGCGATCAGATGACGCCGGATGCTGCCCGGCGCCCCGAAAAAACCAGAAGTATTATTCATTTGATGACTACCAGTGCGTCCGCGCGACGGCTCGTTCCGGCATACGCATCGGCCTGTCCGCCTGGTGTAATGGAGTCCGTTTCCGCTCTGCGCTGCTGCTTGCCGAAGAGTCCGAGACTGGCGGAGACGCCTTCATTCAATGAGCATGATGGGAGGGAGACCAGCACCCCCGTATGGAATGGGCGCGGCCGGCCGGGCGCAATTTTCTCAGGCCCGGCGGCTGGCCGCAATCACCGGCTGCAGACTTGTGTACCGTTTCACTCTCGGAGGCACTTTCAGGGCCCCGACAAGGCGCAGCGCGCCTCTTATTCGGCCATTTGGGGTGCAATACAATCCGTGTTCGACCATTACAAGTGCCCTATACTGCCGCCTTTTGTGGGCAACCATCCATGACCGACAGTTCACTCACCCGCTGCGGACTTCCCCGGCGACTGGCCGCCATCCTGTATGACACGATGCTGCTGCTCGCGGTGCTGTTCATCGCCACCGCACTGGTCATGCCGCTGACCGGGGGGGAGGCGGTAGGGGCAAACGATCCGTTTCTCAGCACCTACCTGATCGGGGTCGCTTTCCTCTTTTTTGGAGGCTTCTGGACCCACGGCGGACAGACCCTGGGGATGCGCGCCTGGCGCATCCGGCTCCAGACCCGCGAAGGCCAGGCGATCACTTGGCGACACGCGGGGCTCCGCTTTCTGGTGGCAATCGTCTCCTGGGGCGTGGCGGGGCTGGGTTTTCTGTGGGCGCTGTTCGACCGTGAGGGACTGACCTGGCACGACCGTGCCTCGGGAACGGTGCTGGTGGTACTTCCCAAAGGGGGTAACGTCAAGAGTCAAGAGTAATCGCTGTGGTCGGGCCGGAGGTGAGGGCCGTCACCGCTCACGCTTCACCCATTACGCCTTTCAGATGACGCATTTCAGGCCACCCGCCGCATCAGCACCAGCCAAAGGGCGAAAACCACCAGCGTTGGCAGGGCCGCGCTGAGCAGGGGCGGCAGGCTGTAGAGGAGTCCCACCCGGCCGAAGATGCCGTTGAACATGTAAAAGCCGATACCGAGCAGGCCGCCCACCATCACCCGCTGCCCGATACTCACCGTCCGTAGCGAGCCAAAGATGAGGGGAATCGCCAGCAGCACCATGCCGGCGGTGGCGAACGGCGTGGTGATGCGGGTCCAGAACGCCAGTTCGTAACGTTCCGCATCCAGCCGGTTCTCCCGCAGGTACTCCATATACTCGTAGATATCCTGTATCGAGAGGTTCTCCGGCCGCACTGCCACGATGTCGATCACCTGTGGGGTGAGACCGGTATTCCAGGCCATCTCCGGTTCACTGCGTACGGAGATCCCCGTCTCCGCAATGGTGGTGATCCTGACCTCTTCCAACCGCCACTCGCCATTGCCGTACGCGCCCCGCTGCGCATGGACCGTTTCGGTCAATGCGTGGTCTGCCCCGAAGTGGTAGAGGGTGATGCCCTGTGCCGCGCCGCCCCGCAGCAGACTTCTCACATGAACGAAGGTCTGCCCTTCCCGCGCCCAGAGCCCCTCGCCGGTCGTGATGAACTCCTCGGACAGTGCACGGGCACGCTCCGCGCTGGCGTACTTCTCCAGTGGCGGCGCAATCAGTTCCCCCACCGTCACCACCACCACCACCAGCAACAGACCGACCTTGAGTATTGATCCCACGATACGCCGGGTGGAGACACCGGCAGCCTGGATGACCGTCAACTCACTGCTGCTGGCGAGCGCACCCAAGCCCAGCATGGAGCCCATCAGGGCGGCCAGAGGAAACAGCTGGTAGATCTGCCGCGGCATCAGCAGCAGGGCATATTGCAGCATGCCGGCAAAGGTGTAGCTACCCTCCCCGACCCGTCGTAATTCACCCACCAGTGTGCTGAAGAAATAGAGGGTCAGGAGCACGAACATCACACTGGCAGTGCTTGCCACCACGGTACGGCCGATGTAGCGATCGATAAGCCTCATCGCCTGAGCAACCCGAGCAGCGGGCGGCTGGTAAGCCGCCGGGATTTCACCACGAGCACAACAATGACCGCCAGCACCACCAGATGGACCCACCACAGGCCGAGCCACGGGTGCACCTGCTCCCGGGATATCCAGGAACGGCCCAGGGTCAACAGGTTGTAGTAGATGATGTAGAGCATGATGCCGGCGAACAGCTTGCTGTAACGGCCCTGGCGCGGATTGCTGCGGGCAAGCGGCACCGCGAGCAGTCCGAGCAGGAAGGCCGCGACAGGCATGGCCAGGCGCCACTGAAGCTCCGCCTGCTCCGGCGGCCAGGCGGAACGGTACAGATACGGTGTTGGCAGGGCATCGGCGCCGAGCGCGGGAGCGGCCACCTCCGGCTCGGTCAGCCGCAGGCCGTGCTCCTCGAAACGGACAATGCGGAACTCCTCCTGCCCCGGAGTGCCCTCGTAACGGTAGCCGTTCTCCAGTACCAGATAACGGGTTCCGAGTTCAGAATCGTGCATCTGGTAGGCACTGGCTGCGGAGACGATCTCCAGCCGGCCGTTGTGCATGGCGCGGCCGAAGATGTTGACCAGGCGCTCCTTGTCGGGGGAGGTCGCCTCCACGTAGACCAGCCCGCCCGATTGCGCCGTGTTGAAGCGGCCCGGCTCGATACCCTCAATGTCCGATCGGGCCGCCGCTTCCTGCACCAGGCGGTCGCCACTCGCCTCGGCCAGCGGTGCCAGCCACAGGGTGAGGAGGCCGGTCACCAGTGCGACCCCCAGCGATGCGTAGGCGGTCACCCGCAGCACGAGTGAAGGCTGAATGCCGCAGGCGAGCAGAGCGACCATTTCGCTGTCCCGATACAAACGGCCGAGCGCCAATAGCACCGAGAGGAAAAAGCTCAGGGAGAGGACAATATTGAGGTTCGCCACGCTCTTGTAGCCGAGCATGGCAAACATGATATCGGCCGGATAGCGCCCCTCGATGGTATCGGAAAGGATGCGTACCAGTGTGCTGCTGAGGAAGATCAGCAGCAGGATCAGCGTGACACCCAGCAGGCTGTGCAGGATCTCGCGGAAGAGGTAACGCTGGATGATCAAAACAGAAGGTCGCCGCCGAAGAAGCCAGTGCAAGGCGGCGTAAGTGTAACCCAACTTCCACGGGGAGTGGCGTCCCCGGGCGCCATCGAAATTATGCCGTGGGTTGCGCCCTGTAGCGCCTGGGCTGATTAAGCTGGGTTAAGCTATAGGCATCCACGCCCGGACGGCCCGGGCCCCATGCGCCAGAACACGATCTAAGGAGTTTCCATGGAGTACTCGGTCAAGACCGGTGCCGCCGCCGAGCAGCGCACCGGCTGCATCGTTGCGGCCCTGCACGAGAAGGGCAAGCTCTCCCCCTCCGCGCACGCCCTCGATCAAGCAAGCGGCGGCGCCATCAACCGGCGGGTCAAGGGGGGTGACATTCGCGGCAAGGCCGGGGACATTCTGCTGCTGCATCTGGATGGACTGGCCGCCGAGCGGGTGCTGCTGGTGGGCTGCGGCAAGGAGGCAGCGCTCTCCCCGGCCGATTACCGCAAGGCGGCTGGTGCCGCATTCAAGGCACTCAAGGGCACCGGTGCGAAGAGCGCCGTGTTCGGGCTCACCGAGCTGCCGGTGAAGGATCGCGACTTCGCCTGGAAGGTCCGACAGGCGGTACAGGCGGCCGAGGAGGCGTTTTATCTCTTCGAGCAGACCAAGAGCGAAAAGCAGCCGAAGGAGGAGCGCCCGAGGCTGGCCAAGGTGCTCTTCCCTGCGGCCGACAAGGCGGAGGCGGACGCAGGCAAACGGGGCGTGGCCGAAGGGGCGGCAATCGGTACGGGCATATCGCTGGCGAAGGAGTTGGCGAATCTGCCAGGCAATATCTGCACCCCTGCCTATCTGGCCGAGCAGGCCATCGCCTTGGCTGGCGGCTACGACGCCATCAAGACCACCGTGCTCGACGAGAAGGAGATGAGCAAACTCGGCATGGGCGCCCTGCTCTCGGTGGCCAAGGGCAGCCGCCAGCCGCCGCGCCTTGTCGTCATGGAGTACCGGGGCGGCAAGAAGAAGAGCAGCCCGGTGGTGCTGGTGGGCAAGGGGCTCACCTTCGATGCCGGCGGCATCTCCCTCAAGCCGGCCGCCAACATGGACGAGATGAAGTACGACATGTGCGGCGGTGCGGCGGTCATCGGCACCATGCGCGCCCTGGCGGAACTGGGCCTGCCGATCAACGTGGTCGGTATTGTGCCCAGTTCGGAAAACCTGCCGGACGGCAACGCCAACAAGCCGGGGGACATCGTCACCAGCCTCTCCGGTCAGACCATCGAGATTCTGAACACCGACGCGGAGGGGCGGCTGATCCTGTGCGACGCACTCACCTACGCCAAGCGGTTCGACCCGGCGGTGGTGATCGATGTCGCCACCCTGACCGGCGCCTGCGTCATCGCCCTGGGCAAACACGCCAGCGGGCTGCTCTCCAACAACGACGGTTTGGCCCGTGAGCTGCTGGCGGCGGGAGAACGCAGTGGCGACCGCGCCTGGCAGCTGCCCCTGTGGGACGATTACCAGGAGCAGTTGAAGAGCAACTTCGCGGACATGGCCAACATCGGCGGCCGGGAGGCGGGTACCGTCACCGCCGCCTGTTTCCTCTCCCGCTTCACCAAGGAGTACACCTGGGCGCACCTGGATATCGCCGGCACCGCCTGGGAGAGCGGTGGCAACAAGGGCGCCACCGGGCGGCCGGTGCCTCTGCTCATGCAATACCTGATGGACAGAGGGACAAGTGACAAGTCTCTTGCAACTTGAAACTGGCCACATGAAACTGCTTTCCAAATGACCCGCATCGACTTCTATATCCTGGAGGGCAACACCGGCGACGACCGGGTGCCGTTCGCCTGCCGGCTGGCGGAGAAGGCGTTTGTTAACGGCCACCGCATCTATATCCATGTCCCGAATGCGGAAACGGCCAGCAGGCTCGACGAACAGCTCTGGACCTTCCGCGCCGGCAGCTTCCTGCCCCATGCGGTGGTGAACGGCGATCCGGACCCGAACACACCGATCCATATCGGCCACGGGCCGGAGCCGGTTGGTAATGACATGCTCATCAACCTGGCCGACGAGACACCGCTCTTTTTCAGCCGCTTCGAACGGGTGGCCGAGCTGGTGGGAGGTGATGAGGGGAGTCGCACCCTGGCACGGGAAAGGTATCGCTTTTACCGCGACCGGGGTTATCCTTTGGAGTCCCACACCATCGGAGCTGCGTCATGAACCAGCACCGGGACAGTTCCGCCGACAGACTTGTGGACGAGTTGGGCTCGCTCCACGAGATGCTCGATGCACGCACTGCGCCGCCGGCCGGTGAGCCGGATGACGGCATTCCGGTCCTCAGGGATGCAGTGCCGGGCACCACCCTCCGCCTGCCGCGCAAGGCGGCGGGCGAGCTGCGCCGTCAGCTGGAGGAGATCATCGACACCCTGGTGGAGAGCCGCATTGGTGGCGGCCGAGCCGACCTCAAGCACCAGCTGGTCCAGGAGGCCTTCAAACACCTCGACCGCAACTGAACACCCCGCCGGCGCCATCCCGTCATCCAGGAGCCCGCCCAGCGGGTGAATAACCGCTTCGCCCCCCTGTGGACGAACATGCCGGGGCGTCCTCCCCGCCGTGATATAATCCCGCCCCGTTTTTTTGCCCCCATTTTCGATTTCAAGCCGGACAGGATACGCATGGACAAGGCCTACGAACCCCATTCCATCGAGCAGCGCTGGTACGCCTTCTGGGAACAGAACGGCCACTTCGCCGCCAGCGGTGAGGGCGCTCCCTACTGCATCATGATCCCGCCCCCGAACGTCACCGGCTCGCTGCACATGGGGCACGCCTTCCAGGACACCATCATGGATGCCCTCATCCGCTATCACCGGATGCAGGGGGACAACACCCTGTGGCAGGCGGGCACCGACCACGCCGGTATCGCCACCCAGATGGTGGTGGAGCGCCAGCTGCTGGCCGAGGGCAAGAGTCGCCACGACCTCGGGCGCGAGAAATTCATCGAACGGGTCTGGGAGTGGAAAGGCCAGTCCGGCGGCCACATCACCCGCCAGCTGCGCCGCATGGGCGCCTCCCTCGACTGGTCACGGGAGCGCTTCACCATGGACGAGGGGCTCTCGAGCGCGGTGCGCGAGGTGTTCGTCCGGTTGCATGAGGAAGGACTCATCTACCGCGGCAAGCGGCTGGTCAACTGGGACCCGGTGCTGCACACCGCCGTCTCCGACCTGGAGGTGATCTCCGAGGAGGAGCAGGGCTACCTCTGGCATATGCGCTATCCCCTCTCAGATGGCTCGGGCCATCTGGTGGTCGCCACCACCCGTCCGGAGACCATGCTCGGGGACAGTGCCGTTGCGGTGCACCCGGAGGATGAACGTTACAAACACCTCGTCGGCCGCACCATCACCCTGCCGCTGGTGGGGCGCGAGATCCCGATCATCGCCGACGACTACGTGGACCCGGCATTCGGCACCGGCTGCGTGAAGATCACCCCGGCCCACGACTTCAACGACTACCAGGTGGGTCTGCGCCATGACCTGCCGCAGATCAACGTCTTCACCATTGATGCCCGCATCAATGACGAGGCACCGGAGCAGTACCGCGGACTTGACCGCTACGAGGCGCGCGACGAAATCGTCCACGACCTCAAGGAACTGGAGCTGATCGAGAAGATCGAGGATCACAAGCTGATGGTCCCGCGCGGCGACCGCTCCCACTCCGTCATCGAGCCATTCCTCACCGACCAGTGGTACGTGAAGGTGGCGCCGCTCGCCGCCGAGGCGATCAAGGTGGTCGAGGACGGGCGCATCCGCTTCGTGCCGGACAACTGGAAGAACACCTATTTTGACTGGATGCGCAAGATCGAGGACTGGTGTATCAGCCGGCAGATCTGGTGGGGCCATCGCATCCCGGCCTGGTACGACGAGGCGGGCAACGTCTACGTGGGACGTGACGAGGCGGAGGTGCGCGCGAAACACAACCTGGGCGACACCCCGCTCACCCAGGACGAGGATGTGCTGGATACCTGGTTCTCCTCCGCCCTGTGGCCCTTCTCCACCCTGGGCTGGCCGGAGCAGACCCCGGAGCTGAAGAGCTTCTATCCCACTTCAGTGCTGGTCACCGGCTTCGACATCATCTTCTTCTGGGTCGCCCGGATGATCATGATGGGGCTGAAGTTCATGGGCGACGTGCCGTTCCGCGAGGTCTACATCCACGGCCTGGTGCGTGACGCCCACGGCCAGAAGATGTCCAAGTCCAAGGGTAACGTCCTCGACCCCATCGACCTCATCGACGGCATCGACCTGGAGTCGCTGGTGCAAAAGCGCACCACCGGCCTGATGCAGCCGGAGATGGCGAAGAAGATCGAGAAGGCGACCCGCAAGGAGTTCCCGGACGGCATCCCCGCCTTCGGCACCGACGCCCTGCGCTTCACCTTCGCCGCCCTCGCCTCCACCGGCCGCGACATCAACTTCGACCTCGGCCGCATCGAGGGCTACCGCAACTACTGCAACAAGCTGTGGAACGCGGCGCGTTATGTGTTGATGAACACGGAGGGAATGGATTGCGGACAGGGGGGGGGTGAGATCGAATATTCCCTCGCCGATCGTTGGATCCGTTCTCGCCTGCAGGAGACGGTGCGCGAGGTGAACGAATCCATCCAGGGCTACCGCTTCGACCACGCCGCCCAAGCCATCTACGAGTTCACCTGGAGCGAGTACTGCGACTGGTATCTGGAACTCTCGAAACCGGTCCTGACCGGCGACGCGTCCGATGCGGCGAAGCGCGGCACCCGTCAGACCCTGGTGCAGGTACTGGAGACGCTGCTCCGCCTTGCCCACCCCGTGATGCCGTTCATCACCGAGGAGATCTGGCAGCGGGTGGGCCCGCTCGCGGGCGCCGAAGGCGACACGCTGATGCGTCAACCCTATCCACAGGCGAATGCCGCTCAGGTGAACAGCGCCGCCGAAACGGAGATGGGCTGGGTGATGGAGTTCATCGTCGGCGTGCGCAAGATCCGCTCCGGTATGAACATCCCGCCCGGGAAGCCGCTGCCGGTGCTGCTGGAGAACCATCGTGACGAGGATCGGGAACGACTGGCGCGCAACGCCACCTTCCTCGAACGGCTGGCCAGGACCGAATCGATCACGCTGCTGGCCGAAGGCGAGGAGTCCCCTGAATCGGCCACCGCCCTGGTCGGCGAGATGCGCCTTTTGGTGCCCATGGCGGGGCTCATCGACAAGGCCGCGGAGCTGGCGCGCCTTTCGAAGGAGATCGACAAACTGGCGGGCGAGGTCGAGCGGGGACGCAAGAAGCTGGAGAATGAAAACTTCACCGCCCGCGCGCCGGCAGAGGTGGTGCAGAAGGAGCGCGACAAGCTCGCCGAGATGGAGGCGTCGCTGAACAGCCTGCGTGAACAGAAAGGCAAGATCGAACGCATGTGATCTCGGCCCGTTACCCTGCTCGCGGCGATCGATCGACCCGAACGCATTGCGGGACCGCTGAAGTGACAGCCCCACCCACCATCAATCCGGAGGGCCCATGAACAACTCCGAACCGACAACAAACTTCTGGCTGGGCAACGCCGTACTCGGCCTGGCCCTTGTGCTGCTGCTGTTCATGGGCCGGCTCTGGGAGGTGCTCGGAGCGTGGGCGATGGGTCTCTGGATCGCGGTCGCTGCCCTCGGGGTCTATCTGGTGATGAAGGACAAGGACCGTCCACCCAATAGCCCCGACTGACGGACACGCGTGAACGTCAAAAAGAACCGTACGGCACCCGCTGTGCCATACGGTCCGCAACCGATGTTCTGACGGTTCAGGCCTCGATGGCCGCCTTCTTCGACCCCCAGCGCACCGCCTCGATCGCCAGGTAGATGGCGGAGATACCCACCAGAACATAGATAATACGCGAGAACAGCGACATCTCGCCGAACAGCGCCGCGACCAGATCGAAATTGAACAGCCCCACCAGACCCCAGTTGATGCCGCCGATGATCAGCAGCACCATCGCAACCCAGTCCCAGACATTGAACTTCGCCAGCTTGGCCATAAGGGTTCCCTCCGACCTTGAATTGGTTGGTCCTGCACTGAGGATAGTCGGTCGGAACAGGGAGGGAGATCGGGTTCAGAAATGCGAACGGGTTCAGCGATCCGGCAGCAGGGATGAATAGAGTGGACCTGAGGTTCCGGATTCTCCGGATTCCGAGCGGGCACACCGACCCATGCGCTGGAAACAACTCCTGGTCCTGGAGTTTGGCGGCCCCCCCTTGCGGGTCGCGCTCAATTTATTTATTGCGGCGGCGATCGGCGTGCTGTGCGGCCATCTGCTCTTCGGCGTACCGTTAAGCGAGGGCCTGGCGCTTGGTGCCATGCTGCCCGGCCTGGTCGCGGTGATCGTGGCGGGCATGCTGCGCGACTGAAGAGATTCACCGCAGAGGACGCGGAGGTCGCAGAGGGAAACGTGTCAACCAGTGCCCTCCCCCGAATCAACCGCAACAATCCACCGGCGCAGTGGGCATCCCACAATTACGGATGCCGTTCGCGACGATCGCCGGCAAAGGTCTCCTCGGTTTCGTCGCGGTGCTTGACCAAAATCTCGAGCGCCTCCTCCGGCGTGTCGACCGGATGAAACAGATCCAGGTCCTCCGGATCGATACAGCCATGCGAGACCATCTTGCGCCCCATCCAGTCGACCATCTCTTCCCAGTAATCCCGGCCGTAGAGCACCACCGGGAAACGACGGATCTTACCGGTCTGGATAAGCGTCAACGCTTCGAAAAATTCGTCCATCGTGCCGAACCCGCCCGGGAAGATGACGTAACCGATGGCGTACTTGACGAACATCAGCTTGCGCACGAAGAAGTAACGGAACGAGAGATTCAGATCCAGGTAGGGATTCGAGTGCTGCTCGTGCGGCAGCACGATGTTCAGACCCACCGAGGTACCGGTTCCCTCCTTGCATCCCCGGTTGCCCGCCTCCATGATTCCCGGCCCACCGCCGGTGATGACGGCGATGCCGGCCTCCGACAACCCCTTGGCAATGGCCACGCATGCCTGATAGTAGGGTGACTCCTCCGGCAGTCGCGCGCTGCCGAAGATGGAGACGGCCGCGCCCAGCTCATTAAGGGTTTCGATGCCGTCGATAAGCTCCGCCTGGATGCGGAACACGCGCCATGTTTCAGAGGTTTTCAGATCTTCCATTTTGAGTCGCGGCTCTCTCGCCAACCGGGTTGCAGCGCGCCATTATACGTTGCTTTGCCGGATGCATGTGGCATCGGCCCCGTTTGCCGCAGCGTCGCGGCGGGATAAACTCCCGTTCTGACCATCGAGGATTTTGAATCATTGGACGGCCCCACCGCAGCCGCGTTGAACAACCTGCAGGAGCGCATCCGCGCCGACATCAAGGTCGGACGGTTGAAGCTGCCTGCCCTGCCCCACGTCGCCGGACGTATTCGCCAGGCGCTCGCTGTCGAGGAGCAGAGTGCGCAGCAGATCGCGCGGGTCGTGCAGCTGGATCCGGCGCTCTCCGCCCGCCTGCTCCAGGTGGCGAACAGTGCCCGTTATCCGGGCACGCAGAAGGTGACGAATGTGCGCGACGCGGTAGCGCGGCTGGGCCTCGAGACCACCCGCAATCTGGCTACCGCACTCTCACTCCACAGCGCATTCGAGGCAAAGGACGAGCGGGCGAAGCGCTACCTGGAGACGGTGTGGCGGGAGAGCTGCCGGGTGGCCGCCATCGGCAACGTGCTCGCCTCGGTCACCCCGCCGCTGGTGCCGGATCAGGCGCTGCTCGGCGGGCTGGTGCATAACATCGGTGCCCTTCCGCTGGTCCCCTATCTCTCGGAGGCCCCCGCGCTGTTGGATGATCCACGCACCATGGATCTGCTGCTCGGCCGGCTGCAGGCGCGCCTCGGCAGTGCGCTGCTCAAACACTGGGGTTTCGATCCGCAACTGGTGCCCATCCCCGAACAGGCGGACGACTGGATGCGCGAGAGCGAGGGCAAACCGGACTATGTGGATGTGGTGCTGGTCGCCCGGGTCCACGCCATGTTCGGCGCAAAAAAGGGCAACTCCCTGGTGCGCTCGCTCGACAGTATGCCCGCCTTCCGGAAGTTCCCCCTGAGCCGTCTCGGTGCCGGTGCCAGCGTCCAGCTCATCGAGGAGGCACGCGAGGAGATCGCATCGATGATGGAGATCCTGCGCGGCCCGGGGCGGCGCTGAAGGAGTGTTCTCTCGCAGAGTACGCCAAGGCCCAAAG
This sequence comes from Gammaproteobacteria bacterium, assembly GCA_041690635.1. Taxonomy (GTDB): domain Bacteria; phylum Pseudomonadota; class Gammaproteobacteria; order Thiohalomonadales; family Thiohalomonadaceae; genus JAWLGZ01. Next base: position 308,923 of record JAWLGZ010000002.1, read on the forward strand.
AGGCGCATCAGGCAATTCCGTCAGTAAGGCCACTTCCAGTCGCGGATCTCCGGCATGTCTTCGCCGTGGTGAGTGATGTACTCCTTGTGGTCCACCAGTTTCTCATTCAGTTCCTGCTTGACATAGGCGGCCGCCGCACCGAGCTTCGGCACCCGGTCGATCACGTCCATCACCAGGTGGAAGCGATCGAGGTCGTTCAGCACCACCATGTCGAACGGGGTGGTGGTGGTCCCCTCCTCCTTGTAGCCGCGTACGTGCAGGTTGTCGTGATTGGTGCGCCGGTAGGTGAGGCGGTGAATCAGCCACGGATAACCGTGGAAGGCGAAGATGATCGGTTTGTCCGTGGTGAAGATGGAGTCGAACTCCTTGTCCGACAGGCCGTGGGGATGCTCGCTCGGCGGCTGGAGCTTCATCAGGTTGACCACGTTCACCACCCGCACCTTCAGTTCCGGGAACTTCTGCCGCAGGATGTCCACCGCGGCCAGTGTCTCCAGGGTCGGCACGTCCCCGGCGCAGACCATCACCACATCCGGCTCAACGCCCTGATCGTTGCTGGCCCACTCCCAGATACCGAGGCCGGCGCTGGCGTGCTTCACCGCCTTGTCCATGTCCAGGTACTGCAACTGCGGCTGCTTGCCGGCGACGATGACATTCACGTAGTCGCGCCCCTTGAGACAGTGGTCCGCCACAGACAGCAGGGTGTTGGCGTCGGGCGGCAGGTAGATGCGGATGATCTCCGCCTTTTTGTTCGCCACCAGGTCGATGAAGCCCGGGTCCTGGTGGGAGAAGCCGTTGTGGTCCTGTCGCCAGACGTGGGAGGTGAGCAGATAGGTGAGCGATGCGATCGGCGCCCGCCAAGGGATGTCACGTGTCACCTTCAGCCATTTGGCGTGCTGGTTGAACATCGAGTCGACGATGTGGATGAACGCCTCGTAACAGGAGAAGAAGCCGTGCCGGCCGGTGAGCAGATACCCCTCCAGCCACCCCTGACAGGTGTGCTCCGACAGCACCTCCATCACCCGGCCGTCCGGGGCGAGGTTGTCGTCCTCAGGCATCGTCTCGGCGACCCAGGTGCGGCCGGTCACCTCGAGCACCGCGCCGAGGCGGTTCGACACCGTCTCGTCGGGACCGAAGATACGGAAGTTCCGCTCCCGCGCATTGCGCATCATCACGTCGCGTAGGTACTCCCCGAGGACACGGGTCGCTTCCGCCACACCGGTGCCGGGCCTCTCCACGGCAACGGCGTACCTCCCGAAATCGGGCAGCCGCAACCCCTTGAGCAGCACGCCGCCGTTGGCGTGCGGATTGGCCGACATGCGCCGCCCGCCGGTCGGCGCCAGAACCCGCAGCGCCTCCACCGGACAGCCGCTCTCGTCGAACAGCTCCTCCGGCCGGTAGCTGCGCAGCCACTCCTCCAGCAGCTGCAGGTGGTCCGGCCGACCCTGCATCTGGCTGAAGGGCACCTGATGGGAGCGCCAGTAGTCCTCGGTCTTCTTGCCGTCCACCTGCGCCGGCCCGGTCCACCCCTTGGGGGAACGCAGCACGACCATCGGCCAGCGTGGACGGGTGGGGTCGTTGTCGCGGCGTGCCCGCTCCCGGATCGCCCGGATGTCGTCCAGAACCCGATCCAGTGTCCCGGCCATCGCCTGGTGCATTGCGTCCGGGTCGCTGCCGGAGACGAAATGGGGCTCCCAGCCGCAGCCGCGCAACAGCGCCTCCAGTTCCTCCCGGGGGATACGGGCAAGCACCGTCGGACTCGCGATCTTGTAGCCGTTCAGGTGCAGGATGGGCAGCACCGCGCCGTCGTTGATCGGGTTCAGAAACTTGTTGGAGTGCCAGGCGGTGGCCAGCGCGCCGGTCTCCGCCTCCCCGTCGCCGACGACGCAGGCAACAATCAGGTCGGGATTGTCGAACGCGGCACCGAAGGCGTGAGAGAGCGCATACCCCAGTTCGCCCCCCTCATGGATCGAGCCGGGGGTCTCCGGCGCCACATGGGAGGGCACCCCGCCCGGAAAGGAGAACTGCTTGAACAGCCGCTGCATCCCCTCCTCGTCCAGAGAGACGTCGGGGTAGACCTCGGAGTAGGTGCCCTCCAGCCAGGCGTTCGCCACCATCGCCGGGCCGCCGTGCCCGGGACCGCAGATGTAGATCATGTCCAGGTCGCGCGCCTTGATGACCCGGTTCAGGTGGGCATAGAGGAAGTTCAGGCCGGGGGTTGTGCCCCAGTGGCCGAGCAGGCGCGGCTTGATCTGCTCGATCGCCAGTGGCCGACGCAGCAGCGGGTTGTCGAGCAGATAGATCTGGCCCACCGAGAGATAGTTGGCCGCCCGCCACCAGGCGTGGATGGCGGAGAGTTCATCCTGATTCAGGGGGGCGGCGACCGCCTCCCGCGTCACGTCGTTCATCACCCCTCCTCGGCACCCTATTGGTCGGCGGGTACTTGGAAAGGGTAGTTCGCGACATCGCTTCGCAGCAGCGAGGAGAGGTTTCACGGGGGCGCAACTCCGCCCCCGTGCGGACTAAATCAATATCGCTGATGGCATCAGCCGGGAGTCATCGGCCGCTTTTGGTTTTGTTCCCGGCCGGCTCGTGGAACGAGAGCGTGCCGCCGCCCAGCACCACCGGAGCCTCTTGACCGACCACTGTCACCGTCTTGCCGGCGGGGTCGACCACCCGCACCGCCAGGCGGGCGCCCTCGCCCTCGCCGATGCCGAGCAGGGTGAACCGGTAGCCGGAGATACCGTTCAACCGACCGCTGCCACCCAGGTGCAGCTCGCTCCCCGCCACCACCAGCCGGTCCAGTGTCTCGGCGTGGAAACGCTGCTTGCCCACATGCAGTTGCAGATTGCCCTGCGGTTCGGCGTTGCGGTCGTAGCGCGCGGTGAATCCGAAGTTGAGCTTGCCTTCGCCGGTATCGACCCAGCCGCCGCCGGTGGCGAACAGGCCCGGGTCGTACACGTCGAGGTTATCGACAACCGCCTCCGCACTGGCGCCGGCGTTGTCGGTCACCACCACGCGGATGCGATAGACCCCGGGTTCTGCATAGGCGTGCTCGGCGGTGACACGCCCGCTACCGCCCGCGCTGCTGACCACGGCACCGGTCACGCTGCCGTCTCCCCACTCCACGGTGGCCGTGTGGCGGTCGAGAATGCCCGGATCGACGAACGGGAGAGTGAGACGCACCGGCGTATCGATGCCCACCCGTGTCGCCGAGAGGAGAGGCTCCCCGGGAATGGGCGGCGCGTTCAGGACCTCGACCTTCAGGGTGGCCGAGCCGCTCCCGCCGTGGTTGTCGGTGACCTCGAGACGGACGGTGTAGACGCCGTCATCCAGGTAGCGGTGAGTGAGGGCAAATGTGCGGCTGGCGGCATCGACCGGCACCGTTTCCACGCCTGTGCCGTCGCCGTAATCGACCCTCAGCGTCCAGCCCGTCGAGTTGGGGTCGATCACCTCGCCGGTTGCGGTGAAGCTCCCGCCCTCGGTGAGGGAACCACCGGCCGCGCCGGCAATCTCCGGGTCCACGTTGAGAATGGTGACCTGCTGGCTGGCCCTGCCCATGTTGCCTGCGGCATCGGTCGCCTGCCAGAGCACAACGTTCTCGCCAGTCGCAAATCCCGCGGCCGGTGCATCGTGGGTGATGGCCACCACCCCGACGGCATCGTATGCGGTCGCCTCACCGAGATTCACCGGGGTCAACAGGCCGGTGGCGACCACGGTCACGTCTGCCGGCGCGGTCACGACCGGCGGCGTGGTATCCCGAACGGTGATGAGCAGGCTCTCCTCCGCGGTATTGCCCGAGAGGTCGGTGGCGGTCACCACCACCCGCGTCTCGCCGATTGGATAGAGCGGTGGTGCCGGCGTGATGGTCACATTGACCGTGCCACAGGCATCGGTGACCACCGGATCCACCACGTAGGCGGTGCCCGCCGCCGACTCGGCCTCGAGCACCCGGTCCGGGCCAACCTGAATCCCGGGGAGCGTGGTGTCCACCACCTCGACGAGCAGCGAATCGGTGGCGGTCGCCTCCTTGTCGTCACTCACCGTCAACTCAATCGGGTGACTGCCGAGCACCAATTCCACCCGTGCCGAGACACCGGACACCGAACCGAACTGCCCGCTCCACAGATAGCTGAGCGGATCGTCATCCGGATCGTAGGAGGCGCTGCCGTCCAGCAGCACGGGGGTTACCGTGCCGCTGCATTCGACCACGCGATCGGCACCGGCATCGGCAACCGGCGGGCTGTTCACGTCCCGCACGGTGATCCTCACCTCGTCCGCCTCGCTGACCTCCACACCGTCATCCACCCGCAACTGGAAACGGAGCACGGTATCGGTGTCGACCATCGGGGCGATGAACCAGGGCCTCTGGCTGTCCGGCGCCTGCAGCGTCACGAGCGGTCCCTCAAGCTGGGTCCAGGCGAAGTTCAGCGGGTCCCCCTGCGGGTCACTGGATCCGCTGCCGTCGAGCTGAACGACAAGACCCTCGTCCACCGTCTGATCGGGACCTGCATCGGCGGTCGGGACTGGCGGCTGCCAGCCGACCCCATAGGCGATCACGTTGGGTGCGTAGATTTGCCAGAACGCGGGAATGTAGTCCCACGACGTCCCTTCGGCCATGAGGTAGTAATCCAGGGGAATGGTCGAGTAGACCACGTTCCCGGCCCCGAGCGGGTAGGAGAAGGTCACCACCTCCTGTCGGTTGGCGCGCGAGAGTACCGGTTGCGCCCCCGGCGGCAGGCTCGACCAAGCCGCATAGCCGTGGTTGGAGGAGGTGCCTTTATCGAGGGTGTCATGGCCAATCAGGCCGCCAGGGCCGGCAGTCAGGGTGGTCGAAAAGTCGATCACATTGATATCGCGGGCGTTGGGTCCGGTCTCGCGAGTGATGTGGAATTGATTCCACCCCGGAAGAATCTTCCACGCCTCGGTCACATGGCGGTCATGGATAATCAGTGCCATGCCGTTACGCACGGCCGCCTCGATGGCCGAGCGCTGACTGAGGTACGCCCCTCCGTACTCGGTGTTGGAACAGTTGGTGACGAACAAGCCGGCCAGCCCGGCCAGATTTGTCGCGGAGGGTGTCGAAACAGGAACTGCCGTATGGCCGGCGCGCTCTATCGCCCGTGCCGCCCAGAGCTGCGGCCCGGAGCACATGTCGAAGTACCCCACCACGTCCGCCCGCGTGGCGCCGGCAACCGCGAGCAGCCCGAACAGCAGAGCGTGTCCGACTCCTGGTTTCATGGCTCCACCCTCCGAATTGACCTGTGACCGCAATAGGTATCAAAACGGTCACAGAACCGGAGTGACAGCCATCACATCCTGCTACGCAGCCGGTGGGGCACCCGACCAACGGTACCCCCGGGCGGCGCGGCTGCCGGCCGCCACGTCGACGCGGGCGAGGAAAAAGGCGCCGAGGGCAAACAGCACGATCAGGACCAGCAGGGAGAGGCGGGGTTCACCGCTGACCGCGCTGGTCCAGCCCACCAGAAACGGCCCGAATATCGCGGCGAATTTCCCCATGATGTTGAAAAAGCCGAAGAATTCCGCACTACGCTCCGCCGGGACCAGGCGGGCATAGAGTGAGCGGCTGAGCGACTGGATGCCGCCCTGCACCAGGCCGATCACCACCGCGAGAAGGTAGAACTCGGTGATGGTCTCCATCCGTCCCGCCCACACCACGACCCCCGTATAGACCGCCAGGGCGATGTAGATACCCGTCTTGGGGCCGATCCGCTCGCCCAGATAGCCGAACAGGAGGGCGGCGGGGAATCCGACGAACTGGGTGATCAACAGGGCGGTGATCAGCCCCTCGGAGGGCAGACCCAGGGCGAGTCCGTAGTCGACCGCCATGCGGATGATGGTGTCGACACCGTCGATGTAGAACCAGTAGGCCAGCAGAAACAGGAAGGTGGCGCGCAGCTGCCGAATCTCCCGAAAGGTGCGGGCGAGCCGGTGAAAGCCGTCGGCAACGGCGGCACCGGGGCGCACCGGGTGGGCCGGTCGCCCCTCATGCACCCAGAGAAAGAGCGGGATGGAAAACAGCCCCCACCAGAGGGCTACGGTGAGGAACGAGACCCGCACCGCCGTCGCGGTATCCGGCAGGCCGAACAGCTCCGGCTGCAGGGTCATGAGGACATTCAGCGCGAACAGCAGCCCGCCGCCCAGGTAACCGACGGCGAAACCGAGGGCCGAGACCCGGTCGAACCGCTCCTCGCCGACCACCGTCACCAGCAGCGCGTCGTAGAACACCAGGGTGCCGGCGAACCCGACCGCCGCCACCACATACCAGAGCGCCGCCAGTTCCCAGGCGCCCTGTCCGATGAAGAACAGGGTCGCCGTGGCCGCGACCCCGATGATGAGGAAGCCCCCCAGGAACCGCTTGCGCGAACCGCCGCAGTCGGCCACCGCCCCCAGCAGAGGGGCCAGGAGCACGATGATCAGGCTGGCGCCGGAGTTGGCGACGCCAAGCCAGAAGGTGCTCTCGGTCGCCGGAACATCCGCACTCCAGTACTGCTTGAAAAAAAGAGGAAAAAAGCCCGCCATCACCGTGGTGGCAAAGGCGGAGTTGGCCCAGTCGTAAAGGGCCCAGCTCCATATGGATCTTTTTTGATGCGCCGCCATGCGCCGCATCATGCCTTATCAACGACCCGCGGTCAGCCGCTCCGACTACGTTTAGGGAGATGCTGATTGAATCCGCCTGGACTGAATCAGCCGCGTCTGAGCCGCACGGGAAGCGCCAATGAAGTCAGCGTTCCCTCACTGGTACGGGCCGACAGGGGAGGTGCCATGAAGAGTGTTCCGCTTCAGGTGGTTGTGGTGGAGCTGGAGGACGGTCGGCGGGGTGCATTCTTCGGCCCGCCCATGATCATCGACGAGTCCGGTGAAGAGGAGCTTCAGGTGGAGAGCATCTGGTTTTCCGACGTCAGCCACCTCCCCGACACCATCAGCCTTGCCCAGTTGCGGCAACTGGCACTGGAGAAGTTCACGGCAGAGCAGCAGCTCCGCCATTGACCGTACCGGGCCCCTTCTCCGGGAGTCGGTGCTTCTTCATGCGCCGCTCCTCGGGGGAGAGCGCCTGCCACCGCTTGCGCAGTTCACGCCGCTGCTCCGGCGGCAGGGTCCGAAACTGCCGTCTGTGCTCACGCAGCAGTTGCTGCTGTTCCGGCGACAGCTCCTGGAACCGGCGATAACGCTCACGTATCGCCCGCCGCTGCTCCGGGGTCATCGACTGCCAGTACTCCATCCGGTCGCGGATCCGCGCCTGCTGCTCGGGGGGGAGTGCCTCCCAACCGGCCGCCCGGCTGCGCAATCGCTCCTTCTGTTTGGGCGCAAGGGTCTGCCAGCGCGGCTCCAGCGGGGCGAGCAGCTGCCGCTCCTGCGCAGTCAGTTCCTCCCAAGCCGGGCCGTTGTCCGCGGCCTGCACCCCGCTGCCGAGCAGCAGCGTCAGGGCCAGGGCGATGGCCCATCGATGCCGGTGGTGTCTCATCCTTCACGCTCCCGTTCAGCCGGCGTCATTCGCCGCCAGCCACAGATAGAAATCGAGCTCCTCGAACAGATCCATCGGCTCGGATGCGGTCAGCAACTCCACATCCTCCAGCACCGGGACCGGTGCCACCGGCTCCGGAACCCGCCACACCACCACCACGGCGATCACACCGGCGGCCACCGCCACCAGGCCGGTCTGGAACCACCGCGCCGGGCGATGCCGCGCCGCCAGCGCCCGGCGACGCGCGGCGGCAAGCCGGGCCGCATCGACCTCCCCCAGATCCGCCGTGCCCGCATCCAGCACACGGCGCACCTCGGAAACGAAATGCGCCTCATCGTTCATGGCCAGTGTCCCTCCAGTTGCGCTCGCAGCGCCGCCAGGGCGCGTGAGTAATGGGTCTTGACGCTGCCGGCGGAGCAGCCCACCGCCTTCGCCGTCTGCGCGACATCCAGCCCTTCCCAGGCACGCAGCAGAAACACCTGCTGCTGGCGGAGCGGCAGCCGCCGCAGCGCCCCCTCCAGTGCCGCCAGGGCCTGTTGCCCCGCCAGCATGCCGTCGGGAGAGGGGCTGCCCGGGTCAGGCACCGCCTCCAGCGGGTCGGGGGCATCCCCGTCGCCCCGTCCCAGCCAGACCCGCCAGCGCGAACGCACCTTTTGCCGACGGTACCAGTCGCGGATCTGGCTCTGGAGAATGGTGTGAAACAGCGGCCCCCACTCCGGTTCGGGCCGTGTGCCGTAACGGCGCACCAGCCGCAGCATGCTCTCCTGGACAATCTCCAGCGCCTCCTCCCGGTCGCCCACGGCGATCTCGGCCAGGCGCAGCGCGCGCCGCTCCACCCCGCGCAGGAACCGGTCCAGCGCCGCGCCGGCATCGGCCCGATCACCGGCTGCAGCCAGTTCGATCACCGCGGGTTGTGGGTCCTGCTCCATATCCGGTTCAACGCGGTCGCGGAGGATTGGTTGACAGAGGAACTCACACCCGCAAGACCGCGCGGGCGTTGCGGGTGGTCGCGCCGGCCACCGCCTCGGGCGATTCGCCCCGCAGGGCGGCCAGGGCCTCGAGGATCCGGGGAAGCTGTGCCGGGCTGTTTCGCTCCCCGTGCGCCCAGGCGGGTGCCAGGTCCGGCGCATCGGTCTCCAGCACGATGGCCTCGAGCGGCAACCCCGCGGCCAGCGCCCGTATCTTGCGCGCCCGTTCGAAGGTGAGTACACCGCCGAAACCCAGTTTGAACCCCATTGCGATGAACTGTTCCGCCTGCTGACGGCTGCCGTTGAAGGCGTGGGCGATCCCCCCTTCGGCGAAGCGCAGCCGCCGCAGGGTGGCAAGGGCGCGGTCGTGCGACTTGCGCAGGTGCAGGAGCACCGGCAGGCCCGCCCCGCGGGCGATTTCGAGCTGGGATTCAAACAGCCGCTGCTGCGCCTCCGGTTCGAGCCCCCGCACAAAATAGTCGAGCCCGATCTCGCCGATGGCGATCGGCTGCGTCGTGTTCACCCGCTCCGCCAGCTCAACCAGGTGCTCCGGCCGGTGCTGCTGCAGATAGACCGGATGCAGGCCGAGCGCCGGACGCAGCGCGTCGTGGCGCCGGCAGAGCGCGAGCAGGCCGTCGAATCCGGCGGCATGGATAGCCGGCACCACCATCATCCCCACCCCCGCGGCCCGGGCCTCGTCGATCACCCGCTCCCGGTCCGGGTCGAACTCCTCCACATCGAGGTGGCAGTGGGTGTCGATCAGCTGCATCGTCGTACCCGCGTCAAGCGTGAAAGGTAAAGTGTGAAGCGCACAAGGCGGTCGACGTGGCAGCGTTCCGTTTCACGCTTCACGGCCCGGGCACCGCCCGCGCCCGGGCTCCTTGTATACTGGTGCATTAGACCCCACGTCATTCATTCACTTACCGAAGCCCCAGTATCGCCTATGACCACGCCCCGGACACACCCCGCCTTCGAATGGCAGCGCACCACCCCGGTCGACTCCCTGAACCTGGAGGTTCAGGAGTTCCGCCACCGGACCACCGGTGCGCGCCACCTGCACCTGGCCGCGCAGGACGACCAGAACGTGTTTCTGGTGGCCTTTCCGACCGTGCCGCAGGACTCGACCGGGGTGGCCCACATTCTGGAGCACACCACCCTCTGCGGCAGCCGGCGCTTCCCGGTGCGCGACCCGTTTTTCATGATGATCCGCCGGTCGCTGAACACCTTCATGAACGCCTTCACCGCCAGCGACTGGACCGCTTACCCGTTCGCCACGCGCAACCGCAAGGACTTTGAAAACCTGCTGCAGGTCTACCTGGATGCGGTGTTCTTCCCCAACCTCGACCCGCTCGACTTCGCCCAGGAGGGGCATCGGGTGGAGTTCGCCGAGCCGGAAAACCCCGATTCCGATCTGGTGTTCAAGGGGGTGGTCTTCAACGAGATGAAGGGGGCGATGAGTTCGCCGGTCTCCAATCTCTACCAGAAGCTCACCGAATCGCTGTTCCCGACCGTCACCTACCACCACAACAGCGGCGGTGACCCGAAGCACATACCCGACCTCAGCTACGAACAGTTGAAGGCGTTCCACGACAGTCACTATCACCCCTCCAATGCGGTGTTCATGACCTTCGGCGACATCCCTGCGGACGAGCACCAGGGGCGGTTCGAGGAGCTGGCGCTCAAGGTGTTCGAACCCAAGGCGCTCCATATCCACGTCCCCGACGAGCAGCGCTACAGCGCCCCGGTGGTGGTCGAGGACAGTTACGTGGTGGACCCGAACGACGAAACCGACGACAAGACCCACATTGTGGTCGGCTGGCTGCTGGGGCGCAGCACCGATGCCAACGCGGTCTTCGCCGCGCACCTGCTGAGCGACGTGCTGCTCGACAACAGCGCCTCGCCGCTGCGCCGCGCCCTGGAGACCACCGATCTCGGCAGCGCCCCCTCCCCCATGTGCGGCCTGCAGGACTCCACCCACGAGATGATCTTTGCCGCCGGCGTCGAGGGTTCCAACCCGGAGCAGGCCGAGGCGGTGGAGAAGCTGATCCTCGACGTGCTGAACGAGGTGGCGGAGAAGGGGGTCGACCGGGAGATGGTCGAGGCGATGCTGCACCAACTGGAGCTCAGTCAGCGCGAGATCAGCGGCGACGGCTACCCGTACGGGCTGCAGTTGATGATGCACGCCCTGCCGCCCGCCGTGCACGGTGCCGATCCGGTGGAGGCGTTGAATATCGACCCGGTGCTGGAGGGGCTGCGCGAGCGGATCAAGGATCCGGAGTTCATCAAATCGCTGGTGCGCGACCTGCTGCTCGCCAATAGACACCGTGTCCGCCTCACCCTGAAACCGGATCCCCTACTGGGACAGCGGCGTCAGGAGGAGGAGAAGAGCCGCCTGGCCGCACTGAAGGCGGCCATGGATGAGGCAGAAAAGCGCGCGGTCGCCGAGCGGGCGGCTGCCCTCGCCGCCCGTCAGATGCAGGAGGACGACCCGGAGAAGCTGCCCCGCGTCGGGATCGATGACGTACCCCGTGAGCTGGCGATTCCCGAAGGGGAGGAGCACGAGCTGGCCGCCATGCCCTCCACCTGGTACACCCGGGCGACCAACGGGTTGGTCTACCAGGAAGTTGTGGTGGAGTTGCCGGAACTGGAGCCGGAGCTGGCGGAACTGCTGCCCCTGTTCACCGGCTTTCTCCCGGATGTCGGCAGCGGCGGCCGCGACTACCTGGCCACCCAGGCGTTGCATGCGGCGGTGACCGGCGGTATCGGTGCCCGCGCCTCGGTCCGATCGGCGGTGGATGACACCGGGCGCACCCGCGGCGTTTTCGTCCTCTCCGGCAAGGCGCTCGTGCGCAATGCCGAACCGCTGACCGAACTGCTGCTGGAGACCTTCGAGACCGCCCGTTTCGATGAATTGAACCGGCTGCGTGAGCTGGTCGCCCAGGAGCGGCTGCATCAGGAACAGGGGGTCACCAGCCAGGGCCACGTGCTGGCGATGACCGCCGCGGCCAGCACCATGAGCCCGGCGGCCGCCCTCTCACACCACTGGCACGGTCTGGCCGGCCTGAAACGCCTGAAGGCGCTCGATGACGCCCTCGACGGAAAGGACGCACTGGCGGAGTTTGCGGCGAAACTGGCCCGGCTGCGCGACCGGCTGATCGAAGGGCGGCGGCAGGTGCTGCTGATTGGGGAAGGAGAAACCCGCGATTCGCTCGAGACCGCGCTGCGCCAGCGCTGGAAGGGACGTCTACCCGTCCGCGATCTGCCGCCATTCACGCCGACCGCCATCGAGGGCCGGGTGGATCAGGGCTGGGCCACCGCCACCCAGGTCAACTTCTGCGCCAAGGCCTACCCCGCGATACCGGTCGACCACGCGGACGCGGCGGCACTCATGGTGCTCTCCGGTTTCCTGCGCAACAACTACCTGCACCGGGCGATTCGCGAGCAGGGCGGTGCCTACGGCGGCGGCGCCGGCTACGACGGCGACTCCGGCGCCTTCCGCTTCTACTCCTACCGCGACCCGCGGCTGGCGGAGACGCTGGCTGACTTTGACCGCTCCGTCACCTGGTTCCTGGAACAGGAGCACCCGTGGCGACTGGTGGAGGAGTCCATCCTTGGTGTGATAGGTTCCATCGACAAACCGGGATCCCCCGCGGGCGAGGCCAAGAAGGCGTTCCACAGCACCCTCCACGGCCGTACCCCCGAACAGCGCCGCCGTCTGCGCGCCCGTGTGCTGGAAGTGGGTGCAACGGACCTCAAGCGAGCGGCGGAGACCTATCTCAAACCGGAGCTGGCCCACACCGCCGTGATCAGCGACGGCGCCACGCTGGAGAAGAACGCCGAGCTGGGCCTGGAGATGATCCGACTCTGATGCCGATCGCCAACCTGTAGGAGCCCGGCCCTCCGGGCGAACCGGGGTTGAGAGGCCGATGTCAAGCGGCTGCGCCGCTGTTCGCCCGCAGGGGCGGGCTCCTACCCGTTCACAAACCGAAAATGACCCAAGCCCTCGAAATCACCGAACTCGAAAAGACCTACCGCAACGGCTTTCACGCCCTGAAGCGGATCAGTCTCAACGTGGACGAGGGGGATTTCTTCGCCCTGCTCGGCCCCAACGGGGCCGGAAAGTCCACCACCATCGGCATCATCACCTCGCTGGTGAACAAGAGCGGTGGGACGGTTCGGGTCTTCGGACACGATACCGATCGCGAGGCGATGGCCGCACGGCGGCTCATCGGCCTGGTACCCCAGGAGTTCAACTTCAATCAGTTCGAGCCGGTCGTCGAAATCGTGATGAACCAGGCGGGCTACTATGGTGTCGATTCAGCCACCGCCGCCACCCGTGCGGAAAAGTATCTGCGGCAGCTGGGTCTGTGGGCCAAGCGCCGCTCCCCGGCGCGGGATCTCTCCGGCGGCATGAAGCGGCGGCTGATGATCGCCCGCGCACTGGTCCATGAACCGAAACTGCTGATCCTGGATGAGCCGACGGCAGGCGTCGACATTGAGCTGCGTCGCTCCATGTGGCGGTTCCTGCGCGAGGTCAACGCCGAGGGGATCACCATTATCCTCACCACCCACTACCTGGAGGAGGCGGAGAATCTCTGCCGAACGGTGGCGATCATCGATCAGGGGGAGATCATCGAACACACCGACATGAAGAGCCTGCTCAACAAGCTCAACCGGGAAACGATGGTGCTCGACCTACGCGATCCGCTTCAACAGCCGCCCACCATACCCGACTACCCCGTCAGGCTTGTCGACCCCACCACCCTGGAGGTGGATGTGTGGCGGGAACAGGGGCTCAACCGGCTGTTCGAAGGGCTGGCGGCCAACGGTATCGAACCCATCAGTATGCGCAATAAGGCCAATCGCCTTGAGGAGCTGTTCCTGTCCATGGTTGAAAGCGGGGAGGAGCAGGAAGAGTGAGCAGCACGATCCTGACCGCCTATCTCACCATCGTCCGCAAGGAGATCCGGCGATTCATGCGCATCTGGGTGCAGACCGTTCTGCCGCCGGTGATCACTACCACCCTCTACTTCGTCATCTTCGGCAACCTCATCGGCAGCCGTATCGGTGCGATCGAAGGGATGTCCTACATGGACTACATCGTCCCGGGGGTGATTCTGATGACCGTGATCACCAACAGTTACGCCAACGTAGTCTCCTCCTTCTACGGTTCCAAATTCGGGCGCTACGTGGAGGAGCTCCTGGTCGCACCGGTGCCCAATTATGTGATCCTGCTGGGCTACGTCACTGGCGGCATCGCCCGCGGCCTGGTGGTGGGGGCCGCGGTCACCGTAGTGGGGGCGTTTTTCTCCGACTTCCGCGTCCACGACCCGGCGGTCGCACTGTCGGTGGTGTTTCTGACCGCGTTTCTGTTCGCCCTCGGCGGCTTCATCAACGCGGTCTACGCACGGACCTTCGACGACATCTCCATCATCCCCACCTTCGTCCTGACCCCGCTCACCTACCTCGGCGGCATCTTCTACTCCATCGAGATGTTGCCAACGTTCTGGCAGAACGTCTCGCTGGCCAACCCCATTCTCTACATGATCAACGCCTTCCGTTACGGGCTGGTGGGGGTCAGCGATATTCCGCTCGGCACCGCCTTCGGCATCATCCTGCTGTTCATTGCCGCACTCTACGGCTACAGCCTGCGACTGCTGCGCCTTGGGGTGGGAATTCGGAGTTAATCGGAAGGCCGGGCGAAAAAAGAAAGCCGGGAGAGGAACTCCCGGCCTTCGTATTCAGACCAGGCAAAGGTTGTTGGGGGGCGCCTGGCCCGCAGGTAAATGATGCAGCATCCCTGCTGCGAAATCCCTTGATAGTTCCCTGTCTTGCCGGTCCGCGCCTCCCTGGCCGAGCCGGCTTGGCCTCCTGCCGTCCCTCTCCCAAAAAATCGGTGGGTGGCATCCACGCCTTCCGTTCCATCTATCGCCCACCTGAGGGACAGCATAACGGCACAGCGTTAGCAGAGCGTTAAACGCATCACATCCCATAACAACCGGTCAGATCGGCCAAAAACGTTCGGCTCAGTGCTCCCGTGTGGCATGGAACTGCAGATCGGGCCAGCGTTCAACAGTGAGGTCAAGGTTGACCCGGGTTGGGGCGAGATAGGTGAGGTTGCCGCCGCCGTCAACGGCAAGGTTATCGTGAGCCTTGCGCTCGAACTCCGCCAGCTTCTTCTCGTCGTCGCACTCCACCCATCGGGCGGTGGCGACGTTCACCGGCTCGAAGATGCAGTCCACCTTGTACTCGTCCTTGAGCCGCTGGGCGACCACGTCGAACTGGAGGATACCGACCGCCCCGAGGATCAGGTCATTGTTGCGCATCGGCTTGAACAACTGGGTGGCGCCCTCCTCCGAGAGCTGTTCCAGCCCCTTCAGCAACTGCTTGGACTTGAGCGGATCACGCAACTGGGCGCGGCGGAAAAGCTCCGGGGCGAAGTGCGGAATGCCGGTGAACTTCAGCTCCTCGCCCTCGGTGAAGGTGTCGCCGATCTGAATCGTGCCGTGGTTGTGCAGCCCGATGATGTCGCCGGACCACCCCTCCTCGACGTGACCGCGCTCCTGGGCAAGGAAGGTAATCGCGCCGGGGATCTTCACCTCCCGGCCGAGCCGCACGTGGCGCAGCTTCATCCCCGGTGTGAAGCGGCCCGAACAGATGCGCAGGAAGGCGACCCGGTCGCGGTGCTGCGGGTCCATGTTCGCCTGGATCTTGAACACGAAACCGGTCAGTTTCTCCTCGGCCGGCGCCACCGCCCGGGAGGTGGTCTCGCGTGAAAGTGGCGGCGGGGCGAAGTCGACCAGCGCATCCAGGATTTCGCGCACACCAAAGTTATTGATGGCCGAGCCGAAGAACACCGGGGTCTGCCGCCCGGCCCGATAGGCCTCGAAATCGAATTCATGGCTGGCGCCCTGCACCAGTTCCACCTCGTCGCGCAGATCGGCCGCGGCGGAGCCAAGCAGCTCGTCGAGGCGCGGGTTGTCGAGCCCCTCGATCACCTCCCCCTGGGCGATCTTGCCGCCGTGCTGGGCGCTGAACAGATAGACGCTGTTTTGCACCAGATGGAACACCCCCTTGAACCCCTTGCCCATGCCGATGGGCCAGGTGATGGGGGCACACTGGATCTTGAGCACCTGCTCCACCTCATCGAGCAGCTCGATCGGTTCGCGTCCCTCGCGGTCCAGCTTGTTGACGAAGGTGATGATGGGGGTGTCGCGCAGACGGCACACATCCATCAGCTTGACGGTGCGCTCCTCGACACCCTTGGCGGCGTCGATGACCATCAGCGCCGAGTCCACCGCCGTCAGGGTGCGGTAGGTGTCCTCGGAGAAGTCCTCGTGGCCGGGAGTGTCGAGCAGGTTGAGCACGCAGTCGCGATGCGGGAACTGCATCACCGAGGAGGTCACGGAGATGCCGCGCTCCTTCTCCATCGCCATCCAGTCGGAGGTAGCGTGACGCGCCGCCTTGCGGCCTTTGACCGTGCCGGCAAGCTGAATCGCCCCGCCGAACAGCAGCAGCTTTTCGGTCAGCGTGGTCTTGCCCGCATCCGGGTGGGAGATGATGGCGAACGTGCGGCGGCGCGCCGTCTCTTCGGCGATTCTCGACATAATGGAATTCGACAGTGAAGTGAACCGGATATTCTACCCGGATAATCCACCATCGGGCCCCCAAGGTGGGATTTCCGACCCCGGCGTGGGTCCAGCGCACTTTCTGGACGTAATCACCGCGCAGCAGATCCGTGTTCCCTTCAATGAGGGTGATGTACCGTCTGTATGACTGCTGAATGCTGGGAGCGGACGTTGTTACCCTGGCCAAGTCTGCTTTGCGCCTGTCCCTTTCGCTTCTTTGCCCTTTTGGCTTCTTTGGTTTCGCATTGACAGAACACTAGCTGACCACGACGCGGTTTCTCCCGGCCTGCTTGGCCTGGTAGAGCAGCGCATCGGCGGCGGATATCATCGTATCGATGCTGTCGGTCACGTGGGTGGAGATGCCGATGCTGGCGGTGACGGCAACCCGTTCGGCGCCGCATTCGAAAACCGTCGCGGCGAGTGCCTCCCGGAAGTCATCGAACAGCTTCACGGCGTTTTCGGGCCCGGTGTTGGCCAGGATGACGCAAAACTCCTCGCCGCCGAAACGGGCCACCACGTCGCTGGTGCGGAAGCGCTCCTTGAGCAATTGGCCGACGCCCTTCAGCACGATGTCGCCGGCGTCGTGCCCCCAGTTGTCGTTGATGCGCTTGAAGTGGTCGATGTCGAGCATCGCCACGGCCAGCGGCGTGCCGGCACGCCGCGTCCCCGCCACCAGGGGCGTGCCGAGGCGCAGCAACTGCCGCCGGTTGTCGAGCCCGGTGAGAAAGTCGGTGGTGGCGGCCTGTTCGGCCGTCACCATCTTCTGGTAGGTCAGCGCGTTGGCCAGGGCGATGGAGATCTTGGCGGAGAAGACCTCCAGCAGCTTGCGGTCGCTTTCGCTTGCGGCCCGCTCTCCGCCGTTCAGCAAGGCGACGGTGGCCCGGGTATCACCATTGAGGTAGAGGACCGTGAACTCGTCGGTCAGCTGGCTGCAGCGTTCCGTCAAGGACTTACGGACCAGAGCCAGCATCTCCGTGCGCCGGCAGTCGCCCTCCTCCTTGCCGCAGGTCGTGCAGCCGCTGTATTCGCCGCTCGCCGCCAGGATCTGCATCTCCTTGCAGGGTCTCGGCCCGGCGTGGAGCTCGCCCGGATCGTGCTGCATGCAGATAACGCCATGGGGATGGCAGCCGAGGAAGGCGGAGAGCTGGGTGAGCACGCCGGAGGCGAAGTGCTGTAGGGAATTCACCTGGAACAGGGTGCTGGTGCTGTCGAGGATCTTCTCCAGCCCGACACGGGTCTTCTCCAGGGAGATGATGGTTTCGAACGAGCGCAGCGAGGCGATGACGGTGGTGAAGAGCTTCTGCGCCGTCAGTTCGCTCTTCGCCTTGTAGTCGTTGATGTCGTAGTCGACGATGACTCGCTCCTCCGGCGCCTGTCCCGGCTGACCGGTGCGCAGGATGATACGCACGGCGGCGTTGCCCAACTCCTCGCGTATGGCCCGCACCAGTTGCAGGCCCGCGTCGTCGGTTTCCATCACCACATCCAGCAGGACGACCGCGATATCGGCCTCGCGTTCGAGGATCTGCCGCGCCTGCGCGGCGGAATGGGCCGAGAGCAGCTCAATGCCGCGATCCCGGTATCGCAGCTTGCCGAGGATCAGGCGGGTGACGGCATGCACCTCCTCATCGTCATCCACGATCAGGATGCGCCAGTCTCGGCAGCGGGACTGGCCGGGTCCGTCACTGCCGGCGGCCTTAAGCTTGAGAGGCGTGGGGTTCACGGGCGAACTCCTGTCGGGTGTCGGGGAGGATGCGCGGCACGCGGAGGGTGAAGGTGGTGCCCTCTCCCGGGGCGCTTGCGACGGAAAGCGTCCCCTTCAGCGACTGGGTGACGAGGTTGTGGACGATGTGCAGCCCGAGGCCGCTGCCGCCGCTGGCGCGCCCGGTGGTGAAGAAGGGCTCGAAGACCTTGCCGTGCAGCTCGGCGGGGATGCCCCGGCCATCGTCCCGGTAGACGATCTCCACCCAGTCGCCGTCCGCCGCCGCGGCGATGGCGATGCGGCCGGCCTGGCCCGGCTCGAAGGCATGCACCAGGGAATTGATGACGAGGTTGGTCAGCACCTGGGAGAGGGCGCCGGGCAGGCTGTCGAGGACCAGCTCGTCGGGGCAGTCGACATCGACCTCGATGCGCGTCTTTTTCAGGCGCGGCTGCAACGAGAGCAGCACCTCGTCGATGTAGGCCGCCAGCTCGAAGCGACGCCGCTCGCCGCCGGTCTGGTCGACCGCCACCTGCTTGAAGCTCTGGATCAGGTCCGCTGCGCGCTGGCTGTTGAGGGTCAGCAGTTGGGACGCCTGGCCGGCGGTGGCGAAGTAGGCGGTCAGCCCCTCCTCGGTCAACTCGCCGGCGCGATAGAGGGCATCGGTCTTGCGGGTTTCACTGTCGAGGTGGGTGGCGGCGGAGAGCGCCACCCCCACCGGCGTGTTGATCTCGTGGGCGATCCCGGCCACCAGCCCGCCGAGGGCGGCGAGCTTTTCCGCCTGCACCAGCTCTTCCTGCATCGCCTGCTGGCGCGCCAGCGCCACCTCGGCGGCCTGTTTCTGCCGCTCCAGCGCGGTGGTGCGTTCGGCGACACGCCCTTCCAGCTCGTCATTCAGCTGACGCAGCTCCGCCTCGGCGCGGGTGCGCTCCTTGAGCTCCTCGGCCAGGGAGCGCAGCAGCGGAGAGGTGAGCAGGTAGATCCCCATCATGCCCGCCACCAGCACCAGGGCGGCGATCACCAGCAGCCGCACCATGGTGGCGTCGATGATGGCGTTGAGCTCCTGCGCGTCCATCCGGAACAGCAGATGCCAATCCGTGTGGTCCACCGCGCGGATCACCACCACGCACTCCGGGCATACCGGATGGCGGCTCTCGCTCGCCGGGAAGCGCCCGGCCACGAAGGCCTCGCGCACCGCGCCGAGCACCGCGGGATCGTAGGGGTGGCGGGTCTCGAACAGCGAGACGAAGCGCCCCTCGGGCCCGTAGCCGAGCAGCACCTCGCCGCTCGCGCCGAGACTGGCGTAGTCCTGGATGATCGCCTTCAAGGCATCGGTGCGGAACAACACGATGTCGATCCCCACTTTGTCGCGCCCGCGGTCGAGGATGGGGGTGGCGACGATGATGTGGGGGGCGCCGTCGAGGGTCACCGGGTCGTAGACGGTGGTGCGTTCCAGGGCGCGGTCGAAGGCGGGCAGGAAGGCCTCGGGCAACGGCCGCCCCACCACCACCGCCACCTCGCCGCTCACGTCGAGGCGGGTGATGCCGATCGCCTCCACCGACTTCTTCATGGCGTCGAGCAGCTTGTCGTGGGAGAACGCCACCAGCTCCTCGCGGGTCACCTGCCCCTCGTTGTAGGCCGTCAGCTTGCGGCGGATCTCGGTGCGGCTGCTGAACTGCTCGGCGACATTGATGATCTTGGCAATGAACTGGTCCACCGAGACCCGTTTGGCGTCGACGATGAAGTGGACCTCGCGGTCGTTCTTCGCCTTCAGGTCCCCGCCCAACGGCATCATGATGGCGATCACCAGCGTCGCCCCCACCGCCGCAAGGGCGATAAGAGTGCGCAGGAAAACGGACTGCTTGAGCTGCTCGATGTTGCCCGTTGCCATGTCTCCCCTCGGATCCGGCGCTGGTACGGTGGCGGCTTACGATATCAGCGACCGCCGCCCATCAGATGAATTGAAATATGACAAAATATTGCAGGCCGGCCCGTGATGGTCCGGATTCATACCAGCAGCGGTTACCCAAAGCGGTGGATTCACACAACAACAACCATCAGAACCCCACGACGCGTCACCCGGTTTTTCTCGCCTTTATCGCCATCGCCGCAGCCTTCCTCGCCTATACGGCCTGGCTGGCCTACTCCGACCGGGAGCGGGAGCTGCATGTGGCGCGGGAGAAGGTCGCCATCGGGGCGGTTGCGTTGGAGGAGCAGACCTCGCGGGCGGTCGGCGAAATCGAATTGCTGCTGGACAGCTTCGGAGGGCTCTGCCGGGCGGAAGAGGGGGAGCTGCCCGAGCCGTTGCGGCGGCGGGCCGAAGTTGCCGTGGGATCGCTGCCGCAGCTCACATTTGTCGCCCTTTACGACCGTGAAGCGAACGTGCTCATGGCGCCGGCCCATGCGCCCGCGCCCGGAACGCGATACGACGGCTTCGCCGCCGAACACTTCGAAATCACCCCGGACCGGACGAAACGCAGTTTCATCGGCCTGCCTTTCCGGGCCGCCACCGATGAAACTCTCGTCCCCATCAGCGTCCACGTCACCAGCGATGACGGCGCCCTCTGTGGCGTGGCCATCGCGGGGCTCAGCTCGGACTACTTCATCGATTTCTTCCGCTCCTTCCTGGGCAGTCAGGACGGTGTCGCGCTCGTGCGGCGCGAACAGCGCGGCATCCTGGCGCGCTTTCCCCCACGACCCGAGGGGCCGCTGAATGGGGAGCGCCCCCCCGAACCGGGTCACTTCGGTGTGCAGCGGGTGGTCTCCCCCATCGACGGGGTGACGCGGCTCGCCGCCTACCGGAAGTCGGATCGCTTCCCCCTGGTGGTGCGCTACGCCCTCACCGAGCAGGCCATCATCGATCAGTGGCTGGCGCGGACCCTGCGCAGCACCCTGCCGGGCCTCGGGGTGCTCCTGCTGCTTCTTGGGGTCAGCTTCTGGATCGAGCATCTGCTGTCGCGGGCGAGGCAGCGGGAACGGCAGCTCGTGGAGGCGAACGACGGGCTGGCTCAGGCCCGGGCGGCGGCGGATGAGGCCAATCTCGCCAAGAGCCGCTTTCTGGCCAACATGAGCCACGAGATCCGGACCCCTTTGAATACGGTGGTCGGCATTGCCACCCTGCTCCGGCAATCGCCGCTGGCGGTGAAGCAGCGGGATTACGTGGGCAAGCTCGGCAGCGCCTCCAACCACCTGTTGAGCCTCATCGACGCGATCCTCGATCTCTCCAAGGCGGAGGCGGGCCGCCTGGAGTTGGAGCAGGTGCCGGTCGACCTACCGGCCCTGCTGCGGGAGTCTGTGGAACAGAGCGCTGTCGCAGCCCACCCGAAGGGGCTGCCGGTCCGCCTGGTTCTGGACGAGACGCTGCCCGCCCGGATGATCGGCGATCCGGTGCGCCTGCGGCAGGTGCTCTCCAACCTCGCCGGCAACGCGATCCGCTTCACCGAGCAGGGCGAGGTCAGCATCTCCGCCCGGCTGCTGAGCCGCGACCACCACCATGCGGAGGTGCGGTTCGAAGTCAGCGACAGCGGGATCGGAATCGCCCGCGACCAGCTCCAGCACATTTTCGAGGTGTTCCACCAGGCCGATGCCTCCACCACCCGCCGCTTCGGCGGCACCGGCCTGGGGCTCGCCATCAGCCGCCGCATCGTGCGGGCCATGGGGGGCGAACTGGAGGTTTCCAGTACGCCGGGTCACGGCTCCCGCTTCTGGTTCTCCGTTCGGTTCCCGCTGGCTGAAGGCGACGCGGAGACAACAGAGGGAGCCCCCTGTCCGGAGAGTGCACTGGATGGGATTAAGCTGCTCCTGGTGGACGACGATGCCCTGGGCCGGGAGATTCAGAAGGACCTGCTCGAGTCGGTGGGCGCCGCCGTCCAGACCGCCGAGACCGGGGCCGACGCGCTGGCCCGCTGCGTGGCCGGGGAGCGGTTTGATCTCATCCTCATGGATGTGCAGACCCCGGAGATGGACGGACTGGAGGCGACGCGGCGGATCAGGGCGGAAACGGGACAACGGACGCCGATCATCGGCCTCTCCGCCAACGCACTGACGGGCGAGGCGCAGCGGGCGCGTGCCGCGGGGATGGACGACTATCACACCAAACCGGTCGACATGTCGCTGCTGATTGCGACAATACGCCGCCATATACCCAACACGGGGAACGGGAGCGAATGACAACGCCTGCGAACGGCGCCGGTGCCGAAGCGGCGACGCTTCTCGATTGCGAACGGCTCACACTGATCAAGAAACTCTATACGGTGGAGCGGCGTGCCGAACTGTTTCGGCTGTTCGAGCGACAGACCGCCGACACTCTGGGCCAACTGCGGCGGGCGGTGACGGACAGGAAGCGCAGCGCGGTGGCCACGAACGCCCACCGCCTGACCAGCAGTGCGGCCAACTTCGCCTGCGGCGAGCTGCGCGAGACCGCCTTCCGGTTGGCCCATCCGGCGGTCGAACCGTCCTGGGAAGTGATCGAGCAGGAGCTGAAGCGGGCGGAGGCCCTGTTCCCCCTTACCCTGGAGGCACTCGAAGATGCCCTCGGGATCGGGTGAACCGATGACCGCCTCGATTCTGCTGGTCGAGGACGATCTCCTGGCGCAGGCGATGTACGTCCAGCACCTTCAGGCCGCCGGCTACGATGTGACCGCCGTGGGCACGGTCGAGGCGATGCGGGGGGAGGCGGCCCGGCGTCCGTTCGATCTCTTCCTGGTCGACCTGGGTCTGCCGGACGGTAATGGTCTGAAGGCGGCGGAGGTGATCGGGGATTCGGCGACAGCGGTGATGTGCATCACCGCGAACCGCTCGACCGACGTGCGCATCTCGGCACTGGAACGGGTGGCTGCCGATTTTCTCGTCAAGCCGTTCGACGAACGCGAATTGGTGGTGCGGGTCCGCAACCTGCTGCGACGGCGGTTACCGGGGACCGGCGGCAGCTTCACCTTTCAGGGGTTCACTTATCACGCGCGGACCGGCCGGCTGCTCGACCCCGAGGGCAAAACCATCACGTTATCCACGACCGACCAGAAACTGCTCTACGCCCTCACCATGAACAGCGGACGGCCGCTCAACCGGGAGTGGCTGTCGACCCGTGTCCTGGGGCGCTGCTCGGAGGCGGACCAGCGTGTCATCGACGTACAGGTCAGTCGCCTGCGGCGAAAGTTCGGCGGCAAAGGCGCAAAGGTGATTCGCACAGTGCGTCATGTCGGCTATCGGCTCGATGCCGAATTCACACTGCAGCCGGCGGACGGGTAACTGATCCCGCTTACATCGAAGGCGCCTCCGCCGCCGAGAGCGGGCGGGAAAGCACCAGGGCGTCCTCACGCCCGTCGGAATCGCTGTAGTAGCCCCGACGCCGGCCGATTTCATTGAAACCGCTAGCCGCGTAAAGGGAAAGCGCCACCGTGTTGGAGGGACGTACCTCCAATAAGGCGGTCTCAGCGCCCGCGCCGCGGGCCAGCCCGAGCAGATGCTCCAGCATCCGCCGACCCAACCCCCGCCCCTGAAACCGTGCGCGTACGGCAATGTTCAGGATGTGCGCCTCACCGGCGCCAATGGACATGATGCCGTAGCCGATCACCCTTTCATCGACTTTCAACACCCAACATTCGTACCCCACCCGCAGACAGTCGCGGAAGATTCCAGCGGTCCAATTGGAGGCATAAACCTCCTCCTCAATGGCCATGATCGCTTCCACATCCGCCTCGGCCATGCGGCGCAAGGCCGGCGTCGGGTCCACCGCGCTCATCATTCGCTCGGGAGTCACAGCCGGGGTCCGGTGCGTGATCCCATTGCGCCGAACGAGCGCGATTGGGCCAATGCGGCGCAATAAGATCGCGCCCACAACACCCGCATCACATTCGCTCCCGGAACACCCGCAGGGCGAGCCGCAGATCGTCCCACGCCTTGCGCTTCTCCTGAGGCGACCGCAGAAGGTAGGCGGGGTGGTAGGTCACCACCACCGGAACGCCACTTGCCGGTTCAGTGTGTATCTGCCCACGCAGGCGGCCGATGGGCTCCTCGGTGGCGAGCAGGTTCTGCGCTGCGATGCGCCCCACCACCAGGATGACGCGGGGTGCGACCAGTTCGATTTGGCGCTTCAGGTAGGGAATGCAGCGGGCCACCTCGTCGGGGCGCGGGTCGCGGTTGTTCGGCGGGCGGCTCTTCAACACGTTGGCGATGTAGACCTGGCGGCGCTCCAGACCGATCGCCTTCAGCATGGCGTTCAGCAACTGACCGGCACGGCCCACGAACGGTTCGCCCTGGCGGTCCTCGTCGGCTCCCGGTGCCTCGCCAATGACCATCCAGTCGGCAGTGCGGTTGCCGGTGCCGAAGACGGTCTGGGTGCGGTTGGCGACCAGATCGGCACAGTGGGTGCAATCACGAACCTGCGCCTCCAGTGCGGTCCAGTCGAGTGGCTCGGGCTGCTGCCCGCCCCCCGTCAAAGCCGATTCACTCAAGGGGTGAACAGGGGGGGGCTGCCGCTCATTCAGTGAACGGCCGGTTCCAATCGCCGCTTCCACTGCAACTACAGAGGCATCGGTATTCGAAGGAGCGGCAGGCGCTTCAGCCGTAACCACCAACGCGGGGGTATCCTTCACGCGCGGAACCCACGCCTGAATCCCCATTGCCCGGAGGTACTGCTGCTTCAGGTCATCCATCCCATTGGACCGGCGGCCGATCAGACATCCCCGCCCTGGGGATGGGCGCGCTCCGAGGGGGCCAGGATCTTGTTCAGGGCGTTGATGTAGGCCTTCGCCGAGGCGATGACGATGTCGGTGTCGGCCCCCTGACCGTTGACGATACGCCCCCCTTTTTCCAGCCGGACCGTGACCTCGCCCTGGGAATCGGTCCCGGTGGTGATGTTGTTCACTGAATAGAGCAGCAGTTCGGTACCGCCCGCCACCACCGAATCGATCGCCTTCAGGGCCGCATCCACCGCGCCGCTACCGGGCGCGCTGCCGTGCCGCTCCTGGCCGTCGAGCCAGAGAGTGACCTCCGCGTGCGGCGTCTCGCCGGTCTCCGAACAGACCTTCAGCGCCACCAGCTTGATACGCTCGTTCACTGTCTCCAGATTGGTTTCGGTCACCAGCGCCTGAAGGTCGTCGTCGTAGATGTCGTGCTTCTTGTCGGCGAGCTCCTTGAAGCGGTTGAACACCGCGTTCAGTTCCTCCTCCGACTCCAGCACCACGCCGATCTCCTGCAGTCGTGCACGCAGGGCGTTGCGGCCGGAGTGCTTGCCCAGCACCATGCGGTTGGCGCTCCAGCCCACATCCTCGGCACGCATGATCTCGTAGGTCTCGCGGCTCTTGAGGACGCCGTCCTGATGGATGCCCGACTCGTGGGCGAAGGCGTTGGCACCGACGATGGCCTTGTTCGGCTGCACGGCGAAGCCGGTGATCCCGGACACCAGCCGCGAGCTCGGTACGATTTGGGTGGTGTCGATAGCTACCTCGCAGGGGAAGATATCCCGCCGCGTACGTACCGCCATCACCACCTCCTCCAGCGAGGCGTTGCCGGCCCGCTCGCCCAGGCCGTTGATGGTGCACTCCACCTGCCGGGCGCCGTTCAACACCGCAGAGAGGGAGTTGGCCACCGCCAGCCCCAAGTCGTTGTGACAATGGACGGAGAAGATCGCCCGGTCCGCGTTGGGAATACGCTCAATCAGCTGCCGCACCAGTTCACCAAACTGCCCCGGCACGTTGTAGCCGACCGTATCGGGGATATTGAGTGTAGTGGCGCCGGCGTCGATCACCGCCTCGAAGATGCGACACAGGAAATCGGGTTCGGATCGGCCCGCGTCCTCGGCGGAGAACTCCACATCGTCGGTGTACTGCCTTGCCCGGCGCACCGCCCTAATCGCCTGCTCCACCACTTGGTCGGGCTCCATGCGCAGCTTGTGGCGCATGTGAATCGGCGAGGTGGCGATAAAGGTGTGGATACGCCCGGAAGCGGCATCCTTCAACGCCTCGCCGGCGCGATCGATGTCCTTGTCCAGCGCCCGCGCCAGACCACACACGGTGCTCTCTTTCACCGTCCTGGCCACCGCCTGCACCGACTCGAAGTCACCGACGCTGGCAATCGGGAAGCCCGCCTCGATGACATCGACCCGCATGCGCTCCAACGCCTTGGCGATGCGCAGCTTTTCTTCACGGGTCATGGAGGCGCCCGGGCTCTGCTCGCCATCGCGCAGCGTGGTATCGAAGATGATGAGTTTGTCGGTCATTATCTGGCTCTCAGGAGTCGCCGGAACGCCGCTGCAGGCGGCGACGGCGCAACAGAATCACGGTCATGATGGGGCCGGAGATGGCGTAGATCGAGAAGGCCCCGAACAGCACCTGCGGTGGGTCGTAGGAGACCAGCACGAAGATGAGCACGATCACCAGCAGGGCGACGAAAGGCACCCGCCCCCGCATGTCGAAATCCTTGAAGCTGTAATAGCGGAAGTTGCTCACCATCAGCAGTCCCAGCAGGACGGTCAGCGTAAAGGCCACCAGCCACAGTTCGGGACCGGCAAACCCGTACTCCTGCCCCACCCACACCGACCCCACCGCAACACCTGCGGCGGCGGGGCTGGCCAGCCCCTGGAAATAGCGTTTGTCGACCGTTCCCACCTGGGTGTTGAACCGCGCCAGTCGCAGCGCCGCCCCGGCGGTATAGATGAAGGCGGCGAGCCAACCCAGCTTGCCCATGGACGAGAGCGCCCATTCATACATGACCAGTGCCGGCGCCAGACCAAAAGAGACCATGTCGGACAGGCTGTCGTACTGCACGCCGAAATCGCTCTGCGTATTGGTCAGTCGCGCCACTCGACCGTCGAGACCGTCCAGCACCATGGCAATAAACACCGCCACCGCAGCGGTCGAAAACCGCCCGCTCATGGCAGCGATGATGGCATAGAAGCCCGCAAAGAGTGCAGCGGTGGTAAACAGGTTGGGCAGTAGATAAATACCCCGGCGCCGCTTGTTGTTGTTACCGTTTTCAGCCTGCTGCATTGCCGTCCTTCCGAGTGCGGGCGTTCAGTTTAGAGCGTGAAGCGTGAAAGGTTAAGGGTGAAGCGAAAGACCGTTCCAACGGCCGCTCGTTCCACACGCCACGCTTTGCGACTAATGAACCAGTTTGGCCAGCGTATCGCTGCCGGCACGCACCCGATCCCCGCGGGCGACCGCCACCCGGACGGCCGACGGCAGCAGCAGGCGCACAGCGGATCCAAGAGGTACGTAGCCGCAGCGCTGTCCCTGCCCCACCCGCTCGCCCGACTGGACGTAGGAGGCGAACCGGCGCATCAGCGGGGCGCGCTCGATAGTGAGAACCACGTCGTCCCCTTCGTCGCTCTGCACCCACTGGGCAAAGGCGATTTGCTCCGTATCGGGCAGGTGGGGACGGCGCCGTTCATCGGATCGGGTGGGATACCACTGGCGCATGACCCGCCCTTCTATGGGACTCCGGATGGTGAAAACCCCGGTGGAATTCATGCCGATGCGCAGTTCGATCGACTGCCGCTCCAGCTGGTCGTCATGGACCTCGCGCACGTCAAGCACGATACCGTCGGCGGGGCTGACAACCGCTAAGGGTGAGGGGGGAATGCTCCGCCGCGGGTCGCGGAACAGGAACACCACCCCAATGAGGATAAGCACCACAGCCACGGCGTATGGCCAACCAAAGGCCACATAGACCCCCAGTCCGAATGCCGCCAGGGCAAGTACCAACGGCCGTGCCTCGCGGGCGATCCAGCGATGTTGTCCACCATTCATGCCTGTGAGCCTAGTACTCTTGCACAGTGATTTTGACGGTTGCGGCTGGCCGCAAGGCGCACCTCATAGGCAATGGCGCGCCCTGGCAAGAGGTGCAACACCGCGGACGGCCGCTTCCCGGCCCCACTCGAAGGGAGCCACCCAGAAGCCCCCACTCCTGCGTTGCACTGCTTGGAAAGGATACGGCCATTTCCTGCGCAGCGCGCCTTGTCCTGGCTCTGAAATCGTCAAAATCACTGTGCAAGAGTACTCGTCCGGCACCACGGTTTTCAGAAGAGCGGCCGCTCATAAACGTTGTTTATCAACAAAAAACGGCCGGGGAAATGCCCCGGCCGTTCGTGATCAACCGATGTTAAATCAGTTCTTGCTCTTGTCCACCAACTGGTTGGCGGTGATCCAGGGCATCATGGAGCGCAATTTGCCGCCGACCACCTCGATTTCGTGGGCAGCGTTGTTACGACGCCAGGCGGTCATCTCGGGGTAGTTGCTCATCCCCTCGAGGATGAAGCGCTTGGCGTAGGAGCCGTTCTGGATGTTCTCCAGCGCCTCCTTCATGGCCCAGCGGCTCTCCTCGTTGATCACCTTCGGGCCGGTGACGTACTCGCCGTACTCCGCGTTGTTGGAGATGGAGTAGTTCATGTTGGCGATGCCGCCCTCGTACATCAGGTCGACAATCAGCTTCAGCTCGTGCAGGCACTCGAAGTAGGCCATCTCGGGGGCATAGCCCGCCTCCACCAGGGTCTCGAAGCCGGCCTTCACCAGCTCGACCGCACCGCCGCAAAGGACCGCCTGCTCGCCGAACAGGTCGGTCTCGGTCTCGTCCTTGAAGGTGGTCTCGATGATGCCGGTGCGACCGCCGCCGACACCGGCGGCGTAGGAGAGCGCAACCTGCTTGGCCTTGCCCGAGGCGTCCTGGAACACCGCGATGAGGTCGGGGATACCGCCGCCCTTGACGAACTCCGAGCGCACGGTGTGGCCGGGAGCCTTGGGGGCGATCATGATCACGTCCAGGTCGGAGCGCGGCACCACCTGGTTGTAATGGATGGAGAAGCCGTGGGCGAAGGCGAGCACCGCGCCCTGCTTGATGTTGGGCTCGATCTCGTTCTTATAGAGCTGGGACTGGAACTCATCCGGGGTGAGGATCATTACCAGATCGGCGCTCTTGACCGCCTCAGGCACGCTCTTGACCGTGAGGCCGGCAGCCTCGGCTTTCGCGGCGG
Organism: Gammaproteobacteria bacterium; assembly: GCA_041690635.1. Classification (GTDB taxonomy): domain Bacteria; phylum Pseudomonadota; class Gammaproteobacteria; order Thiohalomonadales; family Thiohalomonadaceae; genus JAWLGZ01. Next base: position 337,664 of record JAWLGZ010000002.1, read on the forward strand.
AGCTGGAACCGGGGCGCAGGGCGACGGTGACATCGACACCGGAGTCCTTGAGGTTGTTGGCGTGGGCGTGGCCCTGCGAGCCGTAGCCGACGATGGTCACCTTCATCCCCTGGATGATGGAGAGGTCGCAATCTTTGTCGTAGTACATGTTCAGCATCGTTCTTGTCCTTAAATTGGAAAATTTACAAGTGGCAACGGACAAGTAGCAATAAAGTCGCACACGTGCGACTTGTCACTTGCCACCTGTCACTGAAGTTCAAACGTGCAGGCTCTTCTCGCCTCGCGAGATGCCGGAGATGCCGGAACGGACCGTCTCCAGAATGGAGCAGCCGCCGAGCGCCTGGATGAAGGCGTCGAGCTTGCCGGCGCTGCCGGTCATCTCCAGCGTGTAGGTACGGTCCGTCACGTCGATGATGCGGCCCCGGAAGATGTCCACCAGCCGCTTGATCTCCTCGCGCTGCTCGCCGGCCTCCGCACGCACCTTCATCAGCATCATCTCCCGCTCGATGTGCGGCCCCTCGGTCAGGTCCATCAGCTTGACCACATCCACCAGTTTGTTCAACTGCTTGGTGATCTGCTCGATGATCTCGTCCGAGCCGCGGGTGACCAGGGTCATACGCGACAGGGAGGCATCCTCGGTCGGGGCGACGGTGAGTGACTCGATGTTGTACCCGCGGGCGGAAAAGAGTCCGGCGACCCGGGAGAGGGCGCCCGCTTCGTTCTCCATCAGGATTGAAATGATATGTCTCATACCAGGATCATCTCTTCAAGCCCCGCGCCGGCGGGCACCATCGGGTAGACATTCTCGGTCTGGTCGGTGAGGAAGTTCATGAAGACGAACCGCTTCTTCAGCTTGAACGCCTCCTTGAGTGCCCCCTCGACGTCCTTCGGATCGGTGATCTGCATGCCCACGTGCCCGTAGGCCTCGGCCAGTTTCACGAAGTCCGGCAGCGACTCCATATAGGAGTTGGAGTAGCGCTTCTCGTAGAAGAACTCCTGCCACTGGCGAACCATGCCCAGGAAACGGTTGTTGAGGCAGATCACCTTGATCGGCAGGTTGTACTGCAGGCAGGTGGAGAGCTCCTGGATGTTCATCTGAATGGAGCCCTCGCCGGTGACACAGGCGACCGTCGCCTTGGGATGGGCGAACTGCACCCCCATTGCCGCCGGCATGCCGAAGCCCATCGTGCCGAGCCCGCCGGAGTTGATCCAGCGGCGCGGCTTGTCGAACTTGTAGAACTGGGCGGTCCACATCTGGTGCTGGCCGACATCCGAGGTGACGAACGCGTCGCCCTTGGTGACCTGATAGAGCTTCTCCAGCACGTACTGGGGCTTGATCACCTCGCTGGACTGCCCGTACTTCAGGCACTCCTTGGCGCGCCATGCCTCGATCTGCTTCCACCACTGGGCGAGCGCACCGCCATCCGGCGCCTGGCCCGACTCCTTGATCAGCCGGGTCATGTCACGCAGGACGTTGTCCACGCTGCCGACGATGGGTACGTCCACCTTCACGTTCTTGGAGATGGAGGCCGGGTCGATGTCGATATGGATGATCTGGGCACGGGGCGCAAACTTCTGAATGTTGCCGGTCACCCGGTCATCGAAGCGGGCGCCGATGGCAATCAGCAGGTCGCTGTGGGAGACCGCCATGTTCGCCTCGTAGGTGCCGTGCATGCCGAGCATACCGAGGAACTGCTTGTCGGTCGCCGGATAACCGCCCAGCCCCATCGAGGTGTTGGTGACCGGAAAGCCGAGCAGACGGGCGAAGTCGGTCAGTTGCTTGGCAGCATCGTTCAGGATGACGCCGCCGCCGCTGTAGATGATCGGCCGCTTGGCGCCAAGCATCAGGTTGACCGCCCGCTTGATCTGGCCGGTATGTCCCTTCACCACCGGATTGTAGGAGCGGATGGCGACCTTCTTCGGATAGACGTACTTGGTGCGGTTGGCGGTCACATCCTTGGGGATGTCCACCACCACAGGACCGGGCCGGCCGGTGGTCGCGATGTAGAACGCCTTCTTCAGCGTGATCGCGAGGTCGGCCACGTCCTTGACCAGGAAGTTGTGCTTGACGCACGGCCGGGTGATGCCGACCGAATCCACCTCCTGAAAGGCATCGTTACCGATCAGGTCGCTGTGGACCTGCCCGGTCAGCACCACCATCGGAATGGAATCCATGTAGGCGGTAGCGATGCCGGTCACCGCGTTGGTGGCACCGGGACCGGAGGTCACCAGCACCACGCCGGGTTTGCCGGTCGAACGGGCATAGCCGTCCGCCGCATGGGTGGCCGCCTGCTCGTGGCGCACCAGAATATGTTTCAGGGCCGGCTGTTTGTGCAGTGCATCATAGATATGCAGGACCGCCCCGCCGGGGTAGCCGAAAACAAACTCGACGCCCTCGTCCTGCAAAAAGCGGACGATGATCTCGGCACCGGTCAGTTCCACGTTGTGAGTCTCCTGGTAAAGAAGGCCCGTAATCATGGGCCGATTAGAACAGCGGAAAGGCAGACGGGAGAACCTACTGAGATTCGCGCGCGAGGTCAAGAGCGCGGGTTGCCAAATGCCTGCCGACTCAGCGGGTTGGGCGGGAAACCTTGATCCGCCCCGGCAGCGTTCGGGCGCTCCGCGCCACCGCAGCCTTTCACCCTTGTGCTGTGCGGGCAAACGCCCATAATAGTTGGCCAAGACTCACACTGGAACCGGTTCGCATGAAACCTATAACGCCACGGCTGGCCGCCCTGTTCATCCTGCTGCTCGCCACCCAACCCGCCTTGGCGGAGATCTACCGCTGGGTGGACGAACAGGGCAATGTCCAGTTCACCCAGTTCCCGCCGTCGGTTGGCATCGAAGCCACCACGGTCAACCCGAGGATCGCCCCGGCACCGGAGCGAACCACCCAGGAAACGGGCGAGTTGGCCGAGGAGAGCCCTGTATCGGATGACGAGTCGAAGGGCTCGTTTCCCCAGCCCGACCCGAAAACCGACCGGGAGCGCGCCGAGCTGGAGCAGAGGAACTGCGCGGCGGCGAAAAAGAATTTCGCAACCTACCAGCATGCCCGGCGCGTACGACTACCGGACGGCACCGTTGAGGTCATGGATGACGAGCTGCGCCGCAAGAAGCAGGCGGAGGCACAGGAACAGATCGAAAAGTATTGCCGCTGACCGGAGTCGTTTAATTCATGCCCTACCTGCTGATCCGCACCAATGCCGGGGTAGCCGACACGGCCGCTCTAATGCAGGCCGCCTCGCGCCTGACCGCCGAAGCACTCGGCAAGCCGGAGCGGTATGTGATGGTGTCGGTGGAGGCGTCCCGGCCGCTGCTGTTTGCCGGCAGCGCCGACCCGGCGGTCTATATGGAACTCAAGAGCATCGGCCTGCCGGCCGAAAGGACCGCTGATCTCTCGGCTGCGCTCACCGGCCTCGTACACGAAACGCTCGGTGTCCCCCCGGACCGGGTGTATATCGAATTCGCCGATGCCGCACGCCACCTGTGGGGCTGGAACGGCAGCACGTTTTAATCCGATCTCCGCCGCCCTGCGGCGGACCCGTATTTTTGTCCAAGGTAAATTAGAGCATGCGCACATCCCGCTACCTGATAGCAACCCTGAAAGAGACCCCCTCCGATGCCGAGGTGGTCAGCCACCAACTCCTGCTGCGCGCCGGCATGATCCGCAAACTCGCCGCCGGCCTCTACAACTGGCTTCCGCTCGGTCTGCGTGTACTGCGCAAGGTGGAACGCATCGTGCGCGAGGAGATGGACCGCGCCGGTGCCCAGGAAGTGCTGATGCCTGCGGTCCAGCCCGCCGAGCTGTGGGAGGAGTCCGGCCGCTGGGACCAGTTCGGACCGGAGTTGCTGCGCTTCACCGATCGGCACGATCGCCCCTTCTGCCTCGGTCCCACCCACGAGGAGGTGATCACCGATCTCATTCGCCACGAGATCCGCAGCTACCGCCAGTTGCCGGCAAACTTCTACCAGATTCAGAGCAAGTTCCGCGATGAGGTCCGGCCCCGTTTCGGCATCATGCGGGCGCGCGAGTTCCTGATGAAGGATTCCTATTCCTTCCACATGGATGCCGCCTCGCTGGAGGAGACCTACCGGGAGATGTACGCCGCCTACTCTCGAATCTTCGACCGGCTGGGACTGGAGTACCGTGCCGTGCTGGCCGATACCGGCGCCATCGGCGGGAACGCCTCCCACGAGTTCCACGTGCTTGCCGAGTCGGGGGAGGATGCCATCGCCTTCAGCACCGGAGGCAACTATGCCGCCAATGTGGAACTGGCCGAAGCGCTCGCTCCACCGGTCGGCCGCCCCGCACCTGGGCAGGCGATGGAAACGGTGGATACGCCAAGGGCCAAAACCATCGCCGAACTGGTGGAGCAGTTCGATCAGCCGATCGAGAAGACCGTCAAAACGCTGGTGGTCCACGCCTCCGAAGAGAGTGGCGGCGGTCTGGTTGCCCTGTTGGTCCGCGGCGATCACGAGCTGAACTCGGTCAAGGCCGCCAAGCTGCCGGAGGTTGAAGCGCCTCTGTGCATGGCGGACGAGGCGGCGATCCGTAGCGCCATCGGCGCCGGCCCCGGCTCCCTGGGTCCGGTCAACCTGCCGATCCCGGTGATTGCCGATCGCACCGTGGCGGAAATGGCGGACTTTTCCGCCGGCGCCAACATCGACGGCAAGCACTACTTTGGCATCAACTGGGGCCGTGATGCGGCGGAGCCGAAGGTGGCCGACATCCGCAACGTGGTGGAAGGGGATCCGAGCCCGGACGGCCACGGCACCCTCGCCATCAAACGCGGCATCGAGGTGGGCCACATCTTCCAGCTAGGCTGCAAGTACTCGGAGGCGATGAAGGCCACCGTGCTGGACGAACACGGTCAGAGCGTGGTGATGGCGATGGGGTGCTACGGCATCGGCGTCTCCCGCGTGGTTGCCGCCGCCATCGAGCAGAACCATGACGAACGCGGCATCATCTGGCCGGGCCCGATCGCCCCGTTCCAGGTAGCGCTGATCCCGATCAACATGCAGCGTTCCGAACGGCTCGCCCAGGCGGCGGAAAAGCTCTATCAGGAGCTGCTCGATGCCGGCTTCGAGGTACTGTTCGATGACCGTAAGGAGCGCGCGGGTGTGATGTTTGCCGACATGGACCTCATCGGCATCCCCCACCGCCTGGTGCTCGGGGATCGTGGCCTCGACAACGGCATGATCGAGTACAAGGGGCGGCGCGACGCCGAGGCACGCGACGTGCCGCTGGCCGGGCTGGTCGAGTTCCTGCGGACTCATATGGGCTGAGTGACCGATGCGGCGGCTGGCGTTGGTGCTGATTGCGTTTCTGACGTGCAAGCCGCTGTACGCCGATCTGGAACAGCCCGATCCGGAACTCAAGGCGCGGCTGGTCGCTGCGCTTAGTGAAACCGAAGGCTTTCAGGACCGTTTCGATGCCGAGGTGTGGCTGACCGATATGTCATTCCGCCTGCAAAGGCGGATGCCGGAGGAGGAGGAGCGGCTGGAATTGCTGAAGCTGATCCATGTTGAGGCGCAACGGGTCGATCTGCCGCCGGAGTTGGTACTGGCCGTCATCCAGGTGGAGAGCAACTTCGATCGGTTCGCCATTTCCGAGGCTGGCGCCCGTGGGCTGATGCAGATCATGCCGTTCTGGAAGGCTGAACTGGGACTGCCCGACGCCAACCTGTTCGACGTCACCACCAACCTGCGCTTCGGCTGCACCATACTCCGCTTCTACCTCGACAAGGAGAGGGGCAATCTCAGCCGCGCACTGGCGCGTTACAACGGCAGCCTTGGCCAGTACTGGTATCCGGAACGAGTCTACACGGCCCTGCGCACCCGCTGGCACCAGTAGGGGCGTGAAGCGTGAAGCGTGAAGCGTGAAGCGTGAAGCGTGAAGCGTGAAGCGTGAAGCGTGAAGCGTGAAGCGTGACTAGGGTGTTCCTTCCTGTTTTGGACGTCAACGGGTGACAAAGTCGCTCGGAGCCGGACCCGGGTCCGGCTCACACTCCACCACCATCACCCGCGCCGCCGGTGGGCCCTCGCGCAGTACGCGATCGAACTCCCGCAGTTCAGGTTCCCCGCCGCATGCCAGCACCTCGACACGGCCATCCGGCAGGTTTTTCGCATATCCGGAGATACCCAGGCTGCGCGCCTCGCGTTGAACAGTGGCGCGATAGAACACGCCCTGTACCCGTCCGGAGACGATGCAGCGCCGGCAACTCACGGCAGGGTGACCCGTGCCGGTTGCCCCGCACGCAGGATGTCCTCCCCGGTCGAAAGGACCACATCCAGTGGGTAACGCGGCGGCTCGGTGCCGGCCTGCGGCTCCAGACCGATCGACAGAATCTCACCCTGGTAACGGCGCCCGCTCACCGCTACCGGCACCGCCTGTCCCGGCGTCAGCCCGGCTGCGGCATCCTGCGTAAGCAGCAGGCGGACACGCATCCGGCCGGCTTCCGCAAGCACCACCAGTGGCGTGCTCTGCAGGCGGTTGACCACACTCTGCCCCGCCTCGGCATCGACCCGCAGCACCAACCCCGCGAACGGGGCCCGGATCTGGGCATACTCGAGATCCAGTTTGGCCTGATCAAGTGTCGCTTGGGCAGCCCGGAAGGAGGAGTCCGCGGTGGTGTCGGCAATCTTTGCCAGTTGGAGGTCATGCTCCGCCAACAGGGTCCGGTCGTAGAGTTCCTGCGTGCGCTCCAGTTCCCTTCGCGCCTCCTCCATCGCCGCGCGCAGACGACGCACATCCGCTTCGCCGCGCGTGACCGCCGCTTTGAAGCTACGGGTATCGAGCGACAGCAGCAGATCCCCCGCTGCCACCCGCTGACCGGCCCTGAGGGGAACCTCCCTGACCACACCCGAGACCGGCGTGCTGAGTTCCACCCTGCGCATCCACTCCAGTCGGCCTTCGACCTCAGCCGCCGAGACCGGCACTGCGCCAAGTCCGATCAGACCGACCAGCAACAAGCGATATACCATTCCACCTGCCATCATTTCGTCTCTTCCCCCGATTCAACAGCCCCGTGATCCGAGGCTCCTACGGTTTTTCCGGTCAGTGCGTCGAGCCGCTCCCAAACAAGTGCCGCACGAAAATCGCGACCGGCGGCCGCAATCTGCGCATCACTCATGTGAACCATGGCATCCCCCAGGTCGGCCTTCACGTCCATCTCGTAGACCACCCGGCTGCGCTCCAGATAGAGTTCCCGATACCACTGCTCCGCATCCACCGCCTCCCGTTCGATCCTGAGGGTGGAGAGCTCAAGCCAGTGATCGAGGATCGCCTCACGCACGTCGAACTCGGCCTGGCGCAGGTCACTTCGCACCCGGGCCAGATCAGCTTCCCGTTGTGCAACCGCAGACTCCACCGCGCCGCCTGTCCAGAGCGGGACCTCCAGGGTGATGCCCGCCCGCCAGGGATCCGAGGAACCGGTATCACGGGCATACTCCGCTGCCTCAACTTCGGCAACCAGTTGCGGACGTCGCCCCGCCCGGGCTGCATCAACCAACTCCCGCGCTGAATCCACCTGTGCGCGCAGCGCCTGCAGACGGGGATTGGAGGCGTATGCCTCCTCGATGAGCTGATCGAACTCCGGCAATTCGCGATCGAGTTGTGGAAGCTGCGGCATCACTACGGTAGAAGGCAGACTGCCGGGACGGTTCAGCGCCAGGGCGAGCCGCGCCCGTGTGGCACGCTGCTCAGCCTGGCTGGCGGCGAACTGCCGCCGGACCCGCTGATATGCAGCGTCCGACTCGGCAATGCGGAGGTCTGATACCTGCCCGAGTTCCTGCCGGTTTTGTAGGCGGTCCAGGTCGATATAGGCGAGCGCCAGCGCCTCGTTCTCGCGATTCGCACGCATGTCCGCCAGTACCACGTCGAAATAGCGGCGCATGATCGTGATACGGCGCTGCTGGCGGGCGTCGGTCAGCAACAGATCGCTGGCCCGAAGCGCGGCCTCCGCCGCACCCCGTCGCGCCGCCGACCGGCCGAAATCGTAGAGATTCTTGCGCAGAACGAGCGCGGCCTTATGGTCGTCACTGGACTGGTCGACAGCGACATCCGCCGGTTCGATCCACCGCGCACGCCCCTCCAGGGTGACGTTCAACCCGGTGAGGGCCTCTGCGGCAAGCTGGCCTGCCCTGGCGCCGGCAAGCGCGGCACGCGCCTGCTCCATCACCGGATGATCCTCATCGACCAGCGCAAGCGCATCTCCGAGCGTCAAGGGCTCAGGTAAGGGCGCAATCTCCGCGCGGGCCGTCGACAGTGACAACCCCGCGATCAGGAGTACGCCGGCCGGTTGGAACCGACCGCAAAACGACATAGGGCTTTTCCTCTGGTGGATAGGCCCCCCCGACTGTGCGGAGGCCCTTTCTTTATTATCTATTTAGTTCACGTCCATACACGGGGACCGTCGCGAGAGTATTCCGGGTCCGGCAGATTCGGGCCGCAGGATGCCGTCGAAATAGTTGCTCTGTTTCCCTGCATCGTGTGGCCCGAAGATACCGTGCCCGGGGCGCTCGCAGCAGGCGCCGACGGGAACCATTTATCTATTCTGGCGCTTGTAGTTCGTAAAACGCATCTCCTTGTAGGCACCTTCGGAGATGTATTTTCCCATCAGCATGAATTCATCGATTCCGGAGGTCTTGCCTGTGTAGCGGTGTATCTGGTGGCCGTCGAGATCGTAGAAGGCGAAAACCGGTGTGGCACGGACCCGGTTGACCTTGAATGCGAAATCCTTCATCGGCATGGTCTCGCCGTCAAAGGTCGTCACTTCGACGTCACCTTCCACATCCACGGGGAACAGCAGAAAATGTTCGCGGAACCAGGCCTGAACCTCCGGCTGATTGAGGACGTTCTGCTTCATCCAGTGGCAAAACGGGCATTCGTCCATTTCGAAGAAGAGCATAATCCCCTTCTTCCCTTCATCCCGGGCCAGTTCCAGCTCTTCCTGGAAATTGCCGAAACTGTCATTGAAGAAATGGGTGTACGGATTCTGTCCGGGCGCAGCATGGGCTGCGGCAGCCAGACCAAGGCTGAAGGCGATGATTGTCAGCAGACGACCCATGCTCTCTCCCCTAGTTCACGTTAATTTTTAGGTGGCGGCTTCAACGAACTCCGAAGGAGTCCCCAAGTCCCCTAACCCGACCGAAGTTTCCCTTACTGCCCCGCCAGTACCACATCGGAGCCATCTGCGGCCTGGTGCGTGCCGATATACTCCTCGAGTTGCTCTGTGGTGACCCTGCCCAGGCGCCGGGCGACCATCTTTCCGTCCGGCCCTACCAGAAAGGTGGTGGGCAGACCCGGAACCGGGCCGACGGTATCCATACCCATGTGGCCGGGGAACACCGGGAAGGTGATGAACTGCTCATCCACGAAGCGCTCCAGTTCGTCTTGCCCAATCTCTTCCATGTTCACTCCGAGCACAACCGCATCCCGTGCCTTGTGGCGCTCGTGAAACTGCACCAGTTCCGGAAGCTCCTCCAGGCAGGGCGGGCACCAGGTCGCCCAGTAATTCACTATGATCCATTTGCCCCGGTAATCGGAAAGCCGGTGCAACTCGCCATCCAGGTCGCGCATTTCCAGCGAAGGCGCGGCAGCCCACGCGGTGGCGAACCCGGCGGTCGCAAGGAACAGCACAATGGTTCGCAGCACGCCCTCTCTCCTCTGTGACGGGACCCTTGAAAAATACCGAATCGGTACGCCGAATGCCATTCGGGAAAACCCGACGGTGCCCCGATGAGTTTATGACAAACCGCCAGTGGATAAAGTTCCTTGCGTTCGCCGTTCACGTCCATGCAGGCACAAAAAAACCGGCCCCTTTCGGGGCCGGCTTTTTTCAGTGGATCGGCTCGAGCAGTACGCGTTCAGTTTGCCCGCAGGTAGGCGCGATCCGAATCTTCTACGACGCCAATCGACCAGGCACCGCGGGTCCGCGCATGGCGGATAGCAGCTGCGGATTCACTCTCCGAGGCATTGCGGTTGATTGTGAACACCTGCCCAGGGTAGATCAGGTCGGCATCCTTAATCTTGCCGGCATTCGCCTTGTAGATGAGCGGCCACTTGTACGGGTTTCCGTAGATGGAATCACGGGCCGAGATATTCCAGAGGGAATCACCGCGGCGGACGGTATAGCTGTCGTCGGCCTTGGTCTCGCGCGCCTGCGCCCGCCCCTGGGCCAGTGCATTCTCCGCCTGACGACGCGCCCGGTTCGCCAGCTCAACCGCCTTGGCGTAATCGCCCGCCTTATAGGCGGCCTCCGCCTCTTCCAGGATCTTGCCCGTGTCGCGCCAGAGGTATCCTTCGGCGGCTGCCTGGTTCATGGCAGCACGCGCAGCGTTAATCGCATCTACCGCATCCTGCTGGGTAACGGCCGGTTGCTCGACCGGCTGCTCCGTTGGAGCGGTTGCACAGCCCACGGCCACGGTCAGGATCAGTCCGATCAGACCGGAAAGCTTGAACACCTCGATTATTTTCATTTCTTTAAGGCTCCGATTTTCGCTATTTCGTTATCTGGTGGGCCGGCTGTTTCTCGTTGCCACAAACTAGCACCAGGCAGGAAAGGGTGTCAAGGATAACGGGGTTCCGAATAACCAAAGGAATTCGAAGCTTATCGCTTCTTCACCGACCAGTGCCCGCAGCATGATCCCGCGCCCGGATCGCCTCCTCACGCGCCTCCAGTGCCGCGCGGCGCGCGCGCTCGAAGTCCCCTTCATCCAGTCGCAGTGTCGCCTCGCGGAGCAACGCTTCGGCCTGTGTGAGAACGTCGGGTGCATGTTCGTGGGCATTGGCTTCGCGCGCGGCGCGGATCGCCTGCCGCGCGTCGGACATCTCCTGAACGGGCGGCGCGGTCGCACAACCGGCGAAGAACAGAGGGAAGATCAGCAGATGCAAGGCCAATAGGCCGTGTGTCGTTCGTTTAGCTATACCCATTCCGTCGCCCGGCATGGCCCCCGGTGAGCGGGCACCGACCGTCGCACGCTAGCATCGGGCCTGAAGGCTGTCAATATGATAACCGCTAGAATACAAGCACTTGCCGAAAACGGCTCGGCAGTCGACCATGCATACCCCCAAGTATCGCGAGCCCGGAGTTTTTGATGCCTGAAGTACTGGTGCTCTATTACAGCCGTCACGGCGCCACCGCCGAGATGGCTCGCCACATCGCCCGAGGGATCGAGGAGGTGGAAAGCATGTCGGCGCGCATCCGCACTGCCCCGCCGGTGTCGACCGAATGTGAAGCGGTAGCAGACTCAATCCCCGAATCGGGTCCGCCCTACGTTGTCGCCGATGATCTGCGCGAGTGTGTGGGTCTCGCGCTCGGAAGTCCGACCCGCTTCGGCAACATGGCCGCGGCGCTGAAATACTTCATCGACGGCACCAGCGCTCAGTGGCTCTCCGGCACACTGATCGGAAAACCGGCGGCGGTATTCACCTCCACCTCGAGCCTGCACGGCGGTCAGGAGAGCACGCTGCTGTCGATGATGCTGCCGCTGCTCCATCACGGCATGGTGCTGGTCGGGATTCCCTACTCGGAACCGGATCTGTTTCGCACTCACGGAGGCGGCACGCCCTACGGCGCGAGCCACCACGCGGGGCCCGACAACAGCCTGCCGGTTTCGGACGAGGAGAAACGGTTGTGTCGGGCATTGGGGCGGCGTCTTGCCGCAACGGCACGCGCGCTCACCGACGCACGGGCAGCGGCCGTATGACCGCGCTGCGCATCGCACGTGCCGCCACCCTGGGCGGCTACTTCACTCTTCTGGTATTGCTGGTGCTCTGGGTCGCTTGGCTTTCGCCGCCCGAGCAGTTCCCCCGTGCCCTCGCGCTGCTGCTCTTCGCCGGCCCGCTGCTCTTTCCGTTGCGCGGACTGCTGCACGGCCGCCCCTATACACACGCGTGGAGCAGTTTCCTGGCGCTGGCGTATGTGGCGCACGGGGCTACCGAAACCTTCGGGCGTACCGGCGATCGGATGCTCCCGGCACTGGAACTGCTGGCTGCACTGATCTTTTTTGTCGGCGCGGTACTCTACGTGCGGCTGGGGAAGCATGGAGAAGGTAAGAAGTAGTTCGGCGATTTAGCTCTAACCCCTCGGGCTAAAGAAGGTCTCGGACGAAGGGAATGGTGAGACGCCTCTGTGCAACCAGTGAGGCGTCATCAAGGCGATCGAGCAGGGAAAACAGGGCGTGCGTATCACGTGGGGCGCGCCGCAGGAGGAAGGCGCCGACCTCGTCGCCGAGTTCCAGCCCACGCGCCGCCGCCCGCCGCTGGAGTGCGCGGATCTTCTCCTCGTCCGACAACGGGTTCAATCGAAACACCGGCCCCCAAGTGAGGCGCGAGCGCAGGTCGGGCAACCGCAATTCAATCCCCTGCGGCGCGACATCGCCACTCACTACCAACCGGGTTCCCGCCGCGCGCGCGGCGTTGTAAAACGCGAACAGCGCATACTCCCAATCGTCACGGCCGGCCACCCGGTGCAGATCGTCGAGACACACGAGGGAGAGCGCCTCCAGTCCCTCCAACACCTCGGGACTTTCGATCTCTGCGCAGGGCAGATAGGCGGGCGTTCCCCCCTGTGCGGTGCAGGCGTGGCAGGCGGCCTGGAGCAGGTGGGTACGGCCGGTGCCGGATGTACCCCACAGATAGAGAAACGGCTCCAACGCCGTCTGCAGTGCGTGGACCGCCGCGCCGTTGCCACCCGGTTCGAAATTCTCGAAAGTGGCGACATCCCGCAGTCCGATCCGCAGCGCAAGTTGCGAGCTCAAACCGCTACCCTTCCGGCGCACCGTACAACCCGCTCTGGAGATAACGCTCGTGGGTGTAGCGCAACAGCACTGCGATTACGGCGGCAACCGGCAGCGCCAGCAGAATACCCATGAAGCCGAACAACTGGCCGCCCGCCAGAATGGCGAAGATAACCGCCACCGGATGAAGACCGATCCGTTCCCCCAACAGGACCGGCTGAAGCACCAGCCCCTCTATCAATTGCCCCACGCCGAACACCGCGACCACGCCGAGCAGGTGCGCCGCGTCCTGGAACTGCATCACTGCCGCAATACCGGCGGCAACAATGCCTACGATGAAACCCAGGTAGGGTACGAAACTGACAATCCCGGCCAGCAAGCCGATAAGCAGCGCCAGGTCCAGCCCGACGAGCCAGAGTCCAACCGAATAGATGAAGCCAAGGGCACACATCACCAGCAACTGCCCGCGCAGAAACGCACCGAGCACCTCGTCCGACGCGGCAGCCAGGCGTACCACGTCCGCCTCCCAGCGGCGCGGCAGCAGTTCCCGGATACGCCCCATCAGAACATCCCAGTCACGCATGAGGTAAAAGGCGACCACAGGGATCAACAGCAGGTTGGCGAACCACCCCAGCACGGTCAGACCAGAGCGGGTCACCGAGCCCAGCACCCCTGCCGCGACACCGCCCGCCGCCTGCCAGTGCTCACGGGCGTATGCCTTGAGTGCGCCCAGATCGATCTCGATCCCCTCGACACCGAGGGCCGAGGCGAGGTACGGCAGGGCTTGATGCTGAAGCCAGTCGATGTAACCGGGCAGCTTCTGTAGCAGAAGCACGATTTGCTGCTCCAGCATCGGCACGAGGATGACGAGTAAGGTCAGCGCCACCCCGGTAAAAAGTGTGAACACGGCGACCACCGACAGGGTGCGTGATAACCCGCGTGCCTCCAGCCGATCCACCAGTGGGTCGCCGATATAGGCCAACGTCATACCCACCAGAAATGGTGTCAACACCGGCGCCAGCAGATAGAGCAGCAGGCCCGACAGGACGATCACTGTCAGCAGGTACCAACGTTGTGAATCGCTCACTCCGCCCCCCTCACGCAACGCACCCGACAGGCCCGCCGACCCCACACCCAGACATACTCCAGCCCGCTGAGCAGCGTGGTCAACAGGACCAGAAACACCATGCCGCTCAGCACCGCCTGCGGCAGGACCACCACCCCTTCGGAGACCAGTACCGCCGTCACCAGCAGGATCTGCATCAGGGTGTTCAACTTACTGGTGAGTGTGGGCGCCATCTCGTAGTGATGGATGAGGAGGTGATAGGCCACAGCCCCGGCGACGATCACCACGTCACGGCCGATGACCAACGCCACCAGCCAGAACGGAAACTGGCCCAGCCAGCCGAGCATGAAAAATGAGGAGACCAGCAGCACCTTGTCGCCGATGGGATCGAGCACCGTCCCCAAGCGGGTTCCCCAGCCGAATCGGCGCGCCAGATAGCCGTCCACGCCATCGGAGATACCGGCGATGATCACCAGCGCGAGCGCTGCCTGGTAGTTCTCTTCGGCGAACGCCCAGACCAGCGGCAGTACCAGCAGGATTCGGACAACAGAGATGGTGTTGGGAAGCTGGCGCAGGTTCACGGCAAAAGGCGGTATTCGGGCAGAGAGTGCACCCCGCCCCCGCCGGGAACGATCCGCTCCAGGGTGTCGCCGAGTGCAATCAGACCGGTCACCTGGGAGGGTGCCGCCTTAATCACCAGGCGGCAAACCAGCGCGTCGGACTCTACCTGGACCGGCTGCGCATCGGCGACTCCACTCAGGGAGCGGAGATAGGCCAGCACCCGCACATAACCTTCGAGTGTGGTTACATCCCCGATCCGCAGCTCCAGGGTATCCCCCATGGCCACCGCCGATTGGGCATAGCGGGCGGCCAACACCTCGGCTGCACCCTCAACACCGACACGGATCACCGCCGCCTCGCTCTCACCGGTGGCCTCCCAGTTTCGCGCCTCACCGTCGACCCGCAGTTCCCAGCGTCCACGCCAGGCGCCGCCCAGAACGGGGAACACGCGACCGATCAGCACCGCCTTTGCCCCGTAACGCTCCGAAGCACCGATCAGCGGCTCGTAGAACCCGCCCCAGACATCAGCAACACTGATGCGGGAGCGCTCCGCCAAGTCCAGCAACGGCAGCCGCAGGGGCAGACCGCGCCTTCGGCCAGCCGCCGCAAGCGCCTCGATCTCCGGTCCGCCATCCGACGCCGCGACCAGTTGCCGCTTGCCGTGCTCCTCACGCGCGAGCCAGACCAGGGTCAGTGGCCGCTCCTCGCCCCAGATAGACCGCCCCACCGTTCTGAGGGCATCGGCCAGTGCGACGGGGTCAAAGTGCAGCCGGAGCTGCAATCCCTCGCCGGCCGGGTCCGGTTCGTAGCGATACTGCTGAAGGTAGCGTGCCGCCTCCCCCATCAAGGGGGCGAGCACCGGATCCGCAACCGGGTCGCTTTCACCGGTAAGGCGTGTCAGCACCTCGCCAATCCCTTGGGCGAGCGCGACCTCGCGTGCCGCTTCACTGTGGTCCGGCACCGGTACCGAGGCGTCATGGAGCCCCCGCACCTCGATCGCCCGGAGCGGCGAGAGGATGAGGAGCAGGGAGAACAGGAGAATAAGGCGGGTTGAGACCATCGGAAGCAAGCTATGCGACCGCCCCCGGCAAGTCAAGGGCACTGCCGGTGGATTGGGCGGGAGCCGCGGGCTAAAATGCGCACCCTTCGATTCGCCGTAACCAGAGCAGGTAAAGATCATTATGAGTAAACCGGGGCTGAGCTACCGTGATGCCGGCGTGGACATCGATGCCGGAAACCGGCTGGTGGAGATGATCAAGCCCCATGCGCGCCGCACGCGCCGCCCCGAGGTACTGGGCGGGCTCGGCGGCTTCGGCGCCCTGTTCGAGGTGCCTCTGGACCGGTACCGCAAGCCGGTGCTGGTGGCCGGCACCGACGGCGTCGGCACCAAGCTCAAACTGGCCCTGCAGCTGGGCCGGCACGAGACGGTGGGGGTCGATCTGGTCGCCATGTGCGTCAACGATCTCATCGTCCAGGGGGCCGAGCCGCTCTTCTTCCTCGATTACTACGCCACCGGACGGCTGGACGTGGAGACCGCCGCGTCGGTGGTCAAGGGGATCGCCGACGGCTGCGAGCAGGCGGGTGCGGCGCTGATCGGCGGCGAGACCGCCGAGATGCCGGGGATGTACTCCGGTGACGACTACGACCTCGCCGGCTTCTGCGTCGGCATCGTGGAGAAGGACGAGGTGATCGACGGCAGTCGCGTCCGTGCCGGCGACGCCCTCATCGGCCTCGCCTCCTCCGGCCCCCACTCAAACGGCTACTCGCTGATCCGCAAGGTGCTGGAGGTGTCGCGTACCGACCCGGATCAGGACTTCGGCGGGCGGCCGCTGGGTCATGTGCTGCTCGAACCGACCCGCATCTACGTCAAACCGCTGCTGGAACTGATCCGCCACGCGGAGATCGAGGTGCGGGCACTGGCCCACATCACCGGCGGCGGCCTGCTGGAGAACATTCCGCGCGTGCTGCCGGAGGGCACCCGTGCGGTGATTCAGGCCAAGTCTTGGCAGCGTCCCCCCATTTTCGACTGGCTGCAACAGGCCGGCGGGATCGACGATACCGAGATGTACCGCACCTTCAACTGCGGCCTGGGGATGGTGGTATGTGTCCCCTCGGCACAAGCCCAGCAGGCGATGGAGATCCTCCGTGGGGCAGGCGAGAACCCGAGCCTTGTCGGCCACGTGGAGGCGGGCCAGGGCGAGCGCGTCATCCTCCAGTAGATGGACCAGCGGCTGCCCATTGTCGTCCTGATCTCGGGCGGCGGCACCAACCTCCAGTCCATCATCGATGCGGCACGGGCCGGGCTGCCGGTCGATATCCGCGCGGTGATCAGCAACCGGGCCGACGCCCGCGGCCTGGAACGGGCGCAGCAGGCCGGTATCGAGATCCAGGTGCTGGACCACCGGGAACACCCGGATCGGGACAGCTACGATGCGGCGCTGATGGCATCGATCGATGCCTATCAACCCGGGCTGGTGGTGCTGGCCGGCTTCATGCGCATCCTCACCGATGCGTTCGTACGCCACTACACCGGCCGCATGCTGAATATCCACCCCTCCCTGCTGCCGAAATTCCGCGGCCTGCACACCCACCAGCGCTGCATCGAGGCGGGCGAGCAGGAGCATGGCGCCACGGTCCACTTCGTGACACCGGAACTGGACTCCGGCCCTGTCGTCATTCAGGCACGGGTACCGGTCGAGCCTGGCGACACGCCGGAGACCCTCGCTGCCCGGGTGCTGGACCAGGAGCACCGTATCTACCCCCAGGCGATCCGCTGGTTCGCCGAAGGACGGCTGGCATTGCGAGACGGTATCGCCCACTTGGACGGCAAACCCGTCACCATCGACCCGTAGGGCGCAACCCCATTGGGCCCTACGGGTCGACGGAGCGCGGCGCCTTGGCTTTACGTTGGGTCGGCGCAACGGCGCCCTACCGTTCTCCGACACTCTCCAACAGCGTATCGATCAGCTTGCGGTGCTCGCCCCGGGCCGGGTAGGCGGCGTAGGCCAGCATGCCGATGACGGGGGCCTCATCGACCCGGTACAGGACCCCCTGCTCCAGATCGCGCGCCACCAGCGCCTCCGGCAGATAGGCCGAACCGCCGCAGCTGCGCATCAGTTCACAGGCGATCCGCCCCATGTTGACCCGCACCGGTGCGATGGGCCGATGGGGAAAGTGACTCTCGTGCAGGCTGGTGAATGAGGTCCCCCACTCCACCCGGATGTAGTTCTCCGCCAGTGCCTCCTCGACCGCAACGTCGGGGCGCGAAGAGACCAGCACCAGCGGTACCGACATCAACTCCCGCACGATCAGGTCCGGCAGTTGCGGCGGCTCGAACAGAAAACCCAGATCGATCAGCCCCGCAGCCAGCTTCTGGCTGATACGCCGGGCAGTGCTCGCCTCGGCGCGCAGCCCGAGGTTCCGGTGCTCCGCATAGACCCGGTTCAGCCACCCCTGCAGGAAGATGTCCCAGAAGCTGTTCACGCCGGCGATCACCAACCGCCGCTCGTGGGACTGGTCGAGTGCCAGGTCTTCATAGGCCCGTTCCCACGCCCCCATGATCCCCTTGGCGTGGCGCAGCAGCCGCTCCCCCGCGGGGGTCAGGCTGACGCCCTGGTGCTGCCGCACGAACAGGGTGACGCCGAGCGACCGCTCCAACTGACGGATGCGGGCACTGACCGCCGACGGCGTGACGCACAGATTGGCGGCGGCGCGGCCGAAGTTCCTCACCCGGTGCACTTCGAGGAAGGTTCGCAGCAGTTCGGTATCCATGGTCCCGGAATTGACGGTGGTCAAAAAAGTTGGGGTCGGTGACGAAAATCTTTCGCTTCAGGCCGGCCTATTATGCGCCTATATTTCACGCCGTGGGTTCAACCCGGACCCACGATTCCAACCTTAGGGCAGCCCTGGTGACCCGAACCGCCGGCCGGTACCCGTCCGGCGCAGCCCGCTTTTTCCCGACCGAACAACATGGCTCCGCTTACCTGTAATCTCTGGTATTACCGGCTGCTGCCGTTTCTGCGCTGGCTGCCGATGCTCGACCGTGGCACGGTCCGAGCCGACCTCATCGCCGGCCTGACCGGCGCCATCGTCGTCCTCCCGCAGGGGGTCGCCTTCGCCACCATCGCCGGCATGCCGCCGGAGTACGGCCTCTACGCGGCGATGGTTCCGGCCATCATCGCCGCCCTGTTCGGCTCCTCCTGGCACCTGGTGTCGGGACCGACCACCGCCGCCTCCATCGTCCTGTTCGCCTCCCTGAGCGTCATGGCGGAACCGGGCTCGGCCGAATATGTGCGACTGGCGCTGACCCTCACGCTGATGGTGGGGGCGATCCAGCTGCTGATGGGGGTGTTGCGGCTGGGCACCCTGGTCAACTTCATCTCCCACTCGGTGGTGATCGGCTTCACCGCCGGTGCCGCCATCCTGATTGCCACCAAGCAGGTCGCCAACTTCTTCGGCCTGGAGATGGCCCGCGGACTGCATTTTCACGAGGTGTTCGTGGAGCTGTTCAATCGGTTCGGCGAGATCAACCTCCATGTCACGGCAGTCGCCGGGGTCACACTGCTGACCGGCATTCTGTTCAAGCGCTACCTGCCCCGCTTCCCCTACATGATCGCCGCGCTGGCCGCGGGTACCGTGCTGGCGCTCTACCTGAACCACCGCTTCGGACAGGCGGTGACCGGTATCACCACGGTCGGCGCGCTGCCGGCCTCACTGCCGCCGCTCTCCTCGCCGGACCTGAGCCTCGCCACCATCCG
Source organism: Gammaproteobacteria bacterium (assembly GCA_041690635.1). Taxonomy (GTDB): domain Bacteria; phylum Pseudomonadota; class Gammaproteobacteria; order Thiohalomonadales; family Thiohalomonadaceae; genus JAWLGZ01. Next base: position 356,789 of record JAWLGZ010000002.1, read on the forward strand.
GGACCTGGCCCCGGCCGCCGTGGCCACCACCCTGCTGGCGCTCACCGAGGCGGTCTCCATCGCCCGCGCCATCGGCGCACGCGCCGGGCAGCGCCTCGACGGCAATCAGGAGTTCATCGGCCAGGGGCTCTCCAACCTGGTGGGCAGCTTCTTCTCCTCCTACGTGGCGACAGGGTCGTTCAACCGCTCCGGCGTCAACTACGAGGCGGGCGCCCGCACCCCGCTGGCCGCCGCCTTCGCCGGGGTGGCACTGATGGGGATCGTGCTGCTGGTGGCGCCCTACGCCGCCTACCTGCCCACCGCCGCGATGGCCGGTATCCTGTTCCTGGTCGCCTGGGGCCTGATCGACTTCCGCCACATCGCGCATATCCTCAAGGCGAGCCGTTCGGAGACCGGGGTTCTGGCCACCACCTTTTTTGCGACCCTGTTCCTGCACCTGGAGTTCGCCATCATGCTCGGCGTCTCCCTCTCGCTCGCCATCTACCTCAGCCGAACCTCGCGCCCGCGGGTACTGAGCCGCGTGCCGGACCCCTCGCACGAGAAGCGGGCCTTCACCACCGACAGCGCGCTGCCGGAGTGCCCGCAGCTGAAGATCCTGCGCATTGAGGGCTCGCTCTTCTTCGGCGCGGTGGACCACGTGGAACAGGCGTTGCAGCAGATCAACCCCGCCCAGAAACACCTGCTGGTGGTGGCCAAGGGGATGAACTTCGTCGACCTCTCCGGGGCCGAGCTGCTCGCCAAGGAGGCGGAGCGCCGCCGCAAGGCGGGCGGCGGCCTCTACCTCTACGAGGTAAAGGACCGGGTCTGCGCCATGCTGCAGCGCACCGGCCTCATTCGTCCCATCGGCGACGAGAACATCTTCAACTCGAAGACGCAGGCGCTCACCACCATCATCGATGAGAAGCTGGATCACGACCGCTGCGCAACCTGCGAACGGCGCATCTTCCGCGAATGTGAACGGTGGGGGGCACAAGACCAGCCGCAAAAGGCGGCCTGAACCGAAATGTGGGAGCCCGGCCCTCCGGGAGAACAGCGGCAAAGCCGCTTGTGTGATCGACATAAACCGCTTCGCCCGCAGGGGCGGGCTCCTACCCGTCAGACAGACAGGCGGGCGGCGACCTGGGCCAGATCCGATATGAACGCCGTGAGCGCCTCGTCCCGCTGCGGCTTTTCGGGAAGCCGCAGTATGGATGACGGATGCGGGGTGACAAAGGTCTGCTCGGAAAGCAGTGAACGGTGAAAGCCGCCGCGCAGGTCGCGGATACGCACCGTCCGGCCGAACCCGGCGCGCGCCGCCGTAGTACCCATGCAGACCACCACCTGCGGCTTCACCAGCTCCACTTCGGCCATGAGCCAAGGGAAGCGGGCGTCGATCTCGAGATCGCCCGGCTTCTTGTGGATGCGCCGCTTGCCGCGCAGCTCCCACTTGAAGTGCTTGACGGCGTTGGTGACGAACACCTCCTCCCGCCGAATCCCCGCAGCGACAATTGCCCGATCCAGCACGCGACCCGCCGGACCGACGAACGGGTGCCCCATGCGATCCTCCTTATCCCCCGGCTGCTCGCCGATGAACAGCACGCGGGCCTCCTCCGGCCCTTCACCAAAGACGGTCTGGGTGGCATTGCGGTAGAGGTCGCAGCCGCGACAGCCGGCGGCCGCTCTGCTCAGACTGGCCAGGGTGCGGTGGGCGGGAATGAAGGGGGTTGCGGTGGGTGCTCGCCGCCGGTCCATGCGGCGAGTGTAGTCCCCTGTACTCAGGCCTTGGGCAGGGTGACGCCGCGCTGGCCCTGGTATTTGCCGCCCCGGTCGCGGTAGGAGGTGTCGCACACCTCGTCGGACTCGAAGAACAGCATCTGCGCCACCCCTTCGTTGGCGTAGATCTTGGCGGGCAGCGGCGTGGTGTTGGAAAACTCCAGGGTCACATGACCCTCCCACTCCGGTTCAAGCGGAGTGACGTTGACGATGATGCCGCAGCGGGCGTAGGTGGACTTGCCGAGGCAGACGGTCAGCACGCTGCGCGGGATACGGAAAAACTCCACCGTGCGCGCCAGGGCGAAGGAGTTGGGCGGGATGATGCAGACGTCGCCCTTGAAGTCGACGAAGCTGCTGTCGACGAAGTTCTTCGGGTCGACCACCGCCGAGTTGATGTTGGTGAAGATCTTGAATTCGTCGGCACAGCGCACGTCGTAGCCGTAGCTGGAGGTGCCGTAGGAGATGATCCGCTCGCCCTCCTCCGTCTGGCGCACCTGGCCGGGGACGAACGGCTCGATCATGCCGTGCTCTTCCGCCATGCGGCGGATCCAGTTATCGGATTTGATGCTCATTGGGGCTACGGCTCGTGAATCTAAATAAAAGAGCCGCAGATTATCCCTGAGTCAGGGGCTAGGGGCTAGGGGCTAGGGGCTAGATTGTCGCGCAGCGACCCACTCATTCCCTAGCCCCTGACCTAGCCCCCAGCCCCTGCGAAGCTCAGCTGTTCTCAATCACGATCTTCGGGAAACGGGCGCTGTAATCGCGCGCCCGCTTCGCCAGCTTGGCCGCGGCGCGGCGGGCGATCTCCCGGTAGACCTGGGCGATGCGGCTGTCCGGCTCGGCGACAACGGTCGGCTTGCCGCCGTCGGTCTCCTCGCGGATGCGGATGTCGAGCGGCAGCGAGCCGAGGAAATCCACGTCGTACTGCTCCGCCATCGCCTCACCGCCGCCCTTGCCGAAGATGTGCTCCTCGTGGCCGCACTTGGAGCAGATGTGGATGGACATGTTCTCCACCACGCCGAGCACCGGCACCTCCACCTTCTCGAACATCTTGTACGCCTTACGGGCGTCGAGCAGAGCGATATCCTGCGGGGTGGTGACGATCACGGCGCCGGAGACCGGCACCTTCTGCGCCAGGGTGAGCTGGGTGTCGCCGGTGCCGGGCGGCAGGTCGATGACCAGATAGTCCACCTCGCGCCAGTTGGTGTCGTTGAGCAACTGCTCCAGCGCCTGGGTCACCATCGGGCCGCGCCAGATCATCGGCTGCTCCTCGTCGATGAGGTAGCCGATGGACATGGACTGGAGGCCGTGGGCCATGATCGGCTCCAGGGTCTGGCCGTCCTGGGAGTCGGGGCGGGTGTCGTGCACACCGAGCATGCGCGGCTGGCTCGGGCCGTAGATATCGGCATCCAGAATGCCGACGGTCGCGCCCTCCTGGGCCAGCGCCAAAGCCAGGTTGACGGAGGTGGTGGACTTGCCGACGCCGCCCTTGCCGGAGGCGACGGCGATGATGTTCTTCACCCCCTTGATGTGCTTGACGCCCTTCTGGGCCGCGTGGGAGATGACCGTCCAGCGCACTTCGACTTCCGGGTTCGCCGCCCCGGCCGCCTCAATCTGCTGCTTCAGCTTGGCGGCCAGCTCATCGACGTAGCCGCCCGCCGGGAACCCCAGCTCGATGACCACCTTCACCCGGTCGCCGTCGACCTCGATGTTCTTCACGCACTTGGCGGAGAGGAGATCGCTCTCCATGTACGGGTCCACATACGCCTTTAGTGCGGACTCTACCTGCTCGCGGGTGATAGCCATTGGTTCCTCCTGCTGGGAAATATGCTTACCGGCGCCGGCCGGCCGAATACCTTACCAAAACGTTCAGGATTATGGCAGGCAAGGCGCCGAATGACAATGATCCGGATAGGATAACAGGGAACAGCGCTTCTGGCGGGTGCCGGGTCGAACTGGTACCTTATCCGACCTTCCGAACCCCCTGAAAATCCAAGGACCGATGGCCAATCCGCACCGCAAGATCCTCGTCACCAGTGCCCTGCCGTACGCCAACGGCCCGATTCACCTGGGCCACCTGGTGGAATATATCCAGACCGATATATGGGTCCGCTTCCAGAAGATGCAAGGGCACGCCTGCCACTATGTGTGTGCCGACGACACCCACGGCACCCCAATCATGCTGCGGGCGGAAAGCGAGGGGATCACCCCGGAGGCGCTGATCGCCCGGGTCTGGGCGGAACACAAGGCGGATTTCGACGGCTTTCTGGTCGATTTCGACAACTACTACTCCACCAATTCGGCAGAGACCCGCCACTACGCCGACGATATCTACACCAAGCTGAAGGCGGCCGGGCTCATCGAGGTGCGCTCCATCGAGCAGTTCTACGACCCGGTCAAGGAGATGTTCCTGCCGGACCGCTTCGTCAAGGGGGAGTGCCCCAAGTGCCACGCCAAGGACCAGTACGGCGACGCCTGTGAGGTGTGCGGCACCACCTATCAGCCCACCGAACTCATCGAGCCCTACTCCGCCGTCTCCGGCGCCGCCCCGGTACGGCGCGAGTCGGACCACCACTTCTTCAAGCTGGGCGAATGTGCCGAATTCCTGCGCGACTGGATTCGGCCGCCGCAGGTGCAGCCGGAGGCGGCCAACAAGCTGAACGAGTGGCTGGAGGCGGGGCTGTCCGACTGGGACATCTCCCGCGACGCCCCCTATTTCGGCTTCGAGATCCCGGGCGCCCCGGGCAAGTACTACTACGTCTGGCTCGACGCCCCCATCGGCTACATGGGCAGCTTCCGCAACCTCTGCGACCGCGAGGGGATCGACTTCGACGCCTACTGGGACAAGGCCAAGGCGGGCGAGGCCGGCACCGAGCTCTACCACTTCATCGGCAAGGACATCCTCTACTTCCACGCCCTGTTCTGGCCGGCGGAGCTGGAGAGCGCGGGCTATCGCGCCCCAACAGCGGTGTTCGCCCACGGCTTTCTCACCGTCAACGGACAGAAGATGTCCAAGTCGCGCGGCACCTTCATCACCGCCTCGAGCTATCTGAAGCACCTCAACCCGGAGTATCTGCGCTACTACTTCGCCGCCAAGCTCGGCGCCGGCATCGAGGACATCGACCTCAACCTGGAGGACTTCACCGCCCGGGTGAACTCCGACCTGGTCGGCAAGTACGTCAACATCGCCAGCCGCACCGCCGGCTTCCTCACCAAGCGGTTCGAGGGCAAGCTGGCCGCGGTGTGGGACGAGGCGAGCGGGCACATCGACGAGGTAATCCCCCGCGTCATCCACCGTGCAGCCGGGATCCGGCGGCTCTACGAGGAGCGGGAGTTCGGCAAGGCGCTGCGCGAGGTCATGGCCGCCGCCGACGAGGTGAACCAGTACTTCGACGAGAAGCGTCCGTGGGAGCTGGCCAAGCAGGAGGCGCAGCAGGCACAGCTGCATATCGTCTCTTCAGTCATCATCAACTGCTTCCGGCTGCTCACCCTCTACCTCAAGCCGGTGCTGCCGAAGCTGGCCGCCGACGCCGAGGCATTCCTCGCCATCGACCCGCTTACCTGGGAGGACGCCGCCCGGCTGCTGCCGGAGGGGCATGCCATCAACCCCTACCGGCACCTGATGACCCGCATCGATCCGAAGCAGATCGAGGCCCTGGTCGCCGAAAACAGCGCCTCGATGGCACCGGCGCCCGACGCCCACTCCCAGGCACGCCATCCCGAGAAACAGCAGCACGAGGCTCAAGCCGCCATGGAACCGGTTGCCGAAACCATCGATTTCGAACAGTTCGCCAAGGTGGACCTGCGCATCGCCCGCATCGCCAGGGCGGAACCGGTCGAGGGGGCGGACAAACTGCTCCGCCTCACCCTCGACCTGGGCGGTGAGACCCGCAACGTCTTCGCCGGTATCAAATCCGCCTACACCCCGGAACAGCTGGAAGGGCGGCTCACCGTCATGGTGGCCAACCTGGCCCCGCGCAAGATGCGCTTCGGCGTGTCGGAGGGGATGGTGCTGGCCGCCGGCCCCGGCGGCAAGGAGCTCTTTATCCTCAGCCCCGACGAGGGGGCAGAGCCGGGGATGCGGGTCAAATAGGGAATCACCCGCCGGGGTGCGAAACTTCCGACCGTCACCGCCCCTCCAAATAGCAGAGTAGAATGGTTGGTCTATCGTAAGGGCGTGAAGCGCGAAGCGATGGGTGCATCGCCCGGTTTGGAGGCGCGATCCGGCCGATGGCGACTTCGAAAGGCGCCTGTCGCGGCGGGGACGCCGCTCCCACAAGCGCTTCACGTTTCACGCATAACGACCCAACCGCCCGATGCGATAGAATTCCGGTTCCTCCGCGCCCGCTAAACTGATGACCGAATACGCCCTCATCCTTGTCAGCACGGTCCTGGTCAACAACTTCGTCCTGGTGAAGTTCCTCGGCCTGTGCCCGTTCATGGGGGTCTCGCGCAAGCTGGAGACCGCCACCGGCATGGGGCTGGCCACCACCTTCGTGCTGACCCTCTCGGCGGTGTGCAGCTATCTCGCCAACGAGTACCTGCTGGCGCCGCTCGGCCTCGAGTACCTGCGCACCATCACCTTCATTCTGGTCATCGCCGTGGTGGTGCAGTTCACCGAAATGGTGGTGCACAAGACCAGCCCCCTGCTCTACCAGGTGCTCGGCATCTTCCTGCCGCTCATCACCACCAACTGTGCAGTGCTGGGCGTGGCCCTGCTTAACACCCAGGCGCAGCACGGTTTTCTGGAGTCCGCCGTCTACGGCTTCGGCGCCGCCGCCGGCTTCTCCCTGGTGCTGGTGCTGTTCGCCGCCATGCGCGAGCGCATCGCAGTCGCCGACGTACCGGTCCCCTTCCGCGGCCCGGCCATCGCCCTGGTCACCGCCGGCCTGATGTCCCTCGCCTTCATGGGCTTCTCCGGACTGGTCAAGGGATGAGGAAGTTGCAAGTGGCAAGTGGCAAGTGGCAAGAGGTGATCGCTTCTGCCCGCGGTTGGAATGCCTGCGGGGCCGATGACTTGCGCCGGTCCACTTGTCACTTGTCACTTGCCACTTGTGACTGTCCATGCTGACCGCGATTCTCGCCATCACCGCGCTTGCCGCCGTGTTCGGGCTGTTGCTCGGATTCGCGGCGGTGCGTTTCAAGGTGGAGTCCGACCCGGTAGTGGACAAGGTGGACGCCATGCTGCCGCAGACCCAATGCGGCCAGTGCGGTTTCGCCGGCTGCCGCCCCTACGCGGAGGCGATCGCCGCCGGCGAGGCGGACATCAATCTCTGCCCGCCGGGGGGCGAAACGGTGGTCCTGGCCCTGGCCGATCTGCTTGGGCGCGACCCCAAGCCGCTCGAAGGCGAGGCGAAACCGAAGATGGTCGCCCTGATCGACGAGAACACCTGCATCGGCTGCACCCTCTGTATCCAGGCCTGTCCGGTGGATGCCATCCTCGGCGCCGCCAAGCAAATGCACACGGTCATCGAGAGCGAATGCACCGGCTGTGAACTGTGCGTGGCCCCCTGCCCGGTGGACTGCATCGAGATGGTCCCGATCGACGAGTCGGTCGGCACCTGGAAGTGGCCCTATCCCGTCATCCCCGTGGAGCAGAAACCGTGACCCACCGCCTCTGGAGCTTCCCGGGCGGCCTGCACCTGCCCGGCCACAAGGCGTTGTCCACCGGCACGCCGATCCGGGCCGCGGCGATTCCGCGTTTTCTGATCCTGCCGCTGCAGCAGCATATCGGCGCACCCGCCAAACCCCTGGTGGCGGTAGGCGACACGGTGGACAAGGGGCAGATGATTGCGGCAGCGGAGGGATACGTGAGCGCCCCGGTCCACGCCTCCAGTTCCGGTCGGGTTGTCGCTATCGAGGAACGGCCGATCCCGCACCCCTCCGGGCTCTCCGGCCCCAGCATCGTCATCGAGACCGACGGCAAGGAGCGCTGGGGCAAGCGCAAGCCGGTGGCGGATTACCGCAGTCTGGACCCGAGCGCCCTGCGCAACGTGATCCGCGACGCTGGCATTGTCGGCCTCGGCGGCGCCGGTTTCCCCGCCTATGTGAAGCTCAACCCGGGCTCCCACACCGCCGTGGAGACTCTGGTGCTGAACGGTGCCGAGTGCGAGCCCTACATCACCTGCGACGACATGCTGATGCGCGAGCGGGCCGACGAGATTGTCGCCGGCGCCCGCATCATGCGCCACGCCCTGCAAGCGCGCCGTTGCGTTCTCGGTGTGGAGGACAACAAACCGGAGGCGATTGCCGCACTGGGCGAGGCATTGGAGCGGCTGTCCGAGCGCGAAATCGAAGTGGTCCCGGTACCCACCCGCTATCCCACCGGCGGCGAGAAGCAACTCATCAAGGTGCTCACCGGCAGGGAGGTACCCGCGCAGGGGCTGCCCATCGCCGTCGGCGTGGTGTGCCACAACGTCGCCACCGCCGCCAGCGTGCACCGGGCGGTGGAACGGGGCGAGCCGCTGATCTCGCGCATCGTCACCGTGACCGGCGGCGGCGTCGCCGCCCCGGGAAATCGCGAAGTTCTGATCGGCACGCCGATGGCGGAGTTGCTCCAGGAGAGCGGCGGCCCGACACCGGCCATGTCCAAGCTGATCATGGGCGGCCCGATGATGGGGTTCACCGTGCGTGAGCCGGGGGCGCCGGTGATCAAGACCACCAACTGCCTGCTCGCCGCCACCGCGGCGGAGACTGGCGAAAGGCCGGGGCCGGTGCTGCCCTGCATCCGCTGCGGCGAGTGCGCCAAGGCGTGCCCGGTCTCCCTGCTGCCGCAGCAGCTCTACTGGCATGCGCGGGCGAAGGATTTCGACAAGGCGCAGGACCACAAGCTGTTCGACTGCATCGAGTGCGGCTGCTGCGCCTACGTCTGCCCCAGCAATCTGCCGCTGGTGCAGTACTTCCGCTTTGCCAAGACCGAGATCTGGACCCAGGAGCGGGAGAAGAAGAAGGCGGATATCGCCCGCGAGCGGCACGAGTTCCGCCAGGCGCGCATCGAGCGGGAGAAGGCGGAGCGCGCTGCCCGTATGCAGAAGAAGCAGGCGGAAGCGGCAGCGAAGGAAGGCAGCGGCACCGACGACAAGAAGGCGGCCATCAAGGCGGCCATGGAGCGGGCCAAGGCGAAGCGTGCCCAGGCTGGTACCGAACCCCGCAACACCGAGAACCTGACCGAGGCGCAGCAGCGCCAGATCGCCGAGGCGGAGGCGCGGCGTGCCCGCGCCAAGGCCGAGAACTCGACCGAGGAGAATTGATGGCGTCGACCACGCTCAGCTCACCCCACCTCCACGGGCCGGAGACGGTCTCCCGGGTGATGCACCGGGTGATCGTCGCCCTGGTGCCGGCGATCATCGGCTATGTGTGGTACTTCGGTTGGGGGGTTCTGGTCAACATCACCATCGCCTGCACGGTTGCGCTGGCGGCGGAAGCGGCCATGCTCTCCCTGCGCGGGCGTCCGCTGGGGCCGTTCCTCAGCGACGGCAGCGCCCTGGTCGCGACGCTGCTGCTGGCGATCGCCCTGCCGCCACTGGTGCCCTGGTGGATTCCGGCGCTCGGCGCCACCTTTGCGATGGTTTTCGGCAAGCACCTCTACGGCGGGCTCGGCTACAACCCGTTCAACCCGGCGATGGTCGGCTACGTGGTGCTGCTGGTCTCCTTCCCGCTGGAGATGACCACCTGGATCCTGCCGGCCGGCTTTCTGGAACACCCCCTCGGGATCGGCGACACCATCACCTACATCTTCGCCGGCGCACTGCCGGGCGGACTCACCCTCGACGCCATCACCATGGCCTCGCCGCTCGACACCATGAAGACCGGACTGGGGATGGCGCGTACCGTCTCCGAGATCAGCGTCGGCCCGCTGTTCGGTGCCTTCGGCGGTGTCGCCTGGGAGGTGATCAACGGCCTCATCCTGCTCGGCGGCCTCTGGCTGCTGTGGCGGCGCGTCATCAGCTGGCATGCGCCGGTAGGGATGCTCGGCGCCCTGTTCCTGATGTCCGCCCTGTTCCACCTGTTCGCCCCCGACACCTACCCGGGGCCGCTGTTCCACCTGGCGAGCGGCGGGGCGATCCTCGGCGCCTTCTTCATCATCACCGATCCGGTCAGCGGCGCCACCAGTCCGCGCGGGCGGCTCCTCTTCGGCATCGGCGCCGGGCTGCTGGTCTACGTCATCCGCACCTGGGGCGGCTATCCCGACGGGGTGGCCTTCGCCGTGCTGCTGATGAACATGGCGGCGCCCACCATCGACTACTACACCCAGCCGCGGGTCTTCGGCCATGAAGGTTGACCCGACGCTGAAGAGCATGTTGATCGGGGGCCTGCTGCTGGCGCTCTTCGCCGTGGTCGGCACCGGCCTGGTGGCGCTCACCTGGAGCGCCACCGCCGAGCGCATCGCCCTGAACGAGCGGCAGGCGCTGCTGCAGAATCTCCACGCGCTGGTGCCGCCGGCACGGCACGACAACGACCTGTTTGAGGATCGTATCGAGGTCAGCGACCCGGCACTCGGTACCACGGCCGGAGTGACCGTCTATCGTGCCCGTGCCGGCGATGATCCGGTAGCGGTGGTGCTCTCACCAGTCGCCCCCAACGGCTACGGCGGCACCATCCGGCTGCTGGTGGCGGTGAACTACGAGGGCAGTGTCGCCGGGGTGCGGGTGGTGAAACACCAGGAGACGCCGGGACTCGGCGACAAGATCGAGGCGGATCGCTCCGACTGGATCCGCAGTTTCGACGGGCTCTCCCTCGGCCACCCGCCGGCCCAAAAATGGGCGGTACGCAAGGACGGCGGCATCTTCGATCAATTCACCGGCGCGACAATTACGCCGCGGGCGGTGGTCAGTGCGGTGCGCGACACGTTGAGCTACTACCAGGCCCACCGGGACGAACTGTTCACCCAACCGGCTGCAGAGGTTCAGCCCCAACCCGACCTGGCGCCCACGCAGCCGGTGGTGGAACCATGACCATCAAATATCGGGCGCAATCCCAATGCGCCGGTGCCCATCCATTCGGTGCAATGAGATTGCGCCCTACGCGAATTACTTCCGTAGGAGCGATGGCACGCCAAAGGAGATCGATCCATGGCTGAAAAAACCTACGGACAGATCGCGGCGGACGGCCTGTGGCACAACAACGCCGCCTTCGTGCAGATCCTGGGGCTCTGCCCGCTGCTCGCGGTCACCGCCACCGTGGTCAACGGCCTGGGGCTCGGCATCGCCACCACCCTGGTGCTCATCGCCTCCAACGTCACCGTCTCGCTGATTCGCAACCTGGTTCGACCGGAGGTGCGCATCCCGGTCTTCGTGCTGGTGATCGCCTCCTTCGTCACCGCCGTCGAGCTGGCGATGAATGCCTGGTTTCATGACCTCTATCTCATCCTCGGCATCTTCATCCCGCTCATCGTCACCAACTGCTCCATCCTCGGCCGCGCCGAGGCGTTCGCCTCCAAGAACAACGTGGCCCGCGCCTTTACCGACGGACTCACCATGGGGGTCGGCTTCACCGTGGCGCTGGTGCTGCTCGGCGGGATGCGGGAACTGAGCGGATCCGGCACGCTGTTCGCCCAGGCCCACCTCATGTTCGGCGAAGGCGCACGGGCACTGACCCTCACACTGATCGAGGACTACCGCGGCTTCCTGCTCGCCATCCTGCCGCCCGGCGCCTTCATCGGCCTCGGCCTGCTGATCGCCCTCAAGAACGTTATCGACGCGCGGGTGGCCCAGCGCGCATCCAACCGGGTCGGCGCCGCCGAGGCGGAACCCGTAGGCTAAGGACGATAGCCACCAAGAGACCGCGAATATCCTGTAGGAGCGACGGGAGTCGCGATTCATGCCCAACATTCTCCATCCGCAAAATCGCGACTCCCGTCGCTCCTACGGCGAACCCATTACTTCTGTGTCTGTGGCTGATCTTTTGAATCCATGAACAAAGACAAGCGGTACGAAATTTTCAGGCGGCTGCGGGAGCAGAATCCCGCCCCCACCACCGAGCTCAACTACACCACCCCGTTCGAGTTGCTGATTGCCGTGATCCTCTCCGCGCAGGCGACCGACAAAGGGGTAAACAAGGCGACCAACCGGCTGTTTCCGGCCGCCAACACGCCGCAGGCTATCCGTGCGCTGGGTGAAGAGGGGCTGAAGGAGTACATCAAGACCATCGGTCTGTTCAACAGCAAGGCCAAGAACATCATCGAGACCTGCCGCATCCTGCTGGAACAGCACGGCGGCGAGGTGCCGCAGGATCGCGAATCACTGGAGGCGCTGCCCGGCGTCGGCCGCAAGACCGCCAACGTGGTGCTCAACACCGCCTTCGGCCATCCGACCATCGCGGTGGACACCCATATCTTCCGCGTTTCCAACCGCACCCGCATCGCACCAGGCAAGAACGTGGTGGAGGTGGAAAGGAAGCTGATGAAGTTCACCCCGGAAGAGTTCCTGAAGGACGCCCACCACTGGCTCATCCTCCATGGCCGCTACGTCTGCATCGCGCGCACCCCGCGCTGCGGCGCCTGCGTCATCGAGGACCTGTGCGAGTACACGCACAAGAATATCGACTGAGGAGTCGTTGATGATCTTCGGACAGGACCGCACGAGCTTGCGCCAGACCTGGCGGGAGGCGTGGCGCAAGGCCCGCGACAACCAACCGCTGAGTCCCCTGGAGGACCAGATCGTCCGCGTGGTCGAAATGCATCCGGAGTACCACCGCACGCTGGAGAGCGCCGGCGCCATCGAGCGCGACTACACGCCGGAGACGGGCGAATCGAACCTGTTCCTGCACATGGGGATGCACCTGGCGATCCATGAGCAGGTCAGCACCGACCGCCCCCCGGGCATTGCCGCCATCTACCGCAAGGCATTAAAGAACGGCGATGCTCACGCGGTGGAACACCGCTTTATCGAATGCCTGGGCCGGATGCTGTGGGAGGCGAGCCGTTCCAACCAGCCGCCCGACGAACAGGCCTATCTCACCTGTCTGCGCAGAGCCCGACGCTAATCCACCTGCTTGTAGCGAAAGGCCGTACCTTAGCCCGCATTCCCCACCAGGGTCCGGCTGTTTGGGGCCTGCTGGCAAAGCAGGCCGGTCAATCCGCACATCATCCGGCGAGCACTCCCTCACCATGAAGTGTGGAGCCCTCCCCCGGGGGAGGGCTCAGTCTGGGTCATGCCTCGACATGGTAGCGTTCGTCGCGGTGATCACCGATTGCCCGGTTGCTGGTGCCGCGTGCGCCAAGAGCGCCGCCGATAATGGCCAGGATCAACGACAGCAGCATACTGGCGAAGAGAAACCAGCTTGCCGCCGTGGCGATGCCAATGATCTGCCCCTGTGCGCCCTGCTGGATACCCTGGAGATCCAGCGCGCCTCCCAGAATACCGGCTGCCGTGGTCACGAAGAATGCGAAAATCAGGGTGGTCAGCCCCCATGTCACGAAGCCGTGGAGCATGCCATCGATTCGCCGGCGGAGCAGCGACATGCGGGCCGCGACCCAGCCACCGACGAAAGCGGCCGCCAGCATGCTGACAACACCCCAGATGGCGGCCCAAATCGACACGCCCTCCCCCATCTGGGCGGCCTGGGGACCCACCACACTGAGGCCGGCTGCTGCACCGAAGAGCGTCAGCAGGAGATAGAGCCCGAAACCGGCGACAATGCCGGCAAACACTGCGCCCCAGCGGATGCCGCTCATCACACCGGGTCGCCGCGCGACCATGCGCTCCAAGTCGTACGTTGAAGTTTCCATGCCTGCCTCCTTGCGCGTGAGAGTCGGTTTTCTTGCCCGATCTCTCGATGGCTATTTGTGATAGGGATATCAGAGTTACCGTTAATTGCCACTCGGGCCAGGAGCCGGCCTGCTGCTGAAAGGCGTGGACGCTTGTGATGCGTCGGTTCCTCCTGAGAGAAGTTACTACGACTCCCGACTCGGGATCGTTTCTATTCTTGTATGGATTGAGCGCAGCAGGTTGCTTATTGGAGGGAACCATGTCGACCTCATCCGCAACGGGTCATGAGTTACTGAAATACATGCAGGATCTCTACGCCGCGCGTGAGGTCTTCGTACAGTTCGATCAGGTCCTCCCCACAGTGCGTCCGGTGGTATGGGACTCATGGCGCCGCTGCCAGGAGTACGGCATCGACCCGCACAAGGCGAAGGTTCAGCCCCATGACCCGACTCGCCTCGAGCGGGCGCGCCAGGCAAGCCGCGAGCTCCACGAGGCCGCCGGGCCGATTCTGGAGGCGGCCAACGAGCCCCTGAGCGATCTCCCCCACCTGCTGGTGTTACTCGACCGTGACGCGGTACTGCTACGTCTGCTGACTGACGAGGTGGCGGCAAGGCTCGCGAGCGCGGGCTCCAATCTGTTCGAGGGCGCCTCCTGGGCGGAGAAGGACCTGGGCTGCAACGGTGGCGGTACTGCACTGGCAACCGGCCGGCCGGTGATCCTCATCGGCCCCGAGCACCTGGTGGAGGACTATATCGGCTGGACCTGTATCGGCGTGCCGATCCACGCCCCCGACGGCAGCCTCGTCGGCGCCCTGGATCTGTCGGTGCCCAATGAGCGCATCCGGGTCCACACCTGGGGCTGGATCCTGCGTGTGGCCCGAACCATCGAGGAGTCCCTGGCCGGTAAGGGACCGGGCCGTGAGGCGGTCGCGGCGCTCGGCGAGATAGACAACCCGCTGCACGCGGCCCATGGGGTGCTCAAGCTCCTTGCCCAGCAGGTAGAGCTGACGCCGCTGCAAAAGCACTTCATCGAACAGGCCGGCGATCAGGTCGAGGAGGCGGAGCGGCGCTATCAGTCCGAGGAGGCAGGACGGCGCCTGCAGGCCTCAGCGGAACAGCTCCACATCGCAGTGAAGCAGTTTATGGATGCGCAGGCCCATCAGGTCAGGCACTGATGCATGGGTGGCTGTGAGGTGGGCAACTGATCTCCATGGCAGAGATTTGCAAATCATGGATGAGATGCCACCGAGCAACGAGGGCACCAAAACCCCGCAGGAGGAGTTGGACCGGTGTCGCCGCACCATGGAGGCCCTGCGTGCCGCCAGTGCCTACAATCGCAGCCTGATCGAAGCGATCCCCGATGCGCTGTTCACCATCGGCACTACGGGAACCATCACCGATGTGAACGGGTCGGCGGAGGCGATGCTCGGCTTGCCTCGGCAGGTGCTGCTCGGGAGCGATTTTGCCACCCATTTCACCGATCCCGAACGGGTACGTCGCGCCTCTCGGCACACCCTGCGTCACGGTTTGACTCGGGACCGCCGATTCGAGGTCCTGCCTTCTGACGGGTATTCGGTGGCAGCCGCCAGCGACATGGTTCGGCTGAAGGATGAGCGTGGCCGGGCGATCGGGCTGCTGGTGACGATGTGGCACGTCGCCGATGCGCGGCGTACAGCAGAAGAGCGATCACAGCTGAACCGCCGCAACCAGGCCATCCTCGATGCGACCGGTACCGGCATCTACAGCGTGGATTTGCGGGGCCGCTGCACCTTCGTCAACCCCACGCTACGACGAATGCTGGGGTATGAGGATGAGGAGTTGCTGGGCCTCTCGCCTCACGAGACCTTCCATCGTCACCGGCCGGACGGGACGCACTATCCGGAAGCCGAATGCCCCCTCCATCGGGGACATGACACTCCCTTGGTGTCCCGGGGCTCCGACGAGTTCTTCCAGCGCAAGGATGGCAGCATGTTTCCCGTCGAATATGTCAGAACGCCGATTCTGGGAAACGGCTGGGTGGAGGGCGCTGTGGTGACCTTCTGGGACATCACCGGGCGCAAGCGGATCGAGGAGGCGCTGGCGGAGAGTGAAGCGAAATTTCGTACCGTCTACGACTCCAACGCGATCCCCCTGGCGTTCTGGCAAACGGGGGGGCGGATCACCGAAGCCAACGATGCCTACCTTGAGCTGATCGGCTATAGCCGCGAGCAATTGAACGAAGGGCAGGTCGACTGGAGCGCCCTGACCCCGCCGGAGTTCCGCCACCTGGATCAGCGGGTGCTCGACCAGTTCGCCCACGGCAAACTCACCGCTACCCCCTACGAAAAGGAGTACGTCCGCCGTGACGGCCGGCGCATCCCGGTGCTGATAGGCAGCACCCAATTTCCGGGCAAGGGAGGCGGTGTGGTTTTTGCCATCGACCTCACCGAGCGCAAACGCATGGAAGAGGCGGTGCGCATGGCCAACGCCTATAACCGTAGCCTGATCGACGCGAATCTCGATCCGGTGTTCGTTACGGGGCCGAATGGCCGTATTACCGACCTCAACGCAGCCGTCGAGACAGCCACCGGATATATCCGAAGGGCACTGATCGGCACCGGGATTGCCGAACTCTTCACCGATCCGGCCCATGCGCGGGCTCTCTATCACCGTGCCCTGCGTGAAGGGGCGGTACGCGACCAGGAGTTGGCACTGCGTCACCGCGACGGTCACACCATGCCGGTGCTGTACAACGCGACCGTCTATCGGGACAACCTCGGAAAGGTTCTCGGAATCTTCGCCGCCGCCCGTGACATTACCAAGCGCAAGCAGCAAGAGGAGGCCCTCCATCGGCGTGAGCTGGAGTTCGAAGCCCTTGCCGAACGTGCACCGGACATCATTGCCCGCGTGAACGCCGAGCTACGGTTGAGCTACATCAACCCGGCGGTCGAGCGGCTCACCGGCCAGCCTCGCGCGTGGTTTTTGGGCAAGACTCAGGGTGAACTGGGTTTGTCGGCCGAAGAGGTGGCACAACGGGAGCAGAGTCTGAAGCGTGTATTCGAGAGTGGCCGGCAACAGGTCCGGGAGTACCGCCATGTCACCCCTGCGGGCACATTCCACTTCCAGTCGCGCCAGGTTCCCGAATTCGGGCCGGATGGGCGGGTGGAATCGGTCCTGGTGGTGGATCGTGATATCACCGATCTCAAACGGGCACAGCAGGCCCTCGAAAAGCTGGCGCTGCTGGACCCGCTGACCGGGATTGGCAACCGTCGCTCCCTGGAGCAGTTCATCGGTCGGGAGTGGCGGCGCGAGGCGCGTCATCGCCACCCGGTGGCGCTCATCATGGCCGATATCGACCATTTCAAGGCCTACAACGACCGCTACGGTCACCCGCAGGGGGATGAGTGCCTGCGGCAGGTGGCTGGGGCCCTCCGGCAGTCGTTGCACCGCCCGGACGACGCCGTGGTGCGTTACGGCGGGGAGGAGTTCGCCATCCTGTTACCGGAGACCGAAGGGGCGGCAGCGCGGGAACTCGCAGAACGGCTCCGACAGGCGGTGGCCAACCTCCAGCTGGCGCACGCGGCCTCGCCGGTGGCGGATCGGGTGACCATCAGCCTTGGGGTGGCGGCCATCAAGGCAGACGAGGGTGAGTTTCGCGACCTGATGGCCGCCGCCGATGCGGCGCTCTATCGGGCCAAGCGGAACGGGCGCAATCGGGTCGAAACCAGCCCGTAGGCCTTACCCCCCTCAGTGTTTCACCACTATCAGCCTTTGCTACCGATAAGCTCGACGGGATAGCCATCCGGGTCTTCGACAAAGGCGATGAGGGTGGTGCCGGCATTCATCGGGCCGGGCTCGCGCAGGATCTTGCCACCCCGCTCGCGGATCGCTTCGGCAGCCTGGTAGACGTCATCCACCTCCAGCGCGATATGGCCGTAGCCGGTGCCGAGGTCGTATTTGTCCACGCCCCAGTTGTAGGTCAGCTCGATCACGCTGTTCTGCGCCTCGTCGCCGTAGCCGAGGAAGGCCAGCGTGAACTCCCCCTCCGGATACTCCTTTTGGCGCAGCAGGCGCATGCCGAGCACCTCGGTGTAGAAGCGGATGGAGCGGTCGAGGTCACCGACCCGGAGCATGGTGTGCAGGATGCGCATGGTCACCTCCTTTCGATTTTTCGCAGCTGCCGCGAGCTGAAAAAGAAAGCTGTGGGAGCGGCGCCCCCGCCGCGATTCCGTTGCCGGAAGTATCGCGCCGGGGACGGCGCGCTCCCACAGGTGTATCCGCCAGCCGGTTTAACGGCGCTTGCGGCCGGCGATGCGCAGGCGCAGGGCGTTGAGCTTGATGAAGCCCTCGGCATCCTTCTGATCGTAGGCGCCGGCGTCCTCCTCGAAGGTGGCGATGGACTCGTCGAACAGGCTGTCCTTCTCGGACTTGCGGCCGACGACGACGACATTGCCCTTGTAGAGCTTCACCCGCACGCTGCCGTTCACATGCGCCTGGGAGGCGTCGATCATCTCCTGCAGCATTTGGCGCTCCGGGCTCCACCAGTAGCCGTTGTAGATCAGCTTGGCGTAGCGCGGCATCAGTTCGTCCTTGAGGTGGGTCACCTCGCGGTCGAGGGTGAGCGACTCGATGGCGCGGTGGGCGCGCAGCATGACCGTGCCGGCCGGGGTCTCGTAACAGCCGCGGGACTTCATGCCCACGTAGCGGTTCTCGACGATGTCGGTGCGGCCGATGCCATTGTCACCGGCCAGGCGGTTGAGCATCGCCATCAAGCGGCCCGGGCTCATCGCCTCGCCGTCGATGGCGACGATGTCGCCCTTCTCGTAGGTCAGTTCCACGTAGGTGGGTTCGTCCGGGGCCTTCTCCGGCGACACGCTCCAGCGCCACATGGACTCCTCCGGCTCCGCCCACGGGTCCTCCAGGATGCCGCCTTCGTAGGAGATGTGCAGCAGGTTGGCATCCATCGAATAGGGGGACTTGGTGCCGCGCTTCTGCTCCACCGGGATGTTGTGCTTTTCGGCGTAGGCCATCAGCTTTTCGCGGGAGGTGAGGTCCCACTCGCGCCAGGGGGCGATCACCTTGATGTCCGGCTTCAGTGCGTAGGCGCCCAGCTCGAAGCGCACCTGGTCGTTGCCCTTGCCGGTGGCGCCATGGGAGATGGCGTCGGCCCCGGTCGCCTCGGCGATCTCCACCAGCCGCTTGGCGATCAGCGGACGGGCGATGGAAGTACCGAGCAGGTATTCGCCTTCGTAGAGGGTGTTGGCCCGGAACATCGGGAAGACGTAGTCACGGGCGTACTCCTCCTTGAGGTCTTCGATGTAGATCTCCTTGACCCCCATCGCCTGCGCCTTGGCACGCGCCGGTTCGACCTCCTCGCCCTGCCCGATGTCGGCGGTGAAGGTCACCACCTCACAGTCGTAGGCGTCCCGCAGCCACTTGAGAATGATGGAAGTGTCCAGACCGCCAGAGTAGGCGAGCACGACTTTCTTCACGTCCGACATGGTGACTCCCGTTCGCGTCAGCGAAAAGCGGCGAGTATACCAGCGGCGGCTTTTCGGTTCCTACTGGTGGAGCGTGATCTCGACCCGGCGGTTCTGGGCACGTCCCTGCTCGGTCCGGTTGTTGCCCACCGGTTTGCGGTCACCGTGAGCCTCGACCGTGATCCGCCCCGCGTCCACGCCCCGCTCGACCAGATAGGCCTGAACCGCCTCGGCGCGCTGCTTTGAGAGTTTCAGGTTGAAGCTGCGCCGACCGCGGCTGTCGGTGTGGCCCGCCACGGTGATGCGGCGCACCTCCGGGTCGGCCTGGATATAGCGCACGATCCGGTCCAACTGGGACCGTCCCTGCGGGTCCAGCTCCACACCGGCGAGGGTGAACAACAGGCGGGTCTCGCGGATTTCCCTGAAGGTAAAGGGGATTAGCTCCGCCTGGCACTGCTGGAACGCCGCCATCGCGGAGCGGCTGTTCACCGGTGAAAGGCCGACCAGCACGTACTCTCCCGCCAGGTCGTGATAGGTGAATGCCGGCTGCATCCCCTTCTCCAGTTCGCCATACAACGACAGGGAGAGCGGCGGCCCGGCCCGGAAACCAGACTCCTCGCCGTAGATCACATACCCCAGTTCCCGCGGCAGGACCTCGTGCCGCCAGGCGGGAGGCAGTGTGCTGACGCGGATCTCGGTGGTGCGGGGAACCCGGAAGTTGGTGTCGATGCGGAACTGTAACTGCCCGCCGTTCTCGTGCGAGAAACTTGCCGCCCCGTAACGCGGCACCTCGTGCTCCAGCCGGCAGTTGAGCGGGCTGCTCCGCGCCACCCAGGCGGAGTGGTGTTCACTGGCAAGGTACTCCACATCCGCCGGCGCGGCGGAGGAGAACAGCAATAGCAGAAACGGCAGAAGGACTCGTGACATGGACATACCCCGTCCATGCCCTATCGGCAGACAACGGGATTACTTGAGCCCGGAGAGAGGCGAATCAGATGCGCCGAAAGACCCGTTTGACCGCCGGGTCTTCCGGGCTGGTGGTGACGGTGAAATCAAGGCTGGCGGCGAGGGCGAGCATCTCGTGGTTGCTGGAAAGCACGTCCCCCTCCATCTCTCTGAGTCCCCGGCCGCGGGCCGACTGCATCAACTGGATCATCAGCTTGTGGGCGATACCGCGGCGCTGCCAGCGATCGGCTACCACCACGGCGAACTCGCAGCTGATGCCGTCCGGGTTCATCACGTAGCGGGCGACGCCGATCTCCTCGTCCTGTTCCACCCCGGGGAGCACCGCCACCAAGGCCATCTCCCGGTCGTAGTCGATCTGGGTGAAGCGGGCGAGCATGCCGGGGGTCAGCTCCTCCAGTGCCTGCATGAAGCGCAGATAACGGGAGCGCTCGGAGAGGTCGCGCACGAACCGCTGCACCATCTGCGCATCCTCGGGGCGAATCGGGCGCACGATGACATTGGTCCCGTCGGGGAGTTGAAGGATGGTGACCAGGTCCCCCGGGTAGGGGTGGATCGCCATATGGTCATAACGCCCCTCCAGCCCGGGCCGGTAGTCCACCACGATGCGGGCATCGAGCGCCACAGCACCGCTCTCGTCCACCACCAGGGGGTTGATGTCCAGCTCCCGCACCATCGGCAGTTCGCAGGCGATCTCGGAGACACGCAGCAGCACCTCCTCCAGCGCCCCGAGGTGGGCCGGCGGCAGGTTGCGGAACTGCCCCAGCATGCGCGAGATGCGGGTGCGCTGGATCAGGTCGCGGGCGAGAACGCGGTTCAGCGGCGGCAGACTGACCGCCCGGTCCGCCATGATCTCCACCGCAGTGCCGCCGGCGCCGAAGGTGATGACCGGCCCGAACACCGGGTCGGTGATCACCCCCACCAGCAGCTCGCGGCCGTGGGCGCGCTGCAGCATCGGCTGTAGGGTCACGCCGTCGATGCGGGCGTTGGGCCGGTTCCGCCGCACCCGGGCGACGAGTTCGTTGTAGGCGGTCCGCACCGCCTGTGCATTGCTGATGCCCAGCCACACGCCCCCCGCATCCGACTTATGGGTGATGTCGGGGGAGTTGATCTTGAGCGCCACCGGGAAACCCAGGTTCTCCGCCTGAATCAACGCCTCGTTGGGGGAGCGGACCACCACCGACAGGGCGGTCGATATCTGGAACGCCCCGAGCACCGCCTTGGCCTCGGTCTCGCTCAGCACCTTGCGGTTCTCCGCCAGCACCCCCTCGATGATGAGCCGCGCCCCCTCCACATCCGGCGCCTTGCGCTCGGAGACCGGCGCCGGTGTCTGCACCAGCAGCTGCTGGTTGCGGAAGTAGCTGGTCAGATAGCTGAACGCCTGCACCGCCGCTTCCGGCGTGTTGAAGCTCGGCAGTCCGGAACGGCGCATGAGCTGGCGTCCCTCCGCCACCTGGTTCTCACCCATCCAGCAGGTGAGCAGCGGCTTTCCGGAGCGCTGGCCGATATCGGCGACCGCCTGCGCCACCTCGGTCGGACGGGTCATCGCCTGTGGAGTCAGGATCACCAGCACGCCGTTGACGCCCGGGTCCTGCATGCACGCCTCGACCGCCCGTGCGTAGCGCTCCGCAGTGGCGTCTCCGATTACATCCACCGGGTTGCCGCCGGACCAGGTGGCCGGCAGCGCCTCGTCGAGCGTGCGGAGGGTGTCGGCGGAGAGCCGCGCGAGGGGGATGCCGAGGTCCTCCGCCCGGTCGGTCGCCATCACCCCCGGACCGCCCCCATTGGTGACGATGGCGAGCTGCTCGCCGCGTGCCTCGTAGCGTGAGGAGAGCGTGGTGGCGGCGGCGAACAGATCGCCGATGCGCATGCCGCGTACCACGCCGGCGCGTGCCAGCGCCGCATCGAAGGCGTCGTCGGCGCCCACCAGTGCGCCGGTGTGCGACTGGACCGCCTTGAAGCCGGCGGCGTGCCGGCCCACCTTCATCACAATCACCGGTTTCACCCGCGCGGCGGCGCGCAGTCCGCTCATGAACGAGCGGGCGTTGTGGATCCCCTCCACATAGACCAGCACGCTGTCGGTCTGTGGATCGGAAACCAGGTAGTCCAGGATCTCGCCAAAGTCGAGGTCAGCGGAGATGCCGGTGGAGACCACCGCGGAGAACCCGATGCCGTTCGCCGCACTCCAATCGAGAATGGCGGTGCACAGGGCCCCGGACTGGGAGACCAGCGCGACACGCCCATTCGCCGCACCGCCGTTGTTGAAGGTGGCGTTGAGACCCACCCGCGGTCGCATGATGCCGAGGCAGTTGGGACCGAGGAAACGGATGCCGTGGCGGCGGGCGTTCTCCAGCACCGTCTTCTCCAGCCGCAACCCCTCCGGACCCACCTCGCGGAAACCGGCGGAGAGGATCGCCATCGCCTTGACGCCGTGCAGGCCGCAGGACTCCACGATCGCGGGGATGGTAGGGGCCGGGGTGGCCACCACCGCAAGATCGACCGACTTGTTCAGCGTCTCCAGGTCCGGAAACGCCGGCTGCCCCTGCACCTCCTCCCGATTGGGGTTGATCGGATAGATCCCCCCCTTGAAGCCGCCCTCGAGCAGGTTTCGGAACACCACCGCACCGACCGCATCCGGCCGGTCGCTGGCGCCGAACACGGCAACGGAGGTCGGCTCGAACAGGCTGGAGAGATAGTGCTTCGGCACGGCTGCGTCCTCCTGGAGCGGAAGGTGGCGGCAAGCCGGGGCCGCCACCGATAAAGTTAGCTCCCCCGTCGGCATGCAATAATCAAATGTATGACCGGGACAGACCGCCAATGACCACGGCCTACATCACGCACCCGGACTGCCTGAAGCACGAGATGGGCAGCATCCATCCCGAGAGCCCGGCGCGCCTGCGTGCCATCGAGGACCAGCTGATCGCCGGTGGGCTGATGAACCTGCTGCGCGCCTACGACGCGCCGGAGGTCACCGAGGAGCAGTTGCTGAGGGTCCACTCGGAGGCCTACCTGCGCGAACTGGAGCGCTCGGCCCCGAGCAGCGGACTCACCTGGCTCGACCCGGACACGGCGATGAACCCCCACACCCTGGCCGCCGCCCGGCGCGCCGCCGGCGCGGGAGTGCTGGCGGTGGAGCTCCTGGTTCGCGGCGAAGCGGATACCGCCTTCTGCGCCGTGCGCCCTCCCGGCCACCATGCCGAGCGGGCGCGTGCGATGGGGTTCTGTTTCTTCAACAACGTCGCGATCGCCGTGGCCCACGCCCTCGAGGCACACGGCATCGAGCGAATCGCCATCCTCGACTTCGACGTCCACCACGGCAACGGCACGGAGATCATCTTCGGCAACGATCCGCGGGTACTGCTCTGCTCCGCCTTCCAGCACCCGTTCTATCCGTTTGCCGACCTGGAACACGCCCCCGCCAACGTCATCAACGCACCGCTTCGGGCGGGGGCCTACAGCGAGGAGTTCCAGCAGGCGATCACCGAGCGCTGGCTGCCGCCGCTGGAGGCGTTCGCCCCGCAGATGATCTTCATCTCCGCCGGTTTCGACGGCCACTTCGAGGACGACCTCGGCCAGCTGAACCTGCTCGATACTGATTTCGCCTGGGTCACCCAGCGGGCCATGGAGGCGGCTGGGCGGCACGCCGACGGCCGGGTGATCTCGATGCTTGAGGGGGGCTACGCCCTGGACGCACTGGCCCGCAGCGTGGCGGTCCACCTGCGCTGCATGATGGGCATCAACGGCTAAGCCCCAGCCAGCGGCGCGCCTCCAGAATCGAAGGGGCCGGGTCGCCCCAGCGGTTGATCTCGTGCCGCGTCGGCCGTCCCGGCGGCGACAGGAAGGTGCCGATGGCGGCAAGGCGGCCCGCCAGGCCGCGGCGCGTGCCGCGGCCGCGCAGTTGCAGGTAGAGGTGGTCCAGATCGCCGAGCAGCCAGCGGCTGCGGATGCCGACCCGGTAGCCGGCGGCCGTGACCGGTTCCCCCCGCGCGATGCGCCAGAGCCAGAGGGGGAAGTCGGCGCCGGCATCCACCGCCAGCTGCATCGATCCCCAGGGGCGTGCGTTGATCTCCATCAGGTAGGGGGTGCCGTCGTTCGCCACCCGAAACTCCACCATGGCGACGCCGTGCCAGTCGAGCGGACCGAGCAGCGCATCGGCAATTTCCGCGGCGCACAGATTCAGCGGCACGCTCTCGCACAGCACGCTGACACCGCCGGCAGGCGGCTTCTCGCGCAGCCGTCTGTGGGCGAATCGGGCAACCGTTCGGCCGTGGTCGTACAGCACGAAGTGGCCGTGACCGTACCCCTGCACGAACGCCTGAATGAGAAAGCGCCCGGCGAAGGCGGCATCCGCCCCCACCATCCGGCGCAGTTCCGCCTCGTCCCGGGCG
Organism: Gammaproteobacteria bacterium; assembly: GCA_041690635.1. Classification (GTDB taxonomy): domain Bacteria; phylum Pseudomonadota; class Gammaproteobacteria; order Thiohalomonadales; family Thiohalomonadaceae; genus JAWLGZ01. The sequence continues at coordinate 381,058 of JAWLGZ010000002.1, forward strand.
ATGCGTACGCTGGAGCTCCGCCAGCCCCCGTCGACCCGGTAACGGGAGCGTGCCGGTTTCAGAACGGCCGGATAGCGCACCTCGTGCAGCATCGCCGCGAGGGTTTCGGGGGTATCGATGAACAGGGTACGGGGGATGGGAACCCGGGCCGCTGCCGCGCGGGCGAACAGCTCGAACTTGTCGGTCACCGCCTCGTAGGCCTCCGGTGACGGGTAGGGAAAACCGACCGGCGGCAATCGCTCCGCCGCCTGCAGCAGAATACCGAGGGTGAGATCGGTCATCGGCAGCAGCACGTCGGCGCCGCACCTCCGCACCCCGTCCGCCACCGCCGCCACAAACCCCTCCGGCTCCCGGTCGGGCGGCGGGTAGACCAGCGCTGCGGCGCTGTGGCGCGAACTGCCGGCGAGTGTGCGGGTCCGTGTCCCTGCCGTGACTACCTGTATCCCCGCGCCTCCCAGGGAGCGGGTCGCCGCCAGCGCACTGCGCTCGTCGGCGTCCAGGATCAGGGCGGTCGGGTATGGGTCGCGGGTCATGGATCGAGGATCGCCGGCGTTCCTACACCGGAATTCACACGCCTCGTGAGGTTGTGGGTAAACCGTTCAACCACCTCAGCCCAACCCGCTGACCCGCGCCTCGAAAACATGGGTCGGGGCTGCAACCCCTTCGTGGACAGCGACGCGCCGCAGGCGAAAATTGTCGGTGCCGGGACCATTCCACCCCCTGACCGTCGTACACGCCCCCTCGTAGTGCCGGCGCACCAGCGCCTCCGCCGCCGGGGAGTGCTCACCGTTGGGGTAACAGAAGAGACGGACCGGCCGATCCAGCACCGACTCGAGGTCCTGACGTGAGCGTGCCACCTCCCGCTCCAGCACCGCTGCCCCGATACCCGCGGCCAGCCGGGTGTGGGAGACGGTGTGGGAACCAAACTCCACCAGCGAGGAGTCGGCCATTTCCCGCATCTGCTCGGCGTCGAGCAGCTGCTCCGGCAGCGCCTCCGGGTTGAAGGCGAGCGCTTCCGACAGCCGATCCAGGCGCCGGTAAATGGCGGCGTCGGGCTCGCGTTTTGCGCGGTTGATCGCCCGGTCGATGAGGCCGATCTCGCCAATTCGGTCACGCCCGGGCCCGGCACAGATCGATCGCAGCCAGGGCCAGTCGGAGAGGGTGATGAGCCGGTGTGCCGGTTCGTGCCAGGTGCGCTTCAGAATCATGCCCAGCCATTCGGGCCAGAAGAGCACCGGACGGCGCAACGCCGAGGAGACGGCGAAGACGGTCGCCGGCACGCCCGCCGCCTGCAGGTGGGGGAAGGCGTAGTCGTAGTTGTCGCGCCACCCGTCGTCGAAGGTGACCGCAAACGCCCTCTCCGGAAGGGCGCGTCCCTGCCGCGCCCGGCGCAACCATTCACTGAGCACCACAGGTTCGTAGCGGCCGAGCAGCAGGTCAAGATTGGCCGCGAAGGTCTCGTCATGCACATACATGCCGGGTTGTACCGGCACCTGCGGATCCACCCCTCGCGGCAGAACCCGATGGTACATGAGTACCAGCAATCTCGGCCTAAGGGTCGGCCACAGGTGCGGACCATAGAATGCAAGAGAGTGCCGGACAAAATCCTTAACCAGCCGTTTCATCGCGCTGCTTCTTCCCTGAGATCGCGTACTCGATGTGCTTCCATTGTAGACACGAGACAACGCCACGGCCGGCGAGCGATTGCATAAGGGCATGCACGTCTATCGGTGGGCATTTCCGACTACGCTTGGAGACACCCGAAATCCGACCCACAACATGGACCTGACCGGCAAATACGGCGGGCGCGGCGGCTACGCCCGCCACCTTCTCCATCTGGCGGCCTACCGGGCCGGACTGCTCACACCCTACGAGCGCCCGCAGCTGTCGCACGTTGGCAGGGTGGTATTCGTGTGTCGGGGAAATATCTGCCGCAGCCCCTATGCCGAGTTGGTGGGCCGGGCGTCGGGGCTGAACTGCACCTCGGTAGGACTTTCGGCGCTGGAGGGGCGTGAAGCGCAGCGGGGGGCGATTGAAGCGGCCATGCGGCGCGGCCGTGACCTGTCGCGCCACCGCGCACGACCGCTGATTCCCGAACAAGTAGACGAAGGGGACCTGTTCCTGACGATGGAACCGGGGCAGGCGAAGATACTGAATACACTTGCACACGGGCGTAGTGTGCGGGTATCGCTGCTCGGACTTTGGTGCAGTTCCCCACGTCCCTACATTCAGGACCCGTACGGCCGACCGGCCTCGTGGTTCGACACCTGCTTCGCACTGCTGGAGGAGGCGGTTACCCACCTCGCCGAGGCTATGCGGGCCAGCCGCCGGGACAGACGGCTTGCCAGCGAACGGCTAAGCAGCTGCTCCGAAGCTCACAAGGGAGGCCTTGCGGGCGCCACCCGTCAACCGGCGCCCCGAATTTGAAACAGGACCGCTATTCGGCTGGCGTGAACTGCGCAGTGCCGCTCATCCCCGCCATCAGTTCACCAAAATCACCGTCGATCGCCCCGGTGATACGAAGCGACTGGCTGGCCGGATCGATGCGCGCGCCGATGCGTTCCACGCGAGCCGGATAGCCCTTCCCGGTCTCATCCACGGTGATGATGAACGGGTGCCCCTCTTTGAGCCAGGCCAGCCAATGGGAGGGGACGATCAGTTCCACCCGCAGCGCCGCATCCTCGAGAATGGCAATGAGTGGATCGCCCGCGCGCACATTCTGGAACCGTTGTGCCCGGCGCTCCACCACCCGCCCGTCGTAAGGCGCGCGGATGTCGCAATGCGCCACGGTGGCCGCCGCCATCTCCTGTTTCGCGACCGCCTCGGCAAGGGCGCTGGCAGCCAGGCTAAGCTCCAGTTCACTGCCGGAGTCCAGTTCGCGCAGACGCTTCTGTGCCTCCAGCCGGTGCCGCGCAGCCTCTTTCTCCGCTGTCTGCTTGCGCAGTTCGGCACGCTGATGCGCACAATCCATACCCACCAGCAGGTCTCCGCGTGCAAACCGATCACCTGCCTCGGCGGACATGCGTTCGATGCGCCCGCTGATCTGGCTTGAGAGCACCACCTCGTTACGGGGTACCAGCAGAGCGCGCGCCGTCAGCCCGTCCGCAAACGCCGGCAACGGCAGCGCGGAAACCAGCGCAATCAGCGCAATCAGCGCGCCGCAGTATCGGCCGTACATCACGGCAGTGGTGTGATCGCCCAATCGGGCTGCGCCACACCCCGACTCGGCAGCGACTCGATGCGCCAGTCGGGGGCGGCGACGCCCGGGCTCGGCAGCTCATCGATCACCCACTCGGGGGTGCCGATACCCGACGTTCCGCTCCAGCCGCGCAGCGCGCGACGCACCTGTTCCGTGAGCGTCGGCAGATCGTCGACCGGCATCGAATCAGTGACCGGATCGAGACCGACGGAGACCATGAGCGCACCGGAAGCGTTCTGTGCCTCGACAAACGCCATGTCACGGCGCAGGCGGGAGAGCAGCCGGTTGGCATCACGCCGGATCTTCTCCAGTTCGTTCTGGGTAGCCGCCCGCTCCGCCGCAGCGGCGTGCCTGCTGATGCGGTCATCCACCTCCAGCATCCGGGTGAGGACATCCAGGTCCTCCTTGGCAAGTGCCAGCCGGCGGTGGGCGATATGCACCTGGCTCAGCACCGCCATGCTCATGCTGAGCCGCCGCAGTTCGGACCGGTCCTGTTGCATTTCCGCGTGGCGGACGTTGGCCGGACCGGAGAATACGTTCAGCAGATTCCAGGTCAGCTTGAGCCCCGTATCGGTCCAGGCGCTATTAAGCGCGAAGGAGTTGTCGTCGTACTGGCGCGCCACGGAGAACTCCAGTCCGGGCAGCATGCGCCGCATCGCCTTGCGTGTCTCGTCGGCGCTGATGCGCGCCTGGTAATCCTCCTCTCGCAATTCGGGGCGGGTGGTCAACGCCATCAGCTCCAGCATGTCCAGCCGCGGCGGCACCTCCGGGGAGTGCATGTTCCCGTCGTCTGGCAGCACCAGCATAAACCCCTCACCGGGCGGGACATTGATCAGCGCCGCCAGTTCAACCCGCGCGGTGGAGAGATCGCGTCTCAGCGACTGCAACTCGTATAGCGTATCGAGCAGTGACCGCTGGTAATCGAGCGCCTGGATCGGCGACTGCACCCCACTCTCCTCGATACGCCGCGCGTTCCTCAACGCCACCCGCACCCGCACCAGCAGTGGGTCCAGATCCTCTTTCAACCGTTCCGCGACCACCGCGCGCCAGTAGGCGGAGCGGGTCTCCTGAATGAGGTTGTGAATGGACTTGCGCCGCTGCTCCCGGGCCACCAGCACCCGGTTGTTGTCCTGGCGTGCCCTGAGATAGCTGATGCCAAAATCGAGCACATTCCACGCCACCGACAGGCTTGCCACCTGCCGGTCGTTGTCGAGAGAGGTGGAGTAGTCGGTGCCGCGCGTGTCGGTACGCAGATTGCGACTGTTGGTCGCACTGACGTTGCTGCGCCCCACATACCCGGCCGAAGCGGCCATCCGCGGCAACATGTCGTAGGAGGTGACCTCGGCCAGCCCCTGCGCCACCGCCACGTCCATCATCCGGGTGCGGGCATTCAGGTTGTACTGGATGGCGCGGGCTACCGCCTCCTCCAGTGAAATGGGCGCAGTCACCGGTACCTGGTTGCTGAACAGCGCGGAGAGATCCTGCTCCGCACGCTGTCGGCGCTCAACTTCGGTCAACGGTTCGGTGGTGACGGCACAACCCCCAACAAAGGCGGCAGCAAACGCTGCAGCGAAAGCTCTCGTTGTCGACATTATTTTTTTCTACTTGGGTTGAAAGACAAAATCCCCGCCGGAGTCGTGCCCGGCCGACGGCACAAAGCCGAAGTGTGGTGTCTGCGCCGCCATGCGGGCGACCTTGTCACGCACATCGTCATAGACCTGCCGGGCGACCAGCGAATCATCCACCTGGCGCAGTGACTGCAACAGGTTACCGGCAAAAACCGAGTGTCCGTCCATACCGTCGTCACGCACCGGCTCGTCGCCGCCGGAGGACATCACCACTACCGAGCGGCGCTTAAGGATCTCCTCGATCGGGAGCGTTCCACTTTCGCCGCCCGGGGAGCGGATTAACGCGCCGGAATAGCAGCTGTCGGACATGATCATTACCTGGTTGGAGCGGGCACCGGCAAGGAAGTTGGTCAAGTCGCGGGTGGAGACCCAGCTTGTCGCCTCTGCGGGGGTTGCGTCCGCCGGCAGCCAGAAACCAAGTCCGGTCTGGGGCACCGAGTAACCGTGGCCGGCGTAGTAAACCACCAATGAGTCGCCCGGTTTCAGACCCGCAGCGACCCGGCTCAGGTCCTCGATAAGCTGCTGCTTGGAAGGGTTGGCGAGAACGATGGCCTCGAAGCCAAACTTGTCGTCGAACAGTGCGGCGAGCGCCTGCACGTCGGCGATCGGGGTGTTGAGTTTTGGCACACCGTTGGCGTATTGCTCGATGCCGATAAATATGGCCACCCGCCGCCCTTCGCCCGGCCTTTCGAGTGCCTCCTCCTCATCCAGTGGCGCTTGCGGCAACTCGCCAAAGGCGTCTGCCGCGAACGGATTCTCCGACAGCTCCTGCAGCGCCCCCGAGTAGAGTTTGGTGCGTGACTCCTTCAGCATACGATCGTAGGCGAGCAGGTATGGCCTCATCCGCTCCTCGTCAATACCGTTCTCGCCCAGAGTCCGCCTGTATTCGCCATAGTCGACCTCATTTCCGTCAAGCATCTTCCGCAACAGGGAGCCTGCCTGGTCGCCGGCCGGAAGATGGCTGAACTGATCCACCAGCTCCGTGGCATCCATGCCCCAAAGCAGGGAGTTCAGTTCATCCCAACTGAGATCGTCGTCGTAAAACCAGTCGTCTTCGCTGTACCAGTCACCATCGAATTCCACCCAGTACCACTCACTGCCATCCCACTCGTACCAGCCGTCATCGTCTCCCCACGAGGCATCGTCAAACGTGTACCAGTCATCCCAGTACGCCTCCCAGTCCACGTCGCCCAGATCCTCGTCGAACCACTCGTCCAGGAAGGCATCCCAGTCGGCCCAATACTGCTCGTCGTAATACTCCTCAAGTACGTCTGCGAAGTCGATCCCGACAAGGAAGTCATCACCCGGACCGGAGCTGCCGACAGCGACCACGCGATCGGCATACCCGGCGTCCAAGCCATGGACCGACACAGCACCCGAACCGACATAGGTGCAGAAAATGAACTCGCCCATCCACGGATCGAACGCCGCGATGAAGCCGTTTTGCACGCTGTCGAGGTCGTACTGCACGGCCTCGAACACCGGGAGATCGGCAGAATCGGTCTGGCCACCGATAAATACGGTATCGTCCCAGGCGATGGAAACCGAGTAGGCCACGTCATTGCCGCTGCCACCGATGACCGTCACCCAATCGACAGTATCCCAGGCCGTGTCGTACATGATCAGGAAGGCGTCATACTCTCCAAGCTCGCCCCAGGCCTCGTCCCAATCAAAACTGATCCAGTGGCTGGTCGTACCGATAACGTAGGCGTAGCCGTCCCCATCCATGGCGACACCCAAGGCCTCGTCCCGGCCATAACCACCGACAGTGGTGAATTCCCTGTCTTCGGGATCGAGGATGCTGAAGCGTGTAATTGCCACATCGCCGCCCGTAGAACCGACGATGACCACCTGCTCCCCATCCGATGCAATTGCGTTCACCGAGTGGTCATCAGCGAGATGGCTGCCAAAAACGAGGGTCCCGGAATCCGGGGTGTCGGGATCGATGAGGGCCACGAAACCCTTCCCGAACTCTTCCCACGCATTTTCCGGCAGGAAACCCGTCGCATCGGTCGTGCCCAGCACCGCGATATGGTCGCCCGCTACCGCAATATCGAGACCGCTTTCCGCACCGCCATCCCCCTCATCACCGCCCAGATAGCTGAAATGATTGACGCTGCCGGCACCGTCCAGCCGTGCCACGAACGCATCCACGTTTCCTGCCAGGGCGCCCTGGACCGCGTCTCCGGTGGCCAGGCCATCGCTCCATGTTTCACCGACGATCCAGACATTGCCTTCCCAGTCGAGGTCGAGCGCATAGCCGTATTCATCACCGCTGCCGCCGATGTAGCTGCCCCACAGCAAGTTGTAGTCGGCATCCAGCTTGAGCACTACGGCATCGGACCGGCCACCGGGCTCTCCGAGCCCCAGGTTGTTGCCACGCCCGGCGGTGCCGACAAGATAGACGTTGCCTACGTCATCAACGGCCACATCGTTCAACTCCACGCCATTGAAGGTGTTCGCGTACTCCACCACCGGGTCGATGACCAGGGTCCGCGCAGCGTCATACTCACCCAGTTCGAAGCCGACCATGTTGCCGTCAAGTAAGGTAAACGAGACGGTGACACTCTGGAGGACGCCGTCGGTATGCTGGTATGCCGCCGGCGCATACTGGGTGAGGGTCTGGTTGCCGAAGCGGATATTGAGGCTGCCGTCCTCGGCGATGGTGATGGAATCGGCGCCATCGAACTGAAGGGCGATCTGGGAGGCGTCGGCATAGGGGTCGACGATGAAGTCATACTCCAGCAGACCGTCGGCAGCGGCATGGAATACCTGATCGATGCCGGCGTAGATGTCGTTGTAGCGGATGGAACCCCACTGGGTGACCCCTTCGATTGCGCCGTCGGGCCCGTAGTAGTTCCAGTAGGCCGAGAGCGGGGCCTCGCCGACCGGGGCGACCGCCTCGCCACCGACGGCGGTCATGGTGAGCGTCTCGGTGCCTTCCTCACCGCGCAGGGCGAAGATCACCTCCTCATCGGTGAAGCCGATGGTGTAGGTCTCGGTGCGGGCGATAAAATCGGCGACGGCATCCGCCTGACCCTCGTTGCTCTCAAAGCGCACCGATGCCAGCACGGCGCCAATGTCGGGAGAACTGGTCTGCGTGTCGTCCACCGTGGCACCAAGTGCCGCATCCAGGACGATGCGCGGCTCCAGCGCAAGCATCCGCGCCTCGGTTGGTATCCGGTAGCGGCGATACGCTCGGTGAACTGTTGCGTCAGGTTCGCTCATCCTGGTTCCGATCCCTTCCTGTAATCGCCACCATTCTGCCCCTGCTTTGGTCAGGTTGGAAGGTGGCACATGGGCGTGAGTGGATCGTTAAAATGCTCGCCTTGTCGGATCGCGTTGCCATTCGGTGGAATCCGGCAGTAGACTGCCATCGCCGAACCATGGAAGAGGGAGCTGAACAATGCGAATGATAATGCTCGGTACAGTTGCTGCCGCCGGACTTTCCCTGCCGCTGGCAGGCCACGCGGTGGAACTGATCGTGTTCGCGGCCAAAGGGGTCGACCTGGCGATGGGCCAGGTGGTGCAGAGCGATTCGCCACTGCGTCTGCAGGAGGGTCAGCAGGTCACGCTGATCACCGACGACGGCCGTACCATCCGAATCGACGGCCCGCACGATGCGCCGCCGTTGGCCGAAGAAGCGGGTAGCGGTTCCAGCACCACGGTCATCAGCGCCCTGAAGGACATGGTGGCGCAAAAACAGGCCAACGTCACCAGTCTCGGTGTCATGCGCGACGCCAACATTGGCGGCGCGATGCGGGCCGATGAGTCGCGTCAAAACATCACCATGCCCGACCCGTGGGCCATCGACATCACCCGCGGCGGAAGCCAGTGCGCCCTGACCGATCAGCCGCTGGTGTTATGGCGACCGGAACCGGGACCGGCGGACGACGTTAGCCTGAGCCTGCCGGATCGGCGCCTGCGCGCCACCACCACCTGGCCGGCCGGCTACGACCGGGTGCGGGCACCGAATATGGAGATTGCCGAAGGGGAGGCGATCACGGCAGAGATTCAGGGCAGGACTGCCGAAATCACGGTTCACCTCATCCCCGCCAGCGTCAAGTCCGAACAGGCCCGCGCCGCCTGGGCAGCCCGTAAGGGGTGTGAACGACAGGCCCTCGCCGCGGTTGCCAACCTGAAACTGTGATTGGCACCATTCGCCCCCGGGAGCTGTCCGCTCTCGTCGGCATCGCCCTGCTCGCCACCACCCTCGCGGTGGTGGCCGCGCTTTACATCCCGGTGGTCGGTATTATGGGGCGCTGGGCCGCGGACTACCGCATCGCGAAACTGCTCCCCCCTGAAGAGCAGCACGACGGGATCGTCCTTGCGCTGGTCAACGAGCAGACGCTGGAACGGTTTCCCTACCGGGAGCCGGTCGACCGGCGGTTTCTCAGTGACATGGTCCGCACGCTGGAACGGCGCGGCGCACGGGCAATCGGTATCGATATGCTGTTCGATCAGCCAACCGAACCGGACAAAGACGCGGAACTGATGAGCGTGCTTCGGGAGGCAAAAATCCCGATCGTGGCCAGCTACGCGGCCGCCGACAGCGGACTCACGGAACGACAACTGGCCTATCTGGATGAATTCCTGCCGCGCGAACAACGTGGATTCGCCAACCTGGTAAAGGGGTTTGACAAAGGCAGCGTGCAGGACGACACCGTGCGCAGTATGTACGGTGGACGCGCCCTGGCCGACGGTACCTGGATCCACGGCTTTCCCAAGGCGCTTGCCACACGACTCGGCCATTCGGTCAACCGGGAGATCGAGCCTATCGTCTGGCATGGGCGCAGCGAGGAGAAGCCGCCATTCCCCGCATTTCCCATCGGGGCCTCCGCCATCGTTCCGGAGTCATGGATCAGTGGCAAGGTGGTACTGATTGGTGCTGACCTCACCCTGCGCGATCAGCATCGGACACCGTTCACCACCGGTGACGGTGATCTGCTGATGCCGGGGGTGATGATCCATGCCCACGCACTGGCCCAGATTCTCGACGGGAAGTCACAACCGACGGTGGGGCTGACCACCGAGACAGCACTTGTTCTGGTCACTGCATTTCTGGGCATCCTGCTGGCGGTTATCCCAGGCCCGCTCTGGATTCGCCTACTCCTGGCGAGTGCCGTCCTGTCCGGCATCTGGGCAGGCGGGTTCCACGCCTTTCGCAACGCGGGAATCATGCTGCCCCTGGTCACACCCACTCTGGCCCTGCTCATCGCGCTGTGGATGGCCGAGTTCCACATGGGAAGGCAGGAACGTCAGCAGAAGCGGTTCATCACCGACGCATTCTCCAAGTACATCGCTCCAGAGTTGGTCCAGGAACTGGTCAGTGACCCCACCAAACTCTCGTTGAGCGGAGAGCGGCGCGAGATCACCTTCCTGTTCACCGACATTGCCTCCTTCACATCACTCTCCGAGGCGAGTGATCCGGGCCTGATTGGCGAGGTGCTGAACAGCCACTTTGACGGAGTCTGCCCCATCGTGCTGGAGCACGGCGGCACCATTGTCGAGTTCCTCGGTGATTCAGTGTTCGCCATCTTCGGTGCACCGGTCTCACAGGACAATCACGCAGCCCGTGCCGTGCGCTGTGCACGCGATATCGCCAGGTTTGCCGAAGGCTTTCGGCGGGAACAGAACGCGCGCGGCATCGAGATCGGCGACACCCGGATCGGTGTGCACACCGGGGTGGCGCTGGTGGGCAATTTCGGCTCGGAGCAGCGATTCAAGTATGTTCCGGTGGGCGACGCGGTGAATACCGCCTCGCGCATCGAGGGGCTGAACAAGCATTTCGGTACGCGGGTCTGCGCCTCGGACGACACGGTTCAACGTGCAGGCGACGAGATGTTGCGGCCGCTCGGGGAGATTGTGCTCAAAGGCAAGGCACAACCGATGGAGATCCACGAAGTGCTTACCCCCGAATCCCATGAATCGGCCTGGATGGCCCGCTACCGTGAGGCCTACGCCCTAATGAAGGGGGGCGAGATCGAACCTGCGCGGCAGCTGTTCGAACAGCTGCACGCGGAGGCGCCGGAGGATGCCGCCACCGCCCTTCACCTCTCACGCCTGTCCGAAGGCGCGGGTGACGCGGTCGTGGTGATGCAGTCGAAATAGTCCTGCGGGAGGAGTCTGGTGTGAACGGCACAGAAGGGGAAAAACGCAAACTGCACCCGCTGCCTCTCGAGGAGATCAAGAAGGGGCTGGCGGACGCTCCGCTCTTTCTCGGCATCGATATCGACTCGCTTGAGGGTCATCTGGCGCGAATTCAGGGAGTGACGCTGCACGATGGGGATCTGCTGCTCGCGCCGGAGCAGAAAAACGACAAGGTCTACATCGTCCTGGCGGGCGGCCTGCGGGTACACCTGGATGACCTCACACTCCCACCGCTGCTGGTGATGCGGCGCGGCGAGTGCGCCGGGGAACTCTCCATCATCGACCACGACAATCCCTCCGCCTACGTGGTCGCCGAAGGGGAGTGCCGGCTGCTGGTGATCGACCAGGAGGTGCTCTGGTCCCTGGTGGACAACTCCCACGCCCTCGCCCGCAACCTGCTCTACACGCTCTCCCAGCGCATGCGCTTCGGTCACTCGGTGATCATCAACGGCTTCGAGGCGCAGCGGCAGTGGCAGCACTACGCCACCATCGATGCGTTGACCGACCTGCACAATCGACGCTGGCTCAACATGGCCTTCGACCGCCAACTCGAACGCTGCAGCACCTCCGGGCAGCCGCTCGGCGTCATCATGCTCGATATCGATCACTTCAAGCACTACAACGACAACTACGGACATCCGGCAGGAGATTGTGCGCTCAGTGCGGTCGCGCGAACCATACGCAAGCACCTGCGCCCCAACGATATCGCAGTGCGCTACGGCGGCGAGGAGTTCGTCATCCTGCTCCCAGACACGGACCTCGACGGTGCGGTCAGCATTGCCGAGCGGCTGCGTGCCGCAGTGGCAGCCACTGTAATCACCGATCGGGAGCGGAATCCATTGCCCCCGGTGCACATCTCCCTGGGCGTGGCCGAGGCCTGTCCGGGGAACCACGAAAGCAGTGATCAACTCCTCGCCCGTGCCGACGAGGCGCTTTATCGTGCCAAGGAGCGGGGTAGAAACCAGGTGGCGAAGGGCAGAAGCCGATCCTCGATCGGGGCACAGTAATCACCCATTCAGAATCACCCATCCGGGGGGCACCGCTTCCACGCATGAACGGGCGTTGGGCGCCAACGCCTCACGCCGCGATGACGCGGTTACGGCCGCCCTCCTTCGCCTCATACAGGGCCGCGTCGGCGCGGTTCATCACCGGATCGATCTGCTCTTCGCTGTGGTCGTATATGGCAACACCGAGTGAACAGGTGAAACTGAGTGGACCCTGTTCGGTATTGATTACGATCTTGCTGATCGCATTGCGCAGCCGCTCAGCCGCGGCGACCGCGCGATCGATATCGGTCTCGGGCAGCAAGACGGCAAACTCTTCCCCCCCCAGACGCCCTACCGTGTCGTTGGGGCGAAAGCACTCCTTCAGGGACTTGGCCACCGCCTTCAGCGCCTCATCGCCGATACCGTGACCGTAGGTGTCGTTGATCCGCTTGAAGAAGTCGATGTCCATCATCATGAAGGCGAGCGGGTGGCCATGGCGCCGGGAGCGCACCACCTCGGTGGCGGCGGTGTTCATGAAGTGGCGGCGGTTCGCAACGCCGGTCAAACCGTCGGTGGTCGCAAGGCGGCGCAGCTCGTCCTCCAGATGCTTGCGTTCGGTCATATCCTCCTTTACCGCCACGTAGTTGGTAATGGCGCCTTCGTTGTCGAAGATGGGCGCGATGCAGCAGCTCTCCCAATACAGCTCGCCATCCTTCTTCTTGTTCAACAGTTCCCCGCGCCACTCGCGGCCGGCGCTGATATTCCCCCACAGTTCCCGATAGGTCTCAATGGGTGTCTGACCCGACTTGAGCAGACTGGGCCTGTGACCGATCACCTCGCCTGTCTCCCATCCGGTCAGTTCGGCGAACTTGGGATTCACATATTCGATATAGCCGGCGGGATCGGTGATGAGCACCACGTTGGGGCTGTGCTCAACGGCACTGGTGAGCTTGCGCAGTTCCGCCTCGGCACGGTTGCGCTGTTCGATCAAATCACTCACCCAGCGCACGCGCTCGGTCAGAAGGCGCAGAACATGCTCGAAGACATCGGTCTCCGATCGCAGGAAATCCATAAATGCGCCGCGTGAGATGACGTAGAGTTCCGCCTCCTTCGCCACCACGGCGTCCGCTGTGCGCGGCATGCCGTCGAGTATCGCAATCTCACCGAACGTACACCCTTCGTTGAGGGTGTTCAGCACGTAACGGCTGCCGTCCGGCTTGTCCACCGTAATCTCCACCGTGCCCGAAAGGACGCTGTAGAGGGTGTTGCCCGGGTCCCCCTTGTGAAACACGAACTCCCCGGCACCGCAAGCAACGGTTTTTCCCAGGGAGGCTACACGATCGATAAGGTCGGGATTCAGATCCTTGAACAGGAAATTCGATGCCAGCGCCTTGCGTTCCCGCGTAGTGTTCATTGCACTCTCCTTCTTGTTGTTCATCGTACGGCGCACCGCACGTTTCCAGCATTTTTCCATCTGCCCTGCGGCATCGAGGTTATCAGATTCAAAATCCGCTTTCGCGAATTATCACCTCGGCCACCCCCCGCCACAGCCACCCCAGGGGGCTGATACGTTCGGTCTCGATGGAGGCCATGCCCGTGCGCACCTGTGCAAGTGCCTTCGGTTCGGCAGGGTCGAGCCGCACCCGGTAGACGTTCTTCACCGGTACCAGCCCGCCTGAGGAGTCTTGCCGCACCGGCAGTGTCCCACCGTACACGGCTGCCACATACGGCCGGCGCAGGGACTCGGTCGCAGCCGAATCGATGCGGCTGACCCGGAGCGGCAGTTCCAGCCCCTCGCTCACAAAACGGGCGGCTGCACCCGGCTGGATGCGGCCGACCTCGGCCTCCGGGATCCACGCCTCCACAAAAACGCGGTCGCTGTCGAGAACCAGGGCAAGTGCCAGATCCCGCCCGACCCAGCGGCCCGGAGAGAGCCCCGGGGCCAGGTCGGCTATCACGCCGGCGGCGGGCGCGACCAGACTCAGTTTCGCCTTCTGCTCGAGCAGCCCGCGCTGTTCCGCAAGCGCAGCACCCAACTCCTCCATCAGCACCGGACTTGGCGGTTCATGGTCCATCCGCCATTCGAGCGCCTCAATGCGTGCCCCCAACACCTCCAGCTGGTGGTCAAAATCCGGGGCCGACAACTCGACAAGGCGTTCCCCGCGCCCCACCGCCTGCCCCTCTTCAACCAGCACCCGGTCGATGCGCGCAGGTGCAGGCGCGTAGAGAGCCACAGCGGTCCCCGACGCCACCGCCGGCGACGTAATCTCACCGTGCCACGGCACGACCAGCAGCGCCAGAAACAGGCCGAACAGCGTCATCGCACCGATGCTACGCCGGTTCCACCGCACCGATGAACGCCTGCCCCACCAAACCTGCACCTCACGCAGCACCGGCCCCCCAATCAGCCAACCCACCTCGACGAGGAGAATCAGCACGCCGAGCAGCTTGAACACCAGCGTGTAGGCGAGCAGTGCCAAACCCAGGATCAGCAGCAGGCGATAGATCCAGCAGGCATAGCCGTACAGGATGAAGGCGGACTGCCGGCGCCGGGGGAGCGACTCGGGAGGCGGATCGCCGAATCCGAACAGCCACTCCCTAAGCTGCCAGCGCCCAAGAGTAAATGCGCGTGGCTGGAGATTGGCCTCGTCCACCCAGTCGGAGAGCAGGTAGTAGCCATCGAAGCGCATCAACGGGTTCAGGTTGACCAGCAGCGTGATGGCCAGGGTGGTGGTGGCGAGCAAAAAGGCGACGCCCCGCAGGTGACCGTCCGGCAGCAGGCTCCAGGCGAGCAGTGCGAAGGCCCCAATCGCGATCTCCACGGCTACCCCCGCCGCCCCGATGCGCAGCCGCTGCCATCGATCCGTCAGCCGCCAGGCGTCCGAAACGTCGGTATAAAGCACCGGCCACAGCAGGATGAAACCCACACCGATGCGTGGGACCCGGCAGCCGGCCCGTTTGGCGGTGAAAGCGTGTGCCAGTTCGTGGGCCACCTTGGCAGCGACCAGCGCGAGCCCGAATCCGATCAGCCCGGCAGGGGTAAGAAAGTCGACGAAGGTCGCCAGGAACCGGTCCCACTGGCGCAGGGCGAGCAGCAGCCCCGCACCACCGGCCACTGCCACTGCCACCCAGAACAGGCGGCTGAAAAATGGCTGTGCCAGCGGCAGGGTGCGTAACAGCCAACGGTCGGGTCGGAACAACGGAACGCGAAAGAAGAGATAGGAGCCGAGCAGCCGGTGCATGCCATGCCGCTTTCCCGTGAGTGCGGCGAGCCGCTCCGGGCCGCCCGGGTCATCGGCCCGCAGCAGCCCGTTCTTCCCCAAAAAGGCGGCGAGTTCGGCGACCGCCTCCGGCTCGATGCGGAGCATCGTCTCGGTTTCGGCGCGCGCGGCCAGCCGCTCCGCGCTCCCCTCGCCCCAACGGCTGAGCAGTTCGTACTCGCGCCAGCCGAGGCGGAAGAAGCGGTTGCGCACCGGATCATGCAGTGTCCAGGTGGGCGCCCCGTCCCGCCCCAAAGGACCGGACAATATCCTGAGTTCCGGCCGCAGGGCCGGCAGAACGCCGGCTTCGCTCAAAATCCGACCCCCTGCCGCAGGGCGGTGACGGGGCGGCGCAGCAGGTACCAGAACAGGGTCACCCGCTCCCCACGCACCTTCGCCGTGGCCTGCAGCCCAATACGGGGCGGGACACCTTCGCCGATGAACGCCGCCTTCAGCCGATAGGCAAACAGGCCGTCCGGCGCCTCATAGGCCTCGTAGCCGATGCGGCGCAGCCGGGCCTCCACGGGCCTGAGCGGATCGGCGTTGAACCAGGCGGTGACCGGCGCCCCGTCCGTCAACGGTATGGCATCTGCCACCGGAAGGCGGATCTCCAGTTCCGCCCTTTCCGGATCGGTGATGGTCATCACCCGCTCCCCGGTCGCCACCGGGCGGCCGAGCCAGTCGTTCGGGTCGGTGAACAAGACGAAGCCGCCCCGCTCCGCCCGCACCCGGGTACGGGCCAGCAGCGCGGCGGCGTGATCCCGTTCGGCAATCCGCTGTGCAAGGTGTGCCTCCAGCAGGGCCAACCGCGCCTTCTGCCCGGGGTCGGAGAATGCCTCCTGGCGCGCCTTGAGCAGCTCCGCCTCCGCTACAGCGAGTGCCTTCACCGCCAACTCCAGACGGCTACGCGCACTGGTGTCCTCAAGGCGAAAGAGGGGCTCTCCCGCGGCAACCCGCTGGTTCGGTTCCACCTCGACCGCCTCAATCACCCCATCCAGTGGTGCCGCCACCACCAGCGGGTCCCGGTCCACCACCGTAGCCGGCGCCAGGACCGATTGTGGCACCGGGATCGCCAGCGCCGCGCAGGCAATTGCCGCTGCCGCAAGGCGGCGATTTCGGCCCGGGAGAAAATGGCGGCGAGGCGACCGCTCGAGCGCTGCCAAGGCGTGGCCGTAGGCCCCGGCGAGCGTCTCCACCAGCGCCATTTCCGCCTCGGACCAGGGTTCGTCGCGTGCCAACCACAAGCCGCCGAGCGGCTCACCGGCCGGAGGTCCGATCCGGCAGGCTAACACCTGCGGCGGGAGATACTCCTCCCACTCGGATCGCAACTCCGGCGCCTCGATCAGGCCGGGGTCGATGGTGGCAACCGGCGGTTGCGCCGGACGATCGAGATTCGCCAGAAGCTGCTCCATGGCATCCACAAACGGGGTGTTCCGGTCGAGTGCGGGAACACCGGAGACCGCCGCCAGGCGGGGTCCGGCCGGCTGCCGGGTCCAGAACAGTGCGATGGTGTACGGCAGCAGGCGCGCCGTACGATTGACCATGATGAAGCTCAGCGCCTCCCGGGTGGGAGCCTGCCGTGCCTCCTGTTCAAGCTGGATGAGTGTGGCGAGGCGTTGGGGCATCGGCCGATTCTACCGACCTGTGGCGCGAAGCGCGAAGTGCGGGAAGAGGTGAGGCATGGGGCCGGGAAACGGCAAGGTGCGGCCAAGGAGATGCTGATTTAATCAGCGTTTCCCTAATCCGTTCTCCGCTTGCCGGCTCCGGACCCCGCGCAGCTCAATCGATGGGAATTACCGGTCCTGCGGACGAGACACGATTTCGCCCGCTGCTCTTGGCCGCGTCCAGGGCCTCGCCGGCCCTGACGAGCGCGGCATCGATGGAGGGCTCGAACGGCTGATAGCCGGCCACCCCCACGGAGCAGGTAAAACTGAAGGCACCCGCATCGGTGTCCACCACCAGACCCGAAACGGCCTTGCGCAATCGCTCGGCGACCTCGAACGCCTCGTCCGGACCGGTCCCCGGAAGCAGCACAGCAAACTCCTCGCCTGCCATGCGGCCGATGACCTGATGCTCGCACTCGTCGATGCGGCCCACCGTGTCGGTGGCCCGGAAAAACGTGAACAGGGTCTGGCCCAGTGCTTTCAGCGACAGGTCGCCGGCACTATGTCCGTAGGTGTCGTTGATCTGTTTGAAGTGGTCAAGGTCCAGCAGCAGGACCGACAACGGGGAGCCAAACCGGCGCGCGCGTGCCGTCTCCTTGAGCGACACCTCCATGAACTGGCGGCGGTTGTAGAGGCCGGTCAGCACGTCGACCATCGCCAGGTGTCGCACCTCGGACTCCACCTTCCGGTGCCCGGCCACCAGGTACCGGAGCAAGGCCTGGAAAAGCAGCGGGTCGGCCCGGACCTGCTCCAGGAACTCCATGCGCGGAATGAGCAGCAGCTCGATATCGGTCAGGGCGGTGGCCTCAACCGGACAGGGCTCGCCATCCAGAAAGGCAAACGCCCCCGGGACGATACCCCTTTCAATTACATCGACGACCCGGCGCTCCCCTGCGTCGCTCACGCTCAATTCGACAGTGCCTGCGAGCAGCAGATGCAGTTCATCCGCAGGATCGCCGCAACGAAACAGTGTCTGCCCCTCGGGAAGTGAGCGCCTTCGCCCCTGTTCGGCCAGGGACGCAAGGCCCTCGGGCGACACGTCGCCCAAGAAGAGGCTATTTTTCAAGGCATCCAGCACATGCTTCACATCCATTCCCCCAAAGTCCATCATTTTTGTCCGGCTAAGTGTACTCTATGGCGGCCCATTATCCCTCCTTGGCCGGGAATTCGACAGAGATGCCGCCGGGCAAGGTGCACCGGTATTTTCCTCCACACATCTGTGCTGGCGGAAAGGAAACCTGCCTGATCGGAAACCACACTATTCAGCTGCGCCAGTCCCCAGCGTGAAATAAACGGTGGCGCCGTGGTTTGGCGCCCCCTCCGCCCATACCTCGCCGCCGTGACGCTGGATGATGCGCCGCACGGTGGCAAGTCCAATACCCGTTCCCGCGTAGTCCGCTTCCGTGTGCAGCCGCTCGAAAGGCTTGAACAGCTTGTGGGCATACTCCATCTCGAACCCCGCACCGTTGTCTCGGATATGAAAGATGGTACGAGCGCCATGCCGCTCGGCACCGAATTCGATGCGGGGAGCGGCCTGATTTGCGGTGAACTTCCAGGCGTTGCCGAGCAGGTTCTGCAGCAACAGGCGCAACAGGGTCTCGTCACCGGTGGCGGTCAGATCGGAAGCGATGGACAGCTCAACCACCCGGTCCGGCTCGCCCTCTTGCAACAGGCGGCACACCTCCCCGGCCAGACGGCTCAGATCCACCTCATCCAGGGTCAACTCGGTGCGAAACACCCGCGAGAGGTTAAGCAGGCCGTCAATCAACTCGCTCATGCGCAGGGCGGCGTTCTGCATCCGGTCAAGATAGGTGTGAGCCAGCGCATCGAGGGAGTCGGCATAGTCCTCGCGCAACACTTCACCGAAGCCGTTAATGGCCCTTAGTGGTGCCCGCAGGTCGTGAGAGACCGAGTAGCTGAACGCCTCCAGCTCCTGGTTCGCGGCTTGGAGCTCCCGGGTTCGCTCGTCCACCAGCCGCTCCAGCTCGTGGCGGTGACTGTGAAGCTCCTTCTCGATGCGCCGGCGCTTGGAGATGTCACGGAAGTGGCCCACATAGAGCCGGGTCTCGCCCAGATCGATGCGGGTCCCGACCACCTCCACCGGCAGCGTCCGTCCCTCCCTGGTGAGCACAAGATGTTCGTAACGCGACGAGCCGCCGCGCTCCATATCCTGAAAGGCCGACCGAAGCCTTTCCTGCTCTTCCGGAGGATGGATGTCCGGCGGCCCCAACCGCAGCAGCTCCTGTTCCGTATAGCCAAGCAGCGCTACGGCGCGGTGATTGACATCGACGAAGAGTCCCTTCTCGCCGACCACAAGGATCGCATCGCTGGCGTTCTCCATCAGTGCGCGATACTTCCGCTCCGACTCCGCCAGTGCCCGGGTCTGCGACGCCACTGCCTCATTCAGCACCCGAGTATGGTTCAGCATTCGATGGACCTGATAGGCAACGACTCCGACCAACGCGCTGCCCGCCACCCAGATGACCAACAGCGTAAAGAGTGCGGAGCGGGACAGCTCAGCCTCCCGGCCGATCCCCAGCGTCCAGGTGGTGTCCCCTACGGAAAGGATACGGTGCTGCACCGCCCCAGGCAGGGTCTCCGCCCCCCAGAACAGCTCGCCGTTCTGGTCGCGCAGATTGAACGAATAATCTGCGGTCCAGGGATCGAGCCTGGCGGTGAGTGATGCGATATTCACCACCCCCTGCGCCAATCCCTGTAAATCATCCCCCCGGTAGAGGGGCGCCCGCACCACGATGGCCAGTTCGCCACCGATGATGCGGTGTGGACTGTCCACCACGATTCGGCGCTTGACGATGGCCTTCTCGACAAAAGGTGCCGAGGGTCGCTGCGACAGATCCACCCCCAATGCGCGCTGGTGCCGTTCAAGGGGGAAGACAAGCTGAATGCGCCGATCAGGCCCGACATAGACCAGCGCTTCCAGTTCCGGATGGAGCGCATGCAGGTTGGCGGAAAAGCGATCGAATGCGCGCGGTTCCGGCAGGGAGTCACCCGCGAGCATGAATGCCTGCAGGTTGCTGACCGCCTCGACCAAGCCCTGCACGGCATGCGTAAGATCGCTCTGGACCGCGGTTGCGGCATCATTCAGGTAGCGTTGATTCTCGAGGTCGATTTCGGCCCGATACCACTGGTCGAGCAGCACAAGCGTACCCGTGCCCATCAGCAGGACCAGCGTGAGATAGAGCCGATGGAGCATCGTTGCGCTCTTGCCTTGAACGAGTGAAAAGCCTCCGGCCTGTTCCAGCCGCGGCCCGCCATTTCCCGATACAAATAATAAGGATTTATCCACCAAAGGGAAACATCGGGTTATGCCACGCCTTCTAGCCTGGCCTGTTTGTCGCTACGTGTTTCTGCAACTCTGCGGCGGCGAGCCCCCCGTTCGGGACGCTGTGGCCCCCGGGGGCGCCGGAACCCCAAACCTCAATCCATCTATTTATTATGCACTGTTTGTTAGAACGCAATCGTTCCCGCGGGCTGGTGATACATCTATCAATTTGTTTAAAATCCGCCCGCTCAATTTCATCTCAGTTTTTTTGTCGTACAAACAATCGTGGGATAAGGAAAAAAATGACGATAAAGGCAAGGCTCATCATTCTGGCGCTCGTGGTCGTTTCCGGCCTGACAGGTCAGGCGGTCCTCTCCCGCTACAGCCTCCACTCGCTGGCCGAACTCGAGGAGAACCGGGTACTGGCCGAACGACTCGCCAGTGACGTACTGATGCTGCGGCGCCACGAGAAGGACTTCCTTGCCCGCTTCGACACCAAGTACCACGAGAATTTTTCCACCACATTCGGCGAGATGAGCACGCGCATCGAGCGGCTCACGGCCTCGCTGCAGTCCGCCGGAATCAGCCGCGGCGATCTCGAGAAGTTTGGATCGATTGCGGCTGACTACCGTCAGGCCTTCGATCAACTTGTGGCGATTCAGAAGCGGATCGGCCTCAATCCCAAGGATGGTCTGTACGGGACGCTTCGGGAAGCGGTGCATGGGGTCGAGGAACTGCTCAAGGAGCACGATGACGATCGCCTGATGCGCCACATGCTGATGCTGCGCCGTAACGAGAAGGATTTCATGCTGCGCCGTGACATCAAGTACATCAAATCATTCGACAACAATCTCGCGGTGTTCCGCGAGGCGGTCGGCCTCTCCGACCACGATCCTGCGGTCAGGGAGCTGCTGCTCTCCAGGCTGGACAGTTACGACACGGACTTCCATGCGCTGGTGAAAGCGGAACAGGAGAAGGGGCTCACCAGCAGCCAGGGGGTCCTCGGACAGATGCGCGATACGGTCCATGAGACCGAATCGGCCCTCTCCACACTAAACAGCAGCCTGGAAGCGGCCGTTTCCGAGGCGGACGAGCGCACCGGCTGGATGACCGCCATCATCTCCTTCATCATCATTGGCGTGGTGATCGTGCTGGTGGGTGTCGTGGCCAATGCGGTCCTCGCACCGGTGCTGCGCCTGCAGAGAGTCATGGAACAGGTCCGCCGCGAAGAGAATCTGACCCTGCGCGCCGAGGTCAAGGGGCGTGACGAAGTCGCCTCCATGGCCGAGAACTTCAACCGGCTGCTGGCCGACTTCCAGGGAATCATCCGCGAGGTATTCAACTCCACAGACCGCCTCAGCACCGCCTCCGAGGAGCTCTCTTCCATTACCGAAGAGACCAGTGCCGCCATGCGCGAACAGCTGAATGAAACCGATCAGGTGGCGACGGCCGTGGAGCAGATGAGTGCCACCGTGCAGGATGTGGCCCGCAACACCACCGCCACGGCGCAGGCAACGGAAGAGGCGGAACAGAGCGCTGGCCGCGGCAAGCAGGTGGTCGGAAGCACCTCCGACAGCATCAATGCGCTGGCGGGGGAGGTGAGACGCGCCGCAGAGGTGATTGGCCGCCTCGATCAGGAGAGCGCCGAAGTGGGCAAGGTCCTGGACGTGATCAACGCCATTGCGGAGCAGACCAATCTGCTGGCACTGAATGCCGCCATCGAGGCGGCACGCGCCGGTGAACAGGGGAGAGGCTTCGCGGTCGTTGCCGACGAGGTGCGTACGCTGGCCCAGCGCACACAACAGGCCATCGGCGAGATCGAAGGCATCATCGGCCGGCTGCAGACCGGCGCCCGCGAAGCGGTCGCCGTGATGGAAAGCGGCAACACCCGGTCCGAGGCGGCGGTCAGCAGTGCCGAAGAGGCCGGCGCCGCCATCGGCGTCATCGATGGCGTGGTTCGCAACATCCACCGCATGACGCAGGAGATCGCCGCTGCTGCCGAAGAGCAGGGAACTGTAGCGGCCAACGTGGCGAGGAACGTCTCCGCCATTAAGCAGAACGCCGACACCACCGGTGACAGCGTACACCACATCGCTGCCGCCTCCGATGAGCTCAGCCAGCTGGCGAACTCACTCCACCAGCATGTGATGCGCTTCAAGGTGTAGGCACGGCTGCGGCATGCCCCGACTCCGCCCCTTCCCGGTCAGACCGACCGGGAAGGGGCACGGCGGCGGGCATGGCGTGCGTCAGCGGCCGCGCCCTCCACCGCCGCCGGACATACCCCTGCCGCCGCCCGTACGGACTCCGGAACCGTTCCCACCCCCCTGCCCCTGCCCCCTTTCGGAAGCGCCTTCCCATCTGTTCTGCTGCTCGCTGCGAACAGCCGACTCGATTTCGGGCTGGTTGGTGCGCTCCTGGGTGCGCGTGCGGATGCGTGCCTGGGTCTGGTTCTGGGTCCGGGCCTGGTTTCGCGCCTGCTCCATAGCGCGCTCGTGCAGTTCGGTCGCAGGCGGCACCTCCTCGGCCCACGCCGCGCCGCTCAGCAGCATTGAAACCGCCCCCGGCCATTGACCAGAAGTACCGCTTGCTTTTCATGGTTATTTCCCTGTGGAGTCGCCAGGACTGCGTCTTGTGTGCCCGGGACGGACACGGTTCCATTTTATACCGCATCCGCAGTACGACACGTCTGGAAACACCCATTCCAGATGAGCCGACGAAACGGGGCGACTAATGGCCTTTTCGCCTTCTCTATAGCCTTGGGCACGAACACCGAGGCAAGTCCGGGCACAACCGATCGAGCCCAGCCGCTCCGCATGTGCGACAATAGTGCCGTTTAAGTCCGAATCTTTTTTGCCCCCTGAAGTAATCGGGTTTTTCCCCACCGGCTCGACGGCCCCCGTGCCGCTGCCGCCGGCGTTCATCTTATTGGCCCTGAACTCTTTTCACCGTTTACCTGGATATCACTCGTGCTCACAACCGCCAACATCACCATGCAGTTCGGCGCCAAGCCGCTGTTCGAAAACATCTCCGTCAAATTCGGCGACGGCAACCGCTACGGCCTCATCGGCGCCAACGGCTGCGGCAAATCAACGCTGATGAAGATCCTCGGCGGCGACCTGGAACCGACCTCCGGCAACGTCAGCCTCGACCCCAATGAACGGCTCGGCAAGTTGCGTCAGGATCAGTTCGCCTTCGAGAAGTACACCGTGCTCGACACGGTCATCATGGGCCATACGGAACTGTGGCAGGTGAAGCACGAGCGCGATCGCATCTATTCGCTGCCGGAAATGAGCGAGGAGGATGGCATGAAGGTCGCGGAACTGGAGGTCCAGTTCGCCGAGTACGACGGCTACACCGCCGAGGCGCGTGCCGGCGAACTCCTGCTCGGGGTCGGCATCCCCATCGAACAGCACAGCGGTCTGATGAGCGCCATCGCGCCGGGCTGGAAACTCCGTGTGCTGCTGGCCCAGGCGCTATTCTCCGACCCGGACATCCTGCTGCTGGACGAGCCGACCAACAACCTGGACATCAACACCATCCGCTGGCTGGAGGAGATGCTCAACGCCCGCAACAGCACCATGATCATCATCTCCCACGACCGCCACTTCCTGAACAGTGTCTGTACCCACATGGCCGACCTGGACTACGGTGAACTCCGCGTCTATCCCGGCAATTACGATGAGTACATGACCGCGGCCACCCAGGTGCGAGAACGGCAGCTGTCCGAAAACGCCAAGAAGAAGGCACAGATTGCCGAGCTCCAGGCCTTCGTCAGCCGCTTCTCCGCCAACGCCTCCAAGGCGAAACAGGCCACCTCACGCGCGCGCCAGATCGATAAGATCAAACTCGAGGAGATCAAGCCCTCCAGCCGCCAGAACCCATTCATCCGTTTCCAGCAGGAGAAGAAGCTGCACCGCAACGCCCTGGAGGTGGAAGGGCTCAGCCAGGGCTTCGACGGACAGCCGCTGTTCAGTAATCTCAATCTGCTGGTGGAGGTGGGCGAACGCATCGCGGTGATTGGCCCCAACGGCATTGGCAAAACCACCCTGCTGCGCTGCCTGGTGGGCGACCTGCCGGGCGACGCCGGCCAGGTGAAATTCTCGGAGAACGCCAGCATCGGCTACTTCGCCCAGGACCACGCCGCCGACTTCGCCAACGACATGCCGCTGTTCGACTGGATGGCGCTGTGGGGCAAGCCGGGGGACGACGAACAGGTGATCCGCGGCACCCTCGGCCGCCTGCTGTTCTCCCAGGACGAGATCAGAAAGTCGGTCAAGGTGATATCGGGTGGCGAACAGGGCCGCATGCTGTTCGGCAAACTGATGCTGCAGAAGCCCAACGTGATGATCATGGACGAGCCGACGAACCATCTGGACATGGAGTCCATCGAGTCGCTCAATCTGGCACTGGAGAACTACGACGGCACCCTGATCTTCGTCAGCCACGACCGCGAATTTGTCTCCTCGCTGGCCACCCGCATCATCGAGCTCACCCCGAACGGGATCGTCGATTTCAGCGGCAGCTACGAGGAGTATCTGCGTAGCCAGGCTATCAACTGAACGGCGTCAGTTTGTGCGGGGGCGAGACCGCCCCGCCACAGTTGCCTTGCGTGCGCCGTCCGGGGCAGTATCACGACTGGATCCGGAGCGGGGGCAGGGAAGATGGGGGTTCTACTGAAAGGGACGGGAGTTGCACTGGCCCTGGTGCCGGTGGTGATTTCCGTCATGAGCTATCGCTACTCGAACACCCACGGATGGGTGAATGTTCGCCTCTTTGATCGGTCGCTGGGGAAGCACGGCGAATCAATCATCAAGGCGACCCTCATCTTCCGTGACGCCACCGGTCGGCCGATAGCGGAAGGACGCAGTTTCGGCCCCCCGGGGGTCATCCACTACGCCCCGCCGGGCGAGACTCCCTGTACGTTGCAGTTCGAAAATGAACCGATGACCGACCGTGCGGCCTGGGATGCCTGCTTCGAGCAGAACGCCGGCTGGAATATGGAGTGGGCGCCCCGGGTCGCGAGCGTCGATCTCCACTTCGGAGAGTGTGTCGTCCGGGATCAACCCATGTCGTTCCAGCGACACGACGGCGCCTGGTGGCGCTGGTGGGTTCTGCAACGGCACTACTTCGGTTTCGATGTCACCTCCTTCCACGCCAGCTTCCGCCTGGACGGCAGTGAGTGCCGGGTGCTGCGCAGCGGCTGAGGGGAGGTCAGAAGGGTTTGCGGCACACTGCGGCTGCCGAGTTGCAGGGCAATCCCCCACAGCAGCAGTGCCACACCAACAAACAGCGCCTGGCCCATGGCGAGCCCCATGACCGAGCGGCTGAAGAGCGGTACCGCCGCACCGGCAACCACCGCATTGACCCCCATCTGCACGAATCCCTGAACCGCGGATGCCATGCCCCGGTTGCGCGGGAAGCAATCCAGCACCTTAGCTGAAAACCATCGCCGCCAGCATCACGGCGAAGGCCAGCTTGAGGGTCCGCCCCGCCCGCCCCCCCTTCCCGAGCCATGTGCCATATCCTCCCCCAGGGGCCAAAAAAAGCAACCGCTGCGCCGATCGCGCGCACCGTAGAGCGGTCCGGTCGACAATTTGGCGGGACGAAAGCCGCTATGATTATCGTCCAATGCATAGGCCGGAACGGGCCTGAACCGCTGCGGCTGCCCAGCCGCTGCCGGGCCAGATTGATCTCCTCCCCACGGTGGGGCTGCTCGAACGTCATCTATATTTTCGATAATTCAATAAGTTAATACTAACGAAGATTGAAAGACTGATGAGAACACTGCTCGTCCTGCTATTCGGCATCGCGATAACCGCCGGCTGCACCATCGACCGGAATACAGCACGGCACCTCGAGGAGGCGCAGCTTCACCACACCCGCTTGCTGGCGGAGCAGGGCGCACTGCTCAGGGAGCACTCGGCGTTGCTTGCACAGCAAATCGATGAACAGCAGCAGATGGCCGAAATGCTCGCTGACATGGATCGCACCCTGGTGGAGTACCGGAAACGGATCGCAGCCAGCGTGCGCACTGCACCGAATTCTGAGCCCACGCTGGTGGTGAACGAGGATGGCAAGGCGGTACTTGGGCGCAATGAGTGGGTCTGGCTCGAACTGCTGGACCGCAACATCAAGGCCCGTATCGATACCGGTGCCTCGTCGTCGTCGCTGAGCGCAGTGGATCTGCAACCGTTCGAACGTGAAGGCCAGAACTGGATACGCTTCCGTGTGCCGGATGAAGAGCATCCCGACGGGGGTGAAACGTATGAATCGCCGCTGGTACGGCACGTACGGATTCGCCAGGCCTCGGCCGACGAGCTCGAGCGGCGGCCTGTGGTCAGGCTCAAGGTGCGTTTGGGCAAACTGGCGGACGATGCCGAGTTCACGCTCACGAACCGCGGGAACATGCTCTACCCCCTGCTGTTGGGGCGCAACTTCCTACGCGACGTGGCGGTGGTCGATGTCGCGCGCAAGTTCGTGCAGAAGAAGTACTCACCTGAACGGCCGGATACCGCTGAATGAGATCGCATCGGACACCCGTCTACCTGCTCGTCATCGTGCTGCTTGTCGCCGGCACACTTCTGACGTGGTATCGCCACGCCATGTTCGATGTACCTTGGCTACCAGGCGAAAAGCGGCAGATCTGGTCCGTCGAGGCGCAGGTGGACTTCGTCGCATTCGGCAAACCGGTCAAGGCGTCGCTGGCCATTCCGGATTCGCAGCCCGGATTCAAACGCATCGGCGAACATACTGCCAGCCCGGGATACGGACTGGCCTTCGTTGAGCACCCTTCCGGTCGCCGCGCCGAGTGGTCCATCCGCGAAGCGCATGGGCCACAGACGCTCTATTACCAGGTCGAGATGCTGGTCGATCCCGAAACCCGGGAGCCCAGGATGGAAACGGCACCGCGTCTGCGCCCGGTACATCACGATGGCCCACGCGCCACGGTGGCGAATCTCATCCTGGAACGGGCACGCGAGCGCTCCGCCGATCCCTACACCTTGGCGCGCGAACTGATCCATGAGTTCAATCAACAGAACCAGAGCGCGAGTCTGCTGACACAGGACAAGCCGCGCGGCGCCTGGCTCGTCGATCTGCTGCATATGGCCGGCGTCCCCGCGCGCGAGGTACAAGCGCTGAACCTCGAGGATGGCCGCCGCCGCCAGGTACCGGTCAGCCTGTTGCAGGTCTTCGATGGCGAGAACTATCAACTGCTCGACATGCGTTCCGGCCGGGTGGTGCAACGTCACGACCAGCTGTTATGGGAATACTATTCAGCCCCCCTGCTGGATGTCATCGGCGGACGCAATTCACGGGCGCACTTCTCCATGATCGAACAGGAGGTGCCGGTCAACCGCATGCTCGAGGAGGGTACCTTCCCCACTGCCCAGAATCTTCTCGACTTCTCCATCCACAGCCTCCCGCTCTCCGAACAGGCGCTGTTCAAGGGAATCCTGCTGATTCCGGTGGGCGTGCTGATCGTTTCGCTGCTGCGCATCCTGGTCGGTGTGCGCACCTCCGGCACCTTCATGCCGGTGTTGATCGCTATCGCCTTTATCCAGACCAGTCTGCTGACCGGACTGGCGGGTTTCATTCTCATCGTCGGCGCCGGGCTGATGATCCGCTCCTACCTGTCGCGCCTCAACCTGCTGCTGGTGGCCCGGATATCGGCGGTGATCATCTCGGTGATCGTCATGATTGCCGTTTTTTCGGTGCTTTCGTTCCAGCTGGGTCTCACCGAGGGTCTGAAGATCACCTTCTTCCCGATGGTAATTCTCGCCTGGACCATCGAACGGATGTCGATTCTCTGGGAGGAGGAAGGGCCGAAGGAGGTACTCACCCAGGGCGGCGGCTCCCTGCTGGTCGCCCTGCTCGCCTACGTTGCGATGAGCAATGATGTGGTACGGCACCTGACCTTCAATTTCCTCGGCTTGCAGTTCGTGATCATGGCGCTCGTGCTGCTGATCGGAAACTACACCGGCTACCGCCTACTGGAACTGCGCCGCTTTCAGCCCATGATCGGGGAACGCACATGATGGCGCGACGCTGGCTGGAGCGCCTGCTGCCGTTCAGGCGGCTCTCGGCACAAGGCGTCATGGGCATGAATCGGCGAAACATCGCCTACATCAGCCGCTACAACCCGCGCCGCCTCTATCCGCTGGTGGATGACAAGCTGAAGACCAAGCGATTGGCCCTCAGCCATGGTGTCACCACGCCGGAGCTGCTCGGCATCGTCGAACACCAGTATGAGGTGGTGCGGGTCGCCAGGCTGGTCAGCGGGCTGAAAAACTTCTGCATCAAACCGGCCAAGGGGTCCGGCGGCAAGGGCATTCTGGTGGTCTCGCGTGTCGATGAAGGAACCTTCTACCGTTCCAACGGCCAGGAACTTGCACTGCGCGATCTGGAACGCCACGTTTCGAACATACTGGCCGGCCTGTTCTCCTTGAGCGGTGCGCCGGATGTGGCGGTGATCGAAGCCTTGATCGAGGCAGACGAGGCCTTGCTCGATTACTCCTACGAAGGGGTGCCGGATGTACGTGTCATTGTATTCCGCGGCTTTCCCGTCATGGCGATGATGCGGCTCTCCTGCGCCGCTTCTCACGGCAAGGCGAACCTGCACCAGGGCGCGGTCGGGGTCGGTATCGACATAGCGGGCGGTGGCGCGGTGCGCGCCGTACAGAGGGACAAACCCATCCGGGTCCACCCCGATACCGGCAAGGACCTGCTCTCTTTACAGGTTCCGCAATGGCAGACACTGCTGGAACTGGCCTGCGCATGTGCAGACATGAGCGGCCTCGGTTACCTCGGCGTCGACCTTGTACTGGATCGGCGGCGCGGACCCATGCTCCTGGAGTTGAATGCGCGCCCGGGGCTAACGATTCAACTCGCGAACGGTGCCGGCCTGTTGCCGCGGCTGCGCCTCATCGAAAGAATGGAGCAGGTGGAACAGCTGTCCATTGCGCAACGGATTGCGTATGTACGTGAGCACTTCGCGCCCGCCGTTCTCATCGATACTGCGCAGATATTCTCGGCGGCCTGACGTCGTGGACACGCCCTAACCGGCGGCGTCCCCGGCCGGCCCCAATGGCCGCCCCAAGTACTCCTCCAGCGCCTCCGGCGGCAGGGGCGGGGCGAAATAGTAGCCCTGCACGTGGCGGCAGCCGAGCCGACGTAGCTGTTCCAACTGCTCCCTTGTTTCCACCCCTTCGGCGATGACATCCATGCCGAAGTTCCCGGCAATGGCAATAATCGCCTGCACCATCCCTTCATGCTCCTCCCCATCCCCCAGCTTTGCCACAAACGAACGGTCCACCTTCAGTGTGTCGAAGGGGAAGTTGTGCAGGTAGCTGAGTGAAGAGTAACCAGTGCCGAAGTCGTCGATGTAGAGGCGAATACCGAGACGCTTGAACTGCTGCAAAATGGCGTTGGTGGTGTCCGGATTTTCCACCAGCACGCTTTCGGTGATCTCAAGGCGCAGGGAGGATGGATCGAGCCCGGAGGACTTGAGTGCCGACTCAATCTCCTCCACCAGTCCGGGCTGCAGGAATTGGCGTGCAGACAGATTGATGCTGACATAGGGCGACTGCCCGATGAGACGTTCCTGCCAGCGGCTCAACTGTTCACAGGCGGTGGTGAGTACCTGTTTCCCGATGAGACCAATCAGCCCTGTTTCCTCCGCCACCGGAATGAAGTCAACGGGTGAGACCATGCCGCGCTCCGGCTGCTGCCAACGTACCAGCGCCTCAAGGCCGAGAATCTCGCCGCTGTCGATATCGATAATGGGCTGGTAGTAGACCTGAAACTCACGCCGTTCGACCGCGCGCCGAAGCTCCATCTCGATGTTCAACCGCTTCACCGCACGGGCATGCATATGATCATCGAATACCGCCGTATGACCGTTGCTGGGATCCCCCAACTTGGCACGGTACATGGCGGTATCCGCATCACGCAGCAGCTCCTCGGGATGGGAATAGCGGCCGGCGCTGCCGATGGCGATTCCGATGCTGACCGGTGCGAAGACCTCGCGCCCATCCACCTCGAACGGATTTCGCAGTTCTTCATGGATGCGCTCGGCTATCCGTGCCGCGGCCGCAACATCCGAGATATCGTCCAGAAGTATCGTGAACTCGTCACCCCCGAGGCGCCCCACCGTATCGCCCGGGCGCATGCAGTCGAGCAGCCGGCCGGCCAGTCCGACCAGTAAACCATCCCCAGCGCCATGACCGAGGCTGTCGTTCACATTCTTGAAGCGGTCGAGATCGAGAAACAGCACTGCGAACAGATACTCCGGGTGGCGTTCCGCACGTTTGATGCAGCGATCCAGCCGGTCCATGAACAGGGCGCGGTTGGGCAGGTCGGTCAGCTGATCGTGGTAGGCGTTGTACTGCAATAGCTCCTCGGCCTGATGGCGCTGAATCATCCCGCCGATCGTATGGGCGACGGCCGACAGGAACTGGATCTCATCCTCCTTCTGCCGATGACCCTCATTCAGGTAAAGGTTCAGCACGCCAAGCAGCTTGCCGCCGGAGAGGATCGGCAGCGCATAGTGTCCATGTTCGACCATATCCGGGAACGTGCGGTCATGCTGGTGATCAATGCAGGCGCTGAAGATCAGGGTGCGGCTCTCGGCGACACGGCCGCAGATGCATTCACCAAACGGGACGTTGGTACAGGTATTGGTAACCGCTTCCGATGTGCCGCGCTGAGCTGCAAGCTGCAAGTTGCGCTGTTCACCATCGGCAACGAAGATGATCCCCTTGCCCTGTAGTGACAACCAAGGGGTCGATAGGATCAAGTCAAGGATACGCTCCAGGCGTTCGCCAAACGGCAGCGGCATCATTGAGGTCTCGAGCACTGCGGCAATGGTCCGTTGCGAATGGTAGTCACGGCGGATCTTGCTTTCGGTCTCCTTGCGCTCGGTGATGTCGCGGATGAAGGCACTGAAGGCAAAACTCCCGTCGATCACGATGGATGCCACAGCCAGTTCGACCGGAAATTCACGTCCGGTGCGATCCAGGGCGCTGAGTTCGACCCGACGGCCGAGCATGCGGCGTTCGCCACCGTGCCGCACCCGCTGCAAGGCCTCATCGTGGGCGGCACGGTAGCGTTCTGGAATGATGGTTTCACTCAGTGTCTGCCCGCGCACCTCGTCGGCGCGCCAGCCGAAGATCGCTTCGGCCTGCTCATTCCACCCGGTAATGTGGTTGTCCGCATCGATGGTGATGATTGCATCAAGGGCGGTGGAGAGAATGGCGCGCGTTCGCTCCTGGTTCTCCTCCAGTGCCTGATAGGCACGCTCGTTATCCCGAACCCTTCGCGCCAGTTGACGTGATCCGCCTCCGATTCCAACAAGGCCGAACACCCAGAGGAGACCGTGGCCGATTCCCAGTGTGATCACCTCGTGGCGGGCATGGCTTGTATCCAGCTCTACTGTAACGCTGATCCCGCCGCCCACATCGCCAGCGCGGTAGCCTTGGCGGCCATGACACGTGAGGCACTCCTCCTCGATGATCATGGGCCGAATCAGGCGCATGTGTGGCGAACCATCCATGTCGACGAGCTCCGAAACCTCCTCTTTACCCGCCTCGAACGCCCGCAGGGCCTCGCTCTCCCAAGGGTCCGGGGTGTTGGCCGGGTTGAGAGGATGCAGGCTGGTGATGTGGCCACGAGCGCCGTCTCCTTGCGCAGACAACTCATAGTACTGGCGCATGATGGTCGCTGGATTGAGCAGGGTCAGAAGGCGGCCTGAGGGGGTGACCACGTCACGCTCGGGGAGAAAATCGGTGTAGGGATCCGGCTGGATCGACTGGGTGACGGGCACGTAGACGCCGCCGTGACCCGTGGCCCACTGCCGCAGGGCCAGGTCCTTGTAGAAGTTGGTGCGCAGATCGTGCCGCGCCTGCTCCATCACATGGCTTCGCACCTGATGGATATTCCAGCTCACTGACGTGATGACGGCCATGCTCCAGGCCACCACCAGCACCCAGGACCAGAAGTTGATACGCAGGCGTGTTGAACCTTTCTTGTTATCCGCGGCGTCCTTGTACAACGGTTTCCCCGTCGGTTCCTGTGGCGACGTCCGGTTATATCACGCCGCCCGTGCAGGGGTACAGTCCCGGCTTCGATCGCGATTACACCGCCTGTGCGTTGTAGGCGATATCGAATTCCGCGATCGCTGCGTCGAGGTTGCCTGTGGCACCAATCCGGTGCCAGAACTCCCGGAAATCCTGCTTCGCATCTTCCAGTCGAAAGCGCATCACGTTGGGCTTGCCGGAGAGGAACAGGTCGATGTTTGCGGTGACGGTATCGATGTAGTCGCGTGCGATGTGGAGGGCCTGCTCGCGGATGTCGTCAGGAAGATAGAGATGAATACCGTGGGCGTAAGCGGACATCATCAAACCGGGGTCGAGCCGCCTCGCATAGCTTTGGGCAACCTTCTCACGGTCCCGTTGCAGGTGGACATAAAAAACGTCGTCGGGATACCGCCTCTCCAGCCGCCCGAGAAACCAGGCCAACCGGTTGTCGGATTCGATGTGTCGGGGTGGGTAGTCGATGCGCGACGGACCCAGGCAATCGACCCGGGTCTCATGGCCGCTGCTGTAGTTGGTGATGTGCCGGCAGGCGCGCTCGAAGGTGGTCGATCCACAGCGGCCGGTACTGAGAATGAAGACATTCATGTGCCCGCCTCCTCGGAGCGGTGGTCGGGAGCGGAACGGCGCAGGAGCGACTCCCAGGCCGCGCAGTCGGCGCGGTAGCCGGCGATGGCCTGTGCGATCGCCTCCATACGCCGGTCGCGGTGTTCCCCCGCCCCAATCAGCGCGTGGCACCTGGAGTCGGGACCAAAGTTGTGCTCGACATTGTCGAAGAAGCGTTGGAACTGATCCCGCGCCACCGCCAGTCCGGATCGGCCGTGCCACCAGCGGTCCGGGTCGTCGAACCGCGCCCGTGCCGCCACAAGACGTACCTGAATCGCTCGGCGCTTTTCCGCATAGAACCGTTGCATGCGCGCCTCGACCGTTTCGATCGCCTGCCGGATCTGCCGATCCGACAGGGCCGCTTCCGGATAACCGAGGGCAATCAGGTCGGAGATTGTAAACAGCATGACATCCCCGAAGAATTGCCGCTCGAACTCACCCGACAGGTCGACACGGCCCTGTCGCCGATCAACACCGGCGCGGAATTCAAACTGCTCGTCAATGGTGCGGGTATGCAGAAGGGGCAGATTCACGGTCACGAACCCCTCGCCGAGTTCGGCCTGGATCAGCCGTCCAAGGGTGGGGCCAGCCATGCGCAGTTTGAGATTGGCGAATGGAATGAAGTACCTGAGCGCCTCTGCGCTGAGCACATAATTGCCGGTGTAAACGGTTCGGGCCGGTACCGCCGTCGCCACTGCATCGGAGTAGTTGTAGTAGGTTGGCCGCGTCAGGTGTTCACCATCGAAGAAGCGATCCAGTTTTGCGGCAAAGTCGATCAGGCAGGCGGTGTGCTCATGGACCTCCTGAAGAGTGCACCGGTAGACATAGGCCTCCTCCTCTTCCTGGAAGCCGAACAGCCCGGCCATGTCGTGGTAGGCCGCGTCGCCGCCGGTAGGCGCGTGGTCATGGAAGCAGCACTCCCGGTCGGGCTCCGCCGCAGCCATACGCACCAGAAAGGCGTCGACATCCACGAGAAAGTTGCCGGTCATGACGGCAGGCGAGACAGGCGGATCGCCGACCACCTTCCCGGTTGCGACCTGCACCTTGCGCTCGGTGAACAATCGGTCGAGGGCATGGAAATAGTTTAGGGCGGGGAGATCCTCGCGCCCCTCCGGACGGGCGACCCGCACCTTGAACTGCTCATCGCTGTCCACGAAGAGGAACAGGGCGTTATCCAACCCTTCAAGGCCGCCGGCAAGCAGGCAGGCCAGGTTGCGAGTGACGGAAGCACCCTTGTGATGCATGCCGGTTCGATCGGGCGCGCCCACCATCCGGACAAGCCGCGCCCGCTCCTCCGGCGTGAGTGTATTCAGGATTTCGCGCTGCTCGTCGGCACCGAAATAGATGCCGTGAAGACCCTGGCTCTCGAATGCCTGGACAATGGCCCGGTTGCAACGGATGACCGCCTCATCTTCCGAATCATCGGCAACGATGATGACAACCTTCTTGAACTGTCCGTCAAAACCACCGTAACCGAACGCCCGGCACTGGCAGAGCAGGCTGTCGAGAATGTTCTGCAGGTGCTGGGGCCGGTCAGCGACCGGGATGACGACGAAGAAGTGATGCCGGTGGTCCGCTCCGCACTGCTGAATGAGCCCCTCCAGCTCGAGAAAGGCGTGCTGGTAGTTTTTCAGCGTCTCCGCGTCGGGACCGGCCGCCCACATTGCCCGTTCGATCAGGGGCAGGCTCTCCCGGTATAACGCGATGAGTGCTCCGGACTCTGACGCTTCGGGGAGTCGCTCCAACCGCTCCCCCATCGCCCGAATGGCGGGGTCGGTGGTGAAACGCTCAAGCAATCCGGCGAGTGCCCGGGGGGCGTGTACTGACAGCATCAGCGCCTCGAACTGTAGGCGGGAAAAGCGTCCCGATCGATGACGACCTCGATAAGATTGACCCCCTTTTCGAAGTCGAGGGCACCGAACGCCTCGTCGATATCCGCCTCAGCGGTAATGCGTTGGTAGGCAACACCAAAGGCTGCCGCCAGTTGTGCGTAGTCCGGGTTGGTGAAATCGCAGTCAATGAAGCGCCCTTGATACTGCTGGTGCTGGTTCTTTCGAATCAGCCCCAGGGAGCCGTTGTTGAACAAGATCACGGTCAGGGGGATGCCGTAGTTGACCGCTGTCATCAGCTCCATGCAGCACATCTGGAAACCACCGTCGCCGAGGATGGCGAAGGTGCGCCGGGG
Source organism: Gammaproteobacteria bacterium (assembly GCA_041690635.1). GTDB lineage: Bacteria > Pseudomonadota > Gammaproteobacteria > Thiohalomonadales > Thiohalomonadaceae > JAWLGZ01. The sequence continues at coordinate 416,108 of JAWLGZ010000002.1, forward strand.
TGACACAAACCGGGCGCCGATGGCGGCGGGAATGGCGTGGCCGAGCGAAGAAATCCCCGAATTGGGATGATAATGGGTGTCGCTGGAGGCATTCAGGAAATTCTGGGCGAAGACGATATTGTCGTCGAAAATCTGACTTTCGTCGGTGAAGCGTTGATTGAAGCGGCTGAAGAACTGTTCCACCAGCGTGAACTTGTCATCGAAGAGCGAGAACCCCGTACTCCGGTCGGTCTCATCCAGCGGACGGCCCACAGCGGGCAGCGCATGGTCCTGCAGCCGTGACAGGATACCCTCTATCGACTCCCCGATATCCCCGACCACGGCGACATCGGCGCGAAACACCTTTTCGATCTGTTCGGGGTTGCGGTCAATCTGGATGATCTTACGGTTAGCCAGCAGCCGCTGCTCCCACAGGTAGCTGGTGCGCTCGTTGAAACTGGCACCGAGCACCAGCAGCAAATCGGCGTGTTCGACGATGTACTCGTAGGCCCGACCGCTGGAGGTGACGCCGAGCGTGCCGAGGGAGCGTCCGGAACGCTCGTCGATGATCCCCTTGCCCTTGAGGGTGGTCGCCACCGGCACTCCGAGTGATCGGCTGAGTTCAGCGACCGCCTCATGGGCGCCGGCCTGAATGCAGCCGTAGCCGGCCAGGATCACCGGATTGCGGGCCGTCAGCAGGTGTTGGACCACGTCATCGAGCAGCGGATCGTCGCGGCGGCGGGGTGAGGTGTGCCTTGCCGTCCTGACCGTGTCCAGCAGGGAGAGGTCGATACGCTCCTGCTGCACGTTGAACGGAAAACTGAGCAGAACCGGCCCCGGGCAGTCGGAGAACAGGGCGTTGCTCGCCTGATTGAGCACATTGGGCAGATAGTCCACGCGCTCCACCAGCCGGTGGTATCGGGTGATACCGCGGAAAAGCGTCCCCTGGTCGATGGCCCCGCCCTCCCCCGAACTCTCCTGGAGACCGCCCTTGCCGAAAACGTGGGTGGAGGTTTCGCCCGTGATGATCAGAACCGGCTGCCGGTCCGCATAGGCATTGGCGATCCCGGTCACCAGATTGGTGGCGCCGGGGCCCGCCGTGGTGATGCAGGCGCCGATGCCGCCGGAGACACGGGCGTAGCCGCCGGCCATGAAGGCGGCACCCTGCTCGTGTTTGGCAAGGATGCTCCGGATGGAGGAGTCGCACAGGCGGTCGTAGACCGGCAGGATATGGGCGCCGGGCATGCCGAAGATGTACTCGATGCCAAGCCGCTCCATGTAGCGGACAATGAATTCGCTAACCTGAACTTTCATCGGGACGGAGATGGGGGTTGTGGGTAGTGGGTTCTGGTGAGTTCGGCGCCGGGGTCTGTCCTTTTTGCCACCACGCGGCCATAACTACAACCCCCACATGCCAATGCTGCCTTTCGGAGTGGAATTCCGGCCCTCTTCCGGGCAACCTTCCGAGGCCCATCCTGTCACAGGCCCGGCACCGGGGACCGTCGGTCCCACTCACTTTTATTGTGCCCGCTCCCGCAATAAAAGCCTGTAGAATAGCCGCCACTACGGAGCCCGCTCCGAGCCCCCCCCCGCCCGCCCATCACGAAAGGAACCACCGATGTCAGCCGATGCCCCGCTTACGGACGAAGAGCTGGTAGAACTGGACGACTTCCTGCTCTCGGACGCCTGCAGCGACGAAACACTCTCCATCGACGAGGCGCACGGCTTCCTGACCGCGCTGGTGATGGTTCCCGAGCCCACGCCTCAGGCGACCTGGCTCGACGCCATCTGGGGCGAGCCGCAGTTTGCCGATGCCGCGCAGGAGCAGCGCATGACCGAGCTGCTGCTGCGGCTGCACGACGAAATCGCCGATGCGCTTCGGGAGGGCGGCCCCTTCGAGCCGCTGGTGGCTGAGGAGGAGGAGGACGGCGAACTGTATGAGACCTACGAGGGGTGGTGCTTCGGCTTCATGCTTGGCGTCGAACTCCACCAGGAGCTCTGGGAGCAGTTGCCGAAGAACGAGCAGCAGCTACTGGCGCCGATGGCAAAGCTGGCGCTTCTCAATGCCGATGAAGAGGCCGAGATGGATGAGGCCGAATGCGAGTCCTGGCTGGAACTGCTGCCCGGCGCTGTGGCGGGACTCTACACCTACTGGCGACGTACCAACTGACGGCGACGGTCGGGCCGGAAGCATCTCGCGACCGGCCCCGTTCCCGCCCGGCATCATTGGCCCGGAGGCCGGCGAGGCCTCCGGGCCGAAGCCGGATCACTGCACTCTGTACTCCCTCAACAGTTCGCCCTTCGCCCGATACAGTCGGTCGCCCATCACGGGCAGTTCGGCGGCGATCTCACGCCGCGCCGTGGGGAACAGCTCCTGCTCCTCCTCCCCCAGGTGGTGTTCCAGCAGTTCGTTGAGTTCGATGACGCACTCCTTCCAGCGAGCGCCTGAAAGGTCGATGGTTTCGAGCCGCGAAAGTACGATGCGCATCGCCTGGTGCTCTTTGCGGCTATCCTGCACCTGCTCCTTTTCCCAACTCCCCTGGCGCGCCATGGCCGGGTAGAAAAGATCCTCCTCGAGACGAGCATGAATCTCCAGCTCCTGCCTGAGCAGCTCGAACAGCTGGTGTCTCAGGTCAACCTGTTCGGCATTCGTGGCCAGCATGCGAGCGACTAAATTACGGGCATGGGCGTGTTCACGTTCCAGGAATTCGACAGCATCCATTGTCGTCCCCTCCGTACTCGGCATATCACAAAGTATAGGAATCGGAGCCGCAAGCACACCGGCCGGAAGGGCCCTTCCAATCGCACCGGTGTCACAGATGCAGCAGATGCACTACGGGAGATGGAGCCTCGACTTTACCTCTCGATAAAGCGATGTCGCGGCACGCCCTCGCCCGGTGCGAGGTCACAGAGAATCCGCCCGCGCACGAGGCGCTCGGTCCCGAAATCCTGTTTGTTCCTGGATCAATCGCTCCTTTTGGCGGCGGGTCAGTTTCTTGATCGCCGCTTCCCGACTCGCCGCATCGGAGCGCGAGTCACAGATCTCACAATAGACGAGCTCAACCGGCCGCCGACCGCGGGTATATTTGGCGCCCAGCCTGTTGTCACCGTTGTGCTCGGCAAGGCGCCGCTCCAGGTCGGTGGCGATCCCGGCGTAGAGTGTGGCATCGACACAGCGAACCATGTACACCCACCAGGTCACCTGTCACCGCCTACCCTTCGAGAAGCCCGTGCCGCGCGAAGGTGAACAGCAGTCGCTCCACGTTGGCCGCGACCGTTTCCCGGCTCGCGCGGCCCTCGCCCACCACCCCGGTCAATTCATCCACCAACTGCCCGCGATCCCGCGTTCCGTCAAGCCGTTCCAGCAGCAGTGCGGCGAAATCGTCCAGCTCCACGCTGGCGTGTCGCGCGGAGGCGGCGACTCCCGTGCCCCACCGTGCCTGGGTCCGCGCCAGCGCGGTGGCTGTTGGCCGCTCCGTGACATCATTCATAAATTGCTGTCTACGTGTGGTCAGTTGCAGACCTCCCGACGCGTAGAGGCTGAAGAGCTCCGATACCCAGGCGTCCTGTTCCCCTGCAAACGCCTCTCCACCCATCTCGCGCACCAGCTCCTTCGCGTCCTCACCAAGCTGTGCAAGCGACAGGGCGTTTGGAAACGCACAGGCCAGCCGGACGATGGAGGCCTTGGTCAGGGGATGGGATACGGCATAGTTGACGCCGTCAGCCGAGACACACGAGAGGGGTTCGGTCGTCGACAGGTCGATCTTGTCCCGTGGAGTGAGATCGCCCAGCAGCCCAAACTCGCCGATTCGCTCCAGGCGAATATCACGCTCCAGCCGTCTGTCCGCATGGCACAGCAGCGTTTGCCGAAACGGGCGGAGCCGCAAAAAGTCCATGTACTGCTCCTGTTCCACCACATCCTCGAAACCGGAAAGGAGTTCCGCCACCTCCGGGCCCAGGGTGGACGGAAACATGGAGTGCAGCTCGGCATCGGCAAGGTACTGAAGTCCGTGCGATCCGGCGCGCTCCATGAAGTCGCGAAACAGCAGCGGCTCGTTGGTCTCTTCCAGGTACTCGTGGTACAGGTAGCTGGGCGCAGCCTTCTGCAGATGCGCCGCCTCCTGCCTCAGCCACTGGATGCTCGACCCGGGGCGGCCCTGTAACCCCGCCGACAGAAATCCCAGCATCTGCTGCGCCTTGTCGAGGCGCTCCTCTATGGAGCGTGCATCCCGCGAGTGGCAGAGCAGCATGTCCCGTGTCATTCCACGCAGGCGCCACCCCGGCAGGGTGTTGTAGCTGACGTAGGCAATACCGTTGGGGCGGAGCAACGTGGCGCAGAGTTCAAGGAGGCGATCCTGTACGGGACGGGGTACCCAGGAGTAGACGCCGTGAGCCACGATGTAATCGAAATTTCCAAGCTCCTGTCCGACGTCCATGATGTTCTTGTGCAGGATCTGCACATTCGAAAGCTGCAGATCGCGGATCATCGCCTGGCCATCTTCGACCTGGGCTACGGACAACTCTACCCCCACGAACTCGCTTTCAGGCAAATGGAACGCCATCGGGATGATGTTGCCACCGCTGGCACAACCCAGTTCCAGCAGGCGACACGCCTCTGGCGCCTGGGTGTCCAGACCAAACCAGCGGCCGAGCACGGCGAGAATATCGGGATGGCTGTCGGTGACAGGCCGGCTCTCGTAGGGGATGCGATCGTAACTTTCCAGGGTCTGCATCCGCGGTAGTCTACGGCACCGGGCCAGCTGGATAAATCGCGGGGAGAAAGATCGAGTTCCAGCCCGCTCAAATCAACCGTGGGGCTGTACCACCGAACCAATTGCCTCAGCAACACCGCCGACGAATTCGTGAAACAGATCGGCCGGCGTCCCGCCGTAGCTCTCCACAAACACCTCACCAAATTCACCGCCCTCAAGCACCTCATCCAGCAGTCGCTCGAAAGCGCCCGTGCCGCGCCGGCTAAGGAATTCAACGAACATACCTGCCTGCCGATAGAACACGTGGGGCGACCCCCCTTGCTCGACGGCATCCCCGGGCAGCGCCAGCTGGTCTTCGCCGCCATACAGCACGCACGGGGCATCCATCAGGGCGATCACCGCCTCCTCCTCGGTGACCCGTTCCGCACCTGCACCATTGGAGACAAACACCGCAAGCCCCTCGCGGAACCAGACCGGTAGGCGGATCGCCGCCTCGGCGTCCAGATGGTAGACGAGGTGAAGGTGCGACAACTCGTGTACCAGCAAGCCGCGGAGCCGCTCCGGCTGCTCCGCGATACGGGGGGAGATGATGATACGGGTGCCGTCCATGACGGCGGCGGCACGCAGCGTGGGCGAAAACCGGGCGAAGCTGCGCAGATCACCGGCGACATAGACCTGTACCGGCCGTGGAAAAGGCCGCCCTTGTGCCCCCTCGACCCGAGCGATCGCGGACGGCAGTTCTGCCGCCACCCGGGCCGCCACAGCTTCGGATCCGGGCTCCCAATAGACGCGTCCGTCGGTATCCAGCGGATGAAATCCGTCGTTTTCCGCAATGGGTGAAGGGGTGGGTGCAGCCGTCACGTCCACCGGTGCGTTCACCGCCCCGGTGCAGGCTGCCGCAATCGCGCAGAGCGCAAGCAGAGGCAACCGGTACGGAAACAAGGGGGAGAGTGGACGAGGCAGGGTGAGTTTCACTCCTCCTCCGCCTTGGGGCGGAACTCCGCCACGAGCTGTTTCTGCAGGCTCGGCGGTGCCGACTGGTAGTGGCTGAACTCCAGCGTGTAGGAACCCTGCCCGCCGGTCAGGGAGCGCACCCGATCGGCGTACAGGTTCAGCTCGCCCAAGGGGGCCCGTGCAGTGATACCAATCATCCCGCCCGGCAGCGCGCGGCTGCCGAGCACCTGACCGCGCCGCGCGGTGAGATCGCCGGTGACGGTACCCATGTCAGCGGCAGGCACCACCAATTCCAGATTCACAATAGGCTCCAGTACCAGCGGCGCGGCCTTCGCCACCGCATCGAGAAAGGCGCGACGCCCGGCGGCCACGAACGCCACCTCCTTGGAGTCCACCGGGTGGTACTTGCCGTCGGTAACGGTCACCTTCACATCGTGCATCGGGTAGCCCGCCAGTGCGCCGGTGTCCATTGCCTGCCGCACGCCCTTCTCCACCGCCGGGATGAACTGGCCCGGAATGGCGCCCCCCTTTACCTCATCAATGAACTGGAAACCGGCTCCCCGTTCCAGCGGTTCGATACGCAGAAATACCTCGCCGAACTGCCCCGCACCGCCGGTCTGCTTCTTGTGGCGGTAATGGCCCTCTGCACGCGCACTGACGGTCTCGCGGTACGGAATTTTCGGCGGGCGCGTCTCGGCATCCACGTTGAAGCGCTGGTTGAGCTTCTCCAACGCAAGCCTCAGGTGGAGATCGCCCAGACCCCGCAACACCGTTTCATTCAACTCGGGGTTGTGTTCCAGCGCAAGGCAGGGGTCCTCCTCGACGATGCGCTGCAGGGCCGTGGAAAGGCGCTGCTCGTCACTCCGTCTGTTGGCCGCAACGGCGAGACCGAACAGCGGCACCGGAAACGGCAGCGGCTTGAGATGTAGAAAATCTTCATCGTGGGAATCGTGCAGCACCGCGTCGAAATGGACCTCCTCCACCTTGGCCACGGCGCAGATGTCGCCGGGGATCGCTGCGTCCACTTCGATCTGCTGTTTGCCCAGCATCTTGAATAGATGCCCCACCTTGAACGGCTTGCGGCCGTCACCGACGAACAGCTGTCCCTCGCGGGCAACGGTGCCCTGATGGACGCGGAACACCCCCAGCTTGCCCACAAAGGGATCGGCCGTCACCTTGAACACGTGCGCCACCACATGGTGTGCCGGATCGGGTGTGACGGTGAAGGGCTCCGCATCCTCCCCCATGCCCTTGAGGAAGGGGCGCGGATTGCCTTCGAGGGGGCTGGGCATGAGCCGTTCCATCACATCGAGCAGTTCGCCCACCCCGGCGCCGCTGCGCGCCGAGACGAAACAGACCGGCACCAGATGGCCCTCGCGCATCGCCCTCTCGAACGCATCATGCAGCTGCTCCGGCGCCAGCATCTCGCCCTGCTCGAGATAGAGCGCCATCAGCGCCTCGTCCACCTCCACCACCTGGTCGATGAGTTCGGTGTGCGCCTCCTGTACAGAGGAGAAATCGGTGGTGCCGTCGCGATGGAAGAAACAGTCGCGCACAGCGCTTCCGCCTTCCGCCGGCAGGTTGATGGGCAGACACTCGCGGCCGAACTCCTCCCGCAGCGATTGAAGCAGACCGGCCAGATCCACACCCTCGACATCGATCCTGTTAACGATAACCATGCGGCAGAGCTTGCGTTCCGCCGAGCAGGCGAGCATGCGGCGTGCCACCGGCTCGATGCCGACACCCGCATTCACCACCACCGCCACGGTCTCCACCGCGGGGAACACCCCAAGCGTCAATCCGATGAAATCCGGCAGGCCGGGTGTATCGATGAGATTTACATGGATGTCGGCGTGGTCGAAGCTGGCCACGGCCGCACTGAGTGAATGGTGAAAACTCTGTTCCAGCGGGTCGAAATCGGACACCGTGTTGCCACGCTCCACACTACCCGGCGTCCCGATGGCACCCCCGCGTGCCAGCAGTGCCTCCACGAGCGTGGTCTTCCCGCTACCGGACTGACCGACCAGGGCAAGGTTGCGGATGGCATCGCTGGTATAACCGGGCATGACCTCCTCCCGTGCATGCAGACGCCGCGGCGACCTGGGACGCGACCATTCCCCTAAGGCTAGATCCCCTCGGAGCGGACGCATGGCCGCTGATGCAAATAGCTCATTACATAAAGGGCGTTAACATGCGTTACGACCCTCGCTACTCGCCGAAGGTCGCTGGCTTTCCAAGGTACGGGGAGTGTTCGTCGTGGACGGGAATCCGAACAACACGGGACAGGCTTAACGACTTCCTGCCATTTGCTTCGAAGCCGTCGCCTGTCCCTTCTATATCCTTAATCCTTCAGTCCGCGACGAAGCAGTAGAACAGACCCGCCCCACCCGTACTCTGCAGGGCTTCCTGGTTGCAACCGCGCGTCCCGTGCGACGAGTTCCAGGAGATCATGTGGCGTGTCTCCTTCAGGCCCACGCGGTCATGGTGACCGACAATCGCCGACCCCTGGCCACTGCTGGTCCAGTTACCGCAGGTGGTATCGCCGCCTGCGGTCGAGTAATTCCCGGCCGGGTCCGATCCGGTCAGGATGTCGTGCCTGTTCACGGCGTCACCACGGCCACTCACCACGTCACCTCTCTCAGTGAGCGCGGTCTGTTTATCGATGTTGTTGGAGCGGGAGTGAAGCTCTTCAATGCTTGCGGCCACGACCACCCCTTTGGCATTTTGCCAGGGCCCCGTGCCAATACGATCACGCGCATTGACCCCGGCTTCACCTCCCGGCGCGGTGGTACTCAGATACGCGCGCCAATTCGTATGAGGCGATCCGGCCGCCTTTGCAAGTGCGAGGCAATGAGCATCGGCGCCCTCCAGTCCTCCGAGGTCCGCCCCATTGCCCTTCCCAACGCTGGTTACGAAAAACGTCATGTCAGACCCCTGGGCCTGGACGGGAACCGTCATGCCCCCCGCCACCACCAGAGAAACAAGCATTACCGAGATAGGTGACCGCCTCATTATTGTTCTCCTCATCACAATTAATCCGATCGCCGCGCCATTAGCGCTGCCATGGCTCGGTACTGAGGGAAAGAAATTGTATTTCACGAGCGAAGCTCCAGCCGCTGCGTGAAGGCCCGAGTCTTTCCTGCACGCGGGCGCCTGTCAATAACAAAGAGGTGCTATCCCCAATGCAGAGAATAGGCAGAAAATTGACAGGGGAATTGGCCCAGACCGGGGAGGCGGACCGTAACCGGGGACGACTCCGGCGGTTAGTTCACTAACCCAAGCCGCTCACGTAACACGGCAACCCGCTTCGGTACTATCTCGGCGTGACCCTCCACTTCGCGCAAACGTCCCTCGAACAGGCGAATAGCATCTGAGTCCACCTGTTTGAGCAGACGGTCGAATACCGCGTTGATCTCGCCCTGCTCGATGGTCACGGTCGCTTCGAGCGCTTCGTCCAGGGACAGGGTATCTACCCGCCGGGTCAACGCCCGAAGTTGCATGAGGATCGCCCGGATTTCCGGGTCACGGATTTCGGGGAGGTATTTCAGCCGCGGGTGGACGACCACCAGGAACCGACACAGTTGCATCAACCGACTGTGTTCCCGCTCCTCCTCCTGAAGCTCCCGAAAAAACGCCGCCACCTCCGGTTGTGCCGCGAAGCGCTCGGCGCATCTGCCGTATATCTGCGCCACCCGCAGTTCAACGAGGGCCGCAAGACGGTAGGCGCGTCCCACATGACCGGGAAGCGCGAAACCGTGGCTCTCTTGGTTCTCAACCGCGCGCTGCAGGAGACTCTTCCTGCTACTGGCGATCGTGCCAAGGAATACGCCAACCCCAAACGAACCGACAATTGTGCCGGGGTGTTTGAGGCAGTAGTCACGATCAATCAGCCTGCTCACTGAACACCTCCGCCACGGATGAGAACAGGTGTGTATTCCACTACCGGGCCTACGATCATAGACCCGTCTTCGAGCATTTCTGGAATGGAGTTCGCATCCGGGGAGGGAACAGGCGGAAAAAGCCTCGGCCAGATGCCCACGACGTACACAGCGGACGGAAACAACCCCCACTCCCAGCAGTAGCTGCAATAAGCCTCCACTCGTCATTGCAGCGCCACTGTAGAGAGCAACCCCACTGGTTGGAGGCTCCCGGATGCAGACGTATCCCCCCATGGCGGCGCGACATTCGGATCCGCAGCATGGTACTTATCGTATGGAGAATTCTGTGGATTCCTTAAACAAGGGGCCCCGACCAGCTGGCCCCTTGTTCAATACAACCGATCATGCGGCCATGCATACGGAAGCCGGCAGCTGCTCACCGCTTGTTTTGAACGTCAGTGCTTGGGAGTTTCATCCCACGCCTGGACATCAACCTCCCGGACGATCTTGTTGTTCTCAAGCTCCGCCATGCTGTTGGTCAGCACATGGGTACCGTCCGGATACTCACAATCTTCGGTATACGCCAGCGAACCATCACTCGCCACCTCCTGGAGGATCGTGTGACTCATGTGTCGATCGAAGATCTCCCGGTAGTACTGTTCGATGGCCTTCTTCCCCTTGAATTCCATCGGGCTGCTGGGCGGATGCCCCTTATCGACCACTCGCAACTCCGCATCGTCCGCGAAAAGATTCATCAGCGAGTTCAGATCGTGAGCTTCCAGAGCGCGATGCAACGCCCCGCAAACCATTTCGGTCGACTCCTTCATGGTTTACCTCCCGTCCCTGAGGTTTCGGACCAGGACCGGTCCTTTGTGCTCAGTATTAGCGCACCAAGACCTGCCCGCCAAGACCGGGAGAGGAGAGACAACCAACAATCTTGCCAAGGCCCCTGGCAGCCGATTGAAGCGGGAACGCGCAATTGCCCCATTGAGGGTGCTCATTATCAATTTTTACCCAGGGCGTCCTGTCACGGTGTGTAGCAGCGTGGCGACTCCCGTGAGTACGGCGATCGCCGGACGCACCAGCCAATAGCCGATGGTGAATACGGGCAATAGGATCAGCGACCAGCCCAGGAACAGCCCGAGAAACTCCGGGATGCCCAGCAGTGCCGCGGTGGCTGCGAGCAGATCACTGATGAGTTGCGGGTTTGTAACGACTACATAAGCGGTCACAAGAAGGGCGGGGACTGTCCCGTGCCGTAGCCAATGCAGTTTCCCGCTGCGGGCGACCCGTGAGGTAAGCGCCACAGTACGGGTGGACAAACTCATCGGGCGACCCGCTGCTGTTGCGGCCCTGCCCATCCGGACCAACTTGACCGTACCGACGACCACCAGGGCATCGAGTGCCGCCCAGCCGTAATCGACACCCGTGACCTCCTGGCCCGACCTCAGCTTCACCTCGAGGTCACGGAAACCGCCTGCAAGAAATGAGGTGGCCGCCTCAAGGAACCGCTCGCTCTGGATCCATTGGGGCGCGCCATCTTCACCGACCACGAATTGACCGACAAAGTCGTGCCCCTCTTCACGGATGAAACCGATGGCATACCAGCCTCGTTGCTCGGGTGTCACTCCCTCGCGCACCGCCGCTGGCAGTGCCGTATCGGTACCGGAGCGCCAGCGGTCCCGCATTGAGTCGATGCGAGTTCTCGCGTAATGGACCACCGACAGGGACAGAACTTCGTTGTGGAGGAAATAGTGAATGGGCGGAAATATGCTGTCACCGTAGAGAAGCAGGATGTCTTGGAATTCCGGCTCATCTCCGTACAAGGGGAGGATTTCGCGTACCAGATGCGGGTACCTCAGCAGAGCGGCATGGGCCTTGAGCTGCAGGATGGGATTGTCCTCATAATCCAGGATGACGGCCTTCACCTCGAGGGGTTCGTCCGCCACGCTCAGCGCCAACTCCGGATTGGCGCGCTGCACCTGCAACTCTACGAGCCGCTCCTCGAACGGGAGCGGTTTCGATGCGAGACTGATGGTGAAAGCGACCAGGAGCACAGCCGCCACGAAGTAGAGCTTGCGCATGAGCTCATTTTACACCGAGACTTGTCGACGCCAGACGGAGCATCGAGAGACTCCCCCACCAGGGTTCGCGCCAGTTCCGGAGTGGCGCCCTGAGCCCATTTTTCACCGGTGGCGCAGCTTCTCCGTGCGAGGCCTCGCCCTTACTTGAAGAGATCCGCCTCCACCTCGAGCGTCGCCAGGCTGAGGTGTTTCCCAAGCTCATCCTCGAAGCCGCTCCAACTGGCGAAACGGCTCAGCGCCTCCGCCCCCAGCGGCTTCATCTCAAACGGTGCGAGACCGTCTTCGTAATGGCGTTGAACCGCCTTGTAGAGGCTATCGAGGTAGTCGCGGTAGGCGTGCACCATCGCCCAGTCGCCGGTACGCCCATGGCCGGGAATCAGCACCTTCGCCGGGATCTGCAAAGCCAGGTCGATGGCGGCGATGTTGCCGATGAACGTGCCGTCGTCCATACGGATGATGCGTTCGTTGCAAGCATTGTCCGCCAGGAACAGTACCTCTTCCTGGGGCACCTCGATCATCAGGTCGGTCGTGCTGTGGGCCTGCCCCGCATGGTGGAAGCGGAACGTGATGCCGCCGATCTCCACCACGTCCCCGTTGCTCACCGCCCGGTTCGGACCGACCACCTCCGTGCCCCGTGTCGCCCCGTCCGTGGATCGCAGCATGCGGTCGATCCACTCCTCGCCGACGGAGCCATGGTCGATGGCCTTGATCATCTCCGGATGGCCGTAGATGGTCGATTCCGGAAATGCCTCGCGGATGGCGTGGTTACCGAGCCAATGGTCCCCATGAACATGGGTGTTGAGCACCGCCACCACCGGGTGAGCGGTCACCTTCGCAATCTGCCGCAGCACCATCTCGCCGGTCTGCACGCTGGAGCCGGGGTCAACCACCACCACGCCGGCCTCCGTAACCACAAAGGCGGGGTTGTTCATGAACCCCTGGTTCTCCGGGGACGGATAACCCACCGGACCATGGATGACCCAGGTGCGGCTCGCCACCTGTTCTGCGGCGTAGTCGGGTACGGCAGGCCCCCGCTCGGCCGCCGGTGCGGCGGTGACAAGGCCGATTGAGAGCAAAAGGACGAATAAGGGGCGCATGGCTACTCCTTCGAATGACTCGGGGTAGCGTCTTATGGTGGCCGGGGATCGGCGCGCTGCCTATTGGGATATTCCCGTACATCGGGCTGCCGGGTGTGCCCCTGCGAACGGCCCGGTGTCATTGGCGAGGGGCCCGGCTGAGCCGGCCCTAATTCATCAGTTGCGCGAGAGTTGTCCCTCCGCAACCTTTCTCCCGTTGGAGTGGATGGCAATCCCCTCGCCCTCAATGGAGAGGTCGAGGCAGGCGGTGTTTCCGGCCAGGCGCCCGGTGAGCCATTCGCGGCAGTACTGTCCGGTGTCGTTCACCCACCAGCGCCCCTCATCGCCGTCCGGCTTCACCAAACGGCCGTCCGTCCCGAACTCCAGCACATACTCTGAGCCCGTCCGCAGATAAGTGCCGTGGAGCGTCGCCCCCTCCAGCATCCCCCGAACCTTCCCGGGATCGGTCAGGGTCCCGGCAGCCTGCGCGGCCGTGCCGGCCATCACCGCCACAGCGAACAAAAGGGTCGTCAGTCGCATTTGTGTCTCCTGTTCGTGCATCACTGCTGTAGCTGCCGTATGAAGCTGTCAGCCTCGCGGATCGACGCCTCCATCTCGTTCACCAGCCGCCGGATGTCACGGTCGATGGTGGCGTACTCGCGCTCCAGCGATGCGATGGCGCGGGCATTGAGATTGTGTTTGAGAAACAGCACCTGGTCGCGGAAGGCCGCCAGCACCGGCATCATCGTCGACTCGGCACGCCGCATCTTGCGGATCAACTCCTCGTAGGCCTGGCGCGTCGCCTGCATCCGGCGCCGGCTGGTCTCGCGCAGGCTGGCGTTGGTGTACTGCGTCAGCTCCTCTTCCCACTCATCAAACAGCGCCTCACTCACATCCTCGACCGCAGCGATACGATTCCGCACGGCTTCGGCCCGCCTCTCGCTTTTCTTCAATTCCGAATTGAGTCGGTCATAGATCGACTCCAGATCGCCCCCGTCGAACTTCACCAGGGCACCAAAGCGCTCCAGCGCAGAGGTGAACTGCTCCTTGGCCTCCGCCTGGGCGTCGCGGGCAGCCTCCACCCGATCGACCATGATGTCGCGTTTCTCGATACCGATGGTTTCCATCGCCCTGTAATAGGCGCCCGAGCAGGCGCTCAGCAGCAGGCACGCCAAGGCGATCGAAACTATCCGGTAGCAAACGCTCATGATTGTTCTCCTTGGCGGGTGGTGCGCTACGCCGCGGCGCTCTCCTCCGGCAGCGTGGAACCGGAGCCGTGATGGTAGAGGTGCAGGTCGCGCTGCGGGAACGGAATAGAGATGCCGTTGTCGTCGAAGGCGAGCTTGATCCGCTCCTTGAGGTCGCACAGGACGGAGAAATAGTCGCTGCTGCGCACCCAGGGGCGCACATGGATGTTGACGCTCGACTCCGCCAGGTCGGCCACCGCCACCAGCGGTGCCGGGTCGGCGAGGATGCGCTCGTCCGCCGCCAGCACCCCCTCGAGGATCGCCTTTGCGAGCCGCAGGTCATCGCCATAGCCGATACCGAGCAACAGGTCGATGCGGCGGGTGTCGCGGGCGGAGTAGTTGGTGATGTTGCCGCCGTAGATGGCACCGTTGGGAATGATCACCTCGCGGTTATCCGGGGTACGCAGGGTGGTGCTGAAGATATTGATCTGCTCGACCACGCCCGCCGCCCCGGCTGCCTCGATGAAGTCCCCGGCCTTGAACGGACGAAAGACGATCAGCATGACGCCCGCCGCAAAGTTTTTGAGCGAATCTTGGAGCGACAGGCCGATGGCCAGTCCCGCAGCACCGATCACCGCAATCAGCGAGGTGGTATCGACCCCGAGACGATCGAGGGCGGCAACGATGACCACCAACAGCAACATGGCGCCGAGGATGGAGGTGATAAAGTTGACCAGAATCTCATCCATCTTCGCCTGCCGCAGCAGCCGGCCCGCGAGGCTTACCACCCCCTTCGAGACCCAGCGACCGACTAGGAAGATGAGCAGCGCCAAAACCAGGTTGGTACCCCAGTTCAGGGCGTGGGTCTGAACAAAGCTAACCGCAGTTTCCGAGTCGAACATCCAGATGCCTCTTGTTCTCGCTATATTTAGGAGCGGAGCGACTAAACCTCACCCCTGCTCCTTCAGTTCGACCTCAACGTCGTTGGGCGCCAAGCGCCTTTTCGATCTTCTTGTCGGTCTTGTACTGGCCCAGCGCGTACACCGCCCAGATAGCGGCGGGCAGCCAGCCGATCAACGTGAGCTGGAGGATAAGGCAGATGATGCCGGCAATGGGGCGCCCGATGGTGAAGAAGGCCACGAACGGCAGGAAAATGGCTAGCAGAAGTCGCACGGGTTCTCCTTTAGATAAACAGTCCGGGCGGTCGCCCCGGATAGTGGCTAGTTTACCCTGCCGAGGAAAGGCGGCCATGCCCGATTTTTGGGCAGGCCCCGGATTGAGAAACGCCCCCTCCCATTCCAGCAGGTGTTCGTGGGGCCAGCGCCGACTCTGTGTTGCCCGGCTATGGCCCCCACGTTCTCCACGGTTGCACACCCTGCCTGCTACGGTCACTGCGAAGAACGCATGCTTAAGGAGCGCCGCGACGGATGCGGCTCGCCTTGATTGTGCTTTTCAGCCTGCTCGGCAGCCTGGGCGCAATCGCCGGGGCCGGGTTGCTGCTCCTGTTCCCGGACAAGGTGCGGCGCCGGCTGGTTCCCTGCCTGATCAGCTACTTGACCGGCACCCACATTTGGAACCGCACTCACACGCTTTCTGCTGCCAAGCTTCACCGCTCCAGAGGGATACAGAGATCACCATCCGATTACAAGGCGTGGCGGATTATGTCTCTGCACAATCCGCCCACCTCAGTTGCCGGTTGCCGGTTGCCGGTTGCCGGTTGCCGGTTGCCGGTTGCCGGTTCGGATCGGCAACCAGTTGCCGTATTCGCCGCGGTTTTCCTGAACACCTCCAGACTCCACGGCCAGGTATCTGACCGATGTTTCACTGGCACGGTTTCTGCACTTGCTCACCAACAACAGTCAATAATGGACAAGGAGGCGGAACATGCACGTTTCGGAGTTCAACGGCTCTTCGGTTTACAGCTCAATCCTGAAGACCCGTGGCGCAGGCTACGGCAAAGCCCCGGCCGGGGGCGAAAAGCAGGCCTCGGCGGTGGCCGGCGAGAGCATCTCCTTCAGTGCGGAAGGCCGCGCAATGGGCAAGGTGGAGCAGGAGGTGACAGCCCGGGGCGGGCAGATGGGAACGAACGGGTTGATGTCGGTCCCTCGGATGAACAGTCTGGATCCGAACGAGGCGCTCGCCACCGCCGATGCCGAGCTACAGAGATTGATGGCTGAGCAGAACATTCCTTCCGATCCCCCGTTCACCCTCGCGGCCGAACAAGGGAGAATCACCGTCTCCCCTCCCGATCATCCGAACAGGGAGGCGCTGGAGGAGATGGCCAACACCTCCCGGGAGCTTCGCAACAGTCTGGTCAGAGCCTCGAACCTGGCACACCTGCAGGCCATCGGCCAGGCGGCCTACAAAGCACATCAAGCCGCCCAGAATGCCAGTCCTGAGGAGCAGGAGCGCATTTACAATCAACTCTTTGCGTATATCGATAAAATCTCCGAATACAACTACAAGTTCAACTTCGAAAACGGAAAGCTCATGGGTGAATTCAAGGATGCCTCCGGATCACCGGCAACGATTCCGGAGTTCACGCTCGACTGATCTGGATATCGGGGAGGCAGTGGTATCAGAGAAGCGCGCGACGGCGCGGCGCCGTTGCCGCGCACTGAAAAAAAACGTGGAGGAAAAGCAGGCCAAGGCCACCGCCCATCACCAAGGCCTATCTCGAAGACGCCTCTGCCGGGGCGGCAATAAAGCGCGAAATCAGTTCTTCGGCCAACCTTTCCGCCTCCTCCCTTTGTGGTGCCGTCAATTCATTCACCACAGCGTCGCGAAAACGGGCCGCATACTTGTCCCCGGCCGCTGTGGCCAAATCGAACCAGGCGTATGCCCGCACAAACTCGGTTTCAGTGCCGAGACCGTACAGGTACATCGAAGCCAGCTTGCCGAAGGCACGGGCATCACCAGCCTCGGCCGCCGCCCGGAACTCGACGAAAGCCAAGTCATTGTCACCCACTCTGGAGGCCGTGAGTCCCTCCTCGAAACCGGCATGGACGTGGTAGGGCACGGAGAACAACAAAGACAGCAGCACCACCACCAATCTACGAAACATAAGACATCTCCCCCTCGGTGATGTCAGGTTCAAACTAGCTTACGGCTTTTCCCTTGGTCTGCCCTCTACTTCCTGGAGAAGCCAAGGAGTACTCCACCAAACTTTTTCCGCTTGGTGAATAGGGATCCGCTCACCGGGAAACGAACTCCTCCACCATCGATTGCAGAGCTGCATTGAACTCAACCGGCTTTACCTGGGCCACGAAATGGCCGGCCCCGGGGATGAGTGTGACGCTGGCGTGCAGCGGCACCTCGTTGCCGGTCGGCGCGCCATTGATATTGCGCAGCCTGCCCGTGCACTGTCCTAGGCGTCCATCCGCGTACCACCGGAGCAGATCGTACATTGCGCTGACGCCCACCTGCTTTTTCGAACCGTCAAACTGTGCGAGCACCCACCGCTTCACTTCAGGATCGGCTGCCGGCGTAAACATGGAGTCGATCATCTGCCGTGTCGTTGCCGTGAAATCCTGTTCAAACGGCTTGGCCATCGCGCCGATTTCGGCATCGGTCTTCGGATATTCAAACGGGGTATAGAAGGTATCGACACCCACCACACCCAGCACCCGGTCACCCAGCAACTGGGCGGCCTCGACGGCGACCGGACCACCCATCGAGTGTCCAACCAGAATCACTTTCTCCGCCCCGACCTCGTCCACCACCGAGGCCACATCCTGCCCGAATGCACGCATCGTATAGTGCTGGCGCTGACTGCCCGATGCGCCGTGCCCGGCGAGGTCAAGCCAGATCACCTGGTAGTCGCGGCCGAAGTGCTCGACCTGCCGATCCCAGAATGCGTGATTGCAGGTCCAGCAGTGCACGAACACGAGCGTCACGTCGCCCCGGCCGCGAACGCCGTAATGGATGGCGCTACCGTCGGCGGAACTCGCCACAATACCGCTCTCCGGTGCGCCCCCGGTTGCCAAGGTGCCGCAACCGGAGAGGCCGACCAGGGCCGCGAACACGAACAATGACGCAATTCCGTTCCTCACCGCTTTCATATCCGATATTCCTTCTCGATTTTGAAAAGACTCTGGCAGTCTGTTGGAAAAGGCTTTTCGCCTTACCCTCAAGAAACAATTGGGACGAGGGAGCGATAACCAGCCGGTTACCGCTATCCCTCGCCCCCATGACTCGATGGTTCCCCCCTGCAGCCATACGGTCATCTCACTGCGGAGCGGGATATTTTTCAACACCCGCTAGTAGTATCTCACTAAGCCGGGATCATCCGATACCGATGCCGTAGCCTCGTTACCCAGCTGTCGATAATCGTTTCTGCCCCAACAGACCGGGCCGGCATTTGTCATTGCGCAAGCATGAAACGCACCGGCCGCGATCTCTGTTCACTCCGGATAGCTCATAGCCCTCGTCTCTGATGGGTACTGCATTGGACCAACTCGGGCTGGGAGTGAAGCCGGCCAGCTCCTCCTTGGTATTGTTACCCCAGCACTTCATCGCTCCGTTGGCTTTCAGGACGCAAGAAGAATATCCACCGGACGAAATTTTGACCACATCCGAAAGAACGGCATGCGGAAATTCCGCATCACCGGTAGGCAAGGTCACGTCCCGGACGAATACGGCTTCGGCCTTGTTGGAGAAACCGTCATTACCCAGTTGGCCATGCACGCCGTCCCAACACTTGACGTGCCTATCATCAATCAATGCGCACGTATGGTCGTTGCCGGCAGATATATCTAGTGCACCGCCAAGCCCGACAACAGCGCCGACGGGGCTCACTGGACCGATTGGTCGGGTCCGACAGCGATTTCTGGATACCTTGTAGCAGATATTGCCAGCGGACTGTCGCCCGGTGCTTGTCACCGATGACGGCTCCACGAACCCATGGTCTCGAGCCGTTGCGCAGAGGGGTTGGTACTGGGTTGGGCGTATTCGGGAAACGGTACGCCTGACACGTCGCCGGTGGATAGACATCCTGACGGGCAACGACGTCTCAGAAGAGTTCGATGTCGCCTTCCCCGCCATGACCGGTAGCTTCAACCGCGACCGGCGTCGGCTCCTGGCGTGGCACCGTCTCGATGTTGAACTCCTGCACGGCCGCGCTCAGCGCGTGCACCAGTCTATCCAGTTCACCGCTCAGCGATTCCATCGCCACTGCATTGTTTTCGGCCTGCCGGGTCGTCATCCGCAGGTTCACGGTATTGCGATTGATGTCAGCCGCGATGCCGCCCTGGCGGGTCACCGCTTCTGCGATCTCCCGACTCATCTCGGCGATGCGCGCGTTCGTGGAATCGACCTCGGCCAACACCGCCGCGACCGCCTCGACTTGGGAGAGTGCCTCTTCGGCATGGCGGCGATTGGCGGCCATAGCGGCCCCGGTGGCGGCGACCTGGGTCTTGGTCTGCTCGATGATGGCGGTGATCTGGCCGATGGAGTCCTGGGTACGGGCGGCCAGTTTGCGTACCTCGTCCGCAACCACGGCAAAGCCACGCCCGCTCTCGCCCGCCCGCGCCGCCTCGATGGCGGCATTCAAGGCGAGCAGATTGGTCTGTTCGGAGACCTTGTCGATCACCTCCAGCACGATGCCGATGTCGGCCACGCTGGCGACCAGCTTCTGCATCTGCGCCGCGGCCGACTCGGCCTCCTGGTCCAGGCGATGCACCGTGGCCCTGGCCGTCTCCATCGCCTTGCGTCCGCCCGCGCTGCGCCTCTGTGCCTGGCCGGTCGCCTCACTGCTGCGCCGGGCGCGCTCCTCGACGGCGCCGATGTCCTGTTCCAACGCCTGCATCTTGGCAACCACGTCATCCACCTCCGCCTCCTGCCCCACCAGCCCGAGACGGGTCTGCTCGGCGTTGGAGAGCAGCCTCCGGGAGGCCGCCTCGAGTTTTGCGTCCACCTCCAGCACCTGCTGCATGACGGAGAGGATCTTGCTGTTGAGTGCGTTGTAGAGTGCGGCCAGCTGTCCCGCCTCACCCTTGGTGACGGCCAGGGTTTCGGTCAAATCGCCTTCACCCGCGACGATCGCCTCCATGCCCGCCCGCAGGCGATCGAGCGGCCGGATGCCGGTCCTGACCAGCCACAGACTCACTAGCACCGACAGGGGCAGTGCGCCCAACAACAGGGCAATGAGGAGATATCTGGCCGAGGCGAGTTCCGCCAGCAGCGCCTGCACGTGCCCCTGCTGCATCTTCCGGAGCAGGTTCTCGAATTCGCCCGCCTGGATCTCGAACTCCCTGCGCTGGGCCGAGAACCGCTCGAGGATCTGCGCCGGGGATTCGGTGGCGGCCTCGCCGGCGAATAACTTCTGAGCCGAGTCCACCAGCGCCTGATAGGCATGCGCAACCACTTGGGACTGGTCGCGAACGGCCGCGAAGTGGTCGGGATTGTGGTGGTGAATCGCCTGGACATCCTCCACCAGATGCGCCACATGGCCGTTTGCCTCCTGCAGCAACGCAAGGACCTCCGAGTAACTCTCGGGTGTCCCCCCGGTGGATCCTGACAACATCTCCTCAGTATCGAGGCTCACATCCCGGAGGAATTCGGCATCCTCCCCGATGTGGGCCAGATCGCCCAGGTGAGAGACGGTGTCGAGGATCTGACTGTTCCACCACAACACCCCCCCGGCGCCCGCGGCGATGGCCAGATTGGCCCCGATCATCATCAGGTTGATCCACCGGCGCAGACTGCCGGATGCACCCCACGCAATAACCTGCTGCCCCATCACCTTGCCCCCCGAGATTTCTTGTGATTGGTAATGCCCCAGGCAATGCTGCATCTCGGTTACATCTTACCAATTCCGCCGGCCCGGGTCCGCGGTTCGGAAGAAAAAGCGCTCGTTTGGGAAAAGTAGGGAAAAGAGGCCAAGCTTGATTTTCTGTTTTCCGCTTCAAGTCCCATTTATGCTGACCACCGGGAATAGGACGCTCTTGACCGGAAATTAATCGAGCATGACCCCATCTATCAGCATCGCTGGCAGCTATCCCATCGCGCCTTTACTTGGCCCATTCAATCCTTGAAACTTCCGGCGACTAGCCGCTCCGAAGAGGCTCACAAAGACTTCCCCCTGCGGGTGGCCGCAATCGCCAGAAGCCCGCCTGCGTCCCGGATCGGTCGAAGGAACTCTCATCGTGCAATTGGATATTGCCACCCTGATCGCCGCCGCTGCCCTGGTCACCGCACTTTGTGCCGGTGCACGGGTCCTGCTCTGGCGCATGCACCCTGAACTTCCCGGCACGGCCCAGTGGGCCTTGGCCAGCGGCTTAGGGGCAGCTGCATTGGCGTTTACCGCCATTCAGGGGCAGGAACTCGACCGCTATTCGGCTGCCCTTATCCAGGGGCTTATCGTGGGCGGGTTTGTCATCACATGGTACGGATTTAGACGATTCATCGGCGCCGCCGCATTGCGGTCGTGGGCAGTCGTTCTAGCCGTCACCGCCGTAGTGGCGCCTGTAGCGGTTGCCGTGATTTCCGATTCGATGGAGCCACGGCTGACCAGCAACGCGACCATCATCGCCCTCGTTTCTACCCTGATCGCTCGGGATCTTCTGAGTGCTACGGGCGGCACTCGGGTCGCGACGCGGGTGACCGGATTGGTTTATGCAGTGAACGCCGCAGTCTTCGCCTTCCGGGCGATCTCGCTGGCTATCGGCGGCGAACTGCCTTCACCATGGAGCCTCGATCAGTTAGCGGCGTTTCCGATCTTGTGGTGGCTGTGCAACGTGGTGGCAGTCACGCTTGGGATGATTCTGATGATCGGCGAGCGACTGCGACAGGAGCTGGATCAACTGGCGAGCTGCGACCCATTGACCGGAGCCTTCAACCGGCGCGCCTTCCATATCGTGGCGGAGAAGGAACTGGCACGTGCCAGGCGCTACGGCCAGCCGCTCACCGTGTTGATGATGGACCTGGACCGATTCAAGCGAATCAACGACCGCCTGGGACACGCATTCGGCGACGATGTGCTGCGACGGTTCGTTGCCGTCGCGAACAAGATATTGCGTACGGAGGACCTCCTCTGCCGCTTCGGGGGCGAGGAGTTCGTCGCATTGCTTCCGGGTACGGCAGCGGAGCCGGCCCTTGCCGTTGCAGAGCGGATTCGCACCGCCTTCGAGGCGGAATCCAAGGCGGTATCCCACCCGGAGCACCAGCAATCCGCGCTGCTCTCCGTAAGCGCCGGCATCAGCGACCTGCAACCAGGAGAGGGAATCGAAGAAATGATCCGGCGCGCCGATTCGGCGCTCTATCAGGCGAAGGCCAGCGGACGCAACCGCTGCGAGGTCGCCGCTGTCGAACCGGTGTTGGCGCCTGCTGGTGCGGTGATCTGACTGGATGCAGGCAACCGGGCACGGCGCCCCGTGCCCGGAACCACCGTCGTTTCTACCACGCCCATTCCCTAGGCACAAATTCCATCAGGCTTTGGCCTTCTGCCTCTCCGACTTCCGAAGTCGGCTAACGAGTCGTCTCGCCAACTCGTAGGCAGAGTCAATTATTCCTCTTTCTTCGGCCTCCCCCGCTTCCCGGGAGTAACCCGCTGCCCGGTCAGCTCCTCGATCTGTCGGGTAAACCGATCATTGCCCAAAGCCAATCCCTTGTTAAGGCTTTGCCGTATCTCGTCCAGCAAAACGCCATCGACATGAGCTTCGAACAAGGCCCGGTACCGTTCCATTCGCTTGTTCTTTGTCCGGCCCAGAGCGAGGTACAGCTCGTGCGGTGTCCGCAGGTCGCTTTCCTTGCCAAGGGCATTGCACCCATAGCTGGACCATGAGTAATCATCCGGCTGCGACACCATGTTGGCGCGCACCGGGTTCAGCTCTATATAACGGTACAGGTGGAGGAGGTACGATTCGCTCTCGACCAGACACGACTTGTAGCGCCCTTCCCAAAGCGTTCCCGAACGCTGGTAGGTGTGATTGAAGTAGCGCACATACACACGCCCCAACGACTGCATCATCCGCGAAACCGCACCGACTGCGCGCGGCGTACACAGCAGATGGACGTGGTTGTCCATCAACACCCACGCATGGACTTCAACCGTGTACTTCCTGGCGTACTTTTTCAGCCATGTCAGGTACGCACGCATGTCATCTTCCGAGCCAAAACAGACCTTCCGGTTGTTTCCCCGCTGAATCACGTGTTGGGGAACCCCAACCGGCGTCACCCTCTGCCGCCTTGCCATTTCCTCTCTCTCCAGCTCGTTCACGCGGCTACGATATCACGGATAATTTACTCTGACCCCATTTCTGCGCTTCGGGGACTACTACCTTGCCTTCCCTGCTGTCCCCTTAATTTGCTTAAGTATTCCACCAATTTCCGTTTGCCTGGCCCCCGACGATTAAGTGGCTAGTCCGCCCGTGAAAGCGGGACGAATCCCACCCACCCGCGGATTTCCCCGGAAGCACGCTTTACGGCACCCGCCACCGCGAGTTGCTCCCCGGTAACCACAGCCGTCTGCACGGCACCAGAAGGAGCGTGGTGCAGCGTCTCCTGGTCGATCACGTCTCCCGTCAGCGACAGGCGGGTCAACCGCACCTGCCAGTCGGCGGGTTCGTCCACAAACACCTCGCTGACCGCGAAAAGTCGATCGCCCTGCTGCACCAACGCCGCGGCCCAATCGGTGTCGGGACCACCGAATTGCCGAATCCATTGCACTCCGCCACCCTGCAATGTCAGCAAAGCGAGGAACAGGTCAGCGCTGCCTTCGAGCCCGCCGCCGAGGTTCTGATAGCTGGAACCGAATACCCAGGTCTCGTCAGGCGACAGTGGCGCGAGGGTGGCGATCACATCGTAAGGACTCTGCGTCAGTTCCGTGCTCGACAGCAGCGTTCCATAGGGATCGCGCTGCTCCACAGCAAGCCCGGCCATAGGTCCAGCATAAGTGATCTTGGCGAGTAGCATGGAATCGGGAGACGGCACCGGCATAGCGGCCTGGTAGAGATCGCTGCCACTGGTGCCGGTGCGCAGAAGCCAGTCCATACGGTACTGGTCTACCTCGCGGCGAACCGAGGCCACCCAAGGCTCTTCCCATGATTCGACGTAATTGGTCGGAACGTAAATGTCATCGTTGCCGATCAGCAGGAAGCTGCCCGCTCCCCTCGCCACCATCCGAAGCGGTCGGTTCGGCCGCTCGTCGCCGAGCTGTGAAAGCGATTGCAGGTCGCCGTCATCACTCAGATGACCAATCACGACGTCGCTCTTTCCATAACCAGACTGATCCGGCAGCACTCCGTTGGTCCAGCCGAGAAAACGTACGCCGGTGTCAACCCGTTCCAGTACCGCCACCGAATCGGTGAGTTCGGTTCTGAGCAGATAGCGCCACTCCTCGTGAACCTGCCCGGCCTCATCAAGACGCAGGCGCATCACGAAGCCATCGGCATCTCCGGATGGAACGAGCGGTGCCGGGGCATTGAAGTGACCTCCCAGCATCAGGCCGCACGGATCCACGGCCACGGCCGCCGTAATGACGCTGTGCGACAGGTCGTCTGGCAGTTGCCACGACTCCGGCCACTCCGTGCATGTTGGATTCGTTACGTCCGCTCCACCGCCCCCCCCTCCACAGCCGCCCAACAATAGACCGCAGACGAGAGCAGACCAGCCACTCCTTGCAACAGACATGGCGCTAATCCCGCTCCGAGGGAGACCCGAGGGATCCAAATGCGGCCTTCCAGTTGTCGATCGAGGCAAAGGCCCGATACGCGTCGGCCATTTCGGGGGTCAGGAGTTCCAACAAGGTGTGGTTCTCTACCCAGACCTCAACCACGTGAAAAAAGTGGCCACGCGGCCCTGTTTGACAGGTCCAGCCCATCTCCGTGCAGAGGCCTCGTATCTTCTCCTCATCAACGGGCACTGAAATGGCGGCGTGAAATCCGCTATTCGCCGGTTGCGGCTGGTCGACCAGCGCGGGGAGATCCGGGGTGGAGACCGCCAGCACCTTTCCCGCGGGATAGACCTCGATCGCGGACCCCTGATCATCGCCAGAGAAGACAATGAAGCTGTCGTCATACATCGGAAACGGCAGCGCTTCTGTATGCCAAAACGCCGCCAGCGCCTCGGCCACCCGGGCTGGCTGGTAGGCCGAGATGGAAATGTGGTGAATCACGGCAGGGCCCTCTAAATTTGACGTCATCGATAATGACATTAAAATAGTAGAGCACGCAATATTTTCTCACCTGCATCCTTCACACGAGGCACCATGTCCCCTCCAAACCAGCCCAAGCGGAACTATGACAACCGCCAACGCGAACAACAGGCGGCCAGGACGCGTACCGCCATACTCCATGCGTTGGCCGCACAACTGGTCAGCAACAACTCCACCGACTTCTCCGTCGCGGAGGCAGCCAAAGCGGCGGGCGTTACTACACGCACCGTTTTTCGTCACTTCCCGACCAGAGAGGCAATGCAGGAGGCTATGTCGGAATGGGTGTTGGGCATCACCGGCCAGGTGCGAATTCCCGTTTCGCCTGATGAGTTCGGGAACACCGTGATCTCCAGCTATCAGATGTTCGAAGAGAACGCCGACCTGATGCGTGCCCTCCTCCTCTCCGACTTGGGACGGGGCGTGCGCTCGCGTCTGGCCCCGCAGCGCCGCAAGGGTGTTTCCGATGCGCTGGAACAAGCAGTGGCGAAATTGCCCGCCCGCAACGCAATAGCGGTAAAGGCCTTGCTCGGCCACCTTCTCACTGCCGAAGCCTGGTGGCATATGCGAGACGCTTTCGGGGCAGAGGGAGACGCCTCCGCCGAAGCCGTCGCCTGGGCGGCTGAACTAGTGATGGATGCCCTCAGGAGCGGCAATCATCCGTTTCAGAAGAAGGGATAACACATCCGCCCCAATGGGCGGTAACCGGCGGGGATAGAGCTTTCGACCTCCAACGCGCCGTGGCTGACGACCACATCACTGCCAGCCGACAGCTCGCTCACGGGTGCGGTGATCGCCGCCTATCGCAAGCGCATGCAGGTCGAAGAGGCTTTCCGCGACACGAAGGACGAACGGTGCGGTCTGAGTCTGGATCTCGCGATGCCCAAAACGAAGGAACGCTACACAGTGCTGCTGTTGGTCGCCGCTCTTGCGGTGTTCGTCGCATGGATGCTCGAGAAGGTTGCACAAAGCGGGAACGGCACCTGAAGTACCAGGCCAACACGTTCACCCATCGGCGAGTGCTGTCCCTTGTCTACCTTGATATGCATTGTGCGCCGCGGCGGAATGCCAATGGAGGAGGCCGACATCGCACTCGCTCGCGAAGACCTACGTCAGGCACATGCGTTCTGAACGACGAATTCAAGGGGCCTGGGTCGATATATTTTCCAATGCGCTAAACGGTAGGTGGTCAACAATTGCCCCCTCTCCGTTCCGTTTCCGCCACCGCTATCGTCATTCTCCTTCCCAGTAGTTGAGCGACTGACCCTCGCGCCCAACAAAAACAAACCTCTGTGGTCGGACGTCGGCACTTCCAGGGAGTTCATCAAGCACACCAAATTTGCCGGAATCGGGATAATCTACAACTTCCGGTGACAGTTTCGTGCTTACTGCGAGATAGCGTAGCTCCTCCGTGCCGGTGTTGGTGATTTTATGCGCTCGTTCCTTTCCGCCGGGAGGACAGGCAACCACATCACCGACGCGAATTGGATATGTGTCTTCGCCGATCCGAACCGTTCCGGAGCCTTGCAAGATGAAGAACATCTCTTCGTTTGCCCGATGATTGTGAAGCGGAAACGCGCTCATGCCGGGAGGCACGGCCGTAATGTTGTACCCAAGCTTTTCGGCACCGACACGAGGGCTGATGAACCCCATCCTTGCTTCGTAACGATCAGCGGCTGCCCCCGAGAGTGCAGCGCCAGGCGGCCAAGGCTCAAGGGCAACATCTGCGATATTCATAATTGGCTTAGGCATAAGCGACTCCAACTGACTGCATGAAGGGAGAACGGGACGGCCCTGCGACCGGAGCGTTCGAATCCAGCTGACGGCAAAAGCCCTCGCTTGATGATGGACACGCAGGAACGACTTACTGCGTGCCATGTGATTTGGAAAAGGGATTCAGGTCGCCAACCCCTATTCTGCCTGGGAGAGAGGAACCAACGAAAACACGAACGGCCTACTCAGGGAGTACTTCCCCTAGGGGCCTGCTTTCTCACGTATCACGGATGATGTGCTTGCAGGCGTCGTAAATTCGCCAGACAATCGACCACGGAAGTGCCTAGGCTCCGGACCCCACTTGAGGTATTCATCCCCGCCATTCGTAATGCACTTAGAACCTGATTCCACCCTGCCATCAGGCCAGATTCACTTCACATATCCCGTCGGCCCCGGCCACCCGCGCCAGGTTTTCCAGCTCTCGCACATAGGCCGGCCGCATGAGCCGCATGATCAGCAGACGCTCAAGCGCGCCGCGGCAACTCATGTCCGTATGGAAGGTGACATATGACTTGCATCCGCTCTCGCACGGCTCCACCGTGAAGGTAGTAACGAGGCCGTCGTCATTGCTCTCCACCAGCACCCGCCCCGGCTCCGGTTCGCTCACGACCGAACGGAACGACTGCGCTTTGCCCAGTACCTTCATGTGCACCACGATCACCGACCCCGCCCCGCGACCGCCCCGCTCCACCTCCAGATTCACAAACGGTGGCCGCGGCAATATCTGCGGATGGCCGTTGTGGTAGTCGGCGATGATTTCGTAAACCTTTTGTGGTGCCGCATCGATCTGTGCCGAGGCGGAAAATGTCTTCGCAAACATACGACTCCGTACGTTGATTCTTAAGGTCGCTTCGATATCGGGATCTACTTCCTTGCCTTCCCCGCTGTCCCGTGAGCGTGGCCCCTTGTACTAGCGCTTGACTGGAATTAAATAGAGCCTGGCCCCTTTTCCTCAGCCGCCTTGCCATTCCGCTCTCTCCAGCCTCGGTCTCTCGGCTACGATATCACGGATATTTTACTCTGACCCCGTTTATGGATATTTTACTCTGACCCCGTTTATGACCCCGTTTATGATTTGATCACTGATCTTCCTCACATAAAGCGAAGTCCATTGCCAGAGGCTTCGGGTGTGGTACAGAACCATGGGATATTCCCAAGCGCGTCCACGGGCGCGCAAACGGACGCAGCACAATCTGTTTACAGTCCGGACACATTTGCGCCACCGCTTGTGATGGGACAGCATTGCGGAAAACCAAAAAGGAGGAGGGATGAACGTGGGCGATCTTTCGATCCAAGGCGGAGCCCGGTGCCTGGTGCTGGCGATACTTGCCTTCCTATCCTATCCACTCGCCAATGCGACAGAGCTTGAGATTCCCGAGCACCTCGATCAGGACGGCTTTCTCAACCTTTTGAATGCGGGCGAGTTCAAGCTGCTCAACCAGCGGATTTCGGCTTACCAGCAGGCGTATGCCGCCGATACGGAAAAGGAGTCTGATCTGTTAGGCGCACTGGCCGTGTTTTCATCGGGCAATCCGTCGTTAGACCGCCGGCTCGATGAGTGGATCGAAAAATACCCCGACTCTTACGGGGCGCGAATCGCCCGTGCCTACCACAAGGTTGCACAGGGGTGGAACTGGCGTGGAACCGCATTCGCCAACAAGACACCGGAGTTGAAGTTTGCGCGTATGCGGGAGGCCTTCTCGGCAGCGCGGTCCGATTTGATAACCTCACTGGAACTGACGGAAAAGCCGGTGGCCAGTTACGCATTGCTCATCGGCATCGGAAGGGCGACGTCGGATCGGGAGATACTCGACTACTGGCTGACGCGCGCTCTGGAATCGGATCCGCTGGCCTCTGCGCCGAGGTGGAATTATTCAATCGACCTCATGCCCCGCTGGGGCGGTTCCCACCAGGAGATGCAGGCCTTTGCCGATGCCATCGCCCTGATCGGCCACCCGAAGCTCATCAAACTCGCCCGGAAGGTCGAGGCCCAAATCCTGTTGGACAAAGGCGATGAGCGGCGGTGGGCCGATGATCTCCTCGGAGCGCTCGAGCTATATCAGGCGGCGCACCGGCACGTTCCGTTCTCCTCAACAAACGAAGATCTCGGCAGGCTCTACAAGAAACTCGGACGTGACGACCACGCCGAACCGTACCTCAAGGCGGCTTTGGAGGACTGGCCCCACGACGAGTCGGTGATGGCATCGCTTGCGCACCTCTATTTGCGAACACGGAACTACGACCAAGCGATGCACTATCTCCGTTCCGGCGCTTTTTTCATGGACGACTGGTCGATACGACAACTCGCTACCATCAATCTGGAAGGGAAGTACGGACAGGCGGTGGACAACGACGCCGGGGTACGTCTGCTGGAACTCGGGGCTTACCTGCTGGACAAGAAGGCGATCTTCACCCTCGGCAACATGTACGAAAAAGGCCTCGGCGTGCCTGTCGATCGCGATAAAGCGATCCACTATTACGAGATCGGCGTGGCGCTCGGAGACGGCGCCTCGGAAAACAATCTCGGCCTGGTATTGTGGTACAGGAACGAAACCCCCGACGACCGCAAACGGGCTGCCCGGCTCTGGAAATCGGTCGCCGACAAGGGACTGTCAAAGGGACAGATCAACCTAGATTATTTTCTGTCTCCAGCCGAAAGACTCGCCTTGGCGGCCAATTCCCCGCAAACGTGGCCTTTCTGGCCGTGGGTCGGTATTGCCGCCTTACTTCTCCTCCTTAGCCTCGTCTTCTTCATAATTTGGCGGCATCGTGAGGCGTCGGATCGGTACCCAGGCGGCTAAAAGACGGAACAATGAAAGAAAAGGATATTGGTGATATTGGGGTTGGTTGAAGGGAATAATCAGGGTCGGAATAATCAGGGAATAATCAGAGGAATAATCAGTAATCAGGGTCAGAGTAACTTAATTCTCCGCCATCCAACACTTCAATCAGTAATCAGGGTCAGAGTAACTTAATTCTCCGCCATCCAACACTTCCACTACCCCCCTCACAAAGAATCGCTACGCCCCGAGGGATATTGGGGTCAGAGTAAATTATTCCTTTTCCTTGGCCTTCCCCGCTGTCCGGCTGTAACCCGAGATCCGGTCAGCTTTTCAATCTCCTGTGCAAACCGTTCGTGACCCAACGCCAACCCTTTGTTGACGCTCTGGCGGATATCATCCAGAAGTCGGCCATCCACGTGCGCGGCAAACAGTGCACGGTAATGTTTCGTTCGCTGGGCTTTGGTCGTCCCGAGGGCGAGATAAAGTTCGTGCGGTGTCCGCAACTCGCTCTCCTTGCCGAGGGCATTGCAGGGATAACTCGACCAAGTGTAATCACCCGGTTCAGATACCATCCCGGCGCGCACCGGGTTGAGTTCGATATAGCGATACAGATGAAGCAGGTAGGCTTCGCTCTCCACCAGACAGGACTTGTAGCGCCCCTCCCAGAGCGTTCCGGTACGCTGGTAGGTGTAGTTGAAGTACCGAACATACATACGGCCAATCGCCTGCATCAGGCTGGAGATGGCATCGGCAACTCGCGGTGTGCAGAGCAGATGCACATGATTGCTCATCAACACCCACGCGTGGATTTCGACCTTGAACCGGGCGGCGTACTCCTTCAGCCAGGAGAGATACGCCCGCATGTCGTCTTCCGAAGCGAAACAAACCTGCCGGTTATTCCCTCGCTGAATCACATGCTGCGGCACGCCCGCCGGCGCCACGCGCGCTCTCCTAGCCATTCGAACCGCTCCGCTTCATCGCCGACCACAACACTTCTTGTACTTCTTTCCACTGCCGCACGGACAAAACTCATTGCGGCCCACCTTGGGCTCCTTTCGCCGGAAAGGCTCGTCAAAGACCGACTGCTCTGAAGCGAAAAAGTCATAGATGGATTGAATACAGTGCGGGATGGATGCCCTCACCTCACGCCGCATCTGCTCATCCTCCATCGCGGCACGAAGATTCCGGCTCTCATCTGTATCGCTCACCACCACCGCAGCCGAGAGGACTGGCAGCAGCAGTTCCTGCCGTTCCTGTAATAGCCCGTCCCACACGTCCGGAGCCACTGTAACAGCCCGCATGAAGCCGTGCGCCCAAGCGGCGACCGTCGAAAACGGCGCATCCTCGGCATAAATTGGGTTGTACTTCGCATCACTCGCCAGAAGCCCCGACACCAAACCCGAAAGCCGCAGGATGAGGTCCTCAATGTCATCCGCCTCCGCCTGAGAGGCGTAGGCCGGCACTTCTCCTCCCCATATCTCCGGCAAGCAGTCCGCGAATGGAGTCGGAAACCCCGCACAGACCATCCCAGTGACAAAGCCATCAACCACATCGAGCCCCATGGCCGTCTTGGGCGCACGTTCCGACAGAAGAAACTCCTCGAGCCGGTCCATGCCCTCGTTGTCGATTACCAGCGGCGTTTCCAACTAAAGACTCCGTTCGGACAGGCAAACGAGATTGGATGGTAACAGGTTTATTTTACTCTGACCCCACTTATCCATGACCCCACTTATCCAGGCGCGTTTATCAGGAGCCGACATTTTTCAAATGACGGAGAAATCGTCAGGGACAAACACGCCCTCTTGCACGGAGACGGCTAATGGGCGTCCCCTTTTTGATCCAGGATCAAGGAACGCCCAACCGTCTACTATTGAAAGCACGGCCCGGCGGCGGGCCGACTCACAGGGCAACGGCGTGCCCTGGCCGAAACCAGCACGGACGTTTTCATGAGACATCCACTTTGGGGTGTTTTCGTCGTCACGTTGTTCCTGCCCGGGATGGGGTTGGCGGCGGAAAACCTGATTGACCGCAAGGTCGCCAAGGATACCGGCGGTATCTACCGCTACCAGGAAGAAGTGCCGCTTGCCCTGGGCCTGGTCACCGTCGGCGGCGCGCTGTGGGAAGGCAGCGAGAGTCGACTCGGCCGAACCTTCTGGCAAAGCAGCGAATCCCTTTTCATCTCCTTCGTACTGGCGAAGGGACTCAAGCAAGCGACCGGTCGCCTGCGCCCCAAGAGCACGGACGACCCGAACCAATGGGGCGAGGGGGGCGACTCATTCCCCAGTGCCCATGTCTCCGCGACCACGGCAATGGTCACCCCCCTGATCCTCGAGTATCGCAAGACCGACCCGTGGGTCATGGCGCTGGCGGCGCTGCCGGTCTACGAGATGGTGGCGCGGGTCAAGGCGCAGGAGCACTGGCAGACCGACGTCCTCGCCGGTGCCGCGCTCGGGGCCACGGTGGGCTATCTCACCCACCGGCGAGAACAGCCGGTGATCGTGACCCTGCTACCGGATGGTTTGCTGGTGGGTTTTCATAAAGCCCTGCGCTGATGGTGCGGCGCCACTGCCATCTGGGGGAGGGGTGGTAACGATCCCGGATGTTGCTTGGGAGAAAAAGAGGACGCCCATTAGCCGCACTGTCCCCGGAAACGCCGCTCTTTTCTACCACGCCCATTCCGTAGGCACAAATACCAACCATCAGGCCCTAGCCTAGCCCCCTGCCGTCTTGCCATCTCCGGTCTTTCCAGCCTCGTTCTCTTGGCTACGATATCACGAATATTTTACTCTGACCCCATTTATACCTCCATGCCGCCATATTTGGCTTTCCAGTTGTAGTAGGTCGCATCCGATATCCCCAGCTCTCGGCAGACGTCCTTCACCTGCCGGCCTCCCTCAACCTCCTTCAGCGTCCGGACGATCTGCGTCTCAGTGAACCTGCTCTTTCTCATCGTGGGTCTCCTCGTGGGCACTATTGTGCCGGAGACCTCTAGAATTCGATGGGCCTAATTTACGGGAAGGCGACACCTAGCCTAGCCCCCTACCGTCTTGCCATCTCCGGTCTTTCCAGCCTCGTTCTCTTGGCTACGATATCACGAATATTTTACTCTGACCCCATTTATACATCGGTCTCCAAGAGATGCCCGAGAAGCGTCGCGTTGAACCACGTATCCTCCTCCGCACGGCTCACCTGAACCGTCCCCCGGATACGGCCAATCCAGTCCCAGCCCAACGACTCGACCGCACGGAACCACGGGTTCTTGAATCCGGCATCGCTGACGATGATCGGGCGACAGCCCTCGGGCAACACCTCAGCGAGTTTCTCAAGAAACTGTCGCTGCACTTCACGATTGCCGTACTTCGCCTGCGGGTGCACCTCTTGGTAGAGCGTTTTGCCTCGTCCTCCCGCTGGCACCGAAGCGCGGAGAACATGCAAAGCGTCGTCGTGGGAGACCGAAGACCAGTCGACCAGAATCAGCGGTCGCTGCTCCTGTTGCACGATCCAATGCGCCATCGCGCCGTACACGCCAGTCGATTCGTCACACAAGCGTGTGTTTCCGACCAACCGATCCATCTGCTTGATCGACGCCTTCTCGGTGATCTCCTCTCGCGGCGAGTTGCGCCCCAGACCCGTTACCGAGACACACTTCCCCGACAGGGCGGCCTCGACGCCGATGGTCAGCGACTTGAAGCGGACTTTGTGCATCGATTGACAGATAGACCCAAGGTTTGTCTCAATGAGCGCGGTGGCGTGCATCGGTGTCCTCCAATTGGTGTGGTGACCGTTAGGAGATCACATGCGCCGATGCATGTCCACCCCACTTCCCTTAGCAATCAGCCGGTTACGCTCGGCATTCGTGGGGATTCTTCAGCATCTATCCTGACACCGGGGGAATGTGCGGCATTGCCAAGCCGCTGCTGGCCCCTTTTATTTATTTGGTGCTATTGCTCACTGCACACTTCTGGCGCACGTGAATTCACGCCTAACCGCATTAGTCGAGAGGTAAAATGATAATGACTCGTGATCTATGCTACTAATGCGGCCAGTAAGAGCCATCACATCCCCTATCCAATCTTGGCTTTCAGACCCCAAGTAAGTCACAGATATGAATCCATCATCTTCTAGAGCGTACTGCCCCGCCACGTTCCCAAGCCCACCCCGAGCCGATGTTGTGCCATCATCATAAAATGCCATCATAGTGCTGTCTTCGAGAGAAAATCGACGATTAGTATTTACGGATACATTTGTTACATCACACACCCAATTCCCGCGAACCAACTCAGAAACTTTCACCAAGGGGGTTGTCTCTGTCTGATTATTTTCAGACACCAACCCAACTGTTCTGACCTTTTCCGGCTCATTCTCTCTTGGTCCACCTTCAAAACCACAAGCCTTTGCTTGTGCATTAACCGCATCCTTCGGACCGGTCCGAATACACCGGAGCACATCAAACTCCTTATCAACAGCCAAAATCACCCACTGATTAGGTTCTCTCTCTTTTTTAGCAAAAGCACTAGCCACACAAACATAGTCATGGCGCGCCAATATAGCTGGAATCGGGGCAGACAATTCTCCGGTCAACCTCGTCCTGGAAATAGTGCCGATACGAACATCGGAGAGCCTTGCATCCTCCACCTTGTCACATATCCCACCCGGCCCAGCATAGGAGTACTCGCTTTCATAGATTTCCCTTATCGCATACTCCTTAAGCTTTTCATTTTGATCCACGCTTAACAATCTACCCAAAGGCTCACCGCTTTCCTGGTGACCAATGAAGACCACTCCTGCGGAAAGCGTTGTTAGAATCGCCCACAACCCAATTGCTTGCCCACGACTGATATCTTTTCCTTGGTGCCGCATGTTCGTTTGCGCTTTTTCCCATCGGAAAAACACCATAAAGCCGGCAGCACCCCCAAAAAAAACCAAGCCAGCGTACCCCGCCAGCTGCATTGCATTAAGCTCAAGCATTTGTTCTTGTCCTCACTAGAGTACGTCACCATGAACAACCACATCACACACAATTCATACGCGCACTATATATCGACTTGCAAAGCAATTCGGCTCAAGGTCAATTCCAACTTCAGCATACCTTGCAAAAAAATTCTCACCATCCCACCCTGGAGGCATCTTCCCGCGAAGTGTACGCTCTTCGTCTTTGGTGACGGTGGCAAGCACCCAATACCTCTTGAGAAGGGTCACGACATGGGAAACAGTGAGGTTTCCTTCACGCGCCAACTGCACACAGGGGTCCTGAATCCACTCTTGCTTCGGGACGACATGTTCAAACACCAAGCCCTGAGTAATTCCACTACCCAAACGCTCAAGGGCCGAGCGGGTAGCGAATTGCGTTAGCTCGTGTTTTCGCTTGCCGGGAAAAGAGGCCAAGTACGCGTTGGACAAGAATTTGTTCAATCCTTCACGCGCGCCCCTTTCCGCCAACGGGACGTCCCACGGGAACCGCGAAAGAAACGCAACGTATGCGTGGGCCATATTTTCAAGCACTTGATTCAATATCTGCTCCGTCCAAATTAAAAGGGGCAGGCACGAGCAAATCGAGCCACACACCCCCTCACCGATAAACCTCCCGCCGATGCCCCACCCGCACAACCTCTATCACCAGCAAGTCGTGAAACACCGAATAGACAACCCGGTAATCCCCGACACGAACACGATAGCTACATTCACTGCCGACCAGCTTACGGACACCCGGCGGGGTCGCGTCGGTCGCCAGCGCGGTAACGGCCGAGACGATGCGAGCCACCACTTCGCGCGGGAGCTTGCGAAGCTGCTTCTCCGCGCTCCGCTTCCATTCAATTCGGTAGATAGCCATCCCGCTTCAGGTCGGCAATCAATTGTTCATGGCTGATGGTGGGTTCTTCCCGCCGCTCGGCCACCGCCGCCAGTGCCTCCAGGTCCTCGATCAGTTCTTCGTATTCCGAAACAGGAAGAACCACGGAAACGCGGTTGCCGTTTTCGTCGGTGATGTACTGCGGGTGAAGCGTTTCAGCAGTGTTCATCGCGAGAGCCTCGGTATCTGTTCAGCCTTCAATAATCAGGGTCAGAGTAACTTACCCGCCATTCCCACCCAGCAACATTCCGAAATCACCTCTTCCTCTCAACGGGCGTAACGTCAATCGTCGCTGCTTAACCCTTCCATCAGCCGCCGTCCGTGAATCACGCCCACGATCAAGACCGATTCTTCCTCAACCCGATAAATCATCCGATAGCTATAAACAAAGCATTCGCGATAATCCGGATCGTTCAACTCCGGCACAACACGCCCACGCAGGGGCATCTCGTCCAGACTACGTGCAGTGGCCATCAGCCGCTCGATCACTGCCCGCGCATAGCGCGGCGAATCCTTCTCGATATAGGCCGCGATCGCCTCGGTATCTTCGATGGCCTCCGGCGACCAGCTTACTCGGAAAGCCATTTCCCAAGACGCGCTTCCGCCTGCTCCTGCGTCAGCGTCCCCTCCCTGCTTGCCCGCTCCTCACCTCGCTTGATCTTCTCCAGAACATACAGGTGATACTGGATGTCCTCGTAGCTGCTCTCATCCGGCAGGTTCTTCAAAAGCTGCTCGACCTCTTGCTTGGCGGTCTGCACCGGAATTTCCTCGCTTCGTCGACTTTCCGTAAGCATATCAGTCTCCAAACAAAAAACGGCGCCCCGTCCCCGGAAGCGCCGTTCTTTTCTACCACGCCCATTCCCTAGGCACAAATTTCATCAGGCCTTAGCCTTCTGCCTCTCCGACCTCCGAAGCCGGCTCACCAACCTACGCGCCAACTCCCCAAACAACTCCGTCTGCGTCGGATGCGGATGAATCGCCTCCCCCACCTGCTCCAGCGTCATCCCCCCGGACACCATCATCACCGCCTCGCCAATCAGCGTGTCGGTGTGGTCCGCCAGCAGATGCACGCCGATGACCTTGTGGGTCGCCTTGTCCGCCACGATCTTGATCATCCCGTGCTGCTCGCCGGTGATCATCGCCTTGGCGTCGATGTTCATCGGCACCTTCACCTCGACCGCGTCGATCCCCTTGGCCTTGGCCTGCTCCACGGAAAGGCCGACGAAGCCGGCCTCGGGGCGGGTGAAGATGACGCCGGAGTCCTTGTCCTGGTTGTAGGTCATGTCCTCGCCCAGGATGGTGGCGGCGGCGACGCGGCCCTGCTGTCCGGCGGTGTGGGCCAGCATGTAGCCGCCGATGACGTCGCCCACGGCGAAGATGTGCGGGACATTGGTGCGGCAACGGGGGTCGGCCTTGATGACGCCGTTCTCGCTGGCGACCCCGGCGTTTTCGAGCTTGAGCGGCTCCAGCACCGGGCGCTTGCCGGTTGCCATCAGCACGTAGTCGCAGTCGAAGGTCTGTTCGCCCGCGGCGGTCTCGAACACCATCTTCATCTTGCCCGGCGTGCCCTCAATGGACTTGGTCGCCGCGCTGGTGTGGATGGTGAGGTTGGGGTCGTTCTCCAGCACCGCTGTGAGGGCCTTGGCGATCTCCGGCTCCACCTCGGCGAGGATGCGCTCGGCCCGCTCCAGCAGCACCACCTCGGTGCCGAAGTCCTGGAAGATCTGCGCCATCTCCATGCCGATGGCGCCGCCGCCGATGACGCCGAGCTTCTTCGGCGGCTGGGGTAGGAACCAGACGGTGTCGGAGGTGAGCACGCCGCCGCCCTGCACCCCTTCGCGGGCGCCGGGGATGGGCGGCACGAAGGGCGGGGCGCCGGTGGCGATGACCGCCGCGCCGAAGGTGATGGTCCGGCCCTTGCTGCCGTCGCCGTGAACCGGGCGGGCGTGCGGGTCGGTGGCGAGCTTCGACTGGTCGACGAAGACGCGGTGGTCGGTCTCGAACCAGGCGTAGCCCTGGATGACGTCGATCTTCACCCCCTTGTCGGTGTTGAGCGCCATCTTGCCGCGCTCCTCCAGCACCCAGCGGCGGTGCTTCTCCACCTGTTCCCAGTTGAGGGTGGTGTTGGTGGTCCCCTCGATACCCATCAGGGCGTCGTGGGCGCGGTCGCGGATGCGGTCGGCCGCGGCGCGCCACCCCTTGGAGGGGATGCAGCCGCGCCAGAGGCATTCGCCGCCCGGGAACGGGCTGTCGTTGACCATGGCGACCTTGAGGCCGTGGCCGGCCAGGTCGCGGGCGCAATCCTCACCGCCCGGGCCGCCGCCGATGACCACCACGTCGTAGTCCCAGTTGCCCTCGGGAATGGCCGGGCCGATCGGGCCCATCCACTGCTCGGGCTGCTCGATCATCGACTTCAGGGTATTCAGGTAAGCGGCCACCTCGGCACCGTTCACCACCCGGTGGTCGGCGGTGATGGTGAGCGGCATGCCCTCCTTGCCGGCCGCGGCGATGGCCAGGATGGCCGCCGTGCCGGGGGTGGGGATGGCATCGAACCAGGTGATGCCGTACATCCCCATGTTGGAGACCATGAAGGTCGGGTTGGCGTACTCCTCCGGGGCGAGGCGGCGCTTGCGGGCGCGGTCCACCAGCCCCTTCCACGCCTCGTGCAGCTCCTCCACCGACTGGGATTCGCAGTGGCGCAGCACCGGCACCACCAGCCCGCCGCCCTCGGCGGTGACGGCCATGCCGATGTCGATCTGGTCGCGCTCGACCAGCTTGTCCACCGGCTGGTAGGCCCAGTTCATGGAGGGGTGTTGCTTCATCGCCTCGGCGCACGCCTTGGCGATGGCGACCGTCACCGAGACCCCCTTCTTCTTCGCCGCCTTGATGAGCGCGCCGGGCTGGGCGTTCATGGTGGCGTGGAAGGTGGGCATGGTGAGCGATGCGGTCATGGAGGCGGAGACCGCCTTCTCCATGGCCGTCATCGGCCGGCCCTTGCCCGGGACCTGGATCTCCGGCAGCACGTGGGCCGGGACCTGTGCGGCGATCTCGGTCGGGCGCTGCACCGGCTGGGCACGGCGCACGTCGTCGGCGGTGATGACGCCGTCGGGGCCGGTACCCTTGAGGTTGTTCAGGTTGACCGACAGGGAGCCGGCCAGCTTGCGGGCGTAGGGGGTGGCGTTCTTGTTGTGGGGGCGCGCGGCGGGCGGACCGCCTGCGGCGGCGGTTGCCGGCGCCGGGGCGGAGGGCCGGCTCGGCGCCGCTTCAGCCGCGGGGACCCGGCCCATGCCCGCCTCGTGCTGCGCCTTGGCCTCGGGAGAAAGCAGGGCGCCCGCCTCGCGGTCGATCACCTGATCCGGCGTCTCCACCAGATAGGCCATGGCGATGCCGACCGGCACCACGGCGTCGATCGGGGCGATGGGACCGGAGAGGTAGCCCTCCCGGAACACCTCCACGTCCATGATCGCCTTGTCGGTCTCGACCTGGGCGATGATGTCGCCGCGGGCGATCCGGTCGCCCGGCTTCTTCTCCCAGCCGACCACCACGCCCTCGGTCATGGTGTCCGAGAGCTGGGGCATCTTGATGACGTGGGTGTGGTTCGGCAGGTCGCCCGACGCGTCGGTCTCCGGCTCGCCCATCACCTCCGCCTCTGCGGCGTGTTCCGGTGCCGCGGCATCGGCGCCCTGCACCTCATCGGCGCTCGCCACCAGGTAGGCGATGGGACCGCCCACCGCCACGGTGGAGTCCACCGCCGCCAGCGGCCCGGAGAGGTACCCCTCACGGAACACCTCCACGTCCATGATCGCCTTGTCGGTCTCGACCGTGGCGACGATGTCGCCGCGCTCGATCTTGTCGCCGACCTGCTTCTCCCAGCTCACCACCACGCCCTCGGTCATGGTGTCCGAGAGCTGGGGCATTTTGATTACGTACGGTTCTGCCATTCGTTTTTCCCGCTTAGGAAAAGGGCTCACCGCAGAGGCGCAGAGGACGCAGAGAAGACCTTTTGCTTTGACTTTCTCTGCGCCCTCCGCGACCTCTGCGGTAGCTTTGTTTCGGTTACTTGCCGAACATCCTCAGGACAGCGTCGACCACGTCCTTGGCGTTGGGGATGGCCGCCTTCTCCAGGGTGTGGTTGTACGGCTGCGGCACGTTCTCCGAGGAGACGCGCACCGGCGGGGCGTCCAGTTCGAAGAAGCACTCTTCGTTGATGATGGCCATCACCTCGGAGCCGACGCCGACCGCCGGTTCCGCCTCCTCAACAATGAGGGCGCGGTGGGTCTTGCCGACCGACTCGCGGATGCCGTCGCGGTCCAGCGGGCTGAGCGAGTAGAGGTCGATCACCTCCGCCTCGATGCCGTGCTGCTTGGCCAGCACCTCGGCCGCCTGCAGACACCAGTGGACGGAGACGTTGTAGCCGAACAGGGTGAGGTCGCGCCCCTCGCGCGCCACTTCGGAGCCCTCCAGCGGGTGGAAGTACTCCTCGTCCGGCACCTCGCCCTTCATGTTGTACATGAGCTCGTGTTCGTTGATGAACACCGGGTCGTCGCAGCGCACGGCAGACTTCAGGAGTCCGTACGCCTGCTTCGGGTTGGACGGGGTCACCACCCGCAGCCCGGCGATGCCCATGAACACCTTCTCCATGCGCGCCGAGTGCTGGGCGCCGAGCTGGTGGGCGGAGCCGCCCGGCGAGCGCACCACCACCGGGGCGGTGAGCTGGCCGCCGGACATGTAGCGCACCTTGGCGGCGGTGTTGACGATCTGGTCGGTCGCCAGCCAGGCGAAGTTCACCGACATGATCTCGATGATCGGCCGCACACCGAGGAAGGAGGCGCCGATGCCGAGGCCGGTGTAGCCGTTTTCGGAAATGGGGGTGTCGATGACCCGCTCCGGGCCGTACTTGTCGTACAGCCCCTGGGTCGCCTTGTAGGTGCCGCCGGCGACGGCGATATCCTCACCCATGCAGATGACCAGCGGGTCGCGGGACATCTCCTCGTCGTGGGCGCGGCGGATCGCCTCCCAATACATGATCTCGGCCATCAGTGCGCCCCTCCCTTCACCCACGGGCAGTCGTCGGCGAGCACGTATTTGGTCAGATCCTCGACCTTCGGCTCCGGCGCCTGCTCGGCAAACGGAATGATTTCGTGTTCGATGTGGTCGATCAGTTCGCGATCGAGCGCCTTGTAATCCTCATCCGTCATCTCGCCCGCCTCGATGAGACGGTCGCGCAGCAGGATGATCGGGTCACGCTTGCCCCACTCCTCCTGTTCGTCCTTGGTGCGGTAGGCACCGGAGTCGGACATGGAGTGGCCGCGGTAGCGGTAGGTCTTCAGCTCGAGGAAGTACGGCCCCTTGCCGGAGCGCACGTGGTCGACCGCCACCTTCGCCTTCTCGTACACCGCCTCCACGTCCTGGCCGTCGGCCCAGTCGGAGGGGATGTCGTAGGCGCAGGCCCGCTTGTACTGGTCCTGGACCGCGGTGGAGCGGTCGATGCGGGTGCCGATGCCGTAGAGGTTGTTCTCGCAGACGTAGAGCACCGGCAGCTTCCACACGCTCGCCATGTTGAGCGACTCGTGGAAGGTGCCCTGGTTGTTGGCGGCGTCGCCGAGGAAGCAGATGGCGATCTCGTCGCCCCCCTTCATCTTGATCGCCTTGGCCATGCCGGCGGCGAGTGGGAACGGACCGCCCACCAGGGCGTAACCGCCCATGAAGTGGTGTTTCACATCGAAGATGTGCATGGAACCGCCGCGCCCCTTGGACGAGCCGGTCTCCTTGCCGTACAGCTCGGCCATCACCTCTTTCGGGTCCGAGCCGCACAGGATGGCGTGGACGTGGTCCCGGTAGCCGGTGATGACGTAGTCGTGACCCGGACGGGCCGCCTCCATCACACCCGTGGCGCAGGCTTCCTGGCCGGGGTAGAGATGAAGGAAGCCGCCGATCTTGCGCTCCACGTAGGCTTCGTAGCAACGCTCCTCGAAGCGGCGCGCGAACAGCATCTCGCGCAGCAGCCGCTTTCTGTCAGCCGCGTTCATGGCGCTCCTCATTTTATTGGTGTATGTGCAGTAAAAAGCCAGCCTAGCCCAGAAGGCGCGACTGACACGTTATGTTCGGTGGAAGCCCCGGGGATCGCCTGGCCGACGGACCCCGGTTACGGGTCCACGGAGGGTGCGGGAGGTGGAGCCGGTGGTGAACGGCAGCCGGTCCGATCCGAGAGACTTCAACATTATTGTTTTCAACCCCCGCGCCGCCTCCGGTGGACCGGGCGGCGATACCGCGGCAGGGCGAAAGCCGGGTATGATCCCGGTTCTCCCGTGACAGGTCAAGCTGACCGGAAGTAAGAGAATTAGAAAACTCAATAGCTTGCGGGACAAGCCCGCATTTCTCACGGGCACAGCCTGATCCCGAAATCCGAAGGTTCAATCCATGACCGACTACCGAATCGAACGCGACAGCATGGGCGAGCTGGCGGTCCCCCGCGACGCCCTCTATGGCGCCCAAACCCAACGTGCGGTTGAGAATTTCCCCATCAGCGGCCTCCCGATCCCGCGCGACCTGATCCGGGCCCTGGGGCTGGTGAAGGCGGCCTGCGCCGAGGTGAATGGGGAGCTGGAGCAACTGGGAGCGGAGGTCGCCGCAGCCATCTCGGCGGCCGCCCGCGAGGTGGCCGGGGGGCATCACGACGCCCAGTTTCCGATCGATGTGTTCCAGACCGGTTCCGGCACCTCCAGCAACATGAACGCCAATGAGGTGATCGCACGCCTGGCCGGCGACCGGCTCGGCCGGCCGGTCCACCCCAATGACGACGTCAACCGGGGGCAGAGTTCGAACGACGTCTTTCCCAGTGCCATTCAGGTGGGCGCGGTGCTGGCGGTCGAGGAGCGGCTGCTGCCGGCGCTGGATCACCTGGCCGGCGCCATCGAGGCGCGCGCGGCGGAACTGGAAAGGATTGTGAAGACCGGCCGCACCCATCTGATGGATGCCACCCCGGTCCGGCTGGGACAGGAGATCGGCGGCTGGGCGGCGCAGGTTCGCCACGGTATCGACCGCATCCGCGCCGGCCTGCCCCGGCTCGCCGCCCTGCCCCTCGGCGGTACGGCGGTAGGCAGCGGCCTGAATGCGCCGAAGGGGTTCGGGCCGCTGGTGGCCGCCCGGCTGTCGGCCAACGGCCCCACCTTCACCAGCATGGCCAGCTTCTACGAGGGGCTCTCCAGCCAGGATGCCGCAGTGGAGATGAGCGGCCAGCTCAAGACGCTGGCGGTATCGCTGATGAAGATCGCCAACGACCTGCGCTGGATGAACAGCGGGCCGCTGGCCGGTCTCGGCGAGATCAGCCTGCCGGCCCTGCAGCCGGGCAGTTCCATCATGCCGGGCAAGGTCAATCCGGTGATCCCGGAGGCGGTGGCGATGGTCTGCGCCCAGGTGGTCGGCAACGACGCGGCGATCACCATCGGTGGCCAGTCCGGCAACTTCCAGCTCAACGTGATGCTGCCGATGATTGCCCACAACCTGCTGCAGAGCATCGACCTGCTGGCCAACGCGTCGCGCGTGCTGGCTGACAAGGCGATCGCCGGCTTCACGGTGAATCAGGAGGCGATCCTGCGCACCCTGGACCGCAACCCGATCCTGGTCACCGCCCTCAACCCGGTGATCGGCTACGAAAAGGGGGCGGCGATCGCCAAGCGCGCCTACGCCGAAGGGCGCCCGGTGCTGGAGGTGGCGAAAGAGATGACCGAGCTTTCCGAGGAGGAGCTCAAGCGGCTGCTGGACCCGGCCAACCTGGCGTGAAGACGGGCACCGCGCGTATTTTCTCTCGCAAAGAACGCAGAGGGCGCCAAGAAAAAAGCAGCGCTCCTGCACCGAAGGCAAGTCAGTGCTGCTCTTTGTCCTGCCCGTCACGGTGTGTGGGCGGATTGAACGGCACCATGCGGCGGGGAACGTCAGGCTCCGCCTTCGGCGGACCGCCCTCCCACACCCGTCCGTCACCCACATCCAGCTCCAGGTGGACCAGCCGGTTGCCCAACAACTGCAGGCTGCCGTCGAGCCGCTGGGTGGGTCCCGGTGCCACTTCGAAGCGGTAGGTGCGCCGCCACTGCACCCGCCCGTGGTCATCCCGTCCCAGACGGACGCGGCTCAGGGCCACCGTCTCGTCGAGGAGTTGCACCCCTGTCCGGTGACAGGCGGCACGGGCGGCGGCCACCGCCGCCTCGCGGGCGCGCATGCCCGACACCCACCACCAGGCGAGCAGTCCGAGCAGGATCAGGAGGGTGAGCGGCGACATGAGGGGCGCAATGTAGCACAGGGGCGTCGGTGGTAAACTGGCCCGCATCCCGCGGCACGGAAGAGATATCGATGAAAACCGCCGAACTCACGCTCGACCAGCTGGACTACTGGGTGGCCAAGGCCCAGTCCATCGATGTCTGGTATCCCCGGGACGGTGAAGACCTGGTCTACATCGCCGCCCCCTCCCTGCCGCCGCGCAAATGGAAACCCACCCGTTACTGGTCCCAGGGCGGCCCCATCATCGAGCAGGCCCGCATCGATCTCAACTGGGACGTGGAGGGCAATCACCACTGGTCCGCCTCGGTGGAGCCGGACATCCTGGCCCAGGGAAAGACCGCACTGGAAGCGGCCATGCGCGCCTTCGTCACCGCCCGCTTCGGTGCCGAACTGGAGGCCGCCTGAT
The DNA here is from genome assembly GCA_041690635.1 of Gammaproteobacteria bacterium. Classification (GTDB taxonomy): domain Bacteria; phylum Pseudomonadota; class Gammaproteobacteria; order Thiohalomonadales; family Thiohalomonadaceae; genus JAWLGZ01. The sequence continues at coordinate 460,211 of JAWLGZ010000002.1, forward strand.
GACAGCAACAACAACTGAACGCCGCCGCCACTGGGAAAGCATCTATTCGGAACGCTCGCCGCTGGAGGTGAGTTGGTATCAGCTCCGGCCGGAGATGTCCCTGCGCCTGATCGGCAATGCCGGCCCGGACCGCTCGCTCTCGGTCATCGACATCGGCGGCGGGGCATCGAAACTGATCGACCACCTGCTGGAGGCGGGCTACCGCCGCCCCGCCGTACTCGACATCTCCGATACGGCCCTCGACCACGCCAGGACGCGTCTCGGGCCGCGGGCCGACGAGGCGGAGTGGCACTGCGCCGACATCACCGCCTTCGAGCCGCCGCGCCGATACGACCTGTGGCATGACCGGGCGGTGTTTCACTTCCTCGGGGAAGCGGAGGACCGCCGCGCCTACCGCCGCGTCCTGGAGCGTGCCGTCGCGCCCGGCGGCCACCTCATCATCGGCGCCTTCGCTATCGGTGGGCCGGAGATGTGCAGCGGCCTGCCCATCGTGCAGTACGACGCCGAGCGCATCACCGCCGAACTGGGCGACCGGTACGAACTGGTCGAAGAGGCGCAGGAGAACCACCACACGCCGGCGGGCAAGGACCAGCTCTTTGCCTGGTTCCGCTTCCGGCGTGTCTGATTGACACACGATTTCAGGACTCATGGACCATATCACACTGATTCGCCCCGACGACTGGCACCTCCACCTGCGCGATGGACCCGCCATGGCGGACGTGCTCCCCCACACTGCGGAGCGGTTCGGCCGCGCCATCGTCATGCCCAACCTGCGCCCGCCGGTGACCACCACCGAACAGGCGCTCGCCTACCGGGAACGCATCCTGGCGGCGCTGCCGGCGGACAGCCGTTTCACCCCACTGATGACCCTTTACCTCACCGACAACACCGCGCCGGAGGAGATCGAGCGGGCGCGGGCGAGCGGCGCGGTGCAGGCGGTCAAGCTCTACCCCGCCGGCGCCACCACCAACTCCGATTCGGGTGTGACCGACCTGGCGCGGGTCGCGCCGGCGCTTGAGGCGATGGCCGCGGTTGGCCTGCCGCTGCTGGTCCACGGCGAGGTGACCGAGAGCGCGGTGGACATCTTCGACCGGGAGCGGGTATTCCTGGAAAGCCGGCTGGCGCCGCTGCTGGAGCGCCACCCGGACCTGCGGCTGGTGGTCGAGCACATCACCACCCGCGAGGCGGCCGAGTTCGTGCGCGGAGCGGGACTTAACGTCGCCGCCACCATCACCCCGCAGCACCTGCTGATGAATCGCAACGCCCTGCTGGCCGGCGGCATCCGGCCCCACCACTACTGCCTGCCGGTGCTGAAGCGGGAGAGCCACCGGGAGGCGCTGATGGAGGCGGCGGTCTCCGGCAGCCCCAAGTTCTTCCTTGGCACCGACAGCGCCCCGCACGCCCGCAGCGCCAAGGAGTGCGCCTGCGGCTGTGCCGGCATCTACAGCGCCCACGCGGCCATCGAACTCTATGCGGAGGCGTTCGACCGGGTCGGCGCCCTGGACCGGCTGGAGGGGTTCGCCAGCCTGTTCGGTGCCGACTTCTACTGCCTGCCCCGCAACACAGCGACCGTAACCCTGGTGCGCGACCCGTGGGAGGTGCCGCAAAGCTATCGCTTTGGCGAGGAGACGGTGGTGCCGCTGCGTGCGGGGGAGATGGTCGACTGGCGACTGCTTCCAAGCGGTTGACGGGGAGTGAGTCGCCGCACACTCCGGACAATAACGTTTGTTCCGAACCCGCGCCGGGCGGTATCCTGAGAAGGATGACCGACTGCACGAACAAATCCCCCCTCGCCGGCCGCTTCCGCGGCTTCCTGCCGGTGGTGGTCGATGTGGAGACCGCCGGGTTCAACGCCCGCAGCGACGCACTGCTGGAGATCGCGGCGGTCATCCTCAACCTCGATGAGAAGGGGTTTCTCCACCCCACCGAGACCTTCCACTGCCATGTGGAGCCGTTTCCCGGCGCCAATCTCGACAAGCGGGCGCTGGATTTCATCGGTATCGACCCGTTTCACCCACTCCGACTGGCGGTCCCGGAGCGCGACGCGATGGAGCGGATTTTCAAACCGATCCGCAAGTCGGTGAAGGAACACGGCTGCAGCCGCGCCATCCTGGTCGGCCATAACCCGTTCTTCGACCTGGGGTTCGTCAAGGCGGCGACCGAGCGCTCCGGTATCAAGCGCAACCCCTTCCACGACTTCAGCACCTTCGACACCGCCACCCTCGCCGGCCTCGCCTACGGCCAGACCGTGCTGGCCCGTGCGGTGGAGGCGGCCGGAATCCCCTGGGATCAGGACAGCGCACACTCCGCACTCTATGACGCGGAGCGCACCGCCGAACTGTTCTGCGCCATCGTCAACCGCTGGCGCGAACTGGAACTGAACCTGGGGCTGGAAGGCACAGAGTGACGGAGCCCGTCACCTGCGGGACCTGCGAAGCCCGCTGCTGCCGGTTACAGGTGCTGCTCATCGGAGATAACCACATCCCGGATGCGCTGACCGACTGGACCGAGTGGGGCGGGCAGGTGATGGGTCGGGGTGACGACGGCTGGTGCCTCGCACTCGACCGCACCACCCTGCGCTGCACCATCTACGCCCGCCGACCGCAGATCTGCCGTGATTTCGAGATGGGCGGTGGCGACTGTGTTGATGAGCGCCAAGGTCTGTTGCCGCAGGGAGTGATCGGCCGAGCCTGATTACCCCTTGATCCCGACCTCCTGCGGGCCGAGCACGCGCAGCACCTCCTCGCAGGTGGAAGCCCCCTGCTCGACCTTCTCCTGCGCATCCTCAAGAAACGAACGGGCGTGTGCCTGGCCACGTGCGTGGCGGGATATCTCCAGCACGCTGGCGCCGCTGGTCATCAGGTTGCGCATCTCGTCATCCGGCACCAGCACCTCGAAGATCCCGACCCGCCCCCGGTAACCGCTGTCGCCGCAGTGACGGCACCCCTTGCCGCGCCACGTCGTCTTGAGATTCTCCGGGGCGAAGGCCGGTCCGAGCAGGGCGGTCACGGTCGGGTCGGGTTCCGCCGGTTCACGACAGTGCTCGCAGATACGCCGCAGCAGACGTTGTGCAATCACCCCCTCCAGGGCGGAGGCGATGATGTAGGGCTTGAGCCCGAGATCGAACAGCCGTGCCACGGTGGCCACGGCGGAGTTGGTGTGCAGGGTGGAGAAGACCAGGTGGCCGGTGAGCGCCGCGTGAAAGGCGACCTCGGCAGTCTCGAAATCCCGGATCTCGCCCAACAGAATGACGTCCGGGTCCTGCCGCAATATGGAGCGCAGCACCAGGGGGAAGGTCAGTCCGATCTTCTCGCGCACCAGCACCTGGCCCGCCTGGTCCAGGTAGTACTCCACCGGGTCCTCGATGGTGACGTAGTTCTTCTCCGGCGTGGCGGTGTGCTGCAGCAGCGAATAGAGGGTGGTGGTCTTGCCGCTGCCGGTGGGGCCGGTGGCCAGGATGATCCCCTGAGGCTTGGCAATCAGTCGGCGGATCTTGTCGAGGTCGACTCCGGAGAAGCCCACCTCCTCGATGCGGTGGATGGTGGCGTTGCGATCGAGCAAGCGCATCACCACCTTCTCGCCGTTCAAGGTCGGCAGGGTGGAGATGCGCAGGTCCACCACCCGCAGCGGTGTCTTCACGGTGATGCGGCCATCCTGGGGGCGGCGCCGCTCGGAGATGTCCAGTTCGGCCATCACCTTGATGCGGGAGACCAACGCCGCATACATGTGGTGCGGGATCTGGATCTTGTCCCTGAGAATGCCGTCGATGCGGTAGCGCACCACGATGCTCTTGGCGCGCGGCTGGATGTGAATGTCGCTTACACCGAGCCGCACCGCCTCGATGATGATGGCGTTGACCAGCCGCACCGCAGGCGGCTGCTCGGTGGCGTGCAGCAGTTCGTCGAGGGCGACCTCCTCGTCCTCTTCGATCACCACCTCGATCGACTCGAACGGATCGGTGGTGTCGACCAGGGTCTCCAGATCCTCGAAGGAGACGCTCTCCTCGCCGTAGATCTCCGCCAGCTTGGCCTTGATCGCCGCCACGTCCGCCATCACCACCTGCACCTCAAAGCCGGAGGCGAAACGGAAATCCTCGATCAACCCCTCGTCCATCGGGTCGGCCAGGGCCAGGGTGAGCCGCCGTCCCTCCAGTTTCAGCGGCACCACCAGATTGCGTTCGCACAGGGAGCGGGGGAGCAGTTCGGTCAGCGCCTTGTCGATGGCGAACTCCGCAAGGGCCACCTCCTCGATGTAGAGCTCCTTGCGCAGGATGTTGCGAATGTGCTCCTCCTCCACCCACCCCTTCTCCAGCAGCAGCTTGAGCATCGGCTCCTTGCGCCGCTGGTGGAGGTTGTAGAGCTCCTGTACCTGGCGGTCGTTCAACAGCCCGCGCTTGTGCAGCAGGATGGCGAGCTGGCTGCGGTTGGTGACCGCCAGCTTGTTGAGGGTCTTGATCTCCCGGCTCTTCTTGCGGTTCTCGTCGATGAGCTGCCGGTTGCGGTGGATCAGATCGTACTGCTCCAGGGCGAGCCCCACCGTCACCCGCAGGTCGTCGTCGTTCCACGGCTTGAGAATGAACTTGTAGACCGCCCCGTCGTTGATCGCCCCCATCACCGCACCGGTATCGGCGTGGCCGGTGAGCATGATGCGGATGGTCTCCGGATAGAGCTGCTTGATGCGCTTGAGCAGTTCGGCGCCGTCCATGCCCGGCATCTTGTAGTCGGAGATGATCACCTGGGGTATCGCCTCACGGCAGAGGCGCAACGCCTCCTCGGCATCGTTCGCGGTGACGATGTCGTAGCTCTCCTGCCGGAACACACGACGCAGTGCCCGGAGCACGTTGGGCTCGTCGTCCACCAGCAGCAGGCGGTAGCGGGCCGCGTTCTCCTCCCGCACCTCACCCGAAACCCCGGTGAAGAAGGCGGCGTAGTCGGCCATCACCAGCGGTCCCCGCTCCGGATCGGCAGCAGCACGGAGAAGGTGCTGCCGCGCCCCGGCAGCGACTCGACCTCGATCCGGCCGCCATGCGCACGGGCAATGTCGGCCGCCACCGTAAGACCGAGACCGGTGCCCTCCCCCACCTCCTGGGTGGTAAAGAACGGTTCGAAGATGTGGTCGATGGCCTCCGGCGCGATCCCCTGACCGTTGTCGATGACGCGCACCCGCAGTTGATCGCCGTCGCGATCGGAGGCGACAGTCACCCGCCCGCTCCCGTCCGTCGCCCGCACCGCATTGAGCAACAGGTTGAGAAAGAGCTGGCCGAGCTGACCCGGACGGCAGCGTATCGGCGGCAGTTCGGAAAGCGCCAGAGTCAGTTCCGTACCCTCCGTGATCTGCCCGCCCGCCACGTTGCACACCTGCTCGATGATGCCATTCACATCGGCCGTACTCTCCTCCGCCAGGTCGACCCGGGAGAACCCCTTGAGGTCGGCCACGATCCGTGCCACCCGCTCGGCGCCGGCGGCGCTTTCGGCAAGCAGCTCGCGAAAGTCACCAAGCACGAAATCGAGGTCGCCCGCGCGCCAGGCCGCGGCGGTCGCCGCCGCATCGCCTGAGGCAATCGAACCTTTCAGCACCTCCACCGCCTTGAGGTAACCGAGGGCGGTATTGAGATTGCTCTTGATAAATCCAACGGGGTTGTTGATCTCGTGCGCCACACCCGCGGCCAACTGCCCGACGGCAGCCATCTTCTCGCTCTGGTAGAGCTGTCGCTGAGCCGTTTCCAGCGTTTTCAACTGTGCTTCCACCCGCGCTTCCAGGTGTTCTGCAAGAACGCGGTAGCGCGCCTCGGACGCCTGTAACGCGCGGTGGCGTCGCTGCAACTCGTCAAAGTCCTCGTTGACAATCTCCTTGTGCAGTTCGGAGGCCATCAGGTAACGCATGCCTGCCGTACAGAGCAGCTCTATCAGAGCGGCGGCGGCGGCCACCTTTTCCGGTGAAGCGTCTGCCGCCAATGCACCGACCGCCTCCAACTGGGCGCGTACGGTCACCCGTTCGCCCCCTGCGACAGTTGTTCCGAAGAGTGCCTGGCCGTCGGCCGCATCGAGCCGAGCGGACGCTCCAAGCAGCCTGGAGAGCGCCGATTCCAGCTTTCCCCTGTCGAGCCCGCCGAGCAGTTCACTCAAGGTGAACTCTCGATCGAAGTCACCGAGGGAGGACGCGCCCATGCGGCCCCCCAGCCACGGCGGTGATGAAGGTATTGCGGTCCAGCCGGTGTGTCCTGTCCAGTTGCAGTTCGCGATCCAGCGCATCGTGAACCGCGCCGAGCAGGGTGACGAAGGTCTCGCGTACCCCCTTGCCGATCAGGGCGGTGGCGAACAGCAGGGGCCAGGGTGCGCCCTGCCAGCGTTTCTGAACCTCCTCCTCCGACAGGATCCCGGCCAGGTCGCGCTTGTTGAACTGGACCACCAGCGGCAACCGTTCGAACTCCAGTCCGACGCGGGCAGCGTTGGCCGCCAGGTTCTCGAACGCCTCGCCGTTGTTGACGCTTTGGGTCCGCTGCGAATCGGCAACGAACACCACCCCGTCGGCGCGGGAGAGAACCGCCTTGCGGGTGCTGTCATGCTGCACCTGCCCCGGCACGGTGAACAGCTTCAGCTTGATATGCAGCCCCGATGGTGCCGTGAATCCCAGCGGCAAAAGGTCGAAGAACAGCGTGCGGTCACTCTGCGTCTCCAGGGTCATCATTTCGCCGCGGGCAGTGGGGTCGAACAGATCATGCAGACGCATCAGGTTGGTGGTCTTGCCGCTCTGGGCCGGGCCGTAATAGACCAGCTTGATGGTCAGCCGCCGTCCATCGGCATCATACTCGGCCAAGGTCGTCTCCCCTCATGCATCCTCTTCTGAGAGCCGGATCGAGCCGTCCGTCTCCCAATCGACTCGGGTGATTCCAGGATGCAGCTCCTCCAGGCTCGCCAGTATTCGTTGCTGCTTGCGCAATGCCTCGGCGAGTCGCCGGTTCTCCACCACCGTGTCCCGATGGGCGAGCGCCAGTTCAATGGTGCGCAGCAGCTCCTGGTCGTACCAGGGCTTGTTGATAAACCGGTAGATCTCAGCCTCGTTGATGGCCGCCTGCAATCCATCCAGATCGGCGTAACCGCTCAGCACCAGCCGGACTGCATCCGGTTGCATGGTCCGCAACCGCTTGAGCAGTTCGATGCCGTCGAGCTGCGGCATGCGGTAGTCGGACAGAATCAGATCGAAGGTGGCGGTGGCGGCCCGCTTCAGCGCTGCCTCAGGATCGGTGTACTCCTCCAACTCGTAGCCGGCCTTCGCCAGCAGACGATGCAACGCACGCAGCACGTTCGGTTCGTCGTCAACCAACATCAGTTTGTGCATCGTCTTCTTCCTCCCAGACGCTGATGGTCAGGTCGCTCTTCTGCTCCCTGGCGTAGCGGGAAATCTTCTCTATCAGAACCTGCGTCAGCCGGTGACCGCGGGCGAGCAGCAGGAGCCCGTCCGGACTCAACAAATCCTGTGAGAGCACCATTTCGGACAGCAGCATGCCCGGAGTAAGGTGCCGTTCACGCCTGCGCGCCTCGCGGTTCGTCCGCTCGGCCAGGATCGCCGACAGCACATCGATCACCTCCGCATCGTAGCGGCTCCCCCGGCGCTCCCGGAGGAAACTCTGTGCCTCCTCCGGCTCCAGGGTGCGTTCAATCAGCATTCCCGTGCAGAGATTGTCGTAGTCATTCACCGCCGCGAGAATACGGGCACCGAGCGGAATGGCGCTGCCGGAGAGGCGATCCGGGTAGCCGTTGCCGTCCAGGCGTTCGTGATGGGAACGAATGAAGCGGGCCACGCGCTGCAGCGGCTCCAGCCCCATCAGAACCGCCTGCCCGGTCACTGCATGCTTCTCCACCACCTTGCGTTCGGAGCTGGTCAGGATCGCGCAGGGCTTGCGCAACAGCGCATCCGGAAATCCCAACTTGCCCACATCGTGCAACAGACCCGCAAACCGCACATCCCGCGCCTCGTCCGGTTCCAGCCCGAGCCGTTGCGCGACCTCGAAGGCCAGTTCACTCACCCGTCGTCCGTGTCCTCCGCGCGGCCCTTCCCGGAGTTGCACCATGCTGGCGAAGATGGGAATGGCGGAAAAATAGCTCTCCTCCAGCTGGCCGTACGCGAGTTCCAGAAACAGGTTGGTTTGACGCAGCTCCTCGGTGCGCGCCTGAACGCGCTGCTCGAGCGTGGCATTGAGATCGGACAACTCGGCATTCAGACCCTTCAGCTCCCGGTTCTGCCGCTCGGTCAGCGCCTGCAACCGCTTGCGTTCCTCGTGCAGGCGCTTCTGTTCCAGGGCATGGCGCACCGCCAGGCGGATCTCGTGATCCTCCCAGGGTTTGCTGAAATAGCTGTAGATGTGCCCGTGGTTGATGGCGTTGATGGTCGCCTGGAGATCGGCATAGCCGGTGAGCAGGATCCGAACGATATGGGGCCACCGATCGGCGACCCGCTGGAGAAATTCGGCGCCGTTCATTCCCGGCATGCGCATGTCGGAGATGATTAGGTCGACCTCCTCCTCGGCCAGTCGCTCCAAGCCCGCCTCGGCGCTCTCGGCGGTGACAATCTCGTATCCCTCCGGCCGAAACAGCCGCTGCAGCGACCGCAGGATATTCGGCTCATCATCGACCAGAAGCAGCCTTCCGGGGCGGCGCTCCGATTCTGCACTAGCCACCCGTCGCCCCCTCTCGCGTCCTCCACAATCCCCCTGCCGAGCCCAGATAGCCGACCGGGTTGTTGATCTCGTGAGCGACGCCGGCTGCCAGTTGGCCGATGAAGGCCATCTTTTCCGATTGCAGCAGCTGATCGTGAGCCGCCTCGAGTCTGGCGATCAGCGCCTCACGCCCCTCATCCGGGCAATGCTTCTTCGGGTGTGGGTGTGCCGGGAACACTGCCGCCATTACGGCTCCTCCCATCCCTCCGGGAGCACCTCTGGGTGGGCGTGCGCAATGCTCCGGAGCAGTTCGGTGCACCGTTCGAGCCGCTGCCGCGCCGCGGCAAGTTCGGACTCCAGGTCCTCCACCCGGTGCCCCAGTGCGACCTGACTTGCCCCCTCGGCAATCGCCTGTACCAGGCGCATGCCGTCGACCGGTTTTTCCAGGTAGCGGTGGATCTGGGCGCGGTTGATGGCATTCTTGAACAACTCCACGTCATCGTAAGCGCTGGCGACGATTCGGTAGGCATCGGGCTGGATTTCGCGAAACGCCTGGAGAAAGCGGACACCGTCCATCTCCGGCATGCGGTAGTCGGCGACGACCACGTCGAAGGCGATCTCCTCCCCCCGCTTCAGCGCTTCCGATGGTTCGACAAAGGCCTCCACGTCAAAGTCGATACGTAGAATTCTGCGCATTGCGTTGAGATTGTTCCGGTCATCGTCAACCAGCATGATGCGGGGCAGCATGGCTTCACCTCGGGGCGCGCCGGGCGGCAAGGGTGCCGCTCGAAGGTGGAGGAAGGGTGGGGAGCTTCCGTCGGGCGGCGCTGTCGGAAATGCAGAGAGGGCGGCTCAAGTGTGTGTGCTCCGACAGGCTCCCGTTACCGGAAGGTGTAGCGCCCGGTCCCCTTCGGCGGGACGCCGGGGCCGTAATGGTTCTGCCCGATTATATCGACGGCAAGGACGAATACTGCTAGGGAAATCTCGTATTTGGAAACGCCGGTATCTATCCATCCGGCAACACGACCCGTCCGCGCGGGCGGACAAGCTGAGCGTCAGGAGAACTGCGGAAATGTCAGGCGACGTCGACGACTGGTATGCCGGCTTGAAAGCGCTGGCGGAAGAGAGCTTCCCGAAACGCTGCGCCGCCTGTGGCCGGGTCTACCGGGATTTGAAGGAGTACCTCGCGCACACCGCCCTGATCCGGGACGGCAGCGGACTTCGTGAGTCACTGGATGATGAGGAGCACCCGATTGTGGCGCTTTTCCGCAACTGCATCTGCGGCTCCACCTTGATGGATGAGTTCAACGACCGTCGCGACAGCACCCCGCAGGGGCAGCGCCGCCGGGAACTTTTCGAGCGCGTCTTGAGTCAGCTGGAGGCGAAAGGGCTTGAGCGACGCACCGCGAGGCGGGAGCTGCTGGCGGTACTGCGTGGCGGACACAGCCCCCTTCTGAGGGGCCTTATGGACGTGAAGCGTGACACGTGAAGCGGACAGCGTTTCGCTTCACGTACCACGCTCCACACACAGACACTACGCGTCAGCTTGTCCGGCCGCTTCACGCATCATCTTCTGCAACTCGCCCTTCTGATAAAGATCCATGGCGATGTCGTGACCGCCGATCAGTTCCCCTTTGATGTAGATTTGCGGGAAGGTGGGCCAGTTGGCGAAACGGGGCAGGTTTTCGAAGATCTCCGGATCGGCCAGCACATTGACGTAGGCGAACTCGACACCTGCCGCCTGCATTGCCTGGGCCGTGCGGCTGGAGAAACCGCACATGGGCATTTTCGGCGTGCCCTTCATGAAGATGATGATCGGGTTCTCCTCCACCTGCTGGCGAATGCGATCGAGTACATCCATAAAACCATACCTCGCTTGCTGAATTGGGGTTTGCGGCTGCCCCCCCCTGTATAGGGACTCCAAGGTGAAAACTCAAGTATTGAAGCGGTCGGTGGTCGGTGGTCATTGGTCATAAGCCCCCCGACTACCGACCATCGACATTCCGCTGCAACCAGAACTCCAGCAGCGCTGGTTCGTAGGATGGGTTGAGCCCGAAGGGCGATACCCATGGATCGCGTGGGGGCGTCGAAGGAGCCGCTGCAAGCGTAGCCACCCCGTTTCGATCCCCTCACCCTGTCCCTCTCCCGGAGGGAGAGGGGACGCTTCGTTTGACCACAGACACAGACCACAGACCACCGACCACAGACCACCGACCACAGACCACCGACCACCGACTACCGACCACCGACTCCCGACTCCCGACTCCCGACTCCCGACTCCCGACTACCGACTCCCGACTACCGACTACCGACTACCGACTACCGACTACCGACTACCGACCATCGACATTCCGCTGCAACCAGAACTCCAGCAGCGCCAGGTGCCACAGCTTGCTGCCGCGCAGCCGGGTGAAGTGGGCGTCGTCCTCCGGGGCGGCGAGCAGCTTTTGGACATAGTCCGGATTAAACAGGCCACGCTCCCGTGCCCGCTGGGAGGTGAGGATATCCCGCATGAAATCGAGGAACTCGCCGCGCACATATTTCAGCGCGGGCATGGGGAAGTAGCCCTTGGGACGGTCGATGACCGCGTCGGGAATACGTCCGCGGGCGATCTGCTTCAATACGTGCTTGCCGCCGCTGGCGAGCTTCAGCTCCGGCGGCATCTGCATCGCCAGCTCCACCACCTCATGGTCGAGGAACGGTACCCGTGCCTCCAGCCCCCAGGCCATGGTCATGTTGTCCACCCGCTTGACCGGGTCGTCCACGATGAGGGTGGTCACATCCATCCTGAGCACCCGGTCGAGGAAGGTGTCTGCCCCCGGCAGGCCGAGCAGCCGCGCGACCAGCGCCCCGGTGTGGTCCTCGCCCCGAAACGGCTCGGCGACCGTCTCCAGGAACTCCGCGTGGGGGCGGTCGAAATAGTGGCGGGCGAAGCGCTCGAGGTCGGAGCCGGACGCCTGGTCCATCAACGGGTACCAAAAGTAGCCGGCGAACACCTCGTCGGCCCCCTGCCCGCTCTGCACCACCTTCACCTCCTGGGAGACCCGCTCGGCCAGCAGGTAGAAGGCGACCGCGTCCTGGCCCACCATCGGCTCGGCCATCTGGTCGACCGCCTCCGGCAGACGGGCCAGCACTTCACTGTTCGGAATGGCGTACTTGTGGTGGCGGGTGCGGTAGCGCTCCGCCACCGGGTCGGAGAACTCGAACTCCGAGCCCCGCTCGCTGCCCACATCCTCGAAGCCGATGGAGAAGGTGAGGAGATCCTCCACCCCCTGCTCCGCCAGCAACGCCACCAGCAGACTGGAGTCGAGCCCGCCGGAGAGCAGCACACCGACGGGAACATCCGCAATTTCCAGCCGCCGCCGCACCGAGCGTTGCAGCGCCGCGTGGATCGCCTCTGTCCACTCCGCCTCGCTCTTCGGCTCCGGGGGGCGGGTGGCGTAGAGCTCCCAGTAAGGGTACTCGGTGGCATTCCCTGCCGGATCGATGCTCAGGTAATGGCCGGGTACGAGTTTGCGGATGCCGTTCAGGATGGTGCGCGGCGCCGGGATGACCGCATGCAGGGTCAACTGATGATGCAGGGCCACCGGATCGATAGTGGTGTCGATATCGCCGGCGGCGAGCAGCGCCTGGGTGTTGGAGGCGAAGCGGAAACTCCGACCGTCCATTGCGTAGTAGAGCGGCTTGATGCCGAGCCGGTCGCGGGCAAGGAAGAGGCGCTGATCGTGGATGTTCCAGATGGCGAACGCGAACATGCCGTGCAGCCGTTCCACGCACTGCTCGCCCCAGGCGGCATAGGCCTTCAGGATCACCTCCGAGTCGCCGTCGGAAAAGAAACGGTGGCCGAGCCCGGCGAGTTCGTTGCGCAGCTCGCGGTAGTTGTAGATGGTGCCGTTGAAAACGAGTGCCAGGCCGGATTCGCTGTCCACCATCGGCTGGTGGGAGCGCTCGGAGAGGTCGATGATCGACAACCGCCGGTGGCCCAGGGCGATCGGCCCCTCCGACCAGCTCCCCTCGTGGTCGGGGCCACGCCGCTCCAGGCGCGACAGCATGCGCGCCACCGTGCCCAGTTCCGGGGCATGGCCATCGAGCCTCAATTCACCGCAGAAACCGCACATAATCACTCCAAGCGTGACGGGGTACCGGCAGGAGCGACGGAAGTCGCGATTGCGTTCCGGGCCTGTACCAACACCCCTTCGCGGCTTCCGCCGCTCCTACAGACATCTTTACGGCTTCACTTCCAGTCGGTCGACGACACCCTGCACGCCACGAACCCGCGCCGCCAGTTCCACCGCCCGGTCCGCCACAATCCGGTTCACCACGCTGCCGGTCAGGGTGACGCGTCCACGATAGGTCTTAACCTGGATGGCCATGGCCCGGACCTGCCGATCATCCACCAGCCGCTCGGTCACCGCCCGTGTCAGCATGCGGTCTTCACGCGCCTCTTCCCAGGTCCGGTCATCCCCGCTCTGCGGGCCCTGATGGGTGCCGGTCATCACTGCCGTGGCGCAGCCACCCAACAGGGATACCGACAGGGCTACTGCAACTATCCAACCTTTCACTGTTCTTTTCCTCCCGGGTCCGTGAAGCGTTAAACGTGAAGCGAGAACCGACACCGTGGCCCTTGCCCTCCGCATTCACGCATTCACGCTTCCCGTTCCCCAAAACCGCCGCCCCCGGCGCTCATGATAGTCACCCGATCCCCGGTGGCCACGTCCAGGCTGCCCTTGGGTGGCAGCGGTTGTCCATTGTGCAGATTGTCCCCTCGCAGCCCGTCACCGCCGCCGGCCAAACCCCACGGCGCGTGGCGTCGGCGTTCGGTCAGCAGCGTCACCCGCGCCGGGCGCAAGAATTCCAGTTCGCGCACCAGACCGTCGCCGCCCCGGTGGCGGCCGCTGCCGCCGGAACCGCGGCGCAGGGTATAGCGGCGCACACGCACCGGATAGTGCATCTCGAGCGACTCGATGGGGGTGTTGCGGGTGTTGGTCATGTGGGTCTGGATACCGCTGGCCCCATGGCGGATCGGACCGGCCCCTGCGCCACCACCCATCGTCTCGTAGTAATCCCATTCGCCATCGCTGCCGCGCGAACCCATGGCGACATTGTTCATGCTGCCGTGGCTCGCTGCCGGGGTCCGATCGGGCAGCGCACCAGCCAGCGCCCCGAATATCACGTCCACAATCCGGGTACTGGTCTCCACGTTGCCGGCGGCGACCGCCGCAGGCCGCCGGGCGTTCAGCAGACACCCCTCCGGCGCCTCGATATCGATCGGACGAAAGGTGCCGGCACAGGCTGGGGTCTGCTCCGGCATGAGACAGCGGAACGCATAGTAGACCGCCGCCGCCGCCACCGACAGGGGACAGTTCACGTTGCCGGGCACCTGGGGCGCGGTTCCACTGAAATCGACGCGGATGTCGCCGCCGCCGACCTCGACGGAGACCTCGATCGGGAGATCGACGGTTCCCGCGCCGTCATCGTCCAAGGTGTCGGAGAAGCGGTAAATGCCATCGGGAATAGCGGCAAGCGCAGCGCGTGCCAGCCGCTCGCCGTAGTTGTTCAGGGCCTCCAGCGCAGCGCGATACCCGGCGCAATCCATGCCTTCCAACAGGGCCGCAAGCCGGGCGAGTCCCGCCCGGTTGGCGCTGATCTGGGCGGAGAAGTCGCCGCGGATATGGTCGGGGTTGCGGGTTACCGACAGCAGTCTGTCCAGCAACGCGATGTCCAGTTCACCGCCGCGAACCAACAGCGCCGGCGCGATCACCATTCCCTCCTCCTCCAGCGAGCGCGAAAGCGGCATCGAACCGGGCGAATGGGCCCCTACATCGGCGTGGTGCGCGCGGTTGGCGACGAAGCCGCTCAGTTCACCGCGGTGGAAAAACGGTGCGATCAGGGTGATGTCCGGCAGGTGGGTGCCGCCCAGAAAGGGGTCGTTGACGATGAGCATGTCACCGTCGGCCCAGTCGGTACCACCGACGATACCGCGCATCGCGTAGGCCATGCTGCCGAGATGAACCGGGATGTGTGCGGCCTGGGCACACAGCTCCCCGGCGGCATCGAATACCGCACAGGAGAAGTCGAGCCGGTCCTTGATATTGGGCGAGAAGGCGGCGCGCCGCAGCACCGCGCCCATCTCGTCGCAGACCGCCTCGATCCGGCTGGCAAAGAGGGAAAGCTCGATGGCATCCATGGGCGGCGATATTAACAGACGCAGCCACCCCGGCGTTGGACCGGTGGTCCAGGATAGCAACGAGCAACCCAGGACCACGCGCCTTGAAACCACCGTACCGGGAGGTACATTCATTCCTTGAACCCGGCCGAGGCGATCCCTACATTAAGGGCACCTCTAATAATCCAACGCGGTTTCGTTGGGCCCAAAATCACCGAGTACAAGGCGCGCTGCGCAGGCAATGGCCCGGTCCTTGTCAAGCAGCGCACCAATCCGCCGGGAGCGGATTGGGACAGGCGGAGGCTGGCCCGAAGGGTGGTCCCTAGGGACGGGGACCACAACGCCGTAATCGGCGATTTTGGGCCCAACCCTCCGGGCTCGTGGCCGTATTGCCCGCTGGACTGCGTTGCAGCTCGCTCATGTGGAATGACCACATCACGCTCGCCGCGCCTTGCCAGCGAACAATACGGCCGCGAGCGAAACCGTGTTGGATTATTAGAGGTGCCCTTAATGCGCTGAATTAAGGAAATGGGGAAAACGATGAGCGAATCGGCCTACAGCTTTGATGTCACGTCCGAAAACCTCCAGACCGCGGTGGTCGATGCATCACGCGAGCGCCCCGTTTTGCTGGATTTCTGGGCCAGCTGGTGTGGCCCGTGCAAGATGCTGATGCCGATTCTGGAGAAGCTGGTCACCGAATATGACGGCCAGATCCTGCTCGGCAAGGTCAACATCGACGAACAGCAGGAACTGGCGACGCAATTCGGGGTGCGCAGCGTCCCGACAGTAAAGCTGTTCCGCGGTGGCGAGGTGGTGGATGAATTTCTCGGTGCACAACCCGAAGGGACCATCCGCGCCCTGATCGATCCCCATATCGAACGCGCCTCGGACCGCGAAATGGAGGAGGCCCGGCGCCTTCAGGCGCAGGGGCAGACGGGCGGAGCGATTGAAAAGGCGCACGCGGCGGCGGCTTCAGACCCCGGCAATATCCGCGTGCAGCTGGGGCTTGCAGAGCTTCTGATGACGGCTGGCGAATACGGTGCGGCGGAAGCAGTCCTGCGCGGGCTACCCGCCGATATCGGCGCAAGTGATGGCGTCTCGCAGCTCTTCGCCCGGCTGGAGTTCGCCCGGACCGCATCGGATGCGCCACCGGCCGAGGTACTGGAACAGCGCATCGCCGCCGACGCCAGGGACAGCGAGGCCCGTTATCAACTGGCTGCCCGCCTCCTGGTTTCCGGTCGTTACCCCGAGGCGATGGATCAGCTACTCGAGTTGCTGCGCCGGGATCGCACTTGGGGCAATGAGGCCGGGCGGAGGGGACTGGTGAAGGTGTTTGAAATCCTCGGCGACAGTGACGAACGGGTCGGCCGCTATCGCCGGCTCATGTTCAACGCACTGCACTAAGGCACTGCGAATAATCGGGCACTTCGACTAATCGCCGAAGTGCTCTTAAGCAGTAACAGATAGCCGCGGGCAGCCACGTCGGCCCAAACCCGTTGCGGGTCTGATTCGTGCAGCGGTGGGGCATCCATGCCCCGCTCAAACCGGGGCGCGTACAGGCGCTTTACCGGCCGTTGGCTGCCTTTTCGAGGTTTTCGAGCATACGGTTCGGCGGCAGGTAACCCGGCAGCAGCTGCCCGTCTTCCAGCAGGATGGCCGGCGTACCCCTGACACCCACCATCTCCCCGAGCCCCATGTGATCGGCGACCGGGTTCTCGCACTCCCGCGCCTTGGGGGTCTTTCCACTCTTGGCTCTGTCCATCTCTTCCTTCCGGTCATCCGCACACCAGACCGAGACCGCCTTGCGGTACGACTCCGAACCAAGACCCGCCCGCGGATAGGCGAGGTACTGCACCTCGATGCCCAGGGCGTTCATCTCAGCCATGCCGTCGTGCAGCTTGCGGCAGTAGCCGCAGTCGATGTCGGTGAAGACCCGGATCGTGTGTTTACGCTCCCCGGTTGCGGGATAGGTGATAAGCGACTCCGGAGGAAGCGCCGACAGGGCGTCCAGCCGCGCCCCCCCTTTGCGCTCTTCGGTGACGTTCACCCCCCGATCCATGTCGAGTACCTCGCCGTTCAGCAGATAGCGTCCATCCGCCGACACGTAGAAGATCTGAGTGCCGTAACTCACTTCGTAGAACCCGTCCATCGGGCCCGCCTGCAACTCGCTGGGGGCAATGCCGGGGATCATCCGCTGCATCGCATTCAGGACGCGCTGCTCGGCGTCCTCATCGGCGGACACGGCCGTCGCACACGCAAGGACCGCAACAGACAACAGAATTCGAATCGGATTTGGCACAGGGTTTACTCTCTAAAGTTGGTGAATTGGAGCGGCAGTCCCAGTTCCGCCGCACGCATCGCAGCGATCACCTGTTGCAGGTCATCCCGCTTCTTGCCGGTAATGCGCACCTGCTCCCCCTGCACCTGCGCCTGGACCTTCAACTTGCTCTCCTTGACCATCTTGATCAGCTTCTTGGCGATCTCCTTGTCGATCCCCTGTTTCACCGCCAGCCGCTGGCGGGCCCGGATGCCCGAACTCTCGACCGGGCTCTCCTCGATGGCGGAGACATCGATGCCGCGCTTGCTCAGCTTCTGGTAGAGGATGTCGCGCATCTGGCCAATCTGGAATTCGCTCTGCGCCTCCAGCACAAGGCCACTCTCCTCCTGCTCCACCCGCGCGTCGCTGCCTTTGAAATCGAACCGGTTGGCCACCTCGCGGTTGGCTTGGTCCACCGCGTTGGTCAGTTCGTGGCCGTCCACCTCGGAAACCACATCGAAGGAAGGCATATTCCGCTCCCGTTCAGAAAGCCGACTAATCTAGCCGCCTATTCGGCGCGCATCAACCTGCGTGCCCATTTCACCCGCGCGGGTGGTGTTGCCGGTGCAGCGTCTTGAGCCGTTCGCGGGCCACATGGGTGTAGATCTGCGTGGTCGAGATCGTGCTGTGTCCCAGCAGCAACTGCACCACCCGCAGGTCGGCCCCGTGATTCAGCAGGTGGGTGGCAAAGGCGTGGCGCAGGGTGTGGGGCGACAGGCTGGCACGGATCCCCGCCCGGCGCGCATAGCGCTTGATCAGATACCAGAACGCCTGCCGGGTCATGGCGCCGCCGCGGCGGGTTGGAAACAGCACCTCGCCCGCCTGCCCGCGCACCAGTTCCGGTCGAGCCTCGACCAGATATCGCTCGATCCAGACCTGTGCCTCCTCGCCCAGGGGCACCAGCCGATCCTTGTTCCCCTTGCCGGTCACCCGCACCGTCCCCTGACGCAGATTGAGCTGGGCCAGCGTGAGGCCGACCAGTTCCGAGACCCGCAAGCCGGTGGCGTAGAGCAGTTCGAGCATTGCCCGGTCGCGCAGCCCGAGCACCTCCTCGGGGTCGGGGGCTCCGATCAGCGCCTCCACCTCCGATTCCGTCAATGTATCCGGCAGCTCACGCGGCAGACCCGGCAGCTCGAGCCGCGCGGTCGGGTCATCCGCCACCACCCCCTCGCGAATCAGATAGCGGTAGAAACGGCGCAGGCTGGAGCCGATGCGCGCCACCGTGCGCGGACTCGCCTTGGCACGGGTGCGGTATTCGAAATAGTCGAGAAGATCCGCGGCAGCGACCGCATCCAGGCTACGCCCGGAGAGCCAGCGGCCAAGCCCCTCCAGATCGCGCCGGTAGGCCGCCAGGGTGTTGTCGGCGAGACCGCGCTCCATCCACAGCGCGTCGACAAACCGCTCGACCAGCGTGCGATCGGCCGGTCTCAGGGCGTCTTCACGACCGTTCATGGGCGAGCAGCCGCTGTTTCAACTCAATTGCCGGCCCCCCGGTCTCTCCCATATACCCACCCGGGCCGCCGACGGCGACCACGCGATGGCAGGGAATGAGAAACGGTATGGGGTTGGCGCGGCAGGCCCCGGCCACCGCCCGTGGAGCGGTCTGAAGACGGCGGGCGAGTTCACCATAGGTCACCGTCCGGCCGGACGGGATGTCACGCAGTGCCGCCCACACCCGCTGCTGAAAGACGGTACCGCTCGGGTGCAACGCAATGGCAATCGGCTGCTCCGGGTGTCGGAACCAGCGGCGCAGTGCCTCAGCCGCCTCGTGGGCCGCACCCCGGGCCGGCACCTGCTCACCGTCCCCCGCCGGCAGATGATCGATCGCGGTCACCGCCCCCTCAGCGTCGAGACACAGCCCGAGCCGTCCACCACCGGGGAGGGGCGTCTGAATCACGGCCGCATAATCACTCTCCTGGGCCATTTTCCGCCTCGACCCGCCACAGCTTCTCCAGCTCCCGCCGCAACACCGCACGGCGCGCCGGATCGTCGGCCGCCTCCAGCAGTCGCGAATAGAGACGCCGGGCATCGGATACCAGCCCGGCGGCGGCAAGCTGCGTGGCCGCCTCGTAGCGGGCGGTCTGTGCCCAGGGGTCCATCGCCCCGGCGCCGGGCAGGATGGCCGATTCCAGATAGTGGCGGGCGGCGCGGCGCGGTTCACCTTGCGCCTTGAACGACTCCGCCATCCAGTACAGAAGCTCCCTCGCCCGTTGCCGATCCGGCGCTCGCGAGCGAAGCCCATCCAGCAGCATCAGCGCCTGTTCGTGCTCTTCGATCGCCTGCAGGTCGAATACCACCTGCACAATGCGATCGAACGCCTCGGCAGGCAGCGCCCCCTCCCCCTCGGTCATCTTCGCAAGCAGCGTCGTGCCCGCAGCCGGCTCCCCCGCCAGGATAAACACCCGCGCCCGGTTGAGTTGCCACTGCATTTGATCGGTCCCCGGGGGAGGCTCGGAAAGGCCTTGCATCAGCCGTGAGGCGAGCTTCAGGTCACCCGCCCCGATGGCCGGCCCGAGCAGGTGGCGCCGCACCGGCGGCGGTACTCGATCGAGCCGGGGGAAGCGCACCGACTCCAGGAACAGACCCCGTACGAGTTCGATTCCCCCCTCCAGTGCGGACAGCGACTCGGTCAGAGCCGACAGTGCACTCTCCCGCGCCGCCGCGCCCTCCAGGAACAGCAGTGCGAGGACCGCCCGGCGTACCTCCGGTGCCAGTTGGCCAGCGGCATCGAGCCAGGCGGCATCGTCACCGACCAGCAGGCGCTTTTCGTTTCCGATAGCGCGCGCCTGGGCAAGGTAGGCGTCCCAGAGTGAATCGGGATCGATTCCGAGCAGCCTGGCATCGGCACTCCCGGAAGTCAGGCCGGGGAGCAACCCTTCCAGCGCGCGAATGCGCCCCGACCCGTCGCCTCCCGCCAGAGCCGCCTCGGCTAGCACGCCGAACAGCAGGCGGCGGGTGGTGGATAGGAGGGACGGTTTCAGTCGCGCACGGGCGGTGACGGCCACCTTCGCCGGCTCGCCGCCGGTCCGCAGTTCGGCAAGGAGGTTCAGGGCGCCGGCCTCACCAACCGTAGCGGCTCCCAGCAGGGCACGTGCGGCAGCGGGCCGATCGCGAGCCAGCAGTACGCGGGCGGCGATCACCGCCGCGGCGGGATCATCGCCGTAGTCCTGGCGGTAGCGGAGCAGCGCCGCATGGGCGTCGTCCGCGCGGCCATCAACGAGATAGCTCTGCATGACCAGGCGGCGCCACTCGGCAACCTGGGGGCGGTCCACGCCGGACCCGGACCAGAGCAGCCGTCGCAGCACCCTGCGTGCACCCTCTCCGTTGCCCATTTCGAGCAGTGCACGGGCACGCCAGGCTCCGGCCCAGCGGACAAATTCGGTCGGGAGCCCCTGTGGCAGGTGCTCCAGGCGGCCGGCCAGACGCGGCCATTCCGCGGCATCCACCAACATCCGCACCCGTTCCCGCTCCCAGCGCATCCATTGCTCGGGGTGCTTCGCCGCATCCGGCTGCGCTTCGCCCAGCGTACCGAGGGCAAGTTCCGGGGCCCCGCCGGCGGCCAGGGCGAGAATCTCTTCGAGTTCCACGGCCGGCACCGAGGAAGGCAGGAACAGCAGCGTGAGCACGAAGTACACGCGCCACAACGAAAAAACGGGCGCCACCGTGCGGGTGACGCCCGTTTTTTCCTCAATCGCCGGATGCCGGGGCATCGCTCCGATCAGAGCTTCTCCTTGATGCGGGCCGCCTTGCCGGTCCGGCCGCGCAGGTAGTAGAGCTTGGCCCGAGCCACGTCGCCGCGCCGCTTGACCTGGATGGAGTCGATGGCCGGGCTGTAGGTCTGGAATACGCGCTCCACCCCTTCGCCGTGGGACATCTTGCGCACGGTGAACGCGGAGTTGAGGCCGCGGTTGCGCTTGGCGATGACCACTCCCTCGAACGCCTGCAGACGCTCGCGGTTGCCCTCCTTGACCTTAACCTGCACCGAAACGGTGTCGCCCGGACCGAATTCCGGGATTTCCCGGTTCATCTGTTCGGCTTCGAGTTGCTCAATAATGTTGCTCATGACGTGCTCCCGGATAAATCCGCCGAATTGTACTCTTGTTCATGCTCGCGGATGAACTCCTGCAACAGGCGTTCGCGCTCCGCGTCCAGTTCGATCCGCTCGATCAGGTCCGGCCGCCTCAGCCAGGTACGGCCGAGTGCCTGCTTTAACCGCCAGCGGGCTATGGCGCCGTGATCACCGCTCAACAGCACCGGTGGCACCTCCCGATCGGCAATCCGCTCCGGCCGGGTGTAGTGCGGGCAGTCCAGCAGCCCCTCCGCGAAGGAGTCCTGCGCTGCCGAATCCTCGTGGCCCAAAGCACCCGGCAACAGCCGGGTCACGGCATCAATGATCACCATCGCCGCCAGCTCGCCGCCGGAGAGGACGTAGTCCCCGACGGACCACTCCTCATCCACTTCGAGTTCGATAAACCGCTCGTCGATCCCCTCGTAGCGGCCAGCCACCAGTATCAGTCGTTCGCGGGCGGCCAGTTCACTCACGCCCGCCTGGTCCAGCCGCCGCCCCTGGGGCGAGAGGCAGATCGTATGGGCCTTGCCCTCCACCGCCCCGCGTGCCGCGTGAACCGCATCATGCAGCGGCTGGTAGAGCATCACCATTCCGGGGCCGCCGCCGTAGGGCCGGTCGTCCACGGTACGGTGCCGGTCACTGGTGTAGTCGCGTGGGTTCCACAACCCCAGCTCCAGCAGACCGCGCTCCACTGCCCGGCCGGTGATGCCGTGCCCGGTCACCGCCTCGAACATCGACGGAAACAGCGTGACGACATCGATACGCAAGGCTCAGAACTCCGGGTCCCAGTCCGCCTGGATAAAACCCGCGTCCAGATCGACCTCAAGCACCACCTGGTCGATAAAGGGGATGAGGCGTTCCCGCTCCCCCCTGACCACCAATACGTCGTTGGCTCCGGTCTCCATCAGGTGATGGACCCGGCCCAGCTTCACGCCGGCGGGAGTCACCACCTCGAGGCCCATCAGATCGGACCAGTAATACTCACCTTCCCCTGCCGGCGGCAGAAGAGTGCGGTCAACGGCAATCTCCGCACCGATCAGGGCGAGGGCCGCGTCACGATCCTCCACCCCTGCGAGCCGCACCACCACCGATTTACCGTGCCGCCTGCCTTCGACGAGCGCGAACTCGCGCTGCCCGCCGCCCTCCAGCAGCAACAGCCACGGGGAGTAATCGAGAATATTCTCCCGCGGGTCAGTGTGGGAGTGGACCCTCATCCAGCCGCGAATGCCGTAGGCACCGGCAATCCGGCCAAGCCGAACCAGCCCCTCCTGCCCTTCGCTCACCACCGACCGCCCCCGCGGGCGTTCACCCGGCTCAGGCCGCCGCCTGTGCCTTCTTCAGCAGCTTGGCGACCCGCTCAGAGGCCTGGGCGCCCTGCGCCAGCCAGTAGTCCGCCCGCTCCTTGTTGATACGGAGCTGCTCTTCCGTACCGCTGGCGATCGGGTTGAAGAACCCGAGCCGCTCGATGAAGCGACCGTCGCGACGGTTGCGGCTGTCGGTAACGATGATGTGGTAGAACGGACGCTTCTTGGCGCCGCCCCGGGACATGCGAATGGTGACCATCGGCCTCTAAATCCCCGTTTACAAACGAACCGGGCCGCGCACGGCGACCCGCCTGAATCCGGTAAAGCCGGTAATTGTACTTGAGGAGCGGAGCAAAAGGAAAGCCCAAATCAGGTTCGCGGTACAAGACGCATCGCGCAGAGATGTGGGCCATGGCCCATAACCATGAACCTCAGAAAGGCAGGCCCGGCGGCATGCGGCCCTTGAGGCTGCGCATCATCTTGGCCATTCCGCCCTTGGACATCTTCTTCATCATCTTCTGCATCTGGGTAAACTGCTTGAGCAGCCGGTTCACATCCTGCACCTGGGTGCCTGAACCGCCGGCAATGCGCCGCTTGCGGGAGCCCTTGATAAGGTCGGGGTGGGCACGCTCATGGGGGGTCATGGAGTTGATGATCGCCTCCAGGCGCTTAAACTCCTTGTCGTTCACCTGGCTCTTCACCCCGTCAGGCAGGTTGCCCATCCCCGGCATCTTGTCGAGCAGGCTGGCGACGCCGCCCATCCCCTGGAGCTGCTGCAACTGCTGCCGGAAGTCCTCGAGGTCAAACCCCTTGCCCTTCTTGAGCTTGCGGGCCAGCTTCTCGGCCTGTTCCTGGTCCACCTGGCGCTGCACATCCTCAACCAGGGAGAGGACATCGCCCATGCCGAGGATGCGGGAGGCGATCCGGTCGGGGTGGAAGGGTTCCAGGGCGGCGGTCTTCTCGCCGACACCCATAAACTTAATCGGCTTTCCGGTGATCTGCCGCACCGACAGCGCCGCACCGCCACGGGCGTCACCGTCCGCCTTGGTGAGGACCACACCGGTCAGCGGCAGCGCTTCGTGGAACGCCTTGGCCGTATTGGCCGCATCCTGACCGGTCATGGCATCGACAACGAACAGGGTCTCGATCGGATCCAGCGCGCTGTGCAAGCGCCGGATCTCATCCATCATCGCCTCGTCGATGTGGAGCCGGCCGGCGGTGTCGATGATCACTACGTCAATGGCGCGCCGGCGCGCCTCCTCGATCGCACCACGACCGATCGCCACCGGGTCCTGCCCGGTCTCACTGGGGAAGAAGGTCGCTCCCACTTCGCCGGCCAAGGTGCGCAACTGATCGATGGCCGCCGGGCGGTAGATATCCGCACTCGCCACCAGCACCGACTTGTTCTTGCGCTCCTTGAGCCAGCGGGAGAGCTTGGCAACCGTGGTGGTCTTGCCGGAGCCCTGCAGGCCGGCCATGAGGATGACCGCCGGCGGGCGGACGCTCAGATCCAGTTCCGCCGTGGTCTCACCCATCAGGGCGACCATCTCGTCGTTGACGATCTTCACCAGCGCCTGCCCGGGGGTGAGGCTCTGCAGCACCTCGGCACCGACCGCCCGCTCGCGTACGTGGTCGATGAACTCGCGCACCACCGGCAGGGCGACGTCCGCCTCCAGAAGCGCCATGCGCACCTCGCGCAGGGTCTCCTTGATGTTCTCCTCGGTCAGGCGCCCGGAGCCACGCAGGCTCTTCAGGGTCCGGTTCAGGCGTTCGGTAAGGGTTTCAAACATTGCTAATCGTCGGTGGTCGGTGGTCGGTGGTCGGTGGTCCGGGTAGTGATCTTGCTTTTGACTACTGACCCAAGACCAATGACTAGATCGTGAATATCTCCCCACCCGTCAGGTGGTCGATACGATGATTGCCGAGCAGTTCCCGGCACTCTTCGAATATCTGGTTCTCCTCGCCGGGTTTGGCGTGGGTAAGCAGGATACGGGGGGAGTGTCGTAACTTTTTCAGATCCTCGGACAGTAGCGTAGGACAGTAGTGCCGGGATATCCGGCACAGCTCCTGTTCGGCATTGGAGAAGGCCGCCTCGACAATGAGCAGGTCGAGCCGCTCGCCGGCGTTCAGCTCTTCCCAGAAGCTGTCGTTGGTGGTGGTGTCGGCACTGAAGGCGAACACCCCCGAATCGCTGCTTACCCGAAAGGCGACCGTGGGCACGATATGGTTGACCGGGATCATCTCCAACCGGCGTCGGCCGACGGTGACGATCTCCCCCGGCGCCATGGGCACAAGGCGGAGCACCGGATTTTCGGGATTGGGCAGCCGGGTGAAGTCAGGCCAGATCACACCATTAAAAATGTGGGCCATCAGGGCGTCGATGGTGGCCTGTTGGGCGTGCACTGCCACCGTCCCCCTGAGAAGCAGCTCGTCGAACACCGTATCGACCATCAGCGGCAGTGCGTGGATGTGGTCGAGGTGCGAGTGGGAGAGAAAGATGTGGCGAATACCGGCCATCTCCTCCATGGAGAGTTCGCCGAGGCCACTACCGGCATCGATCAGAACATCGTCATCCAGAAGGAAGGCGGTGGTACGATGCCCTCGCCCGATTCCTCCACTGCACCCCAGTACGCGCAACCGCATTCAGTTGTCCCCCGGCCGTCCCGCCGTTGCCTCTCCCATTTATTTATTCTCAGCCCGTACTTTCCGAGCGCGGGCACCGCATTTTGTACTAATTCAAGCGCCCTTGTCACACGCAATGGAACACAAACCCGGTTGGTGGTTCCGGCATTTCCGTGATCCGGCCCGCAGAATCGTAAAAAGGTGATCTGTTCCGGTGCTTCATCGGGCCGGCGCGTTGTGCGAACATGTGCGCCTTCGGAGATCATGCATGAATGCAACCCTGACCTTTGCGGCGCTGGCCCTATATGGTGCCGCGACCATCCTCCTTATCCGCCGGCTGTCCCGGGGCGCCGCCGCGGGGAGCGCCTCCAAGTTCCCGCCGCTGGGGCTCGGCCTCGCCGGTGCCGCGATCCATGCCGTCCAGGTCCAGGCGGCGGTGTTCACCCCGACGGGCATGGATCTCTCCTTTTTCAGCGTGGCCTCCCTGATCGCCTGGCTGGTCAGTCTGCTGGTGCTGCTGGCGGCCTTGGTGCGTTCGGTGGAGAACATCGCCATCGTCACGCTGCCGCTGGCGGCAGTAGCCGACCTGCTGCGGATGATCGTTCCCGCGGAGGGGGCCATCGTGACCGATGCCGGTCCCGGTATCGAAGCCCATATCACACTCTCCCTGCTCGCCTACAGCGTACTGACCATCGCCGCCGTGCAGGCGGTGCTGGTGGCGGTGCAGGACCGGCAGTTGCGAAACCGCCACCCGGGCGGATTCATCCGTGCGCTGCCGCCGCTGGAGACAATGGAGGCGACGCTGTTCGACCTCATCGGCGTGGGTTTTGCCCTGCTCAGCCTTGCCCTGCTGTCCGGTACGCTTTTTCTGGAGGACATCTTTGCTCAGCACCTGGTCCACAAGACGGTGCTGTCGGTCTCTGCCTGGCTGGTGTTCGCCACCCTGCTGTGGGGCCGGGGACGATTCGGCTGGCGAGGCCGACCGGCTATCCGCTGGACCCTGGGCGGCTTCGCCACCCTGATGGTCGCCTACTTCGGCAGCAAGCTGGTGATGGAAGTGATCCTGCGAGGTTGACAAGCCCGCCGCGGTCGGTCGTAATTCCCTTACCCACCAAAACGTCGAGGTCTTTCCCTTTTTGTTAGGCGATATTCCCATAGGTGCGCTTTTCGGCGCCCTCATCCTCCTTATCATCCTCTCCGCACTTTTTTCAGGGTCCGAGACGGGGCTTATCAGCCTCAATCGGTATCGGCTTCGCCACATGGCGCAGGCCGGGCACCCGGGAGCGGTGCGAGCCAGCGAACTGCTGCGACGGCCAGACCGGCTGATTGGGCTGATCCTGCTCGGCAACAACTTCGTCAACATCCTCGCTTCCGCCCTGGCGACGCTCATCGCCCTGCGGCTTGCCGGGGAGGCGGGCATCTGGATCGCCACGCTGCTGCTCACGGTGACCGTGCTCATCTTTGCCGAGGTGGCACCAAAGACCCTGGCCGCCCTGCACCCGGAGCGGATCGCCTTTCCCGCCAGTTATGTGCTCGGTCCGCTGCTTCGGGTCTTTTACCCGTTGGTGTGGGTGGTAAACATGATCGCGAACGCCCTGCTTCGCCTGCTCGGCGTGCCGACCGACAGCATGCCTACTCAGCACCTCAACACCGAGGAGTTGCGGACCGTGCTCAATGAAAGCAGTGCCGTCATTCCCCAGCGCCACCAGGCGATGTTGCTTAGCATCCTCGATCTGGAGAAGGTCACGGTGGAGGACATCATGGTCCCTCGCAGTGAGATTACGGGTCTCGATCTGGAGGATGACTGGGAGCTGATCATCAGCCAGATCACCAGCAGTCAGCACACCCGTCTCCCTGTGTGGCGCGGCAGCATCGAACATGTGATCGGCCTGGTCCACCTACGCAAACTGCTGGCGATGCAGCAGCACGGGGAACTGGACCGCGACACGCTCTCGCAGGTCATGCAGGAGGCCTATTTCGTTCCGGAAAGCACCCCGCTCAACACCCAGCTGCTCAACTTTCAGCAACAGCGGCGTCGCATCGCTCTGGTGGTGGACGAATACGGCGACATCCAGGGGCTGGTCACCCTGGACGACATCCTGGAGGAGATTGTGGGCGAGTTCACCACCGCCTCGGCCGCCGGTTCCAGGGATGTCCACCCCCAGGAGGACGGGACCTACCTGGTCGACGGCAGTGCAAACGTACGGGAACTCAACCGGGTCATGGGCTGGAATCTGCCCACCGAAGGGGCCAAGACCCTCAACGGGGTGATTACCGAGTACCTTGAGTCGATCCCGGAGCCCGGCACCAGTATCCTGCTGAACGACTATCCTATCGAGATCGTGCAGACCACCGGCAATGCGGTGAAGACCGTGCGCATCGACCCCAACTTCGCCCGTCGGCACTGAGAACGGCTGCGCGGAAAGCAGAAGGGGTAGTATGCCCCCCACGGGGGGCGCATTATAATGGCCTCCCCGGATAGCCGAATCAGAGGGACATCGGTGCCGCAACTGACGCTGGCATTCAAGGGCATGGCACTCAAGGTGATCCCCCTGACCGGGGAGACAACCTGCATTGGCCGTGCCCCTGATTGCGATATTCATATCGACAGCCTGGCCGTGCAGCCCCGTCATGCGGAGGTGGTGCAACGCGACACAGGTCACATTCTGCGCGATCTCGGCACCGAAGAGGGGACCTTCCTCAACCGCCGTCGCATCGAGGGCGAGTGCCCGCTGAAGCCGGGTGACCTTATCGGCGTAGGCAAGCACACCCTGACCTACGAGACACAACAGGAGCCGGCCCAGCCACCTGAGGAGGAACCGGTGGAGGCGGAGGCGGACGAAAGGGAGGAGGAACACCCCCTGCTGCGTCCGGCCATGCGGGAGAAGAAGGCCTGGCTGCAGATACTCAACGGCCAGAACCTGGGCAAGACCATCAGCCTGAACCGGCAAATGACAAATCTAGGCAAGCCGGGCCTGCAGATGGCGGTCATCGCCCATCGCAATGACGGCTACTTTGTCGCCCATCTGGAGGGTGAGCACCCCACCCGGGTCGGCGGTGAATCGATCGGCGACAGCAGTCACCTGCTCCAGGACGGGGATATCATCCAGATCGGCAATATCAAGGTGCAGTTCTACCTGCAATAGCGACCACACCGGAGGCTTCATGGCAGCACAGCAGGACGGAGAACGGCGGCGATTTGTCCGTGTCCCTATCGACGGCAGCGCCAAACTCCTGTGCAGTGGCCGTGAGTGGGACGCCCGCTTTCTCGATGTCTCCCTCAAAGGGGCACTCATCAGCCGCCCGAAGGCGTGGCAGGGAGCCAGCGATACAGCTTGCGAGTTGCACCTCCTGCTGGGCGAAGGGGACGTGGTGATCACCATGCAGGGCACGGTGGCACACGCCGACCCGGACCACCTCGGCTTCCGCTGCGACCACATCGGACTGGAGAGTGTCTCCCACCTCAAGCGCCTGCTTGAACTCAATCTTGGCGACGAACGCCTGCTCGAACGCGAGCTGTTCGAACTCGCCGCACGGAGCGACTGACCGTTCCACTCCCCCGCGCTGCCCCCATGCGGCGCCCGAAATCCACAACAACCGGGAGAGTGACAACATGAAAAATCCTTCTGCCCTCGCGTTGTGCCTGGCACTGGCGGCCGGCACCGCTTCAACCGTTCCTGCCATCGCCGCCGAGCAGCGGTTCGTCACCATCGGGACAGGCGGCGTCACCGGCGTCTACTACCCGGCCGGCGGCGCCATCTGCCGGCTGGTGAACAAAAACCGCAAGGAACACAGTATCCGCTGCTCCGTCGAATCCACCGGCGGCTCGGTGTACAACACCAACGCCATCGCCCAGGGCGAACTGGACTTCGGCATCGTCCAGTCGGATGTGCAGCACAACGCCTATCACGGGGCGGAGCAGTTCCAGACCGGTGCCGTGAAAAATCTGCGCGCCGTCTTCTCCCTCCATCCGGAGCCCTTTACGGTGGTCGCCCGTGCCGATGCCAACGTCACCGAGTTCACCGGACTCAAGGGCAAACGGGTCAACGTCGGCAACCCGGGTTCCGGCCAACGCGCCACCATCGAGGCGCTGATGCGCAATTTGGGCTGGCAGATGGGGGACTTCGCCCTCGCCTCCGAACTGAAGGCGGCGGAGATGGCCCAGGCACTCTGCGACAACCGGATCGATGCCTTCGTCTACACGGTCGGCCACCCCAACGGCTCCATCAAGGAGGCGACAACCACCTGTGATGCCACGCTGGTGAACGTGGACAGCGACGCCGCCGGCAAGCTGGTTCACGACACCCCCTATTACTCAACGGCCATCATCCCGGGCGGCATGTACCGGGGCACCGATGCCGATGCCGTCACCTTCGGGGTGCGCGCCACCCTGGTCACCCATGCCGACACTCCGGACAGCGTCGTCTACGAGGTGGTGAAGGGTGTGTTCGAGAATTTCGACGACTTCACCCGGCTGCACCCGGCATTTGCCGTGCTGATAAAGGACGAAATGGTGAAGGCCTCCCTCTCCGCCCCGCTCCATCCGGGCGCCGAGAAGTATTACCGCGAGGCGGGGCTGATCAAATAGCACACCCCGTTCCGGGGACCGGGTGATGGCAGAACAGGGCAGGAACAACCGCGGGAGTGCCGGGGCGAGGTGGCGCGACACCGAGGTCCCCATCTCCCGTGAAGAGAAGGCGGGCCTCGACCCGGCGGTCGAGGATGCGATCGCCGAGTCCGAGACCGGTGCCCGTGCTCCTTCCGGCGTTCCGGCACAGATTCTCATCCATGCCACACTCGCCTGGTCGCTGTTTCAGCTCTGGCTGGTCTCGCCGCTGCCGTTCATCCTCAATCTCGGCATCTTCAACTCGACCGAGGCCCGTTCGATTCATCTGGCGTTCGCCATCTTCCTGGCCTACACCGCCTACCCCGCCTTGAAGTCCAGCCCGCGCGACCGCATCCCCTGGCACGACTGGCTGTTTGGACTGACCGCCGCCCTCTGTGCCGGCTACCTGTCGCTGTTCCAGCACGAACTGGCCACCCGCGCCGGTCTACCCTCGACCCTGGATATCGCGGTTGGCGTCACCGGCGTGCTGCTGCTGCTGGAAGCGACCCGCCGCACCCTGGGGCCACCGTTGATGGTGGTGGCGGCGCTGTTTCTCGCCTATACGTTCCTCGGCCCGTACATGCCGGAGATCCTCGCACACAAGGGTGCCAGTCTTTCGAAGGCGGCGAGCCACTACTGGATCACCACCGAAGGGGTGTTCGGAATCGCCCTCGGTGTCTCCACCTCCATGGTGTTCCTGTTCGTCCTGTTCGGCTCGCTGCTGGAGCGTGCCGGGGCGGGCGCCTATTTCATCCGCGTTGCCTTCTCGGTGCTCGGCCACTTTCGAGGCGGCCCGGCCAAGGCAGCGGTGCTCTCCTCCGGCATGACCGGCCTCATCTCCGGCTCCTCCATCGCCAACGTGGTGACCACCGGCACCTTCACCATCCCGCTGATGAAGCGGGTCGGGCTGCCTGCCGAAAAGGCCGGTGCAGTCGAAGTGGCCTCCTCCACCAACGGTCAGTTGACGCCGCCGGTGATGGGTGCCGCCGCCTTTCTGATGGTGGAGTACGTCGGCATCTCCTATGTCGAGTTGATCAAACACGCCATCGTGCCGGCACTGATTGCCTACATCGCACTGTTCTACATCGTCCACCTGGAGGCGATGAAACTGGGCCTCAAGGGGATGGAACGGGAGATTCCCTGGCCCTTGCGCTCGGCGCTGGTGGGTGTGTTCGGCACCTTCTTCGGACTCGTGATCCTCTCCTTCCTGCTCTACCACGGCCTCGGCTGGGTGAAGGGGGTGTTCGGAGAGGCCACACCCTGGATAACTACCCTGCTGGCGTTCACGGCTTACGTGGGTCTGCTCGCCCGGGCGGTTCGCTTCCCCGAACCGGCACCCCTCGACAGGGTGAGTCGGCTGCCGCCGCCGGGACCTACCATACAGTCGGGACTCCACTTCCTGCTGCCGGTGGTGGTGCTGATATGGAACCTGATGGTGGAGCGCCTGAGTCCGGGGCTCTCAGCCTTCTGGGCCACCCTGTTCATGATGTTCATCATCGTGACCCAGCGCCCCCTCAGGGTGCTGATGGGACGAGGTGGCGAAATCCGGTCCGCATTTCGCGCCGGCCTCACCGACCTCAAGGCGGGACTGGTCTCCGGTGCGCGCAACATGATCGCCATCGGCGTCGCCACCGCCGCGGCCGGCATTGTCGTCGGCACCGTCACCCTCACCGGGGTCGGCCTGGTGATGACCGAACTGGTGGAGTTCATCTCCGGCGGCAATGTGATGCTGATGCTCCTGCTCACCGCCGTCATCAGCCTGATCCTCGGCATGGGTCTGCCGACCACCGCCAACTACATCGTCGTCTCCACCCTCATGGCGCCGGTTATCGTCACCCTTGGTGCCGAAGCGGGGCTGATCGTTCCGCTCATTGCCGTGCACCTGTTCGTGTTCTACTTCGGCATTCTTGCCGACGACACGCCGCCGGTGGGACTGGCCGCCTTCGCCGCCTCCGCCATCGCGCGATCCGATCCGATCAGGACCGGCATTCAGGGGTTCGCCTACGACATCCGCACCGCCGTCCTGCCGTTCCTGTTCATCTTCAATACCGAGTTGCTGCTGATTGGCGTCGATACGCTCTGGCATGGCGCGGCCGTGTTCCTCGTCGGCCTGACCGCCATGCTCACCTTTGCCGCGGCAACCCAGCGCTTCCTGCTGGTGCAAACCCGATGGTGGGAGGTTGCGGCGCTGTTGCTGGTCGCCTTCACCCTGTTTCGGCCCGACTTCTGGTGGGATCGGCTTCACCCGCCGTTTGACGAGTTGCCGGGAAACCGCATCGTCGAGGTGGCGGAGAGCCAGCCGGCCGGTGCCCGTCTGCGCATGGCGGTGACCGGCTTGACCATCGAAGGCAACGAGGTCACCAAATGGATCGCGCTGCCGCTCGGTGAATCCAATGGTGGAGAGGAACGGCTGCGCACTGCCGGTATCGAGCTGCGTGAGGAGGCGGGCCGGATGTTCATCGATCACCTCGCCTTCGCCAGTCCTGCCGAAAAACTCGGCCTGGACTTCGACTTCGAAGTGCTCGCGGTGCAGCAGGCGCGGGAACGCCCGCCGCAGGCGCTGATGTTCATTCCCGCCTACCTGTTATTGGGCATTCTCCTCTGGAATCAGCAGCGCCGACGCCGTCCGGCTCAATAGGAATTGAATCCTGCCGACGCTCCCGCCGAGGTTGTGCGTAACCCGTGAAGGGTCGCCTTGGGTAGGCGTCTTGCATCGTTGTCCACCATGGCGGTATGTCGTATAGTTCGACGGTCCAGGCTTTTGCCCAGACAGCCGGTGGATAGCTACGGGAAGCCCGGTTCGTCGCAGCGGCCCTCCCGCGATGACTTCAAGGACTGAACACCAGCCGGGCTCCTCCCGGCAAAGCGTCATGTCGGATTCCCGACAGGTCATAACACCATGAAGCACAACAACAAGCTCTACTACGTGGTCGCATTGACCACTCTCCTGATGACGGGGTTTCTCGCCACCACCTTCATCAGCTATTTCGTCGCGCGTGACTCCCTCTCCCGGCAACTCACCGATGAATCACTGCCGCTGACCAGCGACAACATCTATTCGGAGATCCAGCGGGACCTCCTCAGCCCGGTGCTGATCTCCTCACTGATGGCACGCGACACCTTCGTGCGTGACTGGGTGCTGAGCGGCGAACACGAACCGGACCAGATCAGAAACTATCTTCAGGAGATCCAACAGAAGTACGCCACCATTACCGCGTTTTTCATCTCCGAAAAAACCCTGCGCTACTACCACCCGGACGGGGTCATCAAGACGCTGGTCGAAAACGATCCGGCAGACGACTGGTATTTCCGCGTACGCAAGCTCAATGCCCCCTACGATATCAATGTCGACACCGACACCGCCGATCGAAGCCGCATGAATATCTTCATCAATCACCGGGTACTTGATTACGAGGGCAAGTTCATCGGCGTGACCGGCGTAGGCCTGTCGGTGGACTCTGTTGCCCGTCTGGTCGAGAGCTATCAGCGGCGCTACGGACGCAACATCTACTTCATTGACCGGGAAGGAAGCGTCACGCTGCACGGCAGCGGTTTCAACGGTCTCAGGCGCATTCAGGAGCACCCCGGCCTGGCACAACGCGCGCTGCACATCCTGACCAGTCCCAGTACATCGACAAGCTACGAGCGAGCGGATGGCACCACGGTTTATGTGAACAGCCGCCTCGTACCGGAATTCGACTGGCTGCTACTGGTCGAGCAGGAGAGCGCACCCGGGAGTTCACGGCTGCAGACGAGTCTGTTTATCAACATTGTCGTGTCGCTCGGCGTTACCATCCTGGTCATGTTTGCGGCCTACTTCACCATCAGCGGCTACCAGCGCCGACTGGAGCAGATGGCCACCACCGACAAGCTCACCGGTGTTGCCAACCGCCAGGCCTTTGATATCGTCTACGAGCATGTCATCCGCAGCATGAAGCGCCTGCCCAGACCGATCAGCGTCGCCCTGCTGGATATCGATCACTTCAAGGATATCAACGACACCTACGGCCACAACGGGGGTGACGAAGTCATCAAACAGGTGGCTGACGTGATCCGCCGGCACGTCCGTGATTCCGATACGGTCTGCCGCTGGGGTGGAGAGGAATTTCTGATCCTGTTCGATGACTGCCCGCTCGGCAAGGCACTGGAATGTGCCGAGGCGATCCGGCGAGCCATCAAGGAACAGTCCGTCCGCTACGGCCGTGAGAAAATCAGCGTCACCACGAGTGTGGGCGTGGCCCAGTTACACCCCAACCAATCGCCCGCCTCGCTGATCGGACGTGCCGACGCGGCGCTCTACCTGGCCAAGAACTCAGGCCGAGATCAGGCTCGGACCGATGATGAGTTGGAACCCGGCAGAGA
The DNA here is from genome assembly GCA_041690635.1 of Gammaproteobacteria bacterium. GTDB lineage: Bacteria > Pseudomonadota > Gammaproteobacteria > Thiohalomonadales > Thiohalomonadaceae > JAWLGZ01. The sequence continues at coordinate 494,313 of JAWLGZ010000002.1, forward strand.
TCACAAGGACGGTAACAGGCACAGCAGCGCCGCCTGAAATCAGAAGTGATAGCGCGCGCGTAGCTCTACCCGCCAGTCGCTCTGACGTTCACCGAAATCGGTATCGCGTCCCCCCGCAAGCAGGGCAAGGCGACCTCTCAATTCGAGATCGGTAATGCCCGTATAGATCACCTCGGGGATGAACGAGGCGCCCCCCTGCTCAATGGTGAAATCGACACCCCGTATCGCCAGCACCTCCACCTCTCCGGCGCGGTAACTCTTCTGTAGTCCTTGAGCAACGACAAGACTCATTGGCAATTAATCTCAGAAGCGCCCGCACAGCGGTCCGGTCTTGCCGGCAAGCACGCCGGTGATATCCGGATGCGCCTTCAGCTTGGCGACAATCTCGCTGTATACAGCATCCGGGGTGTTCCTGGCGAAGGTCACATCCACAAAGCCCTTCGGGCTGACGCGATAGGAGGTGAAATCATCCGCCTCCTCATCGAACAGAACGACCGCAACCGCCTCGTTCGCTTTCGACTCGGCATCCGCCGCCCATGCGCCAGGCACCAGGAGCACCATGTTGACCCATGCGGCAAATCCCAATACCCCTATTATTTTCATTGCTTCCTCTCCTGTTGCGGACACGCGCTCCGCGTGGAGCACACCTTGTAAGTGCCTTATAGCATTCGCGGCCAGACCATAACAGATGACATACCTCGGCAGCGGGGAAAACAGCTCCCCATCACCGAGCCTCCTCACTTCCAAATGCAAATGCGAAGGCGATTGCAAAAAGGAGAAGCCCGCCTGTCCGCACCCTGAACGGGAGGACTAGAATCGGACCGCTGAGCCGCCATGGTGCCGTAGACGAACGGCAGGCCGTGGCGTCGTTTTGATTCCTTGTGTCTTGTCCCTTTCCTCACCACCCCACGGAGGCTTCGCCGTGAAGGCGCTGACCAAGAATCTTTCCATTCGGCGCATCAGTTACGCGGTCGTGGTGCTGGTTCTGCTCGCCTTTCTCGGGCTCTTCATGCTGGTCTACTCAGGGCTCAAGGATATCGAGCGCACCTATCACCAGAGCGCACAGGCGGGCCAGGTGCAATCGACCCTGCAGCGACTGATTGGGGCCGGACTCCTCCATAACAGTGCCAGGGGTGTCCGTTTCACCAACCCCACCGACGACCGTGCACTTCAGACCATGGGCGAGGCACTGGAGGAAGCAAGGAAGCAGATTCATCTCCTTCGGCAGCATGGGCCGGCAATCTTCACCTCCGTACAGGCCCAATGGACCGCCTTCGAACAGGCGGCTGGCAAGGTGCAGACGTCAGCCAAAGCCGGCCCGATGCCGCAGACGCTCATGGGCCAGATGCTGGCCGCCTGGCGCGATCTGAAGTTTCCGCTTGAGGAGCGGCTGACCCAACTCGACGCAGAGATCCTTTCCATCACGCACGAGTTCGAAACCCAGATGGCGCAGATCATCAGCCGCATCGTCATGGCAGTATTGGTCGCTGCCATAGTGATTACCGCCCTGTTCCTCTTCTCCTGTCTGCGGGCGCTCTCCGCCTTCAGCCAGATGGAGGAGATGATGAACGATGTCGCCCAGGGCGAGGGCGATCTGACCCGGCGGCTGGACGAAGAGGGAAATCATGAAATGGCCCGCATGGGGGCCGCCTTCAACCTGTTCGCGGCAAAGGTTCAGTCCATGGTGCAGCAGGTCACGCGCTCCATCGAGCAGCTCAGTACCGCCGCGGAGCAGATGTCGAATATAACCGACGAGATCAACCGCGAGATCCATCAGCAGCAGTCCGAGACCGATCAGGTGGCCACGGCCATGAACGAGATGACCGCCACCGTCCAGGAGGTTGCCAAACACGCCTCCGGTGCGGCCGAGGCGGCCCGGCTGGCCGACCAGCAGTCGGCGGAGGGGAAGGAAAAGACCGAGCAGACACAAGCCGCGATGGCCGCGCTCGCCGACGAGATCGAAAACGCCGCCGGGGTGATCCACACCCTGGAGCAGGAGAGTGTTCAGATCGGCAGCGTGCTCGACGTGATCCGGGACATTGCCGAACAGACCAACCTGCTGGCACTGAATGCCGCCATCGAGGCTGCCCGTGCCGGCGAGCAGGGCCGCGGCTTCGCCGTGGTAGCCGATGAAGTCCGCACCCTCGCCTCACGTACCCAGACATCCACGCGCGAGATCGAAACCATGATCGAGCGTTTGCAGGCGGGCGCCGTCGGTGCGGTGAAGGCGATGGAGGCGGGACAGTTGCGCGCCAAGGCGGGTGTCGAGCAGGCCGCGCTGGCCGGTACCGCACTGAAGACCATCCATCAGTCGGTGGGCAGCATCAGCGACATGAACCTTCAGATCGCCAGCGCCGCAGAGGAACAGAGCACTGTGGCGGAGGAGATCAACCGCAACATCACCACCATCACCCAGTCGCTCGACAGTATCGCCCAGGGCACCCAGCAAACCGCGGCCGCCGGCGACGAACTGGCGCGTCTCGCCACCGAACTGCAACGCATGGTCGGGCATTTCAAGGTGTAGCCATCGGCAATGCCGTACCGTGACTGACCACGGTTGCACCGGCCACAAGCTACTCAGAGGTTTCTGCTGTCATACGCCCAGTTCAGCAGCGCCTGCCGCTGCCGCGCGCGGCAGCCCAGTTCGCCACGCATGCAGTGCTTCCTGACCTGCGCGACGTGGCGCGTCATCGCCTTCCACCGCTTGACCTGACGCTCGTCATCCGGGCAGCGCCGGCCCATGTAGTACCGGCAATACCACTGAAACCACCCGCGCGGGTCCTCGTGATAGATCCAGCCCTTCGCCCGCCAGACCGACAGGGGCTGCGATGCGTTGGTGCGGAAATAATTTAACTCGGGCACATGGCGCTCGTGACAGAGTTTCGCCCGCGCAAACCAGGAGGCCGGAAACTCATCCCGGCAGTCGGTCATGTATCGGCCCCCGAATACGCCCATGGTCAGCATCTGCTTTGGCGTCAGGGCAGGTTTGAACTCCGGGTGAAAATTCCTGCCGACCGGCTCGACCAGTTGGTACTCGTAGCCCTGCTGCATGAGATCGTTGACCACCACCCGTTGTCGCTTCATCACACCCGCCTCGCCGTTGTCCTGTTTCAAACCTGTTAGGCTGCACCAAACGCACACCGGTGTATTCCAATGATGGCCCGTTTGCCGCCGCTCATCCTGCTTTTGCATGTGCTTCTGCTGCTGCCACTGCCCCTCGCCGCAGCGCCGCCTGCGTCCCTGTTGCTCGCCACCCACTGGGACGGGGGTGATCCGACCGGCTGGTGGATGAGCGAGAAGCTCGACGGTATCCGCGGCTACTGGGATGGCGAGCAGATGTGGACGCGCGGCGGCAAGGCCGTGGTCCTGCCCGAAACGTTGCGACTACAACTACCGCCGTTCGCCCTCGACGGTGAACTGTGGGCCGGCCACGACCGCTTTGGCCACGTGCAGGAGACCGTGCTCGATGCCGAACCGGGGCCAGGGTGGGCACACATTCGATATCACGTGTTCGACCTGCCGGAGGAACCAGGGCTGTTCCCGGACAGGCTGCTTCGCCTGCAACGGTGGCTGAAACTCCGCGCAGTCCAACAGGTGGAAGTCATCCCGCAGCAGCGCTGCCTCAGCGAGACGCACCTGCAGCAGTTCCTCGCCGGGATCGAAGCGGCCGGCGGCGAAGGGGTGATGCTGCGCGCCCCCGACAGCGCCTATGAAACGGGCCGCAGCCGCACCCTGCAGAAGGTTAAGTCGTTTGGTGATATCGAGGTGAAGGTCATCGGCCACAACCCGGGCAGGGGCCGCCTGACAGGACAGGTCGGCTCGCTTCAGGTGGAAACGACCGACGGCATCCGCTTTGCCGTAGGCAGCGGACTGAGTGACAAGGAGCGACAATCACCGCCACCGATTGGTGCCTCCATCACTGTTAAACACTGGGGCTGGACCACCTCGGGCAAGCCCCGCTTTCCCGTGTACTGGCGGCAACGAACCGATGGTCAGTAGGTCACGGCAGCCCCACCGAGCCCCCGACGCGCGCAGGCGAACCAGTGAAGAAGATTCCCACCCCATCTCCGTTGCTCATATTCATTTGGGGTAATAGCTGACAGAAGGGCATCCGTCGCCGATGTCGTATTAGAGAAAAGGCGACGGAGGGAATAAACTTTGAGCGATTGGTCATTATTTAATCCCTCCGTCCCGTTTTTGTGCGACTTCCATTGTAATTCCCTTTCCTGAAGGACAGCAGCAACATCACTATCACAGGGATACCGACGATGGTCTGCAAGGACAAAAATGCTTCATTCATCATCGCTTCGATGCCTTTGGCTACCACGATCACCCATGCGCCGAGCAGAAGATGCGTTCCGAATGGCGCGCGGCGGACCCAAAATGCAAGGCCGGCAATCAACAGCGCCAGGACCGCTACCTGTGAGAGAAAGAGCAGCAACGCCCCTTCACTGCCTAAGACTGGGGCAAGCGATATGACCGCGCCGGCTACAACAAGCGCGAGAAGCACAGTGGCTACGCTAATTACGTGCCGCACAGCTTAGGCCTCCATAGAGCACATAACGCCGAGCTTCAGCCGCCGCGTTAGCGGTCGGCTGGAAGCTCTTGTTGGATGGCTTCTCTCATTACTGACACATACATCACAAATTCCCCCCAAACGGTTATCTTATACAATGCGGAAACCCCATCATCCGGCGTTACTGCGCGAACCACCTCAATTCCGGGGCCTCTAGAATGATGGCTACCAAACTTCTGCAACACTTCGACGATTGGCTGAGCGTCTTCAACAGTTACAACGTGATGCTCAATTTCCGTGTTTGCATCGATTAACTTACCGTCTTCGATAAAAACTAAACCCTTGACTATTTTTTCTGCCAATTTCTTAAGATGCCTAGCAGGCACTAACAGTGCAACTTGCTCATTACGCGGCCGCTCCCACCGTTCACCCAAGCCAGGATATATGCCGTGATCAGGTATATCATCTCCTGTTCGCATCATCTCCAAAAGTCTGGCCCTCTTCTTTTCGCGCGCTCGCCTGTCCTTTTCATTTTTTCCTTGAGAGGGGTCAAGCGCTCTAAGAGTTTTCTTCCAAATCCCAGAAGCCTGAGCTGATTTTGGATCGACGCATGCCGACAGGATGATTCCCAGATCCTCTTCTATTCGCCCATATTCATCATTACAGGGCTTGCAGCTAGGTATCTTCCATTTCTCTAGATTCTGAGGTGTCGTATCTGGATACCATCCCTGAGGAAATACGTGATCCCAATTTCGCTTTGGGACATCCTTCAGGCAGTGAACACAGATTCCCGGGCCAGGTTTACGTGCCATAGCAGCGACGTTTCTCCATCCAACGTTCCACATGAGCCGCGGCTTGCCCTGGAGCGCAGCGGAAGGGTAAGCCGTCGGACTCGATGTGGTTGTTAGCTTTCATTCTGCCCCTTCCAAAACGAGTTTTCGGTGAAGGAAGGTGAATTTCTCACGGTCCCTCGCACGTGTTTCGAAAAGGATCACCTCTAGCCGACGCGATGCTTCGACTTCTTCCTGAATAGCGTTGACCAGCCTGTCCATCTCTCTCGCGCTAAGAGCCTCACCGTCTATTGCCATCATGAAATCGAAAAAGGCACCATGCCGATACAACCTTCCGGGCAAGGAGCCACCAAACCCGCCGAGCAAAATCCCGTATCGGAGATACGGATGCACGCTCTTATGGGTATTTGCTTTCTGACTGTACGTAATTGCGTCATGCGTCGTTACCGAACCAAGCTTTGCCTCCACAATGACGCGAGGACGCCATTCGTTTTCCCCGATCCGCTCGTATACGAGGATGTCGGTTGTATACCTAGCGATATTGCAGGAAGGTGCTGACGCATCATCAAAATAGCTCTTTACCTCATAGGCGTACGACAGCTTCTCTTGATCACTCACATAGATATTGTCGTAAATCGCGGACAACCTTTCTTGCAGTGGTTCGATGAGCGTCCGCACCCACCCCATTTCAGTCTGTTTTGCCAAACTACCGCTCCTGAGTTTGAAAGCTAACGCGGTGCTCAGCCGCCGCGCGCCCGCATAGCGGGCGTGCGGTCGGCTGGAGCTACTTGTTCGGCTCTTCTGTCTGTCACGATCTGCTGTAGCTGTTGCCGCATAGAAGACCGCTCGATGCCGTAGTGAGCCTCGCGATGGTGGTTTGGACAGAGCGCAGCAACATTCTCTTCGGAATCTGGCCCGTCTTCGGACAGAGGAATAATGTGGTGCGTTTCGAGAAATACGCCTCCGTTTTCCATACGGAACCCGGAGCCACCGCACCATTCACATTTCCCAGCCGCCCGTTCAAGAACTCGCCGCCGGATTTCTGCATTTCGTACAATTTGCTGCCCGGTAACGGTCCTGCGCTCGGGGGCGTCACCCTGAACCGGCAAATCAAACTGATCGATAAACGGCGGGGTAATCCTGCCTCTTGCCAAGACGCAATCCCCTGAATCCCAGTCATACGACGCAACCTGCCAAGGCAATGCGTCTAATAGGCGGTGTTCGGCACGTCCCGCTCTACGTTGCGCCTCGCTTTCGGTTCGCTGGGAACCCTCACAAACAATGACCCGGATCGGAAGGGATTCACGATCCGCCTTTTGAAGAGCAAAGTCCATTTTGACTGCTCGCTTCTTCCGCACACCTACCGCGCCCCTTGGAGAGTCTGCCAATTTGCGTAGATTTAGTTTCTGAATGACTGTGCCACTCTGCTCTTCCATATCTCTATGCCAGAGATTGAGAACTATGAGATTCCTGTCGCTATCAACGAATGACCACTCGTAACAATGGCGCGGATTAGAAGCTGCCTTCTCAGCTCCGCCCTTGAAATGCGCCCAATCGCTGACGTCGAGTCCTGCCTCTCTGACAAGGTCCATTACTCTATTGGCTTCTTTGGGCTCTATTTCACTCAAAATCGACATCGTCATCCCATCCATAAGCTGAACCGGCCAGTTCTTGTGCCGAACATGGCCATCACCGGTGGGAATGGAGCGGAGCGGAATTGCCCGTCCGTGTGCATGGCGTTGTTGGAGCGGGGTTACTTGAGTTTCTGAAAAAGGCAGTGACATCGAGGCTTAAAGTCACAGTGGACAATGTCATTTACCACATAATCTTCTGCTGCTATAAGGGGTTTAAGCCCCATACGGGTGGCCTCATCGTAGATCTGCTTACAGCTAAGGCCATGCCTAACATGTTGGTTGGGGTTATTCTTCCTAAAAAAGCCGAGCATCCGTTGTTTAAGCACCCCTAAGATTGGATAATTTGGGGATGGGTAATTGCTTGGAACCTGAATGTACAAATATCCGCCAACCGCTAAGTAGTCGCATAGTTCTTGTAGCGTCTCTGTCCATTTTGGTATGTGCTCCAGCACGTCGGTTGAAATGACAAGATCGAATCTCTCTTCACTGATATCCGTGACATTCATCCAGGGCACAAAGCGATATCTACCGGAGGTAGAATCGGAAACTGAATCTGGCAAATTAAAACGATCCTGAATGTCTACAAGAGTACCTTCTGCTTCCTGAAACAGAAGCATAACCCCTGCGGACATTGCACCAGATCCTGCTCCCATGTCTAAAAACCGAAAAGTGTTTCCCGCAGTCACCTTGCACAATCGGAGGTCCTGCAAAAGATAACGGAGCCGCTCCTGTTCTGCTGGAGAAAGAGATTCAATGTATTGGTTTATTGCGTTCATTTTTGTGTGCTCTAACAGTTGATTGGCCGGAAACTTTCCGTATTAAAACACGGAAAGTTTCCGCGTATTACGCAATCCCGGTGATGGCCCAAGGCTCGTCGCTGCTTGGATAATGTCGGCTCGATCAGCCGCTTAGGCGGCTCGCAACACCGGATGCCGGGCGTGTTTCTTCGGAGTTCGGCGGACTCATTCCGCACGAACGGCAGTGCGGGGTTGATCACCAACCCATCGACCGTTAGTGTATACATGAACACCTATAACCGACAAAAAGGAGGTTTGCCATGAGCACAGGCTCCTCTCCGTTTCTCGACTCTGTGCGCAACGCAATCCGGGTTCGGCACTACAGCATCCGCACGGAGGAGGCGTATTTGTTGTGGGCCAAGCGCTTCATTCTCTTTCATGGCAAGCGGCATCCGGCCGAAATGGGCGCACCGGAGGTTGCAGCGTTTCTGACGCATTTGGCTGTGGATCGGCAGGTTGCCCCTGCAACGCAGAATCAGGCCCTCAACGCTCTGGTGTTTTTGTACGACAAGGTGCTGGAGCAGCCGTTGGGAATGATCCAGGGCGTGGTCCGGGCGGCGCGGAAGCCCCGGATTCCCGTGGTACTGACCCATGAGGAGGTAGCCCGGCTGCTGGCCCGCCTTTCGGGCGTCTATTGGCTTATAGCCTGTCTGCAGTATGGCTCCGGGCTGCGACTGCTTGAGAGCTGCCGGCTGCGGGTGAAGGATCTCGATTTCAGCCATCGCGCCATCGTCGTGCGCGACGGCAAGGGCGCTAAGGATCGCGTGGTGACGCTGCCCGATGAGCTCATCGAGCCTTTGCGCCGGCATCTCGCAAACCGCCGCAACCTGTTCGACCAGGATGTCGCCGCAGGATATGGCACGGTTTACCTGCCCCACGCGCTGGAGCGGCTGCAACGCGGTGGCCGGGCGGTAGTGAGCCCGCTTGGGGCGGTTCTGACGGGCACCCGGCCGGAGTACGGCGCGGACAGCCGGGCACCGGGGTGATGTTATTGCGTGGCGGGCTCCCTTTCGCACCAACTCCCTGCCGTGATGTTGTTATTGATGATGCCCTGATTAGAAAGGCTTCCCGCACGATGATCAAGTGATTGGGGACAATGTGTCCAAATTGTCAACTCACAAGCTGCGTTGGCACGGGATCCTTTTCAGAACTGATCGAGCGCGTCGGCGAGGCGGTTGACACCGATCACCTCCAGGCCGGCGGGGGTGCGCTTGGGGCGGTTGGCCTCGGGAACGATGGCGCGGGTGAAGCCATGTTTGGCCGCTTCGCGCAGACGGTCCTGGCCGTTGGGAACCGGGCGGATCTCACCGGCGAGCCCCACCTCGCCGAAGAGGACGAGTCCCTTGGGCAGCGGGCGGTTGCGCAGACTGGAGAGGATGGCGGAGAGCAGGGCGAGATCGGCGGCGGTCTCGGTGACGCGCACGCCGCCGACCACGTTGACGAAGACATCCTGATCGTAGGTCGCCACACCGGCGTGGCGATGCAGCACGGCCAGCAGCATGGCAAGCCGGTTCTGTTCCAGACCGACGGTGACGCGGCGCGGGTTGGAGAGGTGGCTCTCGTCCACCAGCGCCTGCACCTCCACCAACAGCGGGCGGCTGCCCTCGACGGTGACCATGATGACGCTGCCGGAGACCTCGGCGTCGTGTTGGGAGAGGAAGATGGCGGAGGGGTTGCTCACCTCCTTGAGCCCGCGGTCGCCCATGGCGAATACACCCAGTTCGTTGACCGCGCCGAAGCGGTTCTTGAAGGCGCGCACCACGCGGAAACGGCTGCCGGCATCCCCCTCGAAATAGAGTACCGTATCGACCATGTGCTCCAGTACGCGCGGGCCGGCGAGCTGACCGTCCTTGGTGACGTGGCCGACCAGGAAGACGGTGGTGCCGCTCTCCTTGGCGTAGCGCACCAGCCGTGCCGCGCTCTCGCGCACCTGGGCCACCGAGCCGGGGGCCGATTGGAGCAGTTCGGTGTAGACGGTCTGCACCGAGTCAACCACCAGCACCTCGGGCCGCTCCCGTTCGGAGGCGGCGAGAATACCCTCCAGTCGGGTTTCCGCCAGCAGCCGCAGCGCCTCTCCCGGCAGACCCAGCCGGTGGGCGCGCAGGCTCACCTGGCGCGGCGACTCCTCGCCGGTGACGTAGAGGACCGGACGTGTTTCGGCGAGGGTGGAAAGGGTTTGCAGCAGCAGGGTGGACTTGCCGATACCGGGGTCGCCGCCGATGAGCACCACGGAGCCGGGAACCAGGCCGCCGCCGAGGACCCGATCGAATTCGCCGCTGCCGGTGGAAACGCGCTGCACGTCGTCGGGCGGCACGTCGCTCAGCCGCTGGACGGAGATGCCCCCCGCCGCACCGGCATAGCCGCTGTAGCGCCCGGGGCGCTCGGGAGCGGTCGCCTCCTGCAGGGTGTTCCAGTCACCGCAGTCGGGGCACTGCCCCCCCCACTTCGGCTGTTGCGAGCCGCAGGCGTTGCAGACGTAGAGGGTTTTGGTTTTGGTGGCCATCAGCGATAAAGCTCAAGATCGATCATCTCTCGCCGAGACGCAGAGAGCGCAGAGAAAGCAGCTGTTTTTTGCATTCTCTCTGCGTGCTCTGCGTCTTGGCGAGAGTAGTGAATTTGGCGAATTGCTATCCATCAGTGTCCCGGAAAGCGGTCCGGAAAGAGCTGTTGCAGGGCGCGGCGGGTGACGGCATTCAGCGGCAGTTGTTCCAGTTCGTTGAACGCCACCCAGCGCGCCTCGCGGGCATCGTCACCGGCCACCGGCTCTCCCGCCACCCAGGTCGCCATCAGGTCGAGAACCACGTAGTGGTGGCGCACACTGCCGTGCGGGTCGCGATCGATGATCTCGAAGCTGAAGACCGGCTCCCCGCCGGCCCTGACCGTCACGCCGGTCTCCTCACGGATCTCCCGTTCGGCGGCCTCGGCCAGGGTCTCCCCCAGATGCACCTTGCCGCCCGGGATGGCCCACTCCCCCGCCGCCGGGGGCCGGCCACGCAGGACCAGCAGCACGGTGTCGCCCCGGCACACCACCGCGCCGACTCCGACCCGCGGTGTAGTGGGCGGTCCCAACTCAGGTCCCCGCGGCCTGGCGCTGCGGCGACTGGCGTGTCTCGGTGCCCTCCTCCGCGATCTCGACCCGTTTGGCGACGCCGCAGAGCAGTTCGTAGGCGATGGTACCGGCACGCTCGGCGATCTCCTCCACCGGCAGTCCGCGCCCCCAGAGCACCACCGGGTCACCGATGCGCGCCTCCGGCATACCACGCAGATCCACGGTCAGCATGTCCATCGATACCCGGCCGATCAGCGGCAACCGGCGGCCGTTGACCAGTACCGGCGTGCCGCTCGGGGCGTGGCGCGGGTAGCCGTCGCCGTAACCGGCGGCGACCACGCCCACATCCATATCCTCTGGGCAGGTCCAGGTGCCGCCGTAACCGATCGCCTCGCCCTTCTTTACCCGGTTGATGGCGATGAGCTCGGAGCGGAAGGTCATCACCGGCTCCAGCCCATCCTCCGGGCCGCGCCCGCCGATGAACGGCGAGACACCATAGAGCATGATGCCGGGACGCACCCAGTCCACGTGGGTTGCCGGCCAGCCGAGCAGGCCGGCGGAGTTGGCGATGCTGCGCTCGCCGCCGAGCCCATCGGTGGCGCTACGGAAGATTTCAAGCTGGCGCGGCGTGGCGGCGGAATCCCGCTCATCCGCCCGCGCCAGGTGGGTCATGCAGCCGATGACCGCCGCTACTGAGGGGCAGGCGGCCAGTCGGCTGTAGGCCTCCTGCACCGCCTCGGGCGGGAAACCGAGTCGGTGCATGCCGCTGTCCACCTTGAGCCAGACCGGAACCGGGGTGGTCAATCGCGCCCGTTCCAGCAGCTGGATCTGATGCGGATGATGGACCACGGTCTCGAAGCCGTCGCGTGCAATCAGCGGTAGCTCGTCGGCGTGAAAGAACCCCTCCAGCAGGGTGATGGGCGCGGTGATGCCTGCCAAGCGCAATTCGATTGCCTCATCGATGCAGGCGACGCCCAGTGCATCGGCATCGGACAGGGCACGGGCGGTGCGTATCAGGCCGTGGCCGTAACCATTGGCCTTGATGGCGGCGAGAACGCGGCTGTTCGGTGCGGCCCGGCGTGCCCGGGCAAGGTTGTGACGCAGCGCCGCGAGATCGATCACCACGCGGGTGCCGCGCATCAGTCGTACCCCTGATAGGAGCTGGGGGCGAAGTTTTCGAACCGGGTGTACTGGCCGAGGAAGGTGAGGCGCACGGTACCGATGGGGCCGTTACGCTGTTTGCCGATGATGATCTCGGCCACCCCCTTGTCGGGACTCTCCTCGTTGTACACCTCGTCGCGGTAGATGAAGACGATGACGTCTGCGTCCTGCTCGATGGCGCCGGACTCGCGGAGGTCCGACATCACCGGCCGCTTGTTGGGGCGCTGCTCCAGGCTGCGGTTGAGCTGGGAGAGGGCGATCACCGGGACGTGGAGCTCCTTGGCCAGCGACTTCAAACTGCGGGAGATCTCCGAGATCTCGGCGGTGCGGTTCTCCTTGCTGCCGTGCACCTGCATCAGCTGGAGGTAGTCGATGACGATGAGCCCGAGCCCGTGCTCGTGCTCGCGGGCCAGCCGCCGGGCACGCGCCCGCAGCTCCGACGGGGTGAGTGCGGGGGTGTCATCGATGTAGATCTTCGACTCGGCCAGGATCGACACTGCCGATGTCAGACGCGGCCAGTCGTCGTCGTCCAGCTTGCCGGTACGGACCCGGTGCTGATCGATCCGCCCCAGCGAAGACATCATGCGCATGGCAAGCTGTTCGCCCGGCATCTCCATCGAGAACACCGCCACCGGCAGACCGGTCTTGAGTCCCGCGTTCTCGGCGATATTCATCGCGAAGGAGGTCTTTCCCATCGACGGTCTCCCGGCGACGATGATGAGGTCGGAGCGTTGAAGCCCGGAGGTCTTTTCATCGAAGTCGGAAAAGCCGGAGGGGATACCGGTGATCGGGTCGTCCCGCTGGAACAACTCGTCAATGCGGTCGACCGCCTTGACCAGCAGATCCTTCATGCTGGTGAAGCCCGTGGCGCTGGCACCCTGGTCGGCGATCTCGTAGACACGCCGCTCCGCCTCGTCGAGGAGTTCGGTGACGCTGCGCCCTTCCGGCCGGAAACCCGCCTCGGCAATATCGCTGCCGATACGAATCAGCTGGCGCAGCACCGAGCGCTCGCGAACGATCGATGCGTAAGACTTGATGTTGGCCGCGCTGGGGGTGTTTTCCGCGAGGCTGCCGAGATAGGCGATGCCGCCGGCGCCGTCGAGATCACCATGCTTGTCGAGCCACTCGGCGACGGTCACCACGTCGAACGGACTGCTGGCTTCGGAGAGGGCGCGCACGGCGCTGAAGATGAGGCGGTGATCGCGGCGGTAGAAATCCTCCTCGGCGATCAGATCGGCCACCTTGTCCCAGGCGGCATTGTCGAGCATCAGGCCGCCGAGAACGGCCTGCTCTCCTTCCACGGAGTGGGGAGGAACCTTGAGATTGGCGGCCGCATCGTGTCCGCCGGCGACGGCAAGGTCGGGCATCAGCGGATCCGGGTCATGGGCGGGGTGCATGCGCCAAGAATGCCGCATTCGGGCGGCGGGGGTAAAGAATTAAACCGCGTTTCTCACCGGACGCCTCTTCGAGTGCGCCCATCGGTGACTGGCGGCAAATACGGGTTACACCAGCGGTTCGGGAGCGACACGGTTGCCGCTGCCGAACCGCCAGGAATCACCTTTACTCAGCGACGATGTTGACCTGGATGGTCTGGCTGACGTCGCTGTGCACGCTGATCTCGACCTCGTGCTCACCCACCTGGCGCAGCGCGCCTTCAGGCAGGTTCACCTCGCGGCGGTCCACCTCCACGCCGGCCGCGGTGATGGTGTCCGCGATATCACCGGCGCCGACCGACCCGAACAGCTTGCCCTCTTCACCCGCTCTGTGGGTGATGGTCACCGAACCCAGTGCGGCGATCTTCTCGGCCCGCGCCTTGGCGGCTGCCACGACCTCGGCGGCGACCTTCTCCAGTTCTGCGCGACGCGCCTCGAACTTGGCGATGTTGTCTTCGGTGGCCATGACCGCCTTGCCGCCGGGGATGAGGAAGTTGCGGCCATAACCGCCCTTCACCTTGACCCGATCGCCGAGATTGCCCAGGTTACGCACCTTCTCCAGCAGAATCACTTCCATCTTGCACCTCTACGTGATTGCACCCGCCCCTCAACCATCTTGCCGGGCGAAGAAACGACGAAAATCGAACCAGTTGTCCATCAGCCCGGCCAGTGCCAGCATCAGCACCACCGGCCACAGGGCCAGGAGCATCAATACATACATCCCGATCAGCCAGCCACGCCCCGCACTGCGCACCGCCACCAGTCCGTGGACCACGGCGATGCCCTGAATCGCGTGCAGCAGCAGAGCCACCCACAGCAGACTGCCGGCAATCCCCATCACCGGCTGAACGCCGGCAATGACCACCAGCAGCAGCGCTGCCGTCACCCAACTGGCGTGGCGACCGAAGCGCAGTTCGCGGAATTCAGTGCCAAACCCACCCGGGTTGTAGAGCAGGGACTGCCACCAGCGGGCCAGCAGCAGACTGCCGATGACACCGAGCATCAGCGCCGCCGCCACCGCGCCGGTCATCGCCTGATAAATGCCCTCGACCGCCTCGGAGAGCGCCGGCTCACCCGCTCCGGTCTGCAACTGGAGCTGTTGCAGCGCCTCGCCGAGAAACTGGCGCCACCAGGCCGCCGGGTCCTCCACAGCGAGGTGGAAACCGAGGACCACCACCAGCCCGAACAGCCCCGACAGCAGCAGGCTGCGCGGCATTGAAACGGTCCGCCGCAGGCTTGAGGCCATCACCAGAACCGGCAGCCACAAGGCCGCCAGAAAGGCCAGAGCCGGTACCGGCGTCCCCATCAGCAACACAGCGAGCAGGCTCGCGGCGATACTGGACCACAAAACCACGTTGAGGCCGGGGCGTGCTCCGATGCGGAGTGTCACCAGTCCCACTGCCGCGCCGCTGAGATAACTGAAGGGCGGCAGCATCAGCGCCAGCACGGCGGCGACGGTACTGACCAGTACCGCCTGCGCCGGGCCGCGCATGACGTAGGCGGCCAGGAATTTCATCCGGGCGGTCGCCTGTCAGGAGCCTGACGGCTCAGTCGTGCTGATCGGAGTACGGCAGGAGCGCCAGATAGCGGGCGCGCTTGATGGCGGTGGCCAGCTGCCGCTGGTAACGCGCCTTGGTGCCGGTAATCCGGGAGGGCACAATCTTGCCGGTCTCGGTGACGTAGTTCTTGAGGATCGCCAGGTCCTTGTAGTCAATGTACTTCACGCCCTCGGCGGTGAAGCGGCAGAACTTTTTGCGACGGAAAAAACGAGCCATGGGAAATCTCCTGTTACTCCGCTGCCGCGCACGGCGCGGCGATGCCAATCAGAAATCGGAACCGAGGCCGCTCAGGCCTCCGCCTCCTCACCCCGAGACTCTTCATCCTGAGCCTCTTCGCCCTGAGCCGACTCGCTTTCCTCACGATCGCTATGGCTTTCACGCTCGCCGCGATCCTCGCGCTCATCCCGTTCATCACGGGACTTGACGAGCGGGGAGGGCTCGGTAACGGCCTCTTTCATGCTCAGGATCATGTTACGGAGTACCGCGTCGTTGAAGCGGAACGCGGATTCGATCTCTTCCATCACGGACTGATCGCACTCGATGTTCATCAGAACGTAGTGCGCCTTGTGGACCTTGGCGATGGGATAGGCCAGTTGACGGCGGCCCCAGTCTTCCAGGCGGTGGATGGCACCGCCGCCGGACTCGACCATCGAGCGGTAGCGCTCGATCATGGCGGGAACCTGCTCACTCTGGTCCGGGTGGACCAGAAAAACGATCTCGTAGTGACGCATCGAAATCTCCTTTCGGGTTGGCAGCCCCGGCGCCATTCGCCGGAGCAAGGAGTACGCCGTCGGAATACCCGGCGGCGCGAAAGCCGGCTATTGTAGCCGGCCCGATGGTGCGTGGCAACGCGCGTTGCTGAGTAACCGTTGGGCGTCAGAGAGGCTGTTGGGCCTCACGAAGCGGCTGCGCCGCTGTTCGCCCGGGGGCCGGGCTCCTACTTCTTCACCCTTCACCCTTCACCCTTCACCCTTAACGCCTTTAACGCCTTTGCCGCACCGCCTCGAACAGACAGACCCCGGCGGCCACGGAGACATTGAGGCTCTCCACCTGCCCCGCCATCGGGATGCGCGCCAGCGTGTCGCAGTTCTCCCGGGTCAACCGGCGCATCCCCTTCTCCTCGGCACCCAGGACAACAGCCAGCGGGCCGCGCAGGTCGGTCGCGAAGATGTCGGCCGGTGCTTCGCCTGCCAGCCCCACCCTCTGCACTCCGGCACTGCCGAGGGTGCGCAGGGTCCGCGCCAGGTTGGTCACCTGAATCAGCGGTACGCTTTCCGCCGCACCGCTCGCCACCTTGCGAACGGTGGCGGTGAGCCCGGCCGCCCGGTCGCGGGGCACGATCACGGCATCGACACCGGCGGCATCGGCGCTGCGCAGGCAGGCCCCCAGATTGTGCGGGTCCTGCACCCCGTCGAGAACCAGCAGGAAGGGCTCCGCGGTCTCGGTGAGCAGTCGCTCCAGGTAGGTCTCGTCGCGCGGTTCGGCACCGGCAACCCGGGCGACCACACCCTGGTGGGAGGGGGCGCCGGCCAGCCGATCGAGTTCTGCGCGATCGGTTGGCCTCGGAGTGACGCCGGCCTGTTCTGCCTCCCGCAGCAATGCGCCGATGCGGCCGTCGCGCCGGCGTGCATCAACCCACAACTCAGTGACCGCACCGCGGCGGATCGCCGCCTGGACGCTGTGGATGCCGTGAATCAAGGCGGCCATGTAATGCCCTACTCTTTAGCAGTGAAAACGCCCTCTCCCTCAGGGAGAGGGCCGGGGAGAGGGGTTCCTCTCATCCTAGACCGGGCTGATCCACCCTCCTGGTAGTTGTCGCCGCACACCTCATGTTCTGTGTTCCTTTGCGTTCCCTGCGTCTTGGCGAAAATCATCCGGCTCAATCGGCCAGTTCGAAGTCGATACGCCGCTCATCCAGGTCCACCCGCGCCACCTTCACCCGTACCTTGTCGGCCAGTCGGTAGATACGCCGGGTACGCTCGCCCATCAGGCGGTGCTTCGCGGGATCGAAATGGTAGTAGTCGTTGGACAGCGCGGTAACGTGAACCAGCCCCTCCACATAGATGTCGTTCAGTTCGACGAAGATGCCGAACCCGGTGACACCGGTGATGAGGCCATCGAACACATCCCCGACCTTCTCCATCATGAACTCGCACTTGAGCCAGTTCACTGCATCACGGGTGGCATCGTCCGCGCGCCGCTCGCTCATGGAGCAGTGCTCGCCCAGGGCGACCATCTCCTCCGAGTCGTAGCGGAAACTCTCCGGCGGCTTGCCGGCGATCACGTGGCGGATCGCCCGGTGGACCAGCAGGTCCGGATAACGCCGGATGGGCGAGGTGAAGTGGGTATAGGCCTCGTAGGCCAGGCCGAAGTGGCCGTTGTTCTCCGGGGTGTAGACCGCCTGCGAGAGGCTGCGCAGCATCACCGTCTGAATCAGGTGCAGATCCGGCCGGCCCTGAATGCTCTTCAGCAGCACCTCGTAATCCTTCGGCCGCGGCGCGTCGCCGCCGCCGAGGCTGAGGCCGAGTTCGCCGAGGAAGCTGCGCAGATCGGTCAGCTTGTCGGCAGGCGGGCCGTCGTGAACGCGGAACAGGATCGGAATATCGGCTTTGGCGAGCAGGTCCGCCGCCGCCGTGTTGGCCGCCAGCATGCACTCCTCGATCACCTTGTGGGCGTCGTTACGCACCACCGGAACGATGCACTCGATCTTTTTGCTTTCGCCAAAGACGATGCGCGTTTCGGTGGTATCGAAATCGATGGCGCCCCGCTTCTCGCGCTGGGTACGCAGCGCCTTGTAGAGGGCGTAAAGGTGTTCCAGGTGGGGGAAGACGTGCGCGTACTCCCGGCGCAGCGCCTCGTCCCCTTCGACCAGCATCGCCGCCACCTTGTTATAGGTAAGCCGCGCCTGGGAGCGCATCACCGCCGGGTAGAACTTGTAGCTGCTGGTCTTGCCGGCCGCGCTGATCTCCATGTCGCAGACCATGCAGAGCCGATCGACCTCCGGATTGATCGAGCAGAGCCCGTTCGACAGCGCCTCCGGCAGCATCGGGATCACCCGGCCGGGGAAATAGACCGAGGTGGCCCGTGTCCGCGCCTCCGCGTCGAGCGCGGTGCCGGGCCGCACGTAGTGGGAGACATCGGCGATGGCCACCACCAGGCGCCACCCCTTACCACGCGGCTCGCAGAACACCGCGTCGTCGAAGTCCTTGGCGTCCTCGCCGTCGATGGTGACCAGGGGCAGGTCGCGCAGGTCGGTGCGGCCCGTCTTCGCCTCCTCCGGCACCTCACGCGGCAGATCTTCGGTCTCCATCTCCACCAGCGGCGACCACTCCAGGGGCAGCTCGTGGGAACGGATCGCCACGTCGATCTCCATCCCGGGCGCCATGTGGTCGCCCAGGATCTCCACCACCCGGCCGATGGGCTGGCGATAGGTGGTGGGCTGTTCGATGATCTCGGCCACCACAATCTGGCCGTGACGCGCCCCGTAGGCCGCCTCTGACGGAATCAGGATGTCCTTGGTGACCCGCTTGTTGTCACCGATGACGAAACCGACCCCTCCCTCGACGTAATAGCGGCCGGCCACCCGATGGGTGTTGCGTTCGAGGATCTCGACGATGGCCCCTTCCCGCCGCCCGCGACGGTCGATCCCGGACACACGCGCAACCACCCGGTCACCGTGCATCACCGCATTCATCTCGCGGGAGGAGAGGAACAGGTCGTTGCCGCCGGAGTCCGGCACCAGAAAACCGAAGCCGTCCGGGTGGGCAATGACCCGGCCTCGCACCAGGTCCATCTTGCTGACCAGCCCGTAGCCGCCACGGCGGTTGCGGATCAACTGACCGTCCCGCTCCATGGCTCGCAGGCGGCGGCGGAGCGCCTCCTGGTCCTGGGCATCCTTGAGACGCAGGGCCTTGGTGATCTGCTGGCGGTTCATCGGCACGCCGCGTTCCTCCAGCAGGATCATGATGTATTCACGGCTCGGGATCGGGTTCTCGTACTTGGAGGCCTCCCGGGCACCCTTCGGATCTTTTTTCGGTATCGCCATTATCTACTCGCGTTGTCGTGACTTGCGTTGCCCGCCGGTACGGCGGACAACGATCCGCCGCCCGCCCTGTACGCCTATAATGCGTTGACAGGCCGGGCGGCTGTGGGTAAAGTGCGCGCCGTCGACTTCGGTCGGCAATCACCTGCCGAGGTGGTGAAATTGGTAGACACGCTAGCTTCAGGTGCTAGTGGGGGAAACCCCGTGGAGGTTCAAGTCCTCTCCTCGGCACCAAATTGAAAAAGGGTTTCCGGCTTCCGGAAACCCTTTTTTCTTTTCCGGTCCATCCATTCTGCTGTAGGAGCCCGCTCCCGCGGGCGAATAAGCCTTGACTGCAACCGGACGCTGAAGAAGCGGCTTCGCCGCTATTCGCCCGGAGGGCCGGGCTCCTACGACACGTAGCGTCACGAAATCCGGTTCAGCACGCAAACGGATTGCGCAGAACGATGGTATCGGCGCGATCCGGACCGGTGGAGACGATGTCCACCGGAACACCCACCACCTCTTCGATGGTCTGGATGTACGCCTTGGCGTTCGCCGGCAACCGGTCGTACTCACGCACGCCGACGGTACTCTCCTTCCAGCCCGGCACGTCGATGTAGCGCGGCTTGCACTGCTCATAGGCATCGGCGCCAACCGGCGGCGTCTCCACCTCGTGGCCGTCGCAGTCGTAACCAACCGCGATGCGCAGCGTCTCCAACCCGTCCAGCACGTCCATCTTGGTCAGGCAGATGCCGGTCAGGCTGTTGATCTGTACCGAACGGCGCAGGCTCACCGCGTCCAGCCAGCCGCAGCGGCGCGGACGGCCGGTGGTGGAGCCGAATTCGTGCCCCTCCTTCGCCATGTGGGCGCCGATGGGGTCCTGCAGCGACTGGCCGTCATAGAGTTCGGTCGGAAACGGACCGGCGCCGACACGGGTGGTGTAGGCCTTGGTGATGCCCAGGACGTAATCCAGATCGCGCGGACCGACACCGGTACCGGTGCAGGCACCGCCGGAGGTCGGGTTCGATGAGGTCACATAGGGGTAGGTGCCGTGATCGATGTCGAGCAGGGTGCCCTGCGCGCCCTCGAACATGATGTGCTTCCCCTCGGCCCGGTAGCGATGCAGCATGCCGGTGACGTCCGCCACCATCGGGCGGATCCGCTCCGCCATCTCCAGCCCCTCATCGAGCACCTGCTGGAAGTCGACGATGTCGGCCTTGAAATAGTGCTTGAGGGCGAAGTTGTGATAGTCGAGCACCTCGCCGAGACGGGCCGCGAACCGCTCCCGATGCAGCATGTCCCCCACCTTCAGGCCGCGACGGGAGATCTTGTCCTCGTAGGCGGGGCCGATGCCGCGCCCGGTGGTCCCGATCGCCTTCTTGCCGCGCGCCACCTCGCGTGCCTGATCGAGGGCGATGTGGTACGGCAGGATCAGGGTCGCAGCCTCGCTCACGTAGAGCCGGCCGTCGATATTCACACCGCTGGCCGCCAGCATGTCGAGCTCTTTCAGCAGCGCCTCGGGCGAAAGAACGACACCGTTGCCGATCAGGCAGTCCACCTTCTCGCGCAGGATGCCCGAGGGGATCAGGTGCAGAACGGTCTTTTTGCCGTCGATGACGAGGGTGTGACCCGCGTTGTGGCCGCCCTGGAACCGGACCACGGCACCCACCTGCTCGGTCAGCAGGTCCACTACCTTGCCCTTGCCCTCGTCACCCCACTGGGTACCGATCACCACTACATTCTTGCCCATCTCGCCCTTCTCTCGGTTTTCATCACGCTCGCGGCGCGCCCCGGCGCCCGTTCAAGAAACCGGACACCCGAAATCACTCGTTTTGGCTTTGGCTGGATACGGAGGCAGAGTTCAACGCCCGACGGGGGCGATCTCCCAGGTCCCGTTTTGCAGGACCAACTGCCGCTGGCAGCCCATTTCGAGCGGCCCTCCCTGCTGTCCGGCGAGTGCCTGGACCACGCGCTCACCCGATTCACGGAGTCGGCGGACGGTGGCCTCCAGGGCCGGGTCATCCGAGCCGGGCGCAAAGATAGCATGAACCGGCGGCAGGTTGTCAGCGACAAGCTCCATCACCAGCCGCAGATCGGTGCTGAATCCGGTGGCTGGACGGGCGCGGCCGAACACCTGCCCGATATCGTCGTAACGACCGCCCTGCGCCACCGCCTGCCCGCGCCCGGGGACAAAGGCAGCGAATACCGCACCGGTGTGGTAGTGGTAACCGCGCAGTTCGGCCAGGTCGAAATGGAGCGGAACCCCGCCAAGTCGCCGCTGCGCCGCCTCGGCAATTCGGCCCAGGCGTTCCACAGCCGCTTCGACCGCCTCCCCCGCCCCGGCCAGCGCC
Organism: Gammaproteobacteria bacterium; assembly: GCA_041690635.1. Taxonomy (GTDB): domain Bacteria; phylum Pseudomonadota; class Gammaproteobacteria; order Thiohalomonadales; family Thiohalomonadaceae; genus JAWLGZ01. The sequence goes on from JAWLGZ010000002.1 coordinate 515,628, forward strand.
CGGCGCGCCTCGTCGAGCACGGCGGCATCGCCGTTCAGGTCCGTCAGACGACCGAAGTATTTGATCGTGGCATCGGAATATCCGCCAGCGTCGAGCAGCTCGGCGATCTCCGGCTTGCTCTTGCGCTGCAGTGCGTCGAAAAGCTCCGACTCCTGCTCCGGAGAGAACTGCGCCTGTTCGGCCAGGGCCCGGAAGATGCCGACGTGACCCAGGTCGATGTGGATCTGCTCCAGTCCGGTGCGCCGCAACGCCTCCACCATCAGGCAGAGCACCTCCACGTCGCTCTCGATACCGGCATGGCCATAGATCTCCGCACCCACCTGGTAGGGGGCGCGCGACATGCCGTGTCCCTGCGGCCGGGTACGCAGCACGGTGCCGAGGTAACAGAGCCGGGTCGGGATATCGCGGCGCAGGTGGTGGGCATCGATGCGCGCCACCTGCGGGGTCATGTCGGCGCGGACCCCCATCATCCGACCGGTCATCTGGTCGGTGAGCTTGAAGGTCTGCAGGTCCAGGTCGTTACCGGTACCGGTCAGCAGGGATTCCAGGTACTCGATGAGGGGGGGAATTACCAGTTCGTAGCCCCAGCTACCGAACAGTTCGAGCAGCCCCCGGCGCAGGAACTCCAGGCGCGCCGCCTCGCGAGGCAGCAGCTCCTCGATGCCCTCGGGCAGCAGCCAGCGGTCATTTTCAATCATCAGTGCTTGACCAGATAGAGGATGACGGCACCGAGAGCCATACTCACCAGCCCCGCCGTCCGGATCGAGCGGGAGTGCATCTGGGCCATCGTGAACAGCGATTTGCGAAACGCCTTGGGCGAGAGTGCCGGAAGGAGCCCTTCCAGCACCAGTACCAGGGCCAGGGCGGCCCAGAGTTCTTGCCACATGCGCTTCCCCCAAAACGACCCGGGCGGCAGTGCCGCCCGGATCCCAGCCTATCGGGTGCTTCTAAGGCCGCCCTTGAAGTGCTCGAAGAACTCGGAGGTCGGATCGAGGACAAGAACATCCCCGTCGCCGCCGAACACATTCCGGTAGGCGTCGAGACTCCGGTAGAAGGAGTAGAACCCGGGCTCCTGCTGGAACGCCTGGGCATAGACGTCGGACGCACGGGCGTCCCCCTCACCGCGAATACGCTCCGCATCACGGTCGGCCTCGGCGATGATGATGGAGCGCTGACGATCCGCATCCGCCCGAATCCCTTCAGCCGCCTCCTCACCACGCGAACGCAGGTCCTTGGCGACGCGGGTACGCTCCGCCTCCATGCGCCGGTAGACCGAGGCGGAGACCTCCTGCGGCAGATCGATGCGCTTGATACGCACGTCGACCAGACGGATGCCGAACTGGCCCGCCTGCTCCTCCACCTGGGCGGTGATGTTGTTCATGATCTGTGAGCGTTCACCCGAGACCGCCTCCTGGATGGTGCGCCGGCCGAACTCGCTACGCAGGCCATCCTTGATGATCTGGAACAGCCGCAGACCCGCCTGCCGTTCATCACCGCCGGTGGTGCGGTAGAACCGTTCCGCATCCTCGATGCGCCATTTGACGAAGGCGTCAACAATGACATTCTTCTTCTCGAACGTCAGGTAGCGTTCAGGCTCCGCGTCCAGCGTCAGGATGCGCCGGTCGAACTTGCGCACGTTGTTGATGAACGGAATCTTGAAGTAGAGACCGGGCTCGTAATAGGTCTGCACGATCTCGCCAAGGCGGAACTTCACCGCCACCTGGCGCTCCTCGACCACGAAGATCGACATCATGCCAAGCCACACCAGCAGGCCCGCAATAACCAGTACCACACTTCCACGCCCGGACATCAACGCACCTCCCGTCGACGCATGTCTTCGCGCACACGCAACTCGTCGCGCGCGACATTGTCACCACCGAACCGCCCGGCCATTCCCCCGGCCGGGGCGACACCAGTCCCCGGTGCAGCCGATGCCGGCTGACCTGACCGTCCCGGCAATTGATCGAGCGGCAGATACAGCATGTTGTTACCCGACTGGGCGTCAATGACCACCTTCTTGCTCCCGGCAAAGACCGATTCGATGGCATCCAGATAGAGACGCTTGCGGGTCACCTCCGGGGCCTTCTGATACTCCGCCAGCACCTGGAGGAAACGGGAAGCCTGACCTTCGGCACGGGCAATCACCGACGCCTTGTAGGCCTCCGACTCCTCGCGGATACGCTGCGCATGGCCGCGCGCCTTCGGCAGAATGTCATTGGCGTAAGCCTCAGCCTCATTCTTAAGGCGCACTTCATCCTCGCGAGCCCGCACCGCATCGGCAAAGGCCTCCTGCACCTGTTCCGGCGCCTGCGCGTCCTGCATGTTAAAGCTGGTGATGACGAGGCCGGAACGGTAGTTGTCGAGAATCTCCTGCAACAGCACCTGCGACTGCTGGGCGATCTCCGCCCGGCCACCGGTGATGATGAAGTCCATCTTGCTCTTGCCGACCACCTCGCGCACGGCACTCTGCGCCGCCTGGTGCAGCGTCATATCCGGGTCGCGCACATTGAACAGGTAGTCTTTCGCATCCTTGACCCGGTACTGCACTGCGAACTTGAGATCGACGATGTTCTCGTCCTGGGTCAACATCAACGCCTCATCGCGACGCAGGCCGAGGTCGATGCCGCGAATGCCTTCCACATCCACCTGCTCGATGGTCTGGATGAAACGCGGATGCCAGTGGGGACCCGGCATGGTGGTGTCTCTGTATTCACCGAACTGGAGCACCACACCGCGCTTGCCCTCGTCGACGATATAGATACCGGAGAGCGCCCAGACGATCACCGCCAGCAGCACGCCGAGTGTCACACCGCCGAAACCGACACCGCCGAGGCCGCCTCCCGTGCCGCCGCCGTCCGCGCCTCTGCCACCGCGGCCGAACAACCCGCCGAACTTCTTCTGCAGGTTGCGCACGACCTCGTCCAGATCCGGTGGACCCTGTTCGTCCTTGCGGTTGCCCCAGGGATCGCGTCCGTTGGAGCCGCCCGGTTCATTCCACGCCATTAGGTAATCACCTGTTCAAGTGGGAAATTTTCAATACGGGGCAATTTTAGTGTACCGCTCCGTAATGATCGATACGTTGTAACCGAATGCCTGCAGTCATAAAAGGTTGGCTGCGAGTTCGTCCTGCTTACGCAGAACTTCAAGGCTCTGGCGCTTGATATCCACTTCCAGCAGCCAGTCACCGCCATCAATCACGCTCTCGCCGCGAACCGCACCGAGTTGGTAGAGCCGGGCACGCAGCCGGCCCGCCGTCGGAGGAAGTCGTACGGCGCGCTGCACCCGTTCCCCGCGGAAATGGGCCTCAATCGCCTCCAGCAAACCCTCCACACCGGCCCCGGTTCGGGCCGACAGGTGGACCCGGTGAGCCAGCCCCGAACCGTCCCGATCGACACGCGGAGCCGCCCCTTCGATACAATCGACCTTGTTGTAGACCTCAATCTGCGGGACCTGTTCCGCGCCGATCTCCGCCAGCACGTCGTTGACCTGCGCAACCTTCTCCTCCCGCTCCGGATCGGCGGCATCGATGACGTGCAGAAGAAGGTCCGCCTCGCGGGTCTCCTGCAACGTGGATCGGAATGCCGCCACCAGTTCGTGCGGCAGGTGGCGAATGAACCCGACGGTGTCGGCCAGCGCCACCACCTCCCCCTCCGGCAGCCGTACGCGGCGGATGGTCGGGTCGAGGGTGGCGAAGAGCTGATCCGCGGCGAAGACGGTCGCGGCGGTAACGGCGTTGAACAGCGTCGACTTGCCGGCGTTGGTGTAGCCCACCAGCGAGATGGTGGGCAGGTCGGCCCGCTGGCGTGCCCGCCGGCCCTGCTCCCGCTGCCGGTTCACCTTCTCCAGGCGGCGGTTGAGGTACTTGATACGTTCGCCCAGCAGTCGACGGTCGGTTTCGAGCTGCGTCTCACCGGGGCCCCGCAGACCGATACCGCCCTTCTGCCGCTCCAGGTGGGTCCAGCCCCGCACCAGGCGGGTGGCAAGATGGCGCAACTGCGCCAGCTCAACCTGCAACTTGCCTTCGTGGGAGCGGGCGCGCTGGGCGAAGATGTCGAGAATGAGGCCGGTGCGGTCGAGTACGCGGCACTTGAGCAGCCGCTCGAGATTGCGCTCCTGGGCCGGCGAGAGCGGGTGGTCGAAGATCACCACCTCCGCCTTGTCCCGCTCGACAGCCAGACGGATCTCCTCCGCCTTGCCGGTACCCACGAAATACTTGGGCTCTGGGGCACGCCGCGCACCGGTGATCTCCGCCACAGGCTCCACGCCGGCGGAGATCACCAGTTCACGGAACTCCTCCAGCTCGGCAGCTTCATCTTCCTGCTGGAGGTCAAGGTGGACCAGAACGGCGCGCTCGCCGCTATCGGGGCGTTCAAACAAGCCGGTCCCCCGCGCGTTGCGCGCCGGTCCGCGACAAAACCACGCCTTCGCGGACCTTCAGGTCAGATACGATTGCCAGGTGCTGCTGGTGCCGCAGGGGCTTCATCTGCAAAACTGAGTCTCACATTCCGTGCCGGAACGACCGTGGAGATGGCATGCTTATAGACCATCTGACTGACGGAATTCTTCAACAGCACAACGAATTGGTCGAAGGACTCGATCTGCCCCTGTAACTTGATTCCATTCACGAGGTAGATCGAAACGGGGATCCGCTCCTTCCGAAGGGCATTCAAGAAAGGATCTTGCAGCGCTTGCCCTTTGCTCATTTCAGCTCTCCTTTATTGTTATCGCTCTGCCGCACAAATGTGTGCGCATTATCAATAAAAATAGTGAGTAACGATCCCGATTGTCGGGCAACCGTACCGGGGAGCGCCGCGGCAAAAACCTGCAGCACGCCCCAAATCCGCTGCCCGGCTAGTGTAGCACACCCACCTTTTGTTCCGAGATGGCGGCAGCGGTAAGAGAATTCAAGACGATTTCCACCGGTTTCGGGGCTGCCGGGTCGATCCGGAGAGTCTCCGCCTCGCGCCGGAGCCAGGTGAGTTGCCGCTTGGCCAGCTGCCGGGTGGCCGCGATACCCCGCTGGATCATCTCCTCCCGGCCGTACTCCCCCGCCAGATGGCCCCACACCTGTCGATAACCGACACTGCGGATACTGGGAAGTTCCGGGCCGAGGTCGGGGCGCCGGAACAGGCGTTCCACCTCCTCGATCAGTCCCGACGCCAGCATCGCCTCGAAACGGTCGGCAATACGGCGGTGCAGAAGGCTCCTCTCGGCAGGAACCAGGGCGATTTTTGCCAACCGGTACGGCAGCGGCACCCCACGGACACGCTGAAGCTCGGAAAGCGGCCGGCCGGTGAGTTCATACACCTCGAGTGCCCGTTGCAACCGTTGCGGGTCGTTGGGATGAATGCGGGCCGCCGCCTCCGGATCAACCTGTACCAGTCGAAGGTGCAGGGCGGCCCACCCCTCCCGCGCCGCCTCCGCCTCGAGCCGTGCGCGCAGTTGCGGGTCCGCATCGGGCAGGGCTGAGAGGCCCTGCTCCAGCGCCCGGAAGTAGAGCCCGGTCCCGCCCACCAGCAGGGGGATTCGTCCGCTCGCGGTAATCGCCGCCATCTCCCGCAGGGCATCCTCACGGAAGCGGGCGGCTGAATAGCGTTCGACCGGGTCGAGGATGTCGATCAGCCGGTGGGGGGCACGGGCCAGGAGTTCCGGCTCCGGCTTGGCCGTTCCCACATCCATGCCGCGGTAGACCATCGCCGAATCGACACTGATGATCTCGAACGGCAGCCGCTCCACCAGTTCCACAGCCAGGTCGGTCTTGCCGGAGGCGGTCGGCCCCATCAGAAAAACTGCCGATGGCCTCTGCTCCTGATCAACCAAGACGCCGCTCCAGTTCATCGTGCCGTACAAGTACCCAGCCGTCGCCGGATTCGTCGCCGTCGAGCGCCCGAAGTTCCTCAAGCAGTTTCGGCCCCTCCATCTCCGGCCCGACCGATTGCTCGGCCACGCCCCTCAACAGCGGGTCGTCGCCACCGCTCCCGGCAATCGCGTTACAGAGCAGTGCCATCAGGGGCGCCAGTTGCGGCCGTGCCAGCAGCGCCGGCACCTCGCGCACCACCACAACCGCTTCGGCCAGGCGTCCGATGACAAACCCGAGGCGCTCGACGGCTCCGGCAGCGCCCTCAAGCCGTGCGGCGCACTCTGCCCCCACTTCGACCGGCTCCGGTATCAGCAACGGGCGGCGCCGGATCCCTTCGCCCGCCAGGGACGCAGCCAACCTGGCGTGGGCGATCCGCGCCCGCGCCCTGGGCTGGTCGATCAGCGCCACACCGCCCTCGTGCTCCACCGCCAGGAAGCGGCCGTGCAACGGGGTGTTTGAGACGGGCGGATGGAGGCGCCCGTAGGCGGCCACCGATTCGGCAACCGCAGCGGGGCCTGCAGGGACTCCCCCCGTATGTCCTCCGGAGTACCTGGAACCGCCTGCACCGCCGGAGGCGGCGGGATGGCCGGACAGGGCATCGCGCACCGCGCGGACGAGGAAATCGTGCACTAGGCGCGGCTCGCGGAACCGTACCTCGTGTTTGGTGGGGTGGACATTGACATCCACCGCTTCGGGGGGCAGTTCGAGATAGAGGACGAAGGCGGCGTGGCGTCCCGCCTCGATCGCCTCGCCACAGGCCACGCGCAGGGCATGGGCAATCAGCTTGTCGCGGACGATACGGCCGTTCAGAAAGAAGTACTGCAGATCCGCCTGCGCCCGCGAAAATCCGGGGCCGCCCACCCAACCGGTCAGCCGCATCTCCCCGGCCTCGAACGCCACTGCCAGGGCATGGGAGAGAAAGGGGCGACCACACAGGGCGGCGAGACGGCCCTCATGATCGGCCGCTTCCCCGGCCGGTCGCAGTTCAAGCAGGCGGCGGCCGTTGTGGCGCAGGGTGAATCCCACCTCGAAACGGCTGAGCGCGACACGCCGCAGCACCTCTTCCAGGTGGCTCAGCTCGGTACGCTCGGTCTTGAGGAACTTGCGTCGCGCGGGGGTCTGGTGAAAGAGATCGCGTACCTCGACCGTGGTTCCGACCGGGTGGGCGGCAGGGAGCGGCGGGGACTCGTTCTCCAGCACCACCCGCCAGCCGTGCTCGCTGCCCCCGGCGCGGCTGGTCAACGAGAAACGGGAGACCGAGGCGATACTCGCCAGCGCCTCGCCGCGAAAACCGAGGCTGCTAATACAGGTCAGTTCGTGCGGCTCATGGATCTTGCTGGTGGCGTGACGGGCCAGCGCCAGCGGAAGGTCGTCGGGATGGATGCCGTAGCCGTCATCGCGGACCCGAATCAGGCCGATTCCGGCCCGCTCCAGGTCCACCTCGATGCGGTTCGCCCCCGCATCGATGCTGTTCTCGAGGAGCTCCTTGAGCACGGAGGCCGGACGCTCGACCACCTCGCCGGCGGCGATCTGGTTGGCCAATTGGGGCGCAAGGACGCGAATGCGGCGGGCGGAGGGGCGTGTCATCGGCGTAGTTTACCGCCCCGGGTACTGAGTTAGGAGTTAGGAGTCAGGGATCGGCGGTCGGGAAACTGCCCCCGTGACGCACCTTAACCCTTAATCCCTTCAGCTTCCGGGGATACGAATGACGGCGCCCGCCTGCACCATATCACCGGAGATACCGTTGACCGAACGCAGGGTCTGAAGACTGACCGAGTAGCGCTGGGCGATGGTGGAGAGGGTCTCCCCGCGGGCGATGGTGTGGGTGCGACCGGCACGCTCGGCCATCAGGGTGCCCGGCGGCGGGTTACGCAGGAAGTGTTCACGAACCCCCTCCAGGATCGCACCCGCCATCTCGGCCTGGTAGCTGGCGCTACGCAGCTTGGCCTCCTCCTGCGGGTTGGAGATGAAGGCGGTCTCGACCAGGATGGAGGGGATGTCCGGCGCCTTGAGCACGCGGAACCCGGCCTTCTCCACCTGCCGCTTATGCAGGTGGGCGGTACGCTGCATGCGACCGAGAACCCGGGTCGCGACATCGGCGCTCGCCTCCAGGGTCGCCGTCTGCGAAAGGTCGAGCAGCACTGAAGCGAGCAGGTTGTCCTTGTCATCCAGGCTGACCCCGCCAATCAGGTCGGAGGCGTTCTCCTTCTGCGCGAGCAGTCGCGCGTGTTCACTGGTCGAACCGCCGCGCGAGAGGGTGTAGACCGACGCACCCCGGGCACGGCGGTCGTGGAAGGCGTCTGCATGGATGGAGATGAACAGGTCCGCCTTGTGTTGGCGCGCCTTTTCCACCCGATTGCGCAGGCTGACGAAATAATCGCCATCACGGACCAGGACCGCCCGCATACCGGGCTCCGCATCCACCCGACGGGCCAGGATCCGGGCGATGGCCAGGACCACATCCTTCTCGCGGGTGCCGCGCGGCCCGATGGCGCCGGGGTCTTCGCCGCCGTGCCCGGCATCGATGGCAACCACCAGATCGCGGCGGCTGCTTTCCACGGTCCGGGCCGGCTTGGCGGCGGCGGACTCCTTCTCGAACAGATCGATCACCAGGCGGTGACCGTAGTCGCGCATCGGGGTAAGGGCAAAACTCTTGGGCCGCACACCGCGTTTCAGGTCGAGCACGATGCGCAGGTCGTTCTGGTTGCGGGGCGCACTCCGTATGCCCTGCAGCACCCCGTCGCCGTAGTCGAGTCCCGAGAGTGCCGCCGTGAGGCGGGCTCCCTTCAGATCGATGACGATGCGGTCGGGGTTGTCCAGGGTGAACAACCGGTGGTCGGCCGCCCCACTGAGGTCAAACACGATGCGTGTGTTGTCCGGAGCGGGCCACATGCGCACGCCGCGAATATCCACCGGCTGTGCCCAGAGCGGTGCACAGAACAGGAACAACGCCAGCAGGACAGGGATTCGAATTCTTGTCATCACCCGCTCTCCCGTAGCTGTAAAAAACAGCTTATGATTAATGCAGTTACGGGTCTTTCTTCGATTTATGCGTGAGAATTAAGGGCTAAGTAAACCAAAATGGTCGACAAAGTCAACCCTCGGTGATCGGAATTCGCCACAATGGGATTCCAAGGATTTCCGGCCAGGCACCCCTTTTCTGTCATGGGATCCCTGTGCGCCGCGTCGATGGTCAGGTCCCGAACAGGCACTCCATCAGTTCCCGGCCACGCTCCCCGTGAGGGAGCACGCGGAGCAGACGTCCCGCATCGGCGTGGTCGAGAAACAGGTCGAGTTGGGGTTCCGGCAGGATACCCGCCCCACGCTCCGGCCACTCCACCAGGCAGAGTCCGCGGCCGTCGAGATAGTCGCGAATCCCCATGTACTCCAGCTCTTCCGGGTCCCCCAGACGGTAGAGGTCAAAGTGGAAGACCGGACCGGCGGGCGTGTCGTAGGGCTCCACCAGGGTGTAGGTGGGACTCTTGACCGCCCCCCGGTGCCCGAGTGCCCGCAACAGCCCACGCACCAGCGTGGTCTTGCCTGCACCGAGATCCCCGTGCAGAAAGATGACGTCCCCGGCCGCACCACAACCGGCCATGCGGGCGCCGACCGCCTCGGTGGCCTGCGTATTGGGGAGATACCGGCTCACGGGTTGGCAAGCCGACGCAGGTGGGGAAGCAGATCGGTCGCAAGCATCCCCCGCTCGCCCGCCGCTGCCGCCCGATCACCGGCGGCCGCATGCAGACAGGCGCCGAGGCTCGCCGCCTCCCCGGGCTCGATACCTTGCGCTACCAGGCCGGCGATCACGCCGGTGAGTACGTCCCCCATGCCGCCGGAGGCCATACCGGGATTACCCCCGCCGATTAACGCGGTGCCGCCCATATCACAGACCAGCGTGCCGGCCCCCTTGAGCAGCATGACCCCGCCGAAGCGGTCGCGCAGCGATGTCGCCGCGGCGAACCGGTCCCGCTGGATGGCCGCGACATCGGAACCGAGCAGACGCGCCGCCTCGCCCGGATGGGGGGTCAGGACCCAATCGGTACGGAAAGCCGGCTCCAGCGCCAGGAGATTGAGCGCGTCGGCATCCACCACCAGCGGCAGGGGCACCTCCAACAGGTGCCCAAACAGCGCCCGCCCCCAATCGCCGATACCGAGTCCGGGACCGACCGCAACCACTGTGGCGCGCCGCAACAGCGGTCCCAGGTCGGCCGGCGAACTCACTTCATGGCACATCAGTTCGGGCCTGGCAGCGGTCAGCGCGGCAGCGTTGCCGGGCCTCGTGGCGACGCTCACCAGTCCGGCTCCGACCCGGGCCGCGGCCTCTGCGGCCATGCGGACGGCACCGGCCATTCCCCGTTCACCGCCGACCACCAGCACGTGCCCGAACGCCCCCTTGTGGGCGGTACGGCGGCGCGGGGCCAGCGGACCGCCGAGGAGCGTTGAATCGATTCGTTTCGCGGAGGGCGGTACCTGTTCATAGACCGCGGCGGGGAGATCCAGGGCGTCGAACAGGATCTCGCCGGTATGGTCGGGGGCGTCACCGGTGAACAGCCCCTGCTTGAGTCCGATGAAGGTGACGGTCAGGTCGGCACGAACCGCTGCGCCGAGCACAGCGCCGGTATCTGCATCCAGTCCCGAAGGGATATCGACCGCGAGAACGGGGACGCCCACCGCATTCATGGCGGTGATCGCCTCACACCAGACGCCGCTCACCTCCCCCTTCAACCCGGTGCCGAGCAGCGCATCCACCAGCAGCTCGGAGCCGGCCAGCCCCCCGGCGGTGAACGGCGCCATGGGAACACCCGCACGCTCCGCCGCCTCCGCGGCCACTACCGCCTCCCCTTGCAGCCGTTCCCTGTCACCGACATGCAGCAGGGAGATCCCGAGGCCGGCTTCATGGGCGAGGCGCGCGATCACATAGCCGTCTCCCCCGTTGTTGCCGGTCCCGCACACCACGGTGATGCGGCGGACCTCCGGCCAGCGGTCGCGCAACCGGTTGAAGGCAGCCAGGCCCGCCCGCTCCATCAGTGTCATGCCGGGGATGCCGAACCGATCGATAGCCGCGCGATCGAGGGCGCGCACCTGTTCGGCACGGTAGAGCAGACGGGGAAGAACATTGGGCATGGGGTTTATCATAGCGACTATGCCGACGCCGAAGAACCGCCCGTTTGATGCCCTCGCCTCCCCGACTCCCGAGGGAATGGCCGAAGCCATTCGCACATGGGGAAGCGAGTTGGGTTTCGATCGGATCGGCATCGCCGACACGGACCTCACCCAGGCCGAACGGTGGCTGAACGAGTGGCTCGCCGGAGGCCTTCACGGCACGATGGACTACATGGCGCGCCACGGCAGTAAACGTTCGCGGCCGGATGAACTGGTTCCGGGCACGGTGCGGATCATCACCGCACGCATGAACTATCTGCCGGCGGACACCGACCCGAACAGCGTCCTGGCCGACCCCGAGTGCGGCTACATCTCCCGTTACGCCTTGGGCCGTGACTACCACAAGCTGATGCGCAAGCGGCTGCAACAACTGGCCCACCGTATCGAGGCATCAGCAGGCCCGTTCGGCTTCCGCGTCTTCGTGGACAGTGCGCCGGTGCTGGAAAAGCCGCTGGCGGAGAAGGCGGGCCTCGGCTGGTGCGGAAAACACTCCAACCTGCTGAGCCGTGACGCGGGCTCCTGGTTCTTTCTCGGGGAGATCTATACCGACCTGCCGCTCCCGACCGACACGCCCGAGAGCGCCCACTGCGGACGCTGCACAGACTGCATCGACCTCTGCCCCACCCAGGCCATCGTCGCTCCCTACCGGGTCGATGCCCGGCGCTGCATCTCCTACCTCACCATCGAGTTGCATGGGCCGATCCCGGTCGAACTGCGCCCGCTGCTCGGCAACCGCATCTACGGCTGCGATGACTGTCAGCTGGTCTGTCCCTGGAACCGGTTCGCCCGTACCACCGCCGAACCCGACTTTCTGCCCCGCGAAGGGTTGAGCGCGCCGAAGCTGGTTGACCTGTTCGCCTGGGACGAGGAGACCTTCCTGCGCCGCACAGAAGGTTCGGCAATCCGCCGCATCGGCCACGAGCGGTGGCTGCGCAACATCGCCGTTGCCCTCGGTAACGCCCCCACCACCGACATCACACTCACCGCCCTGAACAGCCGGCGCGACCACCCCTCGGCACTGGTGCGTGAACATGTGGCGTGGGCCCTCGATCAGTACGTGAAGGGTGAAACGTGACGGGTGAAGCGGTAAGAAAATCGCTTTCGACCACCGACCACCGACCACCGACCACCGACCAGCAACCAGCAACCAGCAACCAGCAACCAGCAACCAGCAACCAGCATGGCAACCAGCAACCAGCAACCAGCAACCAGCAACCAGCATGGCAACCATTCTTGGCATCGGCATCGCCACCCTCGACATCATCAACGAAGTGGATGGCTTCCCCACGGAGGACGCGGAGGTCCGCGCCGTGGCCCAGCAGCGGCGGCGCGGCGGCAACGCCACCAACACGCTGGTGGTGTTGAGCCGGCTCGGACACCGCTGCAGTTGGGCCGGTGTGCTGGCGGAGGAATCCGATGCCGGGGAGATACTGGCCGACCTGTCCCGTCACGGTATCGGCACCGGGCCGGTCCACCGGGCCGGCGGCAAGGTACCCACCTCCTATGTCACCCTCAACCGGCAAAACGGATCGCGCACCATCGTCCACTGGCGCGACCTGCCGGAGTACGGTTTCGAACAGTTCCGTACCCTCGCGCTGCACCCCTACGACTGGCTGCACTTCGAGGGTCGCAACGTGGAGGAGACCCGGCGCATGCTTGAACACGCCGCGGCTGTGCGCCCCGAGGTGCCCCGTTCGCTGGAGATCGAAAAAGTACGGCCCGGCATCGAGACACTGCTGCTCCATGCCGACCTGCTGCTCTTCTCCCGCGGCTATGCCCGCGATCGGGGATTCGGTTCGGCCGGGGAACTGCTGAGGGCGGTGCGCCCCTCCGCTCCCGACGCCCTGTTGGTCTGCGCCTGGGGGGAGGACGGCGCCTGGGGCATGGACCGTGAAGGCGATCTTCTGCACACGCCGGCATTCCCGCCGCCGCGGGTGGTGGATACGCTCGGGGCGGGGGATACCTTCAATGCGGGAATGATCGATGCGCTGCTGAACGAAAAGCCGCTGGCGATAGCGCTGGAACAGGCGGCCCGCCTGGCCGGCCGCAAATGCGGCCTGTCGGGATTTGACGTCTAGTGTACTGTTTCACTCTTGGTGGCGCTTTCAGAGCCCCCCAAAAACGCCAAGGCAAGGCGCAGTCCGCAGGCAATGGCAAGCCCTTGTCAAGGACTGCAACGCGGCATTGGCGTTTTTGGGGGGCTCCCTTCGGGCGAGTCGCTGGCCGGCCATCTGCGGCGTTGCACTTGCTTGAAAGGGAGTGGCCATTCCTGCGCAAGCGCGCCTTGCATCTGACCGGCCAGTGACTCGCTGAAAGTGCCATCAAGAGTGAAACAGTACACTAGCAGGCTTCTCCCTGAGGAGAACAGGACCCTGCGCGAAACGAACCCCCGCTCTACTCTGCCTACTTTTTACCGCTGACCTGGCAGGCGATCTCGGCAAAACTTCGGCACTGGTCGCGGCCGTTGTGCTTACCAAAATAGAGCGCCTGGTCCGCCTCCTGTATCAGCCGGTCCAGGATCTTGTCCGAGTCACCCGACTCACCGGGCAGCAGACTGGAGGCACCGATGCTGAGGGTCACCGAATGGCCGACGAGCTCGATCCGCGCCTGCCCCATTCCCGCCCGGATACGCTCGGCCATGCGAAGGGCCCCCGCAAGATCGGTGTCCGGCAGGGCGGCAATAAACTCCTCACCGCCGAAGCGGGCAAGGATATCCCCCTCCCGCGTCTTCTCCTCCAGCAGCGCGGCGATGCGGCAGAGCACCTCGTCACCACCGGCGTGGCCGAGGGTGTCGTTAATCTGCTTGAAATGGTCGATGTCGAGCAGCAACACGCTGTAAGGGGAACCGTGCCGCAGCGCCCTGGACAGCGCCGCACGCGCCTCCGGGAAGAAGAAGCGCCGGTTGTGCAGGGAGGTCAGTTCGTCCACCACCGAGAGCTGTGCGTACTTCTGCTTTAGCTCCTCCGCCTCAGCGAGCGCCTTTTCCAGCTGACGGGTCCGGGCCGTGACCTGCTTTTCCATCTGCCCCAGCAGGCGGTTGTTCACCAGCATCTGTCCGAGGAAGCTGGCAAAGATGGTCAGCGCCCGCTCGTGCGCCTCGTTGAAGAAACCGGGATGGGGATGGGAGACGTTCAACACCCCCAGAATGTCGCCATCAAGCTGAATCGGGATACTGATGAGCGACCCAAGCCGCGGCGGTGCCGTGCCCGGCCTGTTTTCCTGCAGAAAGCGCGGGTCGGTGGTGCAGTCGCGGCAATGCTCCAGTTCACCGGTCTGGGCAGCCTTGCCGAGAATCCCCTCCCCCAGCGCGAACGAACGGCCGGTGTGCCTGACGTCGGAGGACCGCTCAACCCGGATCAGGTCGTCCCAGTCCACACCGGCCACATTGTGTAGCCGTCCACCCTCCAGCAGGTAGACCGAACAGCACTCGAGATCCTGGTTCTGAACCAGCACCTGCAGCGCATTTTCGAGCAGTTGGCGGTCGGAGAGCCCCGACAGGCGTGGCAGGGAGGAGAGCGCGCGCAGCGCCGACATGGAGTCGAGCAGCTTGATGAAGCTGGTGTTCAGCTCCTGAAAGGCACTGATAAAGGGGCCGGTGTCCACGATCGCGTCCGAATGGCAGGCTTTCACGCGATGGAAAGCAACGATGCCATCTCCCGGATCTGGTCCCGGCCTTCAAGCAGCTTGCCGATCGCGGCTTCGATGCGGTGCGCGGGAATTCCCAGGCCATCGAGTGCCGGCGGCTCCGCCAGAACCCTATCATCCAGCGGAATGCGTGCGGTCCACCGTGCAGCGGCGCCGACCAGTCTCACCAGGGGCCAGTGGTCGCCGCGATAGCTGAATTCCAGATGATGCTCCAGTACCGCGATGACGTGCGGCGGGAGATGCCACTTGCGGCCGAGCCATCCACCCACCTCCTGATGAGAGGCACCCACCAGCGCGACCTCGTCGGCAATCAACAGCGACTGCGGCTCATCCATCCGGGTCCGGAACAGTTCGTTCATCACCTCGGGATAGAGGTAGACCAGCGCCAGCAGCCCCAGACTGTGGATGAGGCCGGACAGATACGCCGCGCCGGGTGTTGGTGCCGGGCCGGCCACCACATGACGGGCCAGATCCCGCGCCAGTGACGCGGTGAGCATGGCAGATTCCCAGTAGGCACCCAGATTGAATCCGGGGCAGTGGGTGGCCCGAAATGGGCCGCTGAGGACCATGCTGAGGGCCAGGCTCTTGGCGGTATTGAGGCCAAGCACCTTGAGGATCGCGTCTTCGGCGGTGTAGACCCGCTCCGGGTAGCCGAAATAGGCGGAATTGGCGAGACCGACGAGGCGGGCCAGCAGGGCGGGGTCCTGTTCGATGATCGCGCCGAGTTCGCGAATCTCGATATCGGGGTCCTGGATCGCCTCCAGGAAGCGGCTCGCGGCGATGGAAAGCGCCGGAAGCGCGTTCAGCTTCTGGATCTCGAGCCGGGTCTCCACCGAGCTGGAAACAGCCTGCAACCGATACTCCCTTGCCCTGTGCCGCAGAGCGGCACTACGGGTCGGTTCTTGATTAATTGGCGAATGAGTATACCCGAAGCGCGCCCGGCCGTAATACGCGATCAGGGATGGTAGGCAATCAGGCTTTTTCGTCCAGCAGCGATCCGAGGGTTTCGTCCACCCGCTTCAGAACGGTGACGTTGGCTTCCACCTGAAGGCGGTTCATCTTGGCATCCACCAGCGGCTCGATGGGCACCCCGTTGCGCATACTGTCCGCGCTGGCGATCTCGGCGGCGTTACGGGCCAGCCCCTGCATGCCGCGGTTGATGCCCAGCAGTGCGTTTTGCATCGCGGGTTTGATCTCCATCGAACACCTCCCGGATCCACCCATTGAAAAGCCGGATGACGGATAAAGCAGGCAGACCTCGCCCCCATTATCGTCCGATGGGCAGCAAGATCAATGGTCAATCACACCAAAGCCGCCGCAGGCGTTCACGGTTGGCGGCCAGCCACTGCAGGGCGATGATGGGGCTTGCGGAGTCGATCCGACCCGCCGCCAGCAGCGCCAACGCCTCATCGAGGGGGTACACCGCCGCGCGAATATCCTCCCCCTCCTCGACAATACCGTGCAGCCCCCCTACCCCCGCGCAGTCCACCTGGCCGCAGTAGAGGGCGATCCGCTCCGAGGTCCCGCCGGGGCTGACCAGGTAGTCGCAGATGGGCTCCAGCGCTTCCAGCGCGAGCCCCGCTTCCTCCAGTGCCTCCCGCCGGACCACCTCCTGCGGTGATTCGCCAGCCTCGACCATCCCCGCCACGATCTCCAGTAGCCAGGGGCCGTGGGGTGCGTTCAGGGCACCGATGCGAAACTGCTCCAGCAGCACCACCGCATCGCGGTTCGGGTCGTAGGGGAGCATGGCCACCGCATGGCCCCGCTCGAACAGCTCCCGCGTCAGCGGCGGACTCATCCCGCCGTTGAACAGACGGTGACGCAGCCGGTATTCCTCAATGCGGAAGAATCCGCTGAACCGGTTCCGGTGCTCCAAAATCTCGACGGTGGGCCGCTCCGGCCCGATGGTCCGCTCGCCGGCCATGGTTCCTCCGCGTGGTAGACTGGGACAATTCTAAACCGAGCCGAAAGAGTGCCCTGCCCATCCGTGATCGCCGTACTGCTCGCCGGAGGACGCGGCCGACGCATGGGCGGCCGGGACAAGGCGTTTCTCACCCTGGCGGGACGCCCGTTGCTTGCCCACGCCATCGAGGCGCTGCGCCCCCAGGTTTCCGAACTACTCATCAGCAGCAACCGTCCGCCGCACCTGTTTGCCCCCTTCGACCTCCCGGTAATCGCCGATCCGCTGCCCCACGGCCCCGGCCCCCTGGCCGGACTGCTCGCCGGGCTGACCAGCGCTACCACCGATTGGGTGGTTTCGGTGCCGTGCGACATGCCGCGTCTCCCGCCCGATCTGGTGGCACGTCTGCTTGAGGCCGCGCTGCGGAAAGATGCACCCGCGGCAATCCCGAGTGACGGCGAACACACCCACTTCGCCCTCGCCCTGGTCCACCGCTCCCGCCGCGAGGCGCTTGAAAACCATCTACGGGCCGGCGGTCGCCGGGTGGGTGACTGGCTGCGGGAGCAAAAGGCGGCGGTCGCCGACTTCTCCGACGCCGCCGATTGCTTCATCAACGCCAACACCCCCGCGGACCTGCGCGCCCTGGAAGCCCGGTTCGGTGCGGTCCGACCCCTGCCGCCGCTGTTCGGTTTCGCCGCCTGGAGCGGGACCGGAAAGACCACCCTGCTGGAGCGGCTCATCCCCGAGCTGACCGGACGCGGTCTGCGCGTCGGTCTCATCAAGCACGCGCACCACGACTTCGATATCGACATCCCCGGCAAGGACAGCTATCGGCTGCGCAAGGCCGGTGCCGAACAGGTGGTGGTCGCCTCGGGCCGGCGGCTGGCGATGGTAGTCGAGCAGCCCGCCGCCGCAGACGAAGACCCGTCGCTGGCCGACCTGCTGGATCTAATCGATCCCTCCCGGATCGATCTGCTGCTGGTCGAGGGGTTCCGTCACGAGCCCGCCCTGCCGAAAATCGAGCTGCACCGCATGTCGCTCGGCAAACCGCTCCTCTGCGCCGGCGACCCGTCGGTGATGGCAGTCGCCTGCGACGAACCCGTCCAACTGCCGCCCGGCCTACCGCTGCTCGACCTCAACAGTCCGCAAGCGATCGCCGACTTCATCTGTGGTCGGCTGTTTCCCTCCGGATAGTCACCTCCGGTGGCGACCCCCGCCATCGTTCCTCATAATAACCGGCCTCATTTTCACCATTTGGGAGCCGTCATGAGTGGAGCGAACATGTTGAGGGTGGAGGAAGCGATCGCCCGCATCACCAGCCTGATCCAGCCGGTGGAGGGGTTCGAACAGCTGGCGCTGCGCAGCGCCCTCGGGCGTGTCCTCGCCGCCGACATCACCTCCCCCATCGACGTGCCCGCCTACGTAAACTCCGCCATGGACGGCTATGCCGTCCGCGCCGATGACCTCACGGAAAGCGGCGAGACCCGGTTGACCGTCATCGGCACGGCGCTCGCCGGCCAGCCGTTTGCCGGCGAAGTGGGTGCTGGCGACGCGGTACGCATCATGACCGGCGCCAAACTGCCTGCCGGCGCCGACACGGTCATCATGCAGGAGAAGACCCGGCGCGAAGGGGACAGCGTCCTCATCGAAGGCGGGCAGAAGAAGGGGCAGAACGTCCGCCACGCCGGCGAGGACATGGCCCGGGGCGAGGTGGTACTCACCCGTGGCACCCGCATCGATCCGGCGGAGATTGGACTGCTCGCCTCCCTCGGCATCCCCGAGGTGCAGGTGTTCCGGCGCCTGCGTGTGGCGTTCTTCTCCACCGGCGACGAGTTGCGCTCGCTCGGCGAACCGCTCGGCGACGGTGAACTCTACGACAGCAACCGCTACACCCTGCACGGCATGCTCTCCCGGCTCGGCGCCGATCCCATCGACATGGGGGTGGTACGTGATCGGCCCGACGCCATTCGCGCCGCCTTCGAACAGGCGGCGGCGACCGCCGACGTGCTGATTACCTCCGGCGGCGTCTCGGTGGGGGAAGCGGATTATGTGAAACAAACCCTCGATACACTGGGCCAGGTGGACTTCTGGAAGGTGGCGATGAAACCGGGCAAACCCCTCGCCTGCGGGCAGTTGGGGAGGTGCCTCTTTTTCGGGCTGCCCGGCAATCCGGTATCGGCCATGGCCACCTTCTACCAGATCGTCCAGCCGGGGCTGCGCCGGATGGCGGGTGAGACCGGAAATCAGCCGTTGCGTTTCACCGTCCCCTGCGCCGGCAACCTGAAAAAACGCCCCGGCCGTGCCGATTTCCAGCGCGGAATACTTGAGCAGGGTCCGAACGGGCTGGTGGTGCGCTCCACCGGGTCGCAAGGCTCCCACGTGCTCAGCTCCATGAGCCGCGCCAACTGCTTCATCGTGCTCCCCGCAGAATCGGGCGATGTGGAGAGCGGTACGCCGGTGGAGGTGATGCCCTTCGCCGGACTGGTCTGAGGCGGCACGCCTCCCTTGTATTCGGCCTGCGTCGCTCCCACATCCTCGTGGCGGACCATCGTCCGCACCTCATTCACGCATGGAAAAACGCGCAGACAATGAACGACAAGGTGTTGCCCGAACCCGAGCTGCTGCGAGAGGACGAGGAGTCGACCGCGTCTGAACTGGCGCTCGCCTCCCGCGTGCTGCCGTCGCAACTGCATATCCTGCCGCTGCACGAACGGCCCTTCTTTCCGGCCCAGGCCTACCCAATCATCATGGACGAGAAGCCGTGGCTGCGTACCGTGGAGGCGATCGGCAACACCGCGCACCACATGGCGGGCCTGCTGCTCCTGCGGCAGAACAGCGAAAACGGCATACCCACCCCCGCCGACTACCACGAGATCGGCAGCGTGGTGCGGCTCCACCACCCGGCGCGGGCCGACGGCAAGCTCCAGTTCATTGCCGAGGGCGTTCAGCGGTTCCGTATCGTCAAGTGGCTTTCGAAGGAGCCGCCCTTTCTCGCTCAGGTGGAGTACCCGGACGAAGAGGAGGAGCACGGCTCTGCGGATCAGCTTCGCGCCTACGGCATGGCCATCATCAACACCATCAAGGAGCTGATCCCCCTCAACCCGCTCTACAGCGAGGAGCTGAAATATTTCCTCAACCGCTACGGGCCCAATGAGCCCTCCGCGCTTACCGACTTCGCCGCCGGTGTCACCACCGCAGAGCGGCAGGAGCTGCAGGGGGTGCTGGAGACCTTCCCGGTCATCCAGCGCATGAAGAAGGTGCTGGTGCTGATCAAGAAGGAGCTGGAGGTCGCCAAGCTCCAGACCCACATTCGCGAGAAGGTCGAAGAGCGGATGAGCGAGCAGCAGCGCCGCTTTTTCCTCCGCGAACAGCTGAAGGAGATCCAGCAGGAGCTGGGGCTGGAGAAGGACGACCGCACCGCGGACCTGGACCGTTTTCAGGAGCGTATCGATGCGCTCCATATCCCCGACCATGCGAGCCGGCGCATCGATGACGAGATGCAGAAGCTCTCGATCCTGGAGGTGGGTTCACCGGAGTACACGGTCACCCGCAACTATCTCGACTGGATCACCAGTCTCCCGTGGGGGCACTACTCGGCCGACAACCTCGACCTCAACCGGGCGCGCACCATCCTCGACCGCGACCACGACGGGCTCGAGGACGTCAAACAGCGCATCATCGAGTTCCTGGCGGTCGGCACCCTCAAGGGGGCAGTCGCCGGCTCCATTCTGCTGCTGGTCGGACCGCCCGGCGTCGGCAAGACCTCCATCGGTCGCTCCATCGCCAACACCCTGGAACGCGAGTTCTACCGTTTCAGCCTGGGCGGCATGCGCGACGAGGCGGAGATCAAGGGGCATCGGCGCACCTATATCGGTGCCATGCCCGGCAAATTCATTCAGGCGATCAAGGAGTCCGGCACCGCCAATCCGGTGATCATGCTGGACGAGATCGACAAGATCGGCGCCTCCTACCACGGCGACCCGGCCTCGGCGCTGCTCGAGGTGCTCGACCCGGAGCAGAACAGCGACTTCCTCGACCACTATCTCGACATGCGGTTCGACCTCTCCAAGGTGCTGTTCATCTGTACTGCGAACCAGCTCGACACCATCCCCGGACCGCTGCTCGATCGCATGGAGATTATCCGCCTCTCCGGCTACATCACCGACGAGAAGATGGCCATCGCCAAACACCACCTGTGGCCCAAGCAGTTGGAGAAGGCGGGGGTCCGTCCGAGCCGCATCAAGCTGGCCGACTCTGCCCTGCGCCAGGTGATCGAGGGCTACGCCCGCGAGGCCGGTGTGCGCAATCTGGAAAAGCAGCTCGGGCGCATCGTACGCAAGGGCGTGGTGCGGCTGGTCGAGGGCGAGAAGGGTCCGATTCGGGTCGGGCCGCGCAATCTGGAGGAGTACCTGGGCAAACCCTTCTTCCACAAACAGAAGCCGATCGGCGGCGTCGGCGTGATCACCGGCCTGGCCTGGACCGCCATGGGCGGCGCCACCCTCAGCATCGAGGCCACCCTGGTTCACTCGAAGAACCGCGGCTTCAAGCTGACCGGCAAACTGGGCGAGGTGATGCGCGAGTCGGCGGAGATCGCCTACAGCTACATCTCGTCACACCTGAAGGAGTACGAGGGGGATCCGGCGTTCTTCGACGAGGCGTTCGTCCACCTCCATGTCCCCGAGGGCGCCACGCCGAAGGACGGCCCGTCGGCCGGTGTCACCATGGCCAGCGCCCTGCTCTCCCTGGCCCGCGGGCAGCGCATCAGACGCCCGCTGGCGATGACCGGTGAACTCACCCTCACCGGCCACGTACTCCCGGTCGGCGGCATTCGGGAAAAGGTGATCGCCGCACGACGTACGCGCATCATGGAGCTGATCCTGCCGGATGCCAACGAAGGTGACTTCGAGGAACTCCCCGAGCACATCCGCGACGGGGTAACTGCACATTTCGTCAAACACTACCGCGAGGTGGTCCCGCTGCTGTTCGGGAACTAGGACTTGGGCACGTAGCGTGCGCGCACGACTGCACCTAAGGAGGGATACCAGTCCACAAGCGATACACCGTCGGGTGGGGCGCCGAGTCAGGCTAAATCCCCTCGACCCGAACCCTCTGGTCTTCGCGCAGCCCCAAATCGATGGCCACCAGCTTAATTTCATTTCCCGTACTGAAGATGAACGCTGATGCCAACGTCCAGCCACGGCCATACCCATTGGTCATGTAGTTGACCCTTACGCTGTCGCGCTCTTCCACAACGCACAGGGTCATCTTGACCTCTTCGCTAGACCGGAAATCCTCGGGCTTATCGCAGCGGCTGAACTCCTTACCACCCTTCCTCATCGTGGAATAAAGCCGTGAATAGTTCTCGATAAGCACAGGGCTGTATTTCCCGGAAATATACTCTTCGACTCTGCGGTCTATTTGCGACGGGTCCAGTTCATCGCTTGTGATCAACACGCGCGGCCGCATCTGGCGGTATAGAGATTTGGTCACAGCACCAGCGTCCACATGCTGGCTGATATCCGATGACGCCGCATGGAGTCGTGCAAGCAGCTCAGATTGGCTATCTGATGCAAACGCAACAGTGCCCAAAAACAGAAACGGCAATACGACATACTTCACGGATGGACTCCTCTCCGTTTAACGCCAGGCATGAGCCGCTGCGTGTAACGCGGTCGGCTCGATGCCATTTTTGAACTCACGCCATCTGGCGTGAATGCGGAAAGCAGCTGCATCCGGCTCATTCCCCCAAACATTACGCCCTCCAGCGTTTCTGCCCGCAAGCCTATTCCCGCTCTGCCGCAGCGACATCGCCCTGCGACGCAAGCTCCGCTGCAAGAGAACGAAGGCGGCGAGTGACAAGCTTCTCCGCTCCCAAAGCAACCAGGAACCCCCCGCCGATACCCAGCATGGCGGAGGCTGACACGCCCGCGATGGCTAGACTTGATAGCGCGGCGACAGCTCCTATCACGATGTAACACCAAAGGAGCCAAACTGCCTGAATCTTCAGATCCCGGAGCAGAAGTCGGTCGTGGTTGGATAGCACTCCTGTCTCCTGTTCTTTGTGCCTGCCGGTTGATCGAGTGTGGTTCCGCATTTCCGCCGCCCAACGATAGAAGTGAGCGGCGGCTTGCCCTGGAGCGCAGCGCAAGGGGTAAGCCGTCGGACTCGACTGCCTAGTTATGAACTTGCAGCACCGTACCGCGCTTCCGTCTTCGTTCTTAAGCACCATAATGCCTTGTTCCAAGACCCTTGAAAGAACTCCCTTCATCACGCTCAAACCATCCTCGCAACCAGACCCAGCCCCTCGATGATCAGGGCTCACCCTCAAACGACTCTTTGGTGCGAACAAGTATGCCGCCATCCTTTTCCACGAACTCCAAACATCAACCTCTCGTATTCCGAGAGTGCGGCCAGATCGCGCTATTCGCTTGGAAGGTTCGAATTTTTCAAGCTTGGAAAATATTCCTGCTCCGTCAGCCGCCCAAAAAAACTACCACCTACCTTTGCATCGCCTTTCAGTTCGATTCTCAAAACACTCTTATTCCAGGACGCCAGCTCTCAAAGTCAGCCAACACGCACCAAACAGTTGCTATCGGCGCATTCACGGGGGTTACTTCAACCTGTACCATAGCTACTCCTTCTTCGACCTGGTTCACGCACGACGGTGCGACAGCGATGGCATCGACTGGAACCCAGGGTTAGTAGCTATCCGTCAACCGACTGTGACGGAAAGGAATTCTCGTATATGAGAACGTCGCCCTCTGCCCTGAATGGTCCATGAACCTCACCTGGCGGGCGAGAGGCGTAATGTCCTGGCTCAAGCCACATATCAAATGCTTCATCATACAGCCGTCCAGATATGACAAATATCTCTTCCGGGTACGGGTGCAACTTTGCCCCGAACACGCCGGTATAATAACCATCCCTGAACCAGGTTAGCCTAGTATAATCCCCTGCTTTTTCATCGATCGCCAAAGTGAGTTGCTTTAGATTGCCCCCCGACCCAGCGATTTCCTCCCACCGCTCTGTGTTCTTCGGATCCAAGGGGTTCCAATAGGTTGTTGTGGATTTCATAGCTATTAGCTCGTTAATTTGGCACCGTGTTAACGGATAGAACGGACTATCTATAAAACCGATCTCATGTTATACAAACACCAGCAATTAAGCTTTACTACAATCTGCTCGCCACCCCCGTCATTACAAACAACTCGAGACCGATCATTCGGAGGCTCGAAATCAGCCCGTAGCGCTACTAAGCTATATACTTGACTCCCCACCCTGAAACTTCTGCAAAAATTAGCGTCTCAGGTTCCCTGCAGGATTCTCTGTCTACGCTTCGCCCATATTGTTCACTCATCCTTTAGCTCCGCCATGGACGCAAAACTCGATACGGCTGGGTGGCTATCTTTTTCCCGACGGGGACTTTCACCCCGCAAGATACGCGGAGCTCAGCCGAGGAAGGCTGCGTCGCGGCCTGTCGCCGACTGGAGTGCCGTGTTAGCCGCTGCCATTACAAATGCTGAGAAGATGACGATATCCTGAAGGAAGTGGATGAACCATGCCCAAAAGATACCGTGCGTCTCAACAACAGATTTCGCGAGCAGCCAGCCCAAGAAACCGGCCATTACCGCTCCGACCAAGCCATTGGGCATGCCACGAAGGTGGGGAGCGCCAAAAGCAATCGCCGAAATTATCAAGATGTTACCGGGATCGATTGTACCGTATAGCGGAACGATGAATCCAAGCCGATAAACCACCTCTTCCGAGAACGAGTTGAATATGGAAAACAGCAACACCCAAGGCAGATATCGAATTAATTGTTGAAAAGCACCGCCTGACTTCCGAAATCGCAGATAAACAAAAGCACTTGTGCTGAGTGTTATGATAAACGAAAGGCTTGTTCCCAGCCATAACCAGGACGTGCCTTCATCAATGCCAAGCCACGAAACACCATCTGCGACGGCGGCAACATTACCAAGAGCAAGGAAATTCGCAAGATTCTTATCGTTCACCAAGAGAAGAATGATCAAGACAACCACTGCCACACAGAACAACAGTGCCTGAAATTTCAATTGGATGTTCACATATTGCAAGTCACTCATCGAAAAAGGTGACTTCCCGGCGACGCGACCAAGATTTAGAATGACTACCGTTGCAATGGCGACGATCCCAAGTGAAGTTACAAGTTCCATTCGAGACTTTTCCCTCGCGGCGTGCGCTCTACTTCATCCAACGCCCTGGAGCCCCGAAGGCGCGGAAGGATCGTCGGGTGGAAGCAATGGTTGAGCTCCGCTACGGAAAGTGCCAAGAAACCCAGCGAGTACCAAGAGAATACTGCTTGGCGCAAACACCAGACCGTAGCCGGATATCCCAATGGCGGCCTGTCCTGCGAGCAAGAAAGCACAAACCGCAAAAAGCGGGCCTCGGAAACGCAGCCGAAGCGAGGCCAGCGGCGCAAGAGCAAAGAGCACAGGAATGGTGAATAGCGGGATAACCTGCGGCCCATTGACTTGCATAAAGGTAGCTCGCTGCTCGGAACAGGACGAGGCCGGACCAATGACACTATTAATAGCGGTCGATGAAGGGGAAACCGTGACGGACAGTGAATCGGAACAACTGCTACTGGTATAGGCAGGAAAGACAAGTAGCGCCACGGTGCCGAAAACAGCAGCGACGGCAGCTGCCCAGACCAGGCGCCGCTCCGCAACGGCGGCAGGCTTCAAGAGCGCACGATACCGGGGAAACACCAGCTTGAAGGTCGAGGCGAAAAACAGCAGCACACTCCCAACGAGTCCTACCGACATCAGCATCGAAAGCAATATGGTAAAGGTCGCCACTTGCTGTTTACGCCCAACGCCAGGCGGATAAGCCGCGCGCCTCAGCGCGTCGGATGCCTCCCGTTGCGGGGCTACTCGAATCGCAATGCCTCGACACCTTCTAAGCTCACCGTCTTCCTAACGCGCCAAAGATCATACTGGTCCTGCATCGCGAGCCAACTCTCTGGCGAACATCCCAGCGTCATTGATTGATCAGTATCTTACAGCCGGTTTTTGTCGAGTCTACCTGCCTTTTGCCCTGGAGCGGAAGTATCCCAACACGGCGACCGGGTGGGGCTGGCAGTATCTCTTTCCCGCTTCGAGGCGGGGAATAGACCCGCTAACCGGCCGCGAGGGACGGCTCCGGGGGAATGGCGCTTGCGGCACAACCGGAGATAAAGCGGCTTTGCCGCTGTTCGCCCGGAGGGCCGGACTCCTACGTGTCAGACGTTCCGTCACAGTTTGGCAACCGCAGGAGAGGCGGAAGCCGCGATTGGGGCGGTGGTTTTTCCGGCCACGTTATCGCGACGTCCGTCGCTCCTACAGCGAAGTTGTGTAGGGGGCATTGCGCCACATTGATGCCACCCGCAGCGTCGGCGTAATGAGATTGCGCCCTACGGCCGGGGGCGAGGATCAGCTCCAGCCGCACAGTTCGCGGTCGATGATCTCCGCCAGCGCTTCGATGTGGTCGGTACGGTCGTTCAGTGCGGGGATGTAGCGGTAGGACTCGCCGCCGGCCCGGAGGAAGAGTTCGCGATTGGCGATGGCGATCTCCTCCAGCGTTTCCAGGCAGTCGGCCGCGAAGCCGGGGCAGATCACATCGACGCTGCGCACCCCTTCGCCCGGCAATGCCTTCAGCGTCTCGTCCGCATAGGGTTGCAGCCACGACTCGCGACCGAAACGGGACTGGAACACCACCTGCCACCGTTCGGCTGGTAGCGAAAGCCGACTCGCCACCTGTTCCGCGGTCGCCAGAGACTGTCGATAGTAAGGGTCCCCCTCCTCCCGATAGCGCAGCGGCGTACCGTGGAACGAGAAGAGCAGCCGTTCCGCCGGTTCGCTGTCCTCCCAGGCGTCTTTGATGGAGGCGGCGAGCGCCTCCAGGTAGCCGGGATGATCGTGATAGTCCCGAATGAATCGAATCGCGGGCAGGTCGCGCGGCTGCGCCAGTTCGCCGGCCAAGGCATCGAAGGTGGAGGCGGTGGTTGAGCAGGAGTACTGCGGATAGAGCGGCAGGACAATCAGCCGTTCGGCCCCCGCGGCGCGCAGTTCACGCAGCGCCGCACCGAGTGACGGATTGCCATAGCGCATGCCCAGTGCCACCCGCACCCGCCCCGGGTGATTGATCTTCAGCCGCTCCTGCAACTGCATCGCCTGGCGCTCGGAAATGACCCGCAGGGGCGCCCCCTGCTCCGTCCAGATTTTTTCATAGAGCGCCGCCGAGCGCGCCGGACGGGTGCGCAGAATGATGCCGTGCAAAATCGGCCACCACACGGCGCGGGGCAGGTCCACCACCCGGCGATCCGACAGGAACTCGGCAAGATAGCGGCGCAACGCCCTCGCTGTCGGCGCGTCGGGGGTGCCGAGGTTGGTGATCAGTACGCCGATGGGTTTGTCGTTGTTGGTCATGGTGGATGCCCGCTTGTGGCGCGGGTTCTGTTATATCACGCCTTCGTCTTCGCCTTTTCGCCGCTTCCGCCGCTCCTACAAGAAGATGGGAGTCACGGCTCGCGGCCAAGCAGGATCGCGAAGTCGTCGAGAATCGCCCGGCTGATGTGCTCCACCTTTTTGCGCATGACTGACCCCACGGCATCGGTGAGCGAGAACACCGGGATGACCAGGGCCTCGTCCACGTGGGCGAGACGCAGCATGGCGCCGACCTCCTCCGCCAGGCCGGGCACCGCCTGGAGCAGTGCAGCCAGGGGCTCGTCGGGGGCGTCCATTGCCGCCTGGACTGCATCCCGCACCATCTCCAGCTCACGAAACCGCTCCTGTTCCCGCCGCACCGGGCCGAAATAGCGGCCGATGGCGTTCAGCAGGGCGCTGTAGACATCCTGATCGGCCGGGCGGCGCAGCGCGTCCGCGGCCACCTCCATGAAGGTACGGCCCTCGGCATCGAGAAGCCTCCCCAGTAGGGCTGCATCCGGATTCACCGCCTCAATCAACCCGGTCAACGCGCTCAGGTGCGCATCCCGATCGGGCCTCGGGTCGACCCGCTCCGGCAAGGCACCGGGAACCGCTGCCAGAAAGCCGACCCGGTAAGTCTTGCGGCTGCGCCCCGCCTCCCACAGCCGCTGGCGCCGCTCGTCGCTGATGAGGCCCGGCCGCAGGATCAGTCGAACCGTATCCAGCACGTGCTGGTGTTCGGTCTCGAAGGGAAGGTACTCGACCAAGAATTCGGCCAGCACCGGCCCCATCTCTCCTGCGGCGATACGCGGGTTGGAGAGCATGCGCCGGGCATTCTCGGCGTCCTGAAGTATCCACCAGGCGCGCCGTGCCAGTTCGTCATCCAGCGACGGGGAACAGGTGACGGCGACCACCGCCTCCGGTTCGCCGAGCATGAGCAGCTTGTCCAGGTTCTGGTTGTCCACCTGCCCCATGCGGGTCCAGCGGCGGAGAAACACCGGATACCCGCCGGGCGATCCAAGGACCGCGCCGGAGAGGAGTTCGCGCACCCCGCCGAGGTACTTGTCCGGATTGCGGTTGGGGTTCAGGGCCACCTTCATCTCCTGATCGCCGGAGAGACCGTAGACGGCCATCGCCCCCTCGTCGATACGAATCGCCTGGGCGTTGGCGACGAGGACATTCAGTCGCAGGGTGTCTTCGCTGCTGAGTTCCATAAAGTACGGTCGGTGGTCGGTGGTCGGTGGTCGGTGGTCGTCAGTTCAACTGAATCCGCTGCCCCCACGGGATCGGCGCGCGCCCCTTGATGAGCCAGATCACCGGATAGTTCGGCTCCCGCTGCGGGAACTCGCCGTTGGCGTCGGTGAAATAGACCAGCAGCGCCGGCTGACGACCTTCGCGCTCCAGCCAGTCGAACACCGGGCGGAAACTGGTGCCTCCGCCGCCGTGAAACGCCTGCGGCAGTTCCACTGCCTCCCAGGGTTCGAAGGTCCAGGGACCTCCGTTCGTCAAATCGGCATCGCATGCCAGCAGGGTGATGCGCGCCCGCACCTGGGCCTTGATGGCGTCCACCTCGGAGACGAACTGGCGCATCTCTTCATCGCCGATGGAGCCGCTGATGTCCAGCGCCACTGCGATATCCACCTCATCGGAACGCATGCTCGGCAGAATGGCGCTGCCCTCCCGCTTGGACGGGCGCGAATAGTTGTAGTCGTCACGCGCGGTCGCCGTCATGTAGCGGGCCAGCAGCATCCGCCACGGCAGCTCCGGCTGCAACAGGTGATCGATCATGCGCGCCAGTGCGCCGCCCATCTTGCCCGCAGCCATCGCCTGCTGCGCAGCACCGGCCATGCGTTGGCGCCACTGCACCGACAGACGTTCCCGCTCCTGCGCCGACAGGGGCGGCGGGCGCCCGGCGCCGGACTGCCGCTTTTCGTCTTTCTGCTCGCTGCTGCCGCCGCCCTTCTGCTCCGACCGGTTGCCGCCGCTGCCGGCCGAACCGCCCTTGCCGTCGCTGTCGGCGTCGTAGATGTGGTCGTCCTCGGTCTGCTTGCGGTCGTCCTCGTCCAGGCAGGGGTAGATCTCCTCCGCCGTCATGCCCGCGAACTGTTCCAGGTAGAGCGCGTCCGGCGTCGGTGTCAGCCCCTCCTCGATGAGCAGCGGGTTGATCGCGAAGTCGCAGGCCAGGTCCCAGCGGTGGCGATCACGGTGCTGGCGGCGGGCGAAGTGGGACAGGGCGCAGTGAAGCGCCTCGTGAGCAAGGATGAACTGGGTCTGGTTGAGCGAGAGGGCGTCGATGAACTCGGGATTGAAATAGAACGCCTTGGCGTCGGTGGCCACCGTCTTGCACCAGGCCGGGTCCGCCTCGATCATCGGCAGGCGCAGCACCAGCGCACCGAGAAACGGCTTGTCCAGGATCAGCCGCGTCCGCGCCGCGCTCAGCTTGGTTTCGACGTCAGCAGTCATCTTACGAAAACACAATTAACCGCAGAGGGCGCAGAGGAGAGACTGTGATGAAGCGAGAAAAATTCACTTCTTGGATTTTCCTCTGCGTCCTCTGCGTTGAATCGCTTTTCGGTTTCAGTCGGCATAGAGCAGGACGTCGGCAACCGCCTTGGCCCAGGGAGCGAAGGCGGGCACGTTGAACAGCTCCTGGCCCACCGCCCGGTGCAGATCGGAGACCAGCATCACCCCCATCTCCCGCTCCGGGAAGCGGCCGGCGAACTCGAGCACGGGCCCGTACACGTCAGCGCCGTTTCCCTCCACCCGCGCACGCAGGGCGCGGCCGACCAGGGCGGAGGCGACCGCATATTGCAGGTCGATCTCCCGCGGCACCTCGACCTCCTCGCCGCGCACGATCGCATCGATATCGGGCAGCTTGTCCATGTTGCGGACGAAGGCCGCGCATTCGATGCCGGCGGCGGGACCGACACAGGCCTGGAGCGACTCCACCAGCAGCCCGTGGTGTTCACCGAACTTGTGCAGGGCGCGGTGGGCAAACTCCCAGGAGCGGGGCGATGGAAAGGCGACCGGGTTGTGCGCCGGGTCGAAGTCGAACAGCAGCTCGGGGCGAAAGCGCAGAAAGGCGATAATGCGTTCGTCCACGCCGGCCCGATAGGCCCACAGCACCCAGTCGTCCAGGTGGGCCTCCACCTCAAAGTGGGCGAACCGGTTGGCAAGCGGCGCCGGCATGCTGTAGGTGACGCCGCGATCCCCCTGGCGGTTGCCGGCGGCGAAGATGGCCCAGCCGTCGGGAACCCGGTATTCACCCAGGCGCCGGTCGAGAATGAGCTGGTAGGCGGCGGCGGAGACGCTCGGCGGCGCCGAGGTGATCTCGTCCAGGAACAGGATGCCCTCGGGGCCGTGGCGCCCGGCATCCGGCAGCATGGCCGGCACCGCCCACTCCACATGCTCGCCGACGCGGAAGGGAATGCCGCGCAGATCGCTCGGCTCCATCTGCGACAGGCGGACATCGACCACCGACACCTCGTGGCGCGCCGCCACCTGCCCGACCATCTGCGACTTGCCCACGCCCGGCGGTCCCCACAACATGACCGGCGTGTGATGACCGTCGCGCGTGCTGGCGAATTCGCGTTCGAGAACTTCAGTGATATGTGCAGGACGCATGGGCAACCCCGATTACCTCAGAATACTCCCGGACGGCCTTCCGCACACGGAAGAACCCGACAGGAACAGAAGGGGCAAAAGTTTAGCATTGCCGTCAGGATTACGGCCAGCCTGCCCCGGTCTGTGATCCTGTGAGGACGGCCCCTGAGAGAGAATCTTGATTCGACGGGTCGAGACCCGTTCAGGTGTAGCCTTCCGGGCGCAGCGGCGCGACCGCCCCCTGCGCCCGGAAGCGGCGGTAGTCGCCGAGAACCACGGCGTGATCGAAGGCCAGCGGTTGCGGCAGTTGGTCGGGGGAAAAGATCCCAACCGCCGCCGCATCGTCGTGCGCCGCCGGTTCACCCTCGGCCTCGCCTACATACACGGCGGTAACCGTGTGGCCGCGCGGGTCGCGACGCGGATCGGAGTAGCAGCCGAGCAGCGCAATGAGCCGGACCGAGAGCCCGGTCTCCTCCGCCGCCTCGCGAATAGCCGCCGCCTCCAGGGACTCGCCGACATCGACGAAGCCCCCGGGGATGGCGAAACCGTAGGGTGGGTTACGGCGCTCGATAAGGACAATCGGCCGGCCCGGCCGGTCAGCCAACTCGATGATGCAGTCGGCTGCCAGCAACGGCGTTTCTGGGCGAGGCATCAGCCCTGCGGGTTTTCCTGCTCGGCAACCTGGCGGTGCACCTCGGCCATGTCCAGTTCCTTGGCCTTTTCGATAATGGCCTCGAACTGGGAGCCCGGCAGCGCACCCGGCTGAGAGAAGATGATCACCTTTTCACGCATGATCATCAGCGTGGGGATGGAGCGGATCTGAAAATGGGCGGCCAGCTCCTGCTCCTGTTCGGTATTCACCTTGCCGAACACGACCTCAGGGAATTTCTCCGAGATCTCCTCGTAGATGGGACCGAACGACTGACACGGTCCGCACCAGGGAGCCCAGAAATCGATGATGACAAAATCGTTACCGCCTGCGATCTCGTCGAAGTTGTCCTTGGTCAGTTCAACAGTCGCCATGATTCCTCCGCAATACCCGGGATAGATGGCCGCCCCCGCATCCAACGAAACGGACCGCCAAAAAAGATAAGGCAGGCCGATGCCTGCCTTGGCCTTACATATTAACAGAAACCGGTTCTATGGGACCCGGCGATGCCGGGTCACCCGTTACTGTCGCGGAAACGAATAATCCGCCTGCGATCGCGCTTGTCCGGCCGGCGGTCCGGATGAGGTGTCTTGGCCGCATGCAACCGGCGCTCCTCGCTCAGGCGTTCCCTCTGCTCAATGCTTTCAGTGCTCTCCTCGTAGAGTCGGCGCGCCTCCGCTGCCGGACCGCGCCGTGCAGAGAGCGCAAGAACGGTCACTGTGAACTCCTGAGGCCCCTTGCGGATGGTCAGCGTGTCGCCGCTCTTCACTGCGCGCGAGGGCTTGATCCGGCCTCCGTTGAGGTGGACATGCCCGCCGTTTATGGCTTCGGTAGCCAGGGCGCGGGTCTTGAAAAAACGCGCGGCCCACAGCCACTTGTCGAGCCGGACACCACTCTCCCCCGCATCGGCCATGCTCAGGCCTCCTCCTCACCGATCAACTCCTGGAAGTACTCGATCGGCAGCAGGGTGTGCACCCGGGTCTCGCACGCCGGGCAGTGGACCAGGAGAACCACGCCCAGGGCCTCAGGAGTGTAATCCTCCCCGGCTATCCGGTGGTACTCCAACACACCTTCGTAGCCGCAGTCGGTACAAACACCCCAAGCCCTTATGGTCTCTTCGGAGCTCATGATTTCCATCCGGTTGACGGACGGCAGTGTAGCGGAGGAGAACAGGGAGGGAAATTAATGCTGTCACTAAAGGTTCACAATTGCATTGCCGACAAGGCATGATGAGCACGACCGTTTCCGCGGATGCGGCCGTCGGCGGCGGGACAGGTTCGAGCGACTCGGAGTTCAGGCAGACGTGCGCGGATTTTTGCCGCTTGCGTGAAGGGGTTTGCCTCCCGCCCGGGAGGGGCACCGGTCCTCGGTTTCACCGAAAAAATCAAAAGATTCAGGAAACCGGCAAAATGAAACTGCTCTCCACACTTTCGATAAAGGCACGATTGACACTGGTTGTAGGCGTAACAACAGCTGCCCTGCTCGCCATCGGTATTCTGGGCATGAGCGGAATGAGGCAGGCTGCCGACACCCTGGAGCTGGTCTACGAAGATCAGTTGGTGCCCACCGGACAACTCGGCCAGCTCCTCCAGATGATGGAGGAAAACCGCGCCCAGCTGGTGCTTGCGCTGCAGCACGATCCGGTGAGCGAATTTGCTCCCATGCACAACCACCCGCTATCGATGCATACCGATATCGTGGATAAGAATATCGAGAAGATCTCCGAATTGTGGGCGCATGTCATGCCTCACCTGAAAGGTCCGGAGCAGGCAAAGCTGGCGGAGGAGTTCACCACCCTGCGCCAGGTATTCGTTGCCGAGGGGCTGGAGCCTGCGGTGGCGAAGCTTCAGGCAGGGGAATACCGGGCGGCGAACCTGGTTATCCTGCAGCAGGTAAACCCGAGCTTCAGTAAGGCGCATGAGGCGGCCAAACGGCTCCTGCAGTCGCTGCTCGACAGCGCGCAGGCGAGCCACGAAGAGGCTGAACAGCGCACCACCTTCATGCTGACCGCCTTCGTCACGCTGCTGGTGGCCGGTGTCGGCCTCTCGGTACTGCAGGCCTTTTTCACTATCCGCGGTGTCAACAATGCGGTTCACCAGATCGATACGGTGGTGACGCAGCTTGCCGACGGTAATCTGTCGGCGCGTAGCGGTTATGCGCGGAACGACGAATTGGGACACATCGCCCGGGCGGTCGACCGGATGGCCGAAACCTTCAAGAACACGGTTCAGGAGCTGACCGGGGCGATTGCCGACCTGACCACGGCCGCGGAAGAGACCTCGGCGGTGACCGAGCAGACCAGCAGCGGTATTCGGCAACAGCAGTCGGAAACCGAGCAGGTCGCCACCGCCATGAACGAGATGAATGCCACCGTTCACGAGGTGGCCAGCAATGCGGTCCAGGCCGCCTCGGCGGCCCACAATGCCGACGAACAGGCGGCCAACGGCCGGCGCGTGGTCTCCCAGACCATCGAGGCGATGGATGCCCTCGCCACCGAGGTGGAGAAGGCGGCCGAGGTGATCCACTCGTTGGAGTCGGAGAGCGAGAGCATCGGCACCGTCCTCGACGTCATCCGCGGCATCGCCGAGCAGACCAACCTGCTCGCCCTCAACGCCGCCATCGAGGCGGCACGGGCGGGAGAACAGGGCCGGGGCTTCGCCGTGGTTGCGGATGAGGTACGCACGCTCGCCCAGCGCACCCAGCAGTCCACCCAGGAGATTCAGGTGATGATCGAGCGTCTCCAGGGAGGTGCGCGCAACGCGGTGCAGGTGATGGAGGCGGGCCGCAACCGTGCCCAGGCTGGTGTCGATCAGGCGGCCCAGGCCGGCACTTCGTTGGAGGCGATCACCGAGGCGGTGACACGCATCAACGACATGAACACCCAGATCGCCAGCGCTGCCGAGCAACAGAGCGCGGTGGCCGAGGAGATCAACCGCAATATCAGCAACATCAGTCAGATAGCGGAACAGACCTCCGAGGGTTCACAACAGACCGCGGCCGCCAGCGAGACCCTGGCCCGACTGGCCGAGGAGCTGCAGGCGCTCGTCAGCCGCTTCCGGCTCTAAGGTTTACACTGGAAGCCGAGGGATTGCCAAAGGCCAGGGAAGGCCGCCCCCCTGAGCTATGCTTTTGCCGTCCGCGCAGGTCCGCGCGACAGAGTTCAACAGGCATCGACTGCAGGGAGGCAGCACATGTCGAGCCGAAAACGGCTGTTTCAGCTCTATTTCCGCATACAGCGTCTGCTTGCACCCAACCTCAAGTACTCCCAGGCGTTGTATGAGGAGGTACTGGAGGAGAGCTGTCGCGGCGACTATCACTGGCTGGATCTCGGCTGCGGGCATCATCTCCTGCCCCCCTGGCGTGAGGAGGAGGAGCGGAGACTGGTGGAGCGGTGCCGCCGTGTGGTCGGCCTCGATTACGACATGCCTTCGCTGCAAAAACACCGGTCCATTCGGGACCGGGTACGCGGCGACATCTCCCGCCTTCCGTTCCGCGACGACACCTTCGACCTCATTACCTCGAACATGGTGTTCGAACACCTGGCCGAGCCGGACCGGCAACTGGCCGAGGTCCACCGTGTCCTGAAGCCGGGCGGACTGCTCATCTTCCACACCCCCAACCTCTGGGGCTACACCACCATCGCCTCACGGATGATCCCGGAGGGGATGAAGGACCATGTGGTCCGGGTACTGGAAGGCCGGTCGGAGGACGACATCTTCCCGGTGCACTACCGCATCAATTCACCCAGGCGCATCGAGGCACTGGCCCGCCAAACCGGCTTCGAGGTGGAGAAGGTTCGCCTGATCGTCAGCAGCGCCCAGTTCGCCGTCATCCCGCCGCTGGCCGCACTGGAGCTGCTGTGGATAAGAGTGTTGATGTTGCGTCCGCTGGCGGCGCTGCGGACCA
Source organism: Gammaproteobacteria bacterium (assembly GCA_041690635.1). Classification (GTDB taxonomy): domain Bacteria; phylum Pseudomonadota; class Gammaproteobacteria; order Thiohalomonadales; family Thiohalomonadaceae; genus JAWLGZ01. Next base: position 550,796 of record JAWLGZ010000002.1, read on the forward strand.
ACATCATCGCCCGGCTGCGCAAGCCGTCGGACCTTGCAGCCTAAGCCCTTGTCACTCTGCGGTCTTGAGCGATCCGGTGTTCTCGGCAATCTTGATAACAGCGATCATCATCTCCAAGCCGAGGCGGGCGAAGATTACCCAGAAGAAGAACAGCACCGGCGAGAGGATGAGGGTGAACAGGCCGGACCCGAAGCCGTTGGCGAATCCGCTAAAGGCAAAGACCAGCGCGCCCAGGCCAGCGAAGATGATCGCAATGATGTAGAGCACCTTCGCCATGGTGGTGGCAATAAAGCGGCTGAAGCTGAAATCGAACAGTGCGGAAATGAAATCCTTCACGGCAAACTCCTCCGGATAATTGGTTGTTATTTGTGTGTGTTGCCGTACCCATTCTACGGGTGCGGATCACGGGGCACCAGAGGCGATGGATCCCATGATCTGCAGCTTTTGCTACTGAACTCACAGGGCAGCACGGGCACCATCCGGGGCGAATTTCCACACTATCCGGAGGACGCCATGAAACCGCTGAAGTTCTTTATCGACACCCACGACCGCGACAGCGCCACCTTCCCCGCGGAGCTGACCCCCGAGCAGTTCGAGCCCTTCTATGCACAGTACGAACAGGCCTGCTACGCGGAGGGGGTCATCCCGTTGCGTGTTCATGTCGGCTACGGTGACGGCCGCGCCTTCTGCTTCACCATGGCGCCCGACGCCGAATCGGTGGAGCGGGCACATCGGCGGGTCGGCCTGCCGTTCGAACGTTGCTTAATCGCCTTGCTCCGTAGGAGCCCGGCCCTCCGGGCGAATAGCGGTGAAGCCGCTTCCCCCCGTTTGCTCCCGTAGGCCCATTCGCCCGCGGGGGCGGGCTCCTACACCTGCCCGGCTCTTGGACAATGCTCCAGTTATCTGTTCGGTGCTCTAGGCACCACGCGGGAGGTGATCGCCCGGCTGATGCAGGGATTCACTGCCCGCGGACTGGTGGCCACCGGACGCGGGGTGGTCACGGTAAGGGACTCCGAACGGCTGTCGGAGGTGGTCAGGGAAGGCGTGCGGAAGAAATGAACACCCGCATTGGCGCAGTTCCATCGCGCCGCCGGTTCGCGCAAGCGCGCAAAGGAACCCAACAAGCTCCTTTGCGCGCATTGCGCCTTTGCGAGAAACCGGTCCTGCGCTGTTCCGAACCTCAGCGCAGCTCCAGCAGGAGCTGGTTCAGGCGGCTGACGAAGCTGGCAGGGTCGTCCAGCTGGCCGCCCTCGGCGAGCAGCGCCTGGTCGAACAGGACGTGGGTCCAGTCGTCGAAGCGCTTGCCCTCCGGCTCCTCCTTGAGGCGCTTGACCAGCGGGTGCTCCGGATTGAGTTCGAAGATGGGCTTGGTGCCGGGCGCGTTCTGGCCCACCGACTTGAGGATGCGCTCCAGGTTGGCGCTCATGTCGTGCTCGCCGGTCACCAGACAGGCGGGCGAGTCGGTCAGGCGGTGGGTGACGCGCACCTCCTTCACCTGATCGCCCAGCGTGTTCTTGACCCGCTCGACCACGTCCTTCAGCGCTTCGGCCGCCTTCTCCTGCTCCTTCTTCTCCTCCTCGTCTTGCAGGCTGCCGAGATCCAGCTCGCCCTTGGTCACCGACTGCAGCGGCTTGCCGTCGAACTCGGTGAGGCTGGAGACCAGCCACTCGTCCACCCGTTCGGCGAGCAGCAGCACCTCGATCCCCTTCTTGCGGAAGATCTCCAGATGGGGACTGTGCTGCGCCGCCGCGAAGCTGTCGGCGGTGACGTAGTAGATCTTCTCCTGCCCCTCCTTCATGCGGCCGACGTACTCCTCCAGGGAGACGGTCTGCTCCTCGGAGTCGGTGTGGGTGGTGGAGAAGCGCAGCAGCCTGGCAATGCGTTCACGGTTGGCGAAATCCTCGCCCGGCCCCTCCTTCATCACGCGGCCGAACTGGGTCCAGAACTCGGTGTACTTCTCCGGCTCGTTCTTCGCCATGCCGTCCAGCAGGTCGAGCACCTTCTTCACCGAGCCGGCGCGCATGCTGTCGACCACCTTGTTGTGCTGCAGGATCTCGCGGGAGACGTTGAGAGGCAGGTCGTTGGAGTCCATCACGCCGCGTACGAAGCGCAGGTAGTTGGGCATGAGCTGCTCGGCGTCGTCCATGATGAAGACACGCCGCACATAGAGCTTGATGCCGTGGCGCCGCTCGCGGTCCCAGAGATCGAATGGCGCCCGCTTGGGGATATAGAGCAGGGAGGTGTACTCCAGCTTCCCCTCCATGCGGCTGTGGCTCCAAGCCAGCGGGTCCTCGAAGTCGTGGCCGACGTGCTTGTAGAATTCGGTGTACTCCTCCTCGCTGATGTCGTCCTTGGAGCGGGTCCAGAGGGCCGAGGCCTTGTTGACCGTCTCCCACTCCGGTTCCTTCTTTTCCGCATCCTCACCGTGCTGCTCCTCCAGCATGCGGATCGGCAGCGGGATATGGTCCGAATACTTGCGGATAATCGAGCGCAGACGCCAGCCGTCGAGGAACTCCTCCTCGCCCTCGCGCAGGTGCAGGGTCACCTCGGTGCCGTGGCCGGCCTTCTCCACCGTCTCGATGGTGTAGTCCCCCTCACCGCCGGACTCCCAGCGCACCCCGTGTTCGGCGGTGAGACCCGCGCGGCGGGTCTCCAGGGTCACCCGATCCGCCACCACGAAGGCGGAGTAGAAACCGACGCCGAACTGGCCGATGAGGTGGGCATCCTTGGCCTGGTCCCCGGTCAGGGAGGCGAGGAACTGGCGGGTACCGGACTTGGCAATGGTGCCGATATTGTCGATCACCTCCTGGCGTGACATGCCGATTCCGCTGTCCGACACGGTGACGGTGCGGGCGGCCTTGTCGAAAGTGACCCGGATGCCCAGCTCCTTGTCCCCCTCATAGAGGGCGTCGTCGGCCAGCGCCTCGAAGCGCAGCTTGTCGCAGGCGTCCGCCGCGTTGGAGATGAGTTCGCGGAGGAAGATCTCCTTGTTGGAATAGAGGGAGTGGATCATCAAGTGGAGGATCTGGTTCACCTCCGCCTCGAAACCCAGGGTCTCCTTGTGCGCGTCCACGCTCATGGTCTTGTTCACTCCTCGGACATGTGTGTAACGGATAATCGGAAAGGCAAAACGATAATGTGACGGTCAATGGGGATATTCGGGCTACATTTCAAGGGGAAGACCCGCTCGACCGCTCGACCGCTCCCCCGCCCTGTGCTGAAATGGACCGAACACCCGGGATCAGCCACAGAGCACACAGAGAGCACAGAGAGCACAGAGAGCACAGAGAGCACAGAGAACATAGAGGGAAGCAGCCGCCGGAGAGGCAAGTTGCTGCCCCCTCATCCTGACCTTCTCCCTGAGGAAGAAGGGATGAAAACCTCACCGGCTTCCGGCATCGGAAAAGCCCTTTTTCTCTGTGTCCTCTGTGTGCTCTGTGGCAAAAAGCCTTTTTTCTAATACCAAGAAACCGCCGAAATGAACGTCACGACCATCCACACCACCCCGTTCGACGACCAGAAGCCCGGCACCTCCGGCCTGCGCAAGAAGGTGAAGACCTTCCAGACGCCCCACTATCTGGAGAACTTCGTCCAGTCCATCTTCGATTCGCTGGAGGGGTACCGGAGCAAGACGCTGGTGCTCGGAGGCGACGGCCGTTACCACAACCGCACCGCGGTGCAGACCATCCTGCGGCTGGCGGCGGCCAACGGCTTCGGGCGGGTGCTGCTGGGACAGGGGGGCATCCTCTCCACGCCAGCCGCCTCGGCGGTGATCCGCAGGCACGGCGCCTTCGGCGGCATCATCCTCTCCGCCAGCCACAACCCGGGCGGACCGGACGACGATTTCGGTATCAAGTACAACACCGGCAATGGCGGTCCGGCCCCGGAGAGGGTCACCGACGCCATTTTTGCGCGGAGCAGGACGCTGGACCGCTATCTCACCCTGGATACCCCCGACATCGACATCGACACCCTCGGCGAGCAGACCCTGGGGGACATGGTCGTGGAGGTGATCGATCCGGTTGCGGACTACGCCGAACTGATGGAGTCCCTGTTCGACTTCGATGCCATCCGCAAGCTGTTCGCCGACGGCTTCCGGCTACGATTCGACGCCATGAGCGCGGTCACCGGCCCCTACGCCACCGAGATCATCGAACGCCGTCTCGGCGCCCCGGAAGGCACCGTGATGCGCGGGGAGCCACTGGAGGATTTCGGCGGCGGCCACCCGGACCCGAACCTGACCTATGCCGAGGATCTGGTCCGCATCCTGTTCGCCGATGCGGCGCCGGACATGGGCGCCGCCTCCGATGGTGACGGTGACCGCAACATGATCCTGGGCCGCCGCTTCTTCGTCACCCCGTCCGACAGCCTGGCCATCATGGCCGCCAACGCCCATCTGGTGCCCGGCTATGCCGGCGGCCTGAAGGGGATCGCCCGCTCCATGCCCACCAGCGGGGCGGCGGACGTGGTGGCCAAGGCCCTCGATATTCCCTGCTTCGAGACCCCCACCGGCTGGAAATTCTTCGGCAATCTGCTCGATGCGGGGATGGCGACCCTCTGCGGCGAAGAGAGCTTCGGCACCGGATCCGACCACGTGCGGGAGAAGGACGGCCTTTGGGCGGTGCTGTTCTGGCTCAACATCCTGGCGATGCGCAAGGGGCAGTCGGTGGAGAGCATCGTGCGCGATCACTGGCGCCGGTTCGGCCGCCATATCTACACCCGCCACGACTATGAGGCGGTGGACGCCGGGGCCGCCGCCGGTCTGATGGCGGCGCTGGGGGAGAAACTGCCCACCCTGCCGGGCCACACGCTGGGCGGGCTCACCGTTCGGCTTGCCGATGACTTCGCCTACACCGATCCGGTGGACGGCAGCCGCACCGAGGGTCAGGGGCTGCGGATACTATTCGAGGGCGGTGCCCGCATCGTCTACCGGCTCTCCGGAACCGGTACCGCCGGCGCCACCCTGCGTATCTACATCGAACGGTTCGAGGACAATCCGGAAGTGCAAAACCTCGAGGCCCAGGAGGCGCTGGCCGAACTCATCACGGCGGCGAACGAACTGGCCGAGGTGTCGAACCGCACCGGCCGCGACCGACCCACCGTCATTACCTGACCGGTGAGCGGTCACCCCTTCAGCAGAGTGAGGGCACTTCGACCTTTCCGAAGTGCCCCTGACCATCACTGGGACCAATGAAGTCCTTTGTGACCAAGTTCCGGCCCTGACCGCACCGCTTCCCTAGACTGCCCCCGTTTCCGGGCTTCCGGCCCGGCTATTCACGTTTTCCGGCAAAACGGGAGTGAAGATGGGCAAGCTACTATCCCTCTGTCTTGCGGCAATTCTGGCCTCCGCACCGGCTTTCGGCGCCACCGTGCTGCTCGAAGAGCACTTCGACGACGGCAACTTCGCCGGGCGCGGCTGGTACGGCAACACCGGTACCCGGGTGACCACAAGCCAGGCCATTCCGGGCAGCAAGGGCTCGGCCGAGTACCGATTCCGCACGGGCGCCAAGGCACCGGATTACGCCTCCAGCGGCATGCGCCACAAGTTTTCACCCTCGGAATCGGTCTACCTGCGCTACTGGGTCAAGTACAGCGACAACTGGGTGGGCTCGAACCGCCCCTATCACCCGCATGAGTTCCATTTCCTGACCAACAAGGACAGTGACTGGACCGGCCCCGCCTCCACCTACACCACCTTCTACGTGGAGCAGAACGCCGGGCAGTTGCAGTTCTTCTTTCAGGACTCCAAGAACATCGACACCAGCCGGATCAAGCAGGACCTGACCAACATCACCGAACGGCGCGGCGTCGCCGGCTGCAACGGCGACACCGACGGATTCAAGGGCGGCTGCTACCTGGCCGGCGACGGCTGGCGCAACGAGAAATACTGGAAAAACGGCAAGGTCAACTTCTCCAGCCAGCAGGGCCCCAACTACAAGGGGGACTGGCACCTGGTCGAGGCCTACGTAAAGATGAACTCCATCGTCAACGGCAAGGGGGTGACCGACGGCATCATCCGCATGTGGTTTGACGGCAATGTCATCATCAACCACGAAAAGGTGCTGATCCGTACCGCAACCAACGCCGACATGAGGTTCAACCAGTTCATGATCGGGCCCTGGATCGGTGATGGCTCGCCGGTGGATCAGACCATGTGGCTTGATGAACTGCTGATCGCCACCGACCGCATCCTCGCCGACGGCGGCGCGCCGAATCCGCCGGTACTGCTCGAGGTCAAGTGACGTTTCCCCCCGCGTGCCGACGCCATGGATGGCGCCGGGCGCCTCGTCACGGCGTGCGGTGCGGTTTCAGTGGGTGGTGAAAACCGGGGCTATACTCGGCGGAAGTCCGCCAAAAGGCCTTCGATGGGAATGGGACGCCTCGCCGTAAGTGCCGCCGTGATCGCCCTGGCCGCTCTCATCAGCACCCCGGCAACCGCCCAGCCGCAGATGCGCTGCAACGCCAGCCTGGTGCAGATCGGCGACTACAAGGTGGAGGTGCTGCTCAAATGCGGGCAGCCGTTTTTCACGGAGCGCTTCTACATCGACGGCGGCCGCTTCGGTCCGTGCGCGTCGGTGGACCAGTGGGCCTACTACCAGGGGCAGAGCAAGTTCCTGCGCATCCTCGAATTCGAGCGGGGGCGGCTGACCCGAATCATCGCCGCCGATCGGCCGCCGCCCGGCTTCCGGCCCGACCCGCCGTGACGGGTGAGACTTTAATCCCAGACCTCAGTTTCACCGCAGAGACGCACGACTGCATGGATGCAGGAGGTACGAGTCCATGGATGGGCGAGGTAGGGCGAAGCAGGAAGCCAGAGCCGAGAGCAACGCATGGAGCAGTTGCCGAGAGATCGCAGAGTAGATTCACGTACTTATGCATTTCCACCGCTCCACCCATCGCGTGAAGTCCAGACAGGTCTCAACGTACTAAAATGTTGTCACTCTGCGTCCTCCGCGCCTCTGCGGTCAGTTTTTTAGGCTAACTCCTCACTTCACCTCAAGTCCCGCCAGCCAGCTCTCCAGCATCCGCCGACCCTGTACCTCCAGGATCGGGCCGAACCGGCCGGTCTGCTCCCGTAGTTGCGCCACCGAAATACCGCCGGTCGCGGCAATCTCGCCGGTGTGGCCGATGAACCAGCGCTCCATGCCTCGCACCGTCACCTCGGGGTGAAACTGCACCGCCAGGATGTTGTGACCGACCGAGAATGCCTGATTGGGATAGCTGTCAGTGGAGGCGAGCCGGGTCGCCCGCTTCGGCAGGTCGAAGGTGTCGCCGTGCCAGTGCAGCACCGGCGTGATCGCCGGGTCCAGGTGGCCGAGACAGCTGATCCGCCCCTCCTCGGTCAGCGTCAGCGGTGCCCAGCCGATCTCCTTGTGGACACCCGGATAGACCCGAGCGCCGAGGGCACGCGCCATCAACTGGCTGCCCAGACAGATGCCGAGCGTGGGCCGGTCGGCGGCGAGCCGCCGTTCGAGGATCGCCAGCTCCTCGCGCAGAAACGGGTAATCGGCCTCCTCGTAGGCGCCGATGGGCCCGCCCAACACAATCAGCAGGTCCGCCTCCGACGCATGCGGTTCCAGCGTCGCTTCGTATCCCGCATCCAGATACCGGACCTCATACCCCTCTGCCGCCAGGACATCGGCGAACAGCCCCAGATCCTCGAACGCCACGTGGCGAATGGCGACTGCACTCCTGGCCATGACACTCCCCCCCGCTTGAAAACCGGTCCGTCGGGACCAATCACTTAGACATCCATTTAACCGGACGACGAATCCCATGCCCGAGACCTGGCCTCTGCTCCTCGAACCGGACCAGCTCGAAGCACGGCTCGGGGAGACCAACCTGCTGGTGGTCGACCTCGGACGGGCCGAGATCTACCACCAGCTACACATACCCGGCGCCGTCTTCCTCGATTATCCACGGATCACTGCCATGCGTCCCCCCGTGGGTGGACTGCTCCCCGACGAGCGGCAACTGAGCGATACCCTGTCCGAGATCGGCCTCACCCCCGAGACCCACGTGGTCGCCTACGACGATGAGGGGGGCGGCAAGGCGGCACGGCTGCTGTGGACGCTGGAGGCAATCGGCCACCACCGGTACTCGCTGCTCGATGGCGGACTGCACGCCTGGGCCAATGAACGTCACCCGCTCAGCCGGGAGCCGGCCCGGCCGACCCGGAGCGACTACCGGGCTCGCATCCTCCCCGACCGCCCGCCGGTGGCCGATGCCGACTTCGTCCTCAGGCACCTGGGCGACCCTTCGGTCGTGCTGCTCGACGCCCGTGCGCCGGAAGAGTACAGCGGCGAGCGGCTCTTCGCCCGCCGCGGCGGGCATATTCCGGGGGCGGTCAACCTGGAGTGGACCGAGGGGATGGACCGGGAGCGCAACCTGCGGCTGAAGCACGCCGAAGAGCTGAAACGACAGCTCGAAGCGCTCGACATAACGCCCGACAAAACCGTGGTCGCCTACTGCCAGACCCACCACCGCTCTGCCCTCTCCTGGTTCATGCTGAAGGCGCTCGGCTACCCGGATGTGAAGGGGTACGAAGGCTCCTGGTCCGACTGGGGCAACCGGCCGGACACGCCGATTGAGAACTAGTCACGTAACACGCCCAGACCGGCCTGCTCCCGGCTGAATCGGGGAGCATCTGTGCGCGCTCGAACTTCGACTCTACACTGAACCGCAACCAGGCACGCCATGGAGGTCGGACGGATATCCCCGAGGAGTCCACATGATTCATGGCCTCTCGACCAAACAGTTCCTGATCGACCTCAAACGGGAAATCAGCAACGATAACCTCTTCAACGGCGCTGCGGCACTGGGCTTCTACCTGACGCTGGCGATCTTTCCGGCGATCATCCTCCTGATGACCATCATCCCTTATCTGCCCATCGAGCGGGTGGACGAAGCGATTATGGACCTGCTGGGACAGGCGCTGCCCGCGGAGGCCTTCGGCATGGTCGAGCGGGTGGTCGAGGAGGTCACCAGCGAGCGCCGCGGGGGTCTGCTCTCCTTCAGTCTGCTGGGCACGCTGTGGGCGGCATCGACCGGCATGTACGCGATTATGCAGCAGCTCAACATCACCTACGACGTGAAGGAGGCACGCAGTTTCATTCGCGCCCGCGCGACGGCACTCGTGCTGAGTCTGCTGTTCGGGCTTCTGGTGATCGGCGCATTTTCACTGATCGTGATCGGCGGCATCCTCGAGGAGTGGATCGGTAGCCGACTCGGTTTTTCCGGCGCCCTCCTCACTTTTTTCGCCATGTTCCGATGGGTCATCATCGTGCTCGCGCTGCTGCTTGGATTCGCACTGATCTACCGCTATGCACCGAATGTCGAGCAGAAATTTTCCTTTATCACCCCCGGCAGCATTTTCGGCGTAACCCTGTTGATTCTCGCGTCACTCGGATTCGCCCTCTACGCCAGCAACTTTGCCGACTACAGCGCGACCTACGGCAGCATCGGCGCGGTGATCATCCTCATGCTGTGGCTCTACATTGCCGGCGTGGTGATCCTGCTTGGCTCGGAGATCAACGCGCTGCTCGAGCACTACAGTTCGAGGGGGAAGCGAAAGGGCGAGAAGAGGGAGGGCGAGCGCCGCGGAGGTGGTATCGCAAGCTGACACCCCAGGGGCGGCCACGCGGGGGCGGGGCGGCGTACAAGGGATCTACGGAGGTGTCTCGACGCGATTTCGTCCCCCGTCCTTGGCCAGATAGAGCGACTGGTCCGCCGACGCCAGCAGTGCCTGAAAGGTGCTGCCCCTGGCCGGGGCGACGGCCACCCCCAGGCTGATGGTCACCGCACCGGCCACCGGTGATGCGGCATGCGGCAGAGCCGACTCCTCCACGCCCCGGCGCATTGCCTCGGCCAGTTGCACGGCAGCGTACAAAAAAAACGCCGCCCGAAGGCGGCGCTTGCAGAGGCTACGCCCCCAGGCGCGGCTCTCCCCCCTTGAATCTTTCCTCAACCGGCGTGGCGGATGACACCGGTGACGATCCCGAGAATCTGGACCTCTTCGTTGCGCAGACAGATGGGCGGCATGTCGGGATTGGCCGGCTGCAGCCGGATGCCATCCCGCTCCACGAAGAAGCGCTTGAGGGTGACCTGCTCGCCGTTAATCATCGCCACCACCGATTCGCCGTTGGCGGCGGTCGAGCGCTGTTCGACGATGATGATGTCGCCGTCCTGGATGTTGTCATCCATCATGGAGTGGCCGCGCACGCGCAGGGCGTAGGTGTTGCGGTGCACCATGTGGGCCGGCACGCGAACCGTTTCGCCCTGTTCGATAAGGTCCACCGGCTGGCCGGCGGAGACCCAGCCGAGCAGCGGAATCTCCCGCTCTTCGCCGGCCTCGACAGCCAGTGCCTCCAATCCCGGGATGAAGACCGGGCGGCGCTGCTTGGGAATCAGGTAGATGATGTTATGCACAGTTGTCCCTCGTGGGGTCAAAACTTAACCCCGGCACCGGGTTGAGGTCAATCGATTCAATTCGTTCGTGACGTGACATAATGCGCTCCCAAATGCAGAACGACGCCAAGACCACCGATTATCTGAAGGCCCTGCCCCAGTACCTGCTGCCCGGGCACCTGCTGTCTCGGCTGGTGTTCGCACTCACGCGGGTCCGCTGCGCGCCATTCAGGAAGGCACTCATCCGGCTGTTCATCCGCCGCTTCCGCGTCGACATGGGCGAATGCGAGAGAAGCGACCCGGTTGACTACGCCCATTTCAACGATTTCTTCACCCGCTCGCTGAAGGCAGGCACCCGACCGTTGCCGGAGGAACCCGATGCCCTCACCTGCCCGGTGGACGGCACGGTGAGCCAGGTCGGGCGCATCAACGAGGGGCGGATTTTCCAGGCCAAGGGGCATGACTACAGCGTGGAAGAGCTGCTCGGAAGCGCCGAGGCCGCCGTGCCGTTCCGCGGCGGGATGTTCGCGACCATCTATCTTGCACCGAGCAACTACCACCGCATTCACATGCCGCTGGACGGGACGCTGACCGAAATGGTCCATGTGCCGGGGCGGCTGTTCAGCGTGAATCCCGCCACCGCGCGGGCAGTACCCCGCCTGTTTGCCCGCAACGAACGGGTGGTGTCGCTGTTCGATACCGCGGTGGGGCCAATGGCACTGGTCAAGGTGGGGGCACTGTTCGTCGCCGGGATAGAGACGGTATGGGCCGGGCTGGTCACACCGCCCGCGGGCCGCACCGTCCGCCGCTGGGTCTACCCGCGCGAGGAGGCGCCGGCCCTGCGCCGCGGCGAGGAGATGGGCCGCTTCAACATGGGCTCGACGGTAATCCTGCTGTTCGGACCGGACGCAGTGGCGTGGGCACCGGAACTGGCCCACGGCTCGGGGGTCTGCATGGGGCAGCCGATTGGGAGTCGGGCCGGGAGCGCCTGAGGCGCCACTCAGGCGCGGTCGACCGGAAACGCAATCACCTCTTCTATTGATTCGGCGCCCGCCGCGAGCATCACCAGCCGGTCCACCCCGAGCGCCACCCCCGAGCAGTCCGGCAGCCCGGCCTCCAACGCCGCCAGCAGGCGTTCATCCAGCGGCACTGACGCCATTCCCGAGGCGGCACGCACCGCCCGCTCCCGCTCAAAGCGCGCGCGCTGCTCCGCCGGGTCCGCCAGTTCACGGAAGCCGTTGGCCAGTTCCACACCTTGGCAGTAGAGCTCGAACCGCTCCGCCACCGGCGGGTCCCCAGGCCGGATGCGCGCCAGCGCCGCCTGGTCGGCAGGATAGTCGTGGAGAAAACAGAGCCCGTCGCCACCGAGTCGCGGCTCCACCAACTGGGTCAGGATGAGGTCGCGCCAGGTCTCCCGGTCGGCGCTCCCCGCGAGCGGCGGCAGGTCGTGTTCGCGGGCACAGGCGGCAAACGCCTCGGCGTCGGCACGGTGCGGGTCGATCCCCGCATGGCGCAGGAAGGCCTCCGCGACGGTGAGCCGCTCCGCCGGCCCGCTTCCGGCCACCTCACCCAGCATCTGCCGGGCCAGCACCTCCACCTCGTCCATCAGTGCGTGGTAATCGAAACCGGGGCGATACCACTCCAGCAGGGTGAATTCGGGGTTGTGGCGGCGCCCCGCCTCCCCCTGCCGAAACACGCGGCACACCTGATAGATGGGCCCGCTGCCGGCGGCGAGTAGCCGCTTCATGGGAAATTCCGGGGAGGTGTGAAGAAACAGCGTGCAGCCGCCGGGGACACCGGGTCCGGTGTAGTCGGTCGAAAAGCTGTCGATGTGGGGGTCGGTCAGGCCGGAAGCGGAGAGCAGCGGGGTCTCCACCTCCAGCACACCGCGCTCGGCGAAAAACGCCCGTATCCCGGCCAGGATACGGGCGCGCAGTTGCAGGTTCTCAAGCGACGCGCTGGGGCGCCACTCGCCGCCGGTCACCGAACAGACGCCGGCGATCCGCGGTCTACTCCTTCACCCGCGAGACATACTCGCCGCTGCGGGTGTCGACCTTGATCATCTCCCCCTCATCCACGAACAGGGGGACCTGGACAGTGGCACCGCCCTCCAGCTTTGCCGGCTTGGTGCCGCCGGTGGCGGTGTCGCCGCGGATGCCCGGCTCGGTCTCCACCACGCGCATCACGACATGATTGGGCGGGGTGACACTGATAGGGGCACCGTTCCACAGGGTGACGACACAGCTGTCCTGCTCCTTCATCCAGGGCTTGGCCTCCTTCACCGCCGACTCATCGGCCGCTACCTGCTCGAAGGTCTCCGGATGCATGAAGTGCCAGTGCTCGCCATCGCTGTAGAGGTACTGCATGTCGATGTCGACCACGTCCGCGGCCTCGGCGCTGTCCCCCGACTTGAAGGTGCGCTCGAGGACGCGACCGGTCAGCAGGTTGCGGAACTTCACCCGGTTGAAAGCCTGTCCCTTGCCCGGCTTCACAAACTCGTTTTCAATGATCACGCACGGGTCGCCGTCGAGCAGCAGCTTGAGACCCTTCTTGAATTCATTGGTGCTGATACTGGCCATTGCCTACCTCTTTGCCTCCGAAACCACGACTGGGAGGCCTGTCGGATTATGATGCATCCTCAATCCGGCAGGCTGCCGGAAATCCGCTACACCTTCGAGCGAATCACCGGGACAAAATTCGGACAATGATACCGCGAAGCGCCGACTGGAAAAACGCCCTCGCCACCGCCGTGCGCGATCCGGCCGAGTTGATCGCCCTGCTCGACCTGCCGCGCGACCTGCTGACGCCCGCCCGCCGGGCCGCGACACAATTTCCGCTCAGGGTACCGCGCGGCTATCTCGCCCGCATGCGCCGGGGAGACCCCGACGACCCGCTGTTACGGCAGGTGCTGCCCCTTGATGCCGAAGGTAGACCGGCGCCCGGTTTTCTGCCCGACCCGGTTGGCGACGCCGATGCCGCCGTGCAACCGGGCGTTCTGCAGAAATATGCCGGCCGGGTGCTGCTGGTGGCCACCGGCGCCTGTGCGGTGCACTGCCGCTACTGTTTCCGCCGCCACTTCCCGTACGACGAGAGCGAGCCGGCACGGGGGCGGTGGGACGAAGCGCTCGAAGGGGTCGCCGGCGACCCTACGATTCATGAGGTTATCCTGAGCGGCGGCGACCCGCTGGCGCTCGATGACGGACGGCTCGGCCGCCTGGTGGCCGCGGTCGAATGTATCCCGCATGTCGAACGCCTGCGCATCCATTCCCGGCTGCCGGTGGTCCTCCCCGAGCGGGTGGATGATGGGCTGCTGGAGTGGCTGGGCAGCGGTCGCCTGCGCAAGGTGATGGTGATCCACGCCAATCACCCCCGCGAACTGGATGCCACGGTGGCGGATGCGGCCGGGCGGCTGGCCCGCGCCGGCGTGGTGCTGCTCAATCAGACGGTACTGCTGCGGGGAGTGAACGACGACCCGGAGGCACTCTGTGAATTGAGCGAGCGGCTGTTCGCCATCGGCGTGCTGCCCTATTACCTGCATCTGCTCGACCGGGTCGCCGGTGCAGCCCACTTCGAGGTCACGGCCGACCGGACGGCCATGCTACTTGAGGCGATGCGATGCAATCTTCCCGGCTACCTTGTACCTCGTGTGGTACGCGAACGTGCGGGCGCCGGCTACAAGCTGCCGTTCGAACCGCACGCAGTCCACGACTGAGAGTGGCAACAGGGCGGCGGCCGATTGTCCGAATTGCGACGCGATCGGCACCCGAATGGCTGCAAACGAGCGTCAGACCGGTCAGAATGGCGCCGTGCGAGACAACCGGATCGAAATGGATACACAACGGATTGGGTTGACCCTGCCCAAGCTGCGGTCCGCCGGGAACAGATGCTTTGACCTGAGCGATACCCGGCGCGTCGAGGCCTGGGTCCGCGAGCTGCCGGCTGGAAATGTCGGCGAAATGGCCCGGCGCGTCTACCGGTTTTTGCACGAAACGAACCGCCACCGCTTCTCCTGGCGGGATCGATTGAACGCGCTGGAGGCACTGCGTCCGTCGGCGGACTACCTTGCGCAGAGCCTGCATAGCCGTTTCGTCGGCCCCTCGCTCCCGTTATTCGAACGCCAGCGGCTGGCGGGGGAACTCGCTTACGAGCTTCAGAACGAGCTGGCGCTCGGCTACAAGATAGCGGCCGAGGAGCTTGCCGGTGCCGGCGTTTTCGGCGGCAGCCGTCGCGCCCTGACCACCGCCCTGCACCGCAGCATTCACCACATGGGGCGGGCACTGCTCACCCGTTTCCAACTCTATCAGTCCACCCCCGAAGGGCTGTGGCTGGAACTGCACCGCAGTTTTGCCTACGCCGAGCGCCACCTGCTCCACCACACCGGTGTCGAAGACCCCGCGGGCGCCCAGAGGAAGACTAATATCGCCACAGCTTACAAGCAGGTGTTGCTGCTCGCTCTGGCCGGTCCCAACCGGCTGCGACCGGACGAAACAGGGCAGCTTTTCGATGCACTGGAGCCGCTGTCGCACGAGGCCAGCATCCGCCCGTTCCGCCGCACCTTGACGACGATCGGCCCCACGTTCCTCGTTCCGACCATGGAAGACCGCGCGCCCTTGCACCTGTCCCTGTCGGAGTCCGATGAACCGGAAGGTCACTGGCGGCTGCTCGACCTGACCCAACCGATGCGCTCACTGCGCGATCGTATCGAACGCTCAGAGAGTGATGCGACGGCTGCACCACCGATTGCCCTGCTACGCAAGGTGGCCCTCGCCTGGGGAATTCCACCCATCCGGCGATTCGACCGCTGCGGTACACGCGCCTCGATAGATGGCGTCGTCGGGCTCACGGCCATTCACCGCGCCCTGCTCGCCGATGCACCGGACAGGCGATTCGATGACCTTTTTCATCGCCGCGCGGTGTTCGAAACACGCCCACTGACCAAAGGAAAAGTGCAGGACCGGTTTGACCCTTTCAGCAGGGGCGACGCGGTGAAAACCACCCGCCTCAATCCGGACCCGACAGATGCTGAAGTTCCGCCACCCCGCCGCTGGGGGATACGCGACCAGAGTGAGGGCGGGCTTCGGCTGGAACTTCATGAGGAGACGGCGTCCGGGCTGCAGATAGGTGAACTGGTGGGGTTGCACCTGCCCACCACCCCCGGGTGGCGCCCCGCTGTCGTCCGCTGGCTGCGGCGTTGTGGGAGGGATATCTTTGAAGTGGGGGTGGAATTCGCCGGCTCCGGGGCGCAACCCACAGCAGTCCACCGCCTGAGTGGAGAGACGGACTCGCCGTACCACCGCTCTCTACTGCTTGCCGACGGAGACGGAGCGGTGTCGATGGCCGTCCCGCCGCGCCTGTTCTCCGAAGGCGATCAGGTAGGCGTTCGTGACGCGCACGGCGAACGGCGCTGCTGCCTGGAGTCCATAGTGGACAGTAGCGGCGGCTTCATCCGCTTCCGGTTCGCCGATCAATCGCCTGCAGGCGAAGCGCAATCAACTGCAAGGGATCAGGACAACAATCCCGAACGCTTCGACGCACTCTGGTCGCGTCTTTGACCCTACTCCCGGCACCCTGAGTTCTTATGTTCCGCCAGCCAAGCCGCGCTTTTCTGCTATATCTTGGTGACCCCCAACGGGATAAACACAGGGATTCGTGAGCGGGCGCGCACTCCGGGAACCAAATCTTCAGGTACCCGTCTGAGTAGTGTCGAACGCCCGCAAGTGGTGCCGCCCGGCACCCGGGAGGCTGTGCAACATGGTCCGACATCCTGACCGGTAGCCTGGGAATGCATTCCGCCAGCAATACCGTCATCGCAAGCCAAGGTGACTTGCGTCGTGGGTGGTCACGCTATCTCCCGCACTATTTCCCGTTCGCCTACAAACTGGCCCTCGTCATCACGCTGCTGGTGACCGGCGGAATGACCCTGCTCGGGCTGGTGGTCATCCGCGACCAGCACCGTCTGCTGGAGTTGCAGATGGCCAATCTCGGCTCCACCGTCGCCATGCAGCTGGCCGAGTCCGCGGTAGAGCCTCTCCTCGCCAATGACAAGCTGACCCTCGAATTCATCACCAACAATCTGATCCATCACGATCGCATCGTCGGTGCGGCCGTGTACACCGAGGAGGTACGGCCGGTCTTCCGCTCCGGGGCGGTTCCTGACAGCGGCGAGGTCACCAGGGCAACCGCGGGCGGTCAATTGGTGGAGTGGTCCCGCAGTGGCGAACGCCTGCCGACGCTCGTCTCCTATCTGGCGCCGGTTCGCCTGCGCAATCTCACTGCCGGCTACGCCCTGGTGACCTTCGATCGCACCTTCATGGCCGAGGCGAAACGCGAGACCTTGCAGGCGGTCGGCGGCGCCACCGTCGTGCTCATTGCCATGGGCATACTGCTCTCAATCGGACTCAGCCGGTGGTTGATGCGGCCATTGGCGGATCTCATCCACGGCAGCCGTGCCATCTCCGAAGGCGACTACGGGTTCCGTTTCGAGGAGCGGCGCAACGACGAGATCGGCAGTCTGATGCTGTCGCTCAACACCATGACGGAAGGATTGTTGCGTAAGGAGCAGGTGGAGCAGACCTTCTCCCGCTACCTCTCCCCCAAGATCGCCCGCGAAGTGCTGGACAACATGCAGCGGGTACAACTCGGTGGACGGCATGTGAACGCAAGTGTCCTGTTCGCCGACATCGTCGGCTTCACGGCACTGACCGAGACCATGCAGCCGGAGGAGGTCAGCGGGCTGCTCAATGAATACTTCACCTACATCGCGCGCGCCGCGCAGGCGACAGGCGGTTACGTCGACAAGTACATCGGCGATTGCGCCATGCTGGTGTTCGGTGTTCCCGAACCGCGCGACGAGCACCCCTTCGAAGCGATCGCCTGCGCGGTGCTGATCCAGCAGTTGGTTGATTCGATCAACATCTGGCGAGCCGAACGGGGCATGGTCACCGCCGAATTCCGCGTGGGCATCAACAGCGGCACGATGCTGGCCGGCAACATGGGTTCCGCCGATCGCATGGATTACACCGTGGTCGGCGATGCGGTCAATCTGGCGTCACGGCTGGCGCGCATCGGCGAACCCGGCGAAATCGTCATCAGCGAGGAGATGCACGCACTCCCCTCTGTGGCCGACCGGGTGGTAGCGGACCAGCGCGAATCGATCAGCCTGCGCGGCAAGAGCCTACCGGTGGCGACCTACATCGTGCGTGACCTCACCGCCGAATATCAGGAGCTCCTGCGCGAACGTTTCGCCCGGATCATGGAGTATCGAATGGAAGCATGAGGAGGGTGCTGAACGGCCCTGGAACAAAACAGAACAGCCACAGAGGCAATGCTCTGTGGGAGGAGGAGCTCTCTGATGATTCGACTGCGCTGGGCAATCGCCGCCCTGTTCGGACTACAGTTGGGCGGCTGTGCCTACCTGGAGACGGTAGAGGGAGACCTGAACCACAAGCTGGACGGCTGGGTGGCCCAACGCGAATACGACAAGGCGCTCGCCGTCCTCAATTATGTTCGACCTGGCCATCCCCAATACACGGAACTCATGGATCGGCGCAAGAGCATCCAGGAGGCGGCCGATGCCTACGCCACCGAGGCTGCGGAAAAAGCGGCCTCACTGGCGAGAAATGGAGAGATGGCCGAGGCACACGCGCTGTACCGGGAAGCGCTGCGTCTGACGCCGGACGACGACACGCTCCGTAACGCCTATGAGGTGTTCCGCGCGGGGCAAGCGGAACAGGTGGACCGGCTGAACCGGGAACTGCTGGTAACCCGTGCTGAATGGCTGACCAAGGCGCTGCCGCTTCACCGTGCCCTGGTGGAAACCGATCCCTACGACCTCGCCGAATCCCGATATCTTCATGAGCTCGAGAGTGAATCGCGCCAGGTCACCTCACGTCTGGTTGCTGAGGGGCGCTCCGCCCTGGAGAGGCAGGATATCAAGACCGCCTCCCTGCTCTTGCCGCTCGCGTCCCAACTCGACCCGGCCAGCGAGGTCGCCTCACTGGAGGAGTTGCGTGCCGCCCAGGCGGAGCGGAGCCGACAGGCGCGGACGGAGCAGGCCCGGGCGACTGCACGCAAACGGCGGCAGGAGGTGCAGGCCCTGAAGCTCGCCTTCGAGGAGGCGCGGGCCGAGGCGCGGCTGCGCGAGGCGCACGAGGTCGCACTGCGCCTGGTGGAACTGGATGCGGCGGATGCCGAGATCACCCGGGTGGCGGAAGAGCTCGATCGCGTCATCCGCGAAACCGTTCAGGCGCGCCTGGATGAGGGGACCAGTCTCTACAGCCGTGGTCGCTTCGAAGAGGCGCTTGCCGTTTGGCGCGTTGCAGAAGAGCTCGACCCCGGCAATGAACAGGTCAGGGCCAACATCAAACGGGCATCACGGGTCATCAACCGCCTGGAAGAGCTGAGCAGCAAACAGCCCGGACAGGATGAGACGGAACTGTCCGCGACGAACAGGGGGCGCGAATAACCTCGCCCAAACTCGTCAGGCGTAATCGTTACCCTGCGAGAACAAGGGTCAGGATCAGCAGGCCGGTCACGGCGACGGCGCCGATGACAGCCAGGCGCCGGAAGCGCCGCTGCTGGCGCTCCACCTCCCGACCCAACTCTTCCAGCTGCAGGGCGGTGATACGGAGCTGTTCGGCCAACTCCGCGATCAGGTGGGCATTCTGGGCCATGGTGGCCTTCAGCGATTCCAATTCCGATGCCTCCGCCGCCGGGGCCTCCACCTCACCCGGCGCCCGCTTGTAGCGCTGCCACTCCGCAAAGACGCTTCCGGCCGTGGAGATAATCGGCCCCAGCGCCTTCAGTATCGGCAGCACCTGAATCGCCATCACTTCACCTCGACGGTGGCGTTCTCCACCCGCTGGAAGCCGCGCGGCAGCTTGTTGCCCCGCCGGCCCCGCTCGCCCGTGTAGTGCTCGAGGTCCGCGGACTTCAACGTGATGTGCCGCTTGCCCGCGTGCAGTACCAGGCTCCCATCGGCAGGCAACACGGCGACGGCGATCACGAACTCCTCGCGGGTGGCAACCCGACCCGAGGGGATGGAGATGATCTTGTTCCCCTTCCCCTTGGAGAGTTGCGGCAGTTCGGCAAGCGGGAACACCAGCAGGCGGCCTTCAGTGGTGACGGCGGCGATCCGATCCGAATCGAGGTCGTTCACCTGCGCCGGCGGCAGCACCTTCGCCCCCATCGGCAGATTGAGCAGCGCCTTGCCGTTCCTGGTGCCGGCGATCATGTCGGCATATTTGCAGACGAAGCCGTAACCGGCATCGGAGGCGACCAGGTAGAGGTCGTCCGGGGCACTCATCACCACCGCCATGAACTCGGCACCGGCAACCGGATTGGTACGGCCGGTCAGCGGCTCGCCCTGGCCGCGCGCCGAGGGCAGGGTATGGGCCGGCAGAGAGAAGCTGCGGCCGGTGGAGTCGAGGAAGGTGACCGGCTGATTGCTCTTGCCCGGCGCGCTGGCGCGGTACTCGTCACCCGCCTTGTAGCTGAGCGAGGCGGGATCGATGTCGTGCCCCTTGGCGGCGCGCACCCACCCCTTGGCGGAGAGCACCACCGTCACCGGTTCGCTCGGCAGCAGCGCGGTCTCGTCCAGCGCCTGTGCCGCCTCGCGCTCGACGATCGGGGAACGACGCGTGTCGCCGTAGGTCTCGGCGTCGGCCTCCAGCTCCTTGCGCACCAGCGTCTTCAACCGGCGTTCGGAGGAGAGGGTCTTCTCCAGCGCGTCGCGCTCCGCGGCCAGTTCCGACTGCTCGCCGCGGATGCGCATCTCCTCCAGCTTCGCCAGGTGGCGCAGCTTGAGTTCGAGGATCGCCTCCGCCTGCGTGTCGGTGAGGCCGAAGCGCGCCATCAGCACCGGTTTCGGCTCATCCTCGGTACGGATGATGTGAATCACCTCGTCAATGTTGAGGAAGGCGATCAGCAGGCCATCGAGGATGTGGAGCCGCCGCTTCACCTTCTCCAGCCGGTGTTCGAGCCGGCGGCGCACGGTGGTCACGCGGAACTCGAGCCACTCGGAGAGCATCTGTCGCAGGTTTTTCACCCGCGGCCGGCCGTCGAGGCCGATGACGTTCATGTTGACCCGGTAGCTGCGCTCCAGATCGGTGGTGGCGAACAGGTGGGCCATCAGCTGCTCCAGGTCCACCCGGTTGGAGCGCGGCACGACCACCAGCCGGGTCGGATGCTCGTGATCCGACTCGTCGCGCAGGTCCTCCACCATCGGCAGCTTCTTCGCCTGCATCTGCCCGGCGATCTGTTCCAGCACCTTGGCGCCGGAGACCTGGTGGGGCAGCGCGGTGATCACCACCTCCCCGTCCTCCTTCTCCCAGCGGGCGCGCATACGCACCGAGCCGTGGCCGGTTTCGTACAGCTTCAGCAGGTCGCGGCGCGGGGTGATCACCTCCGCCTCGGTGGGGTAGTCGGGCCCCTGCACGTGTTCGCAGAGGTCGGTCACGGTCGCCTTGGGGTCCTCCAGCAGGCGGATACAGGCGGAGGCCACCTCGCGCAGGTTGTGGGGGGGAATATCGGTGGCCATGCCGACGGCGATGCCGGTAGTGCCGTTCAGCAGCACATGCGGCACCCGCGCCGGCAGCACCGACGGCTCCTCCAGGGTACCGTCGAAGTTGGGCACCCAGTCCACCGTCCCCTGGGCCGCCTCGGAGAGCAGCAGTTCCGAAAAGCGTGCCAGGCGCGCCTCGGTGTAGCGCATGGCGGCGAAGGACTTGGGGTCGTCCGGTGCCCCCCAGTTGCCCTGCCCGTCCACCAGCGGGTAGCGGTAGGAGAACGGCTGCGCCATCAGCACCATCGCCTCGTAACAGGCGGAGTCGCCGTGGGGGTGGTACTTGCCCAGCACATCGCCGACGGTGCGTGCCGACTTCTTGAACTTGGCGGTGGCCGCCAGCCCCAGTTCGGACATGGCATAGACGATGCGCCGCTGGACCGGCTTCAGCCCGTCACCGATGTGGGGCAGCGCCCGGTCCATGATGACGTACATGGAGTAGTCCAGGTACGCCTTCTCGGTGAAGGTGCGCAGCGGGAGCCGTTCGACCCCCTCATAGCTGATGTCGGTGCCGGCCATCGAAGTATCCGAAGAGAAAATCAGGCGGGGATTGTACAGAAAGCCGCCACACCCGGACTACACACTGAAAATCCGATCCACCGCAGAGGACGCAGAGGACTCAGAGGAACCCCCGACGAGAGCCTGATTCGGTATTCCCCCGAGCGCGGGAATCACGGAACGCCGGAGAAGACACATAGGATGTGCTCCCTGACCGGTTCGGCCACCCCTCTGCGTCCTCTGCGACCTCTGCGGTGAATATGTGATTCAGTGTCCTGCGGCGGGGTGCGGCCTGTCGAGCAGGCCGGCGGCGTGCTGTTGGGTGCGGATGTAGAGAAGGACCTGCTCGACCTCGTCAGGGGAAAGCCCCGGCACCGGCGGCATGTCGCCGAACTGCCAGTGGTGCTGTTTGACCCCCCGGAGCATCGCCATGCGGAAGGCCACATCCGCATGGTGGTCAGGGCGATAGTACGGATGGATGAGCGGTGGCCCGTTGCCGGTTCCGTACAGGTCCGTTCCGTGGCAGGTGGCGCAGTTTTTGGCAAACAGTCGGCCGCCGCGCCGGAGATCGGCAACCACCTCCGGCGCGAACAACTCCGGATTGGCCGCCATGCGCCCCCCTTGGTCGGGCGCAAGCGCGCCCATAAGGGCGAGGGCACCGATCAGCAGCGCCACGATGGCCAAGGCGAAACGCCACATAAGAAAGCTCCGATCAGCGATCGCGGCGCGCCTCGCGATCCGCAACTTGGGCTTGCCGTTCCCCCATGGGCAACGGCTCACCGGTTGTTGTATCTCTCGGGGTCTGGCGCTCCATCTCGGCATTCAGCTCGGCGCCGAGCAGCACCACGTAGGCGCTCAGGGATAGCCACAACAACAGGATGGCTACCGCGCCGAGTGCACCGTAGGTCTCAGAATAGTTGCCGAAGTTTGCCACATACCAGGAAAAGAGACCCGAAGCGACCAGCCAGAGCACCGTCGCCACGCCCGATCCCCAGGAGACCCAGTGCCAGCGGGCCGGCTCCCGGCTCGGTGCATAACGGTAAAATGCCGCCAGCGCTACCGCAAAACCCACCGCGAGAAGCGGCCAGCGCGACCACTGCACCACCGTCGAGATCGGCTCCGGCACCGCAAGCATGGCAAGCACAGCGGGGACGCCGACGATGAGCAACAGCGCGGCAATCGCCGCCACTATCAGGCCCAGCGTCAGGGCAAACGCCACCGCGTTCAACTTGAAGAAACCCCGTTTCTCCTGTTCGTCATAGACGATATTGAGTGCGGTCATCAGCCCCTTGGTGCCCTTGGTCGAGCTCCACAGGGCGGCGAGTATGCCGAGAATCGCACCCCAGCCCAGCGCGGACTCGGAGCTCTGCACGATACCGGTAAGCTGATCGTCCAGCACGTCGGCCGCCTGTCCCGGCAGCACACCGCGAGAGGAATCGACCAGCTGCTGCACCTGCTGCGGATCAGCGAAGTAGCCGTAGATCGACACCATCGCGATAAGGGCCGGAAAGATGGCCAGGAACGCGTAGAAGGCCACGCCGCCGGAGACCAGCGACAGGTTGTCCCGGCTGATCTCGGTCTTGGTGCGGCTGAGGATCTGACCCCAGGCGGGTTTTGGAAACTGGGCCGGGGTGCCGGCCCCCTGGCCGGCACCCCTACCGGATGGCGCACCACCGTTTGTCGGCTCCCGCTCTCGCCTCACAGGCCCGGCCCTCCGGGCTTGCGCGGTTCATCGGACGGTTTGGGCCGCTCACGCTCTTCGACGAACTCGACCGTCTCGACCCCGGTCAAGCGGGTGGCCTCCTCCGCCTCACGCTGCGCCTCCACCGCTCTCCAGCTCTCGTCAAGCGGCTCGGGGTGCCCTTTTCCATCACCCGCGTGCCTTACCTGCTCGGCACTCTTCTTCGCCTTCTCCTGCATGGTGGGTGAGGTGAGCAGACTTCCTGCCAGCGCACCCAGGGCGATACCGATGCCGGCCATCATCAGCGGCTGATCCTGAATCTGCTGCATCGCTCCCCCGGCACCCTGACGGGCGGAGAAGAAGGATTCACCGGCGCGTGAACGGGCCGATTGCAGCCGGGAAGACGCTGACGACATCGCTTCCCGCATACTGCTCTTGCCACGCTCCATCGATTCGCGGGCCGACTCTCCCAACTGACCTTTCTTCTCCTTCATCGACGCGGACTTCTCCTTCATCGCCCCGGTTGAGATGCCGTGCGGCCCCTCGCGGCCGGTCAACATCAACCAGCCCAGCGAGATCCCCAGTAGGGCGACCGGGATCGGATTGTTCTTCACCGTCGCAGTGAAGTTCTCGGTGTATTCGCCGGTGCCGGAACGCCAACGTTCAATCATGTCATCCAGCATCGCTCCCGGCGTAAAACGCTCGGACAGTTCATTCAGGGTATGGTCCAGTTCGGACCGGGTGTGCGCGATGTGCGCCTCCAGTTCCTCGGGGGTTGCGTGGCCGTTGTAACGACGCGGCTCGACCGGTTCCCGCCTTGGCATCTCCTCACTCCTTGGCATCTCCTCGCTCATTTCAGGTGTCCTCCGATCTCTTCCTTGTCACGCCGCAGCGACCGCGTAGTCCGTTCCGGCACAAGATTGGCCGGACGCAGGCGTTTGGTTGCACTGCGCAGCATCAGGTAGCCAATCAGCGCCAACACCGCACCGACGATAAGCGGAGCCACCCACGCCTGGGTCGTCCAAGGCGCGATGATCTCGGCGAAGACCAGTACCAGCGCCCAGAGCAGTACGAGAAAACCGCCCAGCAGGACCACCCCGGAGGTGACCAGTGACTCCATTCCGGTGCCGACCTGCGAGACCTTGTCGGAGATCTCACTCCGTGCCAACGCCACTTCACTACGCACCAGATCGGTTGCCTCGTGGGCGAGGTCCGACAACAGTGTTCCGACAGGCTTGTGATTCATGACCGCATCTCCTTGCGACTAATGAACCGTCTGTTCCGAACCCTCGCTCGACGCGCTCTGCGCGGCGCGCATCAGCAGCGAGAGCCCGAAGCCGATCGCCACCGAACCCATCAGAAAGATGGCCGGGTTCTGCCGGGCGTAGCTTTCGATATCGCCGATGAGCTCGCCGGTATCCTTGCTGCGAACCTTGGAAGCGATGTTCTCGATTCCGCTTGCCGCCTTACGGGTGTAGTCCGCAACGCCCGACTGCCCGTCATGATCGAACTGATTGGCCACCTTGTGCAGCGAGTCGGCAAAACGGTCCATCCCGTGAACCGCCGTCCGCTTCTGCTCCTCCGCGGCTATCTTGCTGCGCTCCTTCGCTTCCGAGGCGACCTTCTGAACCTCTTCCTGCGTACCCTTCTGTTCCATGGCTCGTCTCTCCATTCCGTAGTAATCCGGCCCACGGCCGGCCCTCCACCGGAGGACAACGCTTTCTTTGAACTTAGGTGGCGACCGAAGAGGGGTGAAATAGGCTTTCGTTATGCCCGACACGCGGTTGGAAACCTACGGGGCGACCGGAACGGCCGCCAAGAGGTGAGAGGGCGGGGGATTGCTGTCGGTGGGGCGTTCAGTGTTCGACCGGCAGGCCGGCCTTCTTCCACTCGGGGAAGCCATCTTCGAGACGGCGGGCGTCGAACCCCTCCTGGCGCAGGCGGGCCACTGCATCGTAGGCGAGTACACAGTAGGGGCCGCGGCAGTAGGCGACCACCGTCTGATTGGGCGGCAGGTCGGAGAGGTGTTTCTCCAACTCGCCCAGGGGGATGTTAATGGCGCCCGGCAGGTGGCCGGCCGCGAACTCTTCCGCCGGGCGCACGTCGAGCACGGTCACCAACCCGTCGCGGGCGCGGGCCAGCAGCTCCTCGGCCGGCACCGGCTCCAGACTATCCTTGATCGTCAGATAGGTCCCCACCAGCCGATCCACCTCCGCCAGGTGCGTCTCCGCCACCCGCCGCAGACACTCGAGAATCTGGATCACGTCATCCCCGGAGAGGCGATAGAACACATGCTGCCCCTCCTTGCGGGTGGTCACCAGGCCCGCCTGGCGGAGCTGCTGGAGGTGCTGGGAGGTGTTGGCGACGGTCAATCCGGACACCCCGGCCAGCGCCTCGACACTGCGCTCACCCTGAGCCAAAAACTCCAATAATTCCAACCGGTTGCCGTTGCTTAGCGCCTTGCCGACGCGGGCAAACTGGTTGAAGAGTTCCTGTTTGAAGCCTTGCCTTGACATGGATGCCCCGTTCGCATTCAATCGGTATAGAAACAACTTGAATATATCGGTTCCACCCCCGTTGCACCAGCCAAGAGAAATAAGGAGAACACCTTGAGAAGCCTCATCGCCGCCCTTGTACTGTTCGCTCTCGCCCCCCTCGCCGCCGCCGAACGTGTCACCCTGGAGCACGATGGAATGCGGGTCTGGGCCAACCTCGAGACCACCGGAACGGACTGGGCCGAGGGACCGGTGCTGCTGATGACCCACGGCACCCTGGCCCATGGCGAGATGGAGATCATGCAGACCCTGCAGGAAGTGTTTCTGGAGCGCGGCTACAGCTCACTCTCGCTGAACCTGAGCCTGGGCGTGGCCGACCGGGAGGGGATGTACGACTGCGCGGTGCCGCACCGCCATCGCCACACCGATGCCCTGGACGAGATCGGCCTGTGGCTCGACTGGCTGCGCAAGCAGGGGGTGAGTTCGATCGTGCTGCTCGGCCACTCGCGCGGCGGCAACCAGACCGCCTGGTTCGCCGCCGAACGCGAAGCACCGGGAGTGCAATCGGTCATTCTGGTGGCGCCCGCCACCTGGAACGCGGCCGACGCGGAGGCCGGTTATGCGCGCCGCTACGGCCAGCCGGTCCCCCCGCTGCTCGCCGAGGCGGAGCGGCTGGTTGCCGAAAGCAAGGGGGATACCCTGATTAAAACCCCCGGTTTCATCTACTGCGAGGGGGCGGAGGCGACCGCCGCCGCCTTCACCGCCTACTACCGCCCCGATGAGCGGTTCGACACCCCCACCCTGCTGCCCCGCATCGCAAGGCCGGTGCTGGTGATCGGCGGCAGCGAGGATACGGTGGTGGATGCGATGGATGCGCGCCTGTCCGGCCTCGACGGCATCGACCATGTCGAACTCCACGTGCTGGAGGGTGCGGATCACTTCTTCCGCGACCTCTACGCGGAGGACCTGGCCGATATCGCGGTCGAGTTCATCGAGGCGCACTGATGCGGTGGCCGGCCGTACTGGCGGTGGCCTTTTCCGCCGCGGCACACGCCGGTGAGGTGGTACGGATCACCGAGCCGGAGACCGGTCTCCCCTCCTGGCAGTGGTCGGACGGGCGCGCGGCGTTCACCTTCAACCAGCGTCTGCCGGACCAGACCCGCGCCTTCTTCCAGGCGCGGGGATTCGGTGCGGAAGAGGCGGAGCGGATCGCCCAGGCCTGCGTTTTCCAAGCCATCATCCGCAACACCGCCACGACGGACCATGTGATGCGGCTGGATCTGGCGGAGTGGCGGGTCCGGCCGGCCGGCGGTGAGTTCCGCCCTCTGATCATCGAGCCGCAGTGGCAGAAGAGGTGGGCGGCACGCGACGTGGCGCAACCGGCCCGCATCGCCTTCCGCTGGTCCCTCTTTCCCACCCGTCAGAGCTTCGAGCCGGGGGACTGGAACATGGGGATGATCACCGTCGGACTGGAACCCGGCGCCACCTTCGATCTGGCGGTTGCCTGGCATGAGGGGGAGCAACCGCAGGAGCGCCTCTTCCCCGGCATGGTGTGCGCCCCGGATCTCGCGATGGAGGAGTTGTAATGCGAAAGCTGCTGCTTCCGTTCCTGCTGCTCATGCCGCTGTCTGCGGCCCATGCCGAGCCGCAGACCCTGACCCCGGTGGAACCGCCGGTTGCGGCGCCCGATTTCCGGCTGGAGGACATGGACGGCAACCGCTACGCCCTCTCCGACCTGCAGGGTGAGGTGGTGATCGTCAACTTCTGGGCCACCTGGTGTCCCCCCTGCCGCGAGGAGATGCCCTCCATGCAGCGCGCCTGGGAGGCACTGGAACCGCAGGGGGTCACGATGCTGGCCATCAACGTCGGTGAGGACCCGGACACGGTGTTCCGCTTCACCGCCGACTACCCGGTGGAGTTCCCGATCCTGTTCGACCGCGACAGCGCCGTGATCGGCGACTGGAAGGTGATGGGGCTTCCCGCCACCTACGTGGTAGACCCGAACGGGCACATCACCTACCGCGCAATCGGCGGGCGCGAGTGGGACGATCCGGCCCTGCTCGCCCCGGTGCTGGAGTTGCGGGACTAGCCAGGAATCCTCTCGCCAGGACGCAAAGGCGCAAAGGGTATGGGCCTTTTGCAACGTACCGCTTTGCTTCGTCTCGGCATCTGAATACGGGATCTGGCAGGCCAACGTGCCGTCCACTGTTCTTGAGATGACTCTGGTGGTTTATCTTTGCGTCTCTGCGTCTTTGCGAGAGCACCCTTACTGAAGAGGCGATCGGAATGCTGGCCACCCTCCCCCTGTTGCAGAGCGACGAGTTTCCAGCCGTGCGCCGTGGGCGACTCACCACGCTCCAGGTCAACCTGGGCTACCGCTGCAATCAGTCCTGCCTGCACTGCCACGTGGCGGCGGGACCCAACCGCACCGAACAGATGTCGGAAGAGACCGCCACGCAGGTGATCGCCTTCCTGGCGACCGGCGCGGTCGACACCCTCGACCTGACCGGCGGCGCGCCTGAACTGAACCCCCGCTTTCGCCGCCTGGTCACCGAGGCCCGCCGGCTCGGCCTGCGGGTGATCGACCGCTGCAATCTCACTGTGCTGGAGGAGCCGGACCAGGCGGACCTCGCCCGATTCCTGGCCGAACAAGGGGTCGAGGTGGTCGCCTCCCTCCCCTGCTATCTGGAGGAGAATGTAAACGCCCAGCGCGGTCGCGGTGTCTACGAGGCGAGCATGCGCGCCCTGCGCCGGTTGAACCGGCTGGGTTACGGCGACCCCGAATCGGGGCTCCTGCTCAATCTGGTCTACAACCCGACCGGCCCGTCTCTACCGCCGCCCCAGGCGCAACTGGAGGCGGATTATCGACGCGAACTGGCACAGCGCCACGGCATCCGCTTCAACCGCCTCCTCGCCTTCACCAACCTGCCGGTGCAGCGCTTCGGCAGCGCCCTGCTCTCCCGCGGCGAGTTCCACGACTACGTCAAGCTGCTGAAAGCGTCGTATCAGGCCCGGAACCTGGAGCAGGTGATGTGCCGTTCGCTGGTCAGTATCGACTGGCAGGGGTGGGCCTACGATTGCGACTTCAACCAGATGCTCGGCCTGCCGCTGACGCCCCCCGGCGGCGAACGGCTCCACATCGACCAACTGGCTGGCGCGGCGCTCGAAGGCAACCCCATCGTTGTCGCCGACCACTGCTTCGGCTGCACCGCCGGCCAGGGGTCGAGCTGCGGCGGCTCGCTGGGCTGACCGGGTAGGGCGCAATCGTATTGCGCCGTGTAGCCGGGAAGGCGCTCCGGCGCAATACGATTGCGCCCTGAAAATTTGAAATGAAGAAACAGTGCGCATCTCCATCATCATCCCGACCCTGAACGAAGCGGAATCCATCGCGGCCACGCTGAACCCGCTGCAGGTGATGCGTGCACGCGGACACGAGGTGATCGTGGTCGACGGCGGCAGCACCGATGCGACGATCAATCTGGCCGCGCCGCTCACCGATGCCGTCATCGACTCGGCACCCGGCCGCGCTACGCAGATGAACGCCGGCGCCGCCAAAGCAAGCGGCGATGTGCTCTGGTTTCTGCACGCCGATACCCTGGCACCGGAGAGCGCCGACCGCGACATCGGACACGCCCTGGAGGGCGGCTTCGCCTGGGGCCGCTTCCCGGTGCGGCTCTCCGGCAGCCACCCCCTGCTACGAATCGTGGAACGGATGATGAACCTGCGCTCCTGCCTGACCGGTATCGCCACCGGCGACCAGGGGATCTTCGTGCGCCGCGATCTGTTCGAGGCGATCGGCGGCTTCGCCCCCATCCCGCTGATGGAGGACATCGATTTGAGCCGCCGCCTCAAGCGGCAGGCAGGGCGACCCGCCTGCCTGAAGCGGAGATTGGTGACCTCCAGCCGGCGCTGGGAGACCAACGGCATGGTCGCCACCATCCTGCTGATGTGGCGCCTGCGGCTTGCCTACGCCCTCGGCGCCGATCCCGCCGCACTGGCAAGGCGTTATCGGTGAGTGCAAGCGGCACGATCCTGGTGTTCGCCAAGGCACCCGTCGCGGGCGAGGCGAAGACCCGCCTCATTCCGGCCCTGGGCGCCGCGGATGCGGCGGCACTGCACGAAAGACTCATCGGCCGGACGCTCGCCACGGCAACCGAGACCGGATTTCGCATGGTCCTGTGGTGCCACCCGGACGCCAGGCATCCCCTGTTCGCCGCTTGGCGTGAGAACCGGATCCCCCTGGAAACGCAGACCGGCGACCATCTGGGCGAGCGCATGTACCGCGCCTTCACGGCCACCAAAGGGCCGGCGGTGGTGATCGGCACCGACTGCCCCGACCTCACGGCCGGCGATCTGGCACAGGCATTCAGGCTGCTTGCCACCGGCAATGATGCCGTACTCGGCCCGGCACTGGACGGCGGCTACTGGCTGCTGGGGCTGAACCGGCCGGACCACTCCCTGTTCGAGGGTATCGACTGGGGCGGCAACCGGGTGGCGGCGCAGACCCGGCAGCGGCTCACGGCCCTCGGCTGGCGCTGGGAGGAACTCGCATCCCGGCCCGACATCGACCGTCCGGAAGACCTCCGCTACCTCCCTCCCTCCTTTTTCAACCGTATCGGTGATACCACATGAACTGGCTCGATCGACTCCCCTGGCCCCCGCTCCTCCTTGCCGCCGTGCTGCTCGGCCTGGCGCCCTTCGTGCCGGAGCCCCACCTGTGGGAGAAGCTGAAGATGCTCGCCGCCGGGACACTCACCCGCCCCATCGACATCTTCGACCTCCTGATGCACGGCACACCGGCGGTGTTGGTGATCCTGAAGTCGGCACGCGGAAGGGGCGCGGACCGTGAAGGCTAAGCTGATCTTCGTCTACAACGCGGACGGGGGGCTGTTCAACACCGTCACCGACATCGCCCACAAGATCCTCTCCCCCGCCACCTACCGCTGCGACCTGTGCGTATTGACCCACGGCTACTTCACGGTGCGGGAGGAGTGGCGGCGGTTCCTTGAGGGGCTGGGGGTCGAGTGTGAATTTCTGCATCGGGACGAGGCGCGCGCCCGCTTTCCCGACCTCGACATTCCACTCCCGGCGGTACTCCGCCAGACGGAGGGGCAGGTGGCGATCTGCCTCGACGCGGAGGCGATCCGGCAGTGCGCCACCCTCGAAGCGCTCCAGCAGGCGGTCATCGAACGATGCCGCGGCGCGACGCTGGAGCGGTAGGAGCCCGCCCCTGCGGGCGAACAGCGGCGGAGCCGCTTCAAGGATCATGCTCCACAAATTGACATTTCCCTATATATTCAACCATTCTATTGATTACGTTTCGCAAGAGGGGATGAACAATGGAGTGGGGGGAATGGGTACTCGGCCATGAGGTGCCAATCCGGCTGGGCTTCTTCTTCGGCATCTTCGCGCTGATGGCGCTGTGGGAGTTGGCGGCGCCGCGCAGGGCGCTGACCGTGTCCAAGGGCCGGCGCTGGGGCGCCAACCTCGGCATCGTGGTGTTCAACTCCGTTCTGCTGCGGGTGATCTTCCCCACCGCGGCGGTCGGCGTGGCGCTCTTCGCGGAGCAGGCCGGGTGGGGGGTGTTCAACCATTTCGGCGTTCCGTTCGCCTGGGCGGTGCTGCTGTCGGTGCTGCTGCTCGATTTCGCCATCTACCTCCAGCACGTGATGTTCCACGCGGTGCCGGTGCTGTGGCGTCTGCACCGCATGCACCATGCGGACCTCGACTACGACGTCACCACCGGCGCCCGCTTCCACCCCGTCGAGATCATCCTGTCGATGCTGATCAAGTTCGGCGTCATCGCCGTGCTCGGTGCACCGGCGCTGGCGGTGGTGATCTTCGAGGTGCTGCTGAACGCCACGGCCATGTTCAACCACGGCAACGTGCGCCTGCCGCTGGGGGTGGATCGGGTACTGCGACTGCTGGTGGTCACCCCCGACATGCACCGGGTCCACCACTCGGTGCATCGGGACGAGACCGACAGCAACTTCGGTTTCAACCTGCCCTGGTGGGACCGCCTCTGCGGCACCTACCGTCCGCAGCCGCGTGACGGCCACGAGGCGATGACCATCGGCATACCCGACTTCCGCGACCCGCGCCGGGTGGCCGGGCTGTTGGGGATGCTGCTCCTCCCCTTCCTCAACCGGGAACGGGCCGGCACACCCGATGTCCCGCCCACCCAAGCGTCCGCCGCAAAGGAGAGCGGCTCATGAACACCCGTGCCGTTCGCTGGATCGCCTTCGCCGCACTGCTGGGAGCGGTGGCCCTCGCCCTGCTCAACCGGG
Organism: Gammaproteobacteria bacterium; assembly: GCA_041690635.1. Taxonomy (GTDB): domain Bacteria; phylum Pseudomonadota; class Gammaproteobacteria; order Thiohalomonadales; family Thiohalomonadaceae; genus JAWLGZ01. Next base: position 582,725 of record JAWLGZ010000002.1, read on the forward strand.
ACCGGTTCGATGCGGCGGCGCTCGAACTCTGGATGGCGTCGGCCGGCGGGTTCGCGCCGCTGCTGTTCATGCTGATCTACGCCGTCGCCACGGTGCTGTTCCTCCCCGGCTCGGTCCTGACCCTGGCCGGCGGCGCCCTGTTCGGGCCGGTCTGGGGGACGCTGTGGAACCTGACCGGCGCCACCCTCGGCGCGGCGCTCGCCTTTCTCATCGCCCGCCACCTGGCCGGCGACTGGGCAGCCCGCCGCACCGGCGGCAAGCTCAAACCGATCGTCGAAGGGGTCGAACAGGAGGGGTGGCGCTTCGTCGCCTTTACCCGGCTGGTGCCGCTGTTCCCCTTCAACCTGCTGAACTACGCCCTCGGCCTGACCCGCATCCGCTTCCTGCACTACCTGCTGGCCACCTGGATCTGCATGCTTCCGGGGGCGATTGCCTACACCTACCTGGGATACGCAGGGCGCGAAGCGGTGGCCGGCGGCGCGGGGGTGATTCAGAAGGGATTGCTGGCCCTTGCACTACTGGCGGCGGTTGCATTCCTGCCGCGGTTGGTACGCCGCCTGCGCGGACCGGCCGGACCGGTACTGGAGGTGCCCGAACTGCACCACCAACTGGCCGAGGGCAAACCGCCGCTGGTGCTCGACGTGCGCGACGCCCCCGAGTTCACCACCGGCCATATCGCCGGTGCCCACAACATCCCGTTACCGGAACTGAAGGCGCGCCTGGCGGAACTGGAGCCGTGGCGGGACCACCGCCTCGCCGTCATCTGCCACACCGACCGGCGCTCCGCCCGCGCGGTGGCACTCCTGGCCCGCGCCGGTTTTTCCCGGGTCCATCTGGTCCGGGCGGGGATGCAGCGGTGGCGGCAGGAGGGTTTTCCGGTGGAGGGGAGTCCATCGGAGGAGCCTGCGGCCGGGCAGTGATGGAGCCGGCCGGCTACGAGGCGTGGTACCACACCCGGCGCGGCCACTGGATCGCCGAGCGGGAGTTCGCTCTGGCACTGCGGATGCTCCGACCTGCCGCCGGCGAGAGCCTGCTGGACGTGGGCACCGGCACCGGCCACTTCGCCCGCCGCTTCGCCGCGGCCGGTCTGCAGGTCAGCGGAATCGATCCGGATGCCGCCGCCCTCGCCTACGCCCGCTGCCTGCAGGGCGGAATCGCCTACCTCGAAGGGGACGCCCGCGCCCTCCCCTTTCCTGACCGCAGCTTCGACCACTGCGCCGCCATCACCAGCCTCTGCTTCATCCCCGAACCGGAACGGGCCCTGGCGGAGATGTGGCGGGTCTGCCGCCGGGGTGTCTTCCTGGGGCTGCTCAACCGCCGCAGCCTGCTCCACCGGCAGACGGCCGGCCGCGGCGGCTACCGCGGCGCCCGCTGGGATGGCGCCGGCGAGGTGATCTCCTGGGCCGGTGAACTCGAACCCACCCCCCGGATTACCGTCGCCAGCGCCCTTTTCCTCCCGGGCGGCGGCCCCGTGGCGCGCCTGACGGAAAGGCTGATTCCCTCCGGACTCCCATTGGGTGGCTTCTTGGCAGCCTCGCTGTCGAGACCTCTCTGACGCGGCGCCCAGCCGATCGAAACCCGCCCCGGCCGACGACGATCCACCACCCTCCACTGATTTCCTGCCTGCCCCGCCGCGCGAGCCCCTTGACTCGCCTCAGTATTCAAGTATTCTCTTGAACAACTGAGTTACATAGTAAGGGGACCACCAATGACCCTCTCCGCCCTTATCGCCGGCCTCGCCACCGGCATCGTACTCGGCATCTTCGGCAGCGGCGGCTCCATCATCACCACCCCCGCCCTGCTCTACCTGCTGCACGTGGAGCCGAAGTCGGCCATCGCCATGAGCCTCGGCATCGTCGCCATCACCGCCACCCTCACCGCGATCCAGCACTGGCACCAGGGCAACGTGAACCTGAAGGTGACGGCGGTGTTCGGGCTGTTCGGGATCGCGGGCACCTACGCCGGGGCGCGGCTCGGGGTGATCACCCCGGTGGTGATCCAGCTCACCCTGTTCGCGCTGGTGATGTACGCCGCCGCCTGGAAGATGCTCAAACCGGCCCGCCGGCATCGTTCCGTGGGCGCGGCTGTGGCCACTGCCGAGGTGTGCAATGAGGGGCGCTGCCTCTCCCAAGTGGCTTTACACGGCATTGTGGTCGGTGCCCTGACCGGCTTGGTGGGCGTGGGCGGCGGCTTTCTCATCATCCCGGCGCTGGTGCTCCTCTCCGGCCTGCCGATGAAGCAGGCGATCGGCACCTCGTTGGCCATCGTCGCCGTCAAGTCCTACGCCGGTTTCGCCGGCTATGTGGGCGAGGTGGTGATCGACTACGGGCTGATGGCGGTATTCACGACGGTAGCCATCGCCGGCAGCGTCGTCGGCACCCGCTTCGCCCATCGCGTTTCCGGGGAGGCGCTGAAGCGGGGATTCGCCATCTTCCTGATGCTGGTGGCCACCTACATCCTGGGCGGCCAGCTGGCCGGGCTTTGACAAGGGAGCGAACCGATGCCGATCACCCTCTCCGTCATATCGAAACAACCGCCGGGCGGGCGCTGCACCCTCTACATGCGATTCGCGGACACGGTGGCGGAGGCGGTCGGGGGACGCGCCGAAATCCTCTATCCGCTACCGGTGTTCCCCATGCCCGAAAATCCGCTGCCACCGGCACCGGCGCTACTGGTGAACGGGGAGTTGCTCGTCCCCGCCGACGGGGTGATCCTCTCGCCCCAAGAGGTATGCGCGGCGGCGGTGGCTGCCGGCTTTGACGGCGATGCCCCGGCCCTCCTGCAACGGCTCGAAGCGGAGCAGGAGAAAATGATGGAGGAGTGGGGGAGTGACTGAACACCCATGAGCGACCCGATCTATCTGGATTACAACGCCACCACCCCCGTCGACCCGGAGGTGGTAGAGGCGATGCTCCCCTACCTGCGGGGACACTTCGGCAACCCCTCCTCCGACCACCTCTACGGGCAACGCGCGGCGGAGGCGGTCGCCCGTGCCCGCGGCGAAGTGGCCGGACTGATCGGCGCCGAGTCCGATCAGGTCATCTTCACCGGCTGCGCCACCGAGGCCAACAACCTGGCCATCCAGGGCACCGCCCGCGCCCGGCGCGATCGGGGACGCCACCTGATCACCAGCGCCGTCGAGCATCCGTCGGTGGCCGAACCGTTGCGCCGGCTCGCGGCCGAGGGGTGGGAGGTGACTGTTGTGCCCGTGGACAATAACGGGCGGGTCGAACCGGGTTCGCTGGAGGAGGCGCTGCGCCCGGACACCGCCCTGGTTTCGATCATGCACGCCAACAACGAGGTGGGCGCCATCCAGCCCATCGCCGAACTGGCCCACATCGCCCGCGCCCACGGCGTACCCTTCCACACCGACGCGGCCCAGTCCGCCGGCAAGATCCCGGTCGATGTGGAGGCGCTGGGGGTGGATCTGCTGACCCTGGCGGGACACAAGTTCTATGCCCCCAAGGGAGTCGGCGCGCTGTGGGTGTGCCCCGGCACCCCGCTCGAACCGCTGTTCGCGGGCGGTGGCCAGGAGCGCGCCTTCCGGCCGGGCACCGAGAACGTCCCCCACCTGGTGGCGCTGGGCACGGCGGCACGACTCGCCCGCGTTCGGCTGGAGGAGGAGGCGCCGCGGCTGCGGGTGATGCGGGACCGGCTGTACCGATGGCTGGCGAAAGATATCCCGGGCCTGATCCTCAACGGCCACCCGGATGAGCGTCTGCCCAACACCCTCAACCTCTCCTTCCCCGGCGTGGACGGCCGCGAACTGCTCGGACGGGCGAAGGATGTGGCCGCCTCGGTGGGCGCCGCCTGCCATGCGGCGGGCGGACCGGCCGGCGGTGTGCTGGGGGCGATGGGAATCGCAGGTGCCCGGGCCCGCGGCGCGGTCCGCCTGTCGGTGGGCAGACCCACCACCGAACGGGACCTGGAACGGGCGGCCGCCGAGTTGGTGGCCGCCTGGCGCTCTCTCACGGCAGTACAGGTTCCGCCCGGCACGCCCCGAACCGATCGGTGACCACCACCTCCTCCAGGGCCAGCGGCCCCGGGCGGGGCCAAGGTCCGCGGGCCGCCTTGCCGATGGCGACGAAGAGCCCGATCACATGGTCCCCCGGAAGGCCGATGATCCGGCCCACGGCATCGAAGTCGGAGAGGTCCATGGGGCAGGAGTCGTAACCCATTCCCTTCGCCGCCAGCATCAGCGTCTGGGCGGCAATACCGCAGGAGCGCATCGCCTCGTCCCGCTGCACCTGTTCCCTGCCGTCGTAGTACTCATCGATGGCAGCGAGGACACCTTCACGGACGTCCGCGGGGGCGTCGCGCCAGTACCGCTCTGGTGACTTTTTCCACGCCTTGAGGTCGGCGCAGACAACCACCAGGAGCGACGCATCGGTGATCTGCGGCTGCATCCAGGTGACCGCGCGCAACGCCTCCCGCAGTGCGCGGTCGCGCACCACGACGAAGCGCCAGTGCTGGAGATTGAAGGCGGTCGGTGACAGCATGGCGAGCCGCAGCAATCTCTCTGCGTCCTCCTTCGGCATGACGTGGCCCGGGTCGAATTGTTTGATCGAACGACGGCTCTCAATGGCGGTAAAAACGTCCATGACCTCTCCTCGTGCGCTTGGATGGAAACCGGCACGAGCGATACTATTCGTTCAGCGGCGATGTCGTAAGAACGCACATTTCCGATACCTGGTACCCCTTTGTATACCTGGATTTCCGCATGCGACACGATCGGTACGACTGTGATTTCGGCTGTCCGGTGGAGGCCTGCCTGGAGGTTGTCGGCGGCAAATGGAAAGGGGTGGTGCTGTTCCATCTCCTCGGCGGCACCAGGCGTTTCAACGAACTGCGCCGCCTGATGCCGGCGGTGACGCAGCGCATGCTGACGCGGCAGTTGCGTGAACTGGAGGAGGACGGGATTGTCGCCCGTACCGTCTACCCCGAAGTGCCGCCGCGGGTCGAGTATCGGCTCACGGAGTTGGGCCAGACCCCTGGAGCCGATCCTCCGGCAGCTGCGGCAGTGGGGCTCGGACTACCTGGAGGCCATCGTCGCCATCCGCACGGAGCGGGCACGCATCGCGCGGGAGCAGTCCACGTAGAACCTCCTCTACCCCCAATGAATGAATCCACAGGAGCCCCCATGGAGATCGCACTGGCCATCACCGACGACGAGATCACCGCCTGCTATCCGGTCCTGCGCGAGCTGCGCCCCCACCTCGAAGCGACGGAATTCCTGTCGCGGGTGCGCGCACAACAGGCCGATGGATATCGGCTGGCATTCGGTCGCACGGGGGACGGGGTGGTCGCCGTCGCCGGCTTCCGTATCGGCGAGAATCTCGCCTGGGGCCACCACCTCTATGTGGACGACCTGGTCACCCTGGCCGCCCACCGGTCACAGGGATACGGCGCCGCCCTGCTCGGCTGGCTCAAGGAGCACGCCACCGGGGAAGGGTGTGCACAGCTTCACCTCGACTCGGGCATGCAGCGCCTGGAGGCGCACCGGTTCTACGAGCACGAGGGGATGGTGAAAGCCGGCTTCCATTTCGCTCAACCCCTTTCAGGCAATGATTAGGAGTCCCGGGCGGGGTACGACCCATCTCCGGGTTTGAATGACCGCCCACCCCCGACTTGCAGGCTTGCCTTCATCCCCCACTGAGGCTATCTTGTGCCCGATCTTCGGTGCACCCACCAAATCTTGTGGTTGCGGTAACAGGGAATCCGGTGTGAATCCGGAACTGTCGCGCAGCGGTGTGGGGGAACGAAGGCCGCTCGGCGTTTGATCGCCAGGCACTGCCCGAAAGGGTGGGAAGCCGCGGCCGTAGGTGCTCACAGGAGCGCGCCCCCGAGTCCGAATACCTGCCGAGGAAGGGCCCGTCTGACGACGGGCCGGACCCGAGCCTTCGCGTCAAAGGCCTCGGGGGCGCCCTCCTGTTCGGCGGCCCCGTTCCTTCGCGATGGCCCCACCCGACAGAGACTGGGAGGCGCCATGTTGACCGAATCGATCACCGGATCCCGAGATCCGGCCACCCCACACTTCTACCCCTCCGAATCCCCGCCGCACGGCGACGGCCGCTTTCAGGTGATCCGGCGCAACGGCTCTGTGACCGGCTTCGACCCGGCCAAGATCGCCGCCGCCGTGACCAAGGCGTTCCTCGCCGTCGAGGGCAGCGGCGCCGCCGGTTCCAAACGCATCCACGACACGGCGGCGGAGCTAACCGTTCAAGTAGCCGCCGCCCTGACCCGGCGCCTGCCCGGCGGCGGCACCCTGCACATCGAGGACATCCAGGACCAGGTGGAGCTGGCGCTGATGCGCTCCGGCCACCACAAGGTGGCGCGCGCCTATGTGCTCTACCGGGAGGAGCATGCCCGCCGACGCGCGCAGAAGATGCCGCCACCCTCGCCGGAGAGACCCGTCTTGCAGGTCACCCGCACCGATGGCAGCCACGCGCCACTGGATTTGGCACGACTGGAACAGCTGGTCATCGAGGCGTGTGAGGGGCTAGCCGGTGTGGAGCGTGTCACCATTCTTGAGAACCTGCGCCGTAACCTGTTTGACGGTATTCAGGAGAGCGAGGTGGGGGAGGCACTGGTGCTCAGCGCCCGCACCCTCATCGAGCGCGACCCGGACTACGGCCTGGCCGCGGCGCGGCTGCTGCTCGACCGCCTGCGCCGGGAGGCGCTGGTCTTTCTCGACGTCGGGGCCGAGGTGGAAACCCAGGTACAGATGGGGGAGCTCTACGGCGACTACTTCAAGGCCCATTTGCAGCGCGCCGCCGATCTGGGGCTGGCCGATCCGCGGCTGCTGCTGTTCGATCTGGAGCGGCTGGGTGCTGCGCTCCGGCCCCAGCGTGATCTCGACTTCACCTACCTCGGCCTGCAGACCCTCTACGACCGCTATTTCCTGCACAGCGACAGCATCCGTTTCGAGCTGCCGCAGGCGTTTTTCATGCGTATCGCCATGGGGCTGGCGCTGAACGAACTGGAGCGCGAGACGCGCGCCATCGAGTTCTACGAACTGCTCTCCAGCTTCCGCTTCATGTGCAGCACCCCCACCCTGTTCAACGCGGGCACCCTGCGTCCGCAGCTCTCCTCCTGCTATCTCACCTCCGTGCCCGACGACCTGGATGGCATCTTCGGCGCCATTCGCGACAACGCCCTGCTCTCCAAATTCGCCGGCGGGCTCGGCAACGACTGGAGCCGGGTGCGTGGCCTCGGGGCCCACATCAAGGGGACCAACGGCAGCAGCCAGGGTGTGGTGCCGTTCCTCAAGGTGGCCAACGACACCGCCGTGGCGGTCAACCAGGGGGGCAAGCGAAAGGGGGCGGTGTGCGCCTACCTGGAGACATGGCACATCGACATCGAGGAGTTTCTGGAGCTGCGCAAGAACACCGGCGACGAACGCCGCCGCACTCACGACATGAACACCGCCAACTGGGTGCCGGACCTGTTCATGCGGCGGGTCGCCGAGGAGGGGGAGTGGACCCTCTTCTCCCCCGACGAGGCGCCCGATCTGCACGAGCTGACCGGCACGGCGTTCGAGGCGGCCTACGTGCGCTACGAAGAGCGGGCGGCACGGGGCGAGATGCGGGTGTTCAAGAAGGTCCCTGCCGTCGAGCTGTGGCGCAGAATGCTCGCCATGCTGTTCGAGACCGGCCACCCCTGGATCACCTTCAAGGACCCCTGCAACCTGCGCTACACCAACCACCACATGGGGGTGGTGCACAGCTCCAACCTCTGCACCGAGATCACCCTCCACACCAACGACCGGGAGATCGCCGTCTGCAATCTGGGTTCGGTCAACCTGGCTGCCCACGTCGCCGAGAACGGGCTGGACCTGGAGCAGTTGGAACGGACGGTGATCACCGCCCTGCGCATGCTCGACAACGTCATCGACATCAACTACTACAGCGTGCCGCAGGCGCGGAACTCCAACCTGCGCCACCGGCCGGTCGGGCTCGGCATCATGGGGTTTCAGGACGCCCTGTACAAACTGCGCCTGCCCTATGCCTCCGAGGAGGCGGTGGACTTCGCCGACCGCTCCATGGAGGCAGTGAGCTGGTTCGCCATCCAGGCATCGAGTGAACTGGCCGCCGAGCGCGGTCGCTACCCCAGCTACGAGGGCTCCCTGTGGAGTGAGGGTTGCCTTCCCATCGACTCCGTTGCCCGCCTGAAGGAGGCGCGCGGCGACTACCTGCAGATGGACACCGCCGCCACCCTCGACTGGGAGGCACTGCGCCACAAGGTGCTGAAACAGGGCATGCGCAACTCCAATGTCATGGCCATCGCCCCCACCGCCACCATCGCCAATATCTGCGGGGTGAGCCAGTCCATTGAGCCCACCTACCAGAACCTGTTCGTCAAATCGAACCTCTCCGGGGAGTTTACCGTCGTCAATCCGCACCTGGTCGCCGACCTCAAGGCACGTGACCTGTGGGACAAGGTGATGATCAACGATCTCAAGTACTACGACGGCAGCCTGGCCGCCATCGACCGCATCCCCGACGAACTCAAGGCGCTCTACGCCACCGCCTTCGAGATCGATCCGCGCTGGCTGGTGGAGGCCGCGTCGCGGCGGCAGAAGTGGCTGGACCAGGCCCAGAGCCTGAATCTCTACCTGGGGGAGCCCTCCGGCCCCAAGCTGGACAACCTCTACAAACTGGCTTGGGTTCGCGGCCTCAAGACCACCTACTACCTGCGCACCCTCGGCGCCACCCACATGGAGAAGTCGGGCGACGCAGCCCCCAAGGCATGTGCCATCGACGATCCTGGATGCGAGGCGTGTCAGTGAGGCAGTTACAAGTGGCAAGTGACAAGTTGCAAGGGGAAAGCGATGTTCCAGAACTGGGATGACCCGATTTCTGCGGTGTGGGCGCCGGCCCGGCCGGTGGCGGTGAAATCCGAATCCGAAGCGGAGAGCACCACTGCGGTCCCACCGATCAACCCCGAGGACAAGCGGGTAGTGGGCGGCCTGGCCGACATCAACCAGCTGGCACCGTTCAAGTATCCGTGGGCATGGGAGTATTTCCTCAACGCCAACCGCAACCACTGGACGCCACTGGACATCAACATGGCCCAGGATGTTCACGACTATCACCACAAGCTCACGCCGGAGGAGCGTCACCTCTACGAGAACGTGCTCGCCTATCTCACCACCTCCGACATCCTTGCCATGCGCAACATCGGCCTGGCGGTAATGGAGAAGATGACCGCGCCGGAACTCCAGATCTATCAGGCGCGCCAGGTGTACGAAGAGGCGCTGCACACCTGGACCTATCAGCACTGCATCGAGACCCTGGGCCTCGATCAGGGGGAGATCTACAACCGCTACCGGGTCGTGCCCGCCATCCACGGCAAGATCCGCATCGCCAACCGCCGCCTGGAGGCGGTCCTGCGCTCCGGCCTCGACCTCCGCGATCGCGAGGCGCTGCACGAGTTTCTTCTCGCCTATCTCTTCTTCGCCGCGGTGTTCGAAGGGTGCTGGTTCTACAACGGCTTCTCCCCCATCTTCGCCCTGCAGCGACGCGGCCTGATGAAGGGCACCGCCGAGCAGTTGCAGTACATCATGCGCGACGAGGTGCTCCACTGCGGCTTTGGTATCCGCGTGGTGAAACAGATCATGCAGGAGGAGAAGATCGTCCCGGACGACACTGCGCTGGCGGGGATGTGGCAGGAGGCGGAGCAGGCGGAGGCGGACTACGCCCGCCATCTGCTGCCCAAACCGATCCTCGGCTACTCCGCCGACCAGCACATCGAACAGTTCCGCCATATCGCCAACCGTCGCGCCCGCCAGCTCGGCCTGGAGCCCCCCTTCCCCGGCGCCGAAAACGTCCTGCCGTGGCTCGATGAGCAGGCCAACCTGCGCAAGGAGAAAAACTTCTTCGAGACCCGGGTGACCGAGTACCAGAGCGGTGGCGGGCTGCGTTGGAGTTGAGGTCACAAATTGCGGCAACCGAGCACCTTGCCCCGCTCGTCGGTGACGTGGAAGTCGGCCAGGTAGCATCTTTCACCACGAACAGGGGCAAAGGTGTAAGACAGATGTAAGGTAGCGCATCCTAATATGGTGCCCTCATCAACCGCGGGGGACGCGCCATGTGCCGCACCACTCTCAACGCCATATTTCTCGGCGTCATGCTAATCCTGCTCGCAGGGTGTGGCGGGGGTGGAACGGGCAATGGGACCGTCACACTCTCGGGGCTCGCCGTCAACGGCCCGCTTGCCGGGGCGCTGGTGGAGGTCTGGAGCCGTGACGAGACGACACAATTCCACACCACCACCGACAGCAACGGGCGTTTCACCCTCGAACTTCGGCAGGACCCGCCGTACCGGGTGCGGGTAACCGGCGGCACGCTGAACGGAGTCCCCTATACGGGCGTCCTGCTGGGCTCATGCGAAGATGCCGGTGGCGAGTGCGGCATCACTCCCCTTAGCACAGTGATCGTCCGCCTGATGGACAACCACGGCTTCAATGCCGGCGACGCCGGCGCCCGCCTAGCCAACCTGATTGGATTCAATCCCGTAACCGATGGAGATCCCTTCCTTGATTCCGGTACCGGTAACGGTCTGTTCAACACGGATGCCGCACGTACAGCAATAGAAGGCGGTGATGGCCTGGAGGCGTGGCTCGACAGTTTTGTGGCTTGGGCGACCGGCAACAACGACTTTGCGTCACCACCGCCCGGTGTGGTTCCGAACAACCACACCGTCTCCACCAGCGTCGGCACAGGAGGCGGCATCAGCCCGGCCAGCCGCACGGTGAGCCACGGCAGCACCACCGCGTTTACGCTCACTCCGGACAGCGGCTATCGCATCGATTCCGTCAGCGGCTGCGGCGGCACACTGGACGGCAGCACCTACACCACCGGCGCCGTCACCGCCGATTGCACGGTTGCGGCGACATTCAGCCTGAGCAGCTACACGGTCTCCACCAGCGTCGGCACAGGCGGCGGCATCAGCCCGGCCAGCGGCACGGTGAGCCACGGCAGCACCACCGCGTTTACGCTCACTCCGGACAGCGGCTATCGCATCGATTCCGTCAGCGGCTGCGGCGGCACACTGGACGGCA
>JAWLGZ010000002.1:593886-644808 GCA_041690635.1 Gammaproteobacteria bacterium
GCACCTACACCACCGGCGCCGTCACCGCCGATTGCACGGTTGCGGCAGCCTTTGAAATCACTACATACGCCGTCGGCGGAACCCTCACCGGCCTTGCGCAGGGCAAGAGCATCACCCTGCTGCTGAACGGCGGCGACGACCTCACCCTGGACCACACCGCCAACGGCAACCCCTTCAGCTTCACCGCCACCCTGCCCCCCGGCAGCCCCTATTCGGTCACGCTGTCCGCCCAGCCCGCGCAGCACCACTGCACGGTGGCGAACGGCAACGGCACGATGGGGGGCGCCTCGGTGATGGATGTGGACATCGCCTGCACCCAGTTCCTCTTGGTCGCCGTGGGGTACGACCACACCCTGGCCGTGAAGGCCGACGGCACCCTCTGGGCCTGGGGCGGCAACTGGGCCGGCCAGCTCGGTCTGGGCGATACCAATGACCGCTGGTCGCCCACGCAGGTGGGCACCGCCACCGACTGGGTGGCCGTGACCGCGGGCGAGGATCACTCGCTCGCGGTCAGGGCGGACGGCAGCCTCTGGGCTTGGGGCGACAACGGTGAAAGCCAGCTCGGCCTGGGGGATACCGGCAGGCGCTACTTCCCGGTCCGGGTGGGCAGCGACGCGGACTGGAAGGGGGTGGACGCCGGTCCGTATCACTCGCTGGCGGTCAAGACCGACGGCACGCTTTGGGCCTGGGGCCGCAACTTGTACGGCCAGCTCGGCCTGGGCGACACCGAAGACCGTGCATCGCCGACACAGGTGGGCAGCGATACCGACTGGGAGAAGGTGAGCACCGACGGATACCACACCCTGGCCATCCGCGGCGATGGTACCCTCTGGGGCTGGGGCAGCAATTGGTCCGGCCAACTCGGCCTGGGCGACACCGACGACCGTGCATCGCCGACACAGGTGGACGCCGACGCCGACTGGGCGGCCGTCGAGGCGGGAAGCGATCACACGCTGGCGCTGCGCGCCGACGGCACCCTCTGGGTCTGGGGCAGCAACTGGTACGGCCAGCTCGGCCTGGGCGACACCGCCAACCGCACATTGCCCACACAGGTGGGCGGCGATGCCTGGAAAGAGATCAGCGCGGGTGAGTACTACTCGTTCGCCGTCAGGGGGGACGACACCCTGTGGGCCTGGGGTATTAACCAACACCGGCAGTTGGGTCTGGGCGATACCGATGACCGCTGGTCGCCCACGCAGGTAGGCGCGGCCGCCGACTGGCACACGATTTCTACCGGCCGGTGGTACGACCACTTTCACCACGTGGCGGTCACCACCGACGGCTCGTTGCGGGCCTGGGGCAACAACTGGTCGGGCCAACTGGGGCTGGGGGTCTCGCGCGATTTCCTGACCCCGGAACAGACCGTGGCCGATACCGGCTGGGAAACCGTCCGTGCGAGCCTGCTCCGTACCCTCGCCCTCAAGGCTGGCGGCACCCTCTGGGCCTGGGGCCACAACCAGTACGGCCAGCTCGGCCTGGGCGATACCGACGACCGCACGTCCCCGGCGCAGGTGGGCAGCGACGCCGACTGGGAGCATCTCACCACCGGCGAGTACCACGCCGTGGCCATCAAGAGCGACGGCACCCTCTGGGCCTGGGGTCTGAACACCAACGGCCAACTCGGCCTGGGCGACACCACCCAGCGCACCGCCCCTGCACAGATCGCAGGCAACGACTGGAGAGAGGTGGCAGCGGGCTGGCTCCACACCCTGGCGGTCAAGAGCGACGGCACCCTCTGGGCGTGGGGCGGGAACACCAATGGCCAGCTCGGCCTGGGCGATACCGCCCAGCGCACCGCCCCGGTGCAGGTGGGCAGCGACAGCGACTGGGAGTCCGTCAGCGCCGGCCAGGACTACACCCTCGCCACCAAGAGCGACGGCACCCTCTGGGCCTGGGGCTTTAACGGTTCGGGTCAGCTCGGTCTCGGCGACACCACCGGGCGCACCGCCCCGGTGCAGGTGGGTAGCGGTACCGACTGGGAGAAGGTAAGCACCGGCCAGGCCCATACATTGGCACTCAAGAGCGACGGCACCCTCTGGGCCTGGGGCTACAACCAGTACGGCCAGCTCGGTCTCGGCCACACCGTCCAGAACACCTCGCCGGTTCAGGTGGACAGCGCCACCGACTGGGAGCAGATCAGTGCCGGATGGGGCCACTCCGCGGCAGTGAAGTCGGACGGCAGCCTCTGGACCTGGGGCCGTAACTGGGCCGGCCATCTCGGCTTGGGCGACACCACCGCCCAGCGCACCTCACCGACGCGGGTGGGCAGCGCCACCGACTGGCGGTCGGTCAGTGCGGGCGCGATCCACACCGTCGCGGTGAGGGCGGGCGACACCTTATGGGCCTGGGGCCGAAATGAGCACGGCGAACTCGGCCTGCGCAGCGCCTGGTTCGACGAGCCGCAGGCGGTGCCGGCGTGGTAAGCGGCGGGTTACGGCTCCGGCTCCGGCTCCGGCGCCTGCAGTAGCTCCGCGATTAGCGCCCGGGTCGCCGCCGACGGTGCCACCCCGACGTGGGCGGCAAGAGCGGCGACACAGCGCTGCCACGCCGCCACCGCCGCGCTGGGCAGGCCCAGGGCCAGGTGATGGCGAATCAGCGCCTGCCACAGCCGCTCGTTGGCGGGTTGTGCGTCCAGCAACGTCTCCAGCCACGCCTCCCGGTCGGCGGCGGCGGCATCGTGCAGATGTGCCAGCACCGTTGTCACGATCCGGCGCAACAACGCCTCCGTGGGCAATGGCGCCGGTAACGCGGAGAGACGCGCCGCCGCGGCAACCAGACGGGCCAGGCGCTCGCCGCCTTGCGATGGCGCGTCCAGGTCACGCAGCAGCCACCAATAGTCCACCCTGCACAGGGCGGGGTTGAGTTCCACGCTACCCGGACGGGTCAGGATCATCTCCTCGCCGCCGAGATAGCGGCGCAGGCGATGGATCGCCGTATCGAGCGCCCGCTGGGCGCGGTCGCCGTCGCTGTCGGGCCAGAGCAGGTCGGCAAGCCGTTCGCGTAAGACCGGCCGTTTGCCGTCGCCCAGGCAGGCCAGGCTCAGCAGCAGCTCGTGCGCCTTGCCGCCCAGTTCCAGCGGCTGGCCGTCGAGGCGCACCGCCGGTCCGTCGAGCAGCGCCACCTCCAGTGCCCAGTACCAGTGTTCCGGGACGGCGAGATCCGGCGGCGGCGGCAGCCGGCGCTGGCGGATCAGCCAGCGCACGTAATCCGGCTCGATGCCGGCGATGAGCGCGCGGGCGCAGAGCGTCGCCATCGTGCTCCCGCGCCACCAGGGAAAATTGACATAGCGCTGCTCACGACCGAGCGCCAGGGTCTGCGCCAGCACGCGCCGGCCGCGCGCCTCCATGCCCAGGCTGAAGGCCGCGTGTGCCCGGGTCAGGCCGCGCGCGAACGGCACATAGCCCGATTCCATGGCACGGCCTATGAGCCGCGCCCGGCCGACGTGTACCAGTGCGCGCAGAAACCGGCGCTGCTCCACGTAAAGTTGGGCAAGCCCGATACGGGTCACCGCCTGGGGAAAGATGGCACCCGATCTTTCCGCCAGTGTCACCGCCTCGCGGGCGTGTCGCAGGGCCAACTGCAAATCGTCCTGCAACAGGTGCAGCCAGGCACGGCTGTAGTGATAGCCGGAACGGTCCAGATAGTGCTCCGGGGACCCCGAGTGCGCCATCCGCGCAAGCCATTCGCCGGCCTCGGCCAGGTTGTGCCGCGTCAGCGCGAGGAACGCCCCCTGCATGTGGAAATGGGAGTCCCAGGAGTGAATGGCGCTCTCCTCCGCGAGGGCAAGTCCACCCTGCACCTCCGACAGGCACTCGGCATAGTCGACAAACAGGCGCCGAATCATCGCCACCAGGGAGTGGCTGAGCAGGCGGGCGCGGATGTCGCCGGTCCGCTCGCGTATCGCCGTCATGCGATGACTGAGCACCTCCGCACCCAGCAGATCACCCCGCCAGATGCGGTGCAGAAGCAGGTAGTTGGCGGCGCTCAGGCGGGCGAAATCGTCACCCTCTGCCTCGAACGCCTCCAGGCAGCGCCCGGCCCAGTGGGCCATCCGGGGATGGTCCGGCTGGCGAAACACCAGTCCACCGAAGTAACAGGCATCCAGCTCCCGCAACAACGGCTCGGGCAGGCCGATGGCGGGCCGGCGGCGGGCAAACTCGGCGAGCAGCGGATCGAGCGGGTGAAAATCGGAGAGGGTGTGGATGCGGCCCGCCACGGCGACAGTAAAGGCGAGCCAGGCCGCCGGGCCCGCCGCCTGCCGATAGCGCAGGAACAACCGCTCGGCAGCCTGTGCCGCCGTCAGGGGCACCTCGCTCAACTGCCGCCAGACCTCGGCGAGCGGCACCACCTCCGCCGACTCGAGCACGGTGACCCAGCGGCTGGGAAGGCTGGTGGTCGTGTCCACTGCGATCCCCCTTGATTCTGGTTATTGTGCGCAACGGCCCCCGCAGCTGCACACTTGGGGGGCAGGGTAACACCCCCCTCGGCAAGGGGACAGTTTGCCCATTGATTCCCCGACCCGGTCGATCTCCGCGCTCCCTCCCCCTCCCGGTCCACTGCACCGCGGACGGACGAAGGCTTGGGCTTGTCCTTTACCAATCGGTCAACTATTATCGGCGCATGGGCAGAGTCAGCGATGCACGCAAGCGGCTGTTGGAGGCCGCGGTGGACCTCATCCACACCCGCAGCTACACCGCTGTCGGGGTGCAGGAGATCTGCGCGCGGGCAGGGGTCCAGAAAGGAAGTTTCTACCACTTCTTCCCCTCAAAGCGTGAGTTGTCCCTGGCTGCCATCGATGAGCTCTGGCGGCGCATCCAGGAGCGAGTGATCGGGCCGGCGTTCTCCCCCGACCTGCCCCCACTGGCGCGCATTGAGCGCTTTTTCGAACAAAGCGCGCAGGTGCAGCGTGAACTGATGGAGCAGACGGGACAGGTGCTGGGCTGCCCCCTGGGCAACCTGGCGCTGGAGTTGAGCACCCAGGAGCCGATCCTGCGCGAGCGGATCGAGACCCTGTTTCGGGCCGCCGAACGGCAGATTGCCGCGACCCTGGAGGAGGCGGTTCGGGACGGCTCGGCACCTGGGATCGACCCGGTCGCCGGAGCCAGGGCACTGTTCGCGTATATGGAGGGGGTCCTGCTGGTGGCCAAGACCCGCAACGACCCCGATTACGTGGCGGAGCTCGGCCGAAACGCGCTTGGGCTGATCGGGGCGCCGTGTGGAGCACCATGAACTGGCAACGGCCGGTACGGATTCACCGGGGCGCATGCGCCCTTTTTTCAGTCTGGAAACTTAACCGGACGGTCAACTAGAGGAGAGAACAGCCGTGAATACGGAGCCCAACAACACGACCACCGACCAGCCGCTGCTGTTCGGCCCTGCCCCCGGCGAAGCGCAGGGGGAACTGGCCACCCTGTACCGGGACACGGAGCGACTCTTCGGATTCCTGCCGAACGCCGCCCGCCTGTTCGGGATCAGTCCGCACCTACTCGCGCAGCAGATGGAGCACGTCGGCTTTTTCAGCACCCATCCCACCCTCAGCGCACCGCTGCTGGCCTTCATCCGGCTGCTGGTGTCCGAACAGGCCCGTTGCACCTACTGCATCGATCTGAACGTGGCGTTACTCATGCAGGCGGGGGTGGCTGCGGAGGCGATTGGAGCCGCACGCCGGGATCCAGACCAGGCGCCGCTGCCGGAAGCGGAGAAGGCGCTCCTGCACTTCGTGCTCGCTGCCGTCGCGAATCCGCACCCTATCGGCGAACAGGAGATGGCGCGGCTCCGCGCCCACGGCTGGCGCGACAGTGCGATCTTCGAGGCTGTGCACCACGGTGCCCACGCCGTCGCGGTGGATATCATCCTGGACACCTTCAAGGTGACCTCGGACTGACCTGAAGAGGAGTATCCGTCATGCGGGAGACACTGCTACACGTCACAGAGGTGCTGACCCCGGAGCGGCGCGAGGTGCTCTGCCGGGTCCTGGAGCGTTCAGGCGCCGGGTGCAACACGCGTGCGCAGTCGAGCAAGCCCCACCTGATCTTCGTGCAATTCGACGAGGCGCGCGCCAGCCCGGGGAGCCTCATCGAGGCGCTGGTCGATGCGGGGTTCGCGGCACGGCTGGTCGATGTATAAGGAAGCGCCGACCGATTCGGCCTTTCCTCGCGGCGAGGAGCACAGGGAGGTGCTCCATCGACCGCCAGGGGGCTATTTCAGCTTTTCGATGCCCAGCGCCTTGAGGATGTACTTCTCGTAGAGCGGGTCATTGGAGCCCTTCTTCATCTTGGCCATGAAGTACTTCTCGAAGGCCACCTTGGCCATGTGGACCCACTTGCCCTTCTTCATCCAGGAGACATTACGGGGCGGGATCTGGGGCATGGCCACAAAGGCGACTCCGGTATTGCCGAGGTCGGCCAGGCAGATGGCGTTCCAGGTCCCCTTCTGATCGGGTGCCCGCCCCTCGATGGCGTTCTTGATGTTGTGGACGGTCGCCGCAACCATCGACTCGATCATGTAGCCGGTTTTCGGCGTGCCGGTGGGGACGGGGGTGGTCTCCACGGGCGGGATGGCGATGCACACCCCCACCGAGTAGATGTTGTTCCACTTCGGGTTGAACTGGAACTCGTTCACCTTGACGAAGCCGCGCGGATTGCACAGCTCCTCGCCCGCTGACGCGACCGCATCCACCCCCTTGAAGGCGGGCAGCATCATGCTGTACTTGAACGGCAGCTCGTGCTCCTTGATCACCTCACCCTTGTCGTTGTGCTCGGCGACAAACATCTTCCCGGATTCGACCCGGGTGACCTTGGCGTTGCAGATCCAGTTGATGTGGCGCTGACGCAGCTCCGACTCCATCATCCCCTTCGAGTCCCCCACCCCGCCCAGTCCGAGATGACCGATGTAGGGTTCGGAGGTGACGAAGGTCATGGGCACCCGGTCACGCAGTTTGCGCCGGCAAAGATCGGTGTCATAGATGAAGGCGGCCTCGTAGGCGGGCCCGAAGCAGGAGGCGCCCTGGGCGGCACCGACCACGATCGGCCCCGGATCGCGGACGAACTCCTTCCACGCCGCGTAGGCGTGCTCCGCGTGATCGACGGTGCAGACCGAATGGGTGTGGCCATCGGGCCCCAGCCCCTCCACCTCCTCGAACGCCAGTTTCGGTCCGGTGGCGATGACGAGGTAGTCGTAATCGAGAGCGCTGTCGTCGTCCAGAATGACCCGGTTCTCGTCCGGCTTGATTGCCTTCGCCGCCTTGGGCAGGAAGCGGATATCCTTTTTGGCGAGGTACGGTTCGAGGGGAAAAGTGGTGTCCTTGCGGCTGCGCCAACCGACCGCCACCCACGGGTTGGAGGGAACAAAGCTGAAGGTCTCGGTATTGGAGACCACCGTCACCTCGTGCTCACTGCCCAGGGCGGCCTTAACATCGTATGCGGCCGGAAGCCCGCCGGTGCTCGCTCCGATAATGACCACGTGTGCCATGCGACTCCTCCTGTCGTGAAAGGCCTGGCTTGACGACCCGGAGTCGCCTTTGATTCGGCATCCCTGCAAAAGGGATAAAAATGCGGTAGGTTCGCCCTGAAAAGCATAAGCGAGCCGGCGCAATCATGCGGCTGGACACGTGTGAAGGGAGGGATGTGTCGAAGCCGCCGTTGAAGGCCGTATGCCACGGGGCAGTGAACACCGGTTCACCGCCCCGGGTCCAACGACTACAATACGCGACTTTTGCGCCGCTCCCAAGCGGAGCGGAGCCGGTTTTTTCATGGACAGCACCTACCACTCCCCACTGAACCCGCTACTGGCGACACGCCCCGGCGACCGCGTCACCTGGGGGCGACTGTATGGCTCCGGCACGGGCCTGGCCATCGCCACCGCTGCCTGCCGACAGGAACGGCCGCTGGTGGTAATCACCGCCGATGCATCCACCGCCACCCGGCTGGAATACGAACTACGCTTCTTCCTCGGCCGCGATCCGGCGGTTCCGGTGCTCGGCTTTCCTGACTGGGAGACCCTGCCCTACGACGCCTTCTCACCGCACCAGGACATCATCTCCGAGCGGCTCTCGACCCTGTACCAGCTCCCTGCCATGGAGCGGGGCATCCTCATCGCCCCGGTCGCCACCCTCATGCACCGGCTGGCGCCGCGCAGCTACATCCGTGGCGGCAGCCTGGTCCTCGGTATCGGCGAGCGGCTCGACCTGGAGCGGATGCGGCGGAACCTGGAGCAGGCGGGCTATCAGTGCGTCTCCCAGGTGTTCGGACACGGCGAGTTCGCGGTGCGCGGCAGCATCCTTGATCTCTACCCGATGGGCAGCTCCCTCCCCTTCCGCATCGAACTGTTCGACGACGAGGTGGAGTCCATCCGCACCTTCGACCCGGAGAGCCAACGCTCGCTGGAGAAGGTGGAGAGCATCCGGATGCTTCCCGCCCGCGAGTTCCCGCTGAGCGACGAGGCGATCCGCCACTTCCGCCAGGCCTACCGCACCGCCATCGCCGGCGATCCGCAGCGCAGCCTCATCTACCGGGACGTGAGCAACGGCCTGGCGCCGCCCGGTATCGAGTACTACCTGCCGCTCTTCTTTGAACAGACCGAGACCCTGTTCGACTACCTGCCGGAGGGGGCGCAGCTGCTGACCGGCGAGGGGGTGCAGGCGGCGGCCGAGACCTTCCGCCGCGAGTGCGACGAGCGGTTCGAGATGCTCCGCCACAACATCGAACGGCCGCTGCTGGAACCGACCGCCGTGTTCCTCGACATGCCGGAGGTGATGGGGCGCATCAAGGGGTTCCCCCGCACCGCCATCCAGTCATTCGAGGTGGCGGAGGCGAAGGGCAAGGCGATCAATCACGCCACCGAGGCACCGCCCCGGCTGGCCCTGGAGGCGCGCGCCGAAAGGCCTGCCGCCGCGCTGCTGGAGTTCCTGGAAGCGTTTTCCGGCCGGGTGCTGTTTGCCGCCGAATCGGCCGGCCGGCGCGAAGCGCTCCTGGATCTGCTGCACGGCTGTGATCTGGCGCCCGCGCCGGTCGACAGCTGGCAGGCGTTCCTCGACAGCGAAGCCCCCGTCGGCATTCTGGTCGCGCCGCTGGAGCGCGGCCTGCTGATGACCGACCCGGCCATCGCCGTCATCGCCGAGCCGCAGCTCTACGGCGAGCAGGTGATGCAGCGGCGGCGCCGCCGCCGCGGCGGGCGCGGCCGTGATCTGGATGCGGTGGTCCGCAACCTGGCCGAGCTGCAGATCGGCGCCCCGGTCGTCCACGAGGACCACGGCGTGGGCCGCTATCTGGGGTTGCAGAAACTGACCGCCGGCGGCATCGAGGCGGAGTTCCTTACCCTGGAGTACGCCGGCGGCGACAAGCTCTACGTCCCGGTCGCCTCGCTGCACCTCATCAGCCGCTACACCGGTGCGGCGCCGGAAAACACGCCGCTGCACAAGCTCGGCACCAATCAGTGGGAGCGGGCCAAACGCAAGGCGAGCGAGCGGGTGCGCGATGTGGCCGCCGAGCTGCTCGATCTCTACGCCCGCCGCGAGGCGCGCCAGGGCCACGCCTATCCGCTCGACCGCGGCCAGTACGCCGCCTTCGCCGCCACCTTCCCGTTCGAGGAGACCCCGGACCAGCAGGAGGCGATCGACGCGGTGCTGGCCGACATGGAGGCGCCGCGGCCGATGGATCGGCTGGTATGCGGCGACGTCGGTTTCGGCAAGACCGAGGTGGCGATGCGCGCCGCCTTTGTCGCGGTGATGGGGGGCAAGCAGGTGACCATGCTGGTCCCCACCACCCTGCTCGCCCAGCAGCACTATGAGAACTTCCGCGACCGCTTCGCCGACTGGCCGGTGCGGATCGCCCACGTCTCCCGCTTCCGCTCCAAGAAGGAGCAGGACGAGACGCTGCAGGGGCTGGAAGAGGGCATGGTCGACATCGTCATCGGCACCCACAAGCTGCTGCAATCCGGCATCCAATACAAACGGCTGGGGCTCGTGATCATCGACGAGGAGCACCGCTTCGGCGTGCGCCAGAAGGAGCGATTCAAGGCGCTGCGCGCCGAGGTGGACGTGCTCACGCTCACCGCCACGCCCATTCCGCGCACCCTCAACATGGCGATCTCCGGCATGCGCGACCTGTCGGTGATCGCCTCGCCGCCTGCCAAGCGGCTGGCGGTGAAGACCTTCGTCAGCGAATGGAACGCCCCGCTCATCCGCGAGGCGTGCCTGCGCGAGATCAAGCGCGGAGGACAGGTCTATTTCCTCCACAACGAGGTGGAGACCATCGAGAAGATGGCACGCGAGGTGGAGGCGATGGTGCCGGAGGCGACCGTCGCCGTCGCCCACGGACAGATGCGCGAGCGGGAGCTGGAGCGGGTGATGACCGACTTCTACCACCAGCGTTTCAATCTGCTCCTGTGCACCACCATCATCGAGACCGGCATCGATATCCCGAGCGCCAACACCATCGTCATCAACCGCGCCGACCGCTTTGGCCTGGCCCAGCTCTATCAACTGCGCGGGCGGGTCGGCCGCTCCCACCACCGTGCTTACGCCTACCTCGTGATCCCGTCGAAACGGGCGATCACGCCGGACGCGGTGAAACGGCTGGAGGCGATCGAGGCGATCGAGGAGCTGGGCACCGGCTTCACCCTGGCCACCCACGACCTGGAGATCCGCGGGGCCGGCGAGCTGCTGGGAGAGGAGCAGAGCGGCCAGATGCAGGAGATCGGTTTCACGCTCTATACGGAACTGCTGGAGCGTGCGGTCAAGGCGCTCAAGGAGGGCAAGGAGCCCGCGCTGGAGACACCGCTCGACCACGGCGCCGAGATCGACCTTCAGATCCCGGCGCTCATTCCCGACGACTACCTGCCGGACGTCCACACCCGGCTCATCATGTACAAGCGCATCGCCTCGGCGGAATCACCCGAGGAGTTGCGCGAACTCCAGGTGGAGATGATCGACCGCTTCGGCCTGCTGCCGCCCCAGGTGAAGAACCTGTTCCGCATCACCGAGCTGAAGCTCAAGGCCGGCCCGCTCGGCATCCGCAAGATCGAACTGGGCCCCGGCAGCGGGCGGGTCATCTTCGTGGAGCGGCCCAACATCGATCCGATGAAGGTGATCGGACTGATCCAGAAGCGGCCCGACACCTACCGGTTGGAGGGGAACGAGAAGCTGCGCCTGCTCAAGTCCTCCGAGGACCCGGAGAAGCGCATCGAGATACTGGATCGGCTACTGGATACCTTCGCGGCGTAGACCAACAACCGAACGAACTGTCGTTTTGTAGGAGCCCGGCCCTCCGGGCGAATTATTCGGCCCCCATTCGCCCGCGGGGGCGGGCTCCTACAGGAACGGCATCATGCGGTGTGATGCGGCTAAACCTCCCCGTGCTCGGAGGCGAAGACGTGGGAGTAGAGGCTGGCGATCCACTGCTTGCCATCCTGGGTCACCCGCAGGTACTTGAGGGCGCCCGCGACATGCGGACTGACCATCTTCCAGTAGAACTGGGCGAAGGAGCGGCGCATATCGCCGGGGGTTTTGTAACCGTGCCGCTCGTTGAAGCCGATCTCCTCGAACTCACAGAAGAGCGCCGGCGTCTTACGAAGGTAGGCGGGGTCGCCGAGCTGGCCGATGAAGTCGGCGGCGCGGGTCAGTGCCGGGTAGTCGTAGGGGTCCTCCTTCGACTCCGGGTCCGGTGCCGCGAAGCGGGTCTTGTCGATGAAGGAGGCGACGCGATCCACGTCGATGTCGGTCATGGCGTTGGCGAACCGCTCGCGCACGAACAGGATTCCGCGGTCCACGTGGTAGGGGGTCAGGGCAGCGCCGGATGAGCCATCTGGCACGGTGACGGTTTCACTTCCCACCCCGCTCGCGTAGACCCCGTCGCGGTCCGCCCGGCAAACACCGCGTACGTAGCCGATATCGTGGCAAAGAAGCCCGACCATGTAGTTCAGCCAGTCGACCGGCGCGACGCCCCCTTCCAGCAGGTGCTTGCCCTTGATGATCTCCTGCCCCACCAGGGTGACCATGATGGTGTGCTCGACATTGTGGTAGAGCGCATCGCCGTTGGCGATATTCTCCAGTGCCAGATGGCCTATCCAGCCGATCACGTTGGCATAGTCCGGCTGGCGGTTGCCGTAGGTCTCACTGTAGCCCGCCCGCAGCAACTCCACGAAACGGTCGATTGTCTCCTTCTGGAAATTAACCATCCCTCTCTCCTTTGCATCCGAGGCGCCCATTGTAGCCGTGCCGGGAGCCCCGCATGCAACCTTGAGTATTCCCCACGCTATCGATATCTTTCGTGCCCATGGAAACCATCGATACATTGATTCACGCCCGCTGGGTGATCCCGGTGGAGCCCGCCGGCACCGTTCTGGAACGCCACACGATCGCTGTCCATGACGGTCGCATTGCCACCATTCTGCCGACCGCCGAGGCGGCGGAGCGCTACCGGGCGGAGACAGAGGTGGACTGCACCGACCACGCACTCATCCCCGGACTGATCAATGCCCACACCCACGCGGCCATGAGCCTGATGCGGGGCCTGGCGGACGATCTGCCGTTGATGACCTGGCTCAACGACCACATCTGGCCGGCGGAGGCGAAGTGGGTCTCTCCCGAGTTCGTCGGTGACGGTACGCAGCTGGCGATTGCCGAGATGCTGCGCGGCGGTGTCACCTGCTTTAACGACATGTACTTCTTCCCGGACGAGACCGCACACGTCGCCAGTCAGGCCGGAATGCGTGCGTCGGTGGGGATGATCCTCATCGACTTTCCCACCGCCTGGGCGCAGAACGCCGAGGAGTATCTGCACAAGGGGATCGAACTCCACGATCGCTTCCGCGCCGACCCGCTGATCACCACCGCTTTCGCACCGCACGCCCCCTACACCGTCTCCGATGCGCCGCTGGAGCAGGTGGTGATGTATGCGGAGGAACTGGACGTGCCCATCCACATGCATGTCCACGAGACCGCCCACGAGGTGAGCCAGGCTGAAGCCTCCGGCACGCGCCCGCTGGCACGGCTGGAGGGGCTCGGTGTGGTCTCCCCGCGCTTCATGGCGGTGCACATGACCCAGATCGATGCCCCCGAGATCGCCCGTTTTGCCGATTTGGGGGCGCATGTGGTCCACTGCCCCGAATCCAATCTCAAGTTGGCGAGCGGCTTCTGCCCGGTGGCGAAACTGCATGCGGCCGGCATCAACGTCGCCCTCGGCACCGACGGCAGCGCCAGCAACAACGACCTCGACCTGTTCGGGGAGATGCGCACCGCCGCCCTGCTGGCCAAGGCGGTGGCCGGTGATGCCAGCGCCCTGCCCGCCGCCGCCGCCCTGCGCATGGCCACCCTGAACGGGGCCCGCGCCCTGGGGCTCGACGAGGTGACCGGCTCGCTGGAGGTGGGCAAGGCGGCGGACATCACGGCGGTCCGCCTCGGCGACATCGAGAGTGGGCCGCTCTACAACCCCGTTTCGCAACTGGTCTACGCCACCGGTCGCGACAAGGTGACCGACGTCTGGGTGGCCGGACGGCATCTGCTCAAGAACCGCCGACTCACCACCCTGGACGAGGCGGAGATCCTGGCCCGCGCCGCCGAGTGGCAGGAGAGGCTCGCCAGCGGCGGCTAATAAACACTGCGACACCGTAGAACCCCGGTCCTCGGGGCAATTTTTCCCACGCCCATTCGCCCGCGGGGGCGGGCTCCTACAGCAAGCCCAAACCCGTAGTAGGAGCGATGTCCACGGAAGGACGAATGCCGCGCGCGCATGGATGCGCAGGAGCGGCCCGGCCCCCCGGGCGAACAGCGGCAAGGCCGCTTCAGCCCGGCCATCCTGATTCACCCCCAGAGGCGGGGCGCCCCTGTGGCAGCCGCCCCGGGTCGCTTTGCTGTTAGAATTGGCGCATCCCGCTTCCAACCGCCATTCACCATGTCCGCACACACCCACAACGTCGATCCCGCCGAGATCAACAAGTTCGCCGAACTGGCGGCCCGCTGGTGGGACCGCAACAGCGAGTTCAAGCCGCTCCATGACATCAACCCCCTGCGCCTCGACTATATCGACCGGCAGTGCGGCGGGTTGCCGGGCAAGCGGGTGCTGGACGTGGGCTGCGGCGGCGGCATCCTGGCCGAGAGCATGGCCGCCCGCGGGGCGAGCGTGACCGGCATCGACATGGGGGAGGCGCCGCTGTCGGTGGCGAAGCTGCACAAGCTGGAGTCGGGGGTCGAGGTGGATTACCGCATGGCCACCGCCGAGGCGCTGGCCGAGGAGTCGCCGGAGAACTTCGACGTGGTCACCTGCATGGAGATGCTGGAGCACGTCCCCGATCCCGGGTCGGTGATCGCCGCCTGCGGTCGGCTGGTCAAGCCCGGCGGCCACGTCTTCTTCTCCACCATCAACCGCAATCCCAAGTCCTACCTGTTCGCGGTGATCGGCGCCGAATACCTTCTGCGCCTGCTGCCGAAGGGGACCCACGACTACCGCAAGTTCATCCGCCCCTCGGAACTGGACGCCTGGGTACGGCAAGGGGGACTGACAACGGCGGAGGTGATCGGCATGAGCTACAACCCCATCACCCGCACCTACTCTCTCGGGAAGGACATCGACGTCAACTACCTGCTCCACACCCGGCGCCCGCCCCACGATTTGGTATGATCCGCGCGGTCCTGTTCGACCTCGACGGCACCCTGGCCGACACCGCACCGGACCTGGCCTTCGCCCTGAACCGGGTGCTCGAACAGTACGGCCGCGCGCCGCTGCCGCTGGCACGCATCCGCCCGGTCGCCTCCCACGGCACCCTCGCCCTGCTCCGCCTCGGCTTCGGCCTCGAACCGGGGGCGCCCGGCTTCGATGAGAAACGGGAGGCACTGCTCGCCACCTACCGGGAGAACATCGCCCGCGAGACCCGCCTCTTTCCCGGCATGGATCGGGTGCTAAAGGCGCTGGAGGGTTCGGGCCGGCGCTGGGGCGTGGTGACCAACAAGCCAGCCCACCTCACCGGACCGCTGATGGAGCAACTGGGCCTCGCCGCCCGCGCCGCCACCGTGGTCAGCGGCGACACCCTCGCCGAGAGCAAGCCCCACCCCGCCCCCCTGCTCCACGCCGCCCGCGAAGCGGCCTGCGAACCAGGCGAATGCCTCTACGTCGGCGACGCGGAGCGGGACATCATCGCGGGGCGGGCCGCCGGCATGCGGACATTGGCGGCCCTTTACGGCTACATCGCCGACGACGACAATCCCACAGCCTGGGGCGCGGATGGCAGCATCGACGCGCCTATCGAGATTCTCGATCACCTGACCGAGGCGACCGGCATGGCAAGCACCCTTTAGAAACAAGGGGCTCTCGCAGAGACGCAAAGTACGAAAGGAACCCCGGATCATCAACTGCTTTTCTCTGCGTCCTCTGCGTCTTTGCGAGAGATCCTTTTTTTGCCCTCTGCACCTTTGCGGGAGAAATCTTCCTGATCGAGGGAGAACGATGTTCAATGAAATGACCTTGGCGGTACATGAATCTCTCGCAGAGACGCAAAGCACGCAAAGGAACCCGGATCGTCAGCTGCTTTTCTCTGCGCCCTCTGCGTCTTTGCGAGAGTTCCTTATTTCCCCTCTGCGCCTTTGCGGGAGAAATCTTCCTGATCGGGGGGAACGATGTTTAATGAAATGACCTTTGCGGTACATGTAATCTCTCGCAGAGACGCAAAGCACGCAAAGAGACCCGGATCATCAACTGCTTTTCTCTGCGTCCTCTGCGTCTTTGCGAGAGAAATCTTCCTGGTTGGGAGAAGAGATGATCGATGAGAAAACGATAGTGGTACTCGCGCTTCTGCTCGGCCTGGGGCTTGGCGCGCTGATCGCGCATCTTGCGGGACAGCGGCGCCGGGCCGAACTCCAGGCCGACAAGGCCCGGCTCACGACGGAACTGGAGGCGGAACGGCGGGTGGCGCAAGAGCGGCAGGCGGCGTTCGAGGCGTCGCGCCAGCAGCTCTCCGACAGCTTCGCCGCCCTGGCCGGCGAGGCGCTGAAACACAACAGCAGCGAATTCCTGAAATTGGCGGAAGAGAACCTGAAGGCGTTCCAGGCACGTGCCCACGGCGAGCTGGCCCAGCGGGAGAAGGCGGTCGAATCACTGGTGAAACCCATCCGCGAGGCGCTGGAGAAGACCGAACAGCAGGTGCGCCAGATGGAGAAGGAGCGGCAGGAGGCCCACGGCGCCCTCACCCGCCACCTGGAGACCATCGCCGAGGCCAACCGGCTACTGCAGGGCGAGACCCGCAATCTGGTACAGGCGCTGCGCCGCCCCGAGGTGCGCGGCCAGTGGGGCGAGATGACCCTCAGGCGGCTGGCGGAGCTCGCCGGCATGGTGGAGCACTGCGACTTCTACGAGCAGGAGCAGGTGCGCACCGAATCGGGGGCATTGCGCCCGGACATGATTGTCCGCCTGCCCGACAGCCGCGAGATTGTGGTGGATGCCAAGACCCCGCTCGACGCCTATTTGAGCGCGGTGGAGGCAACCGACGACGAAACCCGCAAACGAGAGCTGGAGCGGCACGCCCGCAAGGTGCGCGAGCGGGTGCGTGAACTGGCCGGCAAAGGGTACTGGCAGCAGTTCGCCAACTCCCCCGATTTCGTGGTGCTGTTCATCCCCGGCGACCAGTTCCTCAGCGTGGCGCTGGAGCTGGACCGGGAACTGCTGGAGGACGCCCTCGCCCGCAAGGTGATTCTCGCCACACCCACCAGCTTCGTTGCCCTGCTGCGCGCGGTGGCCTACGGCTGGCGGCAGCAGGCGCTGGCGGAGAACGCCGAGAAGGTACGGGCCGTGGGAGAGGAGCTGTACGGCCGGTTGCTGACCATGAGCGACCACCTCGCCCGCCTCGGCAAGAGCCTGGAGGGGAGTGTCGATCATTTCAACAAGGCGGTCGGCTCGTTCGACTCCCGCGTGCTGCCCGGCGCCCGCAAGTTCACCGAGATGGGCATTCAGGCGAAGAAGGAGCTGGAGGCGGTCCCGCAGGTGGAGAAGGGGGTGCGCAGCGTGGCCGAAACCGCGGCGGACCCGATTGACGGCAGTTGAGATGACGACCACCGCCGAAGGGGCGATTGAAGCGGCCTACGACCACTGCCTGGCGCGCGCACACAGCCATTACGAAAACTTCCCGGTCGCCTCACTGCTGCTGCCGCGTCGAATCCGGCGGCCGGTCGCCGCCGTCTACGCCTTCGCCCGCACCGCCGACGACCTCGCCGACGAGGGGGAACTGACCGCGCCCGAACGGATCGCCGCACTCGATGCGCTCGGGGCCGCACTGGACCGGGCGGTGGCGGGGGAGCCCACCACCGACCCGATGCTCATCGCGACTGCCGACGCCATCCACCGCCACCGTCTGCCGGTACAGCTCTTCCACGACCTGCTCACCGCCTTCCGCCAGGATGCGACAACGCGCCGCTACGCCGATTTCAACGAGGTGCGGGCCTACTGCCGCTGCTCGGCCGATCCGGTCGGCCGCCTGCTGCTGCACCTGTTCGAAGAGGCGAGCGCGGAGAACCTGCGCCTCTCCGACCGCATCTGCTCCGCCCTGCAGTTGATCAACTTCCTGCAGGACATCGCCCAGGACCTGGAGGAGAACGACCGCATCTACCTGCCGCAGGACGAGATGGCCCGTTTCGGCGTTTCCGAACTGGATTTGGCGGAACGGCGGGTCACCCAACCGCTAAGGAAGTTGCTGGCGTTTCAGATCGAACGCACGCGGACAATGATGCTCGAAGGGGCGCCGCTCGGCCGCCGGCTGCCGGGGCGCTTCGGGCTGGAGATCCGGCTCATCGTGGAAGGGGGGCTCGCCATCCTGGATCGCCTGGAGACCGACCTGGCCGACCCCTTCGCCCGCCCACGGCTGCGTTCGAGGGACCAGCTGGCGATGCTGTTTCGCGCACTGTTCCTTCATCGAACCACGCCACCATGAGACCCCTCGTAGGGTGGGTTAGGCGCGCCTTATCCCTGACCCAACCATTCTCACGGCGTTAGGGCACTCCGTAACCCACCATCGGCGAGACGATACACCTACGGTGGGTTGCGCGGCGCACAGCTACCCCCCGAGACTTCACCCTGTGCGAATGCGCCGCTAACCCACCCTACATTGATGGCCGGCGTGGTAACTTAACCGGCCGCAGGAACGACACAGCCGCAGACGATGACCCCGGAGCAGTACTGCCAGGAGAAGGCCGCCAGCAGCGGTTCGAGCTTCTACTACAGCTTTCTCTTCCTCCCCGATGAGCGGCGCAAGGCGATCACCGCCCTCTACGCCTTCTGCCGCGAGGTGGACGACGTGGTGGACGAGTGCCACGAACCGGCGGTGGCCCGCGCCAAGCTCGGCTGGTGGCGCGAGGAGACGGCGCGGCTCTTCAGCGGCGCACCGCAGCACCCGGTCACCCGCGCCCTCGCCCCTGCCATCGAACGCTTCAACCTGCCGCAGGAGTATTTCCAGGAGATCATCGACGGCATGGAGATGGATCTGGAGCAGGAGCGCTACGCCACCTTCAACGAGCTCAACCTCTACTGCTACCGGGTGGCCGGCGTGGTGGGGCTGCTTGCGGCGGAGATCTTCGGCAGCGAGGAGCGAATGACCGCCAGGTACGCCCAGGAGCTGGGACTCGCCTTCCAGCTCACCAACATCCTGCGCGACGTGGGCGAGGATGCGGCACGCGGGCGCATCTACCTGCCGCTGGAGGAGCTGGAGCGGTTCGGCGTGAGCGAACGGCAGATCCTGCAGCGCGAGGAGAGCGCCGCTGTGCGCGCGCTGTTCGACTTCCAGCTCCAGCGCGCCCGTGGTTACTACGAATCGGCCTTCGCCAAACTGCCGGAAGCGGACCGCTATCGGCAACGGGCGGGCGTCATCATGGCCGCCATCTATCTCTCCACCCTCGATGCGATCGAAAGGCAGGAGTTCCCGGTGCTGCGCAAGCGGGTCAGCCTGAGCCCCTGGCGCAAACTGTGGGTCGCCTGGCGCACGGCGCGCGGCGAGGCGCGGCGGCATCGCCGCAACGGGACGTGAAACGGCCGGTTGTCATCATCGGCGGGGGCTGGGCTGGCCTCGCCGCCGCCGTTGAACTGACGGGGCGCGGTATCCCGATCCGGCTATTCGAATCGGCACCCGTCCTGGGCGGCCGTGCGCGAACCGTTCAACTGGGCGGCAAGACACGCGACAACGGCCAGCATATCCTGCTCGGCGCCTACCGTGAGACGCTGCGACTGATGGAACGGATCGGCGTGGCGGCCGATCGGGTGCTGCACCGCCTGCCGCTGCAACTGGAGATGCGGGGTGAATACCCACTAACCCTGCGCACCGGACCGCTGCCGGCGCCGCTCCACCTGGCGTGGGGCCTTGTCACCGCAAGCGGGCTCTCCCTTTCGGAACGGCTTGCGGCCCTTCGCCTGTTGCGCACCGACGGCAACGGGCCGGACGAACCCCTCACCACCCTGTTCCGGCGCAGCCGGCAGCCGGAGGCGCTAATCCGTACCCTGTGGGAGCCGCTCTGTCTCGCCGCCCTGAATACCTATCCGTACGATGCCTCGGCAAGGGTGTTCCTGCAGGTGCTGGGCGACGCCTTCGGCCGCCACCGCGCCGATTCCGACCTGCTGCTCCCCGCCGCGCCGCTCGGGCGGCTGTTCCCGGAACCCGCAGCGGAGTGGCTGCAGGCCCACGGTGCGGAGGTCATCACCGCACTGGGGGTCAAGGGGATCACCTGCGGCGATGTGCACACCCTGACGCTTGCGAATGGTGAATCGGTGACAGCCGACGACATGATCCTCGCCTGCCCGCCCCGTCGAACGCGGGCGCTGCTCGGCGAGGCGTGCCCGGCGTTCGACCACGAACCGATCGCCACCGTCTATCTGCACTATCCCATGCCGGTCCCACTCGATCCGCCGATGGTCGGGGTGACCGGGCGGCTCAGCCAGTGGATCTTTGACCGGGAACGGCTCTGCGGCGAGGAGGGGCTGGTGGCAGTGGTCATCAGCGCCGGGGGCGCGCATACCGCTTTCACAGGTGACGAACTCGGCCGCAAAGTGGCGGCTGAACTGGCGGAGTTGCATCCTGCCTGGCCGGCACCGCACGACGTGCGGGTCATTCGCGAAAAGCGCGCCACCTTCCGCTGTTCACCCGGCCTGAACCGGCCGGCAAACCGCACCCAAACACCGGGCGTGTGGCTCGCCGGCGACTACACCGACACCGGATACCCGGCCACGCTCGAAGGGGCGGTACGCAGTGGGGTAGAATGCGCGCGCCAAATCGCCGCCGCGCGGAGCGAATGAGATGCAGATTGAAAGAGATTACCAAACCGCCCCCGACCTGCTCGCCGGGCGTGTCATCCTGGTCACCGGAGCCGGGGACGGCATCGGCGCGGTCGCCGCGCGCACCTTCGCCGCCCACGGAGCCACAGTCATTCTGCTCGGCCGTACCGTCCGCAAACTGGAGGCGGTCTACGACGCCATCGAGCAGGCGGGCGGTCCGCAGCCGGCCATCTACCCGATGAATCTTGAGGGGGCCTCCCCCAAGGACTACATGGACCTGGCGGATACGGTCGATCGCGAGTTCGGCCGCCTGGACGGCCTGCTGCACAACGCAGCGATTCTGGGCACGCTCACCCCGCTGCACCAGTACGATCTGGAACTGTGGTCCAAGGTGATGCAGATCAACCTCAATGCCCCCTACCTGCTCACCCGTGCCCTCCTCACCACCCTGACCAAGTCCGAAGACGCTTCGGTGCTCTTCACCGGTTCCGGCGTGGGGCTGCATGGACGCGCCTACTGGGGCGCCTACGGCGTCTCCAAGGCCGCCGGCGAGAACCTGATGCAGATCTGGGCCGACGAACTGGAGACCAACACCCCGGTGCGGGTCAACAGCATCAATCCGGGCGCCATCCGCACCCGCATGCGCGCCAGCGCCTTCCCGGGAGAGGACCCGAACACCGTCCCGCCCCCGGAGACCATCATGCCCACCTATCTCTACCTGATGGGGCCGGACAGCCGTGGCGTGACCGGGCAGCAGTTCGACGCCCGGTAAACCGCACCACGCCTCCGCTATGCTTGCGCAGAGTGCAGCCGGAGAGCATGTGTGCAGCCGATGCGAACCCTGACGGTTTTCCTGGTGGCCAGCCTGCTGGCTGCGTGCGCCTACACGCCCGAGCCCTCCCCCGACTCCCCTGATTATCCGGTGCCGACCGGGTCCCGGCTGATCCTGGAGCAGCCCGTCACCGTGCCCAGGGGGGCCTCGGTGATACTGCAGGACGGGCAGACCACCACCCTCTGGCGGACCGACCGCTACCGCCCCTACTGCCGTCTGGAGTTGCGCACACGCGCGGATACGCCTCGCGTGATCGAGCCCGACACCTTCACCGTCACCCGTGTCCGGCGCAGTGACGAACTGGTCAGCGCTCCCAACGGAAACCGTCTGGCCTCTGCCGCACTGGTGATGGTGGGCAGCCGGGACCAGGGCGGCCCCATGGCCACCCTCATGTCCACCGAACTGTTCCTCGCCTCGGAGCGGCAGCCCGATGCCTATCGCCTCACCTGCTCCCACTGGGACGAGGTCAGCTTCCCCCGTCATCTCACCATCAGCCAACTCCGCACCGCACTCGAGGGGCTGTTCCGGCTCGAAGCGGCCCCATCAGGCGACTGATCGCACCGCCCGAACTTCTCCAACAGGAGCGGTCCCGGTAACATCCTCCTGAACTCACGGGGAATTGCCGGCCGTTGATATCCGGGAAAGGCAGCCATTATCTGAACCTGCTCCGTTCACACCTGCGTTGGGCGCTCAGTGAAGGGATGCGCCATAGCGAACCCAACCTCTCCGTGATCGGAGCGGTCGGGGTGGCGGGCTTCCCGCTGTTCTGGTACGTGTGGGCCTACCTGTTTCCCCAACCTTACGAAAACCTCACCCTGCGACTGATCGGTGCGGTTCTATTTCTGCCGCTGCTTCTGCAACGCAAGCTCCCCGACCGCTGGCGCAGGTATCTGCCGTTCTACTGGATACTCGCAGGGCTCTACGCCCTGCCCTTTTTCTTCACCTTCATGCTGCTGAAGAACGAGCTGTCCACTATCTGGAGCATGTCGACAATGGGGGGGCTGTTTCTGCTCGTCCTGATGATGCAACACTGGATTTTGGTCACGGCAATCTTTCTCGCCGGCACGACACTCGCATGGATGGTCTACCTGTACTCCGGAGGCACCACCGAGCTCCTGGCACTCTATTGGGAACAGATCCCCATCTACCTGTTTGTCGTCATTGCCGGCAGTATGCTTAACTACAAATCGGCTCTGGTTCAAAAGGAGCGTATGGACGCAGTATTGGCAATCAGCCGGATGATCGCGCATGAGTTTCGCACCCCACTGCTGGGCATCCGGAGCGGTATCGGCGGTTTGCAACGGTATGTACCCCGGCTCGTCAAGGGCTATGAAATCGCCAGCCGCCACGACAACACACTCCCAACCATCCGGCGATCTCATCTACAGGCACTCGGCTCCGTACTCCAACGGATGGACGCCGAAACCAATTACTCCATGGCCATGATAGATATGCTGCTCGTCAACGCCGGGCGGCATCAATTGAACCCGGATGAATTCACGGTCGTTCACATTGGCACCTGTATCGAGACGGCACTTGCGCGCTACCCGTTCCGTTCATCGCAACAGCGCCATAAGGTGCGTTACATCGATGGCGACGACTTCGCCTTCCATGGACCGGAAATCCTCGTTGTTCACGTTCTTTTCAATCTGCTTCGCAATGCGCTCTATGCCGTGGCCGAGGCCGGCAAGGGCGAGGTTATCCTGCAGGCCCGGTGCACCAGTTCAGGGGGAGACCTGTACGTAAGGGATACCGGTACCGGAATTGCTCCGGAACTTCTTCCGAAGATTTATGATCGTTTCGTCTCCTCCCGAACGGCGGAGAGCGGCTCCGGAATCGGACTCACCTTCTGCCGTACGGTCATGGAGGGTATCGGAGGCGCCATCGAGTGCCGGACCGAATACGGTGAATTTACGGAATTCGTATTGCACTTCCCGAGGCTTGACCAATGAACGACTGCACTGCGATTGTGCCCTACCGCTTCCCGACCACGGTGCTGCTCATCGACGACGACAGCAACTTCCTCGCCAATTTC
Source organism: Gammaproteobacteria bacterium (assembly GCA_041690635.1). Classification (GTDB taxonomy): domain Bacteria; phylum Pseudomonadota; class Gammaproteobacteria; order Thiohalomonadales; family Thiohalomonadaceae; genus JAWLGZ01. The sequence goes on from JAWLGZ010000002.1 coordinate 616,991, forward strand.
AGTCTCGAACTGGACGAGATGATCGCTTTCCGCCTCTTCGATGCACCGGGGCCGGCGCTTCGTCATATCGAGGAGGCCAGCGGATATGCCAAGGCCCATGGCCAATGGCTTCACACACAGCGGGAGGCGGTCGGGTGGCCGCTCCGCGATCACTGCCTTCGTCTCGATTTGGCCGCCATCGAAGAGGAGTCCACCAACCCGGACCGGTTCAGGGAGATATCTGTCGTTGTAGTGGATTACGCCATGCCGGAGATGGATGGGTTGACCTTTTGCCGGCAGATTACAAACCGCAACATAAAAAAAGTCCTGATCACCGGGGTTGGCGACGCAAAGCTTGCCGTGACCGCGTTCAATGAAGGCATCATCGACCGATTCATTCTGAAGGGTGACCGGGATGCGGCGACCCAGGTGAACGCCGCCGTTTGTGAACTTCAGGAACACTATTTCCGCGACGTCTCCCGGCTCGTGCTCCAGTCCCTGGAAGGGGAAGTGCCGCACTTTCTGAGCGATCCGGTGTTTAATGTCTATTTTCGGCAACTGTGTGCCGACCGCGGGATTGTCGAGCACTATTTCGTTGCGGAGCCGGACGGTCTTCTTTTGCTCACGGCGGAAGGAGCCATCTTCCGGTTTGTGATCCTGAGTGATGAACAGATGGACACCCATTGGGAAATCGCGCGCGATCAGGAGGCGCCCGGCGAGATGCTCTCGGCATTGCAGTCGCGGGAGAAGGTTCCCTATTTCTGGAAAAGCGGGGGGTACTACCGGACCGGCGCCGAATGGGAACCGCATCTGTTCCCGGCCCACCGCCTCGACGCGGCCCAGTCCTACTATGTAGCGCTCATTGAGAACCCGCCCGCTTACAGGGAGATGGGGTGGCAGATCAGCAGCTATAGAAGCTATCTGGACAACTTCGATGCAGAACCGGCTTTGCCGGCAGATTAAACCTGTGCCCCTCGCGAGGGGCACAGGTTGCCGAGCTACGCCATCAACCCGCGCGGCGTTGCCGATGGTGACGCCCCATACGCTGCGTGGAAGGCCATGCATCCAGCCCCACCTCGTCCCGAATCTCCGCACAAACCTCCACTATTCGCTTCAGTTGCGGCGTCGTGAGCGCCGCATTGACAGAGAAACGCATGAGTGAGCGGTTGTTCGGCGTCGCCGGTGCAATGAATATGGAGCCGAACACGCCGCGCGACTCCAGGGCATCGCGCAACACGATCGTGTTCTGCTCCGGACCGGCCTCCAGGGCGATGATTTGCGCCTCCCCTTCCGCCACGTTGTAGCCGAGCCGGGCCAGCGACCGACGCAAGTAACCGGCATTGCGGTGTAGGCGTACGCGCCGCCAGCCTTCCGATTTGACTACCCCGAGTGTCGCATTCAGCCCCGCAACCTCATGCGGCAACAACGTGGAGCTGAATATGGCCGGACGGGAGGTAAACCTGAAATACTCCGCAAAGCGCCTGGTGCAGGTGATCAAGCCCGCCCTCGCGGCAAACGCCTTGGCCAGACTGGCGGTGCGGAAGTGAACCTTGTCGCTCAGTCCGAGCGCTGCAACCAGTCCTTCGCCCGTTTCCCCGTAGGTGCCCAGCGAGTGTGATTCGTCGACCACGAGGACGCACCCGTTTTCATTGCCGATGCGAACGATCGCCTCAATCGGCGCCACGTGACCGCTGGTGCTATAGACGGAATCGATCACCACCACCCCGGGACCGTGGCGCCGAATCAGCCGTTCCAGGTGCTCCACGTCATTGTGGCGAAACGGGCGTGCCACTGCTCCGGAAGAGACAATTCCCTCATGCAGGGACATATGCGCGAACATATCCACATAGACGGGAAGGGACTCTTCAGCGATCGCCTGGATGAGACCCGTATTCGCGCACCAACCCGACTGGCACAGTACGGTCGATTCGGAACCCAGCCAGGAGGCAAACCGGCTCTCAAGGGCAAGCTGTGGATTGTCGCCGTGGAGAAAGACGCCGGACATGAACAGACCGTTACCCTCACTGCCCAGGACCTCTGCCTGTGCATTCAGTATCCGCTCGTGGTCGGCGATCGAGAGATAGTCGTTGCTCATGAGCAGAATGGCGTCTTCGCGGGGGGTTCGTCCGTACAGGATGTTCCCGCCGGCCCACGTTTTCTGCACCCGTTCCCGGTAGTACCACTCCACTCGTCGCGTGAGAAATTCGGGCTGGACGGGGTCACGTGTTGTTTGCGAAAGAGCTGTTTTCTGTTTCATAGGAGGACTCCTCGTTTACGATGAAATGTCGTGCACGCGGGACCTGCCCGCGCACTTCATCGTCCAACGGCTTGTCCATGGATTAAACAGGGAGGTCGGGGAGGGGAATTTCAAACCTGTTGGAAACTGAAAAGGCCGAACTGAAACTTCCTGAAAACAGGGGGTTGGATGAGGTCACAGGGATGTCCACGGAAACGGCGCGCCCCGGAATGTGTCATGAATGTGAATTAATGTTGCAGAAAAAAGAGGCGCCGAAGGCGCCTCTCCCAATACGCGTCCGGTTGCCGGAACCGCTCAATCCATGAGGTCGTACGCGATCCCCTGTTCGTGGAACCGGTCGGCACGGGCCTGAACAAAGCGCTGGAAGTTGGGCTCGGTACGGTAACCCCCGCTCGCTACATATTCGAGCGCCGACTGGACATGAAAGGTGCGTAGGTAGGCCTCGGTGCGAAACACCTCGCGCCCGCCCTCATCGAAGAAAACCATCGTCGGTGCATACAGCACGTCGAGCGCGTGCGCCCACTCACGGGCGGTGGTCCGGCTTCCGTCGGGGGTCACCACCGGGGTGTTCGATCGCATGTCGAGTTGCGCCACGTCGAACTGCCGCATGAGCGCCTCGCTCCCGGGTGCAGCGAGTATTTCCCGATGAAATTCGTCGCAGGCGGCGCACTGCTTCTGCTCGAACAGGACCAGCAACGGACGGGCGGCCGCTGCATGGTGACCCGCAAGCTGGAACGGAGGCCGCATGAAGTAGGGCTGATCGTGCAGTTCACCGCTGGCCGGCTCGGCGGCATTGGCTGCGGCGTACTCGGCGAAAGCGGTGCTGCCGGCGGGGCCTCCCGGTGCCGCGTACTCCAGGGCGGCGGCAAAGCGGTGTGGATGGTAGTAGCCGTTGACCCGAAGCACCTGCCCGCCCGCCTCGTCCAGGAACAGAAGCGTCGGGGTGAACATCACCCCGCGCGAGGCGGCGAACGCCTTCTCGCTCATGGCATGCCCGTCGGGGGTCGTCACCTCGCGGTCGCCCCAGATATTCAGGGCCACCACGTCGTAGGCCTCGCGGGTCCGCTCGGCAATGGTCCGTTGGCCGAAATTGTCCTCCAGCAACTTGGCGCAATAGGGGCACCCATCCTGATAGAAGTAGAGGAGCAGCCGTCTGCCTTCGGCTGACGCCTCGGCAATATCCTCGCCGAGGTCGAGAAACGACTGTTTGAACCAGCCGGGCGGTTCGTGATAGCCCGGATTGACGCCCCCCTCCAACCGCTCCTCGGCGGCAAGACCCGCCAGAGGAAACAGAACTGCAATCAGTACCGCCGATAGTATCCCCTTCATCTTCGGCTACCCCGTCGTAAGTTTGTCGTTCATCACCATTCTAAAAGCCCCGGCAAACTCCTGCCGCTGCGGCGTCGGGTTCTTGGCGCCGAATTAACGAACCGCTCCGGAAGCATGAGAGTAACTCACTGAATCTAATAAGCAACTACGCATTGGCACGGGATTCGCTTTGGTTCGGGTGACACCGGAAGAAGGAATTGAACAATGGCACCACCGGTACAGACCAATGAGATGGAAGTGCTGCCCCGCCTGGTCATGGGCGGTGCTCAGTTCGCCCCCCTCCAGCAGCCGAGCAACCGCCACGATCCGTTGCACCTGATCACGGCCCTGCAGACCACGCTGGAGGTGGAGGAGCTGATCGTGCTGTTTCATGAGCGGCTCGAGCCGTTCGTCGCGTGCGATGCCCTCATCTACCGGGAACCGGCCCGCGGCATTGCCGTAACCACCGCCAAACCGGGGCGCCACAGCGGCAGCTACCAGCTGAAGTTGATGGGCGAGTCGCTTGGCGAACTGGTATTCACCCGCGGCCGCCGCTTTTCCGAGGAGGAGCTGGCGACCCTGGAACACCTGCTCTGCCACCTTCTCTACCCGCTCCGCAACGCCCTGCGCTACCACGATGCCCTCGCCTCGGCCTACCGCGACCCGCTGACCGGAATCGGCAACCGCGGGGCACTGGAACGGGCGCTGGATCGGGAGATTCGACTGGCCCGCCGCCAGGGTACGCCGCTCGCGCTGACCACCTGCGACGTGGACCATTTCAAGAATATCAACGACACCTACGGACACGCCGCCGGCGACCGGGTGCTGCGCTGCGTGGCCCGCAACATCAGTGCGGCACTGCGCGGCAGCGACATGGTGTTCCGGTTCGGTGGTGAGGAGTTCGTAGTCCTGCTCTCCAATACCGATCGCGAGGGCGCGCTCCATGTGGCCGAGCGCATCCGTTCACTGGTGGAGTCGAACCCGTGCGAATGGGAGGGCGGTGAGGTCCATGTCACCATCAGTCTCGGTGTCTCCACCCTGCACGGCGATGGTCAGGAACTCTTCGACGACGCGGACCGCGCCCTCTACCAGGCCAAGGCCGCCGGTCGTAACCGGGTGGTGATGGCCGAAGAACACCAGGCGTAAAGTCGACGCGCCATCAGTACTCCACCTTGTCGGGCTTTTGCCGCCAGCGGGCAAAGACCTCAAGCGCTTCATCCCGCAGCAGTCGTGTCCCTCGGAGGCGCCGCTCCGTCCACGGTCGCGCCAGCTCCGACGCCACATAGACGTCGTCGAAACCGATGGCGGCCGCCTCCTCCGCCTCGGCGGCGAAATGGACGGCCTCCAGCCGCGCCCAATAGATCGCCGCCAAGCACATGGGGCACGGCTCACAGTTGACATAGAGCTCGCACCCCTCCAGCGAGAACCTCTCCAGTCGCCGACACGCCTCACGGATCGCCTGCACCTCGGCATGCGCGGTGGGATCGTTGTCGAGGGTCACCCGGTTGTGGCCACGACCGACAATCTCCCCGTCACAGACGACCACCGCCCCGAACGGGCCTCCACCCAGTTCCACCGAACGGTCCGCCAGGGCGATTGCCTCGCGCATGAACTCTTCAGGCTGCATCATCGGGTACGCTCCTGCATTCGCCAAAACTATATATCGGCTTTCGGCGGAGTTGCCACGAATTCAGGCGGCGGGGCCGCCGCACCGGCCTCGCAGACAGCACCGCTCGCATAACGGCCGCTTACGGCATACATCCTTGCCGTGGATGACAATCTGGGCGTGGTAGTCGTTGAAGAGCGGGACGTCGTCGCCGAGTTCGGTCTCGAACAGGGCGCGCAGTGTTTCATAGTGCTCATCCCCCGCAATCACCCCCAGACGGGAGAAGATGCGCCGGGTATAGGCATCGATGACGAAGACCGGGCGCCCGAAGGCGTAGAGCAGGATATCGTCGGCGGTCTCGGGACCGATGCCCCTGACCCTGAGGAGGTCGGCACGCAGCGCCTCGGTATCCAGCCTGTCGAGCGCCCCGAGGCCGCCCTGTGCCAGGTACCAGCGGCAGAAGGCGCACAGCCGATCGGCCTTTACATTGAAGTAGCCCGACGGACGCAGCCAGTCGGCCAGGCGCTGTTGGGGGGTCGCCAGGATTGCCTCCGGATCAAGCGCACCGTTTTCCCGGAGGTTGGCAATCGCCTTTTCCACATTGGTCCAGGCGGTGTTCTGTGTGAGGATGGCGCCGACCATGACCTCGAACGGGGTTTCGCCCGGCCACCACGCCTGAGGGCCGTAGGCACGGTGGAGGGCGTTGTAGACGCCGCGCAGAGTCACCGTTTCGGGCGTCTCCCCGCCGGTGGCGAACGCCGTGTGGGCCGGCGCGGGTCCGGCGGCCTGGGTGCCTTCTCGGGCTCTTCCGGTTTGATACCCGCCGCATCCATCAGCACGGCAACGCCCCGTTCATTCAGCTCCTCCCACCGCCCCAGCCGCAACCAGCGGGGCAAGGTGATCGGTCCGTAACGCACACGCGTAAGGCGACTGACCGTCACGCCTTGAGACTCCCACAGGCGGCGCACCTCCCGGTAGCGCCCCTCACGCAAGCTCACCTGGTACCAGTGGTTGGCCCCGGCGCCGCCGCCGTCCCGGACAGAATCGAAGTGGGCAGGACCATCATCCAGTTCAACCCCGTTGCGTAACCGATCCAGCACCTGCGGCGGAACCTCGCCGAGCACCCGCACCGCATACTCCCGCTCGATACCGGCAGAGGGATGCATCAGCCGGTTCGCCAGTTCGCCGTCTGTGGTGAGCAGCAACAGTCCCGCTGTATTCAGATCCAGACGTCCAACCGCCACCCAACGCCCGGTACGCAGGCGCGGCAGGCGATCGAAGACGGTGGGACGGCCTTCCGGGTCGGATCGGCTGGTCACCTCGCCGACCGGCTTGTGGTACATGAGCACGCGCCGGCGCGGCCCCTTTACCTGATGGCGCGCCAGCACGTGTCCGTCGACCCGGATCACGTCATTCTCAGTGACCCGGTCACCGAGCTGGGCACGTTTGCCGTTGACGGAGACCCGCCCCGCCTCAATCCATGCCTCCAGTTCGCGACGCGAACCGTAACCGGCACGGGCAAGGACCTTCTGTAACTTTTCGTCCATCGGATTCGCTTAGATAGGGATTGGCCCCGGGGGGGGTGGGCAGACGGTTATTGTGTAGGAGCGGCGGGAGCCGCGATGCGCGGTCGGCGCCTTCCCGGGCCTTGTCGCGGCCTCCGCCGCTCCGGCAAAAAGGCCCCTTTACTGTCGGGGGAAATCGATGATTTTGCCGTCCCGCTCCGGCTCCTCGGGCGGCTCCTCCGCTTTTGGCTCCACATCGGGCTCGGGCTCATCGGTGGCTGCCTCCGGCACATCGGCGGTGACCGGCTCTCCCTCCTGCTCGGAGATATCGGTGCCCCCGGCCGACTCCTCCACCCCGACCAACTCTTCCGCCGGGTCGGCGCCCTCCGCCTCCATCACACCCGGTTCACGCAGGTCCAGCTCCCGGTTGATCTTGTCCAGATCGCGTAGTTCGGCCAGTGTGGGCAGCTCGCCCAGGCTCTTCAGGTTGAAGTGATCCAGGAACTGCCGGGTGGTGGCGTACATTGCCGGACGACCGGGCACATCCCGATGTCCGACCACGCGCACCCACTCGCGTTCCTGCAGGGTCTTCATGATATTGGTGGAAACCGTGACACCGCGGATATCCTCGATCTCGGCGCGGGTGATCGGCTGCCGGTAGGCGATCAGCGCCAGCGTCTCCAGCAGGGCGCGGGAGTAGCGGGCCGGGCGCTCGTCCCACAACCGGCCGATAGGCGCGGAGACCTCCTGCCGCACCTGGTAGCGGAACCCGCTGCCGACCTCCTTGAGTTCGATGCCGCGCCCCTCGCAGTCGGCGGCGAGGTCGGCCAGCACCTCGCGCAAGAGGTCCCGGGCCGGCTGTTCACCCTCGTCAAAGAGCGCCATCAACCGGTCCAGGCTGAGCGGCTCGCCCGCGGCGAACAGGGCCGCTTCCACGATGTTCTTGAGCAACTGCTTTTCCATTTGCGGTTCGGTCGGTGGTCGGGATAAAAATCGTTAAGCGTAAGACGTGAAGCGTAAAACCGAAAACCGCCCCCCCAAAGTTCGCAAGGGGTTTGCTTCACGCTTCACGCTTCACGTCACTTGCTCATGGCCTTCACATAGATTGGGCCGTAGGGTTCGGTCTGGATCAGTTCCACCAGCGACTGGCGGATCAACTCCAGCACCGCCATCAGCGTCACCACCACACCGCGGCGCCCCTCCTCAATACGAAACAGCCCGGTGAACTCGCTGAAGCGCTCGGCGCTGAGGCTGGAGAGTACCTGCGACATGCGTTCGCGCACCGACAGCGGCTCGCGTTCGATGTGGTGGTGGGCGAACATTTCGGCGCGGCGCACCACCTCCGCCATCGCCAGCAGGATCTCCTTGAGATCCACCTGCGGCTGCGGGCGGTGGCTCTGACGATAGGGGGTCTCCACCACCACCGGAAAGATATCGCGCCCCAGCCGCGGCAGGGTGTCGATGTCCTCCGCCGCCTGCTTGAACCGCTCGTACTCCTGAAGGCGGCGGATCAGTTCGGCGCGCGGGTCATCCTCCTCCTCGTCATTGCCGGCCGGCCGCGGCAGCAGCATGCGCGACTTGATCTCGGCCAGCATGGCAGCCATCACCAGGTACTCTGCCGCCAGCTCGAGCTGCATCTCCTTCATCAGCTCGACGTACTCGACGTATTGGCGGGTGATCTCGGCGATGGGGATATCCAGTACGTCGAGGTTCTGTCGCTTGATGAGCCACAACAGCAGGTCGAGCGGCCCCTCGAACGCCTCCAGGAACACCTCCAGGGCCTGCGGGGGGATGTAAAGATCCTTGGGAAATTCGGTGTAGGGCGCCCCCTGCACCAGCGCGAAGGGCATCTCCTCCTGCTGCGGGTGCTCCTTGATCTCCGGCGTGTCGATCTCTGGGGTGCTCATGGCGCTACCGGTACGAGAGGCCCATCGCCTCGCGCACTTCATCCAGGGTGATGCGCGCCTCGGTGCGTGCCTTCTCCGACCCCTCGGCCATGATGATGCGCACCTCGTCCGGACTGGCCTCTATCTCACGCGCACGGGCCCGGATCGGCTCCAGCTCCGCCTGCACCGCATCGATCACCGGCTGTTTGCAGTCAAGACAGCCGATACCGGCGGTAGTGCACCCCTCCTGGACCCAGACCCGCACCTCCTCGTTGGAGTAGACCTGATGGAGCTGCCACACGGGGCACTTCTCCGGGGTACCCGGGTCGGTGCGGCGCACCCGCGCAGGGTCGGTCGGCATCGTGCGCAGCTTCTTCTCCACACTCTCCGCGGGTTCGCGCAGGGCGATGGTGTTGCCGTAGGACTTGGACATCTTCTGTCCGTCCAGCCCCGGCATGCGCGAGGTGGGGGTCAAGAGTGCCTGCGGCTCGGGCAGGATGATGCGGCTCACCCCTTCGAGGTAACCGAACAGCCGCTCACGGTCTCCCAGGGTGATGTTCTGCTGGTCCTCCAGCAGCGCCTGCGCGGTGGCGAGCGCCTCGTGATCGCCCTGTTCCTGGTAGCGCTTGCGCAGGTCGTGATAGAGCCGTGCGCTCTTCTTGCCCATCTTGCGGACTGCCGCCTCCGCCTTGTCGGCGAAGCCCGGCTCCTGGCCGTAGAGGTGGTTGAAGCGGCGGGCCACCTCGCGGGTCAGCTCCACGTGGGCGACCTGGTCCTCTCCCACCGGCACCATGGCGGCGCGGTAGGCGAGGATGTCGGCGCTCTGCAGCAGCGGGTAGCCGAGAAAGCCATAGGTGGCCAGGTCCTTCTCCTTGAGCTTCTCCTGCTGATCCTTGTAGGTCGGCACCCGCTCCAGCCAGCCGAGCGGGGTCATCATGGAGAGCAGCAGGTGCAGTTCCGCATGCTCCGGTACCCGCGACTGGATGAACAGGGTGGCGGCACCGGGGCTGATGCCGACGGCGAGCCAGTCGATCACCATGTCCCAGACGTTTTCGGCGATACGGCTGGTGTCCTCATATTCGGTGGTCAGCGCATGCCAGTCCGCGACGAAGAAGAAGCACTCGTACTCGTGCTGAAGCCGCAGCCAGTTCTTGAGAACGCCGTGATAGTGCCCCAGGTGCAGACGGCCTGTGGACCGCATCCCGGAGAGCACGCGCTGATTTGCCACTACGTTCAAGAAAGCTCCTCCTATAAACCGAAAAGTGCCGTGATGAGCTGCTTGAGCTGCGCGACCGGCAGACCGACGATCTTGGAGAAAAGGCCGGTGATGAGCAACAACACAATGGCAACGAGACCGAACATTTCGAAACGGTTATACCGATAGGCGAGCGGCCCGGGGAGAAAGGCACTCACCACCCGGCTGCCATCCAGGGGCGGAATGGGCAACAGATTCAAAACCATAAGTATCAGGTTGAACAGGATGCCCAGTTCGGCCATGAACATCAGCGGCTGGGCGAGCCAGACCGTATCGGGCGAGTAGATCACCAGGGCCAGCTTGGCCACCAGCGCCCACAGCAGTGCCATGCCCAGGTTGGCCGCCGGCCCCGCGACCGCCACCAGCGCCATGTCCCGATGGGGGTTCTTCAGGTTCTCGAAGGTGACCGGTACCGGCTTGGCCCAACCGAAGATGAAACCGGTGGTCATCAGAAGGAGTAGCGGCACCAGCACCGTGCCGACCGGATCGATGTGCTTGATCGGATTCAGGGTCAACCGGCCGAGCATCATGGCCGTCGGGTCACCGAGGCGGCGGGCGACCCAGCCGTGAGCTACCTCGTGGAGGGTGATGGCGAACAGCAGCGGAATGGCCGCCACCGCGATGAACTGGATCGTGTTCACGTCACTCCTCGAAGGGTGCCGGGTCACCGAGGCCCCGGCGCACCACCATCGGCCCCGTCGGCTCGAACGTCACCACCGTTGTCGGTTCGACGCTCCCCGGTCCGCCGTCGATGATCAGGTCCACCTGATGCTCAAGCCGATCCCGGATATCCTCCGGATCGCTCAGGGGTATGCGCTCACCGGGAAGAATCAACGTGGTACTCATCAACGGCTCCCCAAGCGCCTCCAGCAGCGCCAGCGCGATCGGATTGGCCGGCACGCGGATGCCGATGGTCCTGCGCTTGGGGTGCTGCAAACGGCGCGGCACCTCGCGGGTGGCCGGCAGGATAAAGGTGTAGGGACCCGGCGTGTGGGCACGCAGCAGGCGATACACCGTGTTGTCCACCTTGGCGTAATTGCCGATCTCCGACAGGTCCCGGCAGACCAGAGTGAAGTTGTGGTTCTCGTCCAGCCGCCGGATGCGGCGTATCCGATCGAGCGAACGCTTGTCCCCCAGATGGCATCCGAGTGCATAGCCCGAATCGGTGGGATAGACGATGACGGAGTCGGCCCGCAGCAGCTCAACCGCCTGCTTGATCAGGCGCGGCTGCGGGTTCTCGGGATGGATCTGGAAGAACTGGCTCACGATGTGGTCGGTGGTCGGTGGTCGATCGGAAAATGTCATTGCGAGTCCGCGAATCGACGCTAACGGACCCGAATTATGGATTGTTTACGTTGCATCCACTCGTATCTGCGTGGAGTGTTCTGTTTGTTCAGAAATCCAGGGAGGCAATCTCATCCACCCGCGCACCTGCCGGCTCGCGGATGGAACCCTCGAAACGCTCCCACACAGGCGTACAGCCGGTCGGGAGCGGCGGCAACCGCCCCAACTCCACCCACGGATGTTCCGGCCCGTGGTAATCGGAGCCGGCCGATGCGTACAGCCCGAACCTCCGTGCGTGGAGCCCCATCGCGTGGGCCTCGTCTGCCGAGTGACTGCCGGAGACCACCTCGATCGCCTCGCCGCCGCACTCCTTGAACTCCCCGATCAACCGGCGCAGCTTGGTGGCGGTCAGGGCGTAGCGTGCGGGGTGGGCGATCACCGCCGTGCCGCCGGCGCCGCGAATCCAGCCGACCGCCTCCTCCAGAGTCGCCCAGTCCCCCGGCACGTGGCCCGGCTTGTTGGGCTTGAGGAAGTGCCGGAAGACATCGCGTACATCCTTGGCGTGCCCGGCGTCCACCAGGAAACGGGCAAAATGGGTGCGGCTGACGATGCGGCCCCGCGCCAACCCGCGCGCCGCCTCGAAGGCGCCGTGAATACCGTGTTTGGCCAGGCGGCGCCCCATCTCCTCCGCCCGCCAGCCGCGATAGTCGCGCAGCCGGGCGAGCCCGGCATCCAGTATCTCATCCTCGGGGTCGATGACCAGGCCGACGATGTGCACCGTCAGCCCGCTCCAGGTCACCGACACCTCCACCCCCGGCAGCAGGGTCAGCCCGATTTCGGTACCCGCCTCCGCCCCCTCGCGGCAACCGGCGGTGTCGTCGTGATCGGTCAGTGCCAGCACCTCCACGCCGGCGGCCCGGGCGCGATGAACCAGCTCGGCGGGACTCAGGGTACCGTCGGAAACCAGGGAGTGGCTGTGGAGGTCGTAGGAGGACATAAGCCGATCAGTTTACCGCAACCGCCGCATATCCCCTACGGGGGCAGGACAGACGGCATCGCCTCTTTGTGCTAAAGTCGCGGCATTTCGATAAGACATTGGTCCGCCGGTGAAATTCCTCTTCGACCTGTTTCCGATCCTGCTCTTTTTCGTCGCCTACAAGATGTACGGCATCTATGTGGCGACCGGGGTGGCCATCGCCGCCTCCATCCTCCAGGTGGCGCTGTTCTGGTCCAAGCATCGACGCTTCGAAACCAGCCACCTGGTCACCTTGGCGATCATCGTCATTCTGGGCGCTGCGACCCTCTACCTGCAGGACGAACGCTTCATCAAATGGAAGCCGACCATCGTCTACTGGTTCTTCGCGTCCGCCTTCCTGGCCGGGCAGTTCATCGGCAGCAAGCCGCCTATCGAGCGCATGCTCGGTGGGGCGATCACCCTTCCCCGGCCAGTCTGGCAGCGGCTCAATGCCGCCTGGACGCTGTTCTTCCTCGCCATGGGGGTGCTGAATCTGTACGTGATGTACACCTTCGCTACCGACATCTGGGTCAACTTCAAGCTGTTCGGACTGATGGGGCTGACTTTGGCATTCATGGTCGGTCAGGGGTTCTACATCGCCCGGCACGTCCCTGACGAACAGGAACAGGGAGAGGGCTGATGCTCTACGCCATCATCGCCGAGGACACACCCGACAGTCTGGAGCGGCGCCTTTCGGCGCGTCCGGCCCACCTGGAGCGTCTGCGACTGCTTCAGGAAGAGGGGCGCCTGCTGCTGGCCGGACCACACCCGGCAGCGGACAGCGAGGACCCCGGTCCCGCCGGCTTCTCCGGCAGCCTGGTGGTGGCCGAATTCCCCTCCCTGGAGGCGGCGCAGGCCTGGGCCAAGGCCGATCCCTATGTGGAAGCCGACGTCTATGCTGGTATCACCATAAAGCCGTTCAAGAAGGTCCTGCCGTGAATCCAACCGAACGAGTCGAGCGCCTGCGGGAGGCGCTGGGGGTGGCACTGTCCCCCGAGCATCTGAAGATCATCGATGACAGCCATCAGCACGCCGGACATGCCAGCGCCCGGGGCGGCGGCCACTATACTATCGAGATCGTCTCTCAGGCTTTTCGCGACAAGGGCCCGGTGCAGCGCCACCAGATGGTCTATGCCGCCGTCGAGGAGCTGATGCAAAGCGGCGAAGTCCATGCCCTGAGCATTAATGCAAAGGCGCCCGAAGAGCGGGCGTGACAACAATCCAAACCAAGGAGCCAACATGGGATTCCGTACCACCCTCCCCGCCCTGATTCTTGCACTCGCCGCCGCGCCGGCTTTGGCTCAGCCGGTAGCCACCGTCAACGGCGAGACCATCTCCGAGGAACAGCTCAACGAGTTCCTGGCCGAACGCGAAGTCCAGTCGGAGCAACTGACCCCCGAGCAGCGAACCCAGGTGATCGAACAACTGGTCGCCCGCGAACTCCTGCTGCAGGATGCCGGGAAACACAAACTGGAAGAGTCGCCCCGGGTGCAGCAGAACCTGGCCGAGCTCAAGGAGGAACTGCTCATCGGCGCCGCTGTGGAGCGCGCACTCGAAGAGAACCCGGTGACCGAGGAGCAGATGCGCGCGGAGTACAAGAAGCAGGCCCCCGAACTGCGCCAGCAGGAGTTCAAGGCACGCCATATCCTGCTCAACGAGCAAGCCGAGGCGGAGAAGCTGATTGAGGAGCTGAACCGCGGCGCCGACTTCCAGCAACTGGCACGTGAACACTCGACCGGCCCGTCCGCACCCGAGGGGGGTGATCTCGGCTGGTTCACCGCCGACCGGATGGTTCCGCCGTTCGCCGACGCGGTCCGTTCCATGCAGCCTGGCACCTACACCAAGAGCCCTGTCCAGACCCAGTTCGGCTGGCACGTGATCCTGCTGGAGGAGACCCGCACCACCGAGCCGCCGCCCTACGAAGCACTCAAGCCCCAGCTTGAACAGCTCATCCAGCGCCAGAACGTGGCCGAATACATCCACAACCTGCGCCAGCAGGCCAAGGTCGAGATCAAGTAAGGTGCGGCAGACGCCGCGAAGGAAAGGGTATCTCCGCAGCGCGCGATTCACGGCGTCCGCCGAAGGCAAGGCCTGAGAGAGCACCGTCCCGGACGTAAGCATCCGGACACCGGCATCGCCCCGGGGTGGCGCTCCTACGGTGAACTACAGCACCGCAGGAGCCCATCCTCCGGGAGATTGCCCTCTACTCCCCCCCTCCGTCGCACTCAAGAAGCGAATTCACATACAATCGCCCGAAACGGGGCATTCCGAGCGCCGTTTGCCTGCCCAGGGAAGCTTTAGGGGAAAACAGCGGAAGCGATGGAAAGAACCAACGCCGCACTTTTCGTCAGCGACGCCGTGGAGCGGCTCTACCGGCTGCCGATTGCCCGCGCCCTTCAGCGACTCCTGGCGCTGCTCATTTACTGTGTCGTCGGGCTCGGTATTGCACTCGCCGGTGCGGACCACCTGCGTCTACAACAGGTGATGCAGCAGCGCTACGGCGATACCGGAATGCAGAACCTGCTTGCGTGGAAACAGCTGCTCCAGGATGCCCGCGATCGCCCGGTCGGCGAGCAGTTGGAGATGGTCAACACGTTCTTCAATCGCCGTATCCGCTTCGCGGAAGACACCGATCTGTGGGGACAGAAGGACTACTGGGCCACCCCCATCGAGACCATGGGCAAGGGCGCGGGCGACTGCGAAGACTACTCGATCGCCAAGTACATGACGCTCCAGCTGCTGGGGGTTCCCAACGAACAGCTGCGTATGATCTACGTCAACGCACGACTCGGCGGCCTCTACAGCAGTGTCAGTCAGGCCCATATGGTCCTCGGCTATTACGAGGACCCTGCCTCCGACCCACTGATCCTCGATAACCTGATTACCCGGGTCCAGCCAGGTTCGACGCGCGAGGATCTGAAACCCGTATTCAGCTTCAACAGCGAAGGGCTGTGGGCGGGCGGCTCCACCGTCTCCGTGGCAGACCCGACAGCGCGCCTTTCACGCTGGCGCGATCTCCTGCAACGCATGCGTGATGAAGGATTCCGATAATGCTCGAAGTGAGAGGGCGACTGACATGTCACTGATCAAACAACTGTGGATAGCCGTCGCATTGCTGATGACGCTCGCCTTTGCCGGCAGTTTCATCGTCAGCACCCTCTCGGCAAAACACTACCTGGAGCAGCAGCTTCAGTTGAAGAACATCGACAACGCCGCTTCGCTGGCCCTCTCCATGTCGCAGATGGAAAAGGACCCGGTCACCATCGAGCTGCTGCTTGCTGCGCAGTTCGATGCCGGCCATTACCAGCGCATCCGCCTCACCGATCCGCGTGGTGAGGTGATCCAGGAACGCACCCATGAAGGGATTGCCAGCCGTGAACGGCGTGTGGAGGAGACCAATCTCGGCGCCCCCGGCTGGTTCGTGGGCCTGATCCCGCTGTCCGCTGAGCCCGGGGTGGCGCAGGTCCAGGATGGCTGGCGCCAGTACGGCACACTGCTGGTGGAGAGCCACTCCCGGTTTGCCTACACCGCCCTATGGAGCGGCACACTGCAGCTCCTGCAGTGGTTCCTGCTGGCGGCGGTCGGTGCCGGCCTGCTCGGCACCTGGGTACTCAAGACCATCACACGCCCGCTCGACAGCGTGGTCGCCCAAGCCGAGGCGATTGGCAACCGCCGCTTTATCACCTCCAACGAGCCGCGCACCCTCGAATTTCGCAGCCTGGCACGGGCCATGAACACCCTCTCCGCGCGGGTCCGCACCATGCTGGAGAAAGAGGCGCGCCAACTGGAGGAGTACCGCCGACAGACCCTGCACGACAAAGTGACCGGCCTCGCCAACCGGGATCACTTCCTCAACCTGCTCGACACCGCCTTGAGTAGCCCCGACAGCGCCAGCACCGGCACCCTGCTGCTGATGCGCGTCAGCGACCTGGCCGAGGTCAATCGCCGTCTGGGCCACGGCACGACCGACCGCCTGCTGGCGGAACTGGCCGGTATCATCGACAGCGTTGCCGCGGATCACCCCCTGGCACAGAGCGGCCGGATCAAGAACAGCGACTTTGCCCTGTTGCTGCCCGGGATTCACGACCCGGCCGGGGCTGCCGAGCGGCTTTCCGAACGGCTCCACGAACTGCTCGACCAGTACGAAGCGGAGGGTCAGATCGGGCTGCCGCTTGCCGCGGCCACCTACAATGCCGGCGATGAACGCGGCCACCTGTTGGCGCGCGCCGACGGGGCCCTCGCGGTGGCCGAACAGCGTGGAGGCCGGGCGGTGGAGCTGCTCACCGATGCTCGTCCCCCGGCCCACGCCAACCTCGAGGAGTGGCGCGACGCGCTCACCCGCTCACTTCAGAGCAGCGGGGTCGAGCTTGGCGGCTATCCGGTTGTGGATACCGAGGGGCAACTCCTCCACCAGGAGGCCCCCGCCCGGATGCACCTCGACGGCGAACTGCGCAACGCCGGCTACTTCGTCCCCTGGGCGGCACGCCTCGGCATGATGCCGGCCATCGACCTCGCGGTCGCCAGCAGTGCCCTCGACCGCATCGAACAGGATCAGAAACCGCTCGGCATCAATCTCTCCGCCGACGCGCTGCGCGATGCCTGGTTCCGCAGCGAACTATTCCGCATGCTGCAGGATGCGCCGGACGAGGCCCGCAAGCTCTGGATCGAACTGCCGGAAGCGGCGGCACTCAACCACCTGGCCGAGTTCAAGGCGCTCTGCCTCGCCCTCCACCCCATCGGCTGCCGCATGGGCCTGGAACATGTCGGCCCGGAGTTCGCCCGCATCGGTGAACTGCACGACCTGGGGCTCGACTACGTCAAGATCGATACCTCCCTCATCCGCGATATCGACCACAATCCCGGCAACCAGACCTTCGTGCGCGGCCTCTGCACCATCACCCACTCCATCGGCCTCATTGCCATCGCCGAAGGGGTGCGCACCACCGGCGAACAGACCACCCTTTCGGAGCTGGGTGTGGACGGCATGACGGGCCCAGGGGTACAAGTCAGCGCTTCCTCCAAAGGCGACAAAACCGCTTGATATGAAGGAGGAATTCGGGTGACAACGAGTCGCCGTCAAGCCCATCTTGGAACAATAACCGGGTCAGTCCGCCGCCTCGCGTCGCTTCCACCGATTTGCATAGAGGTGGGCGTGCTCATTGAGAACCCGCGCGGCGTCACCCGTCGCCGGATCGCCGCAGATTTGGTCACTGCCGCAGAGGGGACTGCGGACACGTGGATTGGAATACATGGGGAGACTGCCTCGGCTCCACTGCCCTGTCACCACTCCCATCCAGCCTCCGACCATGATGCTCCCGAACTCGCCTTCCTGCGGCTTGCCGTCGCAATTCCCTACGGCGTAGCCGAGTGCATGGGGTGTAAGTGCCGTCGCATGCCCCCGGCCTGACCTACAGGCATCGACATGTACACCGTGGTTCAGGCCCATCAGGTGACCGAGCTCGTGGGCCAGCGTGTGCGCCCCGCAGTCGGGATTGACGACAGCGAGCCTGCGGGAGGGTGCGGCGATCTCCGCGACCGTCCGGTTAACGGCGTAGGCGCGCCCGCAGCCCCTCTTGCCGTCCAGCTTCAGTCGCCGCGTGATCACAACGGTGTAGTCCGCACCCGCCCTCTCGGCATTGGCGAAGAGACCGGCAAAGGGGGCCTGCTCCCGCTCCATGAGGCCAAGGATGTCCTTCGCCTCTTCGGCATCCAGGTCGACGAAGGAGAGATCGGTGACGACCGCCCGCAGGACGATTTTGCTGTTTCGATAGTAGCCGTTGAGTTCCTCGATGATCGTGGCGAGCCGCTCCGACGTCCGTTCCCTCTCGCCGATCTCGTGTTCCTGCGTTGCATCGACGACGAAGCGGATGCCGTATTCGACCGTCCCGGCGTGCGCCGAAACTGGGACGCACAGCACCGTCCACAGCAGGACTGCTGACCCGCCCTTCACGATCCTTTCGCGACAACCTCGAGAGGTATGGCGCGATCGAGGACGAATTCCGCGATGGCGAGCGCGCGCTTCCTCCGCAGTTCCTTCCCCGAATCGTCGAGCAGCATCCGGATCTCCTTGGCGAACTTGATGGCGCCGATCAGTCCGATCCAGCGCGGCAGGTCGTCGATCTCCCCGGCATCCAGGGGCGCATGGGCGGAATAGTGCGAGACGAAGGCGTCGAAGCGGGCGAAGTCCGCGAGGTGTACGTACTTCTCCGCGAGCGAGAACTCGAAGGCCCCGTCGACGACATCGACGATGCGCGGTCCATAAAACGTGTTGTTGAAGTCGAAGATGTGCGCCTCTCCGTCCACAATGATGAAATTCTTCGGCGTCACGTCGCCGTGGCAGTGAAGCTGCGGGCTGCGGGCGTACAGGGGTCCGCGGTTGTCACCGGGGTGCATCGGCGCGACGAGGGGGACGAGCCCTGAAAAGGCGTCGGCGATCTCTTTCGCGTGCGTCCTGCCGAGATAGTCTGCGAATGCCGGCAGCCAGATCATGCAGACGTCGTCGAACGGAAAGGCGGCCTCTACGTCGAGGGGCCGCTCGAACTGGACGCGGTGCACGTCCGCGAGCGTCTTGCATATGGCATCGAGCGGATACTCGGGCCGCTGCTCGACCTCACCCGGGATCCGCTCGAAAAGCAAGGCGGGAAGGCCCTCGATGGCGGCATCCTGCCCCGGAGGCGCCGGCTGCACGGCGGGCGTCCGCACGCCGCGTTCACACAGCTGTGCAATCAGCCGTTCCTCGTACGCAGTGTGCTCCGCCACGCGCTCGCGCCGGTAGTTGCCCGAGACCTTGAACAGCTTGAGGATGTAGTCACGCTCGCCGGAGAACACCTTGTACACGGCGTTCTCCGTGGAGGCCTTCACGCGCTCCACGAAGACCTGCGGCAACGGGTGGATAGCCTCGAGGCGCCGCGCGATGCGTTCCTCCTCGCCGCCACGCGCAATGTTCCCGTCCCGCGCGCGGTCGTAGAAGAGCTTCGCGCCGAACTTGCGCAGGAAGGCGTCCTTTTCCGCGGTGAACCCCCGCGAGGGGAAGAAGACGTAGGCGTCGATCAGGTGCTGGATGAACTCGGCATGGGGGAAACGCGATGCCCACTCGCCCGGCCCGCCCGCAATCGGAACCTGCTCGACGTGATAGACCGCGCAGTGGTTCGAGGCGGCCGCATTGATGAACTCCCAGTGCGCGGGGACATCCGCCTCATAGCGCGGATCGATCTCGACCAGGATATCGACGTCTGAACCTAGCTTGACCCATTTGCCGTGCACGAAGGGTACCCGATAGCGGGCCATGTCGCCGCGCACAGCCGAACCCATGACGTATATCTTCTCGACCGCGCGGAAGGCCGCGACCTCGCGCAGGAGTGCCTCGTCCACGTGCTGGCGCAGCGCCGTCTGCTCCTCGGCGGGGAACGGGTCCTTTGGCGGCTTGACGAAGCCCATGCCGAGCGTCCCAAGCATCCCGCGCCATGCCCGGTACATCTTCTCCGCCTCCACTCTGCCGGCCGCTGCAGAGGGGTGATACGGGAAGACGACCTGACGGTTGCCGGCCACATAAAGCCAAGTCTCGGGGTCCGTCTCCACATTCGCCCCCTCGCCGGCCCTGAGCGCGGACCAGAGCTCAATCACCTGGCAATTGATCAGGTTCAACTCCTCGGGATCGATCGACGGACCCTGACCAACCAGATGATCCGCCAGGCGGCGCGTATCGCCATATGCGCGCATGCGCCGGTAATCGCGGGCCGTACGCCGCGTATCCGCCTTCGCGATCACGGTGAGTCGCTCGCCGTGATAGCGGTGCTCGCCGCCCTCGGACTTGTCCTCGAAACCAATGTACTTGAAGATATCGCGAATCTTCGGCAGGTGATATTTGGCGACGGCGATCGCCAGCGTCTCGCCGAGCACGTTGCCCGTGTCCAGCGCGAAATCGACATCGTTCGCCTTGAGCAGGTCAAGCACCTCTTCGTAACCCGACGCATACGGGCTGTCGATGTCAATTTTCCCGAACAGGCGCGCGATCTCCCTGAATTCGGCCTCGTCGATCAGCAGCTTGTAATTGCGAAAATGGAAGTGGTAGCCGTCGCCGCAGTCCTCCAGCGAGAAGCGCCGGGGGTGATACTTGACGCCGTGCCGAAGGCGCGATTCCGTCCAGATGCGCACGTCGTCCTGGTTGGCGTTCGGCAGCTTGCCGTCCTGGTAGTTCTTGCTGCGAATGATCTCCAGCAGCTCGCCGGACTGCTTCAGGAAGGTATTGGCGAATTCCTCAAATTCCGCACGTCCCATCTCGATACGCAGGTCACGATAATGGATATGGATGTTCTCCTCCATGTCGAGAAAGAGATTGCGATGGCGCGGCTTGCCGAGCGTGTTGCCACGATAGAGAACCTTCTTGATAACCCCCATACAGAAACAGCCTCTCCTATCTTTCCGGTCACACGATTAGCAGTCCCCGCAAACCCCGACTTACCAACGGCTGCCCCTGGTGCGACTCGTCACGGCATCGTGGAACCTGCCTCCTTGATCGAGTTTTCCCGCTAAATCACGCCGCCCCCATCGTCATCACCCAGCAGGCTCAACCCCCCGCGCAGCCGGTCACGGGTCTCGCGACGGTCCAGCAGCTTCTTCTGCGCCGCCTCGGGCAGGTCGGTGAAATGGATTACGTCCTTATCGACCAGCGCATCGATCAGGTCCTCCAGAACCCGAACGAGTTCCAGGTCGGTCGCGGTAAGGGGCCTCTCCCCCTCACCGCCGAGGAAGACAGACAACTCTGGATTCGACTGATGCACGAACTCATCAAATCCGCCCTCTTGTTCCAAACTGACCGCCACGATACGGCCTTGCTTATCACGCCGTACATACATAACCAACGCCCCCTCTATTTAGCCAACAGGTACGCCAACTCCCGCAACCGCCGAATAGCGATTTCCAGCCGACCACTCCCGGAGCCGCTCGGGTATGAGTTGCATGCGCTCATTGGTATCCCCATTGATTGCCAGCAGATCATCAGCTTGCAAGATTCGCGTCAGGTGTGTGACCGCCTGTTCTGGCGAAGCAAGCTCTCTCCACCTGGACCCCATCCCCGCGAACACATCGGTGAACTCGCCGGCCTTTCCAACGGTAATCAGTAGATCGGGGTATGCTCCTTCTACCAGTGTCCTGAGTCGCTGCTTCGGCAGAAGTTCATGCACAATCGGGCCGTATTCAGTTTCATCATACACATGGCCAAGGACAATGATCCGGCGCCTCTCATCCGGTGCGGACAACGCCGACAGGGTGTGGAAAAAATCCTCGATGCCGAGCAGGTAGGTACGTAAGCTGTGGTCGTAGACGTGGCACACACCTGCGTTCACCGGTAGCGTGTACAACCGGCCCGAGGTCGGGGTGGGCTGATATTCAGCCAGATCCCCGGCAGCCCGATGCACATCAAGCCCCATTCGGCTCGTGGCAAGCAGCACCGCAACGCTGGAAAGGGGTACATAGCGCTCGGGTACGGGCAGAAAGTACTCCAAGGCCTGCCCGTCGACGGCTGCCCATACCCGCCAACCGGCACGGTCTGGGTCGAAGCTCGCGTCCAGCAATCTTCCGTCATCGCTGTCACGATCACCGAAAGTAGCTACGGAACCTTTCCCATAGGCGCGAATTGCCTTATACAACTGCTCGAAATAGCGTGGTGACGAACGAACGATGCAGATCCCACCACGACGTAGAGAGGAAACTACCGAAGCCTTGTTATTAATTAGGGCATCGATTGACCCATGCTTGGCGAGGTGCTCGTAACCGATCTCGGTGATTACGCACATATGGGGCTTAATCAGCCGGGAGCGCCTCTCGCCTACGCCGCGCCGGGGTACCGCGACCTCGATTACGGCGAAGCGGTGATGCGCTTTGATATTCGCCAGGCTGGTGCACACACCACGAAAGCGATTCTTGCTGTCGATCCGCGCACTGACCCCCATCTGCCTGCTCGCCACATGCGTGAACATCGCCTTGAATCCGGTCTTACCCTCCGTACCGGTAACCAGGATTCGTTTCGCCTGTGCCTTACGCCGGACCCCACGCGCGATAGCCGTCAAGGCGTGCCGGGTATTTGCCACCTCCAGGATACTCGTCGGAATCTTCAGGCCAGCGCCTCGCCGAAGCACTATGGCTGCACCTTTTCTTGCAACCTCCTGTAACTTCGGCATGGATTCCGTAAACGCCTTTCGATCCCTCCACTGCTCCCTGTTGGTCGTAACCAGCAGCGCACCAGACCGACATTCAGCACGGCTGGTTGTGACGAGGTCCAAGGGCTGCTTTAGCGGCGGCCCAACCCAACTTCCCTCCGTAATCTCGGCGATCTCCTCAGGCGTGAGGGTCAGCGGGGCTGTCTCATCATTGATCATTGTCATTGCCCAATCCCTTACAGGCATCTCCGGCGAACACCTCCAGTAGGTACAAAAATCCGGATATCTCCTGTTGGTCGCGGGGGCACTGGAGGGAGATTGTGTCGCGCAACGCGCACATCAGATAGGGATTGTTCATTTCCGATCTCTGCTCAGCCTCTTCCCAGTCGTAGATTGGCCGCCCGCGCAGGGCTGACACCCGCTTGTCCATCCGCCCGAACTGCGCCAACAATGTACGGAAGAAGACGAAGCCAACCGCGGGTTTCTCGACGAATACCGGACCGCCGGTCGTCACGTAACGTAGTGGCGACTCGACACGCGGATAATCCTCTTCGCCCCTGCTGCACAACCGGGCCAGCCGGTTCCACACCCGCCCGGCCCCGTAAGTCTTGCTCAGCCACTCTTCAAGATCTCCCGCGGTGGCCGGAAGTGATGACTGCCTGCCCTTACCACCGCTTAACGTGGATTCCGCCCATCGGGCGGTACCCTCCGTATACCAGCGGTTCTTGAACATCGTCGCGCCATTCTGATAGGCATGAAACAACTCATGCAGCGGTGTCACTGAGCCGGTACGCAGGTTATTCGAGAGGGTTATCGTAATAGCGCGCGACGGTGTTCCGCCGAAGGCTTCGTAACGATAGGTGACAACCCCATCACCGCTCGATCCCTTGCCTTCCATCTCCAGAAAATGCACATCGATGTACTGCACCTTGTCCCGATAACGATCGGTATGCAATGGATGCACGAAACCAAACTCTCCGGTGAACAACTCGATGCCGGCGATTAACTGAATGCCGACATCCTCAACGAAATCAGGAATACCGTTACCGTTGAGGTCTTTCTGACGCTCTGCCGGCAATGCATTCTCGCCTTCGGTGGAATAGAACAGCCTGAAATCACCGACAATATGAACGTGTTCGAGCTGTTCACGAGCAGTTTTCCATCCGGCATAGACCCAAGTTGTGCCCAGGCTGAAACACAAGAGGGCCACCCATGGCCAGAACTTCCGAAAACGCATCACATCTCACCCGTCTGCTGTGCATGCGACATGTGCTTGAGGTAAAAACTGACCACATGCTGAATGGTGTCGATCCGAAACCACTGGCGCGTGTACTTGAATCGGACGCCGCCAATTGCAGTCCCCGGGTTCGCGGCGAAGTAAACCGACTCAGGTGTATTTACCAAATGCAGGACGGCCCATGCCGCCAGACGAAGCGCATTGCGATAAGTGGCCGTACGCCCGCTGTCACCAACCTTCCCGGCCAGTTCCAGCGCGCCCTGCAGGCCCTCACAACGGGCACCGTCCGGGTAGGGGTGATCGCCGTAGTGGTAGTAGAAGGCACCTGCATAGTCCGGATAGGGCGCATCGTTCACCTTGTACATCCGCATCACCATGGCATCGGCATCCTGAAACACAAAATCCTTGTACATGTCGACCTGAAACTCCGGCTCGTCCCAGAGTTCATTGATGGCCATCATCAGCCAGGCATCCGACGGCAATGACGTGTAATGTTGCGCCCGCAGACCAGGCCTGTCGACGATCAGGAAGCGAAGGGCTCTGGAAACCTTTTTATGGATTTCGACCCCGAGGTCTCTGCTATCACAAACATGCTTGTAGTAGCTGGCGAGCCCGCACAGTGCCTCGCCCGGGTAGTAGAACGAGAAGTAATTTTTGTTCTCTTCCTGTGTAATGAGTTTGTCGAGGTAGGTGTGATAGTAGATAAACTCCCCTGATTCCGTAATTTGATCGAGCAGGTGGCGAGCGAGTTGGTCAGCCCAACCACGATACTCATTACTGCCCGTCAATCGTTGATACTCGGACAAAGCATACAGCGCGATGCCGCTACCCCCGAGCTTGGCTTTGCGGTTGTAGTAGATATATCCTGCCGGGACCCCGTTTGATCCGGTATAGGTACGGCCCTGTTCAAGCAGAAAGTCGATGGCCCGTCGCACCGTCGGCATCACGGATTGGTCATCATACAGGCGGGCATAGTAGAGACAGGTCAATATGCCGCCGCCGTGACGCAGGATGTTGTAATAGGGATTGGTTAACGGATTGCGTTTCGGATGTTCATGATCACGCCGTGAATCCCGCGCGGCGTCGTAGTAGTACAGGAACCTGCCGTCCGCCTGCTGCTGTGCCTTAATGTGAGCAAGGGAGAGGTCCGCCGCCTGTCGCAGCTTCTCGTCCGAGACTGGGCCAACCAACGGATGACCACGGTAAAGCCGCGCCCACCCCGCTTCGCCGGAAATGTAGCTCTCGCTGGTGAACCGCTGAAAACGCACACCTTCAAGTGTCTCCACCTGTAATGCCCGCATGACCCACTGTCGAAGCTGTGTCATGCCCATGATGGAACGGACATACGCATCCCCAGGCAAGAAGTATTGACTCCGCTTGCCGTGGGTAAAACGGAGGCCGTCTATACCCGGCTCGAAGTGGTCATCCCCCCAAAGCGTGGTTCCTACACGCATGATGTCGACCGCCCCCGGGGGGGCGATGATAAAGTCGATCTGGAGTCGACAATGAGGCTCATCCCAGTCGAAGTCACCGTACCGCGCGTGAGAACGAATCGCGCGCAGCACCGAAATCAGTGCAACACCCGCCTCGGGGTCGCGTCGTGCAACGAGAAGGCGTTTACGCCCGGCCTGGTAGACGACGATCACCAGCCTGTCGATATACTTCGGAAATGATGAAGCGGCGAATGCTGATTTTAGAAAGTCACCGGAGGCTTCGCCTTGCTCCGTCAAAAAACGGCGTATCTGCTCCAGAAGCCGGACATCCGCCTCACCACAATCGTATTGTGGCATCCGTGCCTCTGGTGCGGTGTATTCCGCGGGAATTTCGTTGCCCGAAAGGGGTTGAGTTAGCGTTCGCATCAGGTCCCCGCAGCTCCCATCCGTCGTACCATTATGCCAAGTGTGCCGCCTCAGCCCAGCCCCCGCCGATGGTATCGCATGACTTGGCGCTTAATCACCTATACCAGAAGCCATCTCGCGTAACTTACGCTTGGATTTTTCATTTCCCAGGGCCGCTGATCTCGCATACCAGGACCTGGCCATCTCGTCGTCGCGTTCCACCCCGGCACCGGTCTCATACAGTCGCGCAAGGTTATTGTGCGCTCCCTCGTTTCCACGTCGCGCCGCCTCCCGAAACCAGTGTGCCGCCGATTCAGGTTGGTTGAAATGACGTTCGAGGAGCAACCCCAGGTTGTTCTGGGCCGGGGCGTAGCCGGCCATTGCGGCACGCTCGAACCACCGGCGTGCCAGATCGATATCCTCGGGGAGTCCATTACCTTTTTGATAGCGTATGGCGAGCCGATTCTGCGCCTTAGCGTTGCCATCCTCCGCCGCCGCCCGAAGCGCCTCGATAATGGCGTGCGGTGATACATCAGGCTCCTCTTCCAGGATTCTGGCCAACTGCTCATGGGCCCGCGCGTAACCCTGGTCTCCAGCCATTTTCAGCCAACTGATCGCCTCTTCACCAGAACCGCAACGCCGGCCCATCAGATACTGCGCGTACGGGACACCACGTCCGGCCGCCAACAGCAGCCAATCGCACTCCTCTGCAGGTGATATATCGGCCCGCGGCAATAGGCCAAGGCCGTTGATTGCCTCAGGCGCAGTGAACTCCGCCGACGAGCAGAGTTTCTGGCGCGTATAGGCGACCGGACGCCTCACGGGGTCCTTGTCCATCAACCTGACCAAAAGGGATTCAATGGGGTACCCGCAACAGCAAATGGGCGTTTCAGTCGTGCCGATCTGCAAAGGTTCCAGGCAGTGCGCATAGACACGGTAGTCCCTGGATCTGAACTGTTCCAGTCGATAGGGCAACCTACCCCGGGTCAACTGGTATAACGAGCAGCCGAGGGCATAAAAATCAGACGCGACTCCGTGATATCCGAAGTAACACTCCGGCGCAACGTAATTCTGGTTGGCCCTGATGCTTTCGTAATGGGCCGGGGCAATCGCATCCGCCACACCCCAATCAATAAGGTAATAGCGACCGCCCCCAAACATGACGTTCGATGGCTTGATGTCTTTGTGCAGAATTCCGTGACTGTGCGCAACAGAGAGGCAAGCCAGGATCTGCTCAAGAAACATGGCAACTTCCACTTCTCCCAATGGACCGGACCTTCTCAGTTTTTGGTCCAGGCGTTCTCCTTGCACAAATTCGGTAACGAGACCCAATCCCTCCTCTGTCTCGATACTGTCTATCAGAGCGGGGACAGCCGGGCATTCCCCTAGCTTGCGGAGAATATACGCTTCGCGCTCAAAGGTGTTCACATGGTGCGGGTTACGGAATAACTTTATGGCGACAAGCCGATCGTCAGCGGTATCCGACGCCTGGAAAACATCCGCGTAACCACCTCCCCCCACTCTCCTGATTACCCGATAGCGGCTGGTAATCAGATCACCGTTGTCAAAGGTGGTCGCCACTTCTCCCACTCGCTTCTGTCGAACGCCAGAAAAAAAACCGCACCTGCCACGTTACGCGACAGGTGCGGTCGATTACAAGGTCAACTATCAGGTGAGATCGTCTGGGACAGGCTCCTCAACGTAGCCACTACCAGCGTCATCACCGAAGTCGTCCGGATCTGACTCGTCATCGTCGTCAGAGTCACTGTCAGCGTCGCTGTCGGCATCCGAATCAGCATCGCTGTCGGCGTCGCTGTCGGCATCCGAATCAGCATCGCTGTCAGCGTCGCTGTCGGCATCCGAGTCAGCATCGCTGTCGGCGTCACTGTCAGCATCCGAATCAGCATCGCTGTCGGCGTCACTGTCAGCGTCCGAGTCGGCATCCGAGTCGGCATCGCTGTCGGCGTCGCTGTCGGCGTCGCTGTCGGCATCCGAATCAGTATCGCTGTCGGCGTCGCTGTCGGCATCCGAGTCAGCATCGCTGTCGGCGTCACTGTCAGCGTCCGAGTCGGCATCGCTGTCGGCGTCACTGTCGGCATCCGAGTCAGCATCGCTGTCGGCGTCACTGTCGGCATCCGAGTCAGCATCGCTGTCGGCATCCGAATCAGCATCGCTGTCGGCATCCGAATCAGCATCGCTGTCGGCGTCGCTGTCGGCATCCGAATCAGCATCGCTGTCGGCGTCGCTGTCGGCATCCGAGTCAGCATCGCTGTCGGCGTCACTGTCAGCGTCCGAGTCGGCGTCGCTGTCGGCATCCGAATCAGCATCGCTGTCGGCGTCACTGTCGGCATCCGAGTCGGCATCGCTGTCGGCGTCGCTGTCGGCATCCGAATCAGCATCGCTGTCGGCGTCGCTGTCGGCATCCGAATCAGCATCGCTGTCGGCGTCGCTGTCGGCATCCGAGTCAGCATCGCTGTCGGCGTCGCTGTCG
>JAWLGZ010000002.1:644908-876512 GCA_041690635.1 Gammaproteobacteria bacterium
ATCCGAATCAGCATCGCTGTCGGCGTCGCTGTCGGCATCCGAGTCAGCATCGCTGTCGGCGTCGCTGTCGGCATCCGAGTCAGCATCGCTGTCGGCGTCACTGTCGGCGTCACTGTCGGCGTCACTGTCGGCGTCACTGTCGGCATCCGAGTCGGCATCCGAATCAGCATCGCTGTCGGCGTCGCTGTCGGCATCCGAGTCAGCATCGCTGTCGGCGTCGCTGTCGGCATCCGAATCAGCATCGCTGTCGGCGTCGCTGTCGGCATCCGAGTCAGCATCGCTGTCGGCGTCGCTGTCGGCATCCGAGTCAGCATCGCTGTCGGCGTCGCTGTCGGCATCCGAGTCAGCATCGCTGTCGGCGTCACTGTCGGCATCCGAGTCAGCATCGCTGTCGGCGTCACTGTCAGCGTCCGAGTCGGCATCGCTGTCGGCATCCGAGTCGGCATCCGAGTCGGCATCCGAGTCGGCATCCGAGTCGGCATCCGAGTCGGCATCGCTGTCGGCGTCACTGTCGGCATCCGAGTCGGCATCCGAGTCGGCATCGCTGTCGGCGTCGCTGTCGGCATCCGAATCAGCATCGCTGTCGGCGTCACTGTCAGCGTCCGAGTCGGCATCGCTGTCGCTATCGGAATCCGAATCGTCATCGTCGTCGTCGTCGCCCGGATCAGTCGGACTCGTCGGACTCGTCGGACTCGTCGGACTCGTCGGACTCGTCGGACTGGTCGGACTGGTCGGACTGGTCGGACTGGTCGGACTGGTCGGACTGGTCGGACTGGTCGGACTCGTCGGACTCGTCGGACTGGTCGGACTGGTCGGACTGGTCGGACTGGTCGGACTGGTCGGACTGGTCGGACTGGTCGGACTGGTCGGACTGGTCGGACTGGTCGGACTGGTCGGACTCGTCGGACTCGTCGGACTCGTCGGACTGGTCGGACTGGTCGGACTGGTCGGACTGGTCGGACTGGTCGCAGTCGTTACATCCTCCGACAGAGTCGGCGGCTCATTGTCGCTACCCTCGAAGCCGTAGTCGACGTCTTCCACGGACTCGTTGACCCGATCGAGTTGGACGAACCCGCCCCCCTCGCCATCACCGCCACCGCCGGCACCGGCTGCCGTCGCCTCCAACTGCTCCAGCAGATCACCTTCCCCGTCCAGGGCGGCGAGCACATCCTCAGGATTGAGTACCGTCTCGGCCGCCGAGGCGGTGGACAACACCCCCTCCGGCCTGAGCTGCGCCTGGGCTTCCGCAGGGTCGAAGCCATAGTCGACCCCGCGGGTCTCTTCGCCCACACGACCCACGTGGACGGCACCGCTGCCTTCGCCTTCAGCACCACCCTCGATGCCCGCGGCGGTGGGATCCAGGCCGACAAGCAGGTCGCCCTCTCCCTCGATGAGCTGTGAGAGGCTCTGCTCGGAGGGAACTTCATGCCTCTGCCCCGCCGGGTCGAAGCCGTAGCCCGCATCACCGGCCTGCTCATTCAAGCGGGCGAGGTCGGCAATGCTGCCGCCTTCTTCTTCGACCGCCTGCTGGAGAACAGCGGCGGTCTCCCCGTGCAGCGCGCCGTCACTGCTGTCCGACACCATTTGGCTAAAGAGTTCATCGCTGATGGCGATGCTCTCTCCATCGGCGATCTGCACAACTTCGCCGTTGCCGAGGTCGAGGCTCACCACCGCGCCAGGAGAGGCCATTACCACCAGGCCCACGGCAATGGCATCACCGAGATGGAGCTCAATGGTCTCGCCGTCGGGGGTCTGCACAACGGCCTCACCATGCAGGGCGGTGACCTTTACCGCGGGATCGAATTCGTAGCTGATGCCGCCGGTCTGTTCGTCCACGCGGTCCAGATGACTGGCACCGTGACTATCGGCTTCAGAATTGAGGCTTTCTTTATTAGCCATGTTCTTGTTCCTCTTGTGTTCTGGACGGATGCGCCGCCCGGATCGGCTTTGGGACGCTAAAAACCTTATAGTCCTGTGATATGGGTTGCTATTGGACTGATGGACAGGTGGCCCTTTCCCCTCGGTCCTGGAACCGCTACAGCGGTAACTTGTCCTCTGGCGCGGAGGCCAGTTTGAGCGCTAGATGCAGACGGTCGCGCACCTCCAATTTCTCGAAGATCGCCGCCAAATGGGCCTTGACCGTCCGCTCGGTAATGCCGAGAGCTCGGGCAACCTCTTTGTTGGCCATCCCCCCGGCGACGGCGATTGCCACCTCCCGCTCGCGATTGGAGAGCGCCGCCAGCAGCAGTTCCCGATCCTCGGCGGGCACCCTCCCTGCGGAGGCCAGTCTGGAGGCGGTGCCGATCAGGCGACGCATAAGGTGAGGCCCTACCCAGAGTCCACCCGCCTCCACGACACCGGTGATCTGCTGCAGCAGTTCGGGGGCGGCCATCGCATGGGCATAGCCGCGCGCGCCACGATCAAGCGCCCGTGCGGCCTCCATCGGATCCGGGTTGGTCGACAAAACGATTACCCGTGCGCCCGCGGCAAAGAGTACCGCGACGCCATCATCCCAGTCGGGGAGCGTGGTCGAGACCCACACGATCCCGTTCGATGGAATGGCGCTCTCCGCCTCGTCAACACTGCGCACCACCACCACCTCGGGAAGGAGCACTCCCCAACGGGGCTGCACCTCGCCCTCCTGTGATATGAAAAAATACCGTTGAGTCATGCTGCTACTCCCGTTGAAGCTACGCTATCGCTCACTGAGTGCGTTCCCCTTCGCCCGCAAGACCGGCTTGAGCAGGTAGTCGAGTACCGTTTTCTTGCCAGTCAGAATATCCACCTGTGCGGTCATGCCGGGGATGACCAGCATGCTGTCGCCGAAACCAGGACGCTGGGTACGTACCCGTACTAGATAATAGGTGTCACCCCGCTCGTCGGTGATGGTGTCGGCACTGATATGTTCCACCTCGGCCTCCAGCCCGCCGTAGGTGGTGAAGTCGTAGGCGGTGAGCTTGACCATTGCCGGCTGTCCGGGGCGCAGGAAGGCGATATCCTTGGGCGAAATGCGCACCTCAATGACCAACTGATCGTCCAGCGGCACCAGTTCCAGGACCTCGCCGCCCGGCCTCACCACACCGCCGAGGGTGGTAACCACGAGGCGCTGGACGGTGCCACGCACCGGCGCCTTGATCTCCGCATGCCGCACCTTGTCCTCCAGACCGATACTGCCCTCAGTGAGGGTCGCCAGTTCACCTAAGGTGGAGGACAACTCGTTACGCAACCGGTTGTTTATGCTGACCTTGACCTCCTCGATCTTCCTTTCGGCCTCCTGGATGGCTGACTGGAGGCGGGAGATCTGTGCCGCCGCCTGGTCCCGATCACCCAAGGCCCTCGCAACGTCACGCTCCAGCCGCATCACCTCCACCTCCGAGACGGCACCACTCTTAAGCAGTGGCCTGGTGAGCTTCAGCTCCTTGCTGCCGAGTTCGTGGGAGCGCGTAGCCTGTATGAGTTTCGCCTCCACTTCGCGCAACTCCTCGCGCCGCTGCTGCAACTGATCCCGGGCGATCGAGATCTGCGCCTCGCGCTCTTCGATGGTGGTGTAATAGAGCTTGCGCTCGTGCTCGACAATCCCGGGCGCATCTTCCGCAATCTCGGCTGGCGGCTCGAAGGGAAGGTCCTGGCTCAACGCCTCAAGCCGTGCGGCCTTGGCACGCAGCGACAGATACTTCGCGCGATTCTCCCGCAATGACGAAATGAAGCGCGTGGGATCGACCCGCATCAGGACATCGCCCGCCTCGACCACCTGACCTTCCCGAATCAGGATCTCCTTGACGATGCCGCCATCGAGAGACTGGATCACCTGGAGTTGTGAGGCGGGGATCACCCGACCATCGCCACGCGCGATCTCGTCCAGTTCCGCAAATCCAGCCCAGGCGATCAAAACAAGGAGGCTCAAGCCCATTCCATAGAGGAGGGCCCTGGCAGTGATCGGCTGTTGCTGGGTGCGTGCCCAGTCGGCATCGCCCACCCAGTCATTTCCGCTCACATGCCGATCACCCAGCCAGCGGCCGAACAGCCGCTCGAACAGCGGCTGTCCGACCCGACCCGCGCCCCGCGAGAGTCGCCCGATCCACTCGAATCCTCGCCTGTCGGCAGATGCCTTCATCCGGTCGCCTTTCCAATCCGGCCCTGCCGCAATGCAGTGACCACCTGTTCCTTGGGACCGTCTGCGACTACCTTGCCGCCGTCGAGGATGATGATCCGATCCACCAACTCCAGCAGCGAGGTCCGGTGGGTCACCACCAGCATGGTCTTCCCCGCAGCGGCCTCCTTGAGGCGCGCCTTGGTGAGCTCCTCCGTCGAATGGTCCATTGATGCGGTCGGTTCGTCGAGCAGCAGAATTGGGGGATCGTTGATGACTGCCCGTGCGATGGCGACGCTCTGACGCTGTCCGCCCGAGAGCAGCCCCCCACGCTCACCGACCTGCATGGCCAGTCCACGCGGATGTGAGTCAATGAACTGATTCAAACCGCTGGCCGAGACCGCCTTTAGAATCGCCTGATCGTCAGCCAGCGGGGCCGCCATGGCGATGTTGTCACGCAGTGACCCAAAAAAGAGGGTGACATCCTGCGGCACATAGCCGATATGGCGGCGAAGCTCGGCAGGATCGATCTGCCTCAGGTCGATCCCATCGATCAGGATGCTGCCCCCGGTCGGCTGATAGAGGCTGAGTACGAGACGCTCTATGGTGGTCTTGCCGGAGCCGATTCGGCCCAGCAATGCCACATGCTCACCAGGCTCGATGCGGAAGGAGACACCGTCAAGTGCCGGCTTCTCCTCACCCGGATAGTTAAACGTGACCTCCCGGAATTCGATTCCACCCTGAAAATTGGGACGGCTGATGAAGTGGGTATCCTGCGGGCGCTCCACCGGCTTGTTCATCACCTGAACCAGGGTGTTGAGGGAGGTGTCGGCCTGGTGATACTGGGCCAGCAGACTGGCGGCCCGGTTGATCGGCGCCATGGCACGGGCGGAGAGCAAATAACAGGCGATCAGCGCCCCCTGACTCAACATCCCCTCGATAATCAGATAGACCCCGACCACCACCACCATCACCCCGACGGTGTGCTGCGCCCAGGTGGCCACCGAGGTGACCGAGGTGGAGAGCAGACGCTGTTGGGCACTCTTGCCGGCGAGAAAAGCGGTGGCATTCTCCCAACTCTTCTGTATCCGGCTCTCGGCGTTGAAACACTTGATGGTCTCGATGCCGACCAGGCTCTCAACCAGAGAGGCGTTCCGTTTGGCCGCCGCGCGGTGGTTGGTCCGTGCCAAGTCATGCAACCGCCGTTGGGCGGTCATCGCATAGAGCAGCACGAAAACGGCGCCAACAATCACCGGTATGGCCACCTGCCAGGCGATGAATGCAATCAGACCGACGAACAACAGGACGAAGGGGAGATCAACGAGGGAGACGACAGTCGCCGACCCGACAAAATTACGCACCGATTCGAACGAGTTCAGATTGGAGGCAAAGGAGCCGGCGGAGGGCGGGCGCGCCTCCATGCGTATCCCAAGGACATGCTCCATCAGGTTGGCGGATATCCGGACGTCGGAGCGACTGGCGGCAAGATCGACGAAGTAGCCGCGCATGATGCGAAGGAGCAGTTCGGCAATCAATACGACGAAAACCCCGGCGGTCAATACCCAGAGTGTTTCGACAGCATGGTTTGGCACCACCCGGTCATAGACGTTGCGGATGAAAAGCGGCATTACCAGCGCGAACAGGTTTATCAACACCGCCGCGAGCAGGATATCCCGATAGAGTCTGCGATTATCTGCAATTGCGCCCCAAAACCAATGCTGCTGGCGTTCCTTCTCGACATCTGCCGTACGCGCATCGAAGCGGAAACGGGGACGGGCGTAGATTACCCAGCCGGTGTAACGCGCCTCCAGCTTCGCGATGGAGACCTCCACCACTGATTCTCCCAATACGGGAAATACCACCGAGGCCTGCCCGCTTTCGGTATCGATATCGACCAGAAGACAGGCCTCTTTGTCTTCGAGAAGCAGGATTGCGGGGAATAATTCGGAGTTGATCCGGGCGAGCGGAAGCTCGGCGACACTGCTGCTGAGACCGGCGCGTCGCGCCGCCCGTTCGAACAGCGATGGGGACAACTCACCATTCTGTATCGGCAGCCCTGAAAGCACCGCATCGGCTGTAACCGACGTTCCGTGAGAGCGGGCAACCAGCAGCAACGCCTGCAATAACGAACCGCCCATGGCGGACTTGCGTGCAGCCCCGGCTATTTCGGGCTCCACGGCGTAATCACGCTCCGTGCCCATCATCGCTACCCCTTGTCAGGAGGCGCCGCCGTCGTGTCGACGGCGGCGTTCTTTTGATACAAGGCGGTCAACTACTGCCTTACCTCGATGGCCACTTCGACGCGGCGGTTACGCGCGCGCCCCTGCTGGGTGTCGTTGCCGGCCACCGGCATACTCTCCCCCATGCCCCGAGCCTCGATCAGGCTGGCGTCGATGCCCTTGGCTATGAGGTAATCGCGAACCGATGCGGCCCTGCGTTCGGAGAGTGACTGGTTATATGCCTCAGAACCGATGCTGTCGGTGTGGCCCACAATCTCCACCCGCACGACACCTTCGGTATCCCGAATCCGTTGAACCAGATTGTCGAGCACCTGGCTGACATCAGCCCGCAACTCCGCGCGGTCGAACGCAAACAGGGTCACAGCATCAAGGGTAACCACCTCGGCGACCTTGACGGGTGCGGGCTGAGGTGCCGGTACCGGTGCCTGTGCCACCACTTCCATCTCCGGGGCCTCCAACGGGCAGATCCATTGCGGATCGATATCGACCGGCTCGGCATCCAGATCGGCGAGTGTGGGTACCCCCTCCTTGGCAATGCCGAGCGCAACCATCAGGTTGCCCATGGACTCCTGTGTGCGCGCGTACGCGATCGACCAATCATGCTGGGCATTGGCTAAGGCCCGGCTGGACTCGAAATACTCGTTTTCGATATCCAGCAGATCCAGAAGCCCCCTCTCGCCGATGTCGAACTGCTGACGATAGGCGGTACGCACCCGGTCGGTCGCATTACGGTGTGCCTCCAGATAACGGAGCTGTTCACCGATCCGCTGCACGTCATTCCAGGCGATGGCCAGGTCCTGGCGGATATTGCGGCAGACGATGTCACGGCGGTCATGCGCCTCGTTGACCAGCTCGGCACGTTGCCGGACCGACGCACCGGTGCGGCCGCCCTCATACAGGTTCCAGTTCAGCGCCAACTCGATGACGGCGACCTCATCGCGCCCTTGGGTAAACTCCATGTCGCGATTCCAGGTGTTGCGTGCCCGGAGATCGATTGTCGGGTGGTAACCCGAACGCTCCCGCCTGACCTCGGACCGGGCAGCATTCACGTTCTCGATAGCGGCGTGGAAAGCCGGGTTGTGCTGGTAGGCGGCGTAGAGCGCATCGCGCACATTTGAAGGGATTCCCTCATCCAGCATTGGCGTCGGCAACAGACCCTCCGCAGGCTTTTCACCGACAACCCGGATATACCGCGCCGAGACGTCGTGAAGATTGGAAAGTTCGGTAATCAGATTGGACTCGGCGAGTGCCAGGCGACCACCAATCTGTTCAAGATCCACTGCGCGTCCCACACCGGCCCGAACCCGGCTCTCGATGTGGTTGAACACCTCTCGGTGCTGCTGAAAGTTGTCGCGGGCCAGGCGCACCAGTTCGCGCTGACGCCGCACATCCTCGAATGCGCGGACCGCCTCCAGGGAGATACTCTCCGCCGCATCCAGCAACTCGTAGTAACGCACCAGCTTGGCGCGCTCGAACTGACGCACCAGACTGCGGGTAAAGGACCCGTCGTAGAGCATCTGCGTCAGCTGAAGGGTGGCGGTGCTGAAGTTGTTGTCGTCCCGGGTATCGGGGTGACGGTCGAACTCCCGTCCTACACGTGCCTGGAGGTCCACTCTCGGGTAGTAGCCGCTCTTGTAGACCCGCTGTTCCTCGATAGCGGCCAGGAAGGTATGCCAGCGTGACTGCACCTCGGGATTGTTGGCGATAGCGCGCTGAGCGGCCGCCTGTGCCGTCGCCGCTGCAGGCTGCGGGGCCAGCGCTTCCGCCACCACCGCTGTCGTCGGTGCAACGAGCAATACCAAAAGGCCGCAGACTCCGCGACAACCGATTTTTGCCTTTCTTGTCTTGTACATTTTTTTTATGCTCCTGATGGCGTTACGCAGGTGTGTTCCCATTATCCGTCTGCATCATCGACACGCGCACCTCTCCCCCAGGTCGGCGGCAGACAGGTATCGGATGGGCGCGGCGCACCGCGGAGCGAGGACGGCCCTGCGGGTCAAACGTGGGGAGGAAATGGTGGAGAGGGACAGCAAATCCATAGTCAGACCCCGCCTCGCCTGAACAGGTGAGGCGCCACTCCGTGGCTACCGATGATGACTGCACGGCCATCTTGTCCCGATCTTCTTGTACTTGTCCGTGAAAAGGTACTCGCCTCCGCTGCCATCCAACAGACAACGGCCAGTCAACTGCGGAGTTTACGAATCCTGGACCCCAGGTTCAATCCTTTGTTATGGAACGTTAGTCGATGGTGAGTCTTGTGTTCAGTGCCAACCCATCCGCTTAAGCTCCCAGCAGTTCAAGGAGTTGCGGTTCAGTGAGAACCGGCACCCCCAGCTGTTCGGCCTTTTCCAGCTTGGAACCGGCACTCTCTCCGGCCACCACGTAATCGGTCTTTTTCGACACGCTGCCGCTCACCTTGGCGCCGAGCGCCTGTAGCCGCTCTTTCGCCTCGTCACGGGTCAGGGTCTCCAGGGTGCCGGTGAGGACGAAGGTCTTCCCCTCCAGCGGCTGTTCGCCCTGTGGCGCCAGCTCGATTGGTTCCCAGCGAACCCCGCGGGCGATCAGTTTCTCGATCACCTCGCGGTTGTGCCGCTGCCGAAAAAAGCCGTGGATGTGCCCGGCGACGATGGGACCGATATCAGGCACCGCCCGCAACTCCTCCTCACCCGCCTCCTCGATCAGCTGCAGGTCGCCGAACCGGTTGGCCAGGGTCTGGGCGGTCGCCTCCCCCACCTCGCGAATACCCAGAGCGAAGAGAAAGCGGGGCAGCGTGGTCTGCTTGCTCCGCTCTATAGCATCAATCAGGTTCCCGGCAGACTTCTCCGCCATCCGCTCCAAGCCCGCCACGGTTTGGCAATCGAGGGAATAGAGGTCGGCCGGGTCGTGAATCAGCTCCCGATCGACCAACTGCTCCACCAGTTTGTCGCCAAGCCCCTCGATGTCCATCGCCCGGCGGGAGGCGAAGTGCTTGATGTGCTCCTTGCGTTGGGCGGGGCACACCAGCCCGCCGGAGCAGCGCGGCACCGCTTCCCCCTCCGGGCGCACCACCTCGGAGCCGCAGACCGGGCAGTGGGTCGGCGGTTCGGGGCGCGCCGCACCGGCCGGGCGCCGGCTCTCCACCACCGACACCACCTCCGGGATCACATCGCCGGCGCGACGGACGATGACCGTGTCACCTATGCGTACATCCTTGCGGGCGATCTCGTCCGGATTGTGGAGGGTGGCGTTGCTGACGGTTACGCCGCCTACCGAGACCGGCTCCAGCCGCGCCACCGGGGTGAGCGCACCGGTGCGGCCCACCTGCCACTCCACCTCGCGCAGGATGGTCATCTCCTCCTGTGCCGGGTACTTGTGGGCGACCGCCCAGCGGGGTGAGCGGGAGATGAACCCGAGTTCACGCTGCTGGTCGAGGCGGTCCACCTTGTAGACCACCCCGTCGATTTCATAAGGCAGACTGTCACGCTCCGCACCGATGCGCCGGTAGAAGGCGAGGCACCCCTCCACCCCGGTCACCACCGCCTGCTCGGGGGCGATCTTGAAACCCCATTCCGCAAAGCAGCGAATGATGGCGCTGTGCCGGTCGGGGAGTGAGCCCCCCTCGACGATACCGAAGCCGTAGGCGAAAAAGGTGAGCGGGCGGGTGGCAGTAATCTTTGGATCGAGCTGGCGCAGGGAGCCTGCGGCCGCGTTACGCGGGTTGGCGAACAGCCGTTCACCCCGTTCGCCCTGGCGAATGTTCAACTGTTCAAACCCGCTTTTCGTCATGCACACCTCACCACGCACCTCCAGCCGCGCCGGCCAACCGCTGCCGCGCAGGGCGAGCGGAATGGCGCCGATGGTGCGCACGTTCTGGGTCACGTTCTCGCCAGTGGCCCCGTCACCGCGGGTGGCGCCGCGCACCAGTGTGCCGTTCTCGTAGAGCAGGCTGACGGCGAGGCCGTCCAGCTTCGGTTCAGCACTGTAGGTGACGCTCTCCACCCCCAGCCGCTCGCGGACGCGGCGGTCGAAATCGGCCACCTCCCCCTCCTCGAAGGCGTTCGCCAGCGACAGCATCGGTAGCGCGTGACGTACCTCGCCAAACGCCTTGAGCGGCTCGGCCCCCACCCGCTGGGTTGGGGAGTCCGAGGTGATCAGTTCCGGGTGTTGTGCCTCCAGCGCCTGGAGTTCACGAAACAAGCGGTCGAACTCGGCATCCGGGATCTCCGGGGCATCGAGGACGTAGTAACGGTAGTTGTGATAGGCGATCTGCTCGCGCAGGGCGGCGATACGGTCGCGGATGGCGGGATCGGTCATGGCCCGGGATTTTCAGTGGAGTCGTTGTTATTGAACCTAGGCCGTAACTCCGTAGGAACCCGGCCCTCCGGGCGAACAGCGGCGAAGTCGACTTCGGCCTTTCGCTCACGGAAATCTCCGTTGTCGCCATCCTTGGCAAGACGCTAAGGCTCGCGGAACGCCCGGCCCCGGCCTTCCTGGCCAGTCGTTCACTGCGCCGGAAAGCTCCACTGGAGCTTCGGTCGCGATTCGCTGTTCGCCCGCGGGGGCGGGCTCCTACACGGCAACGCGCTTTACGGCCGGGGCGGCGAACGGTGCCGCCCGCTCGCGCATCTCGGCATCCGCCTCCCGGTCGAGCGGACGGCGGGCCTGGTCGCACACCTGCCCCTCCAGGCGCCTCGCCAGCCGCCGTGCCGTCGCAAGGAACTGGTCGATGGCATCAACACCGGACATCGGCCCCGGCAGACGCATGAACAGGACCAGTCCGGGGGTGGCCAGTTCCGGCGGAATCTCCGCCTCGAACATCCCGGGCTCCAGCACGTTCGCCACGCCGAGCACGGGTTTGCCGCTGGCCGGATCGTGCCAGTGGAAGAGGTTCATCTCCCCATGGAGGAGCCCGAGATCGTCGAACACCTCGGAAAGCGCGGCACCGCTAAACTCGGCACCCTCCTCCGCCATGACCGTGAGTGCAAACACCTCATCCTCCAGGGCGGCGGTTGTTTCCGCCACCTCCGGCTCAAGGAGGGCTTCGTCCGGACCCGTTTCGGCACTGGACTCGCCTGCGACCAAGACCGGTTCCGGTTCGGGATCGGTTACTACCTCGGGCTCCGGTTCGGGCTGGTCGCGGAACGCCTCGCGAACCGGTGCCACCTCCTCCAGCACCTCCTCGGAGACCGGTGCCACCGCCTCCCTGCCGCGAATGCCGGAGAGGTTTGAAAGGTGATCGGCGTCGGGGGCGGGCGAGCGATCAGCACGGATGGGCACGATCTCCCAATCATCATTGGGGTCGGTAGGCCCTTTTACCGCCTCTTCGAACAGGCGTTCGGTCTCCAGCCGCACCCGCCGCTGGCGGCCCCACAGATAGATTCCCGCGACGATGATCACGCCGACGATAATCAGTACAACTCGCAGTGCCTCTTCCATCAGACTGCCGCCATCTCCACCGCCTCGGCCACATCCACCGCCACCATGCGCGAAACGCCCGGCTCCTGCATGGTGACACCGATAAGCTGCTGTGACAGCTCCATCGTCACCTTGTTATGGGTGATGAATATGAACTGTACCCGCTCCGACATCTGCCGCACCAGTTCACAGAAACGGCCGACGTTGGCCTCATCCAGCGGAGCATCCACCTCGTCCAGCATGCAAAACGGCGACGGGTTCAGGTCGAAGATCGCGAACACCAGCGCCACCGCGGTCAGCGCCTTCTCACCGCCCGACAGCAGATGGATGGTACTGTTGCGCTTGCCGGGCGGGCGGGCCATGACGGTGACGCCGGTATCCAGCAGATCCTCGCCGGTCAGTTCCAGGTAGGCGTGGCCGCCGCCGAACAGGCGCGGGAACTTCTCCTGAAGCCCTTTGTTGACCTTGTCGAAGGTCTCCTTGAAACGGGTGCGGGTCTCCCGGTCGATCTTGCGGATGGCGTTCTCCAGGGTCTCCAGCGCCTCCGTGAGATCCGCATGCTGCGCGTCCAGGTAACCCTTGCGTTCCGACTGCTGCTCGTATTCGTCGATGGCTGCAAGGTTGATGGGACCGAGCCGCTGGATGCGTTGTGACACTGCTTCGAGCTGCTCCTCCCAGACGTTCACCGCCGCCCCCTCGGGCAGCCCCTCGATCACCGCCTGGAGTTCGAAGCCGCCCTCGACCACCTGCTCCTGCAGGGTCTGGCGGCGGACCTTGATCTCCTGCCAGGCCATGCGTGCGCGCTCCAGGCCGGAGCGGATCTCCTGCACGCGCCGCTCCGCCTGGAGCCGATCCTGTTCCAGCCGGCGCAGCGTGTGATCAATCTCGCCCAGACGCCGCCGCGCCTCACCGAGCCGCTCCTCCACCTGCGAACGTGCGGCCAGTTTCTCCTCCAGTTCAGCGCCCATCTCCTGTAGCGGCGCCTCCCCATCGGCCAGGGCGCCGGCGATCTCTTCGCGCCGTTCGGCCATGTGTTCGAGCTGTCCCGACATACGCTCCAGCGCCTGTTCGGTGCTGGCGAGCTCGGTACGGGTGGTCTGCAGCCGGAGGTTGATCTGCTGTACTGCCTCACGGTCGCTGTGCGCCTGCTCCCGTGCCGTCTCCAGCCGCGCGCGCAGCTCTTCGCGCTGGCGGGTCAGATCCTCACGCCGGAGGGCAAACTCCTCCATCTGCTCCAGGGCGGTGTGCAGCCGTTCGCGGGCGGCGGCCATCTCCAGCTCCGCCTCCTCGATGTGCCGGCCGACCTCCTCGCCCTCGGCCACCAGCCGATCGCGGCGCTGTTTGATCTGCTCCAGCCGCGCCTGCCGGCCGCTCAACTGCGCCTTGCGCTCGCCGTGCAGCCGGTGCGCCTCGTTGAACTGCCGCTGCGCCGCCTCGCGCTCCTCCTCCAGCCGCTTGAGCGTCTCTCGCCCCTCGCTGAACCGGGTTTCAAAGGTATTGACGCTGGACTCCAACTCCTCCAGCTCGGCGGTCAGCTCACGCAGTTCCTGTTCCCGGTGCAACACGCCGGCGTGCTCGTCCGCATCGCGCGAGACCCGCAGCCAGGCGGCCCCCATCCAGATCCCCTCGGGGGTGACCACCGACTCATGGGCGGCCAAACGGGGGCGCAGCGCCAGTGCCTCGGCAAGGGAGTTCGCCGCATGGACCCCGGCCAGCATGCCATCCAGCGTCCAGGGCGCCTTGACCTTTCCGGCAAGCGTCTGGCCGCCACCGGCCTCGGAAAGGGTGGCGGATTTGGTATCGAACAGGGCCAGCGTACCGTGCTCCAGGGATTCCAGGGCAGCAGCCACCGGGTCAAGGCCATCGACGCAGACCGCCTCCAGGTTGAAGCCGAGCACGGTCTCCACCGCCCGCTCCCAACCGGCTTCCACCTCCAGACCCTGGGCCAGGCGATCCGCACTCTCCAGCCCCTGCCCCGCCAGCCATTCGGAGACCGCGCCCTGGCGTTTGCCGAGCGCCGCCTGCTGCAACGCCTCCAGGGAGGCGTGCCGACCGCGCTGGTGCTGGAGCCGGGTGCGCAGGCGATCCAGTTCGGCGGAGTCGCCGCTGTTGGCCTCGCGCTGTATCTCGATGTTTTCACGGCAGGTGGCCAGCTGCTCCTGAAGGGCGCCCGACTTCAGCTCCGCTTCGGCCAGCTCCTCCTGCAGACCGGCGATTTCCGCCTCCAGCGATTCGGTGTGGAGTGCCCGCGTCTCCTCCTCCAGCCGGGTAAGCCGCTGGCGGTGGCGACCCGCCTGCTGCTCAAGGTGCTCGATGCGGGCGCGCTCCACCTGGGCGGTTTGTGAGGGCTCGGCGGCGGTACGGTTGAACTCCTCCCAGCTCGCCTGCCAGGCGTGCATCGCCTCGTCCGCCTCGGCGAGGGCGGCGCTTGAGAGCTGCTCCGCCTCGTGGGCGGTGTGCCAGGCCGGATCGTTCTCGGTGATGATGGCGTTGAGGGATTCGATCTTCTGCCGGTCCGCCTCGAGGTGGGCCTGGGCCTCGTTCCAGGCCCGCTCCAGCTGCCCGCGGTCCTGCTCCAGCTGCTGGCGCCGCTCGCGGGCGTGCTGGATGGACTGCTCCAGGCGCGCGATGTCCGCGCCCACCCCGTAGTACTCGCTCTGGATCGCCTGGAAGGCGTCATTCGCCTCCACGTGCTGCTCGCGCTGACGCTCGATCTCCGCCTCGGCACCGCGCTGCCTGGCGATCTCCGCCTCCAGCGCGTTCTCCCGCTCGCCGATGGCCGCCTCCTGCTGCTTCGCCTCGCCGTCGAGGGCGAGCCAGCGCAGCGCCTGGAGCTGGGACTTGAACTGCCGCTCCTCGCTCTTCAGCTCCTTGAACCGTTCGGCGGTGCGCGCCTGGCGCTGCAAATGGTTGAGCTGCTTGTCCAGCTCCTCCCGCAGGTCGTTGAGGCGATCCAGGTTCTCCCGCGTGTGGCGCATGCGGTTCTCGGTCTCGCGCCGACGCTCCTTGTACTTGGAGATACCGGCCGCCTCCTCCAGGAAGATGCGCAATTCGTCCGGCTTGGCCTCGATGAGGCGGGAGATGGTGCCCTGCTCGATGATGGCGTAGCTGCGCGGCCCCAGGCCGGTGCCGAGAAAGATGTCGGTGATGTCGCGGCGGCGGCAACGGGTGCCGTTCAGGTAGTAGAGCGACTGGCCGTCGCGGGAGACCACCCGCTTGATGGAGATCTCGTTGAAACCGGCGTACTGGCCGCCCAGCGTGCCGTCGCTGTTGTCGAACACCAGTTCGATGGAGGCCTGGCCGACCGGCTTGCGGGAGCTGGAGCCGTTGAAGATGACGTCGGTCATCGAGTCGCCGCGCAGGTTCTTGGCGGAACTCTCGCCCATCACCCAGCGCACCGCGTCGATGATGTTGGACTTGCCGCAGCCGTTCGGGCCGACGACGCCCATCAGATTGCTGGTCAGGGGGACAGTGGTCGGATCGACGAAGGACTTG
The DNA here is from genome assembly GCA_041690635.1 of Gammaproteobacteria bacterium. Lineage (GTDB taxonomy): Bacteria > Pseudomonadota > Gammaproteobacteria > Thiohalomonadales > Thiohalomonadaceae > JAWLGZ01. The sequence goes on from JAWLGZ010000002.1 coordinate 660,128, forward strand.
AATCCGGCCAACTTAATCTTGGAAAGACGCATAACTACTTGGGGCCCCCACACCGCGCATCCAGCGGCGGTACATAGTATCAATTCAGGAAATCAAAGACTTATGCGGACCCCGGCATTGAATGCCTTCCATGAGGCGGCTTCCTGTATGGGCCTGGGACCGTTACAATTCCGGGCCGCAAAAGCTACCACGAAAGCCCCACCATGCCTAGCCAGCCCAGCCGTACCCTCGAAACCTTCGACAATCCCATGCCGGAGCGGGATTACACCATCCGCATGGAGATCCCCGAGTTCACCTGCGTCTGCCCCAAGACCGGGCAGCCGGACTTCGCCACGCTGTTTATTGAGTACGTGCCGGACCGGTGCTGTGTGGAGCTGAAGTCCCTCAAGCTCTATGTCTGGTCCTTCCGCGAGGAGGGTTCGTTCCACGAGGCGGTGACCAACCGCATCCTCGACGATCTGGTGGCCGCCTGCGCCCCCCGCTTCATGCGCCTGACCGGACGCTTCAATGTCCGTGGCGGCATCTACACCACCGTGGTCGCGGAGCACCGCGCCGAGGGGTGGCAGCCGCCGGTGCCGGTTACCCTGCCTTGAAAACAGCAGTAATGTAGGGCGGATTAGGCGAAGCCGTAATCCGCCGCATTCGCCAATCCCGATCGCCTGCCGGCGGATTACGCTACGCTAATCCGCCCTACACGCGGACCATCTCCGTGGTGAATTCTTCCGTTTTTATCGGCATCGACGTCGGCACCTCCGGCTGCCGGGCCGTGGCGATCGACGCAGACGCCCGCTGTATCGCAGAGGCCCGCGCACCGCTACCGGAGCCGATCCGGCGGGATGGCGGTGTGGAACAGGAGCCCGAGCTCTGGTGGGCCGGGCTCGAATCTGCCCTGACCAGCCTGCTCGACGACATCCCCCGCACCGCTGTCTACGCCCTGGCCCTCGACGCCACCTCCGGCACCGTGCTGCTGGTGGACGACCAGGAACGGCCCTGTGCGCCGGCGCTGATGTACAACGACAACCGGGCGGTGATCGAAGCCGACCGAATCCGTGCTGTCGCCCCACCCGCCTCCGCCGCCCACGGCACCGGTTCGGGCCTGGCGAAGGTGTTGTGGCTGCTGGAACGACACAGGGAAGGTGCGGCGCGTATCGCCACCCAGGCGGACTGGCTCACCGCGCGGCTCACCGGCCGGGCCGGTATTTGCGACCAGAACAACGTGACGAAGCTGGGCTGGGATGCGGCGGCGAGCAGGTGGCCGGCCTGGCTGCAGAAGCTCGGCACCGATACAGCGCTGCTGCCGGAGGTGGTTGAGCCCGGGACTCCCATCGGGACGCTGACGCCCGAACTGGCAAGGTGTTGGGGTCTGCCTGAAGAGACGGTCGTGGCGGCCGGCACCACCGACAGCACCGCGGCCATCCTCGCCACCGGCGCGAACAGAATCGGCGACGCGGTCACCTCCCTCGGCTCCACTTTGGTGACCAAGGTGATCGGTCCGGAGCCGGTCTTCGCCCCCGAGTACGGGGTCTACAGCCAGCCGCTCGGGAGCCATTGGCTGATCGGCGGCGGCTCCAACTCCGGCGGTGCGGTGCTGCGGCAGTTCTTCAGCCCGAAGCAGCTGCGCACGCTGTCGGCACAAATCGACGCGGAGCGGACCAGCGACCTCTACTACTACCCGCTCCTCGCGCCCGGCGAGCGCTTCCCCGTCAACGACCCGCAACTGCAGCCGCGACTGGAGCCACGCCCGCAGGATGACGGGACGTTTCTGCACGGCCTGCTGGAGGGGATCGCCCGCATCGAACGGGACGCCTACCGGAAACTGGCAGAACTCGGGGCACCTTATCCGACCAGAATATTGAGTGTCGGCGGCGGCGCGCTGAACGACACCTGGACGCAGATAAGGGCGCGACTGCTCGGCGTGGAAATCGCGCGACCACTCCACACCGAGGCGGCCTACGGCTCGGCCCTGTTGGCACGCAATGCAGTCGCGATGTAGGACGCAATCCTATTGCGCCGTGGCCCTCCCAACCGCTGCAACGGCGCAATAGGATTGCGCCCTACCTTAAGGCCAGTAGCGAAGCTGTAGGACGCGGTGACTAAGGAACCGCATCGATCGCGGGACCGCCTCGACCGATGCGGTTCGCGATGTTCACCGGCATCCTACATGGATGCGTGCGCCCTCCGTTCAGGCCAACATCCCCTCTCTCACAAGAAACGCCTCGATGGCGTCCACCCCTTGGCCGCTCTTCAGGTTGGTGAAGACGAAGGGGCGCTCGCCGCGCATCCGTCTGGCGTCGCGATCCATCACCTCCAGAGAGGCGCCGACGTAGGGGGCCAGATCGATCTTGTTGATCACCAGCAGGTCGGAGCGGGTAATGCCGGGGCCGCCCTTGCGCGGGATCTTCTCCCCTTCCGCCACGTCGATGACGTAGAGGGTGAGATCCGCCAGTTCCGGGCTGAAGGTGGCGCTCAGGTTGTCGCCTCCGCTCTCCACGAACACCACCTGGAGTTGAGGGAATCTGCGGCTCAACTCCTCCACCGCCTCCAGATTCATGGAGGCGTCCTCACGGATAGCGGTGTGTGGGCAGCCGCCGGTCTCCACCCCCATGATCCGCTCCGGCGGCAGCGCCTCGCTGCGGGTGAGAAACTCCGCATCCTCGCGGGTGTAGATGTCGTTGGTCACCACCGCGATCTCGAACCGATCGCGCAGCCGCTTGCAGAGCACATCGAGCAGGGCCGTCTTGCCGGAACCAACCGGACCGCCGACACCGACCCGAAGCGGGGGGGTTGTCTGATTAGGCATATTCACTCCAAATCAACATATCATCACCGCAGAGGTCGCACGACTGCATGGATGCAGGAGGTAGAGTAACGAATGGAGCAGTTACCGAGAGAACGCAGAGGGAAGAACATGAACTCATCTCGATTTCTCCGTGACCTCTGCGACCTCTGCAGTGAACAGGTCCTTTTTCAGGAACGAAAAAGGCGCGTGTATTGGGTCTCGTGGCGGGCGCTGGCGATGGCCGCGGCGGGTGCGGATGCACCGATAGCCTTATCCGCCAAGCTCGTGCCCACTTCAACAGCCCCGGCTATCTCCGCGCCAAGACGGAACAGCACCCGCTGGCCGGCACTCTGGCCCAAGGGGACCAACTTCACCCCGGCGATCACCAGGTTCTCCAGCCAGCTCCAGGCGTAACCGGAGAGTGTCTCCTCCGGCGGGATCCGCCAGCGCGTGGCGGCCAGGGCGAAACCGGCCAGCTGACAGCCGGCGAGCGTGTCGCGCCACGTCATGGCGTCCGGCACGCCCAGTTCCACCAGCAGCGCCGCCATCGCCCGTCCGCGTGCCCGCTCCTCGGCGCGCAGTTCCGTCGTCTCGCGACATGCCAGCACCGTGTTGCTCCAGCGTGCGATCGCCTCTTCGTCACCCGCGACCGCCGCACAATGGAGCCGCAGCAGGAGCGGCAGATCCACGTGGGCCAGCGTGTCGTGAAGCAGTCCGCCGAGCCACGCCTCGAGATCCTGCTCGCAGGTTACCCACCCGGTCTCCACCGCCCACTCCAATCCCTGCGAGTAGGTGAACCCCCCTACCGGCAGCGACGGGCTCACCAGTTGCAGCAGCCGCGACAGGGCGTAACGCCCACCTCCTTCCCCGTTGTCCCCGGCGCGACTCGCTTGCCGACCGTATCGCGGCGGGGTCGCCGCTCCCACAGGTGCTCCGGCCATGCCTGTCAGCTACCTGGCGACAGCGAGCACGGCGCCACCAATCGCCACCAGGACACCGGCTGAACGCACCAGTGCCGGATAGCTCAGAAGCTGCCGACCGAACCAGTACCCGGCTGCCTGGATCATGGCGGTAGCCACCAGGAACCCGGCGACATAAGCCGCCGCGGTGGCCACCACCGGCATCTCCACGCCGTGGGCATGGCCGTGCAGCAAGGCGAAGCCGGCGATCAATCCCACACCCAGCTTCGGCATCCTTACGCCGGCGGCGACCAGGAGCCCGAGTACCAGCAGGGAGGTGAGGATGCCGTACTCGACAAACGGCAGGTTGATGCCCGCGATCCCGAGTGCACCGCCGAGGCCCATCGCCGCCAGCGCGACCGCGACGACGCGCCAGCCGCCGCTCTGCGGACGTGCCGCCCACAGCCCCATGACGAGAAACGCCAGCAGGTGATCGATGCCCAGCAATGGATGCAACATTCCCGCGTCGATGCCGTGCCCGGTGTGGGCAAAGGCGACGGAGGGCACAGCACAGGCGGCGACCGCCAGATAACGCATCGGTTTCATCGTCAGTTCTCCATTCGGTTTGAACATTTCTCTTGGAAAGACACAGAGTCGCAAAGGAGCACAGGATCATTAAACGATCTTTTCTTTGCGTCTTTGCGTCTTTGCGTCTTTGCGTCTTTGCGCGAACTCAGTGGTGGTGATGGTGCCCCCCGCTCCCGTAGGCACCCGCCTCCGGTTCGAACGGCGCCTGTTCACCAACCACCTCCAGTCCCATCTGACGCACCATGTCGTCGAGCACGTGGTCGTGCTGGTAGCGCAGCCAGCCCTCCGCGATCTGCAACGGCACGTGGCGGTTGCCGAGGTGGTAGCAGGCGCGCGCCAGCAGCAAGGGATCGTCGCTGTGCACGGTGGAGACCGGCTCCAGCGCGGCACAAACCGCGACCTTCAGTTCACCATCGGTCAGCAGATCGCCATCGCGAAGCACGGTTCCTCGCGGCAGCAGCACACCCGCTTCACGGCCATCGTCCAGCACCACCCGCTGGCGACTCTTGATCCGTTTTTCATATGGCAGAGTCAGTGTGGCACCGGCACCGGCACCGGACCCATCGTCTATGACTTCGGTCAGCTCGATCATGGCGGTCAGAACAGGAAGTAGCGTTGGGCCATCGGCAGCACTTCGGCGGGTTCGCATACCAGCAACTCGCCGTCGGCGCGCACCTGATAGGTCTGCGGATCCACCTCGATGGTGGGCAGCCAGTCGTTCAGCACCATCGAGCGCTTGTCGATGGTGCGGGTGTTGTGCACCGCACTCACCCGCTTCCGCAGCCCCAACTGCTCATGAACCCCTGCCTCACAGGCGGCCCGTGACATGAAGGTGATCGAAGTCGCCGCCGTGGCGGCGCCGAAGGCCCCGAACATCGGCCGGTAGTGGACCGGCTGCGGGGTCGGGATGGAGGCATTGGGGTCACCCATGGGCGCGGCGGCAATGAAACCGCCCTTGATGATGAGACTCGGCTTGACGCCGAAGAAGGCGGGCCTCCACAACACCAGGTCGGCGAGCTTGCCCACCTCCACCGAACCCACCTCGTGGGCGATGCCGTGGGCGATGGCCGGATTGATGGTGTACTTGGCGATATAGCGCCGTGCCCGCAGATTGTCGGCACGCACCGAATCGCCGGCCAGTGGGCCGCGCTGCACCTTCATCTTGTGCGCCGTCTGCCAGGTACGAATGATCACCTCTCCAACTCGCCCCATCGCCTGGGAGTCGGAGGCGATCATGGAAAACGCGCCCAGGTCGTGCAGGATGTCTTCGGCGGCGATGGTCTCGCGGCGGATGCGCGATTCGGCGAAGGCGACATCCTCGGGGATCGCCGGGTCGAGATGGTGGCACACCATCAACATGTCGAGATGCTCGTCCACCGTGTTGATTGTGTAAGGGCGCGTCGGGTTGGTGCTGGACGGGAGCACGTTGGCGAGTCCCGCCGCACGGATGATGTCCGGCGCGTGGCCACCGCCCGCCCCTTCCGTGTGGTAGGTGTGGATGGTGCGTCCCTTGAACGCAGCCAGGGTGTTCTCCACGAAACCCGATTCGTTGAGGGTGTCGGTGTGGATCGCCACCTGCACGTCGAACCGTTCGGCAACCTCCAGGCAGTTGTCGATCGACGCCGGGGTGGTGCCCCAATCCTCGTGCAGCTTGAGCCCCATCGCTCCGGCGGCCACCTGCTCCTCCAGCGCCTCGGGCAGGCTGGCGTTACCCTTGCCGAGAAAACCGAGATTCATCGGCAGCCCCTCCGCCGCCTCCAGCATGCGGTGGATATTCCAGGGGCCGGGCGTGCAGGTGGTGGCGTTGGTACCGGTGGCCGGACCCGTACCACCGCCCAGCATGGTGGTGACGCCGGACATCAGCGCCTCCTCCACCTGCTGTGGACAGATGAAGTGGATGTGGGAATCGATACCGCCGGCGGTGAGGATCAACCCCTCCCCCGCAATTGCCTCGGTACCCGGCCCGACCAGAATGTCGACGCCGGGCTGCACGTCCGGGTTGCCCGCCTTGCCGATGGCGGCGATGCGTCCATCCTTGATGCCCACGTCCGCCTTGACCACACCCCAGTGATCGAGAATGAGCGCGTTGGTGATCACCACATCCACCGTTTCCGCTGTGGGCCGCTGACACTGCCCCATGCCGTCGCGGATCACCTTGGCGCCGCCGAACTTCACCTCGTCGCCGTAGACTGTGCGGTCCTGCTCCACCTCGATCCACAGTTCGGTGTCGGCGAGCCGCACCCGGTCGCCCACGGTGGGACCGTACATCTCCGCATAGGCCTGCCGGCTGATTGTCACCATAGTCAGCACCCAATCCTTTCATCCAGAACAGTGAATCTCCGCCAAGACGCCGGGGCGCAAAGGCAGTTCCAATCTGCTTTCTCTCTGCGGACGCTGCGTCTCTGCGAGAGAAACGTATGTCGTCGTCTAGAGCGCCCCCATCACCTTGCCGTTGAATCCGTAAACCGTGCGGGCACCTGCGTAGGCCACCAGTTCCACTTCGCGGCTCTGGCCCGGCTCGAAACGCACGGCGGTGCCGGCCGGGATGTTGAGGCGGAAGCCGCGCGTGGTCTCGCGGTCAAATTCCAGCGCCTCGTTGGCCTCGAAGAAGTGGAAGTGGGAACCCACCTGTACCGGCCGGTCTCCGGTGTTGGCGACGGTGACACGGCAGGTCTCGCGCCCGGCGTTCAGTTCGATCTCGCCCTCGGCGGCCTCAATCTCTCCGGGAATCATCGCTGCCTCCTCAAACGATGGGATCGTGGACGGTCACCAGCTTGGTGCCGTCGGGAAAGGTCGCTTCCACCTGCACCTCCGGCACCATCTCCGGGACGCCTTCCATCACATCTTCACGGCCCAGGAGCGTCCGCCCGTAATCCATCAACTCCGCCACGCTGCGCCCCTCGCGTGCCCCCTCCAGGATGGCGCCCGAGATATAGGCAACCGCCTCCGGGTAGTTGAGCTTGACCCCGCGCGCCTTGCGCCACTCGGCCAGCATCGCCGCGGTGTACAGCAGCAGCTTGTCCTTCTCTCTCGGTGTCAGTTCCATCGCCTTACTCCCAAACTGAAAAAGCACTCTCATGTAAGAGCCCGCCCCTGCGGGCGAACCTGTGCTTCCGAAGCGGCTTCGCCGCTGTTCGCCCGCGGGGGCGGGCTCCTACAAGACAATTCCGTTCTCTCCGTGTTCTCCGTGCCTCTGTGGCAAGCATCAGTTTCAGGTCGCCCAGATGCGCGGGGGACAGGCGGCGCGCCCCAGGAGGCACGGGCGCAGCGCCTCCCAGACGGGAATCAACCGGCGGCGGGCCGCCTCGGCACCGGGGCCGAGATAGCGGGCGACCAGCAGACCGTCGATGAGCGTCACACCCGCTATCTCGCCATCGCTGTCGTCCCCCAGCGCCTCGCGCGCGGCGCTCAGGTGGTCGGCATCCGCCCACGCCGCAATCAGTGTCGAGACCGCCGCATGGCCGCGCAGGCCGCACTTCTCATCCAGACCACCGCCGTCGATACGAAGCCGCTCGACGAGCAACGGCCTCCCTTCGCGCGTTACCCGCAGACCGAACTCGGCCCACCCGTATGCGAACCGCTCGCCGGCCGCCGGCCGCCCGAGGCAGACGGTCTCCCAACCAATGAAGCCGGAGTCGGCATCCAGTTCAACGTCCGTTTCGATGATCGCCTCCGCGCCAGGGAACAGAATGTTCTCCTGCGGCATCCACTCCAGCGCGCCGTTGCCGGCCACACCGAGGCGCTGACTGACGTGGGCGCACGGCCCGGCGCTGCGGTAGAACTTGGTTGCCCCCGGCGTGGTGACCAGGACTGCGCTGCCCGCTGCCGCATGCACGCGGATATCCAGCCCATCGCCGCCGACGATGCCGCCCGGCGGGTGCAGCAGATAGAGATGGCAGGCGCCGTCGCCCGGGTGGAATGGGCGCTGTACCGCCAGCGGCCCGCGCTGCTTCCGCCGCGCCAGCACGGTGCGTCCGCCGCGCTGCTCGAAGCCGAGGTGAAGCGCGGCCTGCCATCCCCCGTCTTGCATGGCGGGCAGGGTGCTCATACGGTCAGGTACCGGCGGACCAGATCGTCGTTCAGTTCCCCCATCCCGCCGGTCGCCACCGCCCGACCACGATCCATGATGCAGAACCGGTCGGCCACCTTGCGGGCGAACGGGAGCTTCTGTTCCACTAGCAGAACCGTGAGGCCACGTTCGCGATTGAGCAGCCGGATGATGTCGCCGATCTCCTGCACGACGTTGGGCTGAATCCCCTCGGTCGGCTCGTCGAGGATGAGCAGCTTCGGTTCGATCACCAGTGCCCGTCCGATGGCGAGCTGCTGCTGTTGGCCGCCCGAGAGGTCGCCGCCGCGTCGCCCGCGCATCTCGTGCAGGACCGGAAACAGCTCGTAGATATACCCGGGGATGTCGCGCCCCTTGTCCGGCCGTGCCGGCAGGCCGATGCGCAGATTCTCCTCCACCGTGAGCATGGGGAAAATCTGCCGCCCCTGGGGCACATAGCCAATGCCGATCCCCGCCCGCTTTTCCGCGGGGAGCTTGGCAATATCGGAACCCTGAAAGTTGATGGTCCCCGACTTCACCGGCAGCAGCCCCATCACGCACTGGAGCAGCGTGGTCTTGCCCACACCGTTGCGTCCCATCAGGCAGGTGCATTGGCCTTCGGGGACGTGGAGATCGAGGTCCCACAGTGTGTGACTCTCGCCGTATAACTGATTGAGTGAACCGACGCGCAGCATGATTACTCTCCGAGATACACCTCGACCACCCGAGGATCGTTCTGCACCTGATCCATCGTCCCCTCGGCGAGTACACTGCCCTGGTGCAGGACAGTGACCTTGCGGGCGATGGAGCGGACGAACTCCATGTCGTGCTCCACCACCACCACCGAGCGTTCTCCGGCCAGGGATGTGAGCAGCTCGGCGGTGCGGTCCATCTCCTGATGGGTCATGCCGGCCACCGGCTCGTCCACCAGCAGCAGTCGCGGGTTCTGCATCAACAGCATGCCAATCTCCAGCCACTGCTTCTGGCCGTGGGAGAGCGCGCCGGCGCGGCGGTCGCGGTGTTCGGTGAGCCCGATGGTCTCCAGCACCTCGTCGATCCCTTCACGCTGTGGCGGCGACAACCGGGCGGTGAGCGTCGCCCAGACGCGCTTGTTGCCGGCCATCGCCAGCTCCAAGTTCTCGAACACCGTCTGGTTCTCGAACACGGTGGGTTTCTGGAACTTGCGCCCGATCCCCTGGTTGGCGATCTCCGGTTCCGACAGCTTCAGCAGGTTGATGCGCTGACCGAAATAGACGGTGCCTGTGTCGGGCCGGGTCTTGCCGGTGATGATGTCCATCATGGTCGTCTTGCCGGCACCGTTGGGGCCGATGATGCAGCGCAACTCGCCGGCATCGATGTAGAGGTTCAGGTTGTTTATCGCCCTGAAGCCGTCGAAGCTGACCGACACATCCTCCATGTAGAGGATGGTGTTGTGGCTGATGTCGAGGCGCGGGTTGTCAGCGGGGACCATGAAATCGAATACCCGGTCCCGGCGCATCGCCTCGCGTGCTGCGTTGAACTGGCTTTCCAGGAGCTTCATGCCATCGCCTCCCTGCGCCGCATCAGCCCGGCCAACCCGCGCGGCAGGAACACGGTGACGAAGACGAACAACCCACCGAGTGCGAACAGCCACGCCTCCGGCATCACCCCGGTGAGGGTGGTCTTGGTGTAATTGACCAGCACCGCCCCGGCCACCGCACCATAGAGCGTGGCCCGTCCGCCGACCGCCACCCAGATGACGATCTCGATGGAGTTGATGGGCGAGAACTCGTTGGGATTGATGATTCCCACCTGCGGCACGTAAAGCGCACCGGCGATGCCGGCCAGCACCGCCGAGAAGGTGAAGACCCAAAGCTTCACATGCTCGACGCGGTAGCCGATGAAGCGGGTGCGGTCCTCCGCATCGCGAATGGCGCGACTCACCCGCCCGAGGCGCGAGGTGACGATGGCGCGGCAGGCGAGGTAACCACCGGCGAGCGACAGCGCCGAGGCGACGAACAACCCGATACGGGTGCCGTCCGCCTGCAGCGAAAAGCCGAGGATCTCCTTGAAATCGGTCAGGCCGTTGTTGCCCCCGAAGCCCATCTCGTTGCGGTAGAAAGCGAGCATGAGCGCGTAGGTGAGCGCCTGGGTGATGATGGAGAGATATACCCCGGTCACCCGCGAGCGAAACGCCAGCCACCCGAACAGGAAGGCGATCACCCCCGGCACCAGCATCACCATCAGTGCGGCAAACCAGAACTGGTCGAAGCCGTACCAGAACCACGGCAGTTCCTGCCAGTTGAGGAACACCATGAAGTCGGGCAGGTCCGGGTTTCCGTAGACGCCGCGGTCGCCGATCTGGCGCATCAGGTACATCCCCATGGCGTAGCCGCCGAGGGCGAAGAACGCCCCGTGGCCGAGACTGAGGATGCCCAGATACCCCCACACCAGGTCCACCGCGATCGCCAGCAGCGCGAAGGTGAGATATTTACCCAGCAGCGTGACGGTGTAGGTGGAGACATGCAGTGGATGGCCCTCCGGCAACAGCAGATTCAGTGCCGGCACCGCCACCGTCACCAGCGCCAGCAACCCGAGAAACGCCCGGCCACCGCGGTCGTTGCGAAGCAGTTCGACCATCCGCATCGGTCTACGCCTCCGCCGCCCGGCCCTTCTGCGGGAAGAGCCCGCGCGGCCGTTTCTGGATGAACAGGATGATGAAAAGCAGCACCAGGATCTTGGCGAGCACCGCACCGGCCCACGGCTCCATCACCTTGTTGGCGACACCGAGCGAAAGTCCGGCGATGAGCGTGCCCCAGAGATTGCCCACACCGCCGAACACCACCACCATGAACGAATCGATGATGTAGGCCTGACCGAGATTGGGGCCGACGTTGGTGAGCTGGCTGAGCGCCACACCGGCCACGCCGGCGATGCCGGAGCCGAGCCCGAAGGTGAGCGCATCGACCCATTGGGAGCGCACCCCCATGGCGCGCGCCATGGCGCGGTTCTGCGACACCGCTCGCACCTGGAGCCCGAGCGGCGTCTTCTTGAGGATGAACACCAGTGCCGCGAACACCAGCAGGCAGAAGGCGATGATGTAGAGCCGGTTCAACGTCAGCGACAGGGCTGCGTTGATCTCGATGGTGCCGCTCATCCACTCCGGCGTCTGCACCGAACGGTTCAGCGGCGAGAAGATGGAACGTACCGCCTGTTGCAGCACCAGGCTGATACCGAAGGTGGCGAGCAGCGTCTCCAGCGGGCGCCCGTAGAGGAACCGGATCACCCCACGCTCTATGGCGATCCCCACCAGGGCGGCGACCGTGAATGCGGCGGGTATCGCGACGAGGATGGAGAGACCGATGTGGTTCGGCATCAGCAATTGCACCACGTAGGTGGTGTAGGCGCCGATCATGATCAGCTCGCCGTGCGCCATGTTGATGACCCCCATGACGCCGAAGGTGATTGCGAGCCCGATGGCCGCCAGCACCAGTACCGATCCGAGACTGAGACCGAAGAAGAGAGTCTCTGCCAACCCGGAGAGCTTGCGCCGGAACTCGATCCCCTTGAGCGATCGCAGCGCCGCCTGCCGCACCTGTTCGGCCGCGTCGCTGTCCAGGATCGCCCGCAGCCGCACCAGGGCGATCGGTTCCAGGCTGCTGCCCAGTTGTTCGATGGCGGCGAGCCGTATGGCATCGTCGCCGGATTCCAAAGCGCGCAGGGCGAGTGCCGTTTCGATGGCGGCACGAACGGCAGCGCTCTCCTCGACCCCAAGCCGTGCCTGCAGCAGTTCGGCACCGGCATCATCGAGCCCGGCCGTCATGCGGCGCACGGCCGCCAGCCGTACCGCGGCCGATTCCGCGCCCAGACTGAGCGTGGCGATGGCGGTGCGCAGAGTGCTGCGCAGTGTGTTGTTGAGGACGATCCTCTTGAGTGTGCCGGGTTCCGCAGCCATCGGCTCGCCGGTCAGGGCCGTGGTGACACCGGACTGGTCATCGATCAGAACCAGAGTGGCATCCTCGGCGGTGAATCGCAGCCGTCCATCCAGCAGCGCCTGAAGGAGTACCAGGCTTCTGGAGTCACCTGATGCGGCGATGTGTTCGACGGCGGACTGCTTGACCTGAAAGCTTCGATCGGTGAGCCGGGCGGCGGCCGCTTCGAACTCCGCCGTGCCGGCTGCCGCCGGTCCCGCAACGAGCAGGAGGAGCAGCCAAAACTGGATCACTGTTCTCGACATAGCCGCTTCGCCATCCATCCTTTAGCGCTTGTGGGAGACCGTGGGTGAATCGCGGCTTCCGCCGCTCCTGCAGCGGTATCCCCCTGCAGGAGCGGCGGGCGCCACGCGCATCGGTCAGTAGTTCTGACCCGAGCAGCTCTTGGTCTTGGGGTTGTAGTTGCCGCAGGAGACCGGCTTGGTCCAGTCGGCGATGATCTCCTTCGAGCCGGGGAGGAAGTCGGACCAGGCGTCACCCGGCACCAGGCCGTCGGTCTCCCAGACCACCGCGAACTGGCCGTCCTCCTGGATCTCGCCGATCAGCACCGGCTTGGTGATGTGGTGGTTCGGCAGCATCTGCGCCACGCCGCCGGTGAGGTTGGGGACGCTGATGCCGATCAGTGCATCCTGCACGGCGGTGGCATCGGTGGTGCCCGCCTTCTCCACCGCCTTCACCCACATGTTGAAGCCGATATAGTGGGCCTCCATCGGGTCGTTGGTGACGCGGTCGGTGTTCTTGATGAAGTTGTGCCAGTTCTGAATGAACTCGGCGTTCTCCGGCGCGTCCACGCTCATGAAGTAGTTCCAGGCGGCGAGATGGCCGACCAGCGGCTTGGTATCGATGCCGGAAAGCTCCTCCTCACCCACAGAGAAGGCGACCACCGGGATCTGCTCGGCGGAAACGCCCTGGTTGCCGAGTTCCTTGTAGAAGGGCACGTTGGCATCGCCGTTGATGGTGGAGACCACCGCAGTCTTCTTGCCCGCTGAGCCGAACCGCTTGATGTCCGCGACGATGCTCTGCCAGTCGGAATGGCCGAACGGGGTGTAGTTGATCAGGATGTCCTTGTCATCGACACCCTTCGCCTTGAGGTAGGCCTCCAGGATCTTATTGGTGGTGCGCGGATAGACATAGTCGGTGCCCGCCAGCACCCAGCGCTCGACCCCGATGTCGTTCATCAGGTAGTCGACGGCCGGGATCGCCTGCTGGTTGGGCGCGGCGCCGGTGTAGAAGACGTTCCTGGAGGACTCCTCGCCCTCATACTGCACCGGATAGAAGAGGATGCTGTTCAGCTCCTCGAACACCGGCAGCACCGATTTGCGCGACACCGAAGTCCAGCAGCCGAATACCACGTCCACCTTCTCTTGGGAGATGAGTTCACGCGCCTTCTCCGCAAACAGCGGCCAGTTGGAGGCGGGGTCGACCACCACCGCTTCGAGCTTCTTGCCGAGAACGCCGCCCTTCCTGTTCTGCTCGTCCACCAGCATCAACACGGTGTCCTTAAGGGTGGTCTCGCTGATCGCCATCGTGCCCGACAACGAATGCAACACACCGACCTTGATGGTGTCGGCAGCCCAGGTGGCGGTGGAGAGGGTCAGTGCGGCCGTGGCCAGCATGGTCGCCTTGATATGGTGCAGTGCTTTTTTCATGCCTTTGCTCCCTTAACGTGGTTGGGCATCCGCGGAGGATTCCGAGGGGAGCGGGAGCAAAGAGAGTGCCAGTCTGATAACGATCGCCTTATCAGCAAGTTGCACGCGAGCCCAGAGGCCTGCTCACCAGGCGCGCACTGTGCTGGTGCGCGCCTGGTTCACCGACAGGCAGCAGTCGCATCAAAGCGGTGCAGCGCGCCGGAATGGACCAGAGGCGGGGTCGGCGTGATGGAATCAGGGGGCGGCGGCGCGCTCTTTGGCGATCACGGCCGCATAGTCCGGAAGGTGCGCGACGATCCCCATGTCCGGATGGAAGTCGACCCACCCTGCAACCAGTTGGCGGCGATAGTCCCTCAGGTTGAGGTCGAAGAGATCGTCGGGGTTGGCATCGCGCAGCAGCAGATCCGCGCCCTCCATCTTGAACTTGCCGATGCGCACATCGCCGCCGAAAACGAAGAGATAGTTTTCCACGGCTTCGGGTGGCTCGATGCGCGGGGCATCTCCGGTGCCTTCGGTGCCTTCCAGGAACAGGACCGCCTGCCCCGGCGTGGCGCGTACCCCGGAGACCCGTCCGCGCAGTTGTGGGGCAGGGACCAGCGCTTCCGGGTCGATGATGAGCGTGTTCTCCACGATGGAGATCCCCTCGATGTGGCGTACAGAGACCAGTTCCTCCAGCTGAACGCCGATGAGGTCGAGCAGATTGGCAACCGGAATGCCGGCCGCTTCCAGCTCGCTGGGCTGGAGCGCCACATCCCCCGCTTCAGTCACCCTCAGGGTGCCGACGATGGTCGCCTGCACCGGCAATGGCCGCTGCAGGGCGCCGGTCAGCACCACATCCCCTTCCCGCACCTCCACCGCCACATCGCGGATCGGCGGGTCCTCGTAGCCGAGCAGGATGTCGTTAATCAATCGGGAGAGGTCGGCGCCGGAGAGGCGGATTTCGGCATCAAAGATGTCGATGCGGTAGGAGTTTCGATCGGCCAGGTCGGGGGGCCCTTCGCCCACTGCCGCGAGTTCGCCATGCAGCCTCGGGATGTGAACCGTCACCTCATCGGTCAACCGCAGCCCCAGGTTCTCCGTCCGGATCAGCGTCCGGTCCCGCGGCACCCCGTTGGTGCCCAGCGGTTCGCCGGGCGGGGGCACGGCTTCCAGCGGGCCTTCCTGCGGCGATACCTCCCGTCCCTCGCAGCCGGCCATCAGGACACCCGCCAGTCCGGTTATCAATATCAGTCGAGAACAGGCCACGCGGCGCCTCCCTGCGGTTGCCGCCCCTTCCCGGCGAGCTTAGCAGCCTGCTGCGGGAACCGACTTGAACCCCCCGCCCCGCTGGCGTAGTGTCCGCCGCGGGCCAAGAAAGGGAACGAACGATGGTTCAGCCGGTTTCCGGCGCGGGCTACTTCCTGCGCGGATTGAAGTTGCTGGGTGCGCCGGGGGTGCGCGGTTATGCGGCGCTGCCGCTGGCGATCAACGTGGTGGTGTTCAGTCTGCTCATCTGGCTGGCGGTGGACCAGTTCGGGGCGCTGCTGGACTGGATGATGCCGCGGCTGCCGGACTGGATGGCGTGGCTCGCCTGGCTGCTCTGGATCGTCTTTGCACTGACCGCCCTGGTGGTGGTGTTCTTCACCTTTACCATCGTCGCCAACCTGTTCGGTGCCCCCTTCAACGGCCTGCTGGCCGAGGCGGTGGAGCGGCACCTGACAGGCGCAGAAGCTGCGGAAGGCGGTGGTATCACCGAAGCCCTGAAGCAGGCACCAGCCGCCATTCTGGATGAGCTGCGCAAGCTGCTCTATGTGGTGACGCAGGCGATCCCGCTGCTGATTCTGTTCTTGATCCCGCTACTGAATCTGGCGGCACCGGTCCTGTGGGCACTGTTCGGGGCGTGGATCCTGGCAGTGGAGTATGCGGATTACCCGATGGGTAATCACGGGCTGAAGGGGAAGGAGGTGCGCCGGCTTCTTGGAGAGAAGCGCCTCCTCTCGCTCAGCTTCGGTGGAGCGACAATGGTGGCGACCATGATCCCGGGGCTGAACCTGCTTGTCATGCCGGCGGCAGTGGCCGGAGCAACGGTCATGTGGGTTGAGCGTTTCAAGAGTGTGGAACAAGCCGCCTAATGAAGGCCGGTTCGACCTTATGTACATTCCGGACAAACGGGCTTATTCTTTACCAACTTGCTCAGGTATAGCATTTGGGCCCCCGACGGCCGCCTGTCGGGCCGGGTGCTCTAGCAGGCGCGGTGGGAAAATGGAGCCATTTTTCCACCCGGCGCAGTAGACACTGCCCAAGTCCGACAGGCTGCCACCGTCTATCTTTAGCCGACGGCAACGAACAACCTGAAGACTGACAATAAGGAGTCGCATCATGAAACACCAACTGCCTGAACTCCCCTACCCGCGCAACGCCCTGGCGCCGCACATCTCCGAAGAGACGCTGGAGTACCACCACGGCAAGCATCACCAGACCTATGTGGACAAGCTCAACGGCCTGATCCCGGGCACCGAATTCGAGAACGCCTCCCTGGAGGAGATCATCAGGAAGGCCGATGGCGGCATCTTCAACAATGGCGCCCAGGTGTGGAACCACACCTTTTTCTGGAACTGCATGAGCCCGAACGGCGGCGGCGAACCGAGCGGCGCGCTGGCGGAGGCCATCAACAAGGCGTTCGGCTCCTTCGCCGAGTTCAAGGAGAAGTTCAACACCTCCGGGGCCAACAACTTCGGTTCCGGCTGGACCTGGCTGGTGAAGAACGGCGACGGCTCGGTGGAGATCGTCAACACCTCCAATGCCGGCAACCCGCTGCGCGACGGCAAGACCCCGCTGCTCACCTGCGATGTGTGGGAGCACGCCTACTACATCGACTACCGCAACGCCCGTCCCAAGTTCCTGGAGGCGTTCTGGAATGTGGTGAACTGGGAGTTCGTCGCCAAGAACTACTGATTTCAGGGGCTGGGGGCTAGGGATCAGGGGCCGGCCAGCCGTAGGAGCCCGCCCCCGCGGGCGAATGGGCCTACGGGAGCAAACCGAGCTCTGAAGCGGCCTTGCCGCTATTCGCCCGGAGGGCCGGGCTCCTACGGAGCAAGCCGATTAAGTAACGTGTTTAGCTGTTCGGTCCCCTGGTCCCTGGCCCTTGGCCTGTTGTTGTATCCCCCTGAAGTTGGGGTTAGTATTGGCGGTTTCACGGAACGGCAGTCTCATCGGGACTGCCTTTTTGCTTTCCGGGGTACCGGTTATGTCGAACGCACTGATGGCTACGTACAAGCGTCTGCCTGTCACCTTCGAACGCGGCGAGGGGCCATGGCTGTGGGACACCGAAGGCCGCAAGTATCTGGATGCGGTCAGCGGGGTGGCGGTCTGCGGGCTGGGTCACGCCCATCCGGCGGTGGCCGAGGCGCTCTGTGCCCAGGCGAAAAAGCTGGTCCACACCTCCAACCTGTACGGCATCGCCCACCAGGAGGAGTTGGCCGAGCGGCTCACCGCCCTCTCCGGCATGGATCGGGTGTTCTTCGCCAACTCCGGGGCGGAGGCCAACGAGGCGGCGATCAAGCTGGCCCGCCTGCACGGCCATAACAAGGGTATCGACGCCCCGGTGATCATGGTCGCCGAGTCGAGCTTCCACGGCCGTACCCTGGCCACCCTGTCGGCCACCGGCAACCGCAAGGTGCAGGCCGGCTTCGAACCGCTGGTCAGCGGCTTCGTACGCATCCCCTACAACGACGTCGACGCGATCCGCACGGTCGCCAAGAACAGCCCCAACGTGGTCGCCGTGCTGGTCGAGCCGGTGCAGGGCGAAGGGGGCGTCAACGTACCCGACCCCGGTTACCTGAGTGGTATCCGCGAGCTCTGCGACGAGCACGGCTGGCTGATGATGCTGGACGAGATCCAGACCGGCATGGGCCGCACCGGGCGTATGTTCGGTTTTCAGCATGACGGCGCGGTTCCGGATGTGATCACCCTGGCCAAGGCGCTGGGCAACGGCGTACCTATCGGCGCCTGCCTCGCCCGCGGCGCGGCGGCGGAACTGTTCCAGCCCGGCAGCCACGGCTCCACCTTCGGCGGCAATCCGCTGGCCTGCGCAGTCGGGCTGGCGGTCGTCAAAGAGATCGAAGAGAAGGGCCTGGTCACCCGTGCCGCCGACCTGGGCGATCGAATCCAGACCGGTCTGCGCGACGGACTGGCGGGGGTCGAGGCGGTGCACGAGGTACGCGGACGCGGCCTGCTCATCGGCATCGAACTGGATCGCCCTTGCGGCGACCTGGTCGGCCGCGCCCTGGAACAGGGGCTTCTGATCAATGTAACCGCCGACTGTGTCATCCGTCTGCTGCCGCCGCTCGTCCTGAGCGACGCGGAAGCGGACAATCTGGTCGCCAGCGTCACCGCACTGGTACGCGATTTTGCCGCATGAGGCGGCCGGAGAAACGGTCATGGAGACGCGCCACTTTCGCACCCTGCTCGATCTCTCCCCCGGAGAGCTGAACCGCCTGATCGAACGCGCCACCGAACTCAAGGCGATACAGCGGAGCGGCGAGATTTACGAACCGCTACGTAATCGGGTGATGGGGATGATCTTCGAGAAGTCCTCGACCCGTACCCGGGTCTCGTTCGAGACCGCCATGGCCCAGTTCGGCGGCCATGCGATCTTCCTCTCGCCCCGCGATACCCAGCTGGGGCGCGGCGAACCGATCGAAGACACCGCGCGCGTACTGTCGCGCATGGTGGACGTCATCATGATCCGCACCTTCGAACACGAGAAGCTGGAGCTTTTCAGCGAATACTCGCAGGTGCCGGTCATCAATGCCCTGACCGACCAGTACCACCCCTGCCAGTTGCTGGCCGACGTGCAGACCTTCGTCGAGCACCGCGGTCCCATCGCCGGCCGCACCGTGGCCTGGATCGGCGACGGCAACAACATGTGCAACTCCTATATCAATGCGGCA
Organism: Gammaproteobacteria bacterium; assembly: GCA_041690635.1. Taxonomy (GTDB): domain Bacteria; phylum Pseudomonadota; class Gammaproteobacteria; order Thiohalomonadales; family Thiohalomonadaceae; genus JAWLGZ01. The sequence goes on from JAWLGZ010000002.1 coordinate 678,990, forward strand.
CGGCAGTTCGGTTTCCGGCTCAAGATCGCCTGCCCTGAGGGGTACGAACCGGATGCGCAGGTGGTGGCCGCCGCCGGCGATCGGGTGCTGGTGACCCACGATCCGCTGGAGGCGGTGGAACACGCCAACCTGGTCACCACCGACGTCTGGGCCAGCATGGGCCAGGAGGAGGAGCAGGCGGCGCGCGAACAGGCCTTCGCCGCGTTCCAGGTGCACGACGCGTTGATGGCCCAGGCCAGTCCGGACGCCCTGTTCCTCCACTGCCTCCCCGCCCACCGCGGCGAAGAGGTGGCCGCCTCGGTCATCGACGGGCCGCAGAGCGTGGTGTGGGACCAGGCGGAGAATCGCCTCCATGCCCAGAAGGCGCTGCTGGAGTTGTTGCTGGTTGCTGCGTCTTAGGGCGCATTCCTATTGCGCCGTGATGCGGTAACGCTCGCTCGGCGCAATGAGATTGCGCCCTTCCCCACAGCTGGTCGGTGGTCGGTGGTCGGTGGTCGGTGGTCGTCAAGATTGTCCTGCCCGCAGCCCTAGCCCCTAGTCCCGAGCCCCTGGCTCCTGGCCCTAGCCCCTGGCCCCTGCTTTCCTGTACCTTTCGATTCATGCGCCGCCTGTTCCTGCTTTCCCTTCTGCTGACCTCCCTTGCCGCCGTAGCCTCCCCGCTCGATGACGGTCTGCGCGCCTTCGAGGCGGGTGATCATGCACGTGCAGCGGCGCTCTGGGAGCCGCTGGCGCAGGAGGGGGATGCGAGGGCGCAGTACAACCTTGGACTGCTCCATGCCAACGGCTGGGGGGTCGAGCAGGACTTCGCCGCGGCGCGCCGGTGGTATCGCCGTGCCGCCGAACAGGGGGATGCGGACGCCCAGTACAATCTGGGCCTGATGTTCGCCCAGGGGCAGGGGGTCTACCGGAGCTATCCCGATGCGCTTCGCTGGTGGCGGCTGGCCGCCGCCCAGGGCCACGCGGGCGCCCGGTTCAATCTCGGGGTGATGTACGCCTACGGCCGCGGGGTGGGCAAGGATGTCGAGGCGGCGCTGGAACTTTGGCGGCAGGCCGCGGTGGCTGGCCACCAGCAGGCGCGCATGGCGCTGGCGCGAACCTATCGTGAGGGGCTGTTGGGTGTGGAAAAGGACCCGAAAGAGGCGGCGCGCTGGGAATAGGAGAGCAGGCGCTCTTTGATCTCGGGTACACAGGAGCCACAGCCGGTTCCGGCGCCGGTCACTCCGCCGATCGCCTCCACGCTGTCGCAACCCTTCTCCACGGCATCGACGATCTGCCGCTCTCCCACCCCCTTGCAGGCACAGATGATGGGGCCACGATCCTGCTCCGGCGCCGCCGAACGGGCCGCAAGCAGGGCCGTCCGGTCATTCAACTCCAATGTCTCGCGGGCGAACAGCCCCTCCAGCCAGTCGCGGGGCTGCAACGGCCTCTCGCCGGCCGTGAACAGGCAGCTTTCCAGCCGCCCGTTCACCAGGCGGGCGACACGAAGCCGGGCGCCATCGCGGTACTCGATACACTCCCCTTCGGTCCCGATCAGCCCCTCCCAGGCGACCGCATCGTCGCCGGCCAACTCATATCGCCACACCCCGGCGCCACGGGCACAGGCCCAGTAGCGCACCCCGGGCAGGGCAATCCGCTCCCTGGAGAGGAGAAAGCCGTGCCAGAGGGGCTGCCACGGCTCAATGCTGACCGGCGTCCGCTTGCTTTCCGGCTGCCCCGAGACCGGGTCGGTCATCGCCGCCACCAGTGCATCGACGCGGGCCAGAGCGGCGAAGGGGCCGCTCCAGTGGATGGGCACGAAGAGGCTTCCCGGCCGCTGTCCGCTGCTGGTGCGGACCCGTAGCAGCACCTCGCCGCTGTCGTTGGACACACGGGCGAGACCACCCTCCTCCAGTCGAAACCGGATCGCATCCTGCGGGTGGACTTCGACGAAGGGCTCGGGTGTATGGCTGGAGAGACGCGGCGCGATGCCGGTGCGGGTCATGGTGTGCCACTGATCCCGGACCCGCCCGGTGTTGAGCCACAGCGGAAACCGATCCCCACCATCGCCCGGCAGATGCGGGGTGACCGCCACCAGTCGGGCACGGCGTGACCGGGTATAAAAGCCGCCCCCATTGAACAGCCGCGAGGCTCCCTGCGGTCGTACCGGCGTGACCGGCCACTGGATCGGGGCGAGGGATTCGTAGTCCCGCTCGGCCAGGGCACCGATGTCGAAACCCCGCTCCCCCCCGTTTTCGAAGGCGGAGAGCCGGGCGTGCTCGTGGAAGATCCCGCCGGGGTGCTGCCATGCGAACGCCTCCCCGTAGCCGAGCCGCTCCGCTACGCGACAGACCGCCCACCAGTCGGGACGCGCCTCGCCAGGCGGTGGCAGGAAGGCGCGTTGGCGCGAGATGCGCCGTTCCGAATTGGTGACGCTCCCGGCCTTTTCGCCCCAGGCGAGGGCGGGGAGGCGGACGTGGGCGAGATCGACAGTATCGCTGCGGGCCACCACGTCGGAGACCACCACCAACCGGCACCGCGCCAGTGCCGCACGTACCCGATCCGCCTGCGGCAGGCTCACCGCCGGATTGGTGCCCATGATCCAGACCGCCTTCACGCGGCCCTGGCCGATGGCATCGAACAGGTCCACCGCTTTGAGGCCCGGCCGCTCCGGCAGTGCCGGGGCATTCCAGAAGCGGCGCACCCTGTCGCGCGCCGCGGCATCCTCGATCTCCATGTGGGCGGCGAGCTGATTGGCAAGCCCGCCCACCTCACGCCCGCCCATCGCATTGGGCTGGCCGGTGAGCGACAGCGGCCCCATGCCGGGGCGGCCGATACGCCCGGTCAGGAGGTGGCAGTTGATGATGGCGTTCACCTTGTCGGTCCCGCTGGCAGACTGATTGATCCCCTGGGAGAAGCAGGTGACCACCCGCTCGGTTCGGGCGAACAGCCGGTAGAAGGCGGCGACGTCGCTCTCCTCCAGACCGCACCGTCGCGCGACCCGCTCGGTCGAGCCGCCGCTCTCCCGGGCGGCGGCCAGCGCCTCGGCCGCCCCGTCGGTGTGGTGGGCGATGAAGTCGTCGTCGCGCTCGCCGCAGGCGTCGAGCCAGGCGAGCAGACCGTTGAACAGCACCGCGTCACTGCCGGGCGCAAGGGGCAGGTGAAGGTCGGCAACGTCACAGGTGGCGGTGCGGCGCGGGTCAATCACCACCACCTGGAGGTCGGGGTTTTGCCGTTTCGCGGCGACGATGCGCTGGTAGAGTACCGGGTGGCACCAGGCGGTGTTGGAGCCGGTCAGCACGATCAGCTTGGCCCGCTCCAGGTCCTCATAGCAGCCCGGGACGGTGTCGCTGCCGAAGGCGCGCTTTTGGCCCGCCACCGCCGACGACATGCAGAGGCGGGAGTTGGTGTCCACGTTGGCCGAGCCGATGAACCCCTTCATCAGCTTGTTGGCGACGTAGTAGTCCTCGGTGAGCAGCTGTCCCGAGAGATAGAAGGCGACCGCATCGGGACCGTGCTCGGCGATGATGTCGGAGAAGCCCTTTGCCACGGCATCGAGCGCAGTGTCCCAGTCGACCCGTTGCCCGTTGACCTCCGGGTAAAGCAGCCGCCCCTCCAGGCCCACCGTCTCCGGTAGCGCCATCCCCTTCGAGCAGAGCCGTCCGAAGTTGGCGGGGTGCTCCGGATCCCCCTTGACGCTCACCGCGCCGTTACCGTCCACCGAGGCGACGATGCCGCAGCCGGTCCCGCAATACGGACATGTCGTTCTCACACTGTTCACGGAACCACCCGTTCACCACGGAGGGACGGAGAGCACAGAGAAAAACCATTCAAGGTTTTCTCTGTCTCCTCTGCGTCTCTGCGGTGAGATTTTGAGGTTTTCATCCCAGCCGCAGCTCGATGCGGCCGTCATTGACGCGCACCTCGAAGATGTCGGAGCACCCCTGGTCGGGGGCGACCGCCTCGCCGGTGGCGAGATCGATGCTCCAGTTGTGCAGCGGACAAGCGACCCGCTCGCCGTAGACGATCCCCTCCGACAGCGGCCCGCCCCGGTGGGGGCAGGCGTCGCGCAGGGCGAAGATATGCCCGTTACCGGCGCGAACCAGCGCGATGTCCCCTTCTACGGTCTCCACCCGGCGCGCGCCCTGGTGCGGAATCGCCGCCAACTCACCCACATCAATCCACTCGCTCATCGCTCACCTCGCAAAAATTCAAAGGCAAAACCCATTCACCAAAGAGGGCACGCGGAGACGCAGAGAAGATTCATGTACTTATGCATTTCGTCCGTTCCACCCGTCGGGTGAAGTCCAGACATGTCGCAACGTACTGAAAATGTTGTCACTCTGCGTCCTCTGCGCCTCTGCGGTGAGGTTTTTAGGTTCAATTGCTGTCTCTGTGTCCTCGCCATTCCTTTCACCCGTTCGCCACCTGCGACGGCCGCTGCAGGGTGGCGAGGGGGACGAAGGCGGCGCGCCGTTCGGCGCCGCTCAGTTCCGCCCACGGGTCCTTCTGGGCGTGGCGCTGCGATTCCACGAAGCGGGCGTGCAGCGCCTTGCGGTTCTCCGTATCCTCCACCACCTGCGCCTTGACCCAGGCGAGCCCCACCCGTTCGATCCACGGCGCGGTGCGCTCCAGGTAGCGGGCCTGTTCGCGGTAGAGCTGCATGAAGGCGGCGGCGTACTCCAACACCTCCGCCTCGCTACCGACGCGGCAGAGCAGGTCGGTAACCCGCACCTTGGTGCCGCCGTTGCCGCCGACGTGCAGCTCCCAGCCGGAGTCGACCGCCACCACGCCGAAGTCCTTGATGGTCGCCTCGGCGCAGTTGCGTGGGCAGCCGGAGACCGCCATCTTGTACTTGTGCGGCGTCCACGAGCCCCAGGTGAGCTTCTCCAGGGCGGTGCCCATGCCGATGGAGTCCTGGGTGCCGAAGCGGCAATACTGGCTGCCGATGCAGGTCTTCACCGTGCGCAACGCCTTGCCGTAGGCGTGGCCGGAGACCATGCCGGCGGCATTGAGGTCGGCCCACACCGCCGGCAGCTGCTCCTGCCGCAGGCCCACCAGGTCGATGCGCTGGCCGCCGGTCAGCTTGACCAAAGGCACGGCGTGCCTCTCAGCCACCTCGGCGATGGCGCGCAGCTCCGCGGGGGTGGTCACCCCGCCCCACATCCGCGGCACCACCGTGAAGCTGCGGTCCTTCTGGATGTTGGCGTGCAGCCGCTCGTTGACGAAGCGCGAACGGCTATCGTCCTCCGCCTCCCCCGGCCAGGCGGCGAGCAGGTAGTAGTTGAGCGCCGGGCGGCACTTGGGGCAGCCGTCGGGGCTGCGCCACTCCAGCCGTTCGAAGAGTGTCGGCAGCGATGTGATGTGTTGGGTGCCGATCGCGTCGCGCACCTCCTCGTGGGTGTAGTCGGTGCAGGGGCAGAGCGGCCTCTTCTGCGGCGCCGAATAATCGGAACCGACGGTGGAGGCGAGGATCTGCTCGACCAGTCCGGTGCAACCGCCGCAGCCGGAAGAGGCCTTGGTGTGGGCACGCACCTCCTCCAAAGTGAACAGTCCCTTCTCCCGGATGGCGTGCACGATGTCGCCCTTGGTGACGCCGTTGCAGCCGCACACCTCGGTGGTGTCGGCCATGGCTGCCACCGAGTTGTTGCCGCCGTGGCCGGCGTCGCCGAGGTGGGCCTGGCCGAACATCAGCTCGTCACGGAAGGCGGAGACGTCGCTCCCCTCGCGCATCAGCTGGAAATACCAGGGTCCGTCCACGGTGTCACCGTAGAGCACCGCGCCCGCGATGCGGTTCTCCCTGAGTACCAGTTTCTTGTAGACGCCGCGGCCGGGGTCGCGATAGAGGATCTGTTCGCTCCCCTCGCCGCCCAGGAAGTCACCGGCAGAGAAGAGGTCGATGCCGGTCACCTTGAGCTTGGTGGAGGTGACCGACCCGGTGTAGCGGGCGATGCCGAGCCGGGCGAGGTGGTTGGCACACACCTTGGCCTGTTCGAACAGCGGCGCCACCAGGCCGTAGCACTCGCCGCGGTGCTGCACGCACTCGCCCACCGCATAGACGCGCGGGTCGAAGGTCTGCATCGTGTCGTCGACCACGACGCCCCGCTCGCAGTGAATGCCGGCGGACTTTGCCAGTTCGATTTCGGGGCGGATCCCCACCGCCATCACCACCAGGTCGGCCGCCATCTCGCGGCCGTCAGCGAAGCGGACCCCCTGCACCCGCTCCTCGCCGAGGATCGCCGCGGTCGAGGCACCCATCAGGAATTCGACACCGCGCCCCTCCAGCTCCGCCTGCAGGAGCTTGCCGGCCGCTTCGTCGAGCTGGCGATCGAGCAGGGTGGCACCGAGGTGCACCACGCTGACCTGCATGCCCCGCTTCTGCAGGCCGTTGGCCGCTTCAAGTCCCAGCAAGCCGCCGCCGATCACCACCGCGCGGCGGAATTTCGCCGCCGCCTCCAGCATCGTTTCGACATCCGCAATATCGCGGAAGCCGACCACCCCCGGCAGGTCGTGGCCCGGCACCGGCAGGATGAACGGCTTCGAGCCGGTGGCCAGCAGCAGCCGATCGTAGGCCGCCTCACTGCCGTCGTCGGCAACCACGCGGCGACGCTCGCGGTCAATCGCCGCCACCCGGTTGCCGGCGTGCAGGGTGATGCCGTGCTCGGCATACCACTCACGTCGGTTCAGCATGATGCCGTCGAACTCCGCCTCGCCGGCCAGCACCGGCGAGAGCAGGATGCGGTTGTAATTGCCATGCGGCTCGGCACCGAAGACGGTGATGTCGTACAGATCGGGGGCGAGCTTCAGCAGCTCTTCCACCGTCCGCATGCCGGCCATCCCGTTGCCGATCAGGACGAGGCGTTCTTTCATGTTTCGGTCCTCACGGTCATTGGTCTGTGTTCGCTAGTCGGTAGTCGGTGGTCGGTGGCGTTCGCACGTTCATTTCACCCGCACCAGGCACGGCTCGGTGACTCGATGCGACGCATTGGCGAGCTGGCGGTCGAGATAGCCGTCCCACTCAGTCGGTTCGAATCGGGCGCCGTCGAAGAAACGGTCGCCACCCAGGGTGAGGGTCGGCTGTTCCGCCGGTTGCCAGGGCTCGCCATGGAACCCCTCCGGCTTCTCGTCGGTCTCGGGACAGGGGATGTCGAGCCCGGCAGCCGCCTCGCGGTAGAGGTCGGGGCGATAGATCGCGGCGGCGGCAGCACGGATGTCGGCCGGGCGCGGCACTTGTCCCCAGCGCACCATCTGCGTGATGAACCAGGCGGCATGGGAACGCCACGGAAAGTTGGCCGCATAGCGGTAAAAGACGTTGAAGTCCGCCAGGCCCCGCGGCGGCTCGTCGACACCGTAGCGGAAACTGCCGGTCATCGACATCGCCACCACCTCCATCGGCGCGTTGACGTAGATACCCCGGGCGATCAGTCGCGCCACCTCCATGCGGTTCTCCGGCCGGTCGATCCACCGCGCCGCCTCCAGCAGTGCCATGATCAGGGCGCGGTGGGTATTGGGGTTCTGCGCCGCCCACTCCCCGGTGACACCGAGTACCTTCTCCGGGGCGTTGTTCCATATCTCGTAGCCGGTGATCGCCACCCGTCCGAGCCCCGACTCCACCGCCAGCGAGTTCCACGGCTCGCCGACGCAGAAGCCGTCGATGTGCCCCGCGCGCAGGCTCCCCACCATCTGCGGCGGCGGCACCACCACCAGCCGTACATCCTGGTCCGGGTCGATGCCGGCGGCGGCGAGCCAGTAGCGCAGCTGATAGTTGTGGCTGGAGAACGGAAACACGGTGGCGAAGGTGAGCGGCGGCCGGCCGGCGGCGTGGTCGGCGTCGATTACCTGTTTGAGTGCACGTGCCGAGAGCGGCCGCTCCGACATCGACTCCGGGTCCGCCTCGCCCATCCGCCCGTAGAGCGCCTCGGAGAGGGTGATCGCATTGCCGTTCAGGTCGAGGCTGAGCGCCGTCACCATCGGCTTGCGTAGCGGGCCGGCGCCTAGCGCGGATGCGATCGGCATGGGCGCCAGCATCTGCGCCCCGTCAAGTACACCGATGGCCACCTTGTCGCGGATGTTGGCCCAGGAGGTCTCCTTCGAGAGCTGGACGTTAAGGCCGTGGCGCTCGAACAGCCCGTGCTCCTTCGCCACCACCAGCGGCGCGCAGTCGGTCAGCGGGATGAAGCCGAGGCTGACGGTGGTCTTTTCCAGTTCGTTCGACATCGTGTTTACTCCAAGAAAGCTGTCACCGCAGAGAACGCAGAGATCGCAGAGAACAACGCAAAGAACAAAGCCTGATCAAATGTTTTCTCTGCGTCCTCTGCGGTAAGTCATTTCTTCACCCCGCCGCCACGCGCAGCTGCGGGCGGGACGGCTGCGCCTCGCCCGCCGGCGCGGTGGGCTGGCGGTGGCGTTCGTGCAGAAACTTGAGCACCGCAGCGCGATAGCGGTTGTAGGCCGGATCGTCGGCCAGTTGCAGCCGGTCGCGCGGGCGCGGCAGGTCGACGGCGAGGATCTCGCCGATGGTGGCCGAGGGTCCGTTGGTCATCATCACGATACGGTCCGAGAGCAGTACCGCCTCGTCCACGTCGTGGGTGATCATCATCACCGTGTTGTTGAGCCGCGTCTGGATCTCCATCAGGGTGTCCTGCATGTGGGTGCGGGTGAGGGAGTCGAGGGCGCCGAACGGCTCGTCCATCAGCAGTACCTTCGGCTCCATGGCCAGGGCGCGGGCGATGCCGACCCGCTGCTTCATCCCGCCGGAGATCTCGTGCGGCCGGCGCTCCAGGGCATGACCCATGTGCACCTGTTCCAGGTTGTGCAGGGCCCACTCGTGGCGCTCCGCCTTGCTGCGGCTCTTCCTGAACACCTGGTCCACCGCCAGACGCACGTTGTCGTAGACGGTGAGCCAGGGGAGCAGCGAGTGGTTCTGGAATACCACCGCCCGGTCCGGGCCCGGCTCGTCCACCTCGCGGTTCTCCAGCAGAACACCGCCGGTGGTGGCGTTCAGCAGCCCGGCGACGATGTTGAGCACCGTCGACTTGCCGCAGCCGGAGTGGCCGATGAGGGAGACGAACTCCCCCTTCTCCACCCGCAGGTTCACTCCCTGCAGCACCTCCAGCGGGCCGTTGTCGGTCGGGAAAGTGATCCCGATGTGATCGATGTTCAGGTAGCTCATGTGTGTCTCCTTGTAAGGGGCTAGGGGCTAGGAGCTGGGGTTTGGGGTACTAGCCCCTGGCCCCTGATCCCTAGCCACTACCGAAGCACCGCGCTCTTGTCCCAGCTCACCCAGCGCTGGAGCAGCAGCATCAGCCGGTCGAGCAGGAACCCGATAAGGCCTATCACCAGTACCGCCACCATGATGCGGGCCAGCGAGTCGGAACTGCCGTTCTGGAACTCGTCCCAGACGAACTTCCCGAGCCCGGGGTTCTGCGCCAGCATCTCGGCGGCGATCAGCACCATCCAGCCGATGCCGAGCGACAGGCGCAGGCCGGCGAAGATCATCGGCATCGCCGAGGGCAGCACGACCTTCACCGTCTTGGTGAACCAGCCGAGGCGCAGCACCCGGCCGACGTTGATCAGGTCCTTGTCGATGGCCGAGACCCCCACCGTGGTGTTGATGATGGTGGGCCAGACGCAGCAGAGGGTGACCGTGATCGCCGAGATGAGATAGGACTTGGAGAACAGCGGATCACTGCTCACATAGAGGGCGCTGACCACCATGGTCACCAGCGGCAGCCAGGCCAGTGGCGAGACCGGCTTGAACACCTGGATCAGCGGATTCAGCGCCTTGTAAAGCGTGCTGCTCATGCCGCAGGCGATGCCTATCGGGATGGCGATGAGGGAGGCGAACAGAAACCCGCTCGCCACCGTGCCCAGGCTGGTGAGGATCTGGTCGATGAAGGTGGGGGCGCCCACATAGGGACGGATGCGCACCTCGGCGTTGGGTTCCCTTTCCAGCCTGGCGGCGTTGCGCTCCTCCTGACGTTGGTAAAATTCCGCTTCCCGGCCGCTTTCCTGCTGATGTTCCGCAAGCAACTGCCCGGCCGCCTGCCACACCTGCGCCGGTCCCGGCAGTTGACCGAGCGAGGTGTCGACGCGAGAGGCGCCGCCTGCCCACAGGGCGAGGAACAGCCCGATGGCCGCCAGAGGGATCAGCAGCGAGCGAGCCAGCGGCAACAGCATGCGAGTGAACCGTTCACCCTGGAGAAACGCCTGGAGGCGGTCCAGCCGGGGGAGGTCGAAGGCGCGTCGGGGGTTGATGGTTTCGGTGGTCATCGGTTGTGTCCTGGTCTGTGGTCGGTGGTCATTGGTCGGTAGTCGGTGGCCATCACAAATCGATCTCTCCTCAAACCACCGACTACCGATCACCGACTAGATCCGCTCGTCGCCCTTCAGGCCGATCGGGAACTGCTTCAGGTAGTCGTTGGGCTTGCGGCCGTCGAAGGTGATGCCGTCGATGAAGTCGTTCTGCGGGGGACGGTATCCATCCTCCCGATCGAAGTCGGGGAAATCCTCCGCCTTCATCTTGCCCTCGGCGATCAGCTCCCGCGCTGCCTCGGCGTAGATGTCCGGGCGGTACACCTTGCGGGCGATCTCGTGGAACCAGCTGTCGGGCCTGGGCTCGGCAATCTGACCCCAGCGGCGCATCTGGGTCAGGTACCAGACCGCATCCGAGTAGTAGGGGTAGGTGGCGTGATAGCGGAAGAAGACGTTGAAATCCGGCGCCGCCCGCTTGTCGCCCTTCTCGTACTCGAACACGCCGGTCATGCTGTTGGCGATGACCTCATAGTCGGCACCGACATAGCGCGACATTGAGATGATCTTCGCCGCCTCGGGCCGGTTGCGGTTGTTCTCCTCGTCCAGCCACTTGCCGGCGCGGATCAACGCCTTGACCACCGCCCTGTGGGTATTGGGATACTTGCCGGCCCAGCTGTTGCTCACACCGAACACCTTCTCCGACATGTTCCGGCGGATGTCGTAGTCGGTGATCACCGGTGTACCGATGTCGCGGAACACTGCCTGCTGGTTCCACGGCTCCCCGACGCAGTAGCCGTTGATGGTGCCCGCCTCCAGGGTGGCCGGCATCTGTGGTGGCGGCGTCACCGAGAGCTGCGCATCCGCGTTCAACTGACCTGAGGTATCCCCCTTGTGGGGAGCGTAGTAACCGGGGTGGACACCGCCGGCGGCGAGCCAGTAGCGCAATTCGTAGTTGTGGGTGGAGACCGGGAAGACCATCCCCATCCGGAACGGCTTTCCCTCTTGCCGGTAGCTGGCGACCACCGGCTTCAAGGCATCAGCCTTGACCGGGTGGAGCGGCTTGCCGTTCTCCTGCGGCACATGCTCCTTCATCGCATCCCACACCGCATTGGAAACCGTGATGCCGTTGCCGTTGAGGTCCATTACAAAGGCGGTGACGATGTGCGCCTCCGTGCCGAAACCGATGGTGGCGCCGAGCGGCTGGCCCGACAGCATGTGCGCGCCGTCGAGCTGTCCGTCGATGACACGGTCGAGCAGCACCTTCCAGTTGGCCTGCGCCTCCAGGGTGACGTAGAGCCCCTCGTCTTCGAAGTAGCCCTTCTCGAGGGCAATGGCCAGCGGCGCCATGTCGGTCAGCTTGATGAAGCCGAACTTGAGGTCCTCCTTCTCCAGCGTTCCGGCCGCGTAAGCACCCTGCCAAGGCACCACAGCGCCGATGCCAGCGGCGAGAAGGGCGGCGCCGATTCCCTTGACGAAGCGGCGGCGTGCACCGGGTCGATCCTGCTTCTGCTTTCTGCTGTTCATGCTCTCTCTCCCGTCAGGCCAAAAAAAAACGCCCACACGCACGGGGATACCCGTACCTGTGGACGCCGTTGTCCGTTTGCGGACCCGCTCCGGTCCGTCTTCAACCTTTGGCCGCCGCACCTCCGTTGGCGCGGCGCCGGTATTCGTTCAGTCGGGCAGCGTTGCCCGGCGGTTAAATCCTCAGCAGACTCCGTGCCAGATCACCTGCCCGTCGCCAACCCTCCGAAATTGCTGCAAATGCGCCTTGGCCGATCACTCCAGCAGCGCCCGTTCACTCACCTGTCTGCACCAAAGAGGAGCAACCGTGATCCAATTTGTCGCAGGGAAGGGCAACCCGGACTATCGCTTGACACGAGTCACCCAAGTAATTCCGCGGCACGGATCAGGTTGCGCGCCACCTCCGCGATCCGCTGATTGCTGTCCATCGCGGCCCGACGCAGCAGTTGATACGCCTCCCCCTCGCTCACCCCGCGCTGGCGCATGATGATGCCCTTGGCCTTGTCCACCACCTTGCGTTCGGCCAGCGTGTTGCGGGTCTCCTCCAACTCGCTACGTAACGCCTGGTACTCGCGGAATCGGGCGATGGCCACCTCCATCACCGGCTTGACCCGGTGCCCGGCCAGTCCGTCCACCACGTAGGCGCTCACGCCCGCGCGGACCGCCTCGTGAATGGTCCCGGCATCGTCGTCCGCGGCGAACATCACCACCGGCTTCGGCTGGTCGCGACTGATGATCCGCATGTTCTCCAGCGTGTCACGATCGGGGGAGTCGAGATCGATGATGATCACGTCCGGTTCGATCCGCCGCACCTGGGCCGGCAGGTCGTGGCAAGTGGTGATACGTTCCGCGACCTCGTAACCGGCGTCCGTCAACGCCTGCTCCAGGATCGCGGCCCGCCCCGGCATACCGTCAATGAGGAGTACACGAAGGTTCTTCGGTTTTTCTTGCATGGTGGTTCTTGCGGCAGACCGTCCCAAATGGATAGCAAGGGCCGTGCCGAAGTAACCGTTGCCGTACCAAACCGGAAGTTGCTCCATCGCACCAGAACGATGCGCCGCAGATTGGGGGCTTGCTGGGCGCGAGTGATCGTGGAAACCGACGAGGCGAGATACCCGGGCCGGTTGTCACCGCTTTCCGTCCGCACCCGCAGTAGGCGCTCGGAGGGAAGTCCGGGCAATTCCCGGCTTCACTCCGATGTGTCGCCCTCCTGCGAGGGAACGTCAGCGCTCGGAACGCGCCTCCTGCTCCATCTGCTCCAGGCTGACGTGGCGCACGTCCTTCCCCTTCACCAGGTAGATGACGTACTCGCAGATGTTGCGTGAGTGGTCGCCGATGCGCTCCAACGCGCGGGCCGACCACATGACGTCGAGGCTGCGGGTGATGGTGCGCGGGTCCTCCATCATGAAGGTGATGAGCTGGCGCATCACCGATTCATACTCCTTGTCCACACGCATGTCCTGGCGGACCACGTTCACCGCCGCCTCCGGGTCCATCCGGGCGAAGGCGTCCAGGGCACCGTGCAGCATCTCCTGCACCAGCACGCCGAGATGCTGGAGTTCCACCGGCTGAGTGCGGGTGGCGGAGCCCTCCGCCAGCCGGACCGCCGTGCGGCCGACCCGTTCCGCCTGATCGCCGATCCGCTCCAGATCGGTGATGGTCTTGATCACCGCCACGATCAGCCGCAGGTCGCTGGCGGCAGGCTGGCGGCGTGCGAGCACCCGGCTGCACCCCTCGTCGATGGCCACCTCCATCGAGTTCACCTGGTAGTCGCGGGTGACCACCTGGTGGCCCAGTTCGCTGTCACCAACCATCAGTGCGGTGATGGCGTCGGTGAGCTGCTGTTCCACCAGCCCGCCCATCGCCAGCACCTGGTTGCGGATATCCTCCAGCTCCTCGTTGTACTGCTGCGAGATGTGGGGACCGAGTTTCATTGCCATTGCCTGGGGCTCCTTGTCGCGGCTCAGCCGTAGCGACCGGTGATGTAGTCTTCGGTCTGTTTCTTGCGCGGGTTGGTGAAGATGGAATCGGTATCGCTGTACTCGATCATGTCGCCCATGTACATGAAGGCGGTGTAATCGGACACCCGCGCCGCCTGCTGCATGTTGTGGGTGACGATCACGATGGTGTATCGCGACTTCAGTTCGTTGATCAGCTCCTCGATCTTCAGTGTGGAGATCGGGTCCAGCGCCGAGGCCGGCTCGTCCAGCAACAGGACCTCCGGTTCGATGGCGATGGCGCGCGCGATGACCAGACGCTGCTGCTGGCCTCCGGAGAGCCCCATGGCGTTGTCGTCGAGGCGGTCCTTCACCTCATCCCACAGCGCGGCGCCGCGCAGCGAGTTTTCCACCGCCTCGTCCAGGATACGGCGGCTGTTCACCCCCTGCAGGCGCAGGCCGTAGGCCACATTCTCGTAGATCGATTTCGGAAAGGGATTGGGCTTCTGGAACACCATTCCCACCTTGCGGCGCAGTTCGGCCACATCGACACCGCGGCGGAAGATGTCCTCGCCGTCCAGCAGCACCTCACCTTCGATGCGACAGTTGTCGATGAGGTCGTTCATCCGATTGAAGCAGCGCAGCAGGGTGGACTTCCCGCAGCCGCTTGGACCGATGAAGGCGGTAATGCGCTGCGCGGGGATCTTCAGGCTGATGCCGTTCAATGCCCGTTCACTGCCGTAATAGAGCGTCAGATCGCGCACGTCCAGACAGATGTTCTCTTCATCAATCCTGAGTCGTTCCCGTTGCTCACCCTCGAACAGCCGGGTGCCCACGGCGTGCGTACGCACATTTTCTGCATTGCTGGTCATGTCGATGGCCTTGCTTATGGCGTTCATGATTCAGATGTCTTGACTGCCGCGTCAATCGGATTCGCTGCGGTACTTCTCGCGCAGGTGGTTGCGAATACTGATGGCCGAGAGATTGAGGATCACGATCAGTATCACCAGGGTCAGTGCGGTGGCATACACCAATGGGCGCGCCGCCTCCACATTGGGACTCTGGAAGCCCACATCATAGATATGAAAGCCCAGGTGCATGATCTTGCGTTCCATGTGGATGAAGGGCGCATTGCCGTCGATCGGCAGCGTGGGGGCCAGCTTGACCACCCCCACCAGCATCAATGGCGCCACCTCGCCGGCCGCGCGGGCGATGGCCAGAATGAGCCCCGTCATCATGGCCGGAGTGGAGAGCGGCACCACTACTTTCCACAAGGTTTCCGCCTTGGTGGCCCCCAAGGCCAGACTACCCATGCGAATGGTGCTCGGGATACGCGCCAAACCCTCCTCGGTGGCAACGATGACCACCGGCAGCGTCAACAGCGCCAGGGTCAGCGAGGCCCAGAACAGGCCCGGTGTACCGAAGGTCGGCGACGGCAGCGCCTCGGGATAGAACAGTGCGTCCAGCGAGCCGCCCAGAAAGTAGACGAAGAAGCCGAGACCGAACACGCCAAAGACGATGGAAGGCACGCCGGCAAGGTTGTACACGGAGACGCGGATCAGGCGCAGCAGCGGACCCTGTTTGGCGTACTCGCGCAGATAGATCGCCGCCAGGATGCCGAATGGTGTGACGATGATCGACATCACCATCACCATGGTGACGGTACCGAAGATGGCCGGGAAGATGCCGCCCTCCGTATTGGCCTCTCGCGGATAGCCACCGACGAACTCGCCGAAACGATCGAAGTAGTAGCCGATCTTGGCGAACACGGACATGCTGTTGGGCTGCGAGGCGCGCACGATGTTGGCGATCGGCACATCCACCGTGCGCCCATCCATGATCTCCGCCACCAGGGTGTCGCGCTTCACATCTCGGTAAAGCTGTTCAAGCTCGCCGGCGAAACGCGCATACTCCTCGTCCAGCTCGGCACGCTCGGCGGCCATCTCCGCCTTGCGCCGCGCCGCCTCTTCCGGTGAGACATCAGACGTCAACGCCAGGCGCCGCTCGGCGAGTCGGATACGCTCCATGCGGAAGTTGACGTTGCCGATATCCTTGCGCTCGATACGGCGGATCTCTTCGTGTATCGCGTTGGCCCGTTCGATACGTGCGAGCAGTTCAGGCCACAGGTCATCTCCCTGCGCGATGGTGCGCCCCTCCTCCTTCAGCTCCAACGGATAGCCGTAGAAATTACCCCACTCGCGCCGCTCCAGCACCATCGCATTCGCCGGATAGTGCAGTTCGCCCATGCGCGGTTCCAGATACCAGACGAAGTCTCGACCCAGCGTATCGCGGTTGCCCTGCTTGATCAGATGACGCCGTACGGTGAGTGCATCCTTCGCAATCCGCACACCCGCATCACGCAGCACCGAGGCGGCCAGCTCTTCGCTACGGGTCAGTTCGCCCAGCACCCGCTGCACGCTCCCATCCGGGTCGGTGACCTCCACCTCCACCAGTGAGTGAGGCCAGAAGTGACCGAAGCCGCGCACGGCGATGAGCAGCAGCAGGCCGAGCACCATCACCATGCTGGCCGCCACGGCCCCGGCATTAAGCCAGATCCAGGGTGCGCCGCTCTTGCTCCAGGTCTTGATGTTCACGAGATTCATCCTAATAAAACCCATTCACCGCAGAGGCGCAGAGAACGCAGAGCAAATCATTCTGCCGGACAACGCTCCGACAACACATGCCCCACACAGACCCATGTTGCCATCCATCTGTGGAGTACTGTTTTCTCCGCGCCCTCTGCGCCTCTGCGGTGAGATTTTCAAGGTACATGATGCCCCCTGAATCACAGGGTGCTGTACCGCTTGCGCAGGCGCTGGCGCACAATCTCCGCCAGGGTGTTCATCACGAAGGTCAGCACCAGCAGGACCAACGCGGCGAGGAACAGAACACGGAAGTGCGTGCTGCCGAGCGGGGTTTCCGGCAGTTCCACCGCGATGTTGGCCGACAGGGTGCGCATCCCTTCGAAGATATTGAAGTTCATCACCGGACTGTTGCCGGTGGCCATCAGCACGATCATCGTCTCGCCGACGGCGCGGCCGAAACCCATCATCACCGCGGCAAAGATGCCGGGGCTGGCGGTGGGCAGCACCACGCCGACCATGGTCTGCCACGGTGTCGCGCCCAGCGCCAGAGAACCCTGGGTGAGGTGTCGCGGCACCGTGAACACCGCATCCTCCGCGATGGAGAAGATGGTGGGGATGACCGCGAAGCCCATGGCGATACCCACCACCATGGCGTTGCGCTGGTCGTAGGTGATGCCCACATCGGTCAGCCACTGGCGCATGCTGCCGTTGAAGAACCACACCTCGACCGAGGGACTGAGGACGATGCACAGCCAGCCCACCCCCAGGATTACCGGCATCAGGATGGCGGCCTCCCAACCCGGCGGCACCCGATGGCGCAGCCGCCCCGGCAGGTTGGCCCAGGCGTAGCCGACCAACAGCATGGCCAGCGGCATCAGCAGCAGAATGCTGAACACCGCCGGCAGGTTGTTCTCCATGAACGGTGCCAGCCACAGGCCGGCGAGAAAACCGAGGATGACCGTCGGCAGCGCCTCCATGATCTCGATGCTCGGTTTGACGAAGCCGCGCAGGCGCGGGGTCATGAAATAGGCCGTGTACAGCGCGCCCATGATGGCCAGCGGAATGGCGAACATCATGGCGAACAGGGCCGCCTTGATAGTACCCAGCGTCAACGGCGCCAGGCTCAGCTTGGGTTCGAAGTCGTCGCTGCCCGAGGAGGCCTGCCAGACGTACTCCTCGCCGGCACGGTTCTCGTACCACACCTTGCCCCACAGCGCCTTGAACGAAATCTCCGGATGCGGGTTGTACAGGTCGAGGAACTGCATCCGGTTGCCCGCATCGGTCACCAGCAGGGTGTCGTTCACCGGTGAGATGGCCAAGCCGGTAATGGCTGCATCGGCCACCTTTTTCATCAGCAGGGTGCGTGCGGAGGTGGTGAAATGCACACCGATGTGGCCGGTGGCATCACCGACGACAAAGCCCTTGCGGGCATATTCAGGGGCGATGAAGGTGATGGCCCCCGGATGCTGTTTGAACTCGCGGATGCGTGTCAGGTGGTAAAGGTTCTGTTCGTCGCGCACCGGAAACCACTGCGCCACGCTGCCGTCAGAGCCGCCGACGATGATGGACACCGTGCCCGAGAGATAGCGCATTGCAGTGATGTGCGTACCCTCGGCCACCGCACGCACGCTCTCCACCAGGCGCGCCTCATCCGGATTGACGATGTCGTAATGATGGATGTAGCCGTTCGCGTCGGCCACGAACAGTTTGCGCGTGGTCTTGTTGATTAGGATATGGGTGGGACGGGCCGGCACCCGCGGGAGGTTGTAGGTGCTGCGCTTCACCTCCATTTCACCGGTCATGAACGAGACGGCTGCCCGGTAGATGGCAAGCGTAAGACGGCCATCCTCGGATGCGCCGGCCAGGGCATACCCCTCGCCGGCGGTCTGTATGCCGATCACGGTCAGCGGCGCACCCTGCGCATCCAACGGCAGCGGGGCCTCGCCCAGCGGATAGGTGATGTCCGGTTCGATGTGGCGCACATCGTCGGGATAGGTCAGGGTGTATTCGTGGCCGGCCACCATCACGCTGCCGTCGGAGAGGCCATGGGCCAGCACACCGTACTTGATCTCGGTCTGTGCGCTGCTCACCACCTCCATTCCCGGCGGGATCGGCAGAGTCAGTCGCTTGCGCACGGCACCGGCGCGCGGCTCGAGGAAGGTCACGCTGCCGTCGCGGCTGTAGATACCGGCCACCTCCGTGTAACGCTCGGTGGCCATATCCACCACCCGATCACCGGTAGTGCCTGCCGGGAGGCTATAACCGCTCACCGGCTGCACGTCGGCAGAGCGCAATATGGGGAGGACTTCGTAGAAGAGATACACGAAAATCATGGCGAGCGCGATAACCACGCCGAGTCCGCCAATGCCAACGCCATAGCGGGAGATGCGGTCCTTGGCATAGCGCCAGCGGCGCAGGGCGGCACGCCGCTCGCCACTGGGCAGCAGGGAAACCGGGGCCCTGCTGTCGGGGGTGGTCTCGGCAACGGAATCGGTCATGGGTCAACGGTCTCGCGCTGGCGCTGTCACAATGGGACGCAGCGTATTACAGGAATGTTACAAATCGATTACACGGCAACAGGGGCTAGGGACAGTAAAAAGCATTTCTTCTAGCCCCCTAGCCCCTAGCCCCTAGTCCCTGCCTTTCACAGACTGTGGAACTGACGGAACCGGGCGATCAGATCGTCCGGAACCTGCTTGCTCTGGGCCTTGTTGCGCACATACACCGTCGTGGCGCGGTTAGGGCCGGTCGCTATGTAGGTAAATACATAGGGGGCCTCACCGCTGTGACGGAAATCCTTCATCTCCTTCCAGCCGTCGAACACGTAGTGGCGGCCATCCTTGACGATTTCGCCATAGAACCCCTCGGCGGCGCCCTCCAGCTTGCCTTCAAACATGGCGATCTGTGCCAGGCCGGAGACCTTCTTGCTCTCCTCCTTGGTCAGGCCGAAGACCACGGTCTCCCGCTTCGGACCGGCACCGATGCGGGTCACGGCCAGCGGCACTTCCTTGCCGTCAACAGCGCTCTTGTACAGCCCGGCGTCGCCGAACACCCAGATACGCCCATCCTTGTGCAGCTCGAAATAGTGCTGCGGCAGTGCCGCCTTGGTTTCCACCGCCGCGGCCTTGGCCACCTCGGTCTTGGCCTCGCCCCTGGTCGCGCCCTGCTCCGTGGCGCAACCGCTCGTTCCCAGGCCCAGCAGCGCAACAGCGGCGAACACCATCCTGCTCTTGGCAACAAGCATTGTTGTTTCTCCCCGTTGATTTGGTGAAGAGAGGCCACCCCGGACGGGGTGGCCCGGGTCGGTTTTTGCTTACAGGCCGAGCTTCTCCAGCTCACGCTTGACCACGGCGGCGGGCAGCGGGATGTAGCCATCCTTGACCACCACCTCCTGGCCCTGCCTTGAGAGCACCAGCTTGAAGAACTCGCGCTCCATCGGGGAGAACGGGCGGTTCGGGTGCTTGTTCACGTAGACGTAAAGGAAGCGGGACAGCGGATAGCTGCCATCAGCGGCATGGTCGGCATCGGCAGGGGCAAACGGCTGACCGTCCGCCTTGGCCAGCGGCACGGCGCGCACACCCGAGGTGACATAGCCGATGCCGGAGTAACCGATGCCGTTGATGGACTCGGTCACGCCCTGCACCACGGACGCGGATCCCGGCTGCTCGTTGATGGAGGCCCTGTAGTCACCGCCGCACAGGGCATTCTTCTTGAAATAGCCGTAGGTGCCGGATACGGCATTGCGGCTGTACAGGGTGAAGTCACGGTTGGCCCAGGCACCGCTCAGACCGAGCTGACCCCAGCGGGTGATGTCTTCCTTTCCACCGCAGCGGCGGGTGGCGGAGAAGATCGCATCCACCTGCGGGATGGTCAGCCCCTCGATGGGATTGTCCTTGTTGACGTACACCGCCAGCACGTCGATGGCGACCGGCACCGCGGTGGGCTTGTAGCCATACCGGTTCTCGAAGGCCTGGACCTCCGAGGACTTCATGGCGCGGCTCATCGGGCCGAAGTTGGCGGTACCCTCAGTCAGAGCGGGCGGTGCGGTGGAAGAGCCGGCACCCTGGATCTGGATGTTGACGTTGGGATAGAAGCGGGCGTACTCCTCGGCCCACAGCGTCATCAGATTGTTCAGGGTATCGGAGCCGATGCTGGAGAAGTTGCCGGACACGCCGGAAGCACGCTGATACTCCGGCAGAGCCGCATCCACCTTCGGCGCGGCAGCCTGGGCGCTGCCGACCACCGTGGCCGAGACCATCGCAGCTGCGACGAATACTTTCTTGAACGTCATACAGGTTGTTCCTCCGTCAGAATGGAATTCGTAACACGACCCAAACAGTGCGGACGCTGGCAGCCTGTCGGGCGGTGCCGGGACAGGTCTGTGGTCCTCGGTCACAAGCGTGATGATAGGAGGGTGTTGTTACAGCTTTGTGGCAGTTAGGGGCTGGCACCTATATCCGGCCAGGGTTCATTGCCATGTGATGGGATTTAGAATGCTGACAGGGGGCATCCCTGCCCTTGGACGTGGGCCGCGAAGGTCAGAACGGCAGGGCCCAGGCGGGAACATGGCGACCGGCCTGGCGCAACGCCCGGTCGAGTACGCGGTAGTCCGGCTCCAGCGCTTCCACCAACCCCCAGAAGGCGGGTGAGTGGTTGAGATGGACGGTATGGGCGAGTTCGTGGATGAAGAGGTAGCGCACCTGTTCCGGCGGCAGGAACAGCAGCCGGAAATTCAGGCTGATATTGCGGGCTGCGGAGCAACTGCCCCAGCGGGTCCGCTGACCGCGAACCGTCACCCCCTCGAAGGGGAGTTCCAGTGCGGCACTGGTCTCCCGGAGCCAGGGAACGAGCGTGGCCCGCGCCCGACCGGCCAGCCATCGGGTCAGTGCCCCCCGCCACAGGAGGGTATCTCCACAGCGCACCACCAGCGCCCCGTCCTGTTCGCGGCACCCCGCCCGCCCCTCCGGCCCGGAGCGGTAGTGAACCGGCCACGCCTCCCCAATCGCCTGCAGGGCGACATCGGCGGGCCGTGTCAGCGGCGAGGCGGTACCATGCTCCGCGCGCATGCGGTCCAGGGTGCGGATCAGCCAGGTTCGGTTCCTCTCGATGATCGCCGGCAACTGCCGGCGCCCCACCCCGCGCGGTACCACAATCTCCACCAGGGCAGGGGGCAGCACCCGCAGGTAGACTCGTTTGGCGCGCTGGCTCGGCCGCACACGGACCGGCACCGCTTCGCCGGCCCAGAGAAAGCGAAGGGATTCATTCATCGGGTGTTTCGGGAGAGCTGTCCGCCTGTTTCCCCTGACTATAGCGTGCAGCGGTGCTGTGGAATCAGTTCCGGCCGAACCGGATAACCTCCAGGTCCTCCACCTCGTTCAGTTCCTCGACGCGGATCTCGTCGGTGGGCGGGAGCAGCAGGTTGGTGGTATCAGAGAAATCGAACCCGTAGAACTCCTTGATGTAGCGATAGGTTTCGGTGGCATTTTCCGCCTCCACCTCATCGAGCACCCGCCGCGCCAGGTCGCACGCCTCGCGGGCAGGCAGGTCGATGGTGAATACCCGGCCGTCCTGCCGGAAGCCGTTCCTGAGCATGGCCTCCTGCACCTCGCCGAAGATTCGGCGGACGGTCTCGTAGGGGTGGTTCTCGTAATCGAAATTGATGGCGATGCCGTAGCGCATATCGCTTCCTCCGGATAGGGAACACCTTACCGCCGTTTTGACCGGTTTCAAAGCCCCCGGCTTCCGTCTGCCGGCCCAAACTTCCCGCCAGTGTGCAGGCAAAGACCGATGAGATCCCGCGCATCCGGTGGGAAATGCGGGCTAAGATGCCCCTCATGCAGAAGTACGGCGGCACAGTGGTACACCGCACCCGGGACGCGCACGGCGCCATCGAGGTGGTGGAGGGCGGTGGCTCCCGGACGCTCCACTTCGGTACCGAACCGAAACAGAGCAGCATGTCCCTGGACGACCCGATACGCCTGGACCTGGGCTACACCCGCGCCATGACCTGCGCCCTGCTGTTCAGCCAACCACCACCGCGCCGGGTGCTGCTGCTCGGGCTCGGCGGCGGCTCCCTGTGCCGGTTCCTTCTGCACCATTTCCCCGACTGCCGGATCGATGTGGTGGAGTACCGAGAGCGGGTGGTCGAGGTGGCACATGACTGGTTCCATCTCCCCGAAAGCGAGCGCCTCCACATCCTCATCGAGGACGCCGGCCAGTTTATGGTACTCGCCGATCCGGATCGCTATGGGGAGTACGACCTCATTCTCGTCGACGCCTACGACCATGCGGGGATGTCCCCCTCGGTAGCGGGCATCTCCTTCTTCGACGCCTGCCGTGCCCGCCTGGGTCCTCGGGGTGCACTGGCCGCCAACCTGTGGTCCGACGATCGGATCGAGCTGCAGCAGAGTCTGGCGGACCTGAGCCGGGCCTTTTCGGGCCACCTGCTCCGCCTGCCGGTGGACGGCAAGGCCAACCTCATTGCCCTGGCCGTGGACCACGGCTCACCGAAGCGGCTGCTGCCCCGACTGCAGGGGCCTGCCCGCGAGCTGGAGTCTCGCCTGGGGGTTGAATTCAGCCGATTTCTGAACGCCCTGCGCCGCCACAACCGTCTGCTGTTCTGAAACAAAGCCGGACCAAAATGGGCGCCCCCCCGAGTGGCGGAGCGCCGAGGGTGAACTATCCTTTCAGTTTCCCCCCGCCCCGCCAAAAGAAAACACCAGGAGAACAGGCATGCACCAACAGGAACCGGGTGAGTCCCCCGTCACGGACGCACTCCATGTGACACTCAACTACGGGCCGCTCGGCCTGGTTCGGGCCACCCCCCGCGAACTGCGACCGGACGGCATGACCGTTGACACCGGCATCGTCTCGCTCACCGGCCAGTCGGACGTGGAGGTCACCTTCTCGTTCCGCAAGGATGACAGAACCCAGGTACACCGCATCGGCGCCTCGGTCGCTGGCGCCTCACCGCTGGGGGCGGAGCTGATCTTTCACGATAATGATCGTGAGACCTATCATGCGCTTTGGGAGCTGTTGAGAAGACACTGACGGTTTCATGACTTTCCGGCGCCGAACGGCGCCTCCCCCTCGCTGAAGACGGTCCCCCATCGATTTGGATGGGGGGCACGCCGCACCGCTTCAAAAGTGTTGTTGCCAGGACCGCTACTCCCTCCCTTTTCCTTCTGCACAGCGATACCACCCCACCCATAGTCCATCCCGGGCTGGTGCACACCCCGCCACTCCTGTCGCAAAAAGGTTGCATCCGTTGTTTCTTAACACAACCGCAACCCGCCTTTCACATTCACCCCTTACCTTCTCCCGCGTGGTTCAGCACCCACGTTCATTCGCAATCAGGAAAACACCTAAAAATCCTTTCTTTCGGGAGAAGTTGATGAACAAGAAACTGATCACCCTGGCGGTGGCCGGCACCCTGGCGATGCCGCTGGCCGCCCAGGCGGAAGTGACCATCTACGGCAAGCTGCACGTCTCCGTCGAGAACATCGATAACGACGTCGGCGGTGCGGATGACAGCAGTACCTCCGTCTCCTCCAACTCCAGCCGCATCGGGTTCAAGGGCTCTGAGGACCTTGGGAACGGCATGAAGGCGATCTGGCAGTTGGAGCAGGAGGTCAACCTGACCGATAAGGGGAAAGCCAAGGATTGGGCCAGCCGGAACAGCTTTGTCGGTCTCACCGGCAGTTTCGGCACCTTCCTCGTCGGTCGCCACGACAGTCCCTACAAGGCGGTGCGCGGCAAAGTCGACTTTTTCGGCGACCAGATCGGTGACAACCGCAACGTGATTGCCGCCGTGCAAAGCCATGATGCACGTCTGGAGAATGCGCTGGTCTACGTAACGCCCGCCATGAACGGACTGCGGGCGGCCCTCGGCTACAGCGCCGACACGGCAGGCGGTAGCAGCGATGATAACGACACGGACGCCTACAGCCTGAACGTCACCTACGGTAACGGCCCACTTTGGTTCGGTGTCGCCCACCAAGAGATAAATACGAGCGCCGCCCTCGACACCGATTCCACCCGCCTGGCCGGCAGCTACAAATTCGGCGACTTCAAGGTGGCGGCACTTTGGCAGTCCACCGAGTTGACCAATGGGAACGATGTGGACGCATGGGGTGTCGGCGGCGCCTACCGGATGGGCAACAACACCATCAAGGCGCAGTACTACTCCCTGGACGACACCGATGGCACCAGCAACACCGGTGCGGACATGTGGGCGGTCGGTTTCGACCACACCCTGTCCAAGCGTACCAGCGTGTATGCGGCGTATGCCAAGGCTGGCAACGACGCCGGTCAGAGCATCGGCGTTACCGGCGGCGGTCACGGCGACCGCGGCATTGTCTCGCCCGTAAACGGCAGCGATCCAAACGCCTTCGCGGTGGGCCTTGTCCACAAGTTCTAAGGGCGCCGATTTTGGATGCGAAGAGAATGCGGGCGCCCACGGGCGCCCGCATTTTTTTAAAAGAATAATGTCCGACACGCTGCGGCACAGTGATAACAGCCTGTCCGCATAACTATGCATGTCCGAACTGAGGGGACACATCTTGCAGTCACATTGCCAGCGAAAAACTGCTCCCATCGATTCATCCACGGATACCGACGAAATGCTCGATGAACTTGACACCATTATTCGCAGCAGTGCTGTCAGCACGCTGTTTCAGCCCATTATCAATCTCAATCGGCGGAAAATTTTCGGTTACGAGGCGCTGAGCCGAGGACCGTCCGACAGCCAACTCCACAGCCCGATAACGCTGTTCGAGCTTGCCGCCCGCAGCGGGCGCCTGTTCGAACTCGAACTGCTGTGCCGTGAACTCGCCATGCGCCAGTTCCAGCGACTGGAACTGGCGGGCAACCTGTTTCTCAATGCGACACCGCTCAGCCTCCTTCAGCCGGACCACCGCTCGGGAAAGACGCTGGAGAAGCTACGCGAGATCGGACTTGATCCACAGCGGGTCGTCATCGAATTGACCGAGCAGCAGCCGCTGGATGATTACGACCTGATGCGACAGGCGACAGAGCATTACCGGGCTATGGGCTTTCGGATCGCCATCGACGACCTAGGGGCGGGTTACGCGGGGCTGCGAATGTGGGCGGAACTGCGCCCCGATTACGTGAAGATCGACAGACACTTCATCCAAGGCATCGACGAGGATCGTGTCAAACAGGAGTTCGTCCGCTCCATCATCGACATTTCACAGGGGCTCAACTGCGAAATCATTGCTGAAGGCATCGAAACCGAGGCGGAGTACCGCACCGTATTCGCGATGGGTATCGAAATGGGTCAGGGCTATTACTTCGCGCGCCCGCGGGCGGCACCACCCACAGTCATGCGCGCTGAACTGTTTACCTCCGACAGCGCTCGCTCCACGCACTCTCACCTCATGCGCCTTTCGGAAACGGTGGCCGTGCTGGCGCACGACATCACTCATGTGGCGCCGGAGACCACCACCGAGCGCGTGTTCGAGATTTTCAGCGGTGCACCGGACTTGCACTCCATTCCTGTAGTCGACCAGCTACGGCAGCCGCTCGGCATGGTGAGACGGCATCGCCTGATGGATGTCTGTGCAGCAAACTACGGTCGCGCCCTCTATGGGAAGAAGCCCGTCGTACGCTTCATGGATCCGGGCACCGTGATTGTCGATCGTGACATGAGTCTGGAGCAGGTGAGTCAATTGGTGACCGACACCGCCTATCGGCATCCCGTAAACGATTTCGTCATCACCTGCAGCGGCAAATACATGGGGATTGGCAAGGTGATGGACCTGCTCAAGAAGATCACCGAGCTGCAGATTCGCAATGCGCGCTACGCCAATCCACTGACCCTTCTGCCGGGTAACGTCCCCATCTACGAGGAGTTGGACCGGCTGCTTGAAGAGGGGCGCCGATTCGCTGTCGCCTACTGTGATCTCGACAGTTTCAAGCCATTTAATGATGTCTACGGCTACGCTCGGGGCGACCAGGTGATTCAGACGGTGGCAGAGATTCTCACGACACATGTGGATTGCCGCAATGACTTTGCAGGTCATGTGGGGGGAGATGATTTCATCCTGATCTTCACCAGCGAGAACTGGCGCGAGCGCTGCAACGCAATCCTTGAGCAATTTGAGCGGGAGATCCCGAACGTCTACACACAGACCGACCGGGAGCAAGGCGGCATCCTTGCCCAGGATCGGAGCGGCAGCACGGCTTTCTATCCGTTGCTGAGTCTCTCGATCGGTGTGGTGACCCCCGAGCCGGGCAGCTGCGAATCACACCACGACGTGGCCGCGCTCGCCACCGAGGCGAAACACCAGGCCAAACGTTTGAACGGAAACGCCCTGTTTGTCGATCGGCGGACGAAACCGGACGGCTGCGGCGAACCCAACCCCCGGCAGTGACGGCGGATGGCCCATCGGTGGGGGCTGTTTAAGGACCTGCGCCCCTTCCGCTCGCTGCCGTACTCCAACGGCACAATCTACGCTTGATTCATGCCCGCACAGGGGGGGTGTGGCCGCCGCGCGCGACTTGGGGCGCCTCCCCGGCAGCGGGCACCACCCAGTCCGGGGAGAAGTCACAGGCAAAGGTACTGCCGTGCCCGCAGGCGCTCTCCACCCGCAACTGGCTGCGGTAGCGGCTGAGCACATGCTTGACGATGGCGAGGCCGAGGCCTGTGCCCCCGCTTTGCCGGGAGCGCCCCACGTCAACCCGGTAAAACCGTTCGGTAAGCCGCGGAATATGTTCTTCCGGAATACCGGGCCCGGTATCGCTGACCTCGAAGTGGGCACCCTGTTCGTCGCAATACCAGCGCAGGGTGATCTCACCACCCTTTGGCGTGTAGCGCACTGCGTTGGAGACCAGATTGTTGAAGGCGCTGTGCAGTTGCGACTCCACGCCGTAGATGTCGAGTTCAGGGTCCGCCTCGAGTCGGATGGTGTGTCCTTTCTCACCCGACAGAATACGTGCATCTTCCGTGATGGAGGCCAGCATCGCCGCAACCGCCACCGGTTCCCGGGGCGGCCCGGAGCGGTCGGTTTCCAGCGTGGAGAGGAGCAGCAGGTCCTGGATGATGTTCAGCATGCGGGCCGATTGCTGCTGGATGAGTGTCAGCGGGCGCCGCCAACCCTCGGTATGCTCATCGCAGTCCTCGATCAGGGTCTCGGCACAGCCGCTGACGACGGTCAGCGGCGTGCGCAACTCGTGGGAGACGTTGGCGACGAAGTCCTGCCGCATCTGATCGAGCCGCTGCTGCTGGCTCACGTCGCGGGCGATCAACAGTTGCTGGTCGTTGCCGTAGGGCACGATGCGCACACTCAGGGTCCCGCCCTGGTCCGCCGAAGGCATCAGCACCGATTCACCGGCCTTGTGGTGACGGAGGAATTCGATGAACCCCGGGAAACGGACCAGATTGTCGATGCGCTGGCCGCGATCACTGGCCCAGTTGAGTCCGAGCAGGAGACCGGCCGCATCGTTGAACCACTGTATCTCGTCATTCGACCCCAGCACCACCGCCGCATCCGGCATCGCCGAGGTCGCCTCCTGGAAGCGATTGACCACGGCGGTGAGCTTGCGCTGACGCTTCAGGCTGCGGCGCTGGAGTAGATAGATTTGGTGGAAGATCTCCCCCCAGATCCCCGTGGCCTCCGGCGGGTCGCGACGGGCGCCGCCACTCAACCAGCGCTCGAGGGCGCGCAGCCGCAGGAGGAGGCGGACCACGTACAAACCGAGAAAAAGCGTCGCGAAGAGAAAGAACTCGCCGAACAGAACCCAGGCCACCAGCGTGGCCAGCAGCCCCAACCCGAGTCGCCACAACTCTTCGGTCCAGAATCTGCTCAACGGTGCTCCTGTACCTGCATGGACCAGCCCGCCTCCTGCGCCTACACCTGGGTCGAGAAACGGTAGCCGGTGCCGCGCACGGTCTGGATGAAACGATCGTGGGCGCCCTGCTCCAACGCCTTGCGCAGCCGGCGGATGTGCACATCGACGGTGCGCTCCTCGACGTAGGTGCCGCGGCCCCACACCATGTCGAGCAGTTGCGAGCGGCTGTAGACCCGCTCCGGGTGGGACATGAAGAAGTTGAGCAGGCGGAACTCGGTCGGACCCATGGCGATCGGCTCGCCCGCCACGGTGACCCGGTGGCCCGCCGTGTCAAGGCGGATCCCCTCGATATCGATCACCCCCTCATCGTCCTGGGCGGAGCTACGCCGCATCACCGCCTTGATGCGCGCCGCCAGTTCGCGGGTGGAGAACGGTTTGGTGAGATAGTCGTCCGCGCCCACATCCAGCCCGCGGATGCGATCGTCCTCCTCGCTGCGGGCGGTGAGCATGATGATGGGCACCTCGCGGGTGTAATCGTCCTTGCGCAGGCGCCGTGCCAGCTCGATGCCGCTCATGCCGGGCAGCATCCAGTCGAGCAGGATGAGGTCGGGCAGCCGGTTGGCGATCTGGCGTTGGGCCGCCTCGCCGTCGGGGGCGGTCTCCACCTGGAAACCGCTCCGCTCCAGCGCCATCGAGACCATCTCGCAGATGGCCGGCTCGTCCTCGACCAGAAGGATGTTGTTGGCTGTCATTGTGGGCTCCCTCTCGCTGTCACACGGCCTTCATTTAAGCCCAGGCACATGACAACCATGTGACACCCACCGCACCTGCCTGCCGCCGGTTGTTACCGCTCCAGCTGACTCACATCGCGGACCGCCCCGCGGGCGGCGGAGGTGGTCATTGCGGCGTAGGCGCGCAGCGCAGCCGAGACCGGCCGTTCACGGTTGACCGGTTTCCAGGCACCGGCCCCCTTCGCCTCCATCGTCTCGCGGCGGGCCGCCAACTCCGCGTCCGTGAGAGCCACCCGGATGGTGCGGCCGGGGATATCGATCTCGATGGTGTCCCCCTCCTCCACCAGGCCGATGGCTCCCCCCTCGGCCGCCTCGGGGGAGACGTGGCCGATGGAGAGGCCTGAGGTGCCGCCGGAGAAGCGGCCGTCGGTGAGCAGGGCACAGGCCTTCCCCAGCCCCTTCGATTTCAGGTAGGAGGTGGGATAGAGCATCTCCTGCATGCCGGGACCGCCACGCGGCCCCTCGTAGCGGATGATGACCACGTCGCCGGAGTTGATGCGGTCAGCCAGGATCGCCTCCACCGCCGCCTCCTGGCTCTCGAAGATGCGCGCCGGGCCGGCGAACTTCAGGATGGAAGCGTCCACTCCGGCGGTCTTCACCACGCACCCCTCCTCGGCGATGTTGCCGTAGAGCACGGCGAGGCCGCCGTCCTTCGAATAGGCGTGTTCCAGATCACGGATGCAGCCCTGTTCACGGTCGGTGTCCAGGGTGGCGTACCGCTTCTCCTGACTGAAGGCGACGGTGGTCGGCACCCCGCCGGGCGCGGCGCGGTAGAAATCCTTGCGTTTCTGATCGGTGGTCAGGCGCACATCCCACAGGGCGATCGCCTCGGCCATGTTCTCCGCATGCACCGTCTTCGTCTCCCGGTGCAGCAGGCCGGCGCGATCCAGCTCGCCGAGGATGCCGATGACGCCGCCGGCCCGATGCACATCCTCCATGTGGTAGGTCTGGATGGAGGGGGCCACCTTGCACAGGTGCGGCACCTTGCGCGAGAGCCGATCGATGTCCGCCATGGTGAACCTGACGCCGGCCTCCTCCGCCGCCGCCAGCAGGTGGAGGATGGTGTTGGTGGAACCGCCCATGGCGATATCGAGGCTCATGGCGTTCTCGAACGCCTCGAAGCTGGCGATGGTGCGCGGCAGCACGGAGGCGTCGTCACCTTCATACCAGCGCTTGGCCAGGGCGACGATCATTCGGCCGGCCTCCTTGAACAGCCGTTCACGATCTTTGTGCGTTGCCACCAGCGAGCCGTTGCCGGGCAGCGACAGGCCGAGCGCCTCGGTGAGGCAGTTCATGGAGTTGGCGGTGAACATGCCGGAGCAGGAGCCGCAGGTGGGGCAGGCGGAGCGCTCCACCGTCGCCACGTCCGCGTCGCTCTCCTTGGAGTCGGCGGCCATGATCATGGCGTCCACCAGATCCAGATGCATCTCGCCACCGTGCACCACCGCCTTGCCCGCCTCCATCGGCCCGCCGGAGACGAAGATGGTGGGGATGTTGAGTCGCAGGGCGGCGTTCAGCATGCCGGGGGTGATCTTGTCGCAGTTGGAGATGCAGACCAGGGCGTCGGCGCAGTGGGCGTTGACCATGTACTCCACCGCATCGGCGATGATCTCGCGCGAGGGGAGCGAATAGAGCATGCCGCCGTGGCCCATGGCGATACCGTCGTCTATGGCGATGGTGTTGAACTCCTTGGCCACGCCGCCCGCCGCCTCGATCTCCCGCGCCACCAACTGGCCCATGTCCTTCAGATGAACGTGCCCCGGCACGAACTGGGTGAAGGAGTTGGCGATGGCGATGATGGGCTTGTCGAAGTCCCCATCCTTCATGCCGGTGGCGCGCCAGAGCGATCGGGCGCCGGCCATGTTGCGGCCGCGGGTGGTGGTCCAGGAGCGGTATGCGGGCATGGTACGGTTCCTGTGCTGCAAACTGGGTTTCGGTGCCGGAGAGGGCCCGGCGGGAAGCTCCGCATGATAACAGAGGTGAACCGGGGGTGAAGACGGGCGCCGGTCACGACCCGGCTCCGGGCGCAGCTGATTTAAGCCAGGACGGATTGAATCAGCATCTCCTTGGCAGCGAATCCGCCTTATTAATCCATCTCTGCGAAGCGGGCCAAGGGTGGGCGGGGCGGGAGTTCGATCGGCGCAGCCGGCGGTTCGGCGAGGTCCACCACCAGCGGCGAGGCGGTGACCCGCCACTGCCCCCGGACGGCGATATCGGGGGCGTCGCCGGTGAAGGCGAGATAGCTGTACTTGCCGTAGTGGGGCAGCTTGCGGGCGAGCCCCGACAGTGCGGTCGCATTGTCGGTGGCGAGCAGCCCCAGGGGGCGCCCCGCCTCGCCCGCGGTCAGGACAATGCTGCTCCCCGCCCGCGGCACCGGGTTCCCCTCCAGCACGACGCGCTCCGAATCAATGACCACGCCGGCCGCGAGCGGTTCGGTCACCCGGTCGCGGAAGCGGTTCTCCCACCCCAGCAGCCAGACCGGTCCGGGCGGCAGCCGCTCCAGACTGGAATCCTCCACCACGGTGACATTGCCGCCGCGCGCCCAGACCGCGGCCAGCGCCCGGTAGCCTTCCAATAGTGCCGGTGGCGCCGCCGAGGGAAGCACCATGTGCAACCCCTCGCCGGCGAACAGCCGGTCCAGGGAGGGGGGTAGTTCGGTCGGATCGAGTCGGCGGAACAGGTCGAACCGGGGGTCCACCGCCACGCGAACCGGGCGGTCGGCAAAGGAAACCTCGAACGGCAGTTCCCGTGTCTCCATCGACAGGGTGCCGAAAAACGGCTCCGCCCCCTCGGACTGGACGGCCAGGGGCACCTCCAGCCGGTAGACCGCCCCAGGCTGGGTCTGGCGCAGCGTGCCGCTCAGCACCCACCCCTCACCGCGGGGCACCGCCTCCACCCGCTCGATGGCGATGGCGGGCGCGCCGGCCCGCTCCACCCACTGGGTGAAGAACGCCGCCAGATCGCTCCCGCTGGCCTTCTCGAAGGCCCGGCGCAACTCGCCATATCCTGCAACGCGGAAACGGTTCTCCCGGTAGAAGGTGCGCAGCCCCTTCAGGAAGCCCGCATCCCCCAGCCGCTGCCGCAGCATGTGGAACAGCATCATCCCCTTGCCGTAGCCGATCGCCTGACTCGCCTCGCCATGGCGGCTGACGAAACCGGTCAGCGGCGTCTCCGTGTGCTCACGCACGTATTCGGCATACTTCTGCAACCCGTCACGGCGGTACTCCGCCCCCTGCCCCGCCGCCTCCTTGAGCAGGTGGTCGGCCAGGTAGGCGGTCAGCCCCTCGCTCCAGTTACCCTGTTCGTAGTCGACCCAGACGCCGTTGCCCCACCAGTTGTGGACGATCTCGTGGGGGTAGGAGCTGTCGAGGATGAATGGCAGGCGGATCACCCGGGAACCGAGCAGGGTGAACGAGGGCATCCCCCAGCCGGTCTCCCAGAAGTTCTCCACCAGGGCGAACTTGGCGTAGGGGTAGTCGCCGAGCAGGCGGTCGTAGAGGGTCAGGTAGCGTTCGGTGGCGTCAAGATAGCGTTCGGCCAGCGCCCGGTCGGGGCGGCGCAGGAACACCTGCGCCTCGCCGACGGGGGTGGACCGCCGGTAGAGCTCGAAGGCGGCGGCGACCAGGTGGATGTCGTCCTGCGGGTTTCCCTCGCGCCAGCGGACACGCGCGGGCCCCAGCTCGTCGAGCGCCCCCTGACTGACCGCGAGCCACCCCTCCGGCAGCACCGTCTCCAGGGTGAAGGTCACCGGCGGCGCCGTGGCGAGGATCGGATACCAGCCCGCCGCGCCGCCCAGGTAGACCCCCTCGGGTCCGATGGTGCCGGGGGTCGCCGCGCGGACCTGACCCACCCCCTCAATGCGCTCCCCCGGCGGGTGGTGGATCACCCCCGCGTAGCGGAGCGTGAACTGCTGCGCTCCGGCCGGCAGCGCCACGGCGTAGCGCTCGAACGGCACCGGCCGGTCGCCGGTGCCGACCCGCTTGAGTCGATACCCCTCCTCTGTCTCGGGGGCGAGCCCGGCGTGGAGGTCAAATGTGAGTGGCCCCGCCGCGGGTGCGTGCAGGGTGATCCGGTCACGCACGGCGATCCGGTGTGCGGCCGGCTCCAGGGTCACCCGCAGGTCGTGGTGCACCACCTCCGCAACTGCAACGCAGGAGAGGAGCGGCAGGATAAGGGCGAGTGCCCATCCGACAATGCGACTCGGGCGATTCATGACCGCCCAAGTATAAGCCCCACCCCACAAATGTGGCGTCGGTGGAGTACGCTATAAAGTACATTCCTGCCGGAGCCCGCCGAGCGATGCGAATCCAGACAGCCCTTCTTGGGGCGGCCCTTGCCGCAGCGGCAGCCGGCTGCCAGGCCGAACCGCGGACCGCCGCGCCCGGCGTTCAGCACCCGACCGGAGTAGCGACGACCGAACCCGCCCTGCGGGTGGTGGATCTGACCACCACGCCCACCCTGGAGCAGATCATCCCCCGGCTGGCGAATCACCGCGTGGTGTTCGTGGGCGAAAGCCACGACCGTTACGAACACCACCTGGCGCAACTGGCAATCATCCGCGCCCTGCACCAGCGCGACCCGCGCCTTGCCATCGGTCTCGAGTTCTTCCAGCAGCCGTTCCAGTCCTATCTGGACGACTATGTGAATGGCGTGATCGGCGAGGCGGAGATGCTGGAGGGCACCGAGTACTTCGAGCGCTGGCGTTACGACTACCGCCTCTACCGCCCAATCCTTCAGTACGCCCAGGAACACCGCATCCCGTTGGTCGCCCTGAACGTGGCCGCCGAGCTCACCGAGAAGGTGGGGAGCGGCGGCCTGGAGGCCCTGAGCGAAGAAGAGCGGGCGCAGCTGCCCGAGGAGTTTTCGCCCTATCCCGAGCCCTATGAGCAGCAACTCCGCGCAGTTTTTGAGCAGCACCCCCCGCGCGAGGATCGCCCTTTCGAGCACTTTCTGCAGGTGCAACTGCTCTGGGACGAAGGGATGGCCGTCCGTGCCGCCGATTACCTGAGCGCCAATCCCGGACAGAAGATGGTGATCCTTGCCGGCACGGGTCACGTCCAGTACGGCGCCGGAATTCCGGACCGCCTCGAACGGCGTCTCGGCACACCGACGGCGGTGGTCATCAATGGGGTTGGGAGAGGTGAGCTGAACCCCGATATCGCCGATTTCGTGATCTTCCCCGATGCCCGCGAGTTGCCGCCGCCGGGGCGGCTGGGAATTCTGATGGAGGAGAGCGACGGCTTTGTGCTGGTCGACGCACTGGTCGACGGGAGTGCCGCCGGCGAGGCGGGTCTCCGCGCCGGTGACCGATTGCTGGAGGTGGCCGGTCGCCCCATCGGCAGTCTGGCCCACGTTCACGCCGCGATGCTCGGGCGCGAGCCGGGGGAACAAGTGCAGGTGAAGGTGCGCCGCAACGCCTGGTTCGGGCGCGGCACGGTGGAGGAGTACGCGATCACGCTCAAGTAACTGCCCCCGGGCGATCCGCTGGAGTAGGTCAAACTACGCGAATGCCGCGCGCCCCCTGGCATTCGTCGTCGCATTTCCCCTTCTGTTATCCTGTCGCTCCACCGAGGAGGTGTCTGCCGGCATGGAGAAAAAAATCCGGGTTCTTGTCGTCGATGATGCGGCATTCATGCGCGATCTGATCAAGCGCAGCGTGCGATCACAGTTCCCTACTTTCCAGATCGACGATGCAAGCAATGGCAAACAGGCGCAGCACAAGCTCCTGAATGGCGAGTACGAACTGATCCTCTGCGACTGGGAGATGCCGGAGATGACCGGCGACGAACTGCTGCACTGGATCCGCAGCAGGGAAGAGACCGCCACGACCCCTTTTGTCATGATCACCAGCCGCGGTGACAAGGAGCACGTGGTCAAGGCGGTGGAGCTCGGTGTCAACAACTACTTGGTCAAGCCGTTCACCAACGACAAGCTGGCGGATGTCGTCTCCAGGGTACTGAGCAAGACCCTCAAGATTCCCGCCGCAGCGCTGCGGGGGCGCCCGGCGGCAGCCCCCAGCGGCATCGGCAACGACTCAGCAGCGGTACTGATGGGTGCCCAGTCCCGCAACACAGGACTCTCCGGCGCGGTTCCCGTCGCCGCCGCCCCGGGCGCAGAAACTGCTGCGCCGGCAAAGCGGGCTCCCGAACGGGCGCGGCCGAAGCAGCGCGTAGTCGCCCAGTTGCGGGCGGGAGAGACCGTCCTCTCCTGCCTGGTTAGGGAGGTGGACCTGGAACAGATCTCGGTGGTCATCAAACGCGGCGACAGCATGCCGCAGATCCTGGAACTGGCCGCCTTCGACTTTGAGACCGAGGACGATGGCGGCAACAAGACCATAAGCCGTCTGAACGCCTACATTCACGCCCTCCAGGCCCGCGACGAGAGCCAGGAATCGGAGTTCGTCAACGTGATCCTGCGCCTGATCGATGACGACCCGGAGAAACGGGCCAACCTCCAGCGGTATATTGCTTCGATTCAGTGATTGATCTGGTCGGTGGTCGGACAGAATTAAGTTTGGCCGGATCGCGTGGGGCGCAATCCTATTGCCTGACTTAGCCCCTGGCTAGCCTTGGCCCCCAAAACATTTGCTTGCGCGAATATACGGTCTGGCATATATTCGCACCCATGCATGTAATAGCCCCCGACGAACTGTTCCGCGCCCTCGCCGACACCACCCGGCTGCGCTGCCTGGTGCTGCTGAAGACCCACGGCGAGCTGTGCGTCTGCGAACTTACCCATGCCCTGGGCGCCGCCCAGCCGAAGATCTCCCGCCATTTGGCCCAGCTGCGTGAGCTCGGGCTCGCCACCGATCGGCGCGAGGGGTTGTGGGTCCACTACCGCATCTCGCCGGAGCTGCCGGAGTGGGTAACGGAGATCATCCGGATCACCACCGATGCGGTCTCCGGAAAGCCTCCGTTTGCCGACGATCGCAAGGCGCTGGCCGGGATGCCCGACCGTCCCACTGCCCCCTGCTGCACCTGATGCAAGGGAAAGCCGAAATGAAAAAACCACACATCCTGTTTCTCTGTACCGGTAACTCCTGCCGCTCCCAGATGGCCGAGGGGTGGGCACGCCACTTCGGCGGCGACCGCATCGAGGTGCTCTCCGCCGGTATCGAGGCCCACGGCAAGAACCCCCGCGCCCTCGCCGTCATGGCCGAATCGGGGGTCGACATCTCCGGGCAGGAATCCACCCGCCTGACCGATGCGATGCTCGATGGCGTGGACCGGATCATCACCGTGTGCGGTCATGCAGACGAGCACTGCCCCGCACTCCCACCCGGCACCGAAAGGGAGCACTGGCCACTGCAGGACCCAGCCAAGGCGACCGGCAGCGAAGAGGCGATCATGGACACCTTCCGCGCCAGCCGTGACGACATTCGCGACCGCGTACAGGAACTCACCGCCAGGCTGATCGGGTAACACCTCCAGAATGAGATGACCGTCGAGCGTGAAGTCACCGCGAAGAGGGCCGCCGGCGCTCCGCTCAGCTTTCTCGAGCGCTACCTGACACTGTGGGTGGCCCTTGGTGTTCGTTATCAGTAGTGTCCTTGACGAGGAGCAGAACCATGAAGAGTGTAACCATCGAATGGCGGCATCTGGATGTGGACGGCGACACCTGTGACCGATGCGGCGACACCGGCGTCGAGGTAAGGCGTGCCGTCGAACAGCTGAACGATGAGTGTGCGCCCGCGGGCTACCGCTTCGACCTAGCCGAGACCCGCCTGGCGGCCGACGCGCTGGCCGACTCCAACGCCATCCTGATCGACGGCCAGCCGCTCGAGTCGCTGCTGCCGAACGGCACGGCGGGCAGCAGCGAGTGCACCAGTTGCGCCGGCCTGATCGCCGCGGAATCTGCATCCTGCCGCACGGTCGAAGTGGATGGGGATCGTTTCGAACGGGTGCCGGCGGAGCTGATCCGCGATGCCGCCTGCCGGCTGCTCGACTGCTGCACACCCGGTTGCTGCGGCTGACCAATTTCACTTCTTTGCCACAGAGCACACGTGACTGCATGGATCGCACCGGGGATGGTGCGCCTTTCTGTGTGCTCTGTGGCTGATTGCGGACTCTGACGTTCATGTTTGAAGCACTTGGCGACCTGGTCGTCTACCGGCTGCTGGGGCTGGACCCCGGCACACGCGCGGCGGACGCGTTGCACTTCTTCGTCGCGGACACGGCGAAGATCTTTGTGCTGCTGGTGGTGATCATCTATGTGATGGGCCTCTTGCGGGCGCTGCTCAGCCCGGAGCGGGTGCGCGACTACGTGCGCGGCAAACCCAAATGGCTTGCGCGCTCGCTGGCCATTCTGTTGGGTGCGGTCACGCCGTTCTGCTCCTGCTCCTCGGTGCCGCTCTTCATCGGTTTCGTGGAGGCGGGCATCCCGCTCGGGGTCACCTTCTCCTTCCTCATCGCCAGCCCCATGATCAATGAGGTGGCGGCGGTGCTGCTGGTGGGCATTCTCGGCTGGGAGGTGGCAGCGCTCTATGTGGCGGCCGGCCTCACCGTCGCCTACGTGGGTGGCGTGGTCATGGAGCGGTTCCGTCCCGAGCGCTGGGTGGAAGGGTATGTCTGGAAGATCCACATGGGCCAGGCGGCGCTGCCGCAGCCGGACAACTCGCTCGCGGGGCGCCACCGCTACGCCTGGGGCGAGGTGCGCGAGATCGTGCGGCGTATCTGGAAATGGGTGGTGGCGGGCATCGCCGTCGGCGCCCTGTTCCACGGCTACGTCCCGGAGGCGTGGGTCTCGGAACACCTCTCCGGCACCGACTGGTACTCCGTGCCGGCCGCGGTGCTGATGGGCATCCCGCTCTACTCCAACGCCACCGGCGTGATCCCGGTTGCCGAGGCGATGCTGGGCAAGGGGGTCGCCATCGGCACCACCCTGGCGCTGATGATGAGCATTGCCGCACTGTCGCTGCCGGAGTTGCTGATCCTGCGCAAGGTGATCCGCTGGCCGGCGCTCGCACTCTACGCCGGCGTGCTGGCGGTCGCCTTCACCCTGGTGGGCTGGGGCTTCAATCTGATGGTCTGACGCGGGGGAACCGGTGAGCGACGAATACCACAAGAGAGCCACCCCCGCTGAAGAGGCGCTCGCCACTTTCGATGGCGGACTGTTCTGTGCAGAGAGCGTTCTAAGCGCACTGGCGCAGCGGATGGGAGAGGAGATTTCACCCGCCATTGCGACAGGTCTGTGCAGCGGCATGGCCCGCAACGGCGGAACCTGCGGTGCGGTCAGCGGGGCAATTCTCGCCCTGGGGATCGGGCTCGGTCGCAATCACCCCGGTGCTTCGGTGGAACCGTGCTACACGGCCGTGAACGAACTGATGGGGCGCTTCCGCGACCGTTTCGGCAGTACCGGCTGCGCCGATCTGCTCGGCTGCCGACTGGATAGTGACGAGGGACAGCAGCGATTCGAACGGGAGGCGCTGTACGAGCGCTGCCGCGACTATGTGCGGAGTGCCACCGAGATCGCGGATGACCTGTTGAGTAGGGCGGTTCCGTCCGCCCACCTGATAAATGAGGAGATCCCATGAGCGAACAGCCGCAACTGCATTCATCCATTGTGTCGATGGTTTCCCTGGCGGCGGGCATCGCCGCCAAACACCCCGACATGGGGCTCTGCCAGCTGGACCGGCTGCGCCAGATGGGTGTGCCCGAGCACCAGATACAGTCGGTGATCGAAATCGCCCGTCACATCCGCGACGAGGCGGCGGAGAAGCTGGACGCCGCTTTCGACGAGAAGGCGGCGCCGGAGAAACCGAAGGTATCCAAGGGCAAGCCGATCGGCATCAAGGTCACCGAGGCGGGGGGTGCCTGCTGCACACCTACCCCCGGCGGTCAATCCTGCTGTTAGAAAACAAATCATTACCACAGAGGCACAGGGACACAGAGGAAGAAATGCTCACATGTTCTCTGTGCCTCTGCGCCTCTGTGGTGCATATCCTGTTTGATCGGAGGTAACGATGAAGAACATCAAGGTACTCGGCACCGGCTGCCGCAACTGCAACATCACCTACGACCTGATCCGCCAGACCGCCGACGAGAAGGGGATCGCGATCGAACTGGAGAAGGTGGAGGATATCGGACAGATCATGGCATTCGGCGTCATGTCGACCCCTGGCGTGGTTGTTGATGGACAGGTGGTACACGCCGGCGGTGTACCGGATCGCAAGCAGGTCGAGAGCTGGCTGGCTTGAATCACGGCGCCGACAACAAACCAGAACCGGATCCGGGGGTATTTTTCATGCGCATCAAACATCTGATTACCACGGTGCTGCTGGTTTCAATCACCCTGCCCGCCGCCCAGGCCGACGACAGCCGCCAGCTGGTGGAGATGCCTGCGCCGATGCAGGCCCACATGCTCGCCAATATGCGTGACCACCTGCTGGCATTGGAGACCATCACCCGTCTGTTGGCGGAAGGTGATTACAACCAGGCGGCAGATGTTGCGGAGCAGCGGCTCGGCATGAGTTCGCTCGACTCACACGGCGCCTCCCACATGGCCCGTGTCATGCCCGAGGGGATGCGTGCCACCGGCACCGCCATGCACCAGGCCGCCAGCCGCTTTGCACTGAAGGCACGGGACGCAGAACTGGAGGGCGGTCTTGCCGAAGCCTTTGGCGGCCTTTCCGAGGTGATGCAGCAGTGCGTCGCCTGTCACGAGTCCTACCGCATTCACTGAGGTCACAATGAAAACGATCGCCGCACTGCTCGCCCTGTTCGCCTTCCTGGGTCCGGCCCATTCGGAAATGATGGAGGTGCGTCCGGTTGCAGAAAATGTCTACGCCATTGTCGGGCCGCTGACCAACCGCACCCCGGAAAATCTGGGCAACAACGCCACCTTCGGTGTCGTGGTGACTTCGGAGGGCGTGGTGTTGATCGACTCCGGCGGCACGGCAAAGGGAGCGGCGGCGATCGAGTCTGCCATCCGGCAGGTGACCGACCAGCCGGTAAAGGTGGTGATCAACACCGGCGGCCAGGACCATCGCTGGCTCGGCAACGCCTACTTCAAGGCGCGCGGCGCACGCATCATCGCCAGCCGGCGCGCGGTGGAGGATCAGCGCGCCCGTACCCAGGACCAGTTTTTTATCCTGGGCACGCTGGTGGGTGAGGCAGGGCTGGCCGGTACCGAGGCGGTGCATGCGGATGAGGTGTTCGACGAGCGGCTCGACCTGACCGTCGGTGATACCCGCTTCGAATTGCACCACGCAGCCCATGCCCACACCCCGGGTGACGCTTTCGTCTGGCTGCCGGCGCAGCGTGTGGTGTTCAGCGGCGACATCGTCTACATGGAGCGGATGCTGGGGGTCACCGCCTATTCGCGGAGTCGCACCTGGATCGAGGCGTTCGATGCGATGGCCGCGCTGGATCCAAAGGTGGTCGTGCCGGGGCACGGCACTCCGGCCCCGCTGGCGCGGGCGGTCGCCGAGACGCGGGACTACCTGGTCTTCCTGCGCGAGGCGGTGGGTGAGTTCATGGACAATGGCGGCGGCATCGAGGCGATCGGCAGCATCGACCAGTCCCACTTCAGCCAGCTGTTCAACTTCGAGCAGCTCAAAGGTCGCAACGCCCAGCAGGTCTATCAGGAGATGGAGTGGGAGTGAGCCGACCGGCTCACCGCCGATAACCGTCTCTACAGATCGCCGCTGGCGCCTGCCCGCAGGATGTCCGTCAGCTTTGCGTTGACCTCCTGCGCCAGCTCCCGCAGCTCCGGACTCAGCTCGGCGCTCTGAATGAGCATATCGAGGTTGAGCATCATCAGAACCGGTGGTCCGTCCACCTGCTCCACCAGCGCAATGCGGCACGGCATGTAAGCGGCGAACAGCGGGTTGTGGTCCACCATCGTACGGGCGGTGACCGGGTCACAGAACTGGAAGATCTCCAGCCGTAGCGACTCGTGGCCCATCTTCTGCAACTGATCCCCGAGCGGCTGATGGGCCACGAACATCATGTTCTGCAGGTTGGCCCGCAGCTTCATCGAGCCAATCGCATCGTCCATGGTGACACCCTCCTCGATGGGTATCTGGACGACCGTCTGTTCGATATCCATGGCCATTGGCTGGGCGGCGGCGTTAAGGCTGGCAACCAACGCAAGAAAGGCGACGACCGGTGCAATCAGCTTCATTCTGGCATCCCTGTTATCGGTTTTTGTCAGAGCCTGAGTCTAATTGCCCTTTGGCGTTTTTCCAGTCGCACCGGCCGGCACGGCATCGCGCACGCAACCCACATGGTTTTAGGTACGGGTTGCATCCTGCTGTCCACCGCATGCGCCCCAACGGGGACGTGGTTTGATGCGCCGAATTCCTGCTCCTGGGCAACACCGCCCACCCGCATGGACCCACGTAAAAAGCGTGGTTTGGCGAGCATGACCTGCACCCCCGCGAGGAGCTGTGAAGTTACGTGGGTGCAAATTGTGGCCTGACTACGGAGTCGTGTCGGTTTACTCCGCGGCCCCGTACCATCCGGTATCTCAGCCCGCCGTTCGGTTGTTTCGGTGACGCAGGTCGAGGCGGCGCACGAAGTCGCCAATGACGATCCGGTACAGTTCGTCCTTCAGCACCGCATCCTCGACACCGCACTCCAGATTGGGGTTGTCGTTCACCTCGATGACGTACGCCTTACCTTCGCGGTTTTGCTTCACGTCCACCCCGTAGAGGCCGTCACCAATCAGGTTGGCCGCCTTGAGTGCCACGTCGACGACCACCTTCGGCGCCTCCTCCACTGCACAGGTGCGAAACGCCCCCTCGGTCGCCTTTCCGGTGTCGTCGTATTTGACTATCTGCCAGTGGCGCTTGGACATAAAATACTGGCTGGCGAAGATCGGCTTGCGGTTCAGGATGCCGATGCGCCAGTCGAACTCCGTGTAGAGAAACTCCTGCGCCAGAATCAGCTCGGAGCTCTGGAACAGCCGTGCCGCAATCTCCCGCATGTGGCCATCGTCCTCCGCCTTGAACACCCCCTGCGAAAAGGAGCCGTCGGGCACCTTCAGCACCATCGGAAACCCGATCGCACTCTGTGCCGCCTCCAGGTCGCCACGCCCGAGAATCGCGGTTTTCGGTGTCGGCACCCGGTTGGCACGCAGCAGTTCCGCCAGGTAGACCTTGTTGGTACAGCGCAGAATGGAGGTGGGATCGTCGATCACCACCATGCCTTCGCTCTCCGCCTTTTTCGCGAATCGGTAGGTGTAGTGGTTGATGCGGGTGGTATCGCGGATGAACAGCGCGTCGTATTCGGCGAGGCGTGCGTAGTCCCGCCGATTGATCAGTTCAACATCCACGCCCAATTCACGCCCGATCCGGATGAATTTGCGCAGTGCGCGAAGGTCCGACGGCGGCAGCGGATCGGTCGGATCGTGAAGAATCGCCAAATCGTAGCGGGTCTTCACCTTGCGAGTCGCCCGCCGCGGATGCTTGCGGTAGGCCGAGAATGCCTCGACGAAAAAGTCCCGCTCCGCCTTGCGCAACCGGTGGAGCGTGACCGGGCGGATGCTGTCGATAAACCAGGTGCCGCGGCGACGGAAGGTTACCCGGAGCAGCGGACAGGGGAAGATCTCGAAGATCTGCCGTGCCACCGGGCCCAGTCCCTCAATCCGGCACTGGCCGAAAAAGACATACAGATCGAAACTCTCCTCGTCCGCCCGTTTTTTCAAGCTCCGCTGGATGCGTTCGTCCAGGTCCGCCGTATCGAGTCCGTACATCGCCTTGCTGGAGAGGTCCAGCATGCTCTTGACCGTGGGGATCACCCGATGGCGGCGCGCCTCCGCCAGCAGGGAGGAGTAGTAGCCGATGCTGAGGTACTTGTAGCCGCGGCAGAGATTGATCACCTGCAGGTTGCGCTGGGCGAAATACTCCTTGCCGGTGAGATAGTCGTCCACATGAACTACCGGCACATCCAGTGCCGGGAATTTCCAGTCGGCCGCGTCCTCGACCACAACGACCTGTACCGTCATGGTTTCTCTCCCTCGCCCCGCCGCAGAATCAGCGCCGCACGCAGCCCCGACCGGCCGTAGCGGGCCATGCGTTCAAACTCGGCCTGAAGGATGGGCAGGCACATGCAGTCGGTGGGGCTCTTCCCTTTTTCGGTATCCACAAAAGGATCGTGGACATAGACAAACCGATCATCGAACCCGGTCACCACCACCCAATGGGGGAACTTCTCGCCGTAAATACGATAGGAGCTGATCAGGACCACCGGAAGGCCGCCATCCTCGAACGCCTCCCGCATCTCGCCGATCCCGAGCCGGCGGAAATGGACCGGGACACCGGTATCCTCCAGTTCGGCGATGAAGTCCTCCTGCACCAGGCGGATCACCTCTTTTTTTTCGGCGCTGCGCACCGAGTCGACAAACATCTCGCTCTCCTCGGTCACGTAAACCTCCACCGCAAAGCCACGCCGGTGGGCGGAGAGGGCGAGGCCGTAGGGACCGCAGCCGCCGTGGCCGGAGGTCATGAAGACACTGGTCGACTCCCGCCACAGGCGCAACTCCAGACGCCGGTCCACCTCCAGCGCCGGCTTGAGACTCTTCATCGCCATCAACAGCGCCGCCGGTCCGCAGGTGAAGTCGAGCGTCTGGCGGTAATAGGGGACATTCACCCGGTCCGGGTTGAGGTGGGGCACCAGCGTCTTCTCGAAACGCAGCGCCTCCATGTGGTCCTCGTAGTAGTCCGCATAGGTGCCGAACTGGCGGTAGCCGAAGCGGCGAAACAGGGCGATTGAGGCGGCATTGTCGCGGCGGATCTCCAGCCGCATCGAGACGCAGCCCTCCTCCTTGGCTGCCCGTTCAGCGGCCTCGATCAGTGCCGGCCCGATTCCCCGCCTGCGCCACTCGGGGGCGACCGCAATCGAATAGAGGCGGGCCAGCGAGGTGCCGACGTGGAACAGCACCATCACGTAGCCGCGAATAGCCCCCGCCTCCTCCTCCAGGAGCGTCGCCGCGTGACCACGGGTGAGGATGTGACGGAAGCTGCGGCGTGAGAGCCGGTCGGTGGTGAAACAGCGGTTTTCGATGGCGACCAGGGCATCGACATCCCGCAGCTCGGCGGGGCGAATCATGGCGGCGTACCTGTGACGAATGCCAGGCGATTCCGGGCGAGGCAATCTAGCATATTCCGGGTCGGTGGTCGGTGGTCGGTGGTCGGTGGTCGGTGGTTGCTGGTTGCTGGTTGCTGGTTGCTGGTTGCTGGTTGCTGGTTGCTAGTTGCTGGTTGCTGGTCAGCAGCATTGTCTGAACCC
Organism: Gammaproteobacteria bacterium; assembly: GCA_041690635.1. GTDB lineage: Bacteria > Pseudomonadota > Gammaproteobacteria > Thiohalomonadales > Thiohalomonadaceae > JAWLGZ01. The sequence continues at coordinate 723,095 of JAWLGZ010000002.1, forward strand.
CTAACCCCTAACCCCTAACCCCTAACCCCTAACCCCTAGCCCCTAGCCCCTAACCCCTAACCCCTAACCCCTAACCCCTAGCCCCTAGCCCCTAGCCCCTAGCCCCTAGCCCCTAGCCCCACCCTGATCCACAATCACGCCATGCACACGCCTTCGCTCATGGAAATGCTTGAACAGCTCATCGCCACCCCGTCGATGAGCAGTGTAAGCCCGGCATTCGATGTCGGAAACCGCCCGGTCATTGACCTGCTGGCAGGCTGGCTTGAGCGGGCCGGCTTTGCCGTCGAGGTGCTGCTACTGCCAGGCCGGCCGGACAAGGCCAACCTGATCGCCACCCTCGGCAGCGGTCCGGGGGGCCTGGTGCTGGCCGGCCACACCGATACCGTGCCGTACGACGAGGGGCGCTGGAATCACGACCCCTTTTCGCTCATCGAGGCGGATGGGCGTCTCTACGGGTTGGGCACCTGTGACATGAAAGGGTTCTTCCCCATCGCCATTGAGGCGGCGCGTAGCTATCGGGCTGCGGACCTGAAGGCGCCCCTGATCATCCTTGCGACCGCCGATGAGGAGAGCAGCATGGACGGGGCGCGGGCGCTGGTGGAGATGGGTCGCCCCAAGGCCCGTCACGCGGTCATCGGTGAACCGACCGGCCTGCGCCCGGTGAATGCCCACAAGGGGATCATGATGGAGGCGATCCGCCTGGTCGGCCGCGCCGGCCACTCCAGCGACCCCGCTCTCGGCAACAGTGCCCTGGAGGGGATGCACAAGGTGCTGGGGGCGCTGCTCGACTGGCGGGGCGAGTTGCAGAAGGCGCACAGGGACGAGCGCTTCAGTGTGCCGGTACCGACCCTCAATCTGGGCCACATCCACGGCGGCGACAACCCGAACCGCATTTGCGGCGAGTGCGAACTGCACATCGACCTGCGCCCGCTGCCCGGCATGTCCCTGCCCGAGCTGCGCGAGCGGATCGCCGAGCGGGCCGGCAATGCGGTGGCCGGCAGCGGCCTCACCCTGGAGACCCGTGCCCTGTTCCCCGGCATCGACGCGGTGGAGACCCTGGCCAGTGCAGCCATCGTCCGAGCCGCCGAAGCCCTGACCGGCCACACCGCCGAGGCGGTCGCCTTCGGCACCGAGGCGCCGTTCCTCAACGCCCTCGGGATGGAGACCATCATCCTCGGCCCCGGTGACATCGCCCAGGCCCATCAGCCGGACGAGTTTCTCGCCCTCGACCAAGTGCGACCGACGGTCGAACTGTTGCGCGGGCTCATTGAGCGGTTCTGCGTCAAGGGCGAGACGTGAAACGTTGAAGGGTGCCGCTTCATGCATCACCCATCACGCTTGACGTTTCACGCTTCACGCCTCACTTGCGCGGCGCGCCCCACCCCCCGACAATACCGTTTTTGCCGAAACTGGCTGTACCGCCTTGAATTCCGACACCCACATCGACCCCGCCACCTTCGTGCGCTGGTTCCGCAACTCCGGGCCGTATATCAACGCGTTCCGGGGGCGGACCTTCGTCATCGCCTTTGGCGGTGAACTGCTTGCCGAACAGCAGTTCGCCACCTTCGTGCACGATCTGGCGCTGCTCAACAGCCTCGGCGTCCGTCTGGTGCTGGTGCATGGGGCACGCCCGCAGATCGAGGATCGGCTGCGCGCCCGTGGTGCGGAGATCCGGTACGTGAACGGGCTGCGGGTCACCGATGACGATGCCCTCGCCTGCGTGAAAGAGGCGGCCGGCACGGTTCGGGTGGAGGTGGAGGCGCTACTCTCCATGGGGCTCGCCAACACACCGATGTCGGGGGCTGACATCCAGGTGGTCTCCGGCAACTTCGTCACCGCACACCCGCTCGGTATCCGAGACGGGGTGGATTATCTGCACACCGGAGAGGTGCGGCGTATCGATGCCGAGGCGGTGCGCAGCCACTTGGCGAACGGCACCATCGTGCTGCTGTCGCCGCTCGGCTATTCCCCGACGGGTGAGGTGTTCAACCTCAGCGCGGAGGATGTGGCCACCGCCGCGGCGATCGCCCTCGGCGCCGACAAGCTGGTTTACCTGATCGACGGCGCAGGTGTGGTGAACACGGGTGGTGAGCTGGTACGCGAACTGACCCTCGCCGAAGCAGACCGGGTGATCGGCGATCGGGATGGTCTGCCGGAGGAGATCGCCAAGGCGCTGTTCAGCGCCGTCTATGCCTGCCGCAGCGGGGTGCATCGGGCCCATCTGGTGGATCGCCGGGTGGACGGGGCAATCCTGCAGGAGCTGTTCACGCGGGACGGTATCGGGACACTGATCAGCGGCGACGTCTTCGAAGGGATGCGTCAGGCGACCATCGAGGATGTGGGTGGGATACTGGAGCTGATCGCCCCGCTGGAGGCGGAAGGCATCCTGGTGCGCCGCTCCCGCGAACGGCTGGAGATGGAGATCGGCCACTTTACCGTGGTGGAACGGGACGGGATGGTGATCGCCTGCACCGCGCTCTACCCCTTCTCGGAACACAGCATCGGCGAACTGGCCTGCCTGGCGGTTCACTCCGATTACCGTCGGCAGGGACGGGCCGACTCGCTACTCGGTTTCATCGAACGGCGGGCAAAACAGCTCGGTCTGAAGCGGCTGTTCGTGTTGACGACGCGCACCTCGCACTGGTTCCGCGAGCGCGGTTTTGCCGACGGTCAGATTAAGGCGCTCCCGGTGGAACGCCAGGCGCTGTACAACTATCAGCGCCGCTCCCGTGTCCTGCTCAAGGAGCTGTAGGCGAATGCAGCGACCAATCCGCCCGTTTCTCAAATGGGCCGGCGGCAAGCTGCGTATCACGGGCACCATCCGGGAGAGGCTGCCGGAGGGGAGCCGGCTGGTGGAACCGTTTGTCGGCTCCGGGGCGGTGTTTCTCAACACCGACTACCGGCGCTACCTGCTGACCGACACCAATGCGGACCTCATCAATCTCTACCGTGCGGTGAAGCGGGATTGCGAGACACTCATTGCCCGCTGCCGCGTGCTGTTCACCGAGAAAAACAACACACCCGAGCGCTACTACACCCTGCGTGACCGGTTCAACGGCACCGATGATGTGGAGGAGCGGTCGGCCCTGTTCATCTATCTGAACCGGCACGGCTACAACGGCCTCTGCCGCTATAACGCATCCGGCGGCTTCAACGTGCCGTTCGGGCGCTATCGGCGCCCCTACTTCCCCGAAAACGAGATGCGGCTCTTCGCCGTCAAGGCGAAGCGGGCCACCTTCCGTACCGAGGGCTTCGAACGGACCATGCGGGTGCTGAAACGGGGAGATGTGGTCTACGCGGATCCCCCCTACGTCCCCCTCTCCAGCTCAGCCAACTTCACCGCCTACAGCGCTGGCGGCTTCGGCATGGAGGAGCAGGGCCTGCTGGCGAAACTGGCCCAGGCTGCCGCCGATACCGGCATTCCGGTGCTCATCTCCAATCACGACACCCCCTTCACCCGGGCGGCCTATGCGAAAGCGGCGCTGTCGGAGCTTGCGGTGCGGCGCAACATCAGCTGCAACGTGCTTGGCCGCGGCAAGGCACAGGAACTGCTCGCACTGTTCACCTGACGCGCTGCCAACTGCGGCATGCCCGCAACGGCGAACCGTCATAACTGTCAGATCTCTCCCCCCTACAGCAGCCGAGTTGTGCTACCCATCGGCCGGTTTAATCCCCTTGTAACAAGGCTTTGGGATAAAGGACCGGACCTGAAGCCACCGCTGAACAAGCTGGCATCGGGTTTGCTTCAAGGTGTGCAGGGCACGGGCCGACACCCCCCGTCGGTTCGACCCTCCTCCTCATCTTATCGTTGAACTTGACGTTAACGGAGCGGCAGGGACGCCGCGATTTTTTTTTGTTGCAGGAGACCGAATGGTGGTCATCGACACCTTGAGCATCGCCGGCATCTGCCTGGCACTGGTTCTGGCGATAGGCATTATCGCCCTGAATCGCCACTCCGCCTGAATCCCCTCTGCCGCCCCAACCTTCGCATTCCCGGCCCATTCTGGTAAAAATGGGCGCTACGGCGCGCGCGCCTTAAAACAGCGAAGAAATAAGACATGGAAAGCAGCGCACCCATTCTGCTCGTCGAGGACGACGAAGTGGACGTAATGATGGTGCAGCGGGCGTTCAAGAAGCATCTCATCGCCAATCCGCTGCATGTGGCCGAATCGGGCGACAGGGCCCTTGCCCTGCTGCGCGGCGAAGAGGGTCCCCCGCTGGTCCCGCGCCTTATCCTGTTCGACCTCAACATGCCGCGTATGGACGGCATCAGCTTCCTGCGCGAACTGCGTGCCGACCCGGCGCTGAAGTGGCTGCCGGCGGTCGCCCTCACCTCGTCCGATCAGCCGCGCGACCGTGCCACGGCCTTCGAATACAACGTGGCCGGGTTCTTCGTCAAACCGGTGGCCTACGAGGAGCTGGTGGAGCTGTTCGGCACCATCGGCCGCTACTGGCAACTGAGCAAGATGCCGGGATAGCCCGGCCGAAAGCGGCGGCTCTCCGCAGGTTCATGCGGGCTGCCGTACCCACCCTTCGGGACCGCGGCACATGCCGTAGCGAAATGGTACCCGCGGCCCGGAAGGCCCACCGGTGGTGAACCGCAGGTCGGTGAACCAGACGCAGGTGCCCGCCGCGCTCTCCTCGATGGCCGATACAACCGGGTAGCCGGCGAAACGCCGGAAGGGGGCAAACGCCTCCTGCGCCCAGGCCTCCCGCGCGAGAGATGCCTGCCGCTCATCACCAAATCGGGCAAACTGCTCCCAACCGGGGTCGGCGACCGGGCGGTAGACCGCATCGATAGCTGCGAGCATGCCCGCGTCCTCCCCCACCGGCGGCACCGCCTCCTCACGCAGCAGGTTGATGCTGGCCACGTGATAGCGATCCCGCTCCGCGACGATCAGCTTCCAGTTGAATGGTGAGAGCGGCTGCGGCAGGGCAGTGATCTCCGCCTCCGCGATCGCCACTTTGCGGGCGTAGCCGGCCGCCACCTCCAGTGCCTGGAGGCGCAGCACGCCCTGCATGCCGACATAACCGGTCAGCACCACCAGTGCCGCCACTGACGGCACGCGGGAGTGGCGCCACACCAGCGACGCGAGCAACCCCGCCACAATGATGCCGGTGAACCACAGGTCGATGATGAAGGTGGTCGGGATTGCCGCCTTGTAATCGGAGACAGGGGCGAACACCTGGGTGCCGTAACTGGTGATCACATCCCCGAGGATATGGATGCCGAGGCCCAGCGCCGCCACCCCCGCATAACTCCGCCAGTGACGCCGGTCGCGCCACAGCAGCGAAAAGAGGCCGCCCAGCAGGAGTGCCCAGAGGGGCAACAGGACCAGCGAGTGGGTAACGCCCCGGTGCAGATTGATGTAGGTGAGGGGATCGGTGAACAGGGCGATCGCCACGTCTGTGTCGGGGAAGGCGGCGGCAAGCAGGGCCACCACTACCCGGCGGCGCACCGGCAGCACCCCGGCGACCGGCGCCGATGCCCGGCCGAGAAGCGCCCCGCTGAGTGCGTGGGTCAGGGTGTCCATTGGGACGGGGCTAACGGGTTTCCGTACGGATGAGAGTCACCTCTCTTCCCTATTTCCCGGCACGGACCAGGCCGCCGAGACCCGCCTCGTCGAGGGCCACGTTCAGCCGCTCCCGGATGGGAACCGGGTCCTCGTAGGCGAGCACCTCGTCCAGCAGTTCACGGGCGCGGGCTGTCTCGAAGCTACGGATGACCCACTTGATCCGCGGCAAGCTGGATGCGCTCATGCTGAGGGAGTCGATCCCCATCCCGAGCAGCAGGATTGCGGCAGCCGGATCACCCGCCATCTCGCCGCAGACACTCACCGGTCGGCCCTCCGCGTGCGCCGCCTCCACCACCTGCATCACCGCACGGAGCACCGCCGGATGCAGCGTTTCGTACAGTTCGGCCACACGGGAGTTGTTGCGATCAACCGCCAGCAGATACTGGGTCAGGTCATTGGTACCCACCGACAGGAAATCGGCGCGCCGTGCCAGATTGCGGGCCTGGTAGACCGCCGAGGGGACCTCCACCATCACTCCGATACGCGGCATGACCACCGCCTCCCCCTCCTCAATCACTTCCGCGTGGGCCCGGCGAATCAGGGCGAGCGACTCCTCCAGTTCTGCGATGCCGCTGACCATGGGCAGCAACAGGCTCAGGTTGTCCAGCCCGACGCTGGCGCGCAGCATGGCGCGCAGCTGCACCAGAAAGATCTCCGGGTGATCCAGGGTGATGCGGATTCCGCGCCAGCCGAGGAACGGGTTGTCCTCGTTGATCGGGAAATAGGAGAGCGCCTTGTCGCCGCCGATATCCAGTGTGCGCATGGTCACCGGACGGGGCGAGAAGGTTTCCAGTACCTGACGGTACACCTGCCGCTGCTCCGATTCGCCTGGGAACCGATCGCGAATCATGAACGGAAATTCGGTGCGATAGAGCCCGACCCCCTCGGCGCCGCTGTTCAGTGACGGCTGGATGTCGGAGACCAGTCCGGTGTTGGCGTAAAGCGGTACCCGCACCCCGTCCGGGGTCTCTGAAATCAGGTGGCGCAAATCGCGCAGTCCGGCCGAAAGTTCCGCCTCCTCACGCTGCAGCCGGATGTACTCCAGGCTGACCGCCGGGGAGGGATTGACGTAGACACGCCCGCTGTAGCCATCGGCGATGATGGCCCAGCCGCCTACCCGGCCCACCGGGATGTCGTCGCACCCCATCACCGCCGGGATCCCCAGGGCACGGGCCAGGATCGCCGTGTGGGAGGTACGTGAACCGCGCACGGAGACCACACCGACCACGTGGCCGGGCGGCGCCTCGGCCAGCATCGAGGCGCTGATCTCCTCGCCCACCAGCACCGAATCGCGCGGGTATTCGCGCGTGGCCTGTTCCTCGCTCTGCATGCGCTGGAGAATCCGCCGCCCGAGGTCGCGCACATCCTGTCCGCGCTCGCGGAGATAGGGATCCTCCATGGCATCGAAGGCGCTGGCATGCTCGCGGATAGTCTCGCGCAAGGCGCCCGGCGCCCAGTTGCCGTCCCGGATACGGTCCAGGGTCGCGCCGATGAGGCTCTCGCTGTCGAGCATCATCAGGTAGGCGTCGAAGAGGGCCGCATCCCCTTTGGGCAGCGCCTCGGTCATGCGGTCGACCATATCCTTCACTTCGGTCCGCACGTTGCGCACCGCCTGGAGAAAACGCTCCTGCTCCGTCGCGCGATTGTCGACCGGCCGATCCGGAACGGAATCGATATCGGCGAACGGCCGCACCACCACCGCCGTTCCGATCGCCACCCCCGGCGCGCCCGGCTGGCCCAGCAGGGGACGGCTGCCGTCAATGCGTTTGGTGCGCAGACCGTCGATGCCGCCGATCGCCTCGGCGTGGGCGATGCCGCCGGCGAGTTGTGAGGCGATGGTCGCCAGGAAATCGACCGTCTGGTCATCGAACCGGGAGCTGGCGTGCTGCTGAATGATCAGGACGCCGACCACCTTGCGGTGATGGATGATAGGGACGCCGAGGAATGCGTGATAGCGCTCTTCGCCGGTCTCGGGGAAGTAGCGGAACCGGGGATGGTCGGGGGCGTTGTCGAGGTTCACCGGTTCGGCACGCTCGGCGACCAATCCTACCAACCCCTCCTCGAACGGTAGCCGCACCGCCCCGACCGACCCGGCGTTCAGCCCCTCGGTGGCCATCAGCACCAGCTGGCGGGACTCCTGATCGACCAGATAGATGGAACAGACGTCCACCTTCAGAAAATCCTTCAACCGACGCACGATGACCGACAGCGCCTCGTCCACATCGCGGGCGGCACTGACTTCTTTGACGATACGGTGAAGGACTTCGAGCATGATTCTCCGATGCAGGGCGCGGAAAAGTACCGGCCCCGCGGGGATTAGCCGACGGGCTCGCCGTCGGTAAAGAGTAGCGGGGCCAGTTCCCTCAGGGCGCGCTCGTAGACGCGGCGCTTGAAGAAGACGATCTCGTCCAGGGGGCGCCAGTAGTCCACCCAGCGCCAGGAGTCGAACTCCGGCCGTTCACTCTGATCGAGCCGCACCCGATTGTCGTTGGACACCAGCCGCAGCATGAACCAACGCTGTTTCTGGCCGATACACAACGGCCGGCTGCCGTGCCGGATCAGACGGCGCGGAAGACGGTAGCGAAGCCAGCCGCGCGTGCTGCCGATGATCTCCACATCCTCCGGAAGCAGACCCACCTCCTCGTACAACTCACGGAAAAGCGCCTCTTCCGGGCTCTCCTGGGCACGCACGCCGCCTTGAGGGAACTGCCAGGCATCCTGCCCGATGCGGCGTGCCCACAATACACGCCCCTCCCGGTTACTCAGGATGATCCCGACATTCGCCCTGAAGCCTTCTTTATCAATCACTTACGAGCGCACCTGCAAGCCTATTCCATGAATTCTTCCACAAGCGCGGCAGTTCGGCAAATGGGATTCGGGTTGCCGGCCGGGTCGGGGAGATGTGCGGTGTCCCTCCTTCCGGTAACCGGCTGCCCGATAACCGGCAACCGACTCCCCGGCCGCCAAGAAGGTATGATCCCCCGCTCAATCCATCGGAACGTTCTTTATTATGGCGCTGGCAATCTTCGACCTCGACAACACCCTGCTGGGGGGCGACAGCGACTATCTGTGGGGGCGATTCCTCGTTGAACGGGGGATCGTCGACCCGGACCGTTATGAACGGGAGAACCAGCGCTTCTACGACGAGTACAAGGCGGGAACCCTCGATATCCACGAATTCCTCGCGTTCAGCCTGGAGCCGCTGGCCGCCCACGAACCGGAGCGGCTGAACGCCTGGCATGCTGAGTTCATGGCGGAGAAGATCGAGCCGATCATCCTGCCGGCCGCCCGGGCACTGCTGGACGACCACCGGCGCAGCGGCGATCGTCTGCTCATTATCACCGCCACCAACCGGTTCGTCACCGCGCCCATCGCCGAAGCGCTGGGGGTGGATGCCCTGCTGGCCACCGACCCCGAGCAGCGCAACGGCCGCTACACCGGCCGGGTGGCCGGTATCCCCTGCTTTCAGCACGGTAAAGTGGAGCGGCTGGAGTCCTGGCTAACCGAACACCGCCTCTCCCTGGAGAACAGCGCCTTCTACAGCGACTCCCACAACGACCTGCCATTGCTGGAGCGGGTGGATCGGCCGGTGGCGGTTGATCCCGACCCGACCCTCACCGCCACCGCCCGTGCGCGGGGGTGGGAGATCATCACCCTGCGCGGGGCCGAACCGGAGGCGGTGACAACCTGGCCGGCGTAAGGCTGCCCAAAGTGAAACCGACCCCCCTTCTGCTGCTCCTCTCCGTGCTCGCGGGCGCTGCGATCCTGTTCGCCCTCGGCAGCGGCAGCAGTGTGGGGTTCGACGGCCTGATCGATCTGGCGAGCGGCAACGGCGCACCGCTGCACGAGCGAATCATCCTGGAGTTGCGCCTGCCGCGCGCACTCGGCGCCTTCGCCGTTGGCGCCATGCTGGCGGTGGCCGGTGCCCTGCTCCAGGTGCTGCTCGGCAATCCGCTCGCCGACCCCTACGTCCTCGGGGTCTCGGGCGGTGCGGCGACCGGCGCCCTGCTGGCGCTGCTGTTCGGAGCGGCCGGTATCGGTGTCCCCTCTGCGGCGCTGGCCGGCGCCCTCTTCTCCACCCTGCTGGTATTCGGGCTCGCACGCGGACGGGGCGCCTGGAACCCGGTCCGTCTGCTGCTGACGGGGGTGGTGGTGGCCGCCGGCTGGGGGGCGGTCATCGGACTGCTGCTCGCGGTGGCGCCGCAGGCGAGCCTGAAGGGGATGCTGTTCTGGCTGATGGGCGATCTGTCGCAACTGGAGAACCCCTGGCCGGGGCTGGGGGTACTCGGCGTGGGGCTGCTGTTGGCACTGCCGGTGGCGCGCAGCCTCAACGTGCTCGCCCGCGGCGAACTGACGGCCGGCGCTCTGGGAGTGGCGGTCGGCCCCCTGCGGGGTTTCATCTACTTCACCGCCGCCCTGCTCACCGCCGCCGCGGTGACGCTGGGGGGCAGTATCGGCTTCGTGGGGTTGGTGGTGCCTCACCTCCTGAGACTCACCGGCGGCTGCGACCACCGCTTCCTTTTGCCGGCCTCGGCGCTGCTCGGGGGTACGTTGCTGGTGGTTGCCGACACCCTCGCCCGCACCGTCATCGCCCCCCAGCAGTTGCCGGTCGGAGTGCTGACTGCGTTGATCGGCGTGCCGCTCTTCCTCTGGCTGCTGCACCGCGGAGATGCCCGGTGAGTACCGAATCGGTCCGCATCGAGGTGCAGGCGGTCACTGTCGCCATCGGCGCCCGGACCGTCTGCCGCGAACTGAGCCTCACCCCACAGCCGGGGGAGCTGTGGGCGGTGCTGGGGTGTAACGGCAGCGGCAAGACCACCCTGCTCCACACCCTCGCCGGACTCCGAAACCCGGCCGCCGGCCGCGTGCTGCTGGCCGGTCACGACCTGCACACCCTCTCCCGCCGCCGGGCGGCCCGGTACATCGGCCTGCAACCGCAGGAGGAGGGCGCCGCCTTCCCCGCGACGGTTCTGGAGACCGCCCTGATGGGTCGCCACCCGCACCTGGGGCGCTGGCGCGGTGAAGGCCCGGAGGACCTGGAGCAGACACAGGCGGCGCTCCACACGGTGGGGCTGGAGGGGTTCGAAGGGCGCTCCGTGGCCACCCTCTCCGGCGGTGAGCGGCGGCGCCTCGCCCTGGCAACGGTACTGACCCAGGACCCGGCGATTCTCCTGCTGGATGAACCCACCGACCGGCTGGACATCCAGTACGCCGCGGCGGTGCTCGCCCATCTCGGGACCCTCGCTGCCGCCGGCCGTACCCTCCTGGTGGTGCTCCACGACCCCAATCTGGCGCTGCGCTACTGCAACCACGCCCTGCTGCTATTTGGGGACGGCGAGACGGCACAGGGCAGCGTTACCGACCTGCTTACCCCGGAGCAGCTGGGCCGACTCTACCGGCACCCCCTGGCACGGGTGGAAGGGCCCGACGGACCGGTCCTCGTCCCGCGTGCTTCCGGGCGTTGACGGGGGGGCGACACCGAGGTTTTTGGGTCCATAGGTTCTACACTATCGATTGCGGGCCAAGGAATAAGGTCCGCGCCGGCGGAAGGGGTCCGGTACACTGATCGGGACGCCCCTGCCGAAAGTGCCAATGGAGGGTCGGTGCCATGAGTGCGAAAAGCGATGATTTCGACTTCAGCCAGTGGGCGGAGATGGCGCGCACGGACCCCGAGGGGTTCGAGGCGATGCGCGATGAGGCGCTGCAGGAGTTCATCCGCACCGCTCCGGAGGACTATCGGCAACGGCTCTCCGGCCTGCAGTTCCGCATCGATCTGGAGCGGCGCCGCTCGAAGACCCCGCTCGCGGCCTGTATCCGCATCTCCCAGCTCATGATGAGCAAGCTCCATGATGAATTCATTCCTGCCCTGCGTATGGATACGCCGCCGGAGCCCGAGAAGGATCGGGCGCGGGTGTTGCCGTTTCGCGGCCCCGAGGACGATCAGCGGCGATAACGTCCGTTCGCGCTCGACAGGCCCGTGGGATGGATCGGTGGGCCATCGGGCCTCGTAGCGGCGGGTGGGGCTTGCAATGAGGCATGGACCGGAACCGACATCCGCCATTCACCGCTCGAAGGTGTAGAAGAGATCCACACCGCCGGTCGTGCCGCCGGTCTCCGCTTCCACCGTGAGGCGTTCCGTCAGTTCATAGCGGATCAGCCAGGCGTTCGTCTCCGTCAGCAGCCCCACCGCATACTCCACGTAGAGCCTTGGCGAGAGGTATTTGCCAAGCACCAGTGCCGCATCGTCTGCACCGTTACCGGTCTCCACCTCCACCAAATCGAGTCCGAACCGGCCGGCGATACTCTGGGCGATGCGTTCGCCGCCGGCGAGGCCCAGCGACAGAGCGGCCTGTGAAAGCAGGCCCGCATCGTCGCTGGAGGCAGCGCGTAGCGGCCGGCCGAGAATCAGGTAGGAGAGAATGTCGCTCTCCTCCATCGGCGGCTCGGAGAACAGGCGCAGCAGCGGCTCCCGCGCCCGGCCGGTGACGGTGACACCGACCGTCACCTCCCCCACCGCACGGACGGCACGAAAGTCCACCTGAGGATTATCCAGCGGCGTCGCCGCGAACAGCAGCCGGCCGTCGGTGATCTCGAGCTCCTGTCCATAGGCGGCATAGCGGCCGTCAACGATACGCAGATCCCCACGCCCCACCGGCAGTTGGCCGGGCCGTTCGATGACGGTCAGCGCCCCCTCGAGGCGCCCCTCGAAACCATATCCGGTCACCCGCACCCGCTCCCCGAGCTGGACCGTCACCTCCGCCGCCAACGCCCACCCCGGCGCCGCTTCCGCCGCCGGGGCCTCCGCATCGCGACGCCCCACGATCACCACGTCCGGTGAGGGCTGAACCCCCTCGGGCAGTTCGGGGATCAGCACCTCCGCCTCCGGCACCGCCACCGTGCCGGTCACCCGCACCGCCCCCGGCTGCACCGCGAGGTCGAGGGCGGGCGAGGCGAGTACACGGGCCTGGGGCAGCCGCACCACCTCGACGTTCTCCCCCTCCACCCGCAGATCGATCTGCCATGAGTCCGCTGCGGAGTCGGCATGAACGGTACCGGCAACGGCAACCTGCCCCGGCCCCGATCGGACGCTGCCGCGCACCTCGACAGGACCGGCACCGTCTGCCACCAACACCAGCTCCCCCGCCTCCAGGCTCACCCCGAGTTCCGGGACGACCGCCCCGCCCTCCTCCAGTGCCAGGCGTCCACTCAGGGCCGGGCGCGGCAGACGTCCCTCCACACCCACCTTGCCAGACAGCCGGCCCTGGGGATCGCTTACTTGGGGCAGGAAGGGTGCCAGCCAGCCGAGCTGTTCCACCTCAAGCTCGATCTCGCCGATGATCTGCGGCGGGGCGGTGGGCGCCAGGAGCCAGTCGGGCAGGCGGATCGAACCGCGTGCGTAGCCGCCGGTTTCGGTGCGCAGGTCGAAGCGCGCCAGCAGGTCGTGGGCACGGCTCTCGGCCTCCGCATCGAGGGTGAACGCCAGGGTGTGCCGTTGGCCGTCCGGGGCCGGGTAGCCAAGCCGGCCGTCGCGGGCGGTGATGCGGGCGGCCAACTCGAGCGGCGTGTCCGCGTAAAGCAGCGCAGCGGCACCATCCAGTTCACCCGCGAGCTCCGCCTCCTCGGTGATGAGGGGCGCCAGCAGTTCCAGCGGCAGCCGTTCCACCTCCAGCGCCGCCCGCGTGGCGTCCTTCTCCGGCTGGGCCCCGGCGCAGACCCGAGCCGTGTCTGCCCCCCAGCACCACTCCGACAACCGCACGCGATCAGCGCCGATCACCAGTTCAGCCGGTGCCAGTTGCCGCCACTCACCGGGCGCCGCTCCGTCGAGGCGCCCTTCGCTCACCTCCCCGCGCCACAACTCGCCCGTCCAGCCCCCCGTGCCGGCCAGTTCCAGTTCACCCGCCCCCCCCTCGGCCACAAGACGCACGGTATGCTCGGACAGGGCGCCGGTGGAGGTGAGTTGTAACGTCTCGACGGGGGGAAACGGCGCGGCCTCCAGGCCGGTTACATTCAGTTCTGCCTCCCAGCGCTCCGCCGCCGCGTCCAGATCCGCCCGCAGGGAGAGTTCACGCAGACGGCGCCCCGCCGCCACAAGGCGCTCACCGTGTGCATTCAGATCGATGCGCGGGGCGTCGCGCCGACCGGCGAGTTGCGCCGTCGCATCGAGGCTCCCGAGAAGGTCCGGGTGGAGATGCTCCAGCCGGGGTGCCGACAGTTCGGCGGTGAGTGCCCACTCCGCCCCCAACTCGCCTTTGGCCTGGAGCCTGGCCTGCCCACTGGCCAACTCCAGGGTATCGATGCGCAGACGCTCCCCGACGACGGCAACTTGGGCGTTTCCCGCCACCGGATAGCCGCGCAGCATCCCCCCCAGCCGCTCGACAGAAAGGTCGAGCTCCGCTGCCGAATCGATGATTCTTCCCCGGCTGGCGACACGGCCGTCCAGCCGGCCCGGCCAGCGCGGCCAGGCGCTGCCGGGGTCGAGTTGCTTCAAACTCAACCCCGCCTGCCAGGAGAGGAGCGGCGCCCAGGTAACCCGGCCGTCGCCGGAAATCGTGCCGTCGAGCCAGTCGCCCTCCAGCACCGCAATGGTGAATCCCGCCTTATCGCCGGTGCCACGCAAACGCCAGTGCCCCTCCGGCAGTTCGGGGCCGGTGACGGTGAGTTCCGCCTCGGCGCTGTAGGCGTCCGGCCTGCCGCCCGCGCGGAGTTCACCGGCGGGGCTCCGCCAGACCGCTCCCTCACCGGCAAGGGGCCACTGCAACTGCTCCCAGACCAGCAGGATCCGCTCCGCGTCGAAACGATCCGGCGTGAGGCCGTGCCCTGTTGCCGTGCCCCGGAAGCGCGCTGGCCCCTCGGTGGAGGCGAGCAGCAGGCGTTCGATCTGCCACGCCTCGCCATCGAGCCTCCCCTGAAACTCGGCCTTCCAGGGACCCATCTCCGTGTCGCGGATATCGGCGTCCCCGGTGAGGGAGAGCCGCTCCACATCCCCTTCGCCGTGGAGCCGGAGTGCTACCTCCGTCGATGGCAAATCACCCAGGTCCGACAGGCGTAGCGGTTCCGTCTCCAGCTGTGCCCGCCACCCGAACGGCCGGTCAAACCACGCCAGTTCCGCCTCCAGCCGGGTCGCCGCGGGGGCGGTCAGGCGTTGGTTCACCCGCGGCCGGTCGAAGGTGCCGCCGATGGTGCCGTGACCGGCGATGGGAGGCGCATCGGGCACAGCGACCGAGTAGTCGAGTTGCAGGTCGAGCGGTCCGCCCTGCCGCAACCCCGCCTCCCCTGCGATCGCCAGCGTCAGACCCTCGCCGGACAGCCTGAAGTGGTCGACGTCGAGCCGACTGCCGCGAAGGTGGCCTGAAAGGGCGACTTCGTTAAACTCGGCCACAAACTCTCCGGCCTGGCGGATGCGCAGCCCTTCCATGCGCCCCTCGACGATGCTGAGGGCGAGCGGCAGTTCGGGAAACCGGAACGGCCCCTCTTCCGGAATCCCGTCGGCGGGTTCGAGCGCAACCACCACCGGCCCGGTGACCAGCCGCACGAAACGCACGGTGCCCCACAGCAGCGCCGACGGAGTCCACTCCACCTCCAGCCACGGTGCATGCACGGTCGCACCGGGGGTGGCAACCACCAGCCCCTCAGCCCGCAACGGCCCGGCCAGGGTGCCCCGCAGCTCATCCACCGCCACCACACCCTCCAGCGCAGGGGCTGCCCGTGCCCAGACCCAGCGCAGGCCGCTTTCGGTGTGCAGCAGCCAATAGCCGGCGCCAAGGACGACGGCCAGCAGCAACGCGAACACCATCAGGATCGGGTGGCGCTTCATAAATCGGGGCCGATAGTCACATGGAGCCGCCACGGGTTGCCGGACACGCTGACGGCGGAGGCGGCGTCGACGCGCACCACCCCGAACGGCAGACGGATGCGCAGGCCGACACCGACGGCCTGCTCCAATGTGTAGTCGCTCGCCGTGTTGAAGGCGTTACCGGCGTCATAGAACAGGGCCGCACCGAAACGGTCGTTGAAGTAGCGGTCGTACTCCACGCTCCCCACCAGCAGGTACCGGCCGCCGATCACCTGCCCGGCGTCGTTGGTCGGTCCCAGCGCGTCGAGGGCGAAACCGCGCACACTCTGATCACCGCCGGCGAAGAAACGCAGCGAGGCGGGGAGTCGTTCGAACGCCTCCACCTCGGTGGCGCCGAGATCCCCCCGAACCAGCAGGCGCCCGCCGGCGAACGGGTGGACCACCTTGCCGCGCAGTTGCACCTGCACGAAATCGGTATCGGAGCCGAGCGCCTCCGCCGCCCCGCGCACCCCGCCGCTGAACCGCCACCCGCGGCGTGGAAACAGCCGGTCGTCCGCCTCCAGCCGTTGCCAGTCGGCGGCTCCGATCAGCATGTCGGATCGATTACGCTCGCCGGCCAGCAGGAAATCCTCGCGCTGGTAGTTCACCGAAAGGGTCCGCAGC
This sequence comes from Gammaproteobacteria bacterium, assembly GCA_041690635.1. Classification (GTDB taxonomy): domain Bacteria; phylum Pseudomonadota; class Gammaproteobacteria; order Thiohalomonadales; family Thiohalomonadaceae; genus JAWLGZ01. The sequence goes on from JAWLGZ010000002.1 coordinate 739,127, forward strand.
CAACGGCCGAGGGCGCGAGTCACGCCGATTCCGATTGTGCTGGTCCGTCGGTCGCTGGTGTCGGTCTCCACATCCTCCCAACCTGCCGAGAGGCCCAGGTAGTCGGTCGAGGGTTGCTCCAGCGGTATGCGGTACTCGCCGCTCACCGTGGTGCCGAGCCCCGAGGCCACCAACTCCGCCCCGAACCGATGGCCGCGGCGGTTCACCCACCGCCGATCGAGACCGAAGGTCAGGCGCGGCCCGGTATCGGTTCCGTAACCTGCCCCCGCCGCATAGCGGGTGCGGTTGCGCATCTCCAGCTCCACCGAGATCGGCACCGGCCCCTCGACCGCCGCCTCGGTGTGGGGGATCACGTCGACCCGGTTGAAATAGGTGGCGTCGTAGAGTGCTTGCTGGAGTTCGAACACCTTGGCCGCGTCGTACGGCTCCCCCGGCTGGAAAGGGAGGAAGCGCTGCAGCAACTCCTCGCTCAACGGCAGTTCCGAAAAGGTCACCTCACCGAAACGGTAGCGCGGTCCGGTGGCCAGGTGCAGGCGGATGGCAGCGCTGTCGCTGTCGAGATCGACACGGATGGTCTGCTCGGTAAGCTGCGCCTCGAAGTAGCCCTTCTCGCGGGCGATACGCTGCAGATCGCGCTTCGCCTCCTCATAGGGCTGGTGCAACAGCCGGTCCCCCGCCTGGAGCGGAAAGCCCTCCCGCCAGCGGACGAAGGCGGGCTCCTCCTCCCCTGGGCCGGTGAGGCGCAGGTCCACCGTCGAGACGTGCACCGGTGTACCGGGGCGGATGAGGTAGGCGGCACGCCACAGGCCGTCGGTCGGCGCCAGTTCCGATTCGATGACCGGCTCGTAGTAGCCGAAGGGTTGCAGGCTGCGGCGGATCTCATCCTCCGCGCGTCGATGGAGCGTCCGGATGCGGTACTCGGTCAACCGCGGGTGGTCCGCCTCGCGCAGCAGGGAGAGATTTTCCCGCACCGTTTGCAGCATTTCGCCGCCCACGCCTGTCAAGGTGACCTCCACCCGCTGCACCGTGTCGGCCGACACAGTTGCCGTCCACAACAGGAGCGCGGTGATGGTCAGCAACACAGTGCGGTGGAAGGCCACGACCCTTTCCTTGCGAAGTGCCGGGGTAGCTTAGCAAACCGGCCCGGGCAACGCGGGCGGTTGACCGGCCGGCGCCGCTGCGGCTAAAGTGCCCGCGCCTCAGGTGCTCCGCGGGCGTCCGCCCAAGGAGTGAAACGGGAAGCCGGTGCGCGACCGAACACACGGTTCGCAATTCCGGCGCTGCCCCCGCAACGGTAGGTGGGAAAAGGCACACCACAAAGCCACTGCGCGATTCGCGCGGGAAGGCGGTGCGCCGGGATGGAAACATCCTGCCCACGAGCCCGGAGACCGGCCTGTCGCATTGGCTCTACGCTGCGGCGGGCGGCGTGATCGGGCGGTGGTCTCCCCCCTCCGAAAACTTCTCCGCCGGCGTGGATTCCCGGTTACGGCGCACGGGTGCGTGCGCCCCGGAGGAGAACATCAACCATGAAGAAGTCCCTTGTCGCCGCTGCGCTGTGCGCCGGCGGAGCCCTCCCCGTACAGGCGCAGGATGCCCAACTTGAGCCCCTGCTGATCACCGCCACGCGGTTCGAAAGCGGCATTGACAGCGCCCCGGTCAACGTGACGGTAATCGATCGCGCGGAGATCAGCCGGTCGGCCTCGGACAACCTCGCCGGGCTGCTGGAGAGCCGGGCCGGTGTTCACGTGAACGACCTGTTCGGGATCTCGGGCAGCAAATCGAGAGTCGACCTGGGCGGTTTCGGCGGCACCGGCGGACTCAACACCCTCATTCTGCTCAACGGGCGCCGTCTGAACGATGTCGATGTGTCAGGCGCCAATCTGGCGGCCATTCCGCTGGCGGCGATCGAACGTATCGAGGTGATCCGCGGCAGCTCCGCCGTGCTGTACGGCGACAATGCTGTGGGCGGGGTGATCAATATCGTCACCCGTGACGGGTTCGGAACCGGTCGCGGCGAAGTGGAACTCTCCACCGGCTCGTTCGACACCCACCGGCTTTCGGCCCGCCTGCGCGGCGGCGACGAGTCGGCCTGGAGCCTGGCAGTGGCCGGGTTGACCTCGAACGGCTATCGGGACCGGAGTGCGTTCGACGACGCCTCCTTTGCCGCCGACTGGAGCCGCCCGTACGGTGACAACCTGTGGGGTTTCCGGGTCAACGGCCACTACGAGGAGATGGAACTGCCGGGCGCACTGAATGAACCGGACTTCCTGGCCGATCCCACTCAGGCGGGCACCGGGGCGCTGGAATCCACACGCGAACACAGCCATGGTCTGGAAGGGTTCCTCGCCGGTGAAACGATCAGTGCCGAGCTGGCCTGGCGGAGCAAACACCAGGAGGCCACCATCTTCGGTGACACCGAAGCGGACCTGGCCACCCTCTCCTTCACCCCGCGCATCCGGCACGACGTCGGCCCGCACCGACTGGTCGCCGGCATCGATCTCTACCACAGTGAACTGGAGACGAGCGCCTTTTTCCCCGACACCGGCTGGGGAGCAAATTCCAACCGCTCAGACCTGACCCGGGAGAGCTACGCCGTGTACCTTACCGACGCCATCGCAGTGACCGAACGGCTGGAGGCGAATCTCGGCGCACGTTGGCAGTCGGTGCGCTTCGATGTCGACAATCTCGATCGGATCAGCGGTACGCGCACAACCGACGGCCGCAAGGACAACCTGTCTTCGTGGGAGGCGGGACTGGCCTTCACCCACGGCAACGGTGGCCGCAGCTACCTGCGCCTGGCCGAGAGCTTCCGCTTCGCGGTGCTGGACGAGGTATGGAGCTACTTCACGGGCGGTATAGCACTCCTGAAACCGCAGGAGGGCAGGCACTTCGAGATCGGTACCCGCCAGCCGGTGGCGGGCGGACATGTTTCGGCTAGCGCCTTCCGCATCCGCCTGACGGATGAGATCGCCTTCGATGAGGGGCAGTTCGCCAATGTCAATCTTGACCCGACCGAACACACCGGCCTCGACCTCGAGCTTCAACTGCCGCTCACCAGCCAGTTGGCCCTGCGCGGCGGCTACGGCCTGCGGCGGGCGGAGTTCCGGGAGGGGGCCTACAGTGGAAACACGGTCCCCGAGATTCCACGCCACAAGGCGAACCTCGCGGCCGATTACCGTACGGCTTCGTACGGGCAGTTCACACTGGAGGCGGTGTATACCGGCGAGCGCTATTTCGGCAACGACTTCGACAACATCGGCAAGCGGATGCCGGGGCATACCCGGTTCGATGCCGCTTGGTCGCGGGACTTTGACCACTGGCGAGTGGGGCTGACGGTCAAGAATCTGACCGACGAAAAGGCGGCGGACAGTGGGTTTTACTCAGCCTGGTCAGCCAATCCCTACTTCTACTACCCGCTCCCCGAACGGGCGTGGTACCTGACCGTGGGCGCGACCTTCTGAGATGGGGGCAGCGCTGAACGAGTGGCAGACCGGACGGCCATCCGCGCCGCGGCGGCTGCCGCTGTTCATCGCCATTTCCGTCGGCCTGCACGTCGCCCTGCTGGCAAACGTAACCCCGCCGGATGCGGGTGGACCGCCGATACCGGCCATGACCCTTCGGGTCGGGCTGATGGCGGAAAAGAGCGCACCTGTGGGAGCGCCGTCCCCGCCGCGATTGTCCGAACCGAATCGCGGCGGGGGCGCCGCTCCTGCGCAAACCACGCACGCCGAACGGGTAGAACCAAATCCGGCTGTGGAAGTACCGTCCCCGGCGCGACGGTCCGAACGGAATCGCGGCGGGGAGGTCACTCCTGCGGAAACCACGCATACCGAACGGATTGAACCAAAGCCACCCGTGGGAGCGCCTTCCCCGGTGCGATTGCCCAAACTGATTCGCGGTCGTGACGCTGCTCCCGCGGGGAAAACAGTGACACCCGCATCAGAACCTGCCTCCATTCCCGGTCCTGAGCTGTTTCTGGCCCGCATACGGGAGGCGCTGCTTGAACACTTCCACTACCCGGCGGTTGCGCGACGACGCGGCTGGGAGGGAGAGGTGGTGCTCGGCTTCCAGCTGCGGGAGGATGGCCGTATCGAGGCGATCCGTATCGCCCGCAGTTCCGGCTATGCCATGCTGGATCGCGCCGCCGCCGACTCTCTGAAGCAGGTAGGACCGCTACCGGCCGGTTTGGCGCCGTCGACGGCGATGGAACTGGCGATACCGGTCATCTACCGGCTGGACGGCTGAACAGAATCGGAGAGAGATCGATGGGGTATCGCCTGACAACCATCTACACCCGGACCGGCGACCGCGGCTCCACCGGCCTCGGTGATGGCGCCCGGGTGGAGAAGGACCATCCGCGCATCGAGGCCATCGGCGACATCGACGAACTGAATTGCACCCTGGGGCTGGTACTCGCCGAGTCGCTCCCGGCGGGGGTACGCACCCCGCTCGCTGCCGTGCAGCACGACCTGTTCGATCTCGGCGGCGAAGTGGCTACGCCGGGGTTCTCCGCAATCACCGAACGGGATGTCACCCGCCTGGAGCAGGCGATCGAATCCATCAATGGTGATCTGCCGCCGCTGGAGGAGTTCATCCTTCCGGGTGGCGGCCGAGCCGCGGCGACCTGCCACCTGGCGCGCGCCGTCTGCCGGCGCGCGGAGCGCCGCCTGGTGACCCTTGCCCAGCGGGAGAGCGTAGCCGAACCGGTACTGGCCTACCTGAACCGGCTGTCGGACCTGCTGTTTGTCGCCGCCCGCTCGCTGGCCCGCACCGAAGGTGACGAAGTTCTGTGGCAGCGTGACCGGCCGCGCTGATTCCCTCGGTGAACGCATGCGCCATTTGATCCTCCTCGCGCTGCTGATCCTTCCCGGCTGGACCGCCCACGCGGTGGAGGCGGTCGACGCCACCGGCCGCACCGTCACGTTGGATCACCCGGCACAACGCATCATCTCGCTCGCCCCCCACGCCACCGAGCTTCTGTTCGCCGCCGGACTCGGCGACCGCCTGGTCGGCGCCGCCGAGTACAGCGACTACCCGGAGGCGGCCCGCGCCATTCCCCGCATCGGCGGCTTCGATGCGTTCGATATGGAGCTCATTCTGGCGCTGGAACCGGATCTCGTGGTCGGCTGGCGTAGCGGTAACCCGGCGCCCGCCATCGAACGGCTGCGGGTACTGGGACTGACGCTCTACCTCAGCGAGCCGCGCACCCTCGTCTCCATCGCCGACGAAATCGAACATTTGGGACGACTGGGCGGCAGCGAGGAGGCGGCGAACGCCGCTGCGGATGCCTTCCGCGGACGGCTCGGTCTCCTCCGCGCGCGCTATTCGAAGCGGCCGGCGGTACGGGTCTTCTATCAGCTCTGGCACCGGCCGCTGATGACGGTCGGCGGCACCCACCTTGTCAGCGAGGTGATCCGGCTGTGTGGCGGCGAAAACGTCTTCGGCGATCTGGATGCCCTTGCCCCCACGGTGGATCGGGAGGCGGTGCTCGCCCGCGACCCGCAGGCGATCGTGGCCAGCGGCATGGATCGGGCACGCCCCGAGTGGCTTGACGATTGGCGGCGCTGGCCGGACCTGGCGGCCGTCCACCGGGGCAACCTGTTTTTCATACCGCCCGATCTGCTCCAGCGACACACCCCACGCATGCTGGACGGAGCGGAACTGTTCTGCCGGCAACTGGAGTCCGCTCGCGACGCGCAGGGGTGATCGGGCCGCGGATGTCCGGGTAAGATCCCCGTGGCGCGGTGAAAGCCATAACCGGCGTGCCACCGCTTACGACCGCACAATCCAAGGGGAATACCTAATGAAAAGACCTGTGGCGATCATCGGGGTGGGAGAGATGGCCGGCGTCTTTGCGCGCGGTTTTCTCCGGCTGGGACACCCGGTATTTCCGGTCACCCGCTGCATGTCGCTGGAGAGCGCGGCAGCTGAGCTGCCTGAACCGGAACTGGTGCTGGTCGCGGTTGGTGAGGCAGACCTCCACGCCGTACTGGAGACGATTCCCGACGCTTGGCGGAACCGGATCGGGCTGCTGCAGAACGAGCTGCTGCCGCGTGACTGGGAGAGCCACAACATCCCCAATCCCACCGTCATCGCCGTCTGGTTCGAGAAGAAGCGGGGACAGGATTACAAGGTGCTGGTTCCCTCTCCCGTGTTCGGCCCGCAGGCCGGGCTCATCAAGGCCGCGCTGGCGAGCCTGGATATCCCCGCCTGGGAACTGGCAAGCAATGACGAGTTGCTGTTCCAGCTGGTCCGCAAGAACGTCTACATCCTGACCACCAACATCGCCGGCATGATTACTGGCGGTACCGTGGAGTTGCTCTGGAACAACCACCGTGAACTGGCCCTGGAGATCGCCGACGAAGTGATGGACATCCAGGATTGGCTGGTGAATCACCTGATGGATCGCCCCGGTCTCATCGAGGGGATGGTTGAGGGTATCCTGGGCGACCCGGCCCATCAGTGCATGGGCCGCTCCGCCCCCGCGCGGCTGGCGCGCGCCGTCGGCTTCGCCGACCAGGCGGGGCTGGCCGTACCACGGCTGCGGGAGATCCTGGCCCGGCACTGACTCCCAACAGGAGAAGTGGCATACTCTTCGGCCCACGCCCGACGAGCCGACCGATGGACGATGACAACCGCCGCGGAACGGAAGCCCCTCCTCTGCACTGGCTCGGGATCGCTTTGGCCACCGCCTTCTGGCTGCTCGAATCGGTGCTGCACACCGGGTTCGGCGGCGGTGGATTCCTGAATCACCTTTTCCCCACCGAACCCAACGAACTGTGGATGCGCGTCGTCATTGCGGCGCTCATCGTTGCCTTCGGTTTTTTCGCCCGGTGCAAGGCGATTGAGTTCCGCAGTCTGACGCGGACGGTCAATGAAGTACTCGATGGCGGTGATGACGGCTACATCAGCCTGAATCGTGACTGGGGCCTTCGGCGCATCAACCGCCGTGCACTCGCACTGCTTGAATTACAAGACCCCGACAAGATCCTCGGGCAGAACCTCTGGGACCTCCTGCCGGAAGCGGCCAGTTCCCTGTACAAGCCGCTGCGTCGCTGCCTCGAAACCGGTGATTGCCGAACCTTCGAGGCCTTCGACTCCGGCTCCCGCCACTGGCTTCTCGTTCAACCGGTACGGAACCCCGAAGGGCTCGCCTTCCACTTCCGCGATGTCACCGAACAGAAACAGCGCGAGGCCACCCTCTCCGAGAACCACAAGCGTCTGCACAGCATCGTCGAAAGTGCCGGCGACGGCATCATCACCATCGACAGCAAAGGAATCGTCGAAACCTACAACCGCGCTGCTGAGACCATCTTCGGCTACCCGGCTGACGAGGTCATCGGCCGTAACGTCTCCATGCTAATGACCGAACACGACGCGCATCGGCACGACGACTATGTTCGGTCCTATCTCTACACCGGGGTCTCCAAGGTCATCGATATTGGACCGCGCGAGGTTGTCGCCCGGCGCAAGGACGGCAGCCCGTTCCCGATGGACCTCGGCATCAGCAAGATGCGGATCGGGGATGAGATCCACTTCATAGGCATCGTCCGTGACATCACCGAGCGCAAACGTGCCCAGGAACAACTGGAGTTCATGTCCAACTTCGATCCGCTCACCGGCCTGCCCAACCGCTCACTGCTGCGCGATCGCATCGAACACGCCATCAGTCAGGCCCACCGCGACAAGCATCTCGTCGCGCTCATGTTCCTGGATCTCGACCGATTCAAGACCATCAACGACTCACTCGGTCACTCCGCCGGCGATGAACTGCTCAAGAGCGTCGCCTCGCGGCTGACCGGATGCGTACGCGAGGGCAATACCGTCGCCCGGCTCGGCGGTGATGAATTTGTCGTGCTGCTCGAAGACATTCACCATGTCGACAACGCTGCAGTCGTCGCCTGCAAAATCCTCCAGGCGCTCACCGCTCCCATCGACCTGGCCGGCACCGAGGTGGTGGTGACCGCCAGCATCGGCATCACCGTCTATCCCTTCGACGACGAGAACATCGAAGAACTGCTCAAGGATGCGGACACCGCCATGTACCGCGCGAAAGAGCGGGGCCGCAACAACTACCAGTTCTTCACCGCCGACATGACCGAGCATGCGCTCGAACGGATGCAGATGGAGCAGGATCTGCGCCGCGCGCTGGAACGGAACGAATTCGTTCTCTTCTACCAGCCGCAGATCGACCTCCACACCCGCCGCGTGTGCGGCATGGAAGCACTCCTGCGCTGGCGGCACCCGGACGGCGGCATGATCTCCCCCGCCCAGTTCATCCCCATTCTCGAAGAGACCGGCCTCATTCTGCAGGTGGGCGAATGGGTGATCCAGACCGCCGCCCGCCAGTGCCGCGCCTGGATCGACGAGGCGATCGGCACCTACCGCGTGGCGGTCAACCTCTCCGCCCGGCAGTTCCGTCAATCGAACCTGGTCGAGCAGGTGGAGCGGGCGATCACCGAGTCCGGGATCGACCCCGGCCTGCTCGAACTGGAGATCACCGAGGGCCTGCTGGTCGAGAATGTGGAGGCCACCATCGCCACTCTCGACCAGCTGAACACCATGGGACTACAGGTCTCCATCGACGACTTCGGTACCGGCTACTCATCCCTGAGCTACCTCAAGCGCTTCCCGCTCGACACCCTCAAGATCGACCAGTCGTTCGTGCGCGATGTCACCACCGACCCGGACAGCGCCGCCATCGCCCAGGCCATCATCGGCCTCGCCAGCAGCCTGCGCCTCAAGGTGATCGCCGAAGGGGTCGAGACCGAACAGCAACTCGCCTTCCTCCAGAACGAAGGTTGCCAAGAGGTCCAGGGCTACCTCTTCTGCAAACCGCTGCCCGCGGAAGAGCTCGCCTTATGGCTGAACGAAAATCGTGATGCCCTGCCCCACCTGAAGGCCGGCTGAAAAGCGACCGGCCCGGTGCCAACTGGCAAAAAGCGCCACAAGGAAAAGATGGCCGCCGTGGAGAAGAGCCTGACGGCGGTGACGGGGATGCTGTGACGGCGAGCACGAGGGGCTAAAGGTGGAGCCCGACCCGCCCAATCTTGAGCAGGGGCCTATCCCCGCAGGCGCGGGGGAACCCCAACGGATCATCCCCGCTGTAAAGTCGAGGAGGGCCTATCCCCGCAGGCGCGGGGGAACCCTGCAGCCGACCGAGCCGCCGATCGCCGAGGCGGGCCTATCCCCGCAGGCGCGGGGGAACCTTGTCGGCCGGGTCACCCCCTCGACTTACCACGGGCCTATCCCCGCAGGCGCGGGGGAACCCGACACGCCTCCGAGCAGGTCAGTCGGCGCGGGGGCCTATCCCCGCAGGCGCGGGGGAACCCCAGTCACACCCATCGACAAGCAGATCCCCGAGGGCCTATCCCCGCAGGCGCGGGGGAACCAGTGCAGGCGAAGCTCCCAGGTGGAATAGCTGGGGCCTATCCCCGCAGGCGCGGGGGAACCGCATTCGTCAGATACGCAAATCCCTATGCCGCGGGCCTATCCCCGCAGGCGCGGGGGAACCTTGACTTGTCGGCCCAGGTCTCGCCGAGGTGGGTGCCTATCCCCGCAGGCGCGGGGGAACCTTTGCTGATCTGGCCGTTGAGGGCGGCGATCTGGGCCTATCCCCGCAGGCGCGGGGGAACCGGGAGGCCGGTCACTTCCGCGAACTTCTCATGGGGCCTATCCCCGCAGGCGCGGGGGAACCTTATGGGGAAGGCTGTTTAGGTTGCTCCGAAGGGGCCTATCCCCGCAGGCGCGGGGGAACCCCATCCGCGCCGATAGCGATAGCGTTGGACCCGGGCCTATCCCCGCAGGCGCGGGGGAACCGCGCCATCGAGATTGACCTGGGCGGTATTCGCGGGCCTATCCCCGCAGGCGCGGGGGAACCGTCGACCACGGTCACGGTGGAATATCAGATCGGGGCCTATCCCCGCAGGCGCGGGGGAACCTAGGTGCGATACGCGGCCATCGCGGCACCATAGGGCCTATCCCCGCAGGCGCGGGGGAACCCGGCGCTCCAGGAGGTCCACCGGGGCCGGGTAGGGCCTATCCCCGCAGGCGCGGGGGAACCAGGCAGGCCAGTGCCTCCGACAGACTCAGGTCGGGCCTATCCCCGCAGGCGCGGGGGAACCGGTTGACAGCGGTGGTGCGAGTTCGCACGTCCGGGCCTATCCCCGCAGGCGCGGGGGAACCACGACTTGGCGGAAGGGAAGCCGCCGATGTTCGGGCCTATCCCCGCAGGCGCGGGGGAACCTTTTTCATGGGGCTATTTTTGCCCGAAATAAAGGGCCTATCCCCGCAGGCGCGGGGGAACCACGCCACAAACGGCGACATCGACGAGGGTTTCGGGCCTATCCCCGCAGGCGCGGGGGAACCCGGGAGTGGTGCCGCCTCGCTGGATACCGGATGGGCCTATCCCCGCAGGCGCGGGGGAACCCAAGACCATCAGCAGGGCGACGCTGCCGGCGGGGGCCTATCCCCGCAGGCGCGGGGGAACCTGGTCAGACGTGTTTGATCAGGCGTCTGACTGGGGCCTATCCCCGCAGGCGCGGGGGAACCCCCACATACCCCCCCCTCTTCCTTTTCGCTCACGGCCTATCCCCGCAGGCGCGGGGGAACCTTGGGAAACGTCCTGGGCTGCGGCGCTCATTGGGGCCTATCCCCGCAGGCGCGGGGGAACCACGGATATTGCCGAATCCCTGCTGGCTCGATGGGGCCTATCCCCGCAGGCGCGGGGGAACCACTTCGCCGGTCGCAAACCACTTGGCGTACTCGGGCCTATCCCCGCAGGCGCGGGGGAACCCCACCGGGAGCGACTACAAGACGGCTCAGGCGGGGCCTATCCCCGCAGGCGCGGGGGAACCTGCATCAGGGTGGATGTTGTCACCCGGGGCAAGGGCCTATCCCCGCAGGCGCGGGGGAACCCACATCGTGGTTCGGTTGACGGACGGAACGATGGGCCTATCCCCGCAGGCGCGGGGGAACCCGGTCCTTCGATGACCGTAAGTACAGGGCGGCGGGCCTATCCCCGCAGGCGCGGGGGAACCGGACGCCGGGGGCCGGTAAGACTGCGTTGGCAGGGCCTATCCCCGCAGGCGCGGGGGAACCGAGCTGGTGACCGTGCCTCTGACGCAAGGGCAGGGCCTATCCCCGCAGGCGCGGGGGAACCAAGCCTGAGCGTAGGCGGACGCGGTGGCGCGAGGGCCTATCCCCGCAGGCGCGGGGGAACCCTTCACTCATTGTGTCTGCTCCTGCTCTTTCAGGGCCTATCCCCGCAGGCGCGGGGGAACCTGTGGAGGTAGAGGTAAGCTGCTCCTTGCTCAGGGCCTATCCCCGCAGGCGCGGGGGAACCGTAATACTGACGGACCTCAATGTCTCGGGTGCGGGCCTATCCCCGCAGGCGCGGGGGAACCCGGTCGAGGTAAGCCCCGATCCGTACTACTGCGGGCCTATCCCCGCAGGCGCGGGGGAACCAAACAAATGAAACTCAACAATGCGAAGAAGAAGGGCCTATCCCCGCAGGCGCGGGGGAACCCTGCGCTCCAGGAGGTCCACCGGGGCCGGGTAGGGCCTATCCCCGCAGGCGCGGGGGAACCCGGTCTGGCGACCGTCCCAAGCGCGGGCGATGGGGCCTATCCCCGCAGGCGCGGGGGAACCTTGCCATTGCGCGTGACAGCTTGCGCAGGTCCGGGCCTATCCCCGCAGGCGCGGGGGAACCCGCCTTGGGCGATGGGTGCCCACAGCTCGTGCGGGCCTATCCCCGCAGGCGCGGGGGAACCCACAATCGGGATGGTTTTGGTCGGCTCGGTGTGGGCCTATCCCCGCAGGCGCGGGGGAACCGGGGGAAGGTAATAGATACCATCCTTCCGGGTGGGCCTATCCCCGCAGGCGCGGGGGAACCGACGCCGCCGCGGACTTCGCCCAACGTCCGACGGGCCTATCCCCGCAGGCGCGGGGGAACCGCAGAAGCGGCCGCAAGAGGCGTTGAGGCGGCGGGCCTATCCCCGCAGGCGCGGGGGAACCCAAAGGCCTCTCGTATCGCCGAGAGGGGAGCGGGGCCTATCCCCGCAGGCGCGGGGGAACCCCAATCGCCAGCCATCCGAGGACGTTGGCGATGGGCCTATCCCCGCAGGCGCGGGGGAACCCGGTCGATCCCGATTACGACAAGCCGCCCGTGGGGCCTATCCCCGCAGGCGCGGGGGAACCTGCAGCAGGGCGCCGTTGGCATTTATGTACGAGGGCCTATCCCCGCAGGCGCGGGGGAACCTCCGTCATGGTGCCGCCGTCGCTGATCAGGAAGGGCCTATCCCCGCAGGCGCGGGGGAACCCAATCCCCGAACTTTCCGCGTCTCTGGCCCAGGGGCCTATCCCCGCAGGCGCGGGGGAACCCGCCTCAGAGAGGGCGGGGGGCGTGCAATCCAGGGCCTATCCCCGCAGGCGCGGGGGAACCGCGTGTTCGCCGGGATCGCCTTCTTTGCCACCGGGCCTATCCCCGCAGGCGCGGGGGAACCTACGCCGGGGTGACCGCCGTCGCGGTCGCCCTGGGCCTATCCCCGCAGGCGCGGGGGAACCGTACGGGTCGCCCTTCTTGCGTGCGGCCTCAAGGGCCTATCCCCGCAGGCGCGGGGGAACCTTCTGCAGAACCGGCATTCCCTTCCGGATCCAGGGCCTATCCCCGCAGGCGCGGGGGAACCGGCCGAGTGGAGTTCACGCGGTCATTCCGCATGGGCCTATCCCCGCAGGCGCGGGGGAACCAGGCCGCCCCGGTTGTCGGTCACGGGCTCGTCGGGCCTATCCCCGCAGGCGCGGGGGAACCGACACCGCGTTACCTCTTGGCTCTACCCGCGCGGGCCTATCCCCGCAGGCGCGGGGGAACCTTACCAATTCTGCGCTCAGGGCGACCAGCAAAGGGCCTATCCCCGCAGGCGCGGGGGAACCTTTGTGATGCCGGACTCGTACATGGGCAATACGGGCCTATCCCCGCAGGCGCGGGGGAACCTACTGCCCGCTATCAAACAAGGTCGCGTGATTGGGCCTATCCCCGCAGGCGCGGGGGAACCTTGTTCGCAACCAGCGAATCCGATACGCCATCGGGCCTATCCCCGCAGGCGCGGGGGAACCGCACTTGTTCTGGCAAACGATTCATCCGGCAAGGGCCTATCCCCGCAGGCGCGGGGGAACCCTCAGCGGTCAGGGTTGTGGAGTCGTCCATCAGGGCCTATCCCCGCAGGCGCGGGGGAACCCCGAGCAGCAGGTGATGGAGCTTCAGATGGAGCGGCCTATCCCCGCAGGCGCGGGGGAACCGGATTTGTACACCTCGCTCTGCCGCTCAATCAGGGCCTATCCCCGCAGGCGCGGGGGAACCGTGAACTGGGCGGCTGCATAGAGGCTAAGGAGGGGCCTATCCCCGCAGGCGCGGGGGAACCCTCTCGCCAGCCTTGAGCGACTATCAGCATGCGGGCCTATCCCCGCAGGCGCGGGGGAACCTGAGGAAGTAACGTGGCACAAACTCCCCGCCAGGGCCTATCCCCGCAGGCGCGGGGGAACCGCTGATTCGGTGGCTCGCAGCCGATGCTCAGCGGGCCTATCCCCGCAGGCGCGGGGGAACCTGGTCATGCGATCTTTCCTCGCTGCTTGTTGAGGGCCTATCCCCGCAGGCGCGGGGGAACCACTATCACGGCGGCACATCGGCGACCGGCGAACGGCCTATCCCCGCAGGCGCGGGGGAACCTTCACAAACCCGATGAATGCGCCATCGGCCGGGGGCCTATCCCCGCAGGCGCGGGGGAACCCGGGATTCCGGGTCTTTGCCCTGCGGGTCGAGGGGCCTATCCCCGCAGGCGCGGGGGAACCGACGATGCGTTCGTGGATCTGTGGGAGACCGCGGGCCTATCCCCGCAGGCGCGGGGGAACCCTTACCAAGGCGCAGATTGAGAATCTTCAGGCGGGCCTATCCCCGCAGGCGCGGGGGAACCCGCTTGCGCAGCGCCGTCGCCACCGGCATCAGGGGCCTATCCCCGCAGGCGCGGGGGAACCGTCGCCACGGCTAACGCTCGCCACATCGGAAACGGCCTATCCCCGCAGGCGCGGGGGAACCCGTATTTGCATCCGTGCAACTTGCAGCAGTGCGGGCCTATCCCCGCAGGCGCGGGGGAACCCGTATTTGCATCCGTGCAACTTGCAGCAGTGCGGGCCTATCCCCGCAGGCGCGGGGGAACCCGCCAGCCACTTTAACGATCTTCGGCGTGCTGGGGCCTATCCCCGCAGGCGCGGGGGAACCCGGTCAAGCTGTGAGCGGCGCTCGGCTGCATCGGGCCTATCCCCGCAGGCGCGGGGGAACCTCGAGCAAATGGAAGCCGGTTGTGACGCGTCGGGGCCTATCCCCGCAGGCGCGGGGGAACCTGCCTATCGGCACACGAATTTTGCCATCATTGGGGCCTATCCCCGCAGGCGCGGGGGAACCGTAGGCTGCGCTACTGACGGACTGGCTCATCAGGGCCTATCCCCGCAGGCGCGGGGGAACCCACCTCGACTTGGGCATTGAACTGCTCGTGTGGGGCCTATCCCCGCAGGCGCGGGGGAACCCACCAATCACTACTATGCAAGGGGTAAATCATGGGCCTATCCCCGCAGGCGCGGGGGAACCTTCGATCCGATTGAGGCGTATCTCCGGCTCCCGGGCCTATCCCCGCAGGCGCGGGGGAACCGATGCTCGATTACCGGGCGCGTGGTGAATGTGGGGCCTATCCCCGCAGGCGCGGGGGAACCGACGAGATTGGCATTGATGCGATATGCGACTTGGGCCTATCCCCGCAGGCGCGGGGGAACCCGGAGGGGGCGGCCGGGCTTGGGTATGCGCCGGGGCCTATCCCCGCAGGCGCGGGGGAACCTGGGCTCAGCGTCTTTCTGGCTTCAGCCTGTAGGGCCTATCCCCGCAGGCGCGGGGGAACCCCCTGGGTGATCTTTCCGGCGGTGGACCCCTTGGGCCTATCCCCGCAGGCGCGGGGGAACCCCTCGGCGGCGTGTTGGATGATGTCGGCGAGCGGGCCTATCCCCGCAGGCGCGGGGGAACCATACTGATCTGCGCGCTCCAGCTCCTGGAGGATGGCCTATCCCCGCAGGCGCGGGGGAACCTCACTGCCCAGGTAGATATCTGCCGTGCCCAGGGGCCTATCCCCGCAGGCGCGGGGGAACCTGACGCATCGAGACTCTTTGCATCCCGGTCCAGGGCCTATCCCCGCAGGCGCGGGGGAACCCCCATGCTTCGCCCTCCGCTCGCCATACAGCCGGGCCTATCCCCGCAGGCGCGGGGGAACCGGCGGAAAGGCATCACGCCTCCTCCACGATCAGGGCCTATCCCCGCAGGCGCGGGGGAACCGGATAGTCTTGCGCATTGCCGGCCTCCGGTCAGGGCCTATCCCCGCAGGCGCGGGGGAACCCGCTCGATGCCGTGAAACCACTGCGCGGCTGCGGGCCTATCCCCGCAGGCGCGGGGGAACCGCGTGTCTTCTGTAGCGCGCTTCCGGTGATGCGGGCCTATCCCCGCAGGCGCGGGGGAACCGAACAGCAGGATCTTCTCGTCGTCGCTACCGCGGGCCTATCCCCGCAGGCGCGGGGGAACCCATCAGAAATTGCTTGTTGCCCATCTCCAGCAGGGCCTATCCCCGCAGGCGCGGGGGAACCGTCGTGCGCGGCGAGTTCAAGCGGATGCGGAATGGCCTATCCCCGCAGGCGCGGGGGAACCCGGCTTCCGCACGTTTGGCCAGCCGGGCAGCGGGGCCTATCCCCGCAGGCGCGGGGGAACCCAACAAGGCACATCGAAGTCGGCGCTTCCGTAGGGCCTATCCCCGCAGGCGCGGGGGAACCCGGGAAGCGTGCCCCACTTGATCTGAGCCTTGGGGCCTATCCCCGCAGGCGCGGGGGAACCTGTACCGGCAGACCGATGCCGGTACAGCGGTATGGCCTATCCCCGCAGGCGCGGGGGAACCTTCGGTAGAGGGCGCGGATTCAGCCGTTTCCAGGGCCTATCCCCGCAGGCGCGGGGGAACCACTGATGGCACCCTCAAGCAACAGCTCGTCCAGGGCCTATCCCCGCAGGCGCGGGGGAACCACGGTTGAGCACAGCTACGGTGATGGCGACTGGGGCCTATCCCCGCAGGCGCGGGGGAACCCCAGGCCGTGCGCGACCCCATCGGCCCCCTGCGGGCCTATCCCCGCAGGCGCGGGGGAACCGCAGTGCCGAGGGTGGCATCGTTCATCAGCCAGGGCCTATCCCCGCAGGCGCGGGGGAACCTTGCGGCCGAACGGATCGAGAGCGTCAATCAGGGGCCTATCCCCGCAGGCGCGGGGGAACCGCCTGAAGATTTGCCGCCTGCCGCAAAGTAGAGGGCCTATCCCCGCAGGCGCGGGGGAACCAAGGAATTTGTTGCTTGCGCGCCTAGTAAGAAGGGCCTATCCCCGCAGGCGCGGGGGAACCATTGCGAGAGTCTCGCAAATACCGCGCTGCGAGGGCCTATCCCCGCAGGCGCGGGGGAACCCGCCACGGCCTACGATGCCGGAACCGAGTACAGGGCCTATCCCCGCAGGCGCGGGGGAACCTCTTGTGGTTCGCTCCTTGTGGTTCATTGGTGGGGCCTATCCCCGCAGGCGCGGGGGAACCGCCTCTGGCGCCGGCCATACCTGTATTTATGCGGGCCTATCCCCGCAGGCGCGGGGGAACCTACCTGCTCCGTTTCGCTCGATGCCGCTGTCAGGGCCTATCCCCGCAGGCGCGGGGGAACCTTGTTGCTTCATGCGGCCACCCCGAGTTTTGCGGGCCTATCCCCGCAGGCGCGGGGGAACCTTGGCGCAAGGAGTGGACGCCGCCGCCTGGGGGGGCCTATCCCCGCAGGCGCGGGGGAACCCGCTTGATGTAGGCGGGATCGGCGGGTATTTTGGGCCTATCCCCGCAGGCGCGGGGGAACCGGACGGTCCCGCGCTCGTTCGGAACCTCAATCGGGCCTATCCCCGCAGGCGCGGGGGAACCCATTGGTCTTGCTCAAGGATGCGGCGGTACTGGGGCCTATCCCCGCAGGCGCGGGGGAACCACGGCTTCGGGCTTTTCGTCTACGTGGACGTAGGGCCTATCCCCGCAGGCGCGGGGGAACCCGCGGTGCGTTCGAGTCCAAGGATTTGCGCCGGGGCCTATCCCCGCAGGCGCGGGGGAACCCCCGGTAGCCGAGCCGCCGGAGCTGGGCGACGAGGCCTATCCCCGCAGGCGCGGGGGAACCAAGCTGAAGGTGGGTCAGGTGGTGCGCGGCGAGGGCCTATCCCCGCAGGCGCGGGGGAACCATCGGGCGATGCGGCAAGTGGGTATCCATCAGGGGCCTATCCCCGCAGGCGCGGGGGAACCCCTTGCAGTTAAGCCCATGCCCTGCAAGAGAAAACAGCGAAATGCATCCGAATTGTAAAAGAGCGAATCAGGCCTTCCTAGAGGTCAACCACAGGCCGTCAACTTCAACCAAGTCACGGGGAGGTGTTCCGAGTGTCGCGAGCCCTACACCTCCGGTTTCATTGGTGTCACGCCAAACCATGATCACGCTGCCCCGTGGTTCTGCGGTATGCCAGTCCATCAGTACCTTCCAGGTTCGCGACCTCACGCCCGGGTTCATCCGGGGCGAGATGTACACGGTTGGGGCCACTTCGAGCATCACCGAGGCGAGGAATCCGCGAAAACGATCCGCGACGTCACGCGTCACTATCACTACCAGCGCCATTGACTTCCTCCATGCGTATGACCTTCTTGATGCTGTCGATCATCGACGGGATCACATTCTGTTTGCGAAACACTGTTGCGGCCTCGCGTCTGACCAGACGGTCGATGGTTGTGTCATCCGTACGGGCTCTTTTCGCCGCGGTGAATGCTATGTGCAGTGTGATGGAGTCTCGAAACAGATCGGCGATATCCAAGACGAACGACTGCCCGGAGTCTTCATGGATGAAACCAAGCTGAGGAATGGCGGCGACTGCTTGAACGGCGATGGCCGCCGCGGCCTGTACCGCTGTGGCGGCATGATTGATGGCCTGGTTGGGGATGTCCGCCGCGTTTGGATTGTTCCGATCATAGCGCCGGCCGCGCCACTCAATCCCGTACCGCTCGGCCATCAAACGATACGTGGCCTTGACGCGTGATCCCTCGATGCCTCGCAGGGTGTCGAGATCGCGGTGCGGCAGCACTTCGCCCAGGCGTAGCGCGTACATGTGTCGGGCCACGCTGATTCGGCGGCGCGGGCTGCCCCAGAGTTCAGCCTGGCGCCGGGCGATGTCGGAGCGGTCCGGCAGCAACGGCGGCGCAGTGTAGCTGCGCACCCCATCCTGCCCAACTGCCGCCATCAAAGTACCGTGGCGCGCCAACAAACGCAGGGCGTCATGGGTCACGCTGCTGCCGGGACCAAGCAATATCATTGACACCGCCTGGTGAGGCACCTGCAGGATGTGCGGGGTGAGCGAGTCCTTGCCTGCAAGGAAGTGCAGGCAGCCGTCGATGACACACAACTCGCCCCGCTCCAGCCAGATAAGGCCGTGCCGGTCCGCGTGCGGCACTCGGGCCTTTTCCAGGCCCAAGCGCCCCTTCAACATGGCTTGAGAAGAAGCATCCCGAAGCCAAAGGCCCGATGCCGGCCGATACCGCGGGCCACGAGGCGGGCGAACGCCTCGCCGTCAGCAACCGTCAACTCGCCTTTGAAAAGCGCATCCGGGCCGGTGACGCTTTTCGCTTGGCGTTTGCCAGTATCGGTGGAGGGCGGTCGCCGCACGACGCGGGTCAACTGAAAGGCATCCAGGCTGGCACGGTCCAGTTTTGCCGCACCGGTGTTGGAAAATTGCCTGCCAAGCCAATCGGTGTATACCTCCGCCCGCTGCGGTCCGCTGTCGGGCTCGGTTGACTCGACTGCGTGCAGAAACGCATCGCGTTCTCTCCCGTCCTTGGTTCGGACTACCGGCCGCACACGTACTTCGAACGCGAGACGTTGCCCCGAACGCCAGGTCGTGGGAAACGCCCGCGTATCCAAGCTGTCCACTCCGAGCGCGCGGGCCTCCTCTGGGTTGGCCAAAGCGGCGTTTTCCCGCAATGTCTCGGCAGTGCAATCGGTATATGCCAGCAATCCTTGCCGCTCCCCCTGATAGCGGAAAGGCTTCGGCGCCTGCTCGCCGAAGGCGGCGGTCAGTAGCGCGTGCAGCGCGTAGCCGTAGTCTCCGTCGGGTGACAGGAGTCCGTGGCGTGTGGCCCAGGTGGCGAGTGCCAGGGGATCGGGTCGGCAGTGCAGTATTTGAAAGGTCATGCCGATGCCTCCCGTAGATGGAACGTGCCCTCGCGCACAGGTCGCCAGCCGCCGTGTACCCCACTGGTCCAGTTGCGCTCGTCGCACAACTCAAATCGGCGATCCCCATTGGCGATCCCCTCGCCATCCGGCCACTGCATGGGTAGCCCCTCGGGCGCGTCATTCGGCAGGTGCGCCGTCTGCAACACCTCCAGCAAGTTCACTCCCTCGAGCCAGCCGGCAAAGATCCGGCGGCTGGGCAGGCAGGGCTTACGGCCAATGAACAGGGGGCGGGCAGGGTGATCGAGGGCATTCGCGAGATCGTCCAGTGTGGGGTACTCGTCCGCGGGTTCCAGGCGTAGGGCGACTAGGGTGTTCAGGTCGGCGTGATAGTCGCGGTAGCGCTGCTGCGTGAGCGCCTTACGGCCATCAGGTTGCACTGTGTAGCTGGGGCTTTTCGCTCTGCCTTCCGGAACACCAAACGTTGTCCAACCCTGGTCATTTTCGAACAACAGCGCGGTTTGGTAGTCGCGCAACCGGCGCCCCGCAGCATCGCGCCGCGCCCCCATCACAAGGCGCTCCTGCAACCGGTTATGTAACTCGCCCTGTTCCCGGCGCCAGCCCAATGCGTTAGCCAACAATCCAGTAATCATCGACAACGCGGGGAACTCACGAATCACACCATAGTTGTCGATGGTTTCGCCGCCGAAAGCCACCAGTGGCGCCTCCAGCCGTAACAACAGATGGCGGGCCATTTCAGCAGCGCCCCTGCCGCACGATATCGGCGGCCCACTCGCCGAGTTCTGCCAGGTTCGCGCGATCGGCGCCGGGAACCTTGATCGGATCGATCGCCAGGAAGCGACGCGCCAGGTTGGCGCCGTAGGCCTCATCCATGGCGGCTATTTCGTTGGCCATTCGCGCAATCGCGCGCTCCCGGAGAGCTCCCTCCTCATTCGCCAGTGGCAGCGCATCCTGGAAGGCCCCAGCCAGGCTGCGCGGTTGCCAGTCGCCGGCCTCCACCAGCACTAACTTGGCCCAGTCGAACGGCGCCGTGGACCCCCGTTTTGCGCCGGGGCTGACCGTGGCGATCAGGTGCAGGAGGTGCTGCACCACCCGGCCGGCGAGATCGCGTTGTTCGGGGGAGGTGGCATCGGAAAAACACGCCTCGGCCTTGATGCCCTCCAGGTTTTCCACCAGCTGGCGCACATCGACCACCACGTAGCCGTAGTAGAGGCCGGAAGCGAGTTCGGTGTCGAAGATCCCGGCAGAGCCGAGTTCGCCACTTTCCCGCAGCAGATCGTCGACTACCGTGAAGTAGTCATTCTCGACCTGCGCTTCGTGAACCGTGAAGGCGTGTGAAACATAGACGGCGGCGTCCCGGCTGGCGAGTACGTCAGAGGTGACCATGCGACCGAAGAGGGCTGATTCGAGGCCACTTCCATGCTTAAGTGCGGCAATGTTCTTCTTTTCTTCTTTCAACATCGCAAGCACAGCGATCTTGAGGGCTTCCTTGTCGCCGCTCTCTTGAGCGAGATCGGAACAGCGTTGCACCAGGTAATCAATCTCGGCCCGCCCGAGTAGTACTGCCTGTCCGGTCTTGAGTGCATCGTCGCCTTTCTTTTCCTTACCGCCCTTATCGAGCAGACCGCCGTCACGGAGGGCTTCGGCGGCTGCTTGGGCAAGCGTATCCGAAACGTCTCTCTTGGCTATCTCATTTCGTATCAGCTCCAGCGTTCCCCGAGAGCGCACAGCCATCGGAACGTCCAGCGCTGACAACGAATAAGGATCGTCCGTCACCCGCCAGTGGCGTTTAAGGCACTGCGAGGAGATACGAGTGCGCACTGCGTTGCCAAGAGGCAGGCGCTTGGCAAGGCCGGCATCATCACGATTGAGTAGTGCGGCGGGATAGGTGTGCAGAGTGTGGATTTGGATGAAACGGGGTTGTTTGCTCATGAGTGGTCCCTCAGTCGGTGTTAAGCGGATGGTTTTTCGGTGGCCCGTTCACGGGCAGAGAAGTAGCGGCCTGCGACGGCGAGGCGGATCGATTCGGCCCTCGGTTCGTCACGCCCCTCGTGGAGGATCAAGCCGCCAAGTTGGTGCCAGTTTGGCGCAACGTCTTTTGATGCGAGCAGCCTTAGCAGGCGCGGCAGCAGTTGGCGGAACGCATCGCCGCGCGCGGTGAGTAGCTTCGTTACCCGTGACTCAGCTATCCCAGCGGAACTGAGTTGCTCGCCCAGATTACGGGTGCCATCGTGCCCGGCCAAAGCCATCCCATGTGCAATCAAGGCCCACCGATGCCAAGTTTCGGGGCGCCAGTTGTCCTTGTCCGGCTCCAAGCCCGCATTAAGCAAGACGCGGGTCAGTGCAGCCACTTGGTGGGGGCGCAGCTCACCATATGGGTTAATTCGCGCCAGTGCTGCGTGCTCGCCTGTGCCAAGGCCATGGGCATCGCCGTTGAAGCGAGCTGCCTGGCCGATAATTCGAGCTAAGCGGGTCAGCGGGTTTCCCGTGGCATGTTCGTCCGGGATTTCGTGCCCGGTTTTAGGTTCTTCATGCGAGTTCACGGTCGGCCTCCTTGTAGGTTTGTTGTGTCCGGAAATAGCCGGCGAGATCTGGAAGGACTTTGTCGCTATGTAATCCGCCACGGAACCTATCCAATGCTGAGGCGCGGGCCCGATAGCGTTGTTCTCCGCTACGCGGCCCGGCATCGAACGCATCAGTCAGTATTTTCTCCGCGCGGTTAGCCATCGCCACTATCCACCTACGAAACACTTCTTCACGATCGTTCGAATCGATTTCCTCGTTAAGTCCGTCTGGTCCAGTGAAGAACCTTGCATCCTCACCGAGTTCGAAGCTTTTCGCAAAAGAGTTCGCTTTTTGTTTGATGCTATTGGGAACGTCCTTGTGAGACTTGCGTTCTCTCGCATTATCGAAAAGTGTTTCCAGCGATTGCCGAAGGAGATTGCGAATGTGCCTAATTGCATCTGTTCGTGCACGAGCTGCAGTGGCTAGACCATCTGTATCCCTCTGGATAAGCCGTTTTACCGCCTTGCGCGAGATCGGAATGCGTCTTTCATGATAACCGTCGGTTGTGCAGTTTCCCCCAGCGATTCCTCTGGCTATGACGACTAGCCCCTCCATGTCGTCGTCTGATCTTGCTATCTGAGCAGGAGGTCGCTGATAGGTGTTATCAAAGAGCAGCTCCGCCACGCGGCTGTAATTGAATCCGTTCTCCCTAACATGTAGGGCCTTTCCGGCGCTAATTGGAACCCAAAGGTCTCCTGTGTTTCCATTAACGGATTGTTCCTTGTCCAAGCGGGGTGTCTTACTGGTTGACCGCAGTGCTTTGAGGCGTTTACCTGCTGCATTGACCAACCGCACTCTTCGGCTAATCTCAATGAAGAACGGATCAAGGGCAAGAAAGGGAAGAGACTCAAGGCCATCCCACCGGAGTAGCCAGATAAGACCGATTCCCTCCGACTCTCGATATCCAAACTCCTCGACTAATCTTGAGCGTTCGGTCCGAGCGATTCTTATATCGCGAGCCCAACGCCGACCGGGCCCGCCGACAGGTTCAATTCCAACTCCCACACGACTGGAATACCCACCGTTCATCCTAGCGATTCGGTGATTGCCGCTTCCACCGTAGGGCGCTGCCGTTTGCAAGCTTACAAGCGCAAACACCCAATCTTCTGCTTCTCCAGAACGCGCACGCTGCTGCTTCACGTCGTGATTCTTCGACGTCACCAGTATGTCGAGGCTATCCGGGGTTGGTGTGTCATCACTCCAACCACTGACGTCCCCGCCGGGCACTGGCGCCTGCATAAACGCAGGGCTGTCGTGGGGTGATACCAAGCACCATGCCGCCCCGTCCGTATCATCAGGCGTCAGCGCCAAAAGCGCCTGCCGCCACTCCTCTTCCGTTTTGAACGGCTCCGTCTGGCCAGCGTGGTGCAGAGCCATAGCGGCGAGCTGGACCAGGAAGGCGTGCCAGGGATGGCGCTGGTGCGGCCGCAGGGCGGGAAAGTCCCGCACGGAGTCTTCGGCCAGGGCGACGAACAATCCCGGTAGCGTGTAGCGCGCTCGTGCGCCGGTTTCCCGCAAGCGGGCGCCGATCAACGGCTCATCAAGTAGCGAGTAGTGCATCGTCATCGTACATCTCCATTGACGGGCGAAAGGTTAGTCATCCTTAAGGCGCTCCAGACCTAACCGGCTGTAGCGATAGCGGTACGTTCCAAGGGTGAACTCGGTGGTCCCATTGTCGTGTGCCACGACCGTGGGCTCAGCGTCGGGATCAACGCCCGAGGGGACAAGGAAGCTTCGGACGGGCAACGCACGAAGCGGCGCACCGAATGGGCCGGGAATCGCGGGATCGAATCGGAGCAGACGGTCCTTGGCGCCGAGGCGGGTAGCGATGCCGACCTCTTTCGGGAACGGTTGCTGCTCGTCGAAGGGCTTGTCCAGTTCCAGCGCACTCTGATGGCCGACGGTTTTCTGGGCCCAGTCCTCACCCTCTACCCGCTGCGCGAGACGTTCCCACGCCTCGCCCCCCTCCTGCTCAATGGCGCGTAGCCTGTCAGGGTGAGTTGCCGCTTCCACCAGGTAGCGGTTATCTGCGGGAATGGTCACTGTGAGATGGGCGCCGATGAGACGGCGGGTGGCCTCGACCGCGCGGAGATCCGGGTAGATGCCGCCTCCGCCATTGGGTGAGGGGCCTAATCCGTGGCTGGGGCGATTCAACAGGGGCTCCAGCTCGTGACCTGCCGGGGTCAAGATCCACGCCTGTGGTTTGCGAAAGGAACTCGGTCGTTGGTCGTCTTCTCGCGAATGCCGATGGAGCCGGCCGATGCGCTGTAGCAGCACATCCATCGGGCAGAGATCCGTGATGAGCAGATCGGCATCCAAGTCGAGACTCTGTTCCAGGGTTTGGGTCCCGATGGCGATGCAGGGGCCTGGTGGTCTCTCTTTCCCCAACTGGGTTTCGACGGCAGCGTCCAACAGCGGTCTGTCGTCCCGGCTGAACCGGCCATGGTGCAGAGTGACGACGCCATTGACGTTGAAGAGTGAGGCCGGGTCGGCGCCGCTCTCCTCCAGTGCTTTCAGCACAGCAACCGCACCTGGCACCGTGTTACGAATCACCAATACCTTGGCCCCTTCCCTGGCAGCATCAAGCGCCAGCCGTGCTATCCGAGCGGGATCGTCCATCGAATCATGCAAGCTCCACTCGACCTTTTTGCTCCGACCAGGGGAAGGCACTGCCTTAATGCCGGAAAAATCGGAGACGGCAGGATAGGCAACGGCGCTGGCTGCGTCGAAGTCGGTGGTGCAGGAGGGAGCGGCCAGCCCGGACGACAACCCCAGATAGCGATCACGGGCGCTGGATCCCAAGGTCGCGGAGAGGAGTAGTGCGTGGCCGCCACAACGTAGGTGCGCCTTGAGCAGCCGTTCGAGCAGCACGGTCATGTAGGGGTCGGAGGCGTGTACCTCATCCACCACCAACAAGCTGCGCGTCAGAAGTGCATGCCTCAGATGGGCATGAGGAACCTGCAAGGCGCTGAACAATGCCTGGTCGATGGTGCCGACCGCAATGGGAGCCGCCAGGAAACGTTTTGGCGATTCGGCGGCCCAGCGGTGCTGCGCGGCCTTGTCGTCAGGATCATCGGGCCATTGGACTTCGAAGTTGGGCAGTGCCTTCGGTTCATGGCCGTCCGCAGCGGTGTAGCCCGGCAGTGCACGCACGACGACCGGGGCGGCATCGGGCCATAGCCGCTTGACCGCTTTTTGCACGCGCCCATAGACCTGACTTGCAGAAACCCGTGTTGGCAAGGCGAAGAAGAGGCTATCCACCTGTCCCGACTGGAATAGCTGCACATAGCGCCATAGGGCCGCTTCGGTCTTGCCGCTGCCGGTTTCAGATTCCAGGATAACCAACGGTCCGAGCGCCGGGTCACCCATCGCAGCCTGAACGGGATAGGGCGGGTTGCCCCCGAATATCTCCGCGAAGGCTGGTGACAGTTCAGCAGCTCTCTCCCGCCAGGCGTCCACATCCAATCCTACTGCCGCGACTGCCTCTGCCGCATGGCGCGCTGCGTTTTCGCTCCGTTGCTCGCCGTCTTTGGAGTAGGGGAAGAGATCGCTATCAGAGCCGAGCCAGTCGGCCAACTGCACCAGCCCGGCAAAAAGGTGGCCAAAGGCGGGGGACTCCGGTAGCGGCTCCCCGCCCTGCACAAAGGCTTCTGGAAAGAGTACCGTCGCCTGTGCACCGATTGAATCCAGCACCGCAGCGGGGTCATAAAGGGTGCGGCCGTCGGTGCCAATCACCGCCTTCCACGCCACAGCATGCTGCCGGTTCGAGAGGGGGGAGACCTCTACGATGGGACGACCGTGGTGACTGATACTGGCGATCAGCAATGACCAAGTCGCCTCGCCCCAGCGCTCAATCGCATCGACAGGAAGCCGCTCAGCCAACGATTCACAAGTTTCGGTGAACAACACCAGGGCTTCGCCCCCGTGGCCCGCTCGTGGGGGCCACTCCGGCGGATGCTTTGCCGGATCCCATCGCTTGGCCTGAAAACCGCTATTGGCTTTGCCGACATCGTGCAAGAAAGCAAGTACCGAGAGGCGGGCGACATCCGTCGCCTGCAATCGACGACCGGCTGCGTTCTCCAATCCCCGCTCAATCGCGTGGCAGCGACACAATTGTTGAAAACAGGCAGCCACATCGATCATGTGGTCGATGAGCGGGTGCCAGCCCGCAATGGCTCCGGCATCATCCCTCTGCAGCTTGCCAAAGGCATTTCTGGACACGACCGACATTTACCTTTGCCCTGCTGCTAGAAATTGGAGATTGGCCGAATACCCCGCTGCCACTTCCACATCACCGGTTCTCGCTCTCGCTCGATCTCCGCCTGCAACTTCTCCTCGCTCGGGAGATAGCGCCGGTATTTCGAGGCAAAGAGCTGTTGGCCGCCCTACTGGAGCAGTGTTGCGGCTTTGGCCCGCGTGCGGCTGGTATGTTCCTTCCATGTATCCCCCTTGTGATGACTTCTAACACACGGGTGGGCTCACCCGTTGAGCCCAGAAGTCATTCATCCGTACAAACCGGCCGCTTCACGTACCCGTTGGGCGGCCTTGTCGCGCAGTGCTTCCGGGGCGATGACTTCCACTTCCGGGCCGTAGCGCCCGATCTCCATCAGCAGTTCGCGTTCGTCGGAATAGGGGATCTGGAGTTCGTAGGTGGCGCCGTCCCAGCGGCCTATCTGGTCCGGATGCCAGGTTTCGTCGGCGACCCAGCGCGCGGCGCGGGCGGCAAAGCGCAGGACGGCCCACGCCTTCGCCTCGCCGGTGAAGATGCCGAAGCTGGCGTTCAGGAAGCGATCGAGGCTTGCGTCGTCGATGGCTCGCAGATCGGCATCGGTCAGATGCGCCTGTCGGATGCGGTCGAGGGAGAAGGTGCGCAGCGCCCGGGCCTGTTCGCACCAGGCGATCACGAACCAGTTGTCGCGGTAATGGGTGAGCTGGTAGGGGTGGATACGGCGTTCGGTGGTCTGGCCCCGTTCGCGGCCGTCGTAGGTGATGTCGAGA
Organism: Gammaproteobacteria bacterium; assembly: GCA_041690635.1. GTDB lineage: Bacteria > Pseudomonadota > Gammaproteobacteria > Thiohalomonadales > Thiohalomonadaceae > JAWLGZ01. Next base: position 766,000 of record JAWLGZ010000002.1, read on the forward strand.
CAGCGGCCGTCGAGGACGGCGCCGGCCACGCGGCCGAAGCGCTGGTTGTCGATTTGGCGACTGCCTATCGGCTGCAGGCGGATGCGCTGGGTGACGGTCTCGCTGGTGTGCCCGGTCTGCTCCAGCAGTTTGCGGATGCGCGCCTTGAGCGGCCCGATGTGGGGGCCGAGCAGGCCGGGCCGCACACTCTCCAGGAGCTGTTCGCTGGCGAGCAGTGCGTAGAGTTCGGAATCGTTGAACCAGAGGCCGGGGAGCTGGAATTCGGGGGCTTCCGGGTCGTAGCGGTAACCCTGGCCGTCCCGCGTGTTGATAATCGGCGCCTCCATGTAATCGCGCAAATAGGCGATATCCCGCTTGATGGTGGCGGGTGAGATTTCCAGCTCCTGCTGCAGGAGCTCGAAAGGGACCGAACGACGGCGGGTCAGGAGTTGGTGGATGCGGTAGATGCGCTCGGCGCGGTTCATCGGCTTTTCTCTTGTTGTGCGCCCCAGCACCGATTCTGCCGCATCGGAGCAGATAAAAGAACCGCCAAATCAAATTGTTAACACAATGTGAACTTTCTCTCGCACGCACGGTGCTTCCCCCACGCCTGCTGAACCACGCGCATGGAGTAGAATGACGCTCCCCTTCCGGATGTATTCCGATTGTGAAACCTGAACTCTTCGAACAGATCGCCGTGAGTGTCGAGAGCGACCCGCGCTCGGGTCAGTCGCTGCTCCTCTATGCGTTGGTAAAGACGCTGTGCGCTGAACGGGGCGGGCACATGTATCTGCTTACCAAGCTCAAGGAGATGGCGCCGGAGACGCGGCAACTCGCCTATGGGCTGATGGAGACGATGGCGGCAGGCGGCGCCTCGCCGGCCGACTGGCAGGCATTGGAGCTACGCCTCGACGAGGCGGTAAGGGGGCGCGGATGAGCGAGCCGTTCTGGAAGGCCAAGGCGCTGTCGGAGCTGTCGGCCGAGGAGTGGGAGAGCCTGTGTGACGCCTGCGGCCGGTGCTGCCTGCAGAAGCTGGAACACGAGTGGGACGGGACGCTCTACTACACCAGTGTGGCATGCCGTCATCTCGATACGGAGAGCTGCAGCTGCGTTCGCTACGAGGAGCGTGTCACGCTGCCGGAGCAGTGTGTGCAGCTGACGCCCGAGAACGTGCACCAGTTGACCTGGATGCCGACCACCTGCGCCTATCGCATCCTTGCGTCCGGTGGGGAGTTGCCGGAGTGGCATCCGCTCGTCTCCGGCAACCCGGAGAGTGTGCATGAGGCGGGGATCTCGGTACGCAGTTACGCCATCTCGGAGTCGCAGCTGGACGACCCGGACGATCTGGAGCCGTTTGTGATGGGGCGGGCGCTTTAGCTGTCCCGGCGGATTACGCTGGCGCTAATCCGCCCTGCATTCATCTGTAGGAGCCCGCCCCTGCGGGCGAACGGGTTTGGGGTACTCTAAGCGGCTTTGCCGCTATTCGCCCGGTGGGGCGGGCTCCTACACACTTTCCCTCAGGCGAGGCTCTTGGTAACCACCTCGTAGGTGTCGGGGGAGAGCCCTTCGCTGCCGGCGATCCGTTCCAGTTCGGTTTTCATCAGGTCGCTGCGGACCGGTTCGTAGCGGCGCCACAGGGTCAGCGGCGTCAGCATCCGTGCGGCGATCTGCGGATTCATCCGGTCGAGGGTCAACACCTGGTCGGCCAGGAAGCGATAGCCGCCGCCATCCACCTCGTGGAAGCGGACATGATTGCGCATGCAGAAGGTGCCGATCACGGCACGCACCCGGTTGGGATTTTTCAGCGTGAAGTCCGGGTGCTCGACCAGTTGCTGCACCCGCTCCAGCGCCCCCGGCTGCGGTGAGGCGGCCTGGATGGCGAACCACTTGTCGAGTACGCCCGGCTCCTCCTTCCAGCGCCCGTAGAAGGAGTTCAATGCGGCGGCCTGCTGCGCTGCACCGGTGTGGACCAGCGCGGTGAGTGCGGCGACCGAATCGGTCATGTTGGTGGCGGCGTCGAACTGCTGCACGGTGATCGCCTGTACCTGCGCATCGCCCAGCTCGGCCAGGTAGGAGAGACAGAGATTGCGCAGCCGGCGGCGCCCGATGGCGGCGGCATCGAGCCGGAACGGACCCGTGTCGGCCAGCTTGTCGTAGACCTTCTCGATCAGGTCACGGTGGGCAGTCGCCAGCAGACGACGCAGATCGGTGCGCGCCAGATAGAGCCGATCCGGATCGATCGGGGCGGTGAAGTCGGCCACATACTCCTCGCTCGGCAGGGTGAGCGCCTCGGCGAGCAGCGCGGGGTCCATCTCCCCGTACGCCGCCAGTGCGCGTCCGAACGCCTCGACAAAGTCGTGTTCCGGGTCCGGCGTGCGGCCGGCGGCCAGCCGCTCCATTGCCCGCAGCATCACCCGCACCCCGAGCCGCTGCCCGGCATCCCAACGGTTGAACTCGTCGGTGTCGTGGGCCAGCAGGAAGGCGAGTTCCGCATCGCTCCAGTCCACCTCCAGCTTCACCGGCGCCGAGAAGGCGCGCAGCAGCGACGGGATTGGTGGCTCGGGCAGATCGACGAAGGTGAAGGTCTGCTCCGACTCGGTCAGTTCCAGCACCCGCTCCAGTTCTCCGCCCGACTCCCCCTCCAGACGCACCGGCAATGCCGTGCCGTCGGGGCGCAGCAGGGCGATCTTGACGGGAATGTGGAACGGCGCCTTCTCCGGCTGGCCCGGTGTCGGCGGGCAGCTCTGGCGCAGGGTCAGGCGAAACCGGCGCGTTTCGGCGTCGTACAGCCGCTCCACCGACACGACCGGTGTGCCCGCCTGGGCGTACCAGCGCTGGAACTGTGTCAGTTCGACACCGTTGGCCTCCTCCAGCGCACGGATGAAATCCTCCACCGTTACCGCCTGGCCGTCGTGGCGCTCGAAATAGCGATCGGTGCCGCGCCGGAACCGCTCCGGGCCCAGCAGGGTGTGCAGCATGCGCACCACCTCGGCGCCCTTTTCGTAGACGGTCAGGGTGTAGAAGTTGTTGATCTCCACATAGGCGTCGGGGCGCACCGGATGGGCCATCGGCCCCGCGTCCTCGGCAAACTGGCGCGCACGCAGGAGGCGCGCATCCTCGATGCGCTTGACCGCCGCCGACTGCCTGTCGGCGGTGAACTGCGCGTCACGGAAGACGGTGAAGCCCTCCTTGAGGCTGAGCTGGAACCAGTCGCGGCAGGTGACCCGGTTGCCGGACCAGTTGTGGAAATACTCGTGGGCGATCACCGCTTCGATGTTGACGAAGTCGGTGTCGGTGGCGGTCTCGGGGCTGGCCAGCACGTAGTGGGAGTTAAAGATGTTGAGCCCCTTGTTCTCCATCGCCCCCATGTTGAAGTCGGAGACGGCGACGATGTTGTAGCGGTCGAGGTCGTACTCGCGGCCGTAGTTCTCTTCATCCCAGGCCATCGCCGCCTTCAGGCTGCGCATGGCGTGGTCACACTTGTCGAGGTCCGGCGCACGCACGTAGATGCGTAGCTCCACCTCGCGGCCGGAGGTAGTGGTGAAACGGTCCTCGACCCACTTCAGATCGCCCGCCACCAGGGCGAACAGGTAACAGGGCTTGGGGAACGGGTCGTGCCAGGTGGCGAAGTGGCGGCCATCCTCCAGCTTTCCCTCCTCCACCGGGTTGCCGTTGGAGAGCAGTACCGGATAGCGGGCCGGATCGGCGACGAGGGTGGCGGTGAAGACCGCCATCACGTCGGGTCGGTCCGGGAACCAGGTGATCTTGCGGAAACCCTCCGCCTCGCACTGGGTGCAGAAGTTGCCGCCCGAGACATAGAGCCCCTCCAGCGCGGTATTCGCCGCCGGGTGGATGCGCACCACCGTCTCCAGGGTGAACGACTCCGGGGGCGCATCGATGGTCAGGTGGGCTCCATCGACCCGGTAGGCCTTTTCGGACAGCGGCTCGCCGTCCAGCGCGATGGAGAGCAGCTCGAGGTCCTGACCGTCGAGCACCAGCGGCTGTACGCCGTGCGAACGGTCATGGTTGGCGTGGAGCAGGAGCTTCGCATGGACCGTCGTATCCTGCTCGTCCAGTTCGAAGCGCAGTTCGACGCTCTCCACCCGGTAGGCCGGGGGGCAATAGTCCTTCAGGTAGACGGTTTTCGGGTTACCGGTCATGCCTTCTCCAGCTTGGTGATTCGATGCGCCCCGTGGGCGGATTAGCGTCAGCGTAATCCGCCACCTTTTGGCGGCGCTTCTTCGGCGGATTACGCTACGCTAATCCGGCCTACATTGGGTGCGGTGCGGTTTCTAGGATCATAGTGTCCCGCCGTGAAACAGCACACGCGGCAGCGTGTACGCCCCCATCCGGTCCACCCGCACGCGGGAGAGGCCGGCACTCGGCACCTGGATGCGGAACAGGCGCTCCAGCGGCATATCAAGCGCGTGGCGCAGAATCATGCGGATCACCCCCGCATGGCAGACCACCAGCACGTGGGCGCCCTCATGCCGTTGCAGAATCCGCTCCCAGGCGGAGACCACCCGATCCCGGAATGCCGCCAGCGGCTCGGCGCCCGGCGGTCGATGGTTCAGCGGGTCGGTCCAGAACCGCATCAGGATCTCCGGGTCGGACGCCTTCAACTCCGATGAGGTTCGCCCTTCCCATTCCCCGAACCCGATCTCCTTGAGGCCCGGCTCGAAGGTCAGCGGCAGCCCCTGCGAGGCGGCCAGCTCCTCGGCGAAGGCGCGGCAGCGGGCGAGGGGCGAACTGACAATCGCCTGCCAGGGGGAGTGCCCCTCGACCGCCCGGCGCATCTCATCCCACCCCTTTTCGCTCAGCGGATCGTCGATCTGCCCGCGGTACTTCCTGCCGCCCACCGGCTCGCCATGGCGCAGCAGGTCGACAGTGGTTTCGGTAAGTGCAGTCACGGTCTTGGGAGGTTCGGGCGGTACCGGTCAGTGACTCCAGCCCGCGATGACAAACAGGGCCAGAATGGCCAGCCAGACCAGCAGGGTGCGGCGCACCAGCGACATCGCCTCGCGCACCCGCGCGGTCTCCTCCTCGCTGCCGGGTTCGGTGGTACCCGGTTCGATACGCAGGGCACCGAAACCGCTCGCCACCAGGACGCCCCGGCTGATGCTCGGCCACTTGGCCGCCTCATCACGCCAGTAGTGCATCGCCTCGACGAAGCTGCCGCTCAGGGCGTAGCCCAGGGCGACCAGACGGGCGGGAAGCCACGCGAGCAGTCCGTGCAGCCGGCGCACCGAGTCGCCGAATCCGCTCTGTTCACCCCCGAAGCGCGCCTCCAGCACCACCACCAGCCGGTAGCCGAGCGCCCCGGCGGGTCCGAGCAGCAGAAACCAGAACAGTACCCCAAAGAGCCGTTCATGGGCCTGAACGAAGATGGTCTCGAGCAGCAGGTCCGCAGGCGCCACATCCGGTCGGCCCGAGTCCACCAGTTCGGCCGCGTACCACTCAGCGGAGTCGCGGTCGTCCCGTTCGCGGGCGTCGACGAACGCCTCCACCTGCGCCTCCAGGTCCTTGGGTCCGAGACTGTAGACGAGGACGAACAGGGCGAACAGGAAATAGAACAGCCCCCACACCTCCCACAACAACCAGCCGAGCAGCGCCACGCCGATGAGCGGGGCCAGGAAGGCTGCGGCGAGCACCGGCAGCGCCTGCGTCCACTTCTCCCCGGTCGCAGGCAGCCGCGAACGCACCCAGTCCGCAAAGGCGGCGACCCACTCGAAACGACGCAGCTCCTCCAGCGAACCGAGGTAGCGTTCAACCAGCAGGGCGAGAAGAATGGCAAGTAGTGACACGTTCGGCTCTATCGGCGATACGCAGCGGTGTGCAAGACGGTAGTTTCTGGCTTCACCGCAGGCAAGTCAAAGGGCGCCGGCGGAGGGCTGATGTGCAGTGCCCTCGGCCTCCACCCCGGGATCGATCGCCTTGCGCACCTCGTCGTAACCGTGGCCGCGGATCCGATCGAGTTGTGCGCTCACTGTTTCGCCTGGAACGCCGAGCGTACGCAACACATGTCCGGACAGCTGCAGACTTGCTTCCAACGTCTCCGGCACCACCGCATTAGCCCCCAGCCGATGCAACTCGTCCGAGTGACCGGAATCACGCGCCCGCACCAGTATGTGCAACTCGGGCCAGAGCCGCCGCGCCGCATCCACGCACCGGCCGGCCGCGTCCGGGTTGTCCATCGTCACCAGCATGACGGCAGCCCGCTCGACCCCGGCACGGCGAAGCACCTCCGCACGGGCCGCGTCGCCGAAGTAGACCGGTTCGGCCCCATTGCGATGGCGCCGCACCCGCGCGGAGTCCATGTCCAGCGCCACATAAGGGACGGTCTGGCTGCGCAGCACCGCCGCCACGGTCTGCCCGACCCGCCCGAAGCCTGCGATGACCACGTGGCCCGAAAGCCCCCGGGTTTCCGCCTCATTGGTCTCGATCTCTCCCGAATCGGGCTGCAAGGCACGGCCGAGCTGTCCCGCGAGCGCGGCCAACAATGGTGTGAGCGCCATCGAGAGCCCGGCCAGGATCACCATGAACTGCCCGACCTCCGCCGGCATGAGCTTGTAGGCAAGCGTCGCCTGCCCGATAACCACGAAGGCAAACTCGCCCGCCTCACCGAGGTACAGGGCGGTACGGATCGCATCATGGCGCGGCAGGCCGAAGGCGAGCGCCAGAGCGAAGGTGATCAGGGTCTTCAGCGCGATCAGCCCGATGACCGATACCGCCACCCAGCCGAGCTTGTCGGCCACCTGGCCGAAGTCCAGGCTCATGCCCACGCTGATGAAAAACAGCCCAAGCAGAAGCCCCTTGAATGGTTCGATTTCCCCTTCGATCTGATGACGGAATTCGGTCTCCGCCAGCAGCAGGCCGGCCAGGAATGCACCCAGCGCCATGGAGAGCCCGGCATAGCCGGTCGCCAGGGAGGTGGCCAGGATGGCCAGCAGCATCATGGCGGTGAAGACATCGACACTGCGGGTCTGGGCCACGGTGCGGAACAGGTAGCGCAGCACGTAGCGGCCGAGAATGAGGATTGCGGCGACCGCCACCACTGCACGCAACAGCGCACCGCCCACGTCCGCCCAGACGTTGCCGCTGCCCTCGGCACCGAACGCGGCGACCAGGATCAGGATGGGCACCACCGCCAGGTCCTGAAACAGCAGCACGGCAAAACTGGCGCGCCCGTGGGAGGCGGCGATCTCGCCCCGTTCGTACAGCAGTTGCATCACCATCGCCGTGGAGGAGAGTGCGAGACAGAGGCCGATGATGATGGAAGCCTCCGGGCCGTTGCCCCATAGCCAGGCAATGGCGCCGATGGCGACGGCGGTAACCAGCACCTGCGCGGTGCCGAAGCCGAAGATGAGGCGGCTGAAGGTACGCAACCGCTCGAAGGACAGCTCGAGCCCGATGGTGAAGAGCAGGAAGATGACGCCGAGCTCGGCGAAATGGCGCACCTGATCCGGATCGGAGACCACCGCCAGCGCCGGCGGACCGATGAGGGCGCCCACCGCCAGGTAACCGAGGATGGGGCTGATCCGCATCCGCCGGAAGAGCGGCACGATGATTACCACCGTCAGCAGAAATGCGACGGTTTCGATCAGGTACGGAACTGCAATCTGGGCATGCGCCTCGCCGGCCGACATCGGTGTGTTCTTGCTTGTAGGTTGTGAATTTGGATTTGGAACGCCCCTTCAGGGCAGCGTCACCGGCGAAATGAACCCCGGCGGCTTGACCGCAAGCACCGCGCAGCCGATACGATTCAGCACCCCTTCCGCGGTGTTTCCGATGATGAATCCGGGTATGCCGGTGCGGGCGACCGTGCCCATGACAATCAGGTCGGCGTCTATCTCTTTCGTCAACGCCGGGATAACTTCACGCGCGACACCCTGGCGCAGATGGAGCCGCGGCGAAAGGTAACCGTAAGCCTCCTCACCGAGCAGGGCGCGCAACTCCCCGTCCAGCCGGTCGAATCCCTCCTGGTGACGCACGCGTTCGCTCTCCACGTAGGCGGAGAGGGAGGCATCATCCAACTCGCCGCCCCACACCCGCATCACGCCCTCCGCCATGGTGTCCCAGACGTGTACCACATGAAGTTCCGCGAAGTCGCTCAGGGCCAGCGAACCGGCCAACTCGAGGATAAAGCGGTTGAGTTCCCCCTCCCCCGCCTCCGGCTGCCACGGATCGAAATCGACAGCCGCCAGAATGCGGCGGTAGTTCTGCGTCGTGTCCGGATGCAGCAGCCACACGGGGCAGGGACACTTGCGCAACAGATGCATGTCCGTGCTGCCGAAGAGACGATGGCGAACCCCCTCCTCGGTACAGGCGGTCTTGATGACCAGATCCCGCTGGTGGCGAATGACGTCACGCACCACCTCGATAAAAGGGGTACCGAAACGGAGATCGAGGGATACCTCGACACGCGACCGGAAGGGGGCAACGAGGGACTCGAGCCGCGCCGTCTCCTGCTGCCGCAACAGGGATTCCAGTTCGTCCCGGGAGTGGCTGCGGGCAAAGGCGCCGAGGCGCGGCGGGTCGACCACGCGCAGCACCGTCAGGCGCGCCTGGCTGTTCTCCGCCAGGGCAACCGCGCGGGCCATGGCGGCTGACTGGTCCGCCAGCGGCTCCGCCACATAGACGATATTCCGGAAACGCTTCATCTCCTCTCCCCTGCCCCCCCGGCCCCGGCTGCGGCTGCGGCGCATCCCGCTCACATAGCGTCAGCTCAATCAGCCGCGCCGAGCGTGAGAGGCCACGCACGATTTTGTGATGTAGTGTCCGCGTCCGGCGGGATCAAGTCAAAGCGGTACGCAGCCGCGCCCAGTCGAACGCAGGTCCGGGATCGGTCTTGCGTTCGGGCGCGATATCGCAGTGACCGACGATGCGCTCCGGGGTGATGGCCGGGAACGCCTCCTGAATGAGCGCGACGACACGGGCCAGCGTCGCGTACTGTGCCTCGGCATAGGGCACCTCATCGCTGCCTTCCAGTTCGATGCCGATGGAGAAGTCGTTGCACCGTTCACGGCCGGCAAAACAGGAGATGCCGCAGTGCCAGGCACGCAGGTGCAGGGGAACGTACTGCACCAGTTCGCCGTCGCGCCGGATCAGAAGGTGGCTGGAGACGCGCAGCCCCTGGATCTCCTCAAAGTAGGGGTGCGCGCCGGAATCGAGCCGGTTGGTGAACAGGTGGTCAATCCAGGGGCCGCCGTACTCGTCCGGGGGCAGGCTGATGCCGTGAATCACCAGCAGGTCGACAACGGTTCCGGGGGGGCGCTCGTCGTGATTGGGGGACGGCAGCTGGCGCGCGCCCTCGATGAGGCCACTGTCGCTGTGAAAACGGATACTCAGGGGGCCTCCTCGGAAGGTCCGGTCAGAGCACCATTGACCGCCTGTTGCAGTGATTCAGCAGTCAGCTCCGCCTCAATCCTGTGGTGAAAACGGCCGTCGCGGTAGAGAAAGAGCGCCGGCAGGTGGAACACCTCCAGTTCGGCGGTCAGGGCCAGGTCCTGCTCCGCATCCACCTCGAACAGGTTCACATCGGGCAAGGCACCCGATGCCAACAGCCCCTTGAGACTGCGGCAGGCGCCGCAATCCGGTCCGGTGACGATCACCAGCGCGGGACCGGGCGTCTCCGCCAGGCGGTGGTGAAAGTCAAACTGATTCAGCTTGACGAGTTCGGGCATGATTCACTCCAGGTGGCCGACCAATCCTTCCAGCACCAGATCGGTGAAGCTGACGGTGCCGAGCACTTTTCCGCCGCCGTCGATTACCGGTGCGCGCGTCAGTTCAAAGCGATCGAACAGACGGGCACAGTAGCGGATGTCCATGTCAGGATGGACCGCGATCACCGGCTTGGCCATCACTTCGTAGACGTTTACCCGATCGGGGGAGCGATCCTTTGCCAGCACATGACGGGCGACATCCGACAGCAGCAGCATCCCGTACTCGTCATCCGGATGGCGCTTGTCGACGATGAGACACTTGTTCTCCACGTGGCGCATCGCCTTGAGCGCCTCGGCCACGGTGATCATGCCATCCACCATGTCGTAGCTCGCCTTCATCACCTCACGGACCCGGATGATCTTCTTGCTGTCGCTCATAGCTCTTCCTCCACAACGGGCGTCAACTGCTCGATCTGGTGCACCACCCCCACCGCATCCTCCACGTCGATCTGAAAGGCGATACCGGTCCCCGGCGAAGCGTCCAGCTGTCCCACCTCGGCAATCTTCTCCAGTATCTTGCGGCTCAGGTGCTCCTCCACCAGGAACAAAATCATGTCGCGCTGGGTCTCCAGCGAGAGACCGAAGAAGGTCTTGGCCTTGGTCAGCCCTTCGCCGCGCGCCTGATTGAGTACCGTCGCGCCGGTGGCGCCGGCCTTGCGTGCCGCTTCCAGCACGGCATCCGTCTTGTCGTCCTCGATGAGGGTAATCAGGAGCTTGAAGTGCACGGCTTCTTTTCCTCTTCCGGTTGGGCCACTGTTTCGGGTGTCGACCTGTTCCGGCGACTTGCCCGCCAATGGCTGATCTGGGCATAGGCCATCACGGTCACGATCGGAAACAGGCAGGTGGTCGCAATCATGCCGAACCCGTCCAGAACCGCGCTGCGTCCCGGGATGGTGGAAGCCAGCCCCAGCCCCAGCGCGGTGACGATGGGCACCGTCACCGTCGATGTGGTGACACCGCCCGAATCGTAGGCGAGCGGGATGATGATTCTGGGTGCAAACACCGTCTGGATGATGACGACGACGTAGGCGGTGATGATGATGTAGTGCAGCGGAATCCCCATCACGATGCGCAGCGTGCCGATGGCGATGCCGAGGGCGGCACCGGAGGCGACCGCCACCCGCAGGCCCCAGACCCCGATGGCGCCGCCGGAGACCTTGCTGGCCTTGATGGCCACAGCGATGAGTGCCGGCTCGGCCAGCGCGGTGGCGAATCCGACGGCGGCGCCGAACAGGTAGATCCAGTAGTAGTCGGTCCAGTGCCGCTCGACCGTCTCGAGCATTTCCGCGCCATAGATGAAAACCGGATCGGTCAACTGCTCGGCCATCAGTTTGCCGAGCGGAAACAGCGCCTGCTCCAGCCCGACGAGGAACAGCGCCAGGCCGAGCAACACGTAGAGGAAACCGAAAATCACCTGGCGCAGGTGGGGAACGGGGCGGCGCAGGATCAGAAACTGGAAGCCGAAGATGATCACCGCGATCGGCACCACGTCACGAATGGTGTCGATGAGGGTGAAACCGAGATTGACGATCAGCGCGATCATAGGATCATCCCGTACCCCATCACGAAGATCATGGGGGTGAGGGAGGCAAACGCGATCAGGCCGAAGCCATCGAGCATCGGGTTACGCCCCTTGATGCTGGAGGCCAGCCCCACGCCGAGCGCAGTGACCAGCGGCACGGTGATGGTGGAGGTGGTGACCCCGCCGGAGTCGTAGGCAATGCCGATGATCTCCTTCGGTGCGAAAACGGTCATGACCACCACACCCATGTAACCACCGATGATCAGGTACTGTACCGGCCACCCCTTCACGATACGGAACACCCCGAGCACGATGGCGACACCGACCGACAGCGCGACCGTAATGCGCAGTCCCAGGGCGTACTCGCGGCGGGCCTCCTCGGTCGCGGCGATCACCCCGGAGTCGGCGGCGATACTGGCCGCCTCCCCGGCCACTGCGATCAGCGCCGGCTCCGCGATGGTGGTGCCGAACCCGAGCGCAAAGGCGAACAGCAGCAGCCAGGGCAGGCTCCCCTTGCGGGCGAACGCATAGGCCATCGTCTCCCCGATGGGGAAGAGCCCCATCTCCAGCCCGCGCACAAACAGCGTCAGACCGATAACCACCAGCAGCACGCCAACCAATAGCTCCGCCAGGTTCGGAATCGGTTGTTGCAGCACCACCAGCTGAAAAAAGGCGATCACCGCAACGATCGGCGCCAGATCCCGGCAGCTGTCATAGAAGGGGTGGAAGGTTGGCGGTATATACTTCTTCACGACCTTGAGCGCCCTGAAATCGAACTCAAAGATACTATAAAGTTGTCCGCCAACAGACAGCGGCTTCAGCCTTTCACCCGGTTGATAACTGCCGAATCCCTGGCTCGGGGGGTGTTCGCCCGATACCATCGTGCTGACGGCAAGGGGCCGGCGTCAGGCGCCGATTGATTCCATGGATTTCTCCAACCATACCATTCTCCTCGGCGGTGCGCTCCTGCTGATCAGCGTGCTGGCGAGTCTGTTTTCGGCGCGCACCGGCATGCCGCTGCTGCTGGCGTTTCTTATCCTCGGCATGCTGATGGGGGAGGAGGGTCCGGGCGGGGTTCGCTTCGATGATGTGGCGACCGCCCACCTCATCGGTTCGCTGGCGTTGGCGGTCATTCTGCTCGACGGCGGACTGCGGACCGAATCGGCCAGTTTCCGCGTCGGGCTGCGTCCGGCGGTCACGCTCGCGACCCTTGGGGTCGTGCTGACAGCGGCCGTTACCGGAGCGCTCGCCACCTGGCTGCTGGAGATCCACTGGCTGCAGGGGCTCCTGATCGGCGCCATCGTCGGCTCCACCGACGCCGCGGCGGTGTTTTCCCTCCTGCACTCCCACGGACTGCGGATCAAGGAGCGTGTCGGCGCCACGCTGGAGATCGAGTCGGGCAGCAACGACCCGATGGCGATCTTTCTCACCATCGCGCTGGTGGAACTGCTGGCGAAGGGGGGGGAGAGTCTCTCCTGGACGCTTCTCTCCGGCTTCGTGGTGCAGATCGGGCTGGGTGCCGCCGCGGGCCTCGCGGGCGGCTATCTGATGGTGAAGCTGGTCAACCGGCTGCAACTCGCCGCCGGCCTCTATCCGCTCCTGGCGCTGGCCGGCGGACTGGTCACCTTCGGCATTGCCGCCCTGTTCGGCGGCAGCGGTTTCCTGGCCATCTACATCGTCGGCCTGCTGATGGGCAACCGGCCGATGCAGGCCTCCGGCAACATCCGCCGCTTCCACGACGGCATCGCCTGGTTGAGCCAGATCGCCATGTTCCTGGTGCTCGGCCTGCTGGTGACACCGAGCGAGCTGCTGCCGGTGGCACCCCAGGCGCTGCTGCTGGCCGCCGGCCTGATGTTCCTGGCGCGTCCTCTGGCGGTCGGCCTCTGCCTGCTGCCGTTTCGGTTTCCCTGGCGCGAACAGGTCTATATCGGCTGGGTGGGGCTGCGCGGGGCGGTGCCCATCGTGCTTGCCCTGTTCCCGCTGCTGGCCGGCATCGAACAGGCGGCCACCATCTTCAATGTGGTCTTCTTCGTGGTGCTGATCTCGCTGGTGGTGCAGGGGTGGACGGTAGCCCCCGCAGCCAGGTGGCTGGGCCTTGAACTGCCACCCACGGCCGGCGCCCTGCATCGTGTGGAGCTGGACCTGCCGGGGCGCCACGACTATGAGTTGGTCGGCTACCGGCTCGCCGCGGACAGTCAGGCGGCGGGACTCCCCCTGCGCCGCCTGCCGCTGCCCCAGCAGACCCACATCGCCGCCGTGCTGCGGGGCGACCGGCTGCTTGGCTGTGAGGAGCCGGAGCTGACGCTGGCGGTGGGGGATCATGTCTATCTGTTCGCCGGGCCCACCGACATCAAGACACTCGACCGTCTCTTCGTCACCGTGCAGGCGCCACGGCGGCTCGACGAGCGGCGCTTCTTCGGTGAGTTCGTCCTGCAGGCGGAGGTGCGCCTGGCCGACGTGGTGGCGATGTACGGATTTCAGGTCCCGGATGCACTGCCCGACGAAACGCTGCGCGCCTATCTGGAGCGCCACTTCCCCAAGGCGGTGGTGGGGGATCGGCTGCGGGTCGGCAACAGCGAACTGGTGGTGCGCGAGGTCGAGGAGGGCCGGGTGAGCCGGGTGGGATTGAAGCTGGCGGTGTAAGCGGCCGGGCTGGTCCCTCTCCGCGACGACGAGTACTATCTCGCCAAACAACAGCGGAGGGGGTAATGATGGAACAGTGGATCGATAACCTGACGGCACTGACCGGCACGCTGTCGGGCATTCTCTGGGGCAATGCCCTGACCCTCATTGCCCTGGTGGGTACCGGACTCTATCTGACCATCCGCCTGGGGCTGGTGCAGATACGCGGTTTCCGCCACGCCACACAACTGGTCTCCGGCCGTTACAGCGACCCGAAGCATGTGGGCGAGGTGTCGCACTTCCAGGCACTCTCCACGGCCCTGTCCGCCACGGTGGGCACCGGCAACATCGCCGGTGTCGCCACCGCCATCTCCCTCGGCGGCCCCGGCGCGCTGTTCTGGATGTGGGTCACCGCTTTCTTCGGCATGGCGACCAAGTTCACCGAATGCACCCTGGCGCTGAAATTCCGCGAAGTGAGCCCGGACGGCCAGGTCTCCGGCGGTCCGATGTACACCCTGCTGCACGGCCTCAAATTGCGGCGCACCGCCATCGCCTTCGCCACCTTCGCCCTCATCGCCTCGTTCGGCATCGGCAACATGGTCCAGGCCAACTCGGTGGTGGACGGGCTGGTGTTCATCTGGCCGGAGCTGCGCGAAGGGGCCTGGCTGGTGGGGCTGGTGATGGCGATCCTGGTGGGGCTGGTCATCCTGGGCGGCGTGAAGCGCATCGCCAGGGTGGCGAGCACCCTGGTGCCGTTCATGGCGGTGATCTACATCTGCGCCGCGCTGATTGTCCTGTTCAGCCACTTCGATGCGATCCCCGCCGCCCTCTTTACCGTCATCAACCACGCCCTGAACCCGTGGGCGGTGGGCGGCGCCGCGGTCGGTGAGGCGATCCGCTGGGGCGTGGCGCGCGGCCTCTTCTCCAACGAGGCGGGACTCGGCTCCTCGCCAATGGCCCACGCGGCGGCCCGCACCAACGAGCCGGTGCGCGAGGGGCTGGTGGCGATGATGGAGCCGTTCATCGACACCCTGGTGATCTGTACCCTGACCGGACTGGTCATCGTGGTGACCGGCGCCTACCTGAATGCGCCGGAAAGTGCGGTGGGTGCCTCCCTGACCGCCTTCGCCTTCAGCCAGGTGCTGGGAGAGGGCGGTGCCTTCGTGGTGGGCATCGGGCTGACGCTGTTTGCCTTCTCCACCATCATCGCCTGGTCCTACTACGGCGACCGCTCCGCCCACTTCCTGTTCGGCGAGCGCGCGGTGATGCCCTACCGGGTGGTGTTCACCTGCCTGGTGGTGTTCGGCGCGGCGGTGCCGCTGCAACTGGTGTGGAACATCGCCGATATCACCAACATCCTGATGGCGATCCCGAACCTGCTCGCGCTGATCCTTCTGGCCGGACTGGTCAAGCGTCTGAAGGACAACTATTTCGACCGCCATGATGCCGCGGCCGAGACGGACGCCGAACCGACGTCGGCCCAGTAGGATGGTTGGAGCGGACGCTTGGTCCATACTCAACGGGTGAACAGATGACTGGAGCCAGCTCCTTGGAAGAGGCCCCCATCCAACTTGGCGAACTACGCAGCGACGTGCGCCGCGCCCTGGCGGAGGATGTGGGCAGCGGTGACCTGACCGCTGCGGCGATTCCCGACAAGGTCAAGGCGGAGGCGACGGTGATCAGCCGGGAGAGTGCCGTCATCTGCGGCCAGCCCTGGTTCGACGAGGTGTTCCGCCAGCTGGACGAGACGGTACGCATCGAGTGGCGTATTGCCGAGGGGGAACGGGTGCGCCCCAATCAGATCCTGTGTGTCGTGCACGGCCCGGCGCGCGCCGTTCTCACCGGGGAGCGCACCGCGCTCAACTTTCTGCAGACCCTCTCCGGCACCGCTACCCGCGCCCGTCACTACGCGGATGCGGTGGAGGGCACCGGCGTTCAGGTACTCGACACCCGCAAAACGGTGCCCGGCCTGCGCAAGGCGCAGAAGTATGCGGTCGCCTGCGGCGGCTGCCACAACCACCGGGTTGGCCTGTTCGACGGGATCCTGATCAAGGAGAACCATATCCTCGCCTCAGGCTCCATCACCGCAGCAGTGGCCCAGGTGCGCGGTCGGAGCACCTCGGAGGTACCTGTGGAGGTGGAGGTGGAGGACCTGCATCAGGTGCGGGAGGCGCTGGCGGCCGGTGCCGACATCCTGCTGCTCGACAACATGGATCCCGAAACCCTGCACGAGGCGGTGAACATCGTCGACGGGCGCGCCCGCCTGGAAGCGTCGGGCGGGATCACGCTGGAGAACATCCGCACCATCGCCGAAAGCGGCGTCGATTACATCTCGGTCGGGACACTGACCAAGGATGTGCAGTCGATCGATCTGTCGATGCGGGTCAACTTCGCCGGGTAGCCTTTTCGCTGGCAAGCAGTTCATGATGGCGCTCCGCCATCTGAAACAGCTCACGCTCCTCGAAGCGGATGTGCGAAGAGAGGGCATCGGCGAAGGCGAGGAGCGCTTCGCCATCGGTGGAGGAGAGTCTGTCGACGAGCACTTCCAGCTCCGCATGCTCTGCAAGCGTGCGCTCCACCAGTGCGGTTTCACCTGCCCGACTCAGCGCCGGCAAGACCCAGCGCTCCTCCTCTTCGAAATGTGGTTTCAGTTCGTTTTCGAAGCGTTCACACACGGTTGCTGCGACCGTCGCCACTGCGGCAGCACCCCCGATGGTGGCGGCGCGACGGGCTCGTAGTGCGAGCGAAAGCGCCGAGTGATGTTCCCGGGAAAGATCGATCAATGCTTCGGAGCGTTTCACTGGTCCACACCTCTTCTTGAGTTCTGGACTTACGCCCCTGGGAACTAAGTTGAGGGAAAGTACTTTGGAAATCGGGCTGAGAGATTGATCAGGATCAAGCTGGGTCGCTTGGAAGGGGATCTCGCCCGCGAATCGTCCCGGTGGCGCGACCGGCTCTAAACCGGAGTGCCTACGGCTTGAACAACTCCTCGGCGGGAACCGGTACGCCGAACAGGAACCCCTGCAACAGTTCGCAGCCCATCTCCCGCAGGCGGGCGACCTGTGTTTCGTTCTCGACCCCCTCCGCCACCACCTTCTGCCCCAGACTGTGGGCGAGTCCGATCACTGCCGAGACGATCGCCGCATCGTTGGCGTTGCGGTGCATCTCCCGGATGAAGCTCCGGTCGATCTTGAGCTTGTTGATGGGGAACCGTTTCAGATAGTTCAGGGAGGAGTAACCGGTACCGAAGTCGTCCACCGCGACGCTCATCCCCAGATCGCGGATGCCGCGCAGGATGCGGATGGTCTCCAGAGCGTCATCCATCAGCATGCTCTCGGTCAGCTCGACCGTGACGCTCTCCGGATCCGCACCCTCCTCCTCCAGCACGCGGCCGAACAACCCGAGGAAGTCCTTCTGATGGAATTGGCGGGCGGATATGTTGACCGCCACCTCCAGCGTACGCCCCTGCCGACACCAGGCAGCGAGTTGGCGGCAGGCAGCCCGCAGCACCCATTCACCGATTGGGATGATGAGCCCCGTCTCCTCCGCCAACGGAATGAAATCGGCGGGGGGCACCAGCCCCAGTTCCGGATGCTGCCAGCGCACCAGCGTCTCCACGCCGACCGCCTCCAGGCTTTCGGTGTCGATCAGGAGCTGATAGTAGTCCCGCAACTCGCCGCGCTCGAGCGCCCGCCGCAGCCCACTCTCCAGGGCCAGGTGCTCCAGCGAACGGGCGTTCATGGCCGGTGCATAGAGCTGGTAACTGTTGCGTCCCGTGTCCTTGGCCCGGTACATGGCGCTGTCGGCGTTGCTGATCAGCGTGTCGGCATCGGTGCCGTCGTCCGGATAGATGCTGATACCGACGCTGCAGGTGACCACCAGCTCCTTCTGGTCGAGCACCACCGGCGCCTTCAGCGAGTCGATGATGCGCCGAGCGGTAGTCGCCGCCCCTTCCGGGTCGTCCACCGACAGGATGACCACGAACTCGTCGCCGCCCATCCGAGCCACCGTGTCGTCCTCACGGATACACTCACCGATGCGCCGGGCCACCTGCCGGAGCAGTTCGTCGCCGAAGCCGTGACCGAGGCTGTCATTGATGCGCTTGAACCGGTCCAGGTCGATAAACAGCACGGCGATCTGGGCGCCGCTGCGCCGGGCGTGGGCAAGGGCGACCTGAAGACGATCATTCAGCAGACGCCGGTTAGGTAGGCCGGTGAGCGGATCGTAGTAGGCGAGATTGCGGATCCGCTCCTCGTTCTGCTTCATCTCACTGATGTCGGAAAACAGCGCCGCGTAGTGGGTGAGATTCCCCTCTTCGTCGCGGATGCTGGTGATGGTCAGCAGTTCGGGAAACAGTTCGCCGTTCTTGCGCCGGTTCCATATCTCGCCGTGCCAGTACCCCTGTTCCCGCACGCGGCGCCACATCTCCTCGTAGAACGCCGGTTCGTGCTCGCCGGAGCTCAGCAGGTCCGGCTTTCTGCCGATAGCCTCCTCGGGCAGGTATCCGGTCAATTTGGTGAAGGCGGGATTGACCGACTGGATGCGGCCCTCGGGGTCGGTGATCATGATCCCTTCGGGTGAACTCTCGATAATGCGCTCCGCCAGATGCAGGTTGCGGCGTGAGAGCACCAACGCCCGGTCCCGCTCGTAGAGCGCACTCTTCAACTCCTCGACATAGGCGTGTTCCATGCCGGCGAGGATGTCGAAGAAACTGACCAGCCCGATTAATTGGCCGTCCCCGTCGGTCACCCCGAGGTGGCGCAGACGGCTCTCCACCAGCAGGCTGCGTGCACCGAGCAGACTGCTCTCCCGATCGGTGGTGACAAGGGGCCGACTCGCCAGCCCCCCTATCCCGTCACTCGGCCGCCGCCCGGCGATGAAGCGCACCACGTCCCGTTCGGTGAGGATCCCCCACCCGCCGTCGCGATAACCGATCACCACCGCATCCACTCCCTGCTCGCGCATCGAGCGGGCCGCATCGAGGAGGGTGGAACTCTCATCCAACACCACCGGCGGCCGACTGATCACCGAATCGACCGGCCGCAGCCGCAGGTAGTGTTCAATACCCTGGCTGAGCACCACATCAGTCAGGGAGACCACCCCCTTCCGCCCCCCCTCATGATCCAGCACGATGAGGTGGCGAATCCGCTCCTGGCGCAGATAGGCGACCACCTCGGCCAAAGGCGCATCTTCGGAGATGGAGTGGACCGGCGTGCTCATCACCTCGCGCACAGGCCGGCTGTAGGTTTCCGGGTCGGCGAAATCGACCGTCAGTGCATCGCGCTCGGTCCAGATGCCCACGGTCCTGCCGTTCTCGCTGATCAGAATCGACGAGTAGCGCGCCTCACTCATCAGGTGCGCGGCCTCTGCCAACGGCGTTTCCGGGCCGCACTCAAGCACTTGGGAACGAGCGATCTTCCCGACCGGGAGATCGGAGGAATCGGCCTCGTCGAGGCACGGCAACAGAGCCTCTTCAGGTTGGCGGGCGCCGCCGAAGTCGATTGCCATGAATAGGAAAAACCGTGATTGTTTTGCGGTATTTGCGAATCGGTTCACTCTATCACGGCTTCGAGTGTCCGCGTAGCCCGGAAATAAGGGCGATACCGGGAGGCAGTTGAACCATAAAAAAAGGCCTGCTGAAAAGCAGGCCTTTCTGTTCTGGTGCCGGCGAGAAGACTCGAACTTCCGACCTACTGATTACGAATCAGTTGCTCTACCAACTGAGCTACGCCGGCGCGGAAAGGCGCCGAGTATATAAGAAAGAGTTGGGCCGAACAAACGGTCTCAGGCGGACTTCTGCCGTACCCGGACAATCACATCCACCCCGATCGCCTCAACCCCGTCCGGCAGTTCCGGGGCACCGTCCACGCGTAAGGCACCCAGCGGGATGTCGCTCAGCTCGCCAGTGTCCACGTTGAACCAGTGGTGGTGCGGCTCGATGTTCGAATCATAAAAAACGCGGGCGGGGTCGACGATCACTTCCCGGACCAACCCCTTCTCCGCAAACAGGTTCAACGTGTTGTAGACCGTTGCCTTGGAGACGGCGGGGTAGTCCACATTGACCTGTGACAGCACCTGCTCCGCCGACAGATGCTGCGGGCGCGCCAGCAGGTAGCGGGCGATTTCGATTCGCTGCCGGGTGGGCGTGACGCCGTGGGCCTTCAAGCGTGGGATAACGTCCGATTTTTCCATCGCCTTCGTTCCGACTGCCAATTGCCCCAGTATAGGTCAGGGTTTTAGACGGAGTCCACTGACACCAGTCAAGCCGCCGGGCTGCGCCCCAGTCGATAGGGTTCGGGCTCGACCACCGGCGTGCGACCCAGGAGCAAGTCAGCCGCCAACCTCGCCGAGGCCGGCCCCAGCACCACCCCGTTTCGGAAGTGGCCGGTGTTCAGGAACAGCCCACCGATGTGTGGGTGCTCACCGATAAACGGCACCCCCGTCGGGGAGCCCGGGCGCAGGCCGGCCCAATGGTGCTCCACGGGGTAATCGGTCAGCGCCGGCACCAGCGCACAGGCCCTCTCCCGCAGTTCCGCCGCCGCCGATGCGGTGGTGGCTTTGTCGAAGCCGACCCGCTCGAGGGTGCTGCCGATCAGAATGCGGCCGTCCCGCCGTGGAATCACATACCGGTCGCCGTGAAGCACGATGCGGGAGAGCACACCCGGCGCCGCCTTGAACAGCAGCATCTGCCCCCGCACCGGTTCCACCGGCAGCAAAGCGGCCGCCTCTCCGAGCAGCCCTGCGCTCCAGGCGCCGGCCGCCACGATCACGGTCTTCGACTCGACCGGCCCGTTGGCCGTTTCGACGCCCCGCACCACTCCGCCACGCAGGCGCAGGCCCTGAACCGCCCGACGCTCCTCCACCTGGACACCATTCAGGTCAAGACTGCGCCGCAGCGCCCGGACCAGGCGCGGGTTGCGCACCTGAGCCACATCGGGCATCCACAGGCCCGCATGTGCCCCGGCAATCGCGGGCTCGCAGGCAGTGGCCAACGCCACCGGTTCCAATACATAGCCGAACCGCTCCGCCCATCGTGCCGCCCGCTCCGGCTCGTCCGGCTCCAGCACCAGCAGTCCGCTACCGGTCCACTCCGGATCGATGCCGGTTTCAGCATGGAGAGCCCCGGCCAGCGACTCCCAATGTGCCTGCCCCCAGCGTGCAAGTACTGTGACCGGGTCCGGATAGCGCCAGGGATGGAGGGGGGAAAGAATGCCGCCACCGGCCCAGGAGGACTCCCGACCCGTCTCATCGCGCTCGAAGAGCGTGACCGAAGCGCCCGCAAGCGCCAGCTCGCGGGCGGTGAGCATGCCGATGAGGCCGCCGCCGACGACTATCACGTCAGTCATTAGGAAAATTGGACCTTGCCGGGGGGTGAATATTCATTAAAACACATCCGGCGCCGGTCCAACCCCGGCCCAGGAGCCCTTGGGCCCATAAGCTATTGGGTAGTGAGGCGGGGGCAACACACCTTCACCGGCTGCCGCCCGCGGGATGGGAACCAGGAACCACTGTTCTAAGGGATGGCAATAAGCACATCACCTTGGTTGCCGTCTACCTCTCGCCAGGTTGATCGCACATGCATTGCCGTCGCGAAAAGTACGCGAGGCCGTCGCCTTGACCAGCGTATGGGGGACAGATTTTAACCCCGTCCAGTCGCCTCAGGACCGGCCAACTCTCCGACACTCACCGGAAACAGTCGGCAGGGGAGCGAGCCCCGTTTGGGTTGGCGGTACTGACGGTCAACGTCATCGGGCTGCAGACCGAGTCACTGGCCTGCGCCCCCGTGGGCGCGGCAGTCGCCGTCGCCGTATATCCGGTGGAACTGTTACCCGTAATCGCAATGTTGTAGTACCCATCCGGCGACGTGGCGCTTGACCAGCAAAGCCCCGTCGCACTTGCAGTCCCACAGTTTGTCCCTTGAAGCACGTTGGTGTAGGTCGTATTGTTCGCCCGCCACTTCTCCTGGTCCAGTTGCAGTTGCAGCAGCGCCGCAACGGCATCGGAACGGCGTGAATCGCGCACATACTCGAGGTAGCTCGGATAGGCAATTGCGGCCAGGATCCCGATGATCGCGACCACGATCATTACTTCAATCAGTGTAAAGCCAGTGGTTTTCTGCAAGCGTGGCATGTGACTACTCCTGTTCCCACGACAAATGATACGCTCCGGCAAGCCGCTGTCGCCCCCTCCCCTCCACTGCGGCGACGAACGGGTCAAAACAAGGGACCGGCGGCAGTCCGGAAAAGCCCCCGTCAATATACAATGGATTACGTATGGAGGTATGCCGCAAATGATCCGAAAACGGCAGTTGAAACAAGGATTCACCCTGATCGAGCTAATGGTCACGGTTGCGGTGCTGGGGGTCATCCTGACCTTGGCTGCCCCCTCCTTTAGCGACATGCTGGACCGGCGGCGCCTTGTTGCGGCCGGCCAGGCCATCTTTGAGCAAGTTGCTTTTGCACGCTCTGAAGCGATCAAGCGCAACAAAATTATTTACGTGCGAGCCGTCGTTGATGGCACGGATGATACCGTCTGGGCGCTCGGCATCAGCGAATTTACCGGCTGTGATCCGACAATCGATACCCTTGGCGATCCGGTAAACACCGATGCCTGCCTGATTCGCGCGGATGAAGATGTTGCCGACGCAAGTACTGCCCCGGATGACTGGACACTGCGGCGCATCGACAGTACCGGTTATGGCATTCCACTGAGCATGACCAATGCCACCCTGCAAATATCTTTTGATCCTGTGCGCGGAACCGCCTCCGGGAACGCGATTGCGGTTGAGGGAGCAGGGGGACAGGAGATTCAAATCGTTGTCAGCACCTTGGGGCGGGTAAGACAGTGCTCGTCGGACCATGTCGGAGGCCTGCCGGGATGTTAATGATGAAGCGGCAAACAGGGCTATCACTCATCGAATTGATGATCGGAATCACCATCGGCCTCATTATCATTGCCGGGGTTACAAGCGTCTATGTCGCCACTATTGGCAGCAGTTCGGATGCGCTGGCCGCTGCCCGACTGAACCAGGAATTACGGGCCGCGATGCAGGTCATGACGCGTGACATACGTCGTGCCGGTTTTTGGGGGGGCGCCGAACCTGGAGACATCGACAACCCGTTTACCAGGGACGACACCAACCTGACAGTAGACGGTTCGTCATGCATCCTCTACACGTATGACGCGAACAACAGCGGAGATATCGATTATGACAACCCCGGGCAGTGGTTCGGCTTCACACTGACAGACGATGGTGCGATTGGGACGCTCCAGGGCATTGCCGCCGGCGGAACACGTACAACGGCGGATTGCAGTGTCTGGATATTTCAGAGAGTAACGGATCCTGATTTCGTCACCGTCACGAATCTGGTGTTTGAAACGGACAACTACCAGTGCCAGAACACCACCGAGGCAACCCGTAACGACTGCTACAACGCTACACCGGGTGACACCAGCGATGATCCAGTTACGGATGATTACATCGTTGAAGGCCGACAAATCGACATTACCATCGAAGCGGAACTGGCCAATGACCCGACGGTCTCTGCCTCCCTTGCGACTTCCGTGAAGGTTCGCAACAACCGACTGTACCAGCAGCCATGACCTCAGCGGGGGTAAGGATAATGATTCGAAACAGGACTCTCCAGCATCGGCAACAGGGCGCTGCCTCACTGCTCATTGCACTGGTTCTGCTGGTTGGCGTCACCCTGATCACGCTTTACACCGCGCAGACGATGATCATGGAACAGAGGATCGCTGCCAACGACATCCGTGCCCGTGAGGCGTTCGAGGCCGCCGAGGCGGGGCGGATGCATGGTGCCCGTTATGCGGACATGCCGGGCGCCAATATGGCCAGTACCCTGGCAGAAGATCTGGACAGTGACGGGACTGACGATTACTCGGTGACCTTCCTGTCGCTGGGCAGTGGACGCTACCAGATTCAATCACAGGGCTGGAGCTTCGATCGCACCGCAACCGCCACCGTTTTCCAGCAGACAGGTACGAACGCGTATATCGCAAACACTCCTCAGCAACCGTTGATCACACGCAGCTTCGCAAGCGATCAGGGAAATGTAGCCATCACCAACAACTACACCAACCAAACCGTCTGGAGTGGAGGCGAATTTTCCAATATCGGAAGCGCGGACACCTATATAAACGTCAACGGAACGGATAATGTCAAGGCATCCGACAAGAACAACGTTGGGCCGGATGTTATCCAGAATGATCCGAACCTTGCAAACGCCACCGATCATGATTTTTTCAACAACTTTTTCAGCATGTCGATGAGCGAAATGCAGGCAAGCGCGAATTTTAATTCCCTACCCAATGATCCCGCAGATGCAGCCGGCTCCCTGATCTGGATCGATGGCGACCTGTCAATGCAGTCAAACGGTGTGTATGGAAGTGCCGATGAGCCGGTCATTCTCATCGTGGATGGCGACCTTTCCATTCATGGTGGACCGGAGATTTGGGGCATCGTCTACGTCACAGGAAACATGAATTCAGGGGGCAATCCGGACATCTACGGCTCTGCAATAGTCGCAGGCAATGTGACGGGTAACGGTACGGTCGATATTATTTATACCCCTTCCGTATTCAACCCCTCGGAGCCTCTTGGCGAAGATATCGAGGTCGCCGGAACCTGGCGCGACTGGTGAACCCAAGGAGAACAGCCATGAGCAGGATCAATTACAAACGCAGCGGCGGGTTCACCCTGATTGAGGCGCTAATCGCGATGCTCGTCATGGCACTCGGAATTGTCGCCCTAGCTCGCTTTCATGGGGGCCTGCTCCAGAGCAGCGGCGGGACCAAAGCCCGTAGCGAGGCGATTAGCATCGCACAGCAGGAGATGGAGACAAGGCGCGCGGTTATCACTGCCAGCCAAGCCGACTTCAATACGTATGAAAACCCGGATAACGACGAAATCGCCCTTACGGCAACTACCATCTCAAGCTGCGATCCGGCTACGGAATCAGACTGGACCGACTTGAGTCAGAGGACCGGCAAGAACGCGACCTTTACACCCGCTTACTGCATCCGCGACCTGGCCAATCCCGCCCGCAAGGAAATCCTGATGCAGGTCGAATGGGATGACCCCAAGGGTGGAGCGCAGCGCGTGTTTCTGAACAGCGTCATTGCCTGGACCAACACGATCGGCAGCATCGGTTTCGCGAGCGGCGGCGAATCAGGCGGCGGCGGCAGCATCCCGACACCTCAGGGTGGCGCGACGACCAACATCCCTGAGAGTCGGCATCACGACAGCCTGCCGGATAATGCAACCTCCAACAATGATGGCACCTGGACATACGAAAACACCGAATATGGTCAGACCGAACTCCTCGACTCGACCGGCCAGGTATTGATGATCATCTACGAGGGCTCGGCGATCGTCACCATCAGCGGCAAGGTCTACATCGCCAATGGGCTGAGCACGAGCAAGATACACGTAATCGCCTCTGAAGCGGCCTACTGCCCACGCAATATCCCGAACGATATTAGTGGAAATACCGATTCGGGCATCGGAGATCCTGCCTGGCCCTATTTTGAATACACCTGTTATGTCGCCACTGGATGGTACGGCAATGTCGGGATTCAGTTTTTCGACGCGAGCAGAAGCAATCAGGGATATGCGCTCGGCGGGAATGAGGCGAAGAGCCATGTCTGTGTCGGTGGCCCAGATTCCAACGACAGTGCCGGTTCGAGGTACCGCTCCTACCGGGGCTACGATTATCGAATGGTCAACGGCACCCAGTTCTGGTTCCCGGTTGGCATTCAAATAGACGAAGACGGTAACGACGACATTAACAATCTGAACGGGGTTCACCACTTCGTAATCCACAATTTTAACCAACCCCCCGATGATGAGGACTGCGCCGAAATTCTCCCGAATTTCACTGACGCAATCGGCGAGCCCAATTTGGGTCAATACGTCTGCCTGAGCGACTACTGCCCCGACTGGAGTGTCAGCGGACATAGCGAGGTTCCGGGAATCACCGTATCGGGTTCCCTGATCCACGATTCAAGCACGGTGCAGTTCACTTCCGTAACCAGCGATGATGCCTCGTGTGAAATTGTCGATTCGACCACCTACGTCTGTACCGGTGTTTCACCATGGACCGGAACCATCACGATCGCCGCAGAGGAGGAAGTGTCCGCCGGTGACTGGTCACCGCTCACCTGCGCTGGAGGTGAGGACTCATATACCTGGGTTGACGAGCAGATCGAAAATGTCACCCACGACTTCGATGTATCGAGCTGCGACTAGGCAAGGTTTGGTGGATTACTTCGCGGCGGCCAAACGGCCGCCGCTTTTCCAAACAAGGGCGCAGGATCAAGTCTGGCATGAAGCCCACACGCCGAGCGTGGTGACCGTCAGTTCTATTCCCTCCGATCCGCTGTGCCACGCCGGTTCAGTATTTCAAGCCGCAGATCGGGGCGCTGCGATTCCCGCGGGGCGCGTATTACGCTGAAGAGCAACACGGGTCATAGCATCCCTCAGGGCCAGAGTAAAATATCGCGCTGAAATTATAGCGACAGCGATGTTCCCGCCGCGCTCCAAGAAACGGCAAATCTCGTTCCACGGTTTTCCAGACAACATCCAGATCAACTTTGAAGTAACCATAGGCCAGCACATTACGGGTCCCGTAAGTAGCTTTGCGCGTAACTTCTGGATACTGGGAAATGACGCAGGACGTTGCCTGCCGCCTCCCCAATGATTTCCAGGTTGCGGATGACCGCATATTGTTTCTCCTTCGTTCACGAGGAACGCGGCGTGATCGATATCGGCGAGATACCACTGGATACGACCGATCGCCTGCTGGATATGCTCCAGGTAGTCCTTCAGGGCAAGTTCGTCCCGCCGACTCATACCACCTGTGTCTCATTCAGCACGTCCATTTTCCACCTATCCGGCAAAGCCCCAGGGGTCAGCACATCAACCTCTACCCCAAGAAGTTCCGTCAGCTCTACCCGGATTGCCCCGATGTCGAAAACAGAGGTTTCCTCGGTCGTATCGATCAGGATGTCCAGGTCCTACTCGCCCCCTGCAAGTGCAAAAGGCAGACTGGGGCCAGGGGGAACGGAACCAGTGCTGCTGACGTATTCTTCTGTGGTCGGCCGCGGCCTTACCAGTCGGTGTTTGGTGGGAGGCGTTGCGGTGAGTCGCAATCCCCGGCGGGCCGGCCGCGCACCTCACTGCGCGTGCGCTGCATCCTGCGGCGGATTATGTTCGCTCTCGCGCGCAGCCGCAGCCCAAGCCCGCGGATTACCCTCATGATGGTGGCGAACTCAGGGTTCCCCTCGGCAGAGAGCGCCTTGCACAGCCCCTCGCGGGCAAGCCCCATGTCACGGGCGGTTGGCTCAATGAGAGGTCCACCTTCCGCGGTAGGAGAAGATCGCTCCGAAGAGCGCCACCAGGCGGCACAAGGAGGCCGCCGCACGTCGGCACAAGAGCGCCGCGACGACTTCGACCTGACCTTCCTTATCCTTCCGCACCTCAGGCACCCATCTGCTTATGGTTTTTGCGGACTGGTTAACATTAATTCATCCCCATGCCAAGTATAAGTAGTTACGTACATCAACAGGCGCCCCTGCGAGCCCCGGGGCACGGCATCTTCGTGCCACAAGATGCGAGGAAATTTGAACGACCCCCGTTATGTGCCTATGCAAACGGTACACAAGAGATGCACAAGCGGCCGGTGAGCTTGCGATGCAAGCTGCAATTCATCCTCTTGCGTTCTGCCTATTTGTTGAGTAACACGACTGCGCACAACCGGCTGAATAAAGTTGTTCAATACGATTACTTGGGAATAATTTATAGAAGCAACTCAATGGGTTTCGCTTATCAAGCACCGAAAGCGAAACACTCCTATTCGCCACAACTGGGGCGGTTGTTGCTGCACTTTGATGAACCTGGTTCCAAACCAACAGAATCACACTAAAGCAATTTCCCCGCCCCGCAGGCGAATTGAACTTTATTAGAAACAGAGAGTGAAGTGGCTTTGCGGCCGCTGGAGGGTTTGACTCCACTTGCGCTGCGGCAACCGATTACGAGCGCTGCGCGACCCGATAACAGATTTTCATCTGACCGGGTCCGCGCAGCGATGGGAAAATGTTTGAACTTGAAAGGTTTGGAACTGCTATGTGGGACTACCTGCTCCAGCAGCTGGCGTTGGCGTAGCTGCCGGTGTGCAGCGGACCGTTGCCATTCACCGCGAAGGTGCCGCAGTCATCATTCGCTTGCGCGCCGGCGGGGGTTGCGGTTGCGGTATATCCGGTGGCACTGGCTGAACCGGCCACGATGGCGATAGTGTAGTACCCGTCAGGGCTGGTTGAACTCGCATTGACCACACTTGCGCCCGCATTCGCGCCGCATGTGTTGGCGCTGGAAATAGTTTGGGCGTAGAAGGGGCAGTTTGCCCGCAGCTTCTCCTGGGCATGCTGAATCGCCATCAGCGCAGCCATGGCGTCGGCGCGCCGCGACTTCTCAATGTAACTGGTGTAAGACGGATAGGCGACAGCGGCAAGAATGGCCACGATGGCCACTGCAACCATCAATTCGATAAGGGTGAATCCCCGGGATGGCGTTTCCATTTAGCTATCCTCTTTGTCTGAAACCTGCGATCACTTTAACCTGGGGGCAAAGGGGTTTACCAAATTGTGACCCCAAGCGATTCGGTTGCAACTATACCAGCACTTACCTTTTATTGCGTACCACTCTATTCACAGTGGACAAAAGGTATGTATCAACCGATGGGCGGCACTGCATCCACCTCCCCTTCCATACCCCAAAAATATAAAATAGTTTCACGGTCACCGGGAGCAGATCATGCAAACACTCCGTCAAGCGGGAGTCACCGTCATCGAATTGATGATAACAATCGTGGTCCTTGCCATCCTTGTGGCACTGGCGGCCCCCGCCATGAATGAGTTCGTCCAGAAGCGCCGCTTGATCAGTGCCGGTGAGGAGATCTACAGCCAGCTGCAGTTTGCCCGCTCGGAGGCGGTCAAACAGTCCTCCAACATCCGTGTGAACGTGACCAGTGCGACCTGGTGCATCGGATTGACGGACGGCGCCGCCAACTGCGACTGCAGCACGGGATCCCCGGCCTGCACAATCAGCATGGGCGGCACCAATGTACCGCAACTCCTGGCTGGCAGCGGCTTCCCCGGCATCACCCTGGCAACAAACACGGCCGACTTCCTTTTCGAGGGTGTCCGCGGCACCACCGGAAGCGACCCGGATCCCGCCATTACACTCACCGCACCCAACGGCTTGCAGTTACGGGTCCTCACCAACTTCATCGGGCGGATAAGCATCTGCTCCCCCAGCGGCACGGGCAACGTAGCGGGGTATCCCACATGCTGATCCGGCGCAACCATTCCCAGGGCGGTTTCACCATCACCGAACTCATGGTCGGCCTGCTGGTCGGCATGATCACCGTCGGCGCCGCCATCAATATCTACCTCGTCGCTGTCCGCACCAGCTCCGAGACACTGCGCGAGGCGAAGCTGGTGCAGGAGTTGCGCACCATTATGGAGATCATGGTCAGCGACATCCGCCGTGCCGGCTATTGGGCCAGTGCGGTGGCAGGGAGTCCGGACAATCCGCCCGACAATGTTCCGGTTATCGCCACCGGAGGGAACCCCCAGGTGGATCCGGACAATCCGTTCACGGTGAGCGGCACCACCAATGTTAACGTCCTGAATGGGGGAAGCTGCGTCATCTACGCCTATGACGCAACCTACCGGGGCGGCACCACCGGGGTGGATGCGACCGATTTCTTCGGCTTCAGGTTGAGCGGCAACAATCTGGAGATGCTGCGCAGCGGCGGCACAACCACGGCAAACTGCAATGACGATAACGGCACCTGGAACGTCATCAGTGACCCCAACACCGTCAGCATCACCGGGCTGACCTTCAGCACGGCGGGTTCCCAATGCCTCAACACCACCACCGGTGCGACGTGGACTACTCCCGCCAACTCGACCATCCCGGCGTGCAACTGCCCCGACGCAGACACCTGCACCGGCTACGTGGCACCGACGACCGGTGACCTGCTGGTGGAGACACGCCAGCTAAACATCGCCCTGGCTGCACAGCACGTCAGTGACGCGACCGTCCAGGTACAGTTCTCGGAGCAGGTCCGCCTGCGCAACAACCGCATCATCGTAGCGCCCTAAAAAAGAAAGGATCAGCCATGAACATCAAACAGATGACCTTTCCCTGGCAACAGCGCGGTGCGGCAACCCTCCTTGTCTCCCTCGTGCTGCTCATCGCCGTCACCCTAGCGGTCTTCGCGACGGCGCGTTCAACCTTCATGGAGCAGCGCATATCCGCGAATGATCTGCGCTCCAAGGCCGCCTTCGAAGCCGCGCAGGCGGGGCTCGATGATGCAATGGCCTACTTCAACTCCAGCGGGGGTATCGACAAGGACGGCAACGATGTCGCAGACACCTTTACAGCGACAGCCCTCACCGATGCAGGGGGCAGGGTAGTGGGCCAATATCAGGTCGCGTTCTGTGATCGGGATCAGAATCCCGCCAGCATCGACTGCGACGACATCGGCGCTACCTGCACCACTCCCCCAGACCTGCGCAGGACGCTTATCGTCTCCTGCGGCTGGAGTGACGACGGGGTGGCCCACCGGCGCATGATTACGGTGGCGCAGCGGAGTCCCGCCGTCGCCAATCCGCCCTCCAACCCTCTGTCGTCACGGGGCGGCGTGGATGTTGGCGGAAGTGCCACCGTCACCAACTACTACAACAACCTGACCATCTGGACCGGCCGGGACCTCACCAGCATCGGTAACGCGGGCAAGACCTTCATCCGCAATCCAGACGTCCCCACGCCGTCGGCGGAAACCGAGCCCCCGGGGCCACCGACCAACTGCGGCACCAGCGCCAACTACATTTGCACCACCGACATGAACACGCTGGGGCCGGATGTCATTGCGAACGACACCAGCATCTCCGGGTTGACCAGCGACCAGTATTTCGCCAACTACTTCGCCTACACCCCGGACGATTACCGGGATGCGAAGGTAACCCTGGAGGTCGACGGGAGTACTTCGAACGATACCGGTACCGGGAGCCTCGATGAGGTAGTGGGCGAGGTGATCTGGGTGGAGGGCATTGAATCCGGGGGGTCAAAAACCGCCACCCTCACCGGGGGTACCGAAATCGGCTCCCGTGACAATCCGGTCATCCTCATCCTCAATGGCGATATGGCGGGCAGCGGCAATGTAACCATCTACGGCCTGGTCTACGTGCTGGGTGATGCGTCTGTCGCGGGCAACGTCACCATCTACGGTAGCGCGGTCGTCGACGGGGTGGTGGGAGGAACGGGCAGCTTTGACGTGATTTACGACCCGGTCACTCTCGCTGGCCTGAACGAGATGAGCAAGCCCGCCTCTCTGGTGGGCACCTGGCGCGACTGGTAGTGACGGGATCGGCAGCGCATACCCGGCACCGTATCTGAAGAGGAGATAACCATGACCCGATACAACAACCCCCACCGAAGCCGGGGCATCTCCCTGATCGAGGCGTTAATCGCCATTCTGGTACTGGGCGCCGGCCTGCTTGCGGTCGCCAAGTTCCAGGGGGGGCTTACGGCGAGCAGCGGCCAGACCAAGGCCCGGGCCGAGGCGGTCCAGCTGGCCCGGGACAGGATCGAGCAGCTCCGCAACCTGATCACGGCGACACAGCATGCCAACTTGGCGGGGGGCAGCGATACTCCCACAGGTGTGGCCGCCAGCTTCACCCGCAACTGGTCGGTAACCGGTACTGACCCGGTCCAGATCAGGGTCTCGGTCACCTGGGACGACCCCAAGGATGGTACGCAGACGGTTGCCCTCACCAGCCTGATCGCCTGGGACAACCCGGAGCTGAGTGTCAGCCTTGCCAGTGGCACACTGCCGGGCGGCGGCTTTCTCAAACCGCCAACCGGCCGCGCGGTCATGGTGGGCGGTGAAAGCTATGAAAACCCGCCCTCAGGCACCGACAATGGCGACGGCACCCGCATCGTCACACTCGATGGCGGCGGCAAGGAGCTCGTCGATATCGCCACGGGACGGATACTGATGCGAATCAAGGACGGCAGTGCCTTCAGCACCATCTCGGGTCGGCTCTATTTCGATACCCAGGTAAAAAGCGGAGACGAGGACAACTTCTCCATCATGACCTCCGATGCCGCCTACTGTACGATGGGCTCGACGACCACTGCGGACGGCAGTGAGTACCGCTATTTTAACTACAAGTGCTATATAGGTCCGGAGTGGTACGGCAACATCGGCGTGGTGAGTACCCAGCGCACCAACAACCAGAGCCGCGTCTGTGTCGGTGACCCCACACAATCGGTTCAGTACAACGAAGACAGTTCCGTCTTCAGCGGGAGCAAGCACCCGGCCCTCAGCACTATCCGCACCTACCGGGGCTACGAACTGGTCAGCGAAGAGCCCGAGTGGTGGACCTCCCTGGGCATCGGCATAGGTGCCGATGGCAGCTACACGCCCACCCACTACACCGACCACCACTTTCTGGTAACCAAAATCACTGGCACGGCCCAGGACAGCTCCTGCGGCGGCCAGATGAACCACTCCCCCTACCCGTTTACGGGCAACCCCGGAAAGTTCGTCTGCCTGTCGGAGAGCTGCCCGACTGAGCTGCCCGACGGCACACCGCCTTACACCACCTTCGAGGGAACCATAACGGCGGTGGGAGGAGGAACTCTGCCCCACAATGGTGATTTCGGCCTGAGCATCACCGCGGGCAGCTGTTCGCTGAACGTCGCACCGCACAAAAAGAGTGCCACGTACCACTGCAAGATCGAGTGGCTCGGTTGGACCGGCGGCACCTGGGCCGGGAAGATGATCGTCGCCGACGGTGCGGCTGAAACGGGGGCGGATGTCTGCTCGATTGACCCCACCACACCCACTTCGGACGAGCTTCCGCTGCCTGAGGGGGTGACGTGGGATGGCATCATCACCATGGGTGACAATGACCGCTTCGAGGATGAGGTCGGGTACGACAGTTCGGATAAGAACTACGGCGTGATCGACTTCATCGATTTCCCGCCTGCCGTGGAGAACCTCCCGATGGACTTCACCATCGCGCCCACCGGGTCGGCACCGGCCTGCCGCCTGTGACAGGGACCAGCGGCGGAGGTACCCCCTCCGCCGCCGGTGACCACAAAAAAACCGAACCGGGCTTCACGCCCGGTTTTTTTTCGCGGGTTCAGAACGGTAGCGAGCCGACGTCAGGGCTCCCCCTTATCCTTCCCACTCTTTCACCGCCATTCGCTTATGGCGGAACCTGATTAACGGTATTCCCCCCTTCTCCCAGGTACAAATAGATACAAAGAGAGGAAAAGGGCGGGAGAGATGCGCAACACCAGCGGTTTTACGCTGATTGAACTGATGATCACGGTCGTGATCGTCGCGATTCTGGCGGCGATTGCCTACCCCTCGTACACCCAGTACATCCAGCGGACCAACCGGTCAGCGGCCCAGCAGTTCATGCTGGAGATCGCCAATCGCGAACAGCAGTACCTGATGGATACCCGACTCTACACCGCTACGGTCGGTACGAATGGCCTCAATCTTACGGAACCCAGTGATGTGACGGGCAAGTATTCCGTCACGGTCGTGGTGGCGAACTCGGCGACACCACCCACCTTCACGATCACCGCAACTCCCGTCGCTGGCGGACCGATGTCGGGCACCCCGACCATGACCCTCAACAGTGCGGGCGTCAAGAACCCACCCGAGCTCTGGTAGTGGAGGCGAGCATGCGTATCTGTAGTCAGCATCGTGGTTTCACACTTATCGAGATGATGGTCGTCTTGGCGATTATGGCCATCATGGCCACCATCTCGGCCCCAAGTTTCTCCGACTACCTGGCTAATCAGCGTGTCCGCGCCTCAACAGTGGATTTGTTGGGTACTCTCACCTACGCACGTTCGGAAGCACTGAAGCGCAATGGCACGGTTTTCGTCCGTGCCAATGGTGGCGACTGGTCCCAGGGCTGGGTGGTCACCACCAGTGCCACCAAGACCTATGCCCAGTGCCTGACAAATCTCTCCGACTGTCTCCATGTGCAACAACCGGTGGACGGTATCGCTGTCAGCGGTCCCGCCAACGACTTGCGGTATCTGCGGTCTGGTCGGATTGATGGCGGCGCCGCGACCTATTCCCTGTGTAATGCTGACAGCAGTTCGGCCGTGAGCCGCCGACAGCTTCGCGTGGACCTGAGCGGCCGGCCGAATATCGCCCTTGCGGGAACCTGTGATGCCTAAGCGCATTCTTCTGTGCCTGGGATTTTCGTTAATCGAGGTCTTGGTAACCCTGGTGATCATTGCTGTGGGACTGTTGGGTCTTGCCGCGATGCAGTCACGCGCACAACAGACTGAACTGGAGGCCTACCAGCGGGCGCAGGCAATCGCCCTCATGCAGGATATGGTGAATCGGATCGAGGCAAATCGAGAGGCCGCCGGCTGTTATGGGATCACGGCAGACGGCGCCACCGATTTTCTGGGAACCGGCGCCACCACTCTTCCCACATGTTCGTCATTCGGTACGACTGAGTCCCAATCGACAGCCAATGCTGACGTGGCAGCCTGGCACGCGTTGCTTATAGGCGCTACCGAGCTTCTGAACGGCAGCTCCGTCGGGGCGGTCATCGGTGCCCGCGGCTGCATTTTTGCAAATGCAGCCAATGACAGGTTCACCGTTGCGGTTGCCTGGCAGGGGTTGAGCGAAACCGTGACCCCGGCAAACGGCTGCGGACAGGGATTGTACGGAGACGAGGGTAACCGGCGCGTAGTCACAACCACTGTCCGCATCCCCGATTTGGAGTGAAACGATGAAGGGGCATAGTCATCGGGGTTTTTCGCTGGTCGAGTTGATGATCGCGCTGGTGATCGGTCTGTTGCTGGTTGCCGCCGTCGTGACCCTCATGGTCGACAGTCGTCGGAACCAAAGCGAAGTGACCGAGAGCGCCCGGATGATCGAGAACGGTCGTTATGCGCTGACCGTGCTCGCGGAGGACATTCAGCACGCGGGCTTTTATGGAAATTTGCATCAGACGGGAACCCTCCCGGGGACGCTGCCTGATCCTTGTCAGTTCTCCCTCACCGCACTGAATACCGGATTGGCGCTCCCGATACAGGGCTACGAGGGGAACTCGTCCTCCCCGATAAGCTGCATTGCCTCTGCGGATTACCTACCGAACACCGACATACTTGTAATACGCCGCACATCAACAGAAGCCGCCACGACACTCGCGGCAAACGAGATCTACCTGCAGTCGCGGGGTTTACAGTATGTCCTGGATACAGGTTCGAACGCTGCCAATTTCGTGCTGACCCAACGGGATGGGACAACCCCCGCAGCCATTCGCAAGCTCCGGGTGCATATCTACTTTGTAAGTCCGTGCAGTGTGCCGGTCAGCACCAACTGCTCAGCGGCGGCGGATGGAGGAAACCCCATTCCGACATTGAAGCGACTTGAACTGACCACCGACGGTAGCGCAGCCGTGTTTAGTGTCGTCCCGCTGGTGGAAGGTGTGGAGAACCTGCAAGTCGACTATGGCATCGATCGATCCGGTGACGGTTCGCCCAACGCATCGGGCACGGGCACCAATGACGCCTACGTTTCGATTCCTGCGACAGTCGACGACTGGTCGCAGGTTGTCACTCTCCGCCTTCATCTGCTCGCCCGGCAGATTGCCCGCTCGAGTGGCCACACCGATTCGAAGAGTTATGTTCTCGGCTTGTCGGGAAGTGTTGGTCCGTTCAGCGATTCGTTCCGGCGCCATGTATTCACATCAACTGTGCGGGCAATCAACCCCAGTTCAAGGAGGGGCGGATGAACACGCAGCGGCAATCCGGATCGGTTCTTCTGGTCAGCCTGCTGGCACTCATTGCGCTGACGCTCTTTGCTGTCACGGCGGTCAATACCGGCATGGTCAACTTGCGCGTGATCGACAACATGCAGATCCAGCAACAGGCGGAGTTCTCGGCGCGCCACGCGATCAACGATGCCCTGAGTACGATCACCACCTTTTCCAACCCGCAAACAACCAGCGTTTCAGTCGAAGGTTATACCGTGCAACTGTCCGAACCACTTTGCCTGGCTACCCGGCCGGCCGCTGGTTACTCCGCTGTCTGGGGGCTTGCACCCGAAGAGACTGAATGGGAATTCACGGCGAGTGTGGACGATGCTGCGACCGGCGCCCAGGTCAACATCACCCAGGGTGTTGCGATTCGGATGGCTGCGGGAAGCTGCCCGTAGGGAGGATCTATCATGAAAATACACTGGCTTCATGCGCTGCTTCTCGGCACGTTGGTCCTGAGTGCCGCCTCCCGGGCGGAAGACATCGATCTGTTCCTCGAGAACCAGGCCTCCTCCGTGGGTACGCCCAATGTCCTGCTGGGGATCGACAATTCGGCAAACTGGAATGCCAATCTCTATCAGCTTGAGGACGGAACCAAGGTCACCAAGAAATCGGCGGTCCACGACGCGCTCTATCGTGCCTTCACCTCCGCCAGTTTCCGCAACAGGCTGCAGGCCGGTCTGATGCTGTTCGCCTCCGGCAACAGTCCTAAGGGAAGCAAGATTTTTGCCGGCGTCAAAAAGCTTGACGAGACGTATCAGAACACCCTGGCTTCAATGGTCTACGACGCAGACAGTAATGAGTTGCTCCCCGGAACCAACAATGCGCCGTATGCGCTTTCCGTCAACGAGGCGTACCGCTACTTTGCGGGACTCTCCCCCCGTTCCGGCCTGCAGGACGGTAACCACGATCACTCCGCCGTCGGGTCTGACGGGAACTACATCAGCCCGGCACACGATCCGGACAACGTCTGCGCCAACAACTACCTCATCATCATCGGCAATGGCGGCCCCGACAGCGGAGAGAATAACGAAGCAGAGTCGGTACTCTCCACCCTGGGTGGCAAGCTCCGTACCGATCCCATCCCGCTCACCCCCAAGAACTACGAATCCAACTGGGCCGACGAGTTCGCCCGCTTTCTGACCAGCGTGGATGTCTCGGACGAGGACGGCACCCAGTTCGTCACTACCTATGTCATCGACGTATTCGACCCGGATGAGGTCAAGACGCTTGGTGACCGCGCCGAGCGCGCCTTTCTCTGGAGCATCGCGGATAGCGGCCGCGGACGCTACTTTGCGGCAAAAAATGCGGACGAGATCCTTCTGGCCCTACAGAGCATTATCGATGAGATCCAGGCGATCAACAGCGTATTCGCATCCACCACCCTTCCGGTGAGCGTGAATGTCCGCGGCACCAACCTCAACCAGGTCTATATGGGTGTGTTCCGACCGGATGCCAATGCGCTGCCACGCTGGTTTGGGAATCTCAAGCTCTACCAGTTGGCCGTTCATGAAAGCTCCGATACGGTATTCCTTGCCGACAGGAACAACAACCCCGCGGAAAACCAGAGCACGGGCTTTATTGTGAATGATGCCGTGAGCTTCTGGACAACCCCCTCCACCTATTGGGAGTTCAGCCCGCGCGGCTCACCTGCAAGCGCATCCGACTCCCCCGACGGGGAAGTGGTCGAGAAGGGGGCAGCCGCACAAAAGCTGCGCGCACGGACTACCACGCGAAACATCTATACCTGCGCCGGCAGTTGCACCAGCGGAAGTGCGCTCTCGGGAATGCCGTTTGCCTCCAGCAACAGCGCTATTACCACGACAGCGCTCGGTGCCGACAGCACAACCGAGCGGGCCGATATCATCAACTGGGTCCGCGGGGATGACAACAAGAGCGACGAGAACAATAACGGTGCGCTCGACGACATGCGTGCGTCTGTTCACGGCGATGTCCTGCACTCCCGTCCGGCCGTCATCAACTTCAACCGCGACGGTGCCGGCAACGGGGATATCCTCGTCTTTTACGGTGCCAACGACGGTGTCTTTCGCGCACTGAAGGGCGGCAAGGACGAGAGTGACGGTGGCGAACTGTGGGGCTTTGTGCCGGAGGAGTTCTTCGGCAAGCTCAAACGCCTGCGCGACAACACGACCGATGTCCTCACGCAACAGAAGCCCTACTTTGTCGACGGGAACATCGGCGTGTATCAGCACGATGCCAACGGTGACGGCCAACTGATCGCGACAGACGGCGACAAGGTACACCTGTTCCTCAGCATGCGACGCGGCGGCCGGCTGCTGTATGCCCTGGATGTGAGCAATCCGGATGCTCCGCGCCTGCTGTGGCGCCGTGATAACAACAGCACGGGGTATGGCGAACTGGGGCAGACCTGGTCGGAACCGCGCTTCGCGCGCATCAATCTCAACGGCACCAGCAAGAATGTGGTGATCTTCGGTGCCGGGTACGATCCGGATGCGAACGATGTGCATCCGGCAGGTACCGCTACCATGGGGCGCGGGATCTTCATCGTCGACGCTGCCACGGGCAGTGTCATTTGGCAGGCGGGCCCCTCCCCCACCGGGGCCACCTACAATCACACTGTTTCGGGGATGACCTACAGCATCCCCTCCGACGTCACGGCGGTGAACCGGGATGGGGACATCCATGGCTACGTCGACCGGCTGTACGTCGGCGATACGGGCGGCAACCTCTGGCGGGTCGACCTCTCGGATCCGAATCCGTCCAACTGGCGGGTGGATCGCTTCGGGGCAGTCGGCGGCGGTCGCAAGTTCCTCTATCCGCCCGACGTGGTCTACGGCAGTGATGTGAACGGTCTATACGATGCCATCCTCATCGGTTCCGGCGATCGGGAACACCCGTTCGACACCAGCGTGGTGAACCGCTTCTACATGTT
The DNA here is from genome assembly GCA_041690635.1 of Gammaproteobacteria bacterium. Classification (GTDB taxonomy): domain Bacteria; phylum Pseudomonadota; class Gammaproteobacteria; order Thiohalomonadales; family Thiohalomonadaceae; genus JAWLGZ01. The sequence continues at coordinate 804,653 of JAWLGZ010000002.1, forward strand.
CAAGGATCGCGGGCCGTCCAGCGACTGGCCCCTGACCGAAAGTGCACTCTATGACGCTACCGCCAATCTCATCCAGGATGGCAACGACACCGAACAGCAGGTTGCCCGCGCCGCGCTGAACGGGGCCAACGGCTGGTACATCACTCTGGGTAGCGGCGAGAAGGTGGTCGGCAATGCAGTCACCCTGAGTGGCACGACCTTTTTCAACACCAGCCAGCCCTCACCGTCTGAGGCGGGGGTCTGCTCCAGCAATCTCGGTACCGCACGCAACTATGCGGTGAGTTATGAAGATGCCACCGCGACTACGGAGTTGAACGGTATCGCCGGCCTGACCGTGGCCGACCGCTCCTCGGAGCATGCCGGCGGTGGCTTCCCGCCCTCACCGGTACCGGTCATCGTGGACATCGACGGGAAGAAGCACCAGGCGGTGGTGTCAGGCACCAAGGTGATGAGCCCGCCACAGCTTAAACTCGAGGCACGCTCACGGATCTACTGGTACAAGAGTATCGATTAATCCAGTTCCCGGGGGAGGCGGAACACCATGTTCTCCGCCTCTCCCGTCTCTTCGGCCACCTCTTCGACACCCCAGGCGCGCAGTTTCCCGATGACCTGCTCGACCAGTATCTCCGGTGCTGAGGCCCCGGCGGAGACGCCGACCGCACGACACCCTTCCAGCCAATCGCGCTGGATTTCATCCGCAGTATCGACCAGGTAGGCGGGCGTTCCGCGCCGTTCCGCCACCTCACGCAACCGGTTCGAATTGGAGCTGTTGGTCGACCCGACCACCAGCACCAGATCGCACTGTTCGGCCAGTGTCTTGACCGCGTCCTGCCGGTTCTGGGTCGCGTAGCAGATGTCATCCTTGCGCGGTCCGCGGATTGCGGGGAAGCGCTGGCGCAATGCATCGATGACCGCCTTCGCATCATCCACGGACAGGGTGGTCTGGGTGACGAAGGCGAGTTCATCCGGATTCCCCACCCGTAGATTCGCCACCTGCTCCGCCGACTCGACGAGATGAATAGCGCCCCCGGCAGACAGGTCGTACTGTCCCATGGTGCCCTCCACCTCCGGGTGGCCCGCGTGCCCGATGAGCACCACCTCGCGGCCGTCCCGCGCATGACGCGAAACCTCCAAGTGCACCTTGGTCACCAGCGGGCAGGTGGCATCGAATACCCGCAGGCCGCGTCGCTTCGCCTCCTCCTGCACCGACCGTGGCACCCCGTGGGCACTGAAGATGACCGTAGCCCCGTCCGGCACCGCGTCCAGTTCGTCCACGAACATGGCGCCCTTTTCGCGCAGCCGCTCGACCACGTGGCGGTTGTGCACCACCTCATGGCGGACATAGATGGGGGCGCCGAACAGTTCCAGCGCACGATCGACGATGTCGATGGCGCGGTCGACGCCGGCACAGAAACCGCGGGGGTTGGCGAGGATGAGTTTCATCAGGTCAGTAGTCCCGTAAGGCGATGGCGCAATCTAGTGTAGGTTTTTACGCAGCGTGGGACAGCCACACGGTGGTGGAGTGCATTGTGCGGGAATTGAACCCATCCCCATCCTGTCCTTCCCCTTGAAGGGGAAGGAACGTGCCAATCACGCTTCGTTGTGCTTTAGCCACCGTAAGACTGAATGGCTGCCAGTATGAGGGTTTTCCATCACCGGCAGAACTCATACCCCACAGGCAGTACAGAGGCCAATCAGCAGGTCCCTTCCCCTTCAAGGGGAAGGAACGTGCCAATCACGCTTCGTTGCGCTTTAGCCACTGTAAGACTGAATGGCTGCCAGTATGAGGGTTTTCCATCACCGGCAGAACTCATACCCCACAGGCAGTACAGAGGCTAATCAGCAGGTCCCTTCCCCTTCAAGGGGAAGGAACGTGCCAATCACGCTTCGTTGCGCTTTAGCCACTGTAAGACTGAATGGCCGCCAGTATGAGGGTTTTCCACCACCGGCAGAACTCATACCCCACAGGCAGTACAGAGGCCAATCAGCAGGTCCCTTCCCCTTCAAGGGGAAGGACAGGATGGGGATGGGTCACCGAGGAGCGCCAGCTACCATGAGACGGAGACAATCTCCACCTCGAACACGAGATTGCGGCCGGCGAGCGGGTGGTTGAAATCGATCGCCACCGACGCTTCGCCCACCTCGGTGAGGGTGCCGGGGATGGCTTCACCCGATGGTGTGTCGAACTCGATCACCATCCCGGGTTCAAGGTTCATCTCCGCCGGAAATTCGGCGCGCGGCATGGCATGCACATTGTCGGGATCGCGGAATCCGAACGCCTCTTCCGGCCCGAGCAGGAACCGTTCCCGATCGCCTGCGCGAAGGCCGAGCAGGTGGGACTCCAGATGCTCGTGCAGCGTCCCGTCGCCCATCGTGAATTCGAGTGGCTCGCCGTTGCCGGTAGAATCAACCTCGGTCCCGTCCTCCAGGGCCAGGTGAAACTGCATGACCACACGGCTGCCGGGGGCAATCGCAGGGCCGCTCAATCCGAGCCCTCCCGCCTGTCCCGGAGCGTGTCGCGCAGCGCATCAATAATCAGCATCGCGGCCCCAATCGTAATGGCGGAGTCGGCGACGTTGAAGGCTGGCCAGTGCCAGCGATCGTAGTAGACATCGATGAAGTCCACCACGTAGCCGAATACCATGCGATCCCACAGGTTGCCTAGCGCACCGCCCAGCACCAGCGCCAGCGCCACCGCCTGCCAGCGCTGGCCGGCCTCCAGCCGGCGCAGCCACAACACGATGACCACCGAGACCACCAGTGCGATGGCGACGAAGAACCAGCGCTGCCAGCCGGCGGCACTGCTCAGGAAGCTGAACGCGGCGCCGGTGTTGTGCAGCAGGGTGATGTTGAGCCCCGGAAAGAGCGGCATCGACTCATACAGGGAGAACACCGCACTCACGTGGGCCTTGCTGGCCTGGTCCAGTGCGACGACCGCGACGGAGAGCCAGAGCCAGCGCAACATCAGGCGAACCTGCGCGCTTCGCCGCTGCCGGTGACGTTTTCGACACAACGGCCGCAGATCTCCGGATGCTCCGGGTGGCTGCCCACGTCGGCCCGGTGGTGCCAGCAGCGCACGCATTTGGTGTGCTCCGACGGGCGCACCGCCACCCAGATCTCGTCGTTGCTGGTCAGGGTGAAGTGGATCGCGTCGTCGCTCTTCTCCGTTTCCCGCTGGAGCCGTGCATCGGAGGTGAGCAGGACGAAGCGCAACTCATCACCGAGCAGCGACAACTGTTCGAAGATCTCCTGACCGCAATAGAGCGCCACCTCGGCGTCGAGACCCGAGCCGATGCCGCCCGCCACGCGCAGCCGCTCCAGCTCCTTGTTCACCGCCTCGCGCACCTCCATCACCCGGCCCCAGTAGTCGAGCCCCATCGCCTTCTCCTCCGGCAACTCCGGGAAGGCGTACCAGGTGGCGAGGAAGATCGATTCGCCCCGCTCGCCCGGCATGTGCTGCCAGATCTCCTCGGCGGTGAAGCTGAGGATGGGGGCGAGCCAGCGGGAGAGTGCCTCGATGATATGGTAGAGCGCCGTCTGCGCCGAACGGCGGGCGAGGCTGTCCGTCTGCGTGGTGTACTGGCGGTCCTTGATGATGTCGAGATAGAAAGAGCCGAGGTCCACGGCGCAGAAGTTGTGGACCTTCTGGTAGATCAGGTGGAACTCGTAGGCGTCGTAGGCGGCCAGCAGCTCGTTCTGCAACTGTTGGGCGCGCGCCACCGCCCAGCGGTCCAGCGCCAGCAGATCGGCCGGCGCCACCGTGTTCACCGCCGGGTCGAAACCGGCCAGGTTGGCCAGCAGGAAGCGTGCAGTGTTGCGGATGCGCCGGTAGGCGTCGGCGCGGCGCTTCAGGATCTCGTCGGAGAGGGACATCTCGCCCCGATAGTCGGTGGAGGCGACCCACAACCGCAGGATGTCGGCGCCCAAGGTTCCCACCACCTCCTGCGGCACCACCGTGTTGCCCTTCGACTTGGACATCTTCTGTCCTTGGGCGTCAACGGTGAAGCCGTGGGTGAGCACCGCCTTGTAGGGTGCGCTACCGCGCATGGCGACGGCGGTGAGCAGGGAGGACTGGAACCAGCCGCGGTGCTGGTCGGAACCCTCCAGATAGAGGTCCGCCGGCACCTGCAGCCCCTCGCGGCGCTCCAGCACGCAGGCGTGGGAGACGCCGGAGTCGAACCAGACATCCAGCGTATCGGTGACCTTTTCGTATTTCTCCGCGTCGGCGCCGAGCAGCTCCTTCGGTTCGAGGTCGAACCAGGCGTCGATCCCCTGCTCCTCCACCCGCTTCGCCACCTCCTCGATCAGCCGCGGGGTCTCCGGGTGCAGCTCGCCGCTCGCCCGATCGATGAAGATGGCGATGGGCACGCCCCAGGTGCGCTGGCGGGAGATGCACCAGTCGGGGCGGCTCTCCACCATGCCTTTGATGCGCGCCTCACCCCACTCCGGCATCCATTCGGTCTTGCCGACCTCGCCGAGCGCCGCCTGCCGCAGGCCGTTCTGATCCATCCCTACGCCCCGGTCCTCGTTCCCTACGGGACCGGGGTACACGCCATCCATGGCGATAAACCACTGCGGCGTGGCCCGGAAGATGATGGGGGTCTTGTGGCGCCAGCAGTGCGGGTAGCTGTGGCGCAGTGCCTCGACCTTGATCAGTTTGCCGCGCGTCTTGAGGACCGTCAGCACCTCGTCGTTGGCATCGAACACGTGCATGCCGGCGAACAGCGGCGTGCCCTCGACGAAACGGCCGTCGGGCCCGACCGGGTTGTCCACCTCCAGGCCGTAGCGGTAGCCGACGGCGTAGTCCTCCTGGCCGTGACCCGGGGCGGTGTGGACCGCGCCGGTGCCCGCCTCCAGGGTGACGTGATCGCCCAGGATCACCGGCACCTCGCGCTCGTAGAACGGGTGGGCCAGCTTGAGTCCTTCGAGGTCGCTGCCCTTGCAGTAGCCGACCACGCGGTATTTTTCGACGCCGTAGCGGGCCATCACATCCTTGAGCAGCGCCTCGGCGATCACCAGCCGCTCCGGGCCGTGTTCGAACAACCCCTCCACCTGCACCACCGCATATTCGAGATCCGGGTTGAGGGCAACGGCGCGGTTGGCCGGCAGGGTCCAGGGGGTGGTGGTCCAGATGACGATGGAGAGCGGACCGCTCCCTTCGTGGTGCTCCACGTGGTGGCAGCGCGCCATCAGCCCGGCGTCGTCGAGCACCTCGAAACGCACGTCGATGGCGGGGGAGCGTTTGTCCTCGTACTCCACCTCCGCCTCGGCCAGGGCCGAGCCGCAGTCGGTGCACCAGTGGACCGGCTTGTAGCCCTTGTGCACGTGGCCGTTGGCGATGATGCGTCCGAGCGAGCGGATGATGTCCGCCTCGTAGCGGAAATCCATCGTCAGGTAGGGGTTCTCCCAGTCACCGAAGACACCGAGCCGTTTGAAATCCTCGCGCTGCCGATCCACCTGGCTGGCGGCATAGTCACGGCACGCCTGGCGGAAGCGGTGCTTGTCGATCTCCAGCTTGGAACCGGGCTTGCCGAGCGAACGCTCCACCTGCAACTCGATGGGCAGGCCGTGGCAGTCCCAGCCGGGCACGTAGGGTGCATCGAAGCCGCCCAGGGTCTTCGCCTTGACGATGATGTCCTTGAGTACCTTGTTGACTGCGTGCCCCAGGTGGATGTCGCCGTTGGCGTAGGGGGGGCCGTCGTGGAGGATGAAACCCGGACGGCCGGCACACGCCTCGCGAATCTGCCGGTAGATCCCCTTCTCCTGCCAGCGGGCGAGCATCTCCGGCTCGCGCTTGGCGAGATTGCCGCGCATGGGGAAGTCGGTCTGGGGCAGGTTCAGTGTCTGCTTGTAGTCCGTCACACGTGCCTCGCTCTACTTGGTTCCGGCCGCATGCCGGTGCTGAAAATGGTTCCGCGCCTCGATGACGTCCAGTTCGATCTGCCGGCGCAGCGCCTCGAACGATTCGAACCGCCGTTCTTCGCGCAGCTTGTGCAGCAAGTCTACATGGACGTGGCGGCCGTAGATGTCGCCGGAAAAATCGAACAGGTGGACCTCCAGGATCGGGCGGGAGCCGTCCACGGTCGGTCGCCGGCCGATATTGGCGACCCCCTCCACCGGCTCCCCCTCGATCCCGAAGACCTCCACGGCGAACACGCCGCTGACCGGTGCCGAACGCCGGTGCAGGTGGATGTTCGCGGTGGGAAAACCGATGGTGCGCCCGCGCTTGTCGCCGTGGGCCACCCGTCCGCTCAGCCGGTAGGGGCGGCCGAGCAGCAGCTCCGCCTGATCCATATCGCCCCGTGCCAGCGCCTCGCGGGTGCGCGTGCTGCTGACCCGCGCATCGCCGGTAATGAAGGTGTGCATCGACACCACCTGGAAGCCGGCCCGCTCCCCCTCCGCACGCAACAGGCCGAAGTCGCCGGCCCGTGCCTTGCCAAAACGGAAGTCGTCGCCCACCACCAGGTATTTGACCGCGAGTCCGTCAATCAGGATGCGCTGGATGAATGCCTCCGGCGGCAGCTCCGCCAGCCGCCGGTTGAATCGCAGGCAGAGCACCCGATCGACCGAATAGCGCCGCAATGCGTTCAGCTTTTCTCGGAAGCGGGTCAGCCGTGCCGGGGCCGAGTCCGGGGCGAAATACTCGCGCGGCTGCGGCTCGAAGGTGATGACCGTGGTGGGCACGCACAACGCCTGCGCCTTCTCGGCCAGTTGCCCCAGCACCGCCTGGTGGCCCAGGTGCACCCCGTCGAAGTTGCCGATGGTGGCAACGCAGCCCCGGTGGTGGGGGCGAAGGTTGTGCAGGCCGCGAATCAGCTCCATGGGTCTTCGTTGGCGAAAACGGCTGATTATAAAGGAGTGGGGGTATGGGGGATAGCGTAGGAGGTACACCGGCTCCTGCGGGCGTGCCGCGTCGGAACGGCCGATGTCGTCGCATAGGCACATAGGATGGGTGGAGCCCGAAGGGCGATACCCATGCGGAAGCCGCGGCTGATGGGTATCGCTTCGCTCCACCCATCCTACATTGCTGTTCACCCGGAGGGAGGGTTTAAGGACGTGCCGTGTTCGAGGGATTGATGTAATCCCGCAGGCGGATGCCCAGCAGGGCCAGGGCGGCGAAATAGATCGCGGCCCCGGCGATGACGGCAACCGACAACTGCCGCACCCGCTCCCACAGCCCCATGGCGATCCAGTCGGGAGTCGATCCGGTGAGGACGACCAGCACGGCGGCCATGACACCGGTTGCCAGCACCACCCGCCCCAGAAAACCGCCCCACCCCGCCTCGGGCGTGTAGACACCATCACGCCGCAGTCCCTGGTAAAGCAGTCCCGCATTGATGAAGGCCGCCAGCGAGGTGGCCAGCGCGAGCCCCGCGTGCGGCCCCGGTATTCCGGCCAGAGCCAGAGGTACCACGAAGGCGATGTTGAGTACCATGTTGGAGCCCATCGCAATCACCCCGACCTTTACCGGCGTCCGCGTGTCCTGGCGGGCGTAATAACCCGGTGCGAGCACCTTTACCAAAATGAATGCGGGCAGTCCAACCGCGTAGGCAATCAGGCTGAGCCGTGCCATCAGGACATCCTCGCCGCCGAACGCACCGTAGTTGAACAGCGACGCGATCAGCGGGCCGGCCAGCAGAGCAAGTCCGAGGCAGGCCGGGGCGCCCAGGAGGAACACCCAGCGCAACGCCCAGTCCAGGGTGCGGGAGAACGCCGCCGGGTCGGACTCCGCGTGTTTCCGCGACAGGCTCGGCAGGATGACGGTGGCCAGGGCGATGCCGAACACCCCGAGCGGGAACTCCACCAGCCGGTCGGCGTAATAGAGCCAGGAGACGCTGCCTGCCACCAGAAAGGAGGCGATCAGGGTATCGAGCAGCAGGTTGATCTGTGCCACCGATGAGCCGAAAACGGCCGGCCCCATCAGGCGCAAAATCCGCCGCACTCCCTCGTGCCGCCAGCCCCAGCGCGGCGGCGCCAGGAGTCCGAGACGCCCCAGAAACGGCAACTGGAACAGCAACTGGACGACGCCGGCCGCGAACACGCCCCAGGCGAGCGCCACAATGGGTGTCTCCGGCTGGCGTGCCGCCCACAGTGCGGCGGTAATCAGACAGACATTGAGCCAGATTGGCGTGAAGGCCGGCACCGCGAAGCGGCCGTAGCTGTTCAGTACGCCGGCGGCCAATGCGGTCAGGGATATAAAGAAGATGTAGGGGAAGGTGATGCGCAGCATCTCCCCGGCGGGTCCGAAACGCTCGGGGTCGTCGATGAATCCGGGGGCAAACAGGCCCACCAGTAGCGGCGCACCGACCACCGCCGCCAGGGTGATGGCGAGCAGCACGCTTCCCAGGGCACCGGTGGCATCGGCCACCAGTGCCCGCACCTCGGCCGGCCGGTTGGCCTTGTATTCGGAGAGCACCGGAACAAAAGCCTGGGAAAAAGCCCCCTCGGCAAACAGCCGGCGCAGGAAATTGGGGATCTTGAAGGCGACGAAAAAGGCGTCGGTGAGCGGCCCGGCGCCGAAGATGCCGGCGAACACCACGTCCCGCACAAACCCGAGGATGCGCGAAAAGAAAGTGAATCCGCCGACCACGGCGGTCGATTTGAACAACCGGACGCTCATGGAGGCGCACTATACCGCGGATGCCCGCGCCTTTCGGCTATACTTGCCGGCGCCGGACCGCATGACCGAAGCGGTTGACAGCGGCCGGCGAAATCAGCATAGTATGCGCCCTTCGGTTTCCGGCTATTTTTCCAGGGAGCAGCAACCTTGGCCAATTCTGCACAAGCAAAAAAGCGCGCACGTCAGGCGGAACAGCGTCGTCAGCACAACGCCAGTCAGCGTTCCACCATGAGGACCTTCGTCAAGAAGGTGCTGAAGGCGATCGAATCCGGTGACAAGGAGGCTGCCCAGGCTGCCTACAAGGTCGCCGTACCGATGCTGGACTCCACTGCCGGCAAGGGCCTTCTGCACAAGAACGCCGCTGCCCGTCACAAGAGCCGGCTGAACGCACGCATCCGCGCCATGTCCTGAACGGGACAGCTCCGTATCAAGCAAAAAGCCGGTCGTTCGACCGGCTTTTTCGTTTGTTATCCCTCTATTTCAAGGCAGTAAGCCTCTTCGTCCTCGAAAAATCGCTCGATAACCCTGCGGTATTCCACGAGGACCTCAAGCGTCCGGGTGCGACTGAGATTTCCGCACTTCAGCCAGACTATCTTCGGTGGCGTGCCGAAGAGCAGACTGATTTCGTGAAAATCTGAATCCCGTGTAACGATTGCAAATCCATTCGTCCGCGCATATTCCCAGATATCCGATCGCTCGCCTTTTCCAGACCAAGCTCCCGGACTTGGGCAGAACCGGGGAATATGTGCGAAAGGGGCTCAATAAGCCGGTGGGAAAGATTTTCGTCGAGAAGTAGCTTCACGCAGCATCAAATCGAATCAGGCGATGCTCCCGAGCCGCAGCAAATTCGAGAACGGCCTGGATATCTTCACGGGTCAGTTCAGGGTAATCGGTGATGATATCGTCCCACGACATACCTGCAGCCAACCACCCCAGAACGTCATACACCGTGATGCGGAGCGATCGTATACACGGCTTCCCCCCCGCTTGCCGGGTTCGATGGTGATCCTGTCAAGGTAAGCCATACCCTTTTCTCCCCAATGCCCGCATCAACCATAGCGCCCTGCCACAACACACGCAACGGGGTCGTCACACCAATACCAGATTGTCGCGGTTGATCAGCTCCGGTTCATCCACGTAGCCCAGGATCTCCTCGATGCGGCTGCTTGGCTCTCCGGCAAGGCGGCGCGCCTCGTCGACACCATAGTTCACCAGCCCGCGCGCCACCTCGCTCCCTTCCTCGGCGACACAGCTCACCATCTCGCCCCGGCTGAAGTTGCCCTCCACCGACTTCACGCCGACTGCGAGCAGACTGCGGCCCGATTCGCGCAGTACCCGCACGGCCCCAGCGTCCAATACCAGCCGTCCCTTCACCTGCAGGTGACCGGCCAGCCAGCGCTTGCGGGCCACCAGCGGCTCGATATCGGGCAGGAACAGGGTGCCCACCGCTTCGGCACGACCGATACGCGCCAGGATGTCGGCTTCCCGGCCGGGGGCGATGACCGTTGCCGACCCGGAACGGGCGGCGAGCCGCGCAGCGCGCACCTTGGTCAGCATGCCGCCGCGACCCAGGGCGCCGGCGCTGCCACCTGCCATGGTATCCAGGGTGCGGTCGCTCGCCCGTACCTCGCTGACCAGCTGGGCATCGGGGTGCTGGCGCGGGTCACGGTCGAACAGCCCGGCCTGGTCGGTAAGGATTACCAGCAACTCCGCCTCCACCAGGTTGGCCACCAGCGCCGCCAGGGTGTCGTTGTCACCGAAGCGGATCTCGTCCGTGACAACGGTGTCGTTCTCGTTGACCACCGGGATGACCCCGTATTCGAGTAGTGTCCGCAGAGTGGTTCGCGCATTGAGATAGCGCATGCGGCTGGAGAGGTCGTCGTGGGTCAGCAGGATTTGGGCGGTGTGCATGCCGTGCCGCTGAAAGCGGGATTCGTAGGCCTGCACCAGCCCCATCTGGCCCACCGCCGCCGCCGCCTGCAGTTCGTGCAGTGCGTTGGGCCGTCGGCTCCAGCCCAGGCGGCTCATGCCCTCGGCGACGGCGCCGGAGGAGACCAGCACGAGTTCGATCCCCGCTTGGCGTAGCCCCGCCATCTGCTCCACCCAGCCGCTGATGCCGTCGCCGTTCAGGCCGCGCCCGTCGTTGGTGAGCAGCGCGCTACCGATCTTGACGACCCAGCGGCGGGTTTTCGTGATGTGCTGGCGGGAATTCATGGTGGTCGGTGGTCGGTGGTCGGTGGTCGGTGGTCGGTGGTCGGTGGTCGGTGGTCGGTGGTCGGTGGTCGGTGGTCGGTGGTCGGACCGGATTGTCACCGTCTCCATGTAGGGGGCAATCTTATTGCGCCGAACCGGCGACAAACCTGAAACGCCGCGCTCCAATGCAACCGCCCTCCAGCGCAATGAGATTGCCTACGCCTGGCCGTCCCCCTCCCCGTGCTCTTCCCCCTGCTCCTGTGCTGTCATCTCTTCCGCCGCATCGCGGAAGTGGGTTTCGATGTGCTCCATGATGCGGTAGACCAGTTCCCGGGTGCCCTCGCCGGAGATGGCGGAGACGCGGAACACCGGTCCTTCCCAGCCGAGCCGGCTGGTAATGTCGTCACAGAACTCGTCGCGGAGCTCCGGCGGAATCAGATCGATCTTGTTCAGCACCAACCAACGCTCGCGGTTCGCCAGCTCATCACTGAACTTGGCCAGCTCCCCTTCGATCGCCCGCACCGCCTCCGCCGGATCGCCGTCGTCCGGAGGCATGATATCCACCAGGTGCAACAGCAGTCGTGTGCGGGAAAGGTGTTTGAGGAACTGGATGCCGAGCCCCGCCCCTTCGGCGGCGCCCTCGATCAGGCCGGGAATATCAGCCACCACGAAGCTGCGGTGCGCCTCGACCCGCACCACGCCCAGATTCGGATAGAGCGTGGTGAAGGGGTAGTCGGCCACCTTTGGCTGGGCGGAGGAGATGGCGCGAATGAAGGTTGACTTGCCGGCGTTCGGCAGGCCGAGCAGCCCCACGTCCGCCAACACCTTCAACTCCAGCCGCAGGGTACGCGACTCACCGGGGGTGCCGGGCTTGAACTGCCGCGGGGCACGGTTGGTGCTGCTCTTGTAACGGGTGTTGCCGATGCCGTGGAAACCGCCGCGCGCCACCATCAGCCGCTGGCCTGCCTCCACCAGATCCCCCAGCTGTTCGCCGGTCTCCTCATCGTACACCTCGGTGCCGACCGGTACCGGGATCTCGAGATCGGGGGCGGAGGCCCCGGTCCGGTTGCGGCCGGCGCCCGGCTCACCGTTCTGGGCCTTGAAGCGGCGGGTGTAACGCAGATCAACCAGTGTGTTCAGATCGGAATCGCCGACCAGGTAAACGCTGCCACCGTCCCCGCCGTCGCCCCCGTCGGGGCCGCCGAAAGGGATGTACTTTTCGCGCCGGAAGCTGACGCAGCCGTTGCCGCCCTTGCCGGCCTCGACCTTGATAGTCACTTCATCGACGAATTTCATGGCGTTAAATTACAAGCAGCAGGCCGCAAGTGACAAGAAAGAGGTAGAGTTCTGCATGCTTTTCCACATGCAACCAAAACAAAAAAACCCCGCCATCAGACGGGGCTTTTCGCGTCCGTACCAGCGACGACCGCCTATTCGGCGACGACGCTCACATACTTGCGGCTGAGGGGACCCTTGACCTCGAAGGTCACCCGGCCGTCCGCCTTGGCGAACAGGGTGTCATCCTTGCCCAGACCGACGTTGACGCCCGGGTGGAAACGGGTGCCGCGCTGCCGGACGATGATGTTGCCGGCCTTCACCACCTCGCCGCCAAAGCGCTTGACGCCCAGGCGCTTGGAAATGGAATCGCGGCCGTTGCGGGTACTGCCGCCTGCCTTTTTATGTGCCATCTCTAAAACCCTCCGCTATCAGCCGGCCGAGATACCGGTAATCTGCAACTCGGTGTAGTGCTGCCGGTGCCCCATCTGCTTGCGATGGTGCTTGCGGCGACGGAACTTGACGATCATCAGCTTCTCGCCGCGACCGTGCCCCTTGACGGTGGCGGTCACTTTGCCGCCGGCCACATAGGGGGCGCCAACCTTGATGTTCTCGCCGTCGGCCACCATCAGCACCTTATCTATATCGATGCTGCCGCCTTCATCCACGGACAACTTCTCGACCTTGAGGGTCTGGCCCTCGCTGACCCGGTACTGCTTGCCGCCGGTCTCGATTACCGCGTACATAAAACCGCTCTCCAAAAAGTGCCCGCGCGCGGGCACGGGGAAACCCGAAATCGAAAGACCGGCAATTCTAGCGAGTGACCCTCGACAGGTCAAACGGGAATTGGCCGGAAATCCCCTTTCCCCGGGTTGACACCCTTCCGGTGGCTACCTAGCATGCTCAGTTCTTTTGCCCGAGCGCCCCCATGGACATCCAAGATGTATACGACCTGATCGCCGACGACAAGAATGCCGTCGACGAAACCATCCAGGCGCGTCTGAAGTCCAGTGTGGTGCTGATCAACCAGATCAGCGGCTACATCATTAATAGCGGCGGCAAACGGCTGCGCCCCATCCTCGTCCTGCTCACCGCCCGCGCATTCGGCTACCAGGGATCGCACCACGTTGATTTGGCCGCCGTCGTCGAGTTCATCCACACCGCCACGCTACTTCATGACGATGTGGTGGACGGCTCCGAACTGCGCCGGGGCCAGCACAGCGCAAACGCCGTCTGGGGCAATGAGGCAAGTGTCCTGGTCGGCGACTTTCTCTACTCCCGCGCCTTTCAGATGATGGTGGATATCCGCAGCATGCGGGTGATGGAGATTCTCTCCAATGCCACCAATACCATCGCCGAAGGGGAGGTGCTCCAACTCCTGAACTGCCGGGATGCGGACACCACCGAGGAGCGCTACCTCAACGTGATCCGTTACAAGACCGCCAAGCTGTTCGAAGCAGCGGCCCAACTGGGTGCGGTGATTGCCGACCGCTCGCCCGAGGAGGAGCAGGCGATGGTCCGCTACGGCCTGCACCTGGGGACCGCATTCCAGCTGGTGGATGACGTGCTCGACTACAGCGCCGAGCCGGAGCAGACCGGCAAGAACATCGGCGACGACCTGGCCGAGGGAAAGCCCACACTGCCCCTTATCCACGCCATGCGTCACGGCACACCGGAACAGGCGGGGGTCATCCGCGAGGCGATCGAGAACGGCGGACGTGATCAGATCGACGCCATCATAAATGCCGTTGAATCGACCGGCGCCATTGAGTACACTTCGCGCTCTGCACGGGCCGAGGCCGATTTGGCACTGGCCGCGCTGGCGGGGATTCCCGACTCCCCGTTCAAAGAGGCGCTGAAAACCCTGGCCGACTTCTCCGTCAGCCGCGCTTACTAAGCACCAGTTTTACCATTACGGGGTGTAGCTCAGCCTGGTAGAGCACTGTCTTCGGGAGGCAGGGGCCGGAGGTTCGAATCCTCTCACCCCGACCATTCAAATCAGAGGGTTGTCCCGTATCCCTCTCCCGCATCAAATCCCCTGCGTGACCAGATCGTGACTTCGTTCCTCCGGGGCCTCCGGGGCTGTCACGGCTGCGCGCACGTTTCCGGTCAACAGCCCGACGTAGCACCATGACCGGATGCGCGGCACATGCCAGTTCTCAAGCGCGAAGGAGCTGTCTCGCTCAGCCTGGTCCCGCGACGACGCGGTGAAAGGTGTGGCACTCTTCGCAGCGACTCCTGACCTTGCCTGATTCCTCGGACCCCGCATGACACTCCCGGCACTTGTCGATGCGGGGAAACGCGACATCGTCGCTGGTCCGTGAAGCAGACTTGTCGTGGCACTCGACACAGGCGGTGGTCCGATGTTTTGAGTGAGGGAAACGGGCCTTCGGCTGCCAGTCGTGTCGGGTACGCACCGGTGTGATGGCCCATGGACTGTTCGGGTCTCCGGTCGCGGTGACCTCATGGCACAGGGCGCATTCGAGGAGCCGCTTGCCGGTGGTCCTGAACAGGGTGGCACCGGCCTTCTCTTCGGCGAGCCGATGGATGCAGTCCAGGGTAGTCCGCGCTGCATTTTCGGTCTCCTCTGCCGGCGCGCACAGGGCGGTGAAACGCCTCGCGGGCGAGCGGGCCAGCCATTCGGCGTAGTGGAGACGCAGGGTCTTCATCACCTCATCGACGGGGCCGTGGGGGACCACGGCATAGATGGGTTTGGGATAGCGGACCCGATGACAGCCGGCCTGCTGGCAGCTCTTTTCCATCTCGATGGGCTCGAAGTGGTCGCCCGACCGCTCCAGCAGATGGCAGTCCGGACAGGTGAGCACGGTGTCGCCCTCCGGCGTGCTGACCCCCTCCGCCGCCAGGTGAATCTGGTGGGAGAACTTCAGTCCCGACTGCTCTGCCGGAATGTCCCGCCCATCATGGATGACGCGGAGGTTTCCTTCGCCCGCCGGGACACTCAGCCGGAACGGCGGGTGGTCACGGTCGAAATCGACCACGCGGGCGTTCCCGAGCTTCGTGGAACGGTGGCATGACAGGCAGACGGAAGCCCCCCCGCGGGCAGTCTCCGCCTTGGCCGGGTGGGCGGGGTGGCAGTCGATGCAGCGAAGCCCGTCGACTCCGTGCCCGTCGAACGAGCCGGCCGCAAGGTGTCCGCCGACCCGCTCATGGCACTGAGTACAGGCGCTGTCGGCGACGGCGTGAAAAGGGCGTTCGTGACAGGTGGTGCATTCGTCCTGGAAGGTGCGGTGACCGCGCATCAACGGTCCCGGACTGGCGAAATGAGTGAATGGCGCCACCAGATCCGCCTGCCACCCGCCGGGGACGGCCGACCACCACGGTAGCGTGGGCAGCACCAGGAACAGCAGAAGGATGAAAGCCGCCAACCCCAGTCCGACGCTCCGCTTGCGTACCTTCGATGCTCCCGGCGCAGCAAGCCGGGGCAGCGCTGCCTCCGCCGCAGCGGGCACGGCATTGGACGCCTCCAGTGAGAGGACCAGGTCCAAATCCCCTTCGCTATCCCCGACCGTCAGCAGGTAGCGGCCGATGCGGATACACATGCAGGGATGGAGCCGGGCGCCACTCTCCATGAAGCCGTCGATGTGGATCAGCCGGCCCGGCGGGGCCTCGATCTGCAGGGTCCCGTCGGGAGCGCGGCTGACGGTCGCGTGCAGAAGGTCGACCTCCGGGTCCTGCAGGTGAATGGGGCAACCCGCCGCGCGCCCGATCGGGAGGGTTTCGCCGCTGACCAGTAAAGACTCGCGGTGCTGCCCTTCCGGGTTGTGGGTGATGGTCACCAGGCGACAGGTAATCATCCGTTTCACCAGTACATGAGGATGGTGAGGACGTGCACGACAATCGCGGCGAGCAGGCCGATGGAGAGCGGCGTGTGCAGGTAGAGCCACACCCGCAGGTGCCGCTCGAGACGAAGATGCGTTCTCGCCTTGTGGAGCAGCTGCTGCTTTTGCAGCAGGACCAGGTAGAGGTCGTGGATCTGGCGGGGCTGGTCGCCATGGATCAGCTCCGTGCCGAGTTCCTGGACCCGCCGCACCGCCCGCTCCGTCGGGCAGCCCGACCGCCCATCGGCCAGGCGCTGGTACAGGCCACCGAGGATGCGCGTCTCCAACCGCGCCGCAGTCACCAAGGCCTTGACCTCGTCCGTCAGTTCCTCTGCACGCAGCCGTGCCAGTTCGTCCAGTTCACCGATTTTGCACCGAATCCCCTCCAGGGTGTCGTCACCCAAGTTGGCGGACAGGGCCCCCGGCAGGTGGATGTACACGAAGGCGCCGTAGAAGCCGCTCGCCACCACCAGCACCAGTAGCCCATAGCCCAAGCCGTGCACGTTCCAGTCGAGGCGGAAACCGGCATGCAGTGTGGCGACCATGAGTACGGCCAGGCCCAGATAGGCGTGGGCGGACAGCCACTCCTGGAGCGTGCCGCCCAACAGACCGGGGGTATTGTGGCGGTGTTCCCGACGCTCCCCCCGTCTGCGGTTGCGCGCCACCTGCTCGCCATCGGCGAAAAGTCCCCGCCGTTCGACCCGTCGCCGCTCCGGCATGACGGGGACGCGGCGCTTGCGTACCCCGTACCAGGCGAGGAACAGCACCATCGCTGCCGCCAGCGTCCCCGACACATAGCCGAACCAGGTCCCGCCATAGGAACCGCCCGCGGCATCGGTGTATACCACGTAGGCAACTGATACGGTCACGACCAGAAGGCTGGCCATCTTCAGGTATCGGTACTGCCGGAATTCGAGAAAATTGGGGTAGTCCATCGGTGTGTGTCAGCCAGGGGTCACGAGGGCGGGCCTTGACGGTCGACGATCTCCAGAAGCTGCTCCATCCCGACGCGAACGGCGGCCCCTGTGGGACAGGCACGGACACAGACCGAACCGCCAATGATGCCACGGCACATATCGCACTTGACCGCCTTCATCGCCGACGTCTGCGACGCCTCATCCCCCTGCGATGTGCGGGCCGGCCGACCGAACAGGATCTGCAGCAGACTCGGACGGCGGTAGGCAATTTTTCGGGCCATTCGGATCACCCCGTAGCTGCAGTTCTGTTGGCAATTTCCGCAGCCGATGCAGTTGTCGCCGATGATGACCTCGCCGCCGGCGGTACGCTGAATGGCATCCGGGGGGCAATCCTTCATGCAGCGTGGGTGCTCGCAGTGGCGGCATGAAACCGGTATATGGATCGATTGAAAGCTCTTGCCGGCGCGCCGATCCATTCGCGAGACCCCATCATGCACATCGGCGCAGGCCTCCTCGCAATTGTTGCAGCGGATGCATTTGGTGTGGTCGATGATCAGCACGTCGGTCGCCTCACCGACGCCCTGTTCGACCAGAAAGTGCATGAGCGCGCCGCTCCCCCGCAGCCTCCCGGACTCGGTCGTGCGCAGCCGTTCCAGGTAGGTGGCGGTTACCTTGCTCCGTACCGAGGGATACTGCTCCAGTAGCTTGATGAACCGTTCGGCATCTACAAATACGGTCTCGGTCGGTGCCGCCGCGCGGACCGTGGCAGTACGGGGCGTGTTGGTCACCACGGCGATCTCGCCGATGTAGTTTCCGGCCTGGACATAGGACAAGACCACCTCTTGAACTCCCTGTCGCCCATAGACCGCGACCGAACCCCGGCGGATCCAGTACAGGCCGTCGGGCTCGTCGCCCTCGTTGAAGATCGTTTCACCGGGCGCGAACTCCCTGGTCTGTGCCGCCTGCACCAGGTCGTCGATATGCCTCCCCTCCAGAGAGGAACCAAACAGGTTGTGCACGATCCGCTTCAGGGAGATCTCGTCGAGTCTTCGCTTGACACTCGGCTCCGCCTCCATCAGTCGGAGCATCGTCCGCCGCGGTATCTCCAGGAGCGCACAGCCGTCGCCGGCAAAGACGGTGGCCGAGCGCCGACGGCCGGAAAGCAGACCGATCTCCCCGAAGAAGTCTCCCACACCCAGGGGGATCACCACTCTTCTGCCCTCCTGCTCCCCCAGGTCGATCTGTACCGTGCCGCGCAGGATGGCGAAGAAGCTGTCGCCGTAGTCGTTCTTGCGAAAGATGAGCTCACCCTTGTCGGGCGGCCAAATCTCGCTCTCCAGCACGAGTTCACGCAAGCGCCGCACAGAGAGTGTTGTCAGCAGGGGCAGGCTGTCCCGGAGCCGTTCGAGTCCCTCGGCGGCCGAGTCCACATCGGAGGCGCACAGGAGCTTTTCCAGCAGGACCCCCTCGTCGGCGGGAGCGATCGGATGTCCGAGGATGTGCTCGACCACCTCGTAACCCTGATTCAGGGCCTGCTTGATGAATGGGTAGCCCGCCACGGAACCGATGACATACAGACCCTGGACGGTGGACTCGTGCTGCTCCGACAGGAGAGGCGGCGCCCTCGGGTCGTCGCTGGTGAAGCAGATACCGAAGCGGTCGAGTGTCTGGCGCGGAGGCATCGCACCGAGGCGGGCCACCACGCGATGGCAATGGATGTTGTCGGCGCCGTTCACGGAGCGCGTCGACAGGTCCAACCGATAGCCGTTCCCGGGGTCGGGGTCCACCCGCGCCACAGAGGTCCCGGTGCGGACCTCGATGCGCCGCGCTGCAATCGCTTCCTGGAGCCGGACGTAGTTGGCCTCGCGGCAGCTGGTGAACTCGTCCTTTCGATGGAGCAGGATGACCCGGTTGTGCTCGGCCAGGGCCAGGGCGTTCTCGATGCCGGAGTCGCCGCCGCCGACCACGACGATGGTCTCGTCACGGTACTCGTCGGGGTCGTCCAGGTGATACTGAACCCACGGCAGCTCCTCACCCGGCACGCCCAGCCGACGGATGTTCCCCTGGAGTCCGATGGCAAGGACCACATGGTCGGCAGCCACCGGGGCGGCGCCCGCGATGTGTACCGTAAAGGCACCGTGCTGTCCGACGATGCCAGTCACCCGCGACCCGGTTCGCAGGTTCACGCCACGGCGGGCGGATTCCTCACGCCAGCGTTCCAGTATGCTCTCACGGGTCCCTTCGGCGAAGGGAAGCGAACTGCGCAGCGGCAGCATTGCCGGCTCCGCCATTACCAGCTTCCCCTTTTGATAGCGGTAGACTGTATCCGCTATTTCCGAGGAGGCATCGAGCAGGACGTGAGGGATGCCGAGTTCGGCCGCTCGACTGGCGGCCGAAAGTCCGGCGGGACCGGCGCCGATAATGGCGATGGCTACCTTCTCGGCCATGGCTCCGGTCTGGCCGGGATCCGAAAGGAAGCGGGACCGGGACGTGGCGCCGCCTTGACGCCGGTGCCTGCCCGGCTCTCGGGAACGCCGCCCGCCGGGATCGGGCCGGGCCGGGGAAACCTCGGCAACGCCACGCGCTGACCCCCGCCGGGCTACTTGACGGACATCAGGTAGGTGAGGAAGTGACCCTTTTCGAGCGCTTCGCAATCCCTGTCCAGCAGGTCCATGCAGTGCGAAGTGAAGTTCGTCTCCACCTTGTCGATATCGGTGAAACGCTCCGGATTCGCCGCCGGGGCCAGCGGCTGGATCGGCTTTTTCGTTTCGATGTGCTCGCCCACGTTTCTGGGGTCGTCGGTGTGGCAATTGGAACAGGTGGGGTCCATCTTCGACCAACTCCGGCGCTTCACATAGAGTTCGCGGCCGACTTCCGCCGAGAAATTGGTGTCCGGGATCTGCTCCCCGTACTCCTTCGCCTCAGCGACGGCTTGCTCGGCATACCGGTCAAGCAACTGATCCAGCACCTCTTTCTGCTTGGCCGTCATGGCCTCTTCCTGAGCGAATGCCGCCGAAGAGGCAACGGCACAGAGCAATACCCAATGGACATACGATTTCATGTAGCGCCCCCTTGAAATAAAACGACCGACTCGTTGAGCCGAGTTCCGGTACCGCCTTGTCACCAACGGCTAATACACGCGGCCAGGATCCTGAGCGTACGCGGCTTTGCAACAGCCCAGCTCTTGGCCTCACCCGCCACAGGTAACCGCATGCCCCTCGGCATGGCCATGCCCCCCTGTCAAAACCCCGGTAGTTTTGCGTACCCATCCACTGGGATCAAGAGGGGTTATCAGACCCGCGCACATTGGCGGGCCTCGGGATGGTGCCGCAGAGGGACTCCCAACCCCGTCGGGAACGGGCGGGAAGGACATCCGTTTTTCATGAAGTAAGCGGGATACCGCCCCCCGGGGACGGGAGGGACGGTTTCTCCGGGTGAGGCCAACAAAGAAGGACGTGCGAGCGGCAGCGGCTTCGCTTCGGGTGCGAGTCCCGTTACGGAACATCAGGACAAGCCGGCGAAGATCTGCAGCCCGCCTGCCTCCTGCCGACGGGCGGCATCGATCAAGGCCTGGCTGTAAGCTCGGGTGTCATGCACCAGTTGGCGAGCCACCAGCATCTGCAGTGCGAAGGCCAGCGCACTGTTGGAGCGGTAGATTTCCACGAAGGCGGAACGCGGAAGAAAAGCCGCCAGTACCAGTCCATCCGCTGTGCAGGTGGCGCTGCGGGGGCCTTCGTCGAGCAACGCCACCAGACCGAAGAAATCACCCGCATGCAACCGTGACGGCCGGTCACGATCGGAAGCGGTGACGCTCACCGTCCCATCGAGGATCAGATAGAGCCCGTCACCCGGGTCACCCTCGCGGAAAAAGCATTCTCCATCGGAGTAATCGCGGATGGTCATCACCGTTTCAAGGTCTGCCCATGAGGTGTCATCGAGACACGCAAAGGCGGGCAGCGATGCCAGGTGGGAATAGAGCTTCATTTGCCATCCTCCCCGACGCCCATCAGCCAACGGCCCAGCCGACTCAACCAGGCGCTCTTCTCCTCCCCCGCCCCCATCGCCGCATCCGCGTGAAAATCGGTTCTCACTGCCCCCGCCTTGCGCAGCCGCTCAGAGAGTTGGAGAGAGATGGTGTGCAACAGGACGGACGCGGTTTTCGGGTGGTTGTACGCCAACTCCTGAAACTGCCAGTTGCTCAATCTATATAGTCTCGACGCCTCCACCGCCCGCACCTCGGCAATCGCCACATCCGGCGCAATCAGGCCAAGCTCGCCGATCCAGTGGCCGCGCCCGACTTGACCGATGTGTAAGGTATCGATGCCGCCGCCGAGACTGATCTCAAGACACCCCTCGGCAATGAAGAAGATAGACGCATTCTCCTCGCCATAAGGGATCACCGGGCCACCGGCTGGAACCGGCAATTCGCTGAGTTGCGACACCAGCGGCAGGGCCTCCTCCGGGGTCAACTGGAGCGTCGGGAAGGTGCTGACGAATTGGGCGACATCCATGGTGAGTTCGCGTTCGGCTGAACCGGCAGGTTCGAGTCGTTTCTACCACCGCCGGTGATGGCAGGTCAAACCGGCCAATTGCTAGCGATGCATGTGGTGGATGCCTTTTCGGACCCGTCAGGGCTCGCCGCGCCCAGGGCGCAATAAGATTGCACCCCACAGTGGCTTACCCGGCTCGTGAACTGTTTCACGCAGCGTGGAACATTGAACCTAGAAACCGCAGTTGGACGCGCCCGAGTGTGCGGTTCCCGGCCTGGCTGGCAAGGCGCGACCCGCAGGGAATGGCTGGTTCTTCCCAAGGGACGCACCAATCCGCCGGGAGCGGATTGGGACAGCCAAAGGCTGGCCCGAAGGGCGGACTCCAGGGAAGGAGTCCGCAACACCGCCAGACGGGCCGGGAACCGTGCAATCGGGTGCGTAGCGGACTCACCCATTCGGTGAAGCCGGTCAAAGCCACAAACGTTTGCATCCATCCGTACTTACAGAATCCACGAAGCGGTCAACTGCGGTTTCTAGGTTGAATACCAGCCGGTATGGAAGTATTGGGGCAAACGGACGCGGTGGTGGGGTGCATTGTGTGGTGGGGTGCATTGTTCTGTTGAACCCATCCCCATCCTGTCCTTCCCCTTGAAGGGGAAGGAACGTGCCAACCACCCCTCGTTGTGCGCCAGCCACCGTAAGACTGAATGACAGCCAGTATGGGTTTTTCCGCCATGGGCAGAACACATACCCCTCGGGCAGTACAGCGGCCGAATGAGTAGGTCCCTTCCCCTTCAAGGGGATGGACAGGATGGGGATGGGTTGCCGAGGAACACCAGCCACCGCAAGACGGTTGTGCCGGGCTCCGGGGCAATGTCTCGTTAAGAGTGCAACAGTACACTAGCGAAAGTACAGATGTTCTGAATGAACGGAAGGATGGCGTGGTTCACGTGCCATCAGTCGCCCAGTTCGCCGAGCAAGTGATGGTTGTGCACGGCGGTGAACCGTCCCGGTTCATAGGGGTAGTGGCTGGCGACCTCGGGCCAGTCGACACCGGTGTCGGCGGTGACGGTCCCCCGAAACAGGGTGAGGTCATCGAGCGGCACCGCCGCCTCGGCTTCGATGACATCGAAGGCACCGATAATGGCGAGGACCGCATAGGGCCTGCCGTTCTTCCGGTCGAGCACAACCGCCGTCACCTCACCCAGCGGATCGCCAAACTGGTTCTCCACCTGGTGGCCGATCAGCTCGTCGACCCGCATGGCGCGGATGGGGGGTTCGATGTCGATGCCACCCTGCTGGGTGACACCCGGTGCCCCGTAACCCTCCACCGGGTGTTCCCGATCCCGCTCCGTGGCGGTGAGGGTGAGGAGCCCCGCCGCAACTGCGGCGACGGCGATACCAAGCTGCCCGACCATGGGAGACCTCCGTGTCTCGTGCCGCCCCTTTAGCCAAGCATAGGTTTCGTGTCCGGTGACGGCTCATCTTCGACCGGCGAACGGCGAGCCCGAACCAGCATGGTGTAGGCGGTGGGGATGACGAACAGGGTGAGCAGCGTCCCCAGCAGCAGCCCGCCGACGATGACCCAGCCGATGGGCTGACGGCTTTCGGCACCGGCGCCGGTGGCGAGCGCCAGCGGCACGGCGCCGAGCACCATGGCGCCGGTGGTCATGAGGATGGGGCGCAGGCGGAGGCTGGCGGCCTCCACCACCGCATCGGTGATCGCCACGCCCTTGTCGCGGAGCTGGTTGGAGAACTCCACGATAAGGATGCCGTGCTTGGTGATGAGCCCGACCAGCATCACCAGTCCGATCTGGCTGTAGACATTAAGCGTCCCTCCGGTGAAATCAAGCGCCAGCAGGGCACCGGTCATGGCCAGCGGCACCGTCAGCATGATCACCAGCGGGCCGATGAAGCTCTCGAACTGGGCCGACAGCACCAGGTAGATGAAGACGAGGGCGAGCACGAAGGTGAGATAGAGCGTGGCGCCCGATTCGCGGAACTCCAGCGACTGCCCCGCCAGTTCGGTGCGCACACTGCCGTCGAACAGCTCCGCCGCGGACTGCTCCATGAAGTCGAGCGCCTGGCCCAGGGTGTAGCCCTCGGCGATGTTGGCGGTGATGACCGCGGCGCGCAGGCGGTTGTAGTGGTTCAGCTCCTTCGGTGCCACCGTCTCCTCCACGGAGATCAGGTTGGCGAGCTGCACCAGCTGCCCCTCCCGGTTGCGCACATAGATGGCGCTGAGGTCGTCCGGCGTGCGCCGCTGTTCGTCGTCGATCTTGACGATGACGTCGTACTGCTCGCCCGCCTGCCGGAAGCGGGTGACCTGACGTCCGCCGAGCAGTGTCTCCAGGGTGCGGCCGACACTGTCCACCGCCACGCCGACATCCGCCGCCTTGTCCCGATCGAGACGGACATTGAGCTGCGGCTTGTCCAGCTTGAGGTCCGAGTCGACGTTGAGCAGTCCGGGGTTGGCGCGCGCCTCCGTGAGCAGTTGGCCGACCAGTTCATCCAGCCGCTCGTAGGAGTTCGCCTGCACCACGAACTGGACCGGCGGGTTGCGGAAGCTCTGCCCCAGGGAGGGCGGATTGATGGGGAAGGCGCGCACCCCCACCAGCTGCTGCATCTGCGGGAAGAGGGAGCCGGCGATCGCCTGCTGGCTGCGCTCCCGTTCGCTCCACGGCTTCAGGTTGACGAAGGAGAAGGCGGTATTGACCGGGTTGGGCCGCTCCAGCCCCGGCGCCACCACCATGAAGTAGCGCTCCACCTCGGGGATCTCCGCATAGATCTGCTCCATCTCGCGGGCGTAACGGTCGGTGTACTCGAGGGTGGCCCCCTCCGGTGCCAGCATGACGCCGATGATGAAACCGCGATCCTCCAGCGGCGCCAGCTCGGAGTTGAGCCGCGAGAAGGAGAACACCGCCGCCACTGCCGTGATCAGGAACACCATCACCACCGCCCAGCGCATCTCGAGGGTGCGCACCAGCGCCCGTCGATAATGCTCGCGCAGGCCGTCCAGACCCCGCTCCATCCAGTTGTAGATGGCGCCGTGCCGCTCGCCGGTGTGGAGGATCTTCGAGCACATCATCGGCGTGAGGGTAAGGGCGACGAAACCGGACACCAGCACCGCCGCCGCCACGGTGAGCGCGAACTCGGTGAACAGCCGTCCGGTGTTGCCGGTCATGAAGCCGAGCGGCAGGAACACCGCGGTCAGGGTGAGCGTCATCGCCAGTACCGCGAAGCCGATTTCGCGGCTCCCCTCCAGCGCCGCTTTGAACGGCGTCATTCCCTCCTCCACGTGGCGGTGGATGTTCTCCAGCATGACAATGGCGTCGTCCACCACCAGGCCGATGGCGAGCACCAGGCCGAGCAGGGTCAGGACATTGATGGAGAAGCCGAGGGCGTGGAGAAAGATGAAGGCGCCAATCAGCGACACCGGGATGGTGACGAACGGGATCAGGGTGGCGCGGAACGAACGCAGGAAGGCGAAGATCACCAGCACCACCAGGATCAGCGCCTCGACCATCGTCTTGTAGACGGCGTTGATCGACTCCTCGATGAAGATGGAGCGGTCGAAGGCGACCGCCAGCCGCATCCCCTCCGGCATGCTCGCCTGAATCGAAGGCACCTCGGCGCGCACCGCGCGCGCCACCTCCAGGGTGTTGGCGGTGGACTGCTTGACCACACCGATACCGATGGCGGACTCGCCGTTGACCCGCACCGCGTTGCGGTCGTCGGCGGCACCGATCGCCGCCCGGCCGATGTCCCGCAGGCGGACCGGATAGCCGTTCACCTGGCGGATGATCAGGTCGTCGAACTCCTCGGGGGTGCGCAGGTCGGTGACGGTGAGCACGCTGAACTCCCGATCGCGGCTCTCCACCCGCCCGGAGGGCACCTCCAGGTTCTGCTGCCGCAGGGCGTCCTCCACATCCTGCACGGTGATGCCGTAGGCGGCGAGCCGGTCCCGGTCCAGCCACAGGCGCATGGCATACCGCCGCTCACCGCCGATGGTGACACTCGCCACACCGGGCAGCGTCTGCAGTTGATCCACCACGTAGCGGTCGGCGTAGTCGGTAATCTCCAGCGGCGAGTGGCGATCGCTGGAGAAGGCCATCCACAGGATCGGCTGGGCGTCCGCCTCGATCTTGGCTACCACCGGGGTGTCCGCCTCCTCCGGCAGCCGCCCGACCACCCGCGCCACCCGGTCGCGCACGTCGGCGGCACCCGCATCGGGGTCGCGGGTCTGCAGGAACTCGACCGTGATCTGGCTCACCTCCTCGCGGCTGACCGATTTCATGGTCTTGATCCCCTCGATGCCGGCGAGGGAGTCCTCCAGCGGCTGGGTGACCTGGCTCTCCATGATCTCGGCGCTGGCGCCGGTGTAGACGGTGCGCACGGAGACCACCGGCGCATCGATGTCCGGGTATTCGCGGACGGTGAGCCGGTCGTAGCTGATGAAGCCGACCAGCACGATCATGAGGCTCATCACGGTGGCCAGGACCGGCCGCCGGATGGAGAGGGTGGAGATGATCACGTTACGGCTCCAGTGTGGCGCTGCGGACCTCGACGGCCGCCCCGTCGCGCAGCTTCAGCTGCCCGTCGGTGACCACCACATCGCCGATGCCCACCCCTTCCAGAATCTCCACATCGCCCGCGCGGCGCACCCCCAGCCTCACCGGCGTCATCACCGCCCGGCCCTCCTGCACCCGATAGACGAATCGGCGATCGCCGCGCGGGACGATGGCCGACTCGGACACCACCGGCGCATCGGCACGCTCCTCCAGCACCAGGCGCACGCGGGCGAAGCTGCCCGGCCGCAGCCGATGCTCCGGATTGGGGACCAGCGCCCGCAACCCGATGGTACGGGTGGCCTCGTCCACCGAGGAGTCGATGGCGTAGAGTTCGCCGGTAAAACGCTCCCCCGGCAGGGCGTCCACCTCCACCGTGACCGCCTGCCCCGCGCGGATGCGGGCGAGGTGGGTTTCGGGTACGCGGAAATCGAGCTTGAGCGGCTCGAGCTTCTCCAGACGGAACACATCATCCCCGGGGCGCAGATAGGCGCCGGGGCTCACCCTACGCAGACCGAGCACACCGTCGAAAGGCGCCCGGAGCACCGATTTCTCCAGCCGCACCCGATCCAGCTGCTCCCGCGCCTTGGCCTCGGCCAGGCGAGCCGAGGCCTCGTCATAGGCCTGCACGCTGGCCAGTTTCTTGTCCTGCAGATCGGCGGCCCGGCCATAGGTCAATTCCGCCAACCTCACCTCGGCACGGGTCGCCTCCAGTTGGGCACGGAACTCCTTGTCATCCAGACGCACCAGCACGGCCCCCGCCTCGACCGCCTGTCCCTCCTCCACCTCGATCGACAGCACACGGCCGGCGATCTCGGGGCGGATGGTGATGGACTCGGCGGCACGCAGCGAACCCACCCCAGAAATTTCCAACCGCACGGTGTCGCCACGAACGGTGGCCGCAGTGACCGGTGACGCCTGTTCACCCGTGGCCTGGGCAGCCAAAGGGAGGGCAACGACGGAGAGCCAGGCAAGGCCCAGCAACGTATGGGTTCTTCTCATGAGTCCACTCGATATAAAGGCTCCGAGCAGGAGCGACAAAAAACCGGGGGCTGGACGAACGCCAGAAAATGACCGCCGGTCATTATAGATGGCACTTGTACCGTCAGTGCAAGGCCCACCAGAGCACCGAACAGCTAAACCGAGCGTTGCATATTCACCTTGCCCGCAGGAGCCCGGCCCTCCGGGCGAAGAGCGGCAAAGCCGCTTCACTAGGGGCCCGTAGGCCCATTCGCCCGCGGGGGCGGGCTCCTACAGCTGGCGGGCTTTTAAAGACAACGTTCCATTTACCTGTTCGGCGCTCTAGGGTGGTCGACTGCCCTTAATCGAGGCCTGAAAAAGAGGAAGGCCCGTGTCGATATGTCGAACGGGCCTTCGGGGGGTGTTGCGGATCGGGCTGCCGGCGCCCCAATGTTAGCTGCGATCGCTAGAACGGGATGTCGTCATCGAAATCGTCGAAGCTGCCGCCCTGCTGGCTGCCGCCGGACGGCTGAGCACCACCGCCCTGTTTTCCACCCTCCTGATTACCGCCGCCGAAGCCACCCTGCGAGCCGCCGCGATCCTGATTGAAATCGGCGCTGCCGCCGCTGCCGCCGCGGCCCCCGAGCATCTGCATCTCGTTGGCGACGATCTCGGTGGTGTAGCGATCCTGACCGTCCTGCCCCTGCCACTTGCGGGTCTGCAACTTGCCTTCGATGTAGATCTGAGACCCTTTGCGCAGGTATTCGCCGGCAATCTCGCCCAGGCGGCCGTACATCACCACCCGATGCCACTCAGTGCGTTCCTGGGTGTCGCCGGTCTGCTTGTCGCGCCACTGTTCAGTGGTGGCCAGACGGACGTTGGCCACGGCATTGCCGTTGGGCATGTAACGCACCTCCGGATCGGCGCCGAGATTGCCGACCAGAATGACCTTGTTGACTCCTCGTGCCATGAACTCGTCTCCGGTTACGTTGTGTTCGAAGTGCCTTTCCTGGCCGGCCCCATTGTATATCAGGCGGCGGAGAACCGCTCCAGCGCCGCCGAATCGAGTCTTTTGCCGTCTACCCGCAGGTAGGCGACCCCCTCCTCCACGCTGATGACCACCTCAGCCACGCCCGGCACGCCGGCCAGCTCTGCATGCAGGCGACCCGCCGCGACGGCATCGACCGGCCCCACGTGAACCAGCCGGGTGGTGAGGTACCTGGGTTTTCGCATGGAGGCGGCGTAGAGCCACCACAGCCCAACTGCGGTAGCGCCGAACAGGAGTACCGCGGTATTGCCGTGCGCCCCATGCAGCCACCCCCCGGCGGCCCCGCCGATAAAGGCGCCGGCAAATTGTGAACTGCTGTAGACCCCCATGGCGGTCCCCTTGGCCTCGACCGGGGCGAGCTTCGAGACCAGCGACGGCAGCGTCGCCTCGAGCACGTTGAACGCGGTAAAGAAGAGCCAGATGCAGGCGATCAGGACCGTCAGGCTGCCGCCGGACCAGGCCGAACCCAGTTGCGCGAGACCCAGCGCCGCCACCGCCCCGAGGAACACCGGCTTCATCTTCTGCCGCGACTCGGCGACGATAATGAACGGCACCATGGCCGCAATGGCCAGCACCATCACCGGGAGATAGACCAGCCAGTGGTCTGCCGGTGCCAGACCGGCGGCACGCAGTTCCAGCGGGATCACCACGAAGCTCGCCGTCAGCACCATGTGCAGCACCAGAATCCCGACATTGAGCCGCAGCAGCTCACCATCCCGCAGCACGCGGGCGAACTGGGCGGGGGCGGTCCCTGCGTCGCCGTGAAAACGGCTCCTCTCCGGCCGGGGCACCACGAACAGCACGATACCGATGCCGCCGAGGGCAAGCAGGGCGGTGAGCCAGAAGATACCCGGGACCCCGACCAGCTGATTGAGAATGGGGCCGAGCACCATGGCCGCAACGAAGGCGAGGCCGATGCTCATGCCGATGATCGCCATCGCCTTGGTCCGGTGCTCCTCACGGGTGAGGTCGGCCGCCAGGGCCATGACCGCCGCTGCGACGGCACCGGCGCCCTGCAGCGCGCGGCCGGCGATCACACCTGTAATGGTGTCGGCGGTGGCCGCCACCACGCTGCCGATGGCGAAGATCAGCAGCCCGCCGACGATCACCGGCTTGCGTCCCACCCGATCCGAGAGCATGCCGAACGGAATCTGCAGTCCCGCCTGCGTCAGCCCGTAGATACCGATGGCGAGCCCGACCAGAAAAGGGGTCACCCCCGCCAGCTCTTCGGCGTAGAGCGCGAAGACCGGGAGGATCATGAACAGCCCCAGCATGCGCAGGGCAAAGATGGCGGAGAGGGAAAGGGCGGCGCGGCGCTCGCGCGGCGTCATGGCGGAAAGCTGCATGGAATTCGGATTCCGCTGGGGCGACCGCGGGGATAGTTCTGGCCGCTTTTGCGTCTTATTAGAGAAGGCGTATATTAGCAGGTTTCCCCGGCTTTCTTGCAACGCATGGACACCATCCGGATTCAGGGCGCCCGCACCCACAATCTCCAGAACATCGACCTCGAACTCCCCCGCGACAAGCTGATTGTCTTCACCGGTCTGTCCGGGTCGGGGAAGTCTTCGCTCGCCTTCGACACCATCTACGCGGAGGGGCAGCGGCGCTATGTGGAGTCGCTCTCCGCCTACGCCCGGCAGTTCCTCTCCATGATGGAGAAGCCGGACGTGGACCACATCGAGGGGCTGTCACCCGCCATCTCCATCGAGCAGAAGTCCACCTCCCACAACCCGCGCTCCACGGTGGGCACGGTGACCGAGATCTACGACTACCTGCGCCTGCTCTACGCCCGCGCCGGCGAGCCACGCTGCCCGGAACACGGGACGGTGCTGGAGGCGCAGACGGTGAGCCAGATGGTGGACCAGGTGCTGGCACTGCCGGAGGGGACCAAGCTGATGCTGCTCGCCCCGGTGGTGCAGGACCGCAAGGGCGAACACGTGCAATTGATTGAGGAGCTGCGGGCGCAGGGGTTCATCCGCGCCCGTATCGACGGCGTGGTGGTGGAGCTGGACCAGCCGCCGAAGCTGGACCTGCGGCGCAAGCACACCATCGAGGCGGTGGTGGACCGGTTCAAGGTGCGCGCCGACCTGCAGCAGCGTTTGGCCGACTCGTTCGAGACCACACTGGCGCTGGCCGACGGCACCGCACGCGTGGTGCCGATGGAGGGTAACGGGGACGAATACGTGTTCTCCTCCCGCTTCGCCTGTCCCGTCTGTGGCTACAGCCTGCAGGAGCTGGAGCCGCGCCTGTTCTCCTTCAACAACCCGGCCGGCGCCTGCCCCACCTGCGACGGCCTGGGGGTGCGGCAGTTCTTCGACCCGGCGCGGGTGGTGGTCAATCCCGCACTCAGCCTCGCCGCCGGCGCGGTGCGCGGCTGGGATCGCCGCAACGCCTACTATTTCCAGTTCCTCACCTCACTGGCAAAGCACTACCGCTTCGATATCGACACCCCGTTCGAGCAGTTGCCCAAACGCATCCAGAAGGTGCTGCTCTACGGCAGCGGCGAGGAGGAGATCGAGTTCCGCTACTTCGGTGACCGGGGCGGCAGCCGCAAGCGCCGGCACCCGTTCGAGGGGATGATCCCCAACCTGGAGCGGCGCTACCGGGAGACCGAGTCAAACGTGCTGCGGGACGAGCTGAGCAAGTATCTCAGCACACAGCCCTGCCCCGACTGCGGGGGCAGCCGCCTCAATGTCGCGGCACGCAACGTCTTCATCGCCGACCGTAATCTGCCGGAGGTGACCGGAATGCCGGTGGGCCGGGCCCACGAGTTCGTCTCCAGCCTGACCCTGCCCGGCCGCCGCGGTGCGATCGCACGCAAGATCCTGAACGAGATCGGTGAGCGACTCAGTTTTCTGGTGAACGTCGGACTCGACTACCTGTCGCTCGACCGCAGCGCGGAGACCCTCTCTGGCGGAGAGGCGCAGCGCATCCGGCTGGCCAGCCAGATCGGCGCGGGACTGGTGGGGGTGATGTACATCCTCGACGAACCCTCCATCGGTCTGCACCAGCGGGACAATCAGCGGCTGCTTGGCACCCTCACCCGGCTGCGCGACCTGGGCAACACCGTCATCGTGGTGGAGCACGACGAGGAGGCGATCCTGAGCGCCGACTATGTGGTGGACATCGGACCGGGCGCCGGTGTGCACGGCGGACAGATCGTCGCCCAGGGCACCCCGAAGCAGATCCTCGCCAACAAGCGGTCACTGACCGGTCAGTACCTCTCCGGGAAGCGGTCCATTCCGCTGCCCGCCGAACGCACCGCTCCGGATCCGGAGCGGTGGCTCAAGGTTCGGGGAGCGAGCGGCAACAACCTGAAGGGGGTGAATGCGGATATCCCGGTGGGGCTGCTGACGGTGGTGACCGGGGTCTCCGGCTCCGGCAAGTCCACCCTCATCATCGACACCCTCTACCGCAACGCCGCGCTCGCCATCAACGGCACCGGCGAGGACCCGGCCCCCTGTGCCGAGATCGTCGGACTGGACCACTTCGACAAGATTGTCGACATCGACCAGAGCCCCATCGGCCGCACCCCACGCTCCAACCCCGCCACCTACACCGGCCTGTTCACTCCCATCCGGGAGCTGTTCGCCGGCACCCAGGAGGCGCGGGCCCGCGGCTACAACCCCGGGCGCTTCAGCTTCAACGTCAAGGGGGGACGCTGCGAGGCGTGCCAGGGTGACGGCCTGATCAAGGTGGAGATGCACTTCCTGCCGGATATCTACGTCCCCTGCGACGTCTGCAAGGGCAAGCGCTACAACCGGGAAACCCTGGAGGTGCGCTACAAGGGCAAGAGCATCTACGAGGTGCTGGAGATGACGGTCGAGGACGCCCGCCAGTTCTTCGACCCGGTGCCGGTCATCGCCCGCAAACTGCAGACCCTGGTGGATGTGGGGCTCTCCTACATCACACTGGGCCAGAGCGCGACCACCCTCTCCGGCGGCGAGGCGCAGCGGGTGAAGCTGGCTCGCGAACTGTCGAAGCGCGACACGGGACGCACCCTCTACATCCTCGACGAGCCGACCACCGGCCTGCACTTCCACGATATCGAGCAGCTCCTGACCGTGCTTCACCGGCTGCGTGATCACGGCAATACCATTGTCGTCATCGAGCACAACCTGGACGTGATCAAGACAGCCGACTGGATAATCGACCTCGGACCGGAGGGAGGTGACCGTGGAGGCACCATTCTGGTGGCCGGAACACCCGAGCAGGCGGCCAGGTGTAAGGACTCACACACCGGACGGTTTCTGGCCCCCTACCTCTTCAAGTAGAGAGCACGGCCCAGAGGCAGCATATATATAGATAGTTGATGGCATGAGCTTGTTTGATATAGTAGCCCTGATGGCGAATCATGCGCCCGCCGTCGTGACAAGCCGTTAGAAAAACAACAACGGCGCGAGAAGCTTCTCTTGTTGGGGGTTACAGCTCATGTCTTGCTGGAAGCATTGGCTTCTTCTTTTTCCCGTGATGGCGAGCAGTACGATCGCCTTGGCGGCGGAGAGCCATCCCGCCGAATCGACGCCCGATACCCGGTTCGCCTTCGAACTCGCGATGCAGGATCGGGACGACGGAAACCTCGGTGCCGCCATCGAGGCGTTCAAGTCGGTGCTGCAAACCCATCCGAACCTGAATCGCGTTCGGCTGGAGTTGGCGGTCGCCTACTACCAGGCGCTCGACTTCCTGCGCGCACGCGAGGAAGCCGAGGCGGTGCTTCACGACCCAGCCACACCGGAAGAAGTGAAGGCGCGGGTGCAAGCTTTTCTCGATCAGGTGGAAACGGCCAGCAGACCGCACAAATTTACGCCGTACATCTCCATCGGGACACTCTATGACAGCAACGTCAACGCGGGCCCCGATAATGGTACTTTTCCGATCCCGGGTGGCACCATCACCCTGATCCCTGAGGCTACCGAACGCCGGGATGGTGCACTGAACCTCAATGTGGGAATCACTCACCGCTATCTCTTCCCGGAGACCGTGGCCGCGGGCAGAGACCGTGCCGCCCTGCTGTGGTTGAGCCAAGCAAGTCTTTATACGCTCCAGCATTTCGAGGAGAACGATCGGAATCTGGATATAGCCACCCTCAGTACCGGTCCCTCCTGGATCGTCGCCCGCCGCTGGCGGGCACGCGCCAATCTGGGTATCAACCACCTGAGGCTTGGTTCCAGTCGATATGCGGTCTACTACAGCCTGAACCCCGCCGTAACCTGGTCACTCCGAAATCAGCGCACCGAGTTGACCGCCGATCTGCTGGTACAGAAACAGGACTACTTCCGCAGCGCAGAGCAAGGTCGTGACGGTACCTACACCCTTGCCGGCTTCGCTGCTGACCACCTGCTTCGTGGGGAAAAGCTCTCGACCCATGTGGCTTTAAGGGGCTTCAACATGAGCGCCGACGCAGAGCGTTTCAGCTATGACGGCGGTGAGTTTGTATTCGGGGTCAATTGGCTGGCAAGTGAGAACACCACCCTCTATGGGCGTGTCGCCCGCCGCTGGACAGACTACGACGGGGCCGAACCGGCATTCGCACGGGCACGCGAGGATGAACAGGATCGGATTTCGGTCGGAGTCACCCACTCCCTTTCGCAAGGACCCCTCGCCGGATGGATGGTTCGCGGAACGGTGACCCACACCGATAACCGCTCCAACCTGGGTGTGTACGACTTCGCGCGGGATCAGGTGGGAATAACACTCGAGCGCACTTTCTGAGGAGTTGGGAGATGGGTAACAGACTGTTCCATGAATTCGCCTGGCTTCCAATGGTCCTGTTCTGTCTGCTTGCGCTGTCCACACCGGCAGGAGCCGACACGGCGGGATATCTGGCACGCGCCACCGGGTCGGTGACTATCGATGGGAACCCCGCTACTCGGGGTGACCAGTTCATTGTCGGCAACGCAGTGGAAACCGGCGATCGAAGTCTCGCCGTCCTGAAGTTCACCGACAGCGAGTCGCTCTTGTTGCGGCAAAATTCCCGCCTTCTGGTCGAGGCTTTTCATTTCGATCGCGAGAACCCCGGACAGAACACCTCTGTGAAGGAGCTGGTGCGAGGCGGAATGCGCGCCATCACCGGCGCCATCGGCAAGCAGAACCGCGAGCAGGTACAGTACAAGACTCCGTACGCGACCATCGGAATCCGGGGAACGGAGTTTCTTGCGTCGCTGGTCAGCGAGCAGCTCTTCCTGCGGGTGGACGAAGGCACCATCTCGTTTGCCGGCCAAGCGGGGGACTCGCAGGAAATATCGGCTGGTGAAACCGTCATTTTGTCAGCGGATGGCGCACTCCTCTTCACCGGCGAGGAGGCCGAAGAGAGGGCACGGCAGGCAGGCGCATTCTCCGGCCTCAATGAGGTCGAGTTGCCGCGACAGAGTGCATCACCTTTCGATTGGGGGTCGTGGTACTCCGGAAGCACCCCGGCGGAACGGCCATCGGAGTCGGCTCTGTCTACCACCTTCGCAATGGCCGGGATCGTTGCCGATGGGTTGCCCGCACTCCAGCAGCAACTGGACATTCCCGTTCAACCCGATGTGGTGCTCAATCCGGACTTCCAGGATATCGGGGGCGCTGGCGTGATCCGGGGACAGCTCGTGTGGAATACCGAGGCCGATCTCGACCTTCACCTCCAGGTACCGGGCGGCGGGCATGTGTCCTTCGCAAATCGCATCGTAAACTTTGACTCCGCTACGGCCGAACTCGACCACGACAACCTTGGGGGACAGATCGACGTTGCGCCCGACCTGCGGGTCGAGAATATCGTCGTAACCGGTACCTCCATCCCCGATGGCAGCTACCAGTTCCACGTCAATTACTTTGGCGGTTCCGGGACGCAGAATCCGTTGGTAACGGTTACCGGGGACGCGGGGGCAACCCGTGCCGAATACAGCCCGGTACTGACTGCGCCTGGCCAGAATTCCGATTTCTACATCGTGGATGTCAATCAAGGGACTGCAACCTACGGGAGCCAGCCAGCGCGGTGAGCGAGCGATTGGCGAGCCCGGATACGTGCACGGACGCATCCGGTGGGAGGCGCTGAGGCACCCCGAGCCGTTCAGAACGTGTTCGTCGTGCCCATTACCCCGTTGACGAACCGAACAGGCGTCCCCGGTTTCAATTGGAGCTGATCAGCGGCACGCCCACGATTCACGGCAATCTCGACTAGGCCGTTGGCATTTTGGTACCAGAACGCTTCGCCATCGGGGACCTCGCCAAAGGTGTGCGCGTAAAGCAACAGCCACCCGCCGACCTCCAGCGTCATCCCGCGCGGAACTGCATTCGCCCGCTGACCCGTCATCGCATTACCGAAGTGGTCGATATAGATCACCTCGCACAGGTCCGCCGGCCAGTCTTTTCCCCGGTCCACTTGCACTGGCTCGCCTGGAACCGGCTCTCCGCGTGCGAGACGGGCCGCCACTGGCGCAAACAGATCGCGCCCATGGAAGCTGGCGGACAGCTGTGCCGGCCTCCAGGTGATCCGCCATGCCTTCGCCTGTTTCGCGCGCGCAGCAACCAACGCAAACAGACCGTTCCCGGGTCCGACGAACCAGCGCCCGTCAAGCTTCAACGCTATCGGCTCCCGATTGCCTGTCCCGACGCCCGGATCAACCACACAGAGCAATACCGTGCCCTGTGGAAACTCTTCGACATAGGCCGGAAGCAGATAGGCGCCCGCGCGTACATTGTGGCTCGGCACATCAGCAAACAAATCAACCACCGGCACGCCTGGCGCATCCCGATAGAGGACGGCCTTCATCTGGCCCAGGTACGGGCCCGCAACCCCAAAGTCTGTGAAAAGGACGATCACTGGCGCTGTCGAAGGAGTTGAACTAACACGATAGTTGTCACCTTGATGTCCAAAATTCTACACCCGAAAACGAAAAAAGCCGGGCGGTGCCCGGCTTCTTGCGTGGAACTGATGTACTGAGCTTACTCGGCAGCGACCGGCTCTTCCGCTTCGGCTGCCGGACGGTCCACCAGTTCGACAATCGCCATCGGCGCATTATCTCCCGGCCGGAAGCCACACTTCAGAATCCGAAGGTAGCCGCCCGGACGTGCCTTGTAACGGGGACCCAACTCATTGAACAGCTTGGTCACCACATCGCGATCGCGAATCCGATCGAAAGCAAGGCGCCGCTTTGAGGCGGAGTCTTCCTTGGCCATGGTGATCAACGGCTCAGCCACCCGACGCAACTCTTTAGCCTTCGGCAGGGTGGTCTTAATCAGTTCATGCTGAAGCAGTGACGTGGCCATGTTACGGAACATAGCCTTGCGGTGACTGCTGTTGCGGTTCAGTTGCCGCCCTGACTTACGGTGACGCATCGTATTCTACCCTGCAAAAAATTCGGTCGTTATTGCCGTTGCGGAATTCAGGAACTTGCCTTTTCCCGCTCTTTTTTCAGGCTCGGCGGCGGCCAGTTCTCCAGCCGCATCCCCAGTGACAGCCCCCGGGACGCCAACACATCCTTGATCTCCGTGAGCGACTTTTTGCCCAGATTCGGGGTCTTCAGCAGTTCCACCTCGGTCCGCTGAATCAGATCGCCGATATAGAAGATGTTTTCGGCTTTCAGGCAATTCGCCGAGCGGACGGTAAGCTCCAGATCATCGACCGGACGAAGCAGAATCGGATCGATCTCCGGCTCGTGGATCTCCTGCCTTGCCTCCTCCCTGCCTTCCAACTCAACGAACGACGAGAGCTGGTCCTGCAAAATGGTGGCCGCTCGCCGAATAGCCTCGTCTGGCTCAATGGTACCGTTGGTCTCAAGCTCGATTACCAACTTGTCCAAATCGGTACGCTGCTCGACGCGTGCAGCCTCAACCACGTAGGAGACACGACGAATCGGACTGAAGCTGGCATCGATCTGCAGTCGGCCAATCGGACGGCTCTCGTCCTCGGCCTCTTCGCGGATCCCGGCGGGCTGATAACCGCGCCCCTTCGCCACCTTCACCGTCATCTTCAGCTCACCCGCCTTGGTCAGGTGTGCAATGACGTGGTCCGGATTGATAATCTCAACATCGTGATCAAGCGTGATGTCACCAGCAGTGACCACGCCCGGCCCCTTTTTCGACAGCGACAGCATCGCTTCATTGCGGCTGTGAAGCCGCAGGGCAATCCCCTTGAGGTTCAGGAGAATCTCGATGATGTCCTCCTGTACGCCCTCCAGAGTCGAGTACTCGTGCAACACCCCGTCGATTTCCGCCTCGACGATCGCCGCGCCCTCCATCGAGGAGAGCAAAATACGGCGCAATGCGTTACCCAGCGTGTGCCCGAACCCGCGCTCGAGCGGCTCGAGCGTGACTCTCGCGGTGCGGTCGCCCCGCTTCTGCACGCCTACCAGGCGCGGCTTGAGAAATTCTCCGACTGAGCCCTGCATGAACAGTCCTCTTCAACACTGGGACGTGTACGACCCGTGGGCCGCAAACGTTTTACTTGGAGTAGAGTTCGACCACCAGCTGCTCGTTAATCTCCGCGGGCAGCTCGCTACGGTCAGGACGTGCCTTGAAGACACCCTCCAGCTTGGTGGGGTCGACGTCCAGCCATTCCGCAACTCCGCGTTGCTGCGCCAGTTCCATCGCGGCCTTGATCCGAAGGTGCTCCCGGGCACCCTCAAGGATGCTCACCACGTCACCCGGACGCACCTGATATGCCGGAATATTCACCCGTTGACCATTCACGGCCACACAATTATGCCGAACCAGCTGACGCGCTTCCGAACGGGAGACACCAAAACCCATACGGTACGCGACATTATCCAAACGCCCTTCGAGCAGCCGAAGCAGGTTCTCACCTGTCGATCCCTTGCGGCGATCCGCCTCCTGGTAGTAGCGCCGGAACTGCTTCTCCAGGATGCCGTAGATGCGGCGCAGCTTCTGCTTCTCGCGGAGCTGACGCGCAAAGTCGGACAGCCGCGCGCGTCGCTGGCCGTGCTGCCCGGGCGGGAACGGCCGGTTCTCGATCGGGCATTTGCTGCTATAGCACTTCTCCCCCTTGAGGAAGAGCTTCTCACCCTCGCGCCGGCACTGGCGGCACTTCGGTCCGATGTACTTTGCCAACTTCGCTCTCCTGATTTAAACGCGGCGCTTCTTCGGGGGACGGCAACCGTTATGCGGGATCGGCGTCACGTCGGCGATGTTCGTGATACGAAAGCCCTTTGCATTGAGCGCCCGCACGGCGGATTCCCGCCCCGGCCCCGGCCCCTTCACCAGCACTTCGAGATTCTTCATCCCGAATTCCAGAGCCTTCTCCCCGGCACGCTCGGCGGCCACCTGGGCGGCAAACGGCGTGCTCTTGCGTGAACCCCGGAAACCGGAGCCGCCGGAGGTGGCCCAGCACAGGGTATTCCCCTGCCGATCCGTAATGGTGACGATGGTGTTGTTGAACGATGCGTGGACGTGCGCAATACCGTCAGCAACGTTCTTCTTGACCTTCTTGCGGGTACGTGTGCTTGTAGCTTTTGCCATTTCGAGCTTCCGGCTTATTTCCTGATGGGCCGACGCGGACCCTTACGGGTGCGCGCATTGGTACGCGTACGCTGACCCCGCAGCGGCAGCCCACGGCGGTGACGCAACCCGCGGTAGCAGCCCAGGTCCATCAGACGCTTGATGTTCATGGAGATTTCCCGGCGCAGGTCGCCCTCGACGGTGAACTTCCCGACCTCGCCGCGCAGGGCCTCAAGCTCAGCCTCGCTCAGATCCTTGATCTTTGCGTCCTGAGCCACGCCAGCGGAGGCGCAGATCTTCTGCGCGCTTGTCCGTCCGATGCCGTATATCGAAGTCAGCGCGATGACCGCGTGCTTCTGCACCGGGATATTTATGCCTGCAATACGGGCCATTTAGCCACTCCCTACAAAACCTTGCTAGCCCGCCCAGACCGGGCGACGGAAACGCGCAAGTCTACTGCGCGCCAAAATTTTCGTCAAGCGCGGGCTATCAGCCCTGGCGCTGCTTGTGACGCGGGTCGGTCGCGCAGATCACCCGCACCGTCCCCTTGCGACGGATAATCTTGCAGTTGCGGCAGATCTTCTTGACTGAGGCACGCACTTTCATGGTCTTTCTCCAGATATCAATCCAAAGCGGGCGCTAGCGCAGCCCCGAGCGGCCATACCCCTTGAGGTTGGCCTTCCGCATCAAACCGTCATACTGGTGAGACATCAGGTGCGCTTGGGTCTGCGCCATGAAGTCCATCACCACTACGACGATAATCAACAAGGAGGTACCCCCGAAGTAGAAGGGCACGTTCCAGTAGAGAATCAGAAACTCTGGAAGCAGACAGACGGCGGTGATGTAGATCGCACCCACCAGGGTCAGTTTGCTCAGAATTCCGTCGATGTACCTTGCCGTCTGCTCGCCAGGCCGGATCCCGGGGATCAGCGCTCCCGACTTCTTCAGGTTGTCCGCCGTGTCCTTGGGATCGAACATCAGCGCGGTATAGAAGAAGCAGAAGAACATGATGGCCGCGGCGTAAAACATCACGTACAGCGGCTGCCCCGGCGACATGGCGGCGGAGATGTCCTGCAACCAGCTCAGCCCTTCCGAACTCCCGAACCACCCTGCGAGCGTGGCGGGGAACAGAATGATGCTGGAGGCGAAGATGGGCGGAATAACCCCCGCCATGTTCACCTTGAGCGGCAGGTGGCTCGACTGGCCCGCGTACATCTTGCGGCCCACCTGGCGCTTGGCATAATTCACTGTAATTCGTCGCTGGCCGCGCTCCACAAAGACCACGAACGCGGTCACCAGCAGGGCCAAACCGAACAACACCAGCACCATTGCCGCATTGAGCTCCCCGGTTCGGGCCAGCTCAAGGGTTCCGCCAATCGCGGACGGCAATCCTGCGACGATTCCGGCGAAGATAATCAGTGAAATACCGTTGCCGATACCCCTTTCGGTTACCTGTTCGCCCAGCCACATCAGGAACATGGTACCCGTCACCAGCGTCACCACCGCCGTAAAACGGAATGCGATACCGGGTTCGAACACCACCGGCAGCCCTCCGGCCCGCTGCGCCTCCAAAGCGATGGAAACGCCAATCGCCTGGAACGTCGCCAGGGCGAGGGTTCCGTACCGTGTGTACTGCGTAATCTTCCGCCGTCCGGCTGCGCCTTCCTTGCTCAGCTGCTCCAGCTTCGGCACCACCTTGGTGAGAAGCTGCATGATGATCGATGCCGAGATGTACGGCATGATCCCAAGGGCGAACACCGACAGCCGCTCAAGCGCGCCTCCCGAGAACATGTTGAACATGTCCAGGATGGTGCCGCGCTGCTGTTCAAACAGCGCTGCCAGCGCCACGGGGTTAATCCCGGGCACCGGAATATGCGCGCCAATGCGGAACACCAGCAGCGCACCCAGCACGAACAACAGGCGCTGCTTCAGCTCCGTCAGCTTGCCGGACGACAGGGCGTCGGCCATTGCGGAGCGGGAAGTGGCCACTTATCCCTCGACCTTGCCGCCAGCTGCCTCAATCGCCGCCCGGGCACCCTTGGTGACACCGAGCCCCCGGACCGTGACCGGACGCTCGATCGCACCGGAGGCCATCACTTTTGCCCGCTTGCAGTTGTGTCCGATGATATTGGCCGCCTTGAGCGTCAACAGATCGGCGATATCGCCCTCCACCTTAGCCAGCTCCGACAGCCGAACCTCTTCGGTGAAGAGGTTCTTACGCGCCTTGAAGCCGAACTTGGGCAGGCGACGCTGGAGCGGCATCTGACCGCCCTCAAAGCCGACCTTGTGAAAGCCCCCGGACCGGGAATGCTGACCCTTGTGACCGCGGCCGCAGGTCTTGCCAAGCCCGGACCCGATGCCGCGCCCCACGCGCTTACCTTCCGGAGCAGCGCCTTCAGCCGGCTTGAGCGTATTCAGTCGCATCTTCAGACCTCTTCCACTTTGACCATGTAGGACACTTTATTGATCATGCCGCGGTTGCAGGCAGTGTCCTCCACTATTACGGTGTGGTGCATACGACGCAGGCCCAACCCGCGTACGCACGCCTGATGGTTCGCCAATCGCCCGTAGGAGCTACGTACCTGCGTTACCTTCAGCTTCTTGTCAGCCATGGCCCTATTCCAGAATTTCCTGGACCGACTTGCCGCGCTTGGCGGCAACCTGCTCGGGGGAGACCATTTCGGTCAAACCCCGCAGGGTGGCCCGAACCACATTGATCGGGTTGTTCGTACCGATGCACTTCGCCAGTACGTTGCGCACACCCGCCACCTCAAAGACCGCGCGCATGGCACCGCCTGCGATGATACCGGTACCTTCCGAGGCGGGCTGCATGAAGACCTTCGCCGCGCCCTCCCGCCCGGTAATCGGGTGCTGCAGGGTACCGTTCTCGGTCAACGCGACCTGACGCATGTTCTTGCGCGCCTTTTCCATCGCCTTGGAGATGGCGACCGGAACCTCGCGGGCCTTGCCCATGCCGAAGCCGACCTTACCCTGGCCGTCACCGACCACGGTCAATGCGGTGAAACCGAATTGCCGGCCGCCCTTTACCACCTTCGCTACGCGATTAACGGTAACGAGCTTCTCGTTCAGGC
The DNA here is from genome assembly GCA_041690635.1 of Gammaproteobacteria bacterium. Taxonomy (GTDB): domain Bacteria; phylum Pseudomonadota; class Gammaproteobacteria; order Thiohalomonadales; family Thiohalomonadaceae; genus JAWLGZ01. The sequence continues at coordinate 846,089 of JAWLGZ010000002.1, forward strand.
CGTCCCCGCTGGATGCATCGAATCCCGCCATCTCTAAGAACCTTTAAATTTGCAGACCATTTTCCCGAGCCGCGTCGGCAAGCGCCTTCACACGACCGTGATATTTGAAGCCGGAGCGATCAAACGCAACTGTAGTCACGCCAGCCGCTTTCGCCTTTTCGGCGATTGCGCGTCCCACCGCCTGGGCCGCTTCCATGTTGCCGGTATACTTCAGCCCGCCACGGATATCCGTTTGGACCGTCGATGCAGCGGCAACAACGTCCGAGCCATTGGGCGCGATAATCTGCGCGTAGATATGACGCGGCGTGCGATGAATGCTGAGCCGGAAGGCCCCAAGCTCGCGAATCTTGGCCCGCGCCCGTGTCGCCCGCCGAATGCGGGCCTGCTTTTTCGAGTTCATCGTGCCAGCCTCTACTTCTTCTTGGCCTCTTTGCGGATGATCCGCTCATCGGAATACTTCACGCCCTTACCCTTGTACGGCTCGGGCGGACGGAAGCTGCGAATCTCGGCCGCAACCTGGCCTACCTGCTGCTTGCTCACGCCCTTTACAAGGACCTCTGTCTGGCTCGGGGTTTCAATGGTGATCCCCTCCGGCACGTCATAGGCGATCGGATGGGAGAAGCCGAGCGTCAGATTCAGCACCTTGCCCTGAGCCTGTGCACGGTAACCAACGCCAACCAGTTCGAGCTTGCGTTCAAACCCAGTGCTGACGCCGACCATCATGTTCTTAACCACCGCCCGAGCCGTGCCCACCTGCGCAAACGCGGTCTTCGACTCCTGGACAGGGGCGAAAAACAGCTCCGCTCCTTCCTGCGTGACGGTCACGTCCCCGTGGACGACGTGCTCCGCGGTGCCCTTGCTGCCTTTCACGGCAACAACCTGGCCGTCGATCTTGACATCCACGCCGCCGAGGACGCTGATCGGTTTGAGTACTCTTGCCATTTTCTATCAGCCCCTACGACACAAAGCACAGCACCTCGCCGCCGTGCCCCGCCTTGCGGGCCGCGCGATCAGTCATCACGCCGGCGGAGGTGGAAACGATGGCGACGCCGAGTCCGCCGAGCACTTTCGGCAGTTCATCCTTGCCCCGATACTGGCGCAGCCCCGGGCGGCTATACCGCTTGAGACTGGAGATGACCGGCTTGCCTTCATAATACTTAAGTGCGATGGCCAGCGCCGGCTTGGCGCCGGAACCCTTCACCGCGAAATCTTCGATGTAGCCCTCGTCCTTCAGCACCTGCGCCACAGCCCGCTTCAACTTGGAATCGGGCATCGACACTTCCTTCTTGTTTGCCTGAAGGGCGTTTCGGATACGGGTCAGCATATCCGCGATAGGATCAGTCATGCTCATTCGGTTATCTCCTGCCTGACGAGCAGTTTACCAGCTGGCCTTACGCAGGCCGGGAACGTCACCCCGCATGGTCGCCTCACGCAGCTTGTTGCGCGCCAGCCCAAACTTGCGGTACACGGCATGCGGCCGCCCGGTCAGCCGGCACCGGCGCTGAAGCCGCACCGAACTGGAATCTCGCGGGAGCGTCTGCAACTTCTTTTCGAGCGCCATCCGCTCTTCCATGCCGAGGTTCATGTCCTTGAGCTTTTCCTTCAGCTCGCTGCGCTTGCCGGCATACTTCTTCACCAGCTTCTGCCGCTTGAGCTCACGCTCGATCATTGAAGTCTTTGCCATCGTCCGCCCCTTACGACTTGAACGGGAAGTTGAACGCCCGCAGCAGCGCGCGACCGTGATCGTCGTTTTCCGCCGTGGTAGTGATAGTGATATCCATTCCCCGCAGCTGATCGATCTTGTCGTACTCGATCTCCGGGAAAATGATCTGCTCACGCACACCCATGCTGTAATTCCCACGGCCGTCGAATGACTTCCCGTTCAATCCGCGGAAGTCCCGAATGCGGGGAATCGCAATGGAAATCAGGCGATCCAAGAACTCGTACATCCGCTCACGGCGAAGCGTCACCTTGGTACCGATCGGCCATCCCTCGCGAATCTTGAAACCGGCGACAGACTTCCGGGCCAGAGTGACAATGGGCTTCTGGCCCGTGAGCCTCGCCAGGTCGGCCGTGGCATGGTCGAGGATCTTCTTGTCCCCAACCGCCTCGCCGACGCCCATGTTCACGGTAATCTTTTCGATCCGCGGCACGCGCATGATATTCGCCAGCCCCAGCTCCTCTTTGAGCTGCGGCACCACGGTCTCGAAGTAGTATTCTTTCAATCTTGCCATTGCTGCCACCGTCTCAGACGTCCACGGTCTCGCCGTTGGACTTGAAGTAACGCACCTTGCGCCCGTCCTCCAGGGATTTGATACCGACTCGGTCGGCTTTCCCCGCGGCGTGGTTATAAAGGGCAACGTTGGAAATATGCAACGGAGCCTCTTTTTCAATGATGCCACCCGGCTGCCCGGACATGGGGTTGGGCTTCTGGTGCTTCTTCACCATGTTGACACCTTCGACCACGATCCGGTCGTTGGATGCCATACGCACCACGGTGCCCCGGCTACCCTTGTCCTTACCGGCGATTACGATGACTTCGTCGCCTTTCTTGATCTTGCGCATCTCGGCTTACCCTTTCGGTCGCTTACAGCACCTCGGGTGCCAGCGAAACGATCTTCATGAACTTTTCCGAACGCAGCTCGCGCGTCACCGGCCCAAAGATGCGGGTGCCGATAGGCTGGAGCTGGTTGTTCAGCAGCACCGCCGCATTCTTGTCGAAGCGGATGATGGAGCCGTCGGGCCGACGAACACCCTTGGCGGTACGCACCACGACAGCGTTGAAAACATCCCCCTTCTTGACCTTGCCGCGGGGAATTGCTTCCTTGACGCTCACCTTGATGACATCGCCGATTTTGGCGTAACGACGGTGCGAACCGCCCAACACCTTGATGCACTGGACGACGCGGGCACCACTGTTGTCCGCAACCTCCAGCCTGGTCTGCATCTGAATCATGGTGATCTCTCCACAATCACTACCACCGCCATCGGCGGGTCCGCGCAAAGGCGCGAGATAATATCACCAAAAGGCGCGGAGCCCAAGCCCTTGGCGAGGGCTCCTACGCCTTTATTTGGGTTCGAGGACCGCATCGGCCCCCCGTCTTGACAATCAGGTGGCGCGTTCGAGAACGCGAACCAGCCGCCAGGACTTCGTCTTCGAAATGGGCCTGCACTCGGCGATAGCAACGGTATCGCCAATGCGGCACTCGTTGTTTTCGTCATGAGCGTGCAGCTTGGTCGAGCGCCGGACATACTTGCCATAGATGGGGTGCTTCACTCGACGCTCAACCAGCACGGTGACGCTCTTATCCATCCGATCACTGACTACCCGACCCTGGACCGTACGCGGGGCCTTCTCCTGCTCGCTCATTCTGCCTTACCTGCCTGCTTCTCGTTCAGAACGGTCTTGATGCGCGCAATCTCCCGACGCACCTCCTTCACCCGGTGCGGCTGGGAGAGCTGCCCGGTGCCCTTCTGCATGCGCAGATTGAACTGCTCCCGCAGGTTGTCGAGGAGTTCCTGATTGAGCTCATCGACACTCTTGTTTTTCAGTTCGCTCGCTTTCATCACAATACCGTCCGGGTCACGAAGCTGGTCCTGATGGGCAGCTTGGCTGCGGCGAGGCGGAACGCCTCACGCGCGATCTCCTCGGTCACACCTTCCATCTCATAGAGCATGCGACCAGGCTGGATCTGGGCAACCCAGAACTCCACGTTGCCCTTACCCTTACCCTGACGTACTTCCAGCGGCTTCTGAGTAATCGGCTTGTCGGGAAAGATCCGGATCCAGATCTTGCCGCCACGCTTGATGTGGCGCGTCATGGCACGACGGGCCGCCTCGATCTGGCGCGCAGTGATGCGGCCCCGATCCAGTGCTTTGAGTCCGTACTCGCCAAAACTCACCTTGCTACCGGTGGTCGCCAGCCCGCGATTGCGGCCCTTATGCTGCTTGCGAAACTTTGTTCGTTTGGGTTGAAGCATTTCTAGCTACTCCTACCTGCCTGCCGCGGCCTTCTCAGGCGCGGTCTCGACCGCCTCCAGCCCCTCGACGATCTCGCCCTTGAAGATCCAGACCTTGACGCCGATAACCCCGTAGGTGGTATTCGCCTCGGCGAACCCATAGTCGATATCTGCGCGCAATGTATGGAGCGGAACGCGACCTTCACGGTACCACTCGCTACGGGCAATCTCGGCGCCGTTCAGGCGGCCAGCCACATTAATCTTGATCCCCTGAGCCCCGAGCCGCATGGAATTACCGACCGCCCGCTTCATCGCCCGGCGAAACATGATGCGGCGCTCAAGCTGCTGGGCCACGCTCTGGGCCACCAAGGTGGCGTCCAGTTCCGGCTTCCGGATCTCTTCGATATTGATGTGGACGGGAGCGTCCATCATCTTCGCGACATCCTGGCGCAGCTTTTCGATGTCCTCACCCTTCTTGCCGATCACCAGTCCCGGGCGCGCCGTGTGAATCGTGATGCGGGCATTACGCGCCGGGCGCTCGATCTGGATCCGGCTCACTGAGGCCTGTGCCAGCCGCTTGCGCAGGTACTCACGTACCTTCAGGTCGTTATACAGGAACTCCGGGTAGGTGCGGCTGTCGGCGTACCACTTGGAGGTCCAGTCTTTGGTGATCCCAAGCCGGATACCGGTCGGATGTACTTTCTGTCCCATTACTGTCTCTCTCTCACTTCGCCGCCACCATGACGGTGATGTGGCTGGTCCGCTTGAGGATGCGGTTGCCCCGCCCCTTGGCGCGCGCATGCATACGCTTCATAGTCGGACCTTCGTCGACCATGATCCGCGACACCTTGAGCTCATCAATGTCCGCGCCTTCATTGTGCTCGGCATTGGCAACTGCCGATTCGAGCACCTTTTTCACCATTCCGGCGGCCTTCTTCGGAGAGAAGGCGAGCACCTGCAGAGCATTTTCCACCTTCATCCCGCGGATCTGATCCGCCACCAGGCGGCACTTCTGCGGGGAGATACGCGCGTACCTCAGTTTCGCTGCCACTTCCATCGCCGGTTACCTCTTCGACTTCTTGTCCGCCGCATGTCCGCGGAAGGTGCGGGTCGGCGCAAATTCGCCCAGCTTGTGACCGACCATGTTCTCGCTCACCAGAACCGGCACATGCTGACGGCCGTTGTGGACAGCGAGAGTCAGACCGACCATGTCCGGCAGAATCATGGAGCGGCGCGACCAAGTCTTGATCGGACGCCGATTATTGCTCGCCACCGCCTCCGCCACCTTCTTAAGCAGGTGGTGGTCGACGAAGGGGCCCTTTTTTACAGAACGCGGCATGCTATTGCCCTCTTACTCACTTCTGCCTGCGACGGCGGACGATCATCTTGTCGGTCCGCTTGTTGCTACGGGTCTTGTACCCCTTGGTGGGCACACCCCACGGCGTAACCGGATTGCGGCCCCCGGAGGTACGGCCCTCACCACCGCCATGCGGGTGGTCAACCGGGTTCATCGCCACACCGCGGACGGTGGGACGAACACCCCGCCAGCGCGTGGCGCCTGCCTTACCCAGCTTGGTGAGGTTGTGCTCGTGGTTGCCCGCCTCACCGATGGTGGCCCGACAATTCACCAGCACCTTGCGCATCTCGCCAGAGCGAAGCCGCAATGTCGCATAGCCGCCTTCACGGGCCACCAACTGCGCCGATGTGCCGGCACTACGCGCCATCTGAGCACCCTTACCAGGCTTGATCTCGATGCAATGCACGGTGGTGCCCACCGGAATCTCTCGCAGGCTCAGGCAGTTGCCCGGCTTGATGGACGCCCCGGAACCAGACATCACCGCGTCACCCACCTTAATCCCGCGGGGGGCGATGATATACCGGCGCTCGCCGTCGAGGTACTTCACCAGTGCGATATGCGCACTACGGTTGGGATCGTACTCCAGCCGTTCGATCTGGCCGGCAATGCCATCCTTGTTCCGCTTGAAATCGATCACGCGGTAGCGCTGCTTGTGCCCACCCCCGCGGTGACGGGTTGTTACACGACCGAGATTATTACGACCACCGCTCTTGCTCTTCTTCTCGACGAGCGGCTCGTACGGACGGCCCTTATGGAGCCCCTCCGTGGAGACGCGCACCACAAAGCGGCGTCCGGGAGAGGTCGGTTTCAGCTTGACAATCGCCATCGTCGTCTTCCTTCAGCCTTACTCGCCACCCATGAAGTCGATCTCTTGACCTGACTTCAGCGTGACGTATGCCTTTCTGCTGTCTGAGCGACGACCGGTCCGCTGGCCGAAACGCTTCACCTTGCCCTTCTGGTTGATCACCCGCACCTGCTCGACACTCACATCGAACAGCCGCTCAACCGCAGCCTTGATCTCCGGCTTGGTCGCGTCGGCAATCACCTTGAACACGTACTGGTTGCTGCTGTCACCCAGGATGGTGCTCTTTTCGGAGACGTGCGGCGAGAGCAGCACCTTCATCAACCGTTCCTGATTCATGCCAACGCCTCCTCGAGCTGCTTCAGAGCCGTCACCGTAAACAGCACCTTGTCGAAGCGCACCAGACTGACGGGGTCTACCTTGCGTGCCGCCCGCACCTCGACGTGAGCCAGGTTACGCGAGGCCAGATAGAGGTTATCGTCCACCTCATCCGTCACAATCAGCAGGTTATCGACACCGAGGTCCTTGATCTTGGCCGCGAGTTGCTTGGTCTTCGGCGCCTCCACGGCAAACCGCTCAACCACCATCAACCGGTCCTGGCGCACCAGCTCCGAGAGGATGGAGCGCATGGCACCGCGATACATCTTTCGGTTGACCTTCTGGGAGAAGTCCCGCGGCGTCGCCGCAAAGGTCTTGCCGCCGCTACGCCACAGGGGGCTGCGGATGGTACCAGCGCGGGCACGACCGGTGCCCTTCTGGCGGAACGGCTTGGCACCACCGCCACTCACAGCGGACCGGCTCTTCTGCGCCTTGGTACCGGCACGTCCGCCGGCCAGATACGCCGTCACCACCTGATGGATCAACGGCTCATTGAAATCCTGCCCAAAAGTACCGTCAGCCAGATCGATCGCCTGACCGGAAGCGGCACCATCGGTTGCAGTCAGCTTAATCTGCATAACCCACCTCCTCAGGCTTTAACCGCCGGCAGCACAAGCACACTGCTGCCCTTGGCCCCGGGAACCGCTCCTTTCACCAGGAGCAGATTGCGCTCGGCATCCACACGCACAACCTCAAGGTTCTGTGTGGTACGCCGTACGTTGCCCATGTGTCCGGCCATGCGCTTGCCCTTGAACACCCGACCAGGGGTCTGGTTCTGGCCGATAGAGCCGTGCGCACGGTGGGACAACGAGTTGCCGTGGGTAGCGTCCTGCATGCTGAAGTTGTGGCGTTTGATAACGCCGGCGAAACCCTTACCGATGCTGGTGCCGGTAATGTCGATCTTCTGACCAGCCTCGAACAGGTCCACCTTCAGCTCGGCGCCAATCTCGATGGCCTCGCCCTCTCCTTCGCTGAGCCGAAACTCGCGCAGGGTACGACCGGCCTCGACGCCTGCCTTGGCAAAATGACCTGCCATGGGCTTGGGGGTACGGTTGGGCTTGCGTTCACCGCAGCTCACCTGCAGCGCGCGATAACCATCACGCTCCAGGGTTTTGATCTGGGTGACGCGGTTGGGCTCCACCTCGATGACCGTGACCGGAATGGACACGCCATCATCGGTGAACACGCGGGTCATGCCCCGCTTGCGTCCAATCAATCCGATAGCCATTGTTATGACCTCTTCACCGCACCGATTGCGATTGACCGGTGCTGCATTCAGAAATGAGAGGGGCCTTGCGGCCCCACCCGCTAGCTCAGCTTAATCTGCACATCCACGCCGGCCGCAAGGTCCAGCCGCATCAGTGCATCAACCGTCTTGTCGGTCGGATCGACGATGTCCATCAGCCGCTTATGGGTACGCAACTCGTACTGGTCCCGCGCGTCCTTGTTGACGTGCGGGGAGACCAGCACCGTATAGCGCTCCATCTTCGTCGGCAGCGGAATCGGCCCCTTGACCTGGGCGCCGGTCCGCTTTGCGGTCTCTACGATCTCGCGTGCCGACTGGTCGATGAGACGATAGTCGAAAGCCTTGAGACGGATTCGAATCTTCTGGTTTGCCATCTGCTCTTACTCGATGATCTTCGCGACGACGCCGGCGCCGACGGTGCGACCGCCCTCGCGAATCGCGAAGCGCAGGCCCTCTTCCATCGCGATCGGCGCAATCAGCGACACCTTCATGTTCACGTTGTCGCCAGGCATGACCATCTCGATGCCTTCCGGCAGGTCACATGCACCGGTCACGTCGGTGGTCCGGAAGTAGAACTGCGGACGATAACCGTTGAAGAACGGGGTGTGACGTCCACCCTCTTCCTTCGACAGCACGTACACTTCCGCTTCGAACTTCGTGTGCGGGGTGATGGAACCAGGCTTGGCCAGTACCTGCCCACGCTCGACTTCGTCTCGCTTCGTACCGCGAAGCAGCACACCCACGTTGTCGCCCGCCTGACCCTGGTCAAGCAGTTTCCGGAACATCTCCACACCGGTGACGGTGGTGGAGGTGGTGTCCTTGATACCGACGATTTCGATGGTGTCGCCGACTTTGACGATGCCGCGCTCGATACGACCGGTCACCACGGTACCACGACCGGAGATGGAGAACACGTCTTCGATCGGCATCAGGAAGGCGCCGTCAATCGCCCGCTCCGGCTCCGGAATGTAGTCGTCCATCGCCGCAACCAGCTTTTCGATGCTGGCAACACCAATATCTGAGCTGTCGCCTTCGAGTGCCTTGAGGGCGGAGCCGGTCACCACCGGGGTGTCGTCACCCGGGAAGTCGTAGCTGTCGAGCAGCTCGCGAACTTCCATCTCAACCAGCTCGAGCAGCTCGGCATCGTCAACCATGTCTGCCTTGTTCAGGTAGACCACGATGTAGGGTACGCCGACCTGACGCGCCAGCAGGATGTGCTCGCGGGTCTGCGGCATGGGGCCGTCCGCCGCCGACACCACCAGAATCGCGCCGTCCATCTGCGCCGCACCCGTGATCATGTTCTTCACGTAGTCCGCGTGGCCGGGGCAGTCCACGTGCGCGTAGTGGCGCGTGTCGGACTCGTACTCCACGTGGGCGGTCGCGATGGTGATACCGCGCGCCTTCTCTTCCGGGGCAGAGTCGATCTGGTCGTAGGCACGCGCCTCGCCTCCGAACTTCTCACCCTGCACTTTGGTGATCGCCGCCGTCAGCGTCGTCTTGCCGTGGTCGACGTGGCCGATTGTGCCTACGTTTACGTGCGGCTTCTTACGCTCGAATTTTTCCTTGGACACGGTGCTTACCTCTCGCTTCGCAGTCGTCAGTTCTCAGTTTCAGTGGTCAGCCTCAGTTCGAGTCGCCCGCTGACGACCGATCCTGATGACTGATGACCGATAAAATCAGGATGCCTTCTTGATTACCGCATCGGCGATGCTCGCCGGCGCTTCCGAGTACTTGCTGAATTCCATGGAGTAGGTGGCGCGGCCCTGGGTCGCAGACCGCAAGTCGGTTGCATACCCAAACATCTCGCCAAGTGGCACCTCGGCGCGGATGATCTTGCCGGCAGGACTTTCATCCATACCCTGCACCAAGCCCCGCCGCCGGCTCAGGTCACCCATGACATCACCCATGTAGTCCTCGGGGGTGACCACCTCAACCTTCATGATCGGCTCCATCAGCACCGGATCGGCCTTCGCGACACCCGCCTTGAAGCCCATGGAACCGGCAATTTTGAACGCCATTTCGTTGGAATCCACATCGTGGTACGAACCATCGAACAGAGTGGCCTTGACGTCCTCAATGGGGAAGCCGGCGAGTACACCGTTCTTCATCTGTTCCTGGATACCCTTGTCAACCGCCGGGATGTACTCCCTCGGCACCACGCCACCGACAATACCGTTGACGAACTCATAGCCGCTACCGGGCTCGGTCGGCTCAAGGCGCAACCAGACATGACCGTACTGGCCGCGACCGCCCGACTGGCGTACAAACTTACCCTCGGCCTCAACCGACTTCCGGATCGCCTCTCGGTAGGCCACCTGGGGCGCACCGACGTTGGCCTCAACCTTGAACTCACGCTTCATCCGGTCGACGATGATCTCCAGGTGCAGTTCGCCCATCCCGGAAATAATGGTCTGACCGGACTCCTCGTCGGTGTGAACGCGGAACGACGGATCTTCCTGAGCCAGCTTGGACAGAGCGATACCCATCTTCTCCTGGTCCGGCTTGGTCTTCGGCTCGATGGCCACCGAGATCACCGGCTCAGGGAACTCCATCCGCTCCAGCGTGATGATGTTGTTCAGGTCGCAGAGCGTGTCTCCGGTGGTGACATCCTTCAGACCGACCGCCGCAGCGATATCTCCTGCACGCACCTCTTTGATCTCCTCGCGGGAGTTCGCGTGCATCTGCAGGATACGGCCGATGCGCTCCTTCTTGCTCTTGACCGGGTTGAAGACCGAGTCACCGGAACTCAGTACGCCGGAATAGACGCGGAAGAAGGTCAGGGTACCGACAAACGGGTCTGTTGCGATCTTGAACGCCAACGCGGCGAACGGCTCATCATCAGTCGCATGACGCGCGGCGACGGTTTCGTCCTTGTCGTCCAAGGTACCCTGAATGGCCGGCACGTCGACCGGCGACGGCATGAACTCGATCACAGCGTCGAGCATTGCCTGTACGCCCTTGTTCTTAAATGCAGATCCACACAGCATCGGCACGATTTCGACTGCCAGCGTGCGCGTGCGCAAACCCTTCTTGATCTCGTCAACAGAGAGCTCCCCACCTTCGAGGTACTTTTCCATCAACTCTTCATCGGCCTCGGCGGCGGCCTCGACCATTTTTCCGCGCCATTCCGCACAGAGGTCAGCCATATCCGCCGGGATATCCTTCGCCTCGTAGGTCATCCCCTGGTCAGCCTCATTCCAGTAGATGGCCTTCATGCGGATCAGGTCGACAACGCCCTTGAAGTTTTCTTCGGCACCGATCGGCAGCACGATAGGCACCGGATTGGCACCCAGGCGGTCCCTGATCTGCTCGGCAACACGCAGGAAGTTGGCGCCGGCACGGTCCATTTTGTTCACAAACGCCATACGCGGCACGCCATACTTGTTGCCCTGGCGCCACACCGTCTCGGACTGCGGCTCGACACCACCTACCGCACAGAACACTGCACACGCACCATCCAGCACGCGCAGGGACCGCTCGACTTCAATGGTGAAGTCAACGTGTCCGGGTGTGTCGATGATATTGATGCGGTGCTCGGGATACTGCTTATCCATGCCAGACCAAAAGCAGGTGGTCGCCGCAGAGGTGATCGTGATACCACGCTCCTGCTCCTGCTCCATCCAGTCCATGGTCGCGGCACCGTCATGCACCTCACCGATCTTGTGCGAGATACCGGTGTAAAACAGGATGCGCTCAGACGTCGTCGTCTTGCCGGCATCGATGTGCGCCATGATGCCAATATTCCGGTAGCGCTCGATGGGGGTCTTGCGTGCCACTTTGAAAAACCTCGTTTGCCGTTACCAGCGATAGTGGGCGAAGGCCTTGTTGGCCTCGGCCATACGATGCGTGTCCTCACGCTTCTTGACAGCCGCTCCGCGGCTTTCGATAGCGTCGAGGATTTCGTTCGCCAGGCGGATACCCATCGATTTCTCACCACGCTTCCGCGCAGCGTCGACCAGCCAGCGCATGGCCAGGGCTACACCCCGGTCGCCACGCACTTCGATCGGCACCTGGTAGTTGGCACCACCAACGCGACGGGACTTAACCTCGACCATCGGGCGGATGTTGCCCAGCGCCTTCTCGAACATCTCCACGGGCTCGCCTTTGGCTTTTTCGGCCACGCGATCCAAGGCGCCATAGACGATCTTCTCGGCCACGGCCTTCTTGCCACTCAGCATGACAATGTTCATGAACTTTGACAGCGTCGTGCTTCCGAACTTCGGGTCGGGGAGTACTTCGCGCTTAGCTGCTCTGCTTCTTCTGGACATGACCTGCTATCCTCAGGACTTCGGACGCTTGGCGCCGTACTTGGAGCGGGCCTGACGGCGATCGTTCACGCCGGAGGTGTCGAGCGTGCCTCGAACCGTGTGGTAGCGAACACCTGGCAGGTCCTTTACACGACCACCCCGAATCAGGACCACCGAGTGTTCCTGAAGGTTATGGCCCTCGCCACCGATGTAGGTAGTCACCTCAAAACCATTGGTCAGACGCACACGTGCTACCTTTCGTAGAGCCGAGTTCGGCTTCTTGGGGGTAGTGGTGTAAACGCGCGTGCACACCCCCCGCTTCTGCGGGCAGGCCTCCAGAGCGGGAACGTTGCTCTTTTCCCGCTTCCGCATGCGCGGCTCGCGGACCAATTGGTTGATTGTCGCCATGCCTCTCGACTCTCCAGCACAAAAATAAAGGACAGGCCGGGAACCCGGCCTGTCGAAAAAGAAGCGGAATTCTAGGTTTGTGCGAACCGCCTGTCAAGACGGATCTGGCCGGCGGTCGTTGGTTGGGCCAATCGCCCCCGCCCAACGACCCCCAAACCAGCCACTACTCCTCGCCCCCAGCCGTGGTCTCCATCGCGGCAACCAGTTCCGGGGCCACGACCTCCGGCTCCACCTCCTGCTGCCGGCGCTGCCGGCGAGTGGAGTGGTAAGCCAGTCCGGTCCCGGCAGGGATCAGCCGGCCGACGATGACGTTTTCCTTGAGTCCCCGCAGATCATCGGTCTTGCCGTTGACGGCAGCATCGGTCAACACCCGGGTGGTCTCCTGGAAGGAGGCAGCGGAGATGAACGACTCGGTCGCCAGCGAGGCCTTGGTGATACCGAGGAGAATCCGCTCGAAGGTGGCCGGCATCTTGTTCTCGCCTGCCATCCGTTCGTTCTCCTCCTGCAGTCGGGCCAGTTCGGCCTGCTCACCCTGAAGGAACTTGGTATCGCCGGGGCTCTTGATTTCGACCTTGCGCAGCATCTGGCGGACAATCACCTCGATGTGCTTGTCGTTGATCTTCACGCCCTGAAGACGGTAGACATCCTGCACCTCATTGACGATGTAGTTGGCCAGGGCAGCAACCCCCTGCAGCCGCAGGATGTCCTGCGGGTTGGGCGCACCCTCCACAATCACCTCTCCCTTCTCCACGTGCTCGCCCTCGAAGACGGTCACGTGACGCCACTTGGGAATTAGCTCCTCGTGGGCATCACCCTCGGCCGGGGTGATGACCAGACGCTGTTTACCCTTGGTCTCCTTGCCGAATCCGACGGTACCGGATATTTCTGCCAGAATCGCCGGCTCCTTCGGTTTGCGCGCCTCGAACAAGTCGGCCACGCGAGGCAGACCACCGGTAATATCACGGGTCTTGGAGGTCTCCTGCGGGATACGGGCCAGTACATCGCCCACACCCACTTTGACCCCGTCCTCCAGACCGACCACCGCGCCGGCCGGCAGGAAGTAGTTAGCCGGAATGTCGGTGCCGGGAATGTTCAGGTCTTTGCCCTTCTCGTCCACCAGCTTGATCATGGGCCGCAGGTCCTTGCCCGCAGTGCCACGCTGCTTAGGATCGGAGATCACCATGCTGGAAAGACCGGTCACCTCGTCCATCTGGCGGTTGATCGTGACACCCTCGACAAAGTCGAAGAAGCGGATCTGGCCCGCGATCTCGGTGATGACCGGATGGGTGTGCGGATCCCAGTTGGCAACAACCTGGCGGGCCTTGACCTCATCACCATCGTTGACGGAGATCACCGCACCGTAAGGCACCTTGTAGCGTTCGCGCTCACGCCCGGACTCATCGATGATGGTCACCTCGCCGGAGCGGGAGACCGCGACCCGGTTGCCGCTGGCGTGTTCTACCAGTTTGATGTTATGCAGCCGGACGGTGCCATTACCCTTCACCTCGATGTTGTTGACCGCCGCAGCACGGGATGCCGCGCCACCGATATGGAAGGTCCGCATGGTCAGCTGGGTGCCGGGCTCGCCGATCGACTGGGCAGCGATGACACCCACCGATTCGCCGATATTCACCCGGTGGCCGCGGGCGAGGTCGCGCCCATAACAGGCGGCGCACACGCCATAGCGGGTGTCGCAGGTGATGGGCGACCGGACGGTCAGGCTGTCCACCCGCAACTCTTCCAGACGCGCAACCCAGGATTCATCCAGCAGGGTGCCGCACGGGATCGCCACCTGATCGGTACCCGGCAGCATGACATCCTCGGCGGTGACCCGCCCGAGCACGCGCTCGCGCAGCGGTTCGACCACGTCACCACCCTCAATGAGAGACTGCATGACGAGACCATGGGTGGTACCGCAATCCTGCTCGGTCACCACCATATCCTGGGCAACATCCACCAGCCGGCGGGTCAGGTATCCGGAGTTCGCGGTCTTCAGCGCCGTATCGGCCAAACCCTTGCGGGCGCCGTGGGTGGAGATGAAGTACTGGAGGACTGACAAACCCTCACGGAAGTTGGCGGTGATGGGCGTCTCGATGATGGAGCCGTCCGGCTTCGCCATCAGGCCGCGCATACCGGCGAGCTGACGAATCTGTGCCGCGCTACCACGTGCACCGGAGTCGGCCATCATGAAGATGGAATTCAATGAGGGCTGCTTGACCGTTTTGCCCTCCTTGTCGACCACCTCATCGGTGCCGAGCTTCTCCATCATCGCCTTGGCCACCTGGTCGTTGGTGTGCGACCAGATATCCACCACCTTGTTGTAACGCTCGCCGTTGGTGACCAGACCGGAGATGTACTGGTTCTCGATCTCTTTCACCTCGGCATCGGCGCGGGCCAGGATCTCCGCCTTCACTTCGGGGATGACCATGTCTTCCATACCGAAGGAGACGCCGGCACGGGTGGCATAACGGAAGCCCGTGTACATCAGCTGATCGGCAAAGACCACCGTGTCCTTGAGGCCCAACTGCCGGTAGCAGGCGTTGATGAGCCCGGAGATCGCCTTCTTCACCAGAGGCCGATCGACAATCTCGAACGGCAAGCCATCCGGAACGGCATCGTACAGGAGTGCCCGACCAACTGTGGTGCTCTTGAGGTTGAAGTGCTCGACCCGCTCGCCGTTCTCGTCGAACAGCACCTCGCGGATACGCACCTTGATCCGGGCGTGAAGTTCCACCTGCCCGGTCTGATAGGCACGATGCACCTCTGCCACGTCGGCGAACACCATCCCCTCGCCGCGCGCATTCACCCGGTCGCGGGTCATGTAGTAGAGACCAAGCACCACGTCCTGCGAGGGGACAATGATCGGTTCGCCGTTGGCGGGCGAGAGGATGTTGTTGGTCGACATCATCAGCGCACGTGCTTCAAGCTGAGCCTCCAGCGAGAGTGGTACGTGGACCGCCATCTGGTCGCCATCGAAGTCGGCATTGAACGCGGCGCAGACCAGCGGATGGAGCTGGATCGCCTTACCCTCGATCAGGACCGGCTCGAACGCCTGGATGCCGAGGCGGTGCAGAGTCGGGGCGCGGTTAAGCATAACCGGGTGTTCACGGATCACCTCTTCGAGGATATCCCACACCTCCGGCCCTTCGCGCTCGACCATCTTCTTGGCCGCCTTGATGGTGGTGGCCAAGCCACGGCGCTCCAGCTTGGAGAAGATAAACGGCTTGAACAGCTCCAGCGCCATCTTCTTCGGCAGACCGCACTGATGAAGCTTCAGCGTCGGACCCACCACGATGACCGAACGGCCGGAGTAGTCGACGCGCTTGCCGAGCAGGTTCTGGCGGAAGCGGCCCTGCTTGCCCTTGATCATGTCGGCCAGCGATTTGAGCGGGCGCTTATTGGACCCGGTGATGGCACGGCCGCGGCGGCCGTTGTCCATCAGTGCATCCACCGCCTCCTGCAGCATGCGCTTCTCGTTGCGCACGATGATGTCGGGGGCGTTCAAATCCAGCAGCCGCTTGAGTCGGTTGTTACGGTTGATCACCCGGCGGTAGAGATCGTTAAGGTCGGAGGTTGCGAACCGCCCGCCCTCCAAAGGCACCAGCGGGCGCAGCTCCGGCGGCAGCACCGGCAGCACGGTCAGGACCATCCACTCCGGCTTGTTGCCGGAATCGACGAACGCCTCAATCAATTTGAGCCGCTTGGTAATCTTTTTGATCTTGGTCTCGGAGTTGGTCTGCGGAAGCTCTTCGCGGAGCGTGCGCGCCTCAGCCTCCAGATCCATCCGGTGCAGGAGCTCGAATACCGCCTCGGCGCCCATACGCGCATCGAATTCGTCGCCGTACTCCTCGATGGCATCGAGATAGGCCTCATCCGAGAGGAGCTGTCCCCGCTCGAGCTGCGTCATGCCCGGGTCGATAACCACGAATGCCTCAAAATAGAGCACCCGTTCAATATCGCGCAGGGTCATGTCAAGCAGCAGACCCATGCGGGACGGCAGGCTCTTGAGGAACCAGATGTGCGCCACCGGGCTCGCCAGCTCGATGTGACCCATGCGCTCACGGCGCACCTTGGCCAGGGTCACCTCGACCCCGCACTTCTCGCAGATGACGCCCCGGTGCTTGAGGCGCTTGTACTTGCCACACAGGCACTCGTAATCCTTCACTGGCCCGAAGATCTTGGCGCAGAACAGGCCGTCGCGCTCCGGCTTGAAGGTGCGATAATTGATGGTCTCGGGCTTCTTGACTTCGCCATAAGACCAAGAGCGGATCTTGTCGGGAGACGCCAGACCGATACGAATGGCGTCGAACTCCTCGACGGGACCCTGCTGCTTGAGAAGATTGAGAAGGTCTTTCACCGTGTTCCACTCCTCGGAGTTTGTAAGAGCGCCGCCTTGGCGCACTCGCGATTCATTGTCGGGGGCGCGAACCGCGCCCCCGCCCATCGCGGCGGAGGCGCCGCTCCTACTCCTGTTCCAGCTCGATGTCGATGCCCAGGGCGCGAATCTCCTTCAACAGCACGTTGAAGGACTCCGGCATGCCCGCCTCCATGCGGTGATCCCCGTCGACGATGTTTTTGTACATCTTGGTACGACCGTTCACATCGTCCGACTTGACCGTCAGCATCTCCTGAAGGGTGTACGCCGCGCCGTAGGCCTCGAGCGCCCACACCTCCATCTCACCGAAACGCTGACCGCCGAACTGCGCCTTGCCGCCCAGCGGCTGCTGGGTGACCAGGCTGTACGGACCGGTCGACCGGGCATGCATCTTGTCATCGACAAGGTGGTTGAGCTTAAGCATGTACATGTAGCCCACCGTGACTTGCCGCTCGAAGGCTTCGCCTGTCCGACCATCGAATAGAGTGGTCTGTCCGCTTTCGGGTAGCTCGGCAAGGCGAAGCATCTGCTTGACCTCGGCCTCATTGACGCCATCGAATACCGGAGTAGCCATCGGTACGCCCGCACGCAGGTTGCCCGCGAGTGCCACCACTTCGTCATCGGACAGACTGCTGATATCCTCCTTCCTGCCACTGGTGTTGTACACCTCGTCCAGGAATTTGCGCAGCTCCTCGGTCTTGGTGTGGCTCTCCAGCATGTTCCCGATGCGCCGACCAAGCCCCTTGGCTGCCCACCCGAGGTGAGTCTCCAGGACCTGACCGACGTTCATGCGAGAGGGCACGCCGAGCGGGTTGAGTACGATGTCCACCGGTGTGCCGTCTTCCATGAAGGGCATGTCTTCGGCCGGGACGATCATGGAGATGACACCCTTGTTACCGTGGCGACCGGCCATCTTGTCACCAGGCTGGATGCGACGCTTGACGGCCAGATAGACCTTGACCATCTTCAGCACGCCAGGTGCCAAGTCATCACCCTGGGTCAGCTTCTTGCGCTTGCTCTCGAACTGCTCCTCGAACTCCTCGCGCTGCTTCTCCAGATGCTGCGCAATAGCTTCGAGCTGGGCGTTGGCCTCTTCATTCTTGAGCCGGATCTCGAACCACTTCTCGCGCGGCAGATCCTGCAGATAGGCCTTGGTCAGCTTGTCGTTGGCCTTCAGCTTGTTGGGACCGCCGGCGGCGGTCTTGCCAACCAGCATCCGCTCAACGCGAGCGTAGGCATCGTCCTCCATGATGCGGCGCTGATCCATCAGGTCCTTGCGCACCCGGGCCAACTCCGCCTCTTCGATCTGCTGGGCGCGGCTGTCCTTCTCCAGTCCATCGCGGGTGAATACCTGAACGTCGATCACGGTGCCGTTCATGCCTGACGGCACGCGCAGTGAGGTGTCCTTCACGTCAGACGCCTTCTCACCGAAGATTGCCCGCAGCAGCTTCTCTTCCGGGGTCAGCTGGGTTTCGCCCTTTGGTGTCACCTTGCCAACCAGGATATCTCCGGTGCGCACCTCAGCACCGATGTGCACGATACCCGCCTCGTCCAGCTTCGCCAGAGCCGCCTCACCCACGTTGGGGATGTCGGCAGTGATCTCCTCCGGCCCCAATTTGGTGTCACGGGCAACACAAGTCAGCTCTTCGATGTGGATGGTGGTGTAGCGATCCTCCTGGACCACCCGCTCGGAGATGAGGATGGAATCCTCGAAGTTGTAACCGTTCCACGGCATGAAGGCGACCAGCATATTCTGGCCAAGTGCCAGTTCACCCATGTCGGTGGCGGAGCCGTCGGCAATGACGTCGCCGCGGGCGATCACATCACCCGGATTGACCAGCGGCCGCTGATTGACACAGGTGTTCTGATTGGAACGGGTGTACTTCGTGAAGTTGTAGATGTCGACACCGGCCTCACCGGCCTCGGTCTCCTCATCGTTCACCCGTACCACTACACGTGCCGCGTCGACCGAATCGACCACACCGCCGCGGCGGGCCGTCACCGTTGTACCCGAATCGATCGCCACCGTCCGCTCCATGCCGGTGCCGACCACCGGCTTCTCCGGACGCAGGGTCGGTACCGCCTGGCGCTGCATGTTGGAACCCATCAGCGCGCGGTTGGCGTCGTCGTGCTCGAGAAACGGGATCAACGATGCCGCAACGGAGACGATCTGCTTTGGCGAGATATCCATCAGGTTCACCTTCTCGCGAGGCGAGAGGGTGAATTCGTTCAGGTGCCGGCAGGAAACCAGTTCGTCGACCAACTCTCCCTTCTCGTCCAGTACCGCATTCGCCTGGGCGATGACGTACTCGCCCTCATCGATGGCCGAGAGGTAAACGATCTCATCAGTGACGCGACCGTCCACCAACTTGCGGTACGGGGTCTCCAGGAAGCCGTAGTTGTTGGTCCGCGCATAGCACGCCAGCGAGTTGATCAGGCCGATGTTCGGACCTTCCGGCGTCTCGATGGGGCAAACCCGGCCGTAGTGGGTCGGGTGCACGTCGCGCACTTCGAAACCTGCCCGTTCCCGGGTCAGACCGCCCGGACCAAGCGCGGATACACGACGCTTGTGAGTCACCTCGGAAAGGGGGTTGTTCTGGTCCATGAACTGGGACAGCTGGCTGGAGCCGAAGAACTCCTTCACTGCGGCCGACACCGGCTTGGCGTTGATGAGTTCCTGCGGCATCAGCGACTCGGACTCTGCCAGCGACAGGCGCTCCTTCACCGCTCTCTCGACCCGTACCAAACCGACCCGGAACTGGTTCTCCGCCATCTCGCCGACGGATCGGATACGGCGATTGCCCAGGTGATCAATGTCATCGACCTGACCGCGGCCGTTGCGGATCTCCACCAGCACCCGCAGGGCATCGATGATGTCGGAGGTTTCGCCATACGCCTCACACAGATTCCTGGCGAACTCGTCCTTTTCCCGTGCGCCGAAGTACTTGCTGTCATACAGCACACTCGCCCCGCTCACCTCCTTGCGACCGACCCGGCGATTGAATTTCATACGCCCTACGGCGGAGAGGTCGTAACGGTCCTCCGTGAAGAACAGGTTGTTGAACAGGTTCTCCGCAGCCTCCTTCGTCGGCGGCTCGCCAGGACGCATCATGCGGTAGATCTCGACCAGCGCTTCCAGCTGGCTGCGCGTGGGATCCAGCCGGAGCGTACTCGACATGTACGGTCCATGGTCCAGATCGTTGGTGAAGATGGTCTGGAACTGCTTCACATCGCTCTGCTTGAACTTCTCGAGCAACTCGAAGGTGATCTCGTCGTTTGCCTGGGCGAGCACCTCCCCAGTGGCGGTATCCACCACGTCATGGGAGAGAACCTTGCCCACTGCGAACTCGTCCGGGACCTCCAGGCTCTTGAGTTCCGCACCCTCCATCTCACGGATATGGCGTGCGGTCACCCGGCGGCCAGCCTCAACCAGCACCTTGCCCTTGACCTGTATTTCGAAACCGGCGGTCTCGCCGCGCAGCCGTTCCGGTACCAAGTCAAGCTTGAGCCCGCTCTTGGTAAAGCTGAAGGTGTCTTTGTCGAAGAACAGGTCGAGAATCTCCTCGGTGCCGTAACCCAGGGCTCGCAGGAGAATGGTCGCCGGCAGTTTGCGTCGCCGGTCGATACGCACAAATACGGAGTCCTTGGGATCGAACTCGAAATCGAGCCAGGATCCACGGTACGGGATAACCCGCGCGGAAAACAGGAGCTTGCCGGAGGAGTGGGTCTTGCCCTTGTCGTGCTCGAAAAACACCCCGGGAGAACGGTGGAGCTGGGACACGATAACCCGCTCGGTACCGTTGATGATGAAGGTGCCATTCTCGGTCATGAGCGGCAGTTCGCCCATGTACACTTCCTGTTCCTTGATGTCCTTAACCACCTTGGAACCGGCAGGTGCTTCCTTGTCGTAAATGACCAGGCGCACCTTGACCCGCAGCGGAGCCGCGAAAGTCTGGCCGCGAAGCTGACACTCCTTGACATCGAACACCGGCGTACCGAGGCGATAGCTCACGTACTCCAGTGCCGCATTCCCGGAGTAGCTGGTGATCGGGAACACCGACTTGAACGCCGCGTGAAGGCCCTGATCCCGGCGCTCCCCTGTGGACAGATCGGATTGAAGAAACTCGCGATATGAGTCGAGCTGAATGGCCAGCAGGTAGGGCACCTCCAAGATGCTGGAGCGTTTACCGAAATCCTTGCGGATGCGTTTTTTCTCAGTGAACGAGTAGGCCATCTGGGGTCCTCAGCTTGCTACTGGTGAGTTACAACCGCGCCCGGATCTCCTATCCTTCCGCGAGGACCTGAGCATCTGGCCCAAGCCCCCGGGTGCTTCCTGAGCGGCGGTGTCCGCCATGCGCGCTGGCGCACAGCGGAAAAAGGCCGGTAGCACATTAGCCACCAGCCGCTTGTATTACATACGGTCAATCTTACGTGAGACAGCGGGAGAACACAGAATGTTCTCCCGCCATGTCCTGTCTCTTGCCAGGCTGAACCTGACCGGCATGGAGCTGGCGCCGTTTACTTCAACTCGACGCTGGCGCCCGCCTCTTCCAACTGCTTCTTCATGCTCTCGGCCTCGTCCTTGCTGGCGCCTTCCTTGACAGTGGACGGAGCGCCTTCGACCAATTCCTTGGCTTCCTTCAGACCAAGACCGGTGATAGCGCGCACAGCCTTGATAACGCCAACCTTATTGTCGCCGAAGCTGCTCATGACCACATCGAACTCGGTCTTCTCCTCGGCGGCGGCAGCTTCACCACCAGCGGCGGCGGCCGGGGCCGCGGCAACAGCGGCGGCGGCGGAAACGCCAAACTTTTCTTCCATAGCCTCGATGAGGTCGACGACCTCCATCACGGTCATGTTGGAGATGGTCTCCAGGATATCTTCTTTAGAAACGGCCATTGCTTCCTACTCCTCGAATCAATCAGTTTAGCCCACCACCACACGCGACGACGGGCGCCTCAAAGTGAAATACCTATGCTGCTGCCGACTGCTTCTGATCGCGGACAGCTGCCACAGTACGCACCAACTTGGCATGGGGCTCCGCCATGGTGCGCACGAACTTCTCGACAGGTGCCTTCATTACCGCCATGAGCAGGCTGATCGCCTGTTCCTTGTTCGGCATCTTGGCAAGCCGCTCGAGATCGCCCGCGGACAGCAACTTACCGCCGACCGCAACCAGCCGCGGTACCAAACGGTTGTTTCCCTTGGAGAAGTCCTTAACCAGGCGCGCAGCGGCCCCGGGGTCCTCCATCGAGAACGCCAGCACCAACGGTCCAGTCAGGCCCTCTTTGAGGCACTCGAACTCGGTGCCTTCGACGGCGCGACGCGCCAACGTGTTCTTGACTACGCGTAGATAGACGTTCTCCGCACGCGCCTTCGCGCGCAGATCAGCCATTTCATTCGCGGACAGTCCCACGTACTCCGCACCAACGGCGGAGTGCGCCTTCGCGGCGGCTTCAGCGACCTCGGAAACGATGGCCTTCTTTTGCTCAAAATTGAGAGCCACGCGAACTTACCTCACTGATTGGCCGCAACCGGCAAGCCGACTGCGGCGCTCCACCTACGGAAGACCCAACCACCGGCCTTCCACCCTACGGTGGCTCCCAACAGGTAATCCTGTTCGGACCGCACCGTCTACGCAGGCTTCCATTAAGCCGAACTCGGCACCTGCGGTCTTTGACGGCCACTGCCCCAACCAACTGCCGGACTTGCAGGCCCCCCAGAGGGGGTCAAGCCCGACCGACGGCTAAAGCAGCGGCCCGAATCCCACCCCGGCACGCCAGGGTGGAATCCCGTCAGAACGACAGGGAGGCCTGATCCACAGGGATACCAGGACCCATCGTCGTCGACAGGGAAACCTTCTTCATGTAGACGCCCTTCGAACTGCTCGGCTTCGCCTTCTGCAGATCCGTCAGCAGGGCCTGCAGATTCTCGCGGAGCGCATCATCGGCAAAATCCAGCTTGCCGATGGAACAGTGAATGATGCCGGTCTTATCCGTGCGGTAGCGCACCTGACCCGCCTTGGCGTTCTTCACCGCCGTCGCAACGTCCGGCGTGACTGTGCCGACTTTCGGGTTCGGCATCAGCCCGCGCGGGCCGAGGATCTGGCCGAGTTGGCCGACCACCCGCATCGCGTCCGGCGAGGCAATAACCACGTCGAAATCGAGGTTGCCGCCCTTCACCTGCTCGGCAAGGTCTTCCATACCGACGATCTCGGCCCCCGCCTCTTTGGCGGCATCTGCGTTTGCACCCTGCGCGAAGACCGCCACGCGAACGCTCTTACCGGTACCGTTCGGCAGCACGGTCGATCCCCGAACCACCTGATCCGATTTACGCGGATCGACACCGAGATTGACGGCCACGTCCACCGATTCGAGGAACTTGGCCTTGGGTAGCTCCTTGAGCAGACCCAGTGCATCTTCAATGGTGTAGAGCTTTCCGGTTTGGATCTTTTCCCGAACCGCTTTCATACGCTTGGACAACTTGGCCATGGTCAGACCCCCTCCGTCTCAAGACCCATGCTACGGGCACTCCCGGCGATCGTGCGCACGGCCGCATCGAGATCCGCCGCAGACAGATCGGGCATCTTGGCCTTTGCGATCTCTTCAAGCTGCTCGCGCGAAACTTTGCCCACCTTGTCGCGATTGGGCACGGCCGAGCCCGACTGAATGCCGGCCGCCTTTTTCAGCAGCACTGATGCCGGTGGGGTCTTGGTGATAAAGGTAAAGCTGCGGTCGCTGTAAACCGTGATCACGACCGGGGTCGGAAGACCCGGTTCGAGGTTCTGTGTCTGGGCGTTGAACGCCTTGCAGAACTCCATGATGTTGACGCCGTGCTGACCCAATGCGGGCCCGACCGGCGGACTGGGGTTGGCCTGACCGGCCTTCACCTGAAGCTTGATATAAGCTTGGATCTTCTTTGCCATGACGCTCTCCTGATGTGGGTACCAGCGCCTGCGGATTGGTTACCCAGGCTCCCCTGTTCAAACAGTCACGAGTAACGAGCTGTGCGCAACTTGCGACCCGTTGACCAAATCAGCCCTTTTCGACCTGCCCAAACTCCAGCTCGACCGGCGTGGAACGACCAAAGATCAGCACTGCCACACGCAGGCGATTCTTTTCGTAATCCACCTCTTCCACCACACCGTTGAAATCGTTGAATGGTCCCTCGGTAATCCGCACCACTTCGCCCGGCTCGAACAGCACCTTTGGCCGCGGCTTTTCCGCACCTTCCTGCACCCGGTCCAAAATGGCCTGGGCCTCCTTCTCGGAAATCGGTGCCGGACGATCGGCAGTACCCCCGATAAACCCCATCACCCGAGGTACCTCCTTCACCAGGTGCCAGGTCTCATCATTCATTTCCATCTGAACGAGAACGTAACCGGGGAAGAATTTGCGGTCGCTCTTGCGCTTCTGACCTTCGCGCATTTCGACCACCTCCTCGGTGGGCACCAGAATCTGGCCGAAGTTTTCCTCCATGCCGGCGCGTTTAATGCGCTCTTCCAGCGACCTCTTCACATGGTTCTCATAACCCGAGTAGGCGTGGACCACATACCAGCGCAATGCCATTCGCTCAGCCCCCCTGCCCGGTGAACAGTGTCACTGCCCAACCCAGAAACAGATCGAAAAGCCAGAGAATAATTCCGACCAGAACAACCATCAGCATGACGATGCCGGTGGTCTGAATCGTCTCCTTCCGACTGGGCCAGACAACCTTTCTGACCTCTGTCGTTGCGCCGCGCGCAAACGCAAGCGCCGCCGTGCCCGCGGTGGACTGCAACGCGATAGCCGCTGCAATCACGACGGCCACCACCATGCCGAGCGTACGCAGTAGTACTGACTGATCGGAAAAATAGTAAAAAGCACCAAGGGCGCTTCCCAAGACCAGCGCAGCTAGGAGCAGCTTGATTTTATCCGCCATTATCGGTCCAGGGTTCTATGCCGCTGCCCGGCACGGAAAATGGCAGGCCAGGAGGGAATCGAACCCCCAACCTGCGGTTTTGGAGACCGCCGCTCTGCCAATTGAGCTACTGGCCTGTAACCTTGAGACAAAATCGGCGCGACAGTCGCCGCGCCGATTCACCACACCTGTTTATTACTCGATGATCTTCGCGACGACGCCGGCGCCGACGGTGCGACCGCCCTCGCGAATCGCGAAGCGCAGGCCCTCTTCCATCGCGATCGGCGCAATCAGCGACACCTTCATGTTCACGTTGTCGCCAGGCATGACCATCTCGATGCCTTCCGGCAGGTCACATGCACCGGTCACGTCGGTGGTCCGGAAGTAGAACTGCGGACGATAACCGTTGAAGAACGGGGTGTGACGTCCACCCTCTTCCTTCGACAGCACGTACACTTCCGCTTCGAACTTCGTGTGCGGGGTGATGGAACCAGGCTTGGCCAGTACCTGCCCACGCTCGACTTCGTCTCGCTTCGTACCGCGAAGCAGCACACCCACGTTGTCGCCCGCCTGACCCTGGTCAAGCAGTTTCCGGAACATCTCCACACCGGTGACGGTGGTGGAGGTGGTGTCCTTGATACCGACGATTTCGATGGTGTCGCCGACTTTGACGATGCCGCGCTCGATACGACCGGTCACCACGGTACCACGACCGGAGATGGAGAACACGTCTTCGATCGGCATCAGGAAGGCGCCGTCAATCGCCCGCTCCGGCTCCGGAATGTAGTCGTCCATCGCCGCAACCAGCTTTTCGATGCTGGCAACACCAATATCTGAGCTGTCGCCTTCGAGTGCCTTGAGGGCGGAGCCGGTCACCACCGGGGTGTCGTCACCCGGGAAGTCGTAGCTGTCGAGCAGCTCGCGAACTTCCATCTCAACCAGCTCGAGCAGCTCGGCATCGTCAACCATGTCTGCCTTGTTCAGGTAGACCACGATGTAGGGTACGCCGACCTGACGCGCCAGCAGGATGTGCTCGCGGGTCTGCGGCATGGGGCCGTCCGCCGCCGACACCACCAGAATCGCGCCGTCCATCTGCGCCGCACCCGTGATCATGTTCTTCACGTAGTCCGCGTGGCCGGGGCAGTCCACGTGCGCGTAGTGGCGCGTGTCGGACTCGTACTCCACGTGGGCGGTCGCGATGGTGATACCGCGCGCCTTCTCTTCCGGGGCAGAGTCGATCTGGTCGTAGGCACGCGCCTCGCCTCCGAACTTCTCACCCTGCACTTTGGTGATCGCCGCCGTCAGCGTCGTCTTGCCGTGGTCGACGTGGCCGATTGTGCCTACGTTTACGTGCGGCTTCTTACGCTCGAATTTTTCCTTGGACATCGGACTTCAACTCCTTCCACAGGACCCGGTTTGTTTGACAATCAGTGCACGACTACTGCAGTAGAACTGCTGAATCTGGAGCCCATAACCGGACTTGAACCGGTGACCTCTTCCTTACCAAGGAAGTGCTCTACCGACTGAGCTATATGGGCCAAAAAACATCGGTAAGAGGTACAAAACACGGGGCGTGAACAACCGACTCCCATTCAGTCCTTGTATCCTCGCCTCGCACTCTCAAGCTTTGGAGCGGGTGATGGGAATCGAACCCACATCATCAGCTTGGAAGGCTGAGGTTCTACCATTGAACTACACCCGCGGTAAGGCGGCTTTATGCCACCGTTTTCGCGTACTCCGTGGCGTTCCGATCTGCTCGTGGCAAATCGCGCGAACCGATTCGGTTCGCATCCTCCCCGGGGAGGACCCAGCTGCGTCCGGCTAATCCGCCCGGCCGCATGCCTTACATTCACTGGTGGAGGGGGGAGGATTCGAACCTCCGAAGGCTGAGCCAGCAGATTTACAGTCTGCCCCCTTTGGCCGCTCGGGAACCCCTCCGACGTAAGCGCACTATTGTGCGGGATATGGGCGGGGGGTGTCAACTCAAAGGAAGGCAAAGAAAAGCGGATTGGAGCTGGCGACAGGAGTCGAACCCGCGACCGGCTGATTACAAATCAGCTGCTCTACCAACTGAGCTACGCCAGCGTGCGGTGGACTAGTTACCGCCGAACCAATTGCGCATTCTAGCAAATCAGGCCGGGGACACAATTCAGTAACTACACAAAACATGAGAAAGATCGCGACCAACCCCATACAGGAGCGGAAATCGCCCGCCACCGAGGCGTTCGAGTATGGAGATAACCTGCCGCCTCAAGAAGGCGTGCGGGCACAGCGCACGGCTTCGGCATCGTAACCCTGGGCACCAACGGTTTCCCTCCACTCGCTCTGCCCATCGGGCTCAGACCAGGCCGCCTCTACCCAGTAGACCAAAGCAGGCAGGGTGATTCGCTCAAGGCGGGGCTCCAGTCCGAGCCGTTCAATCCGGCGATAACGACTTTCCGCAGCCTCGCGCCCGGAAAAAACACCCAGTGAAATCGCGTTTCGATTCTCTCCGGTACGGATCAGGTAGTAGTCCCGGAGTCCCCGTCTCCGAAGAGTTTCCAGTGTTGGTTGGGCTGCGTTTGCGGAGGGAAAGGGCGGGATCAGCACCCAGAAGCGGTGTTGCTCGAAGGTGGTTGAGCCCGAATAGGCGAGTATCGCCCCCGAACGCCGCGCGCCCTCGGCCAGCTCCCGTGCATCCGCCTCCGAGATGATCCCTGCGACCCGCACACAGGTCGCAGGGGGCATGGCCTGTTCCTCCCGCGCGGGAGCAGTCTGCTCCGGGGCTGCCACACGAATCGGAGAAGATTCGCTGGTTTCGGAGAGAAGCCGAAGAGAATTGGACCCCTCCGAGAAGGCCACGTCACGGCTCGGCACCGGTACTGTGGCTCCCGGTGGGAGCCAGAGATTCCAGGTGAAGTAGAGTACGTTACCGACCAGAAGTAGAGAGAAGACCCATTTCATCAGCTGTTCGCCCGAGCTATCCGCGCAAGCCCCTCAAGAACGAGGTGAGGCCGGTATTCACAGGCGAGGTGGAGCCGCTTCAACATCAATTCGCCATCACCACCTGTCAGATAACACACCGGTTCACCCCCGGCCGTGTCGGCAAGATGAGCCGCGCAGCGTTCAATGAGGCCGGCCGCGGCTTCGAGAATACCCACGTCAATCGCCTCATCCGTGTCCCGTCCGACCGCAACGCGCGGGAGGGCAGCAGAGCCGGATGTCCGCACCCCCGCTGTTCGCACAAACAGGGCATCACGGACGAGATGGCGCCCCGGGAGTATCGCTCCGCCCAGATGTTCGCCCCCCGCTGTCAGCAGATCGACCGTAAGGGCTGTTCCGAAATCCGCGACGCAAACGGGTATTCCCGGTGCCAGTTCGCGCGCAGCGAGTAGCGCCAGCCATCGATCGACCCCAAGCGAGCCGGAGGTCCGGTACCCATTGATCACCCCCAGACTTTCTCGCGAAGACTCAACGGGCTCAACCCGCAGATTCCAGTACGCCCGCACCCACCGCTTAATACTTTCCCCCAGCTCCGGAGCGGCCACACTGCTCAGCAATACCCGGGCAGGCGGGGGTATCCGGTGCCAGTCGGATAGAAAATCGGCCGCCCCCTGGTGGTAAGCCTCCTGATGTGCTCCCAATTCGCGCCCAATCAGCGAGGCCCATCGCACGCGGGTGTTTCCAAGGTCGCACAGCAGAATCATCGGGGTTCGCACGCGGGCCTGACAGAAACCTCACCGGCGGTGACTCGCACAATATGGCCCCCCTCTTCGAGAAGCAGCGCACCGTCACAATCTATCCCGACGGCCACCCCCTCGCGGTACTCTCTTGGGCCTCGCACGGTCACCCGGTGGCCCACCAACGCATCATAGCGTGACCAGCGCTCGAGAAAAGGAGCCGGCCCCATGGATGCAAAACGCTCAAGGGCACAAAATTGCCCCTCAAGAATCGTCCCGCAAATCGCATTGCGCCCGAGATCGCACCCAATTGCCGCCAGATCGGTCCACGGCTGGTCGATACCTTCACCGATGGACGCTGGAATCCTGACGTTAAGACCGATGCCGACCACCGCGTGGCATGGTCCGGAGTTTTCACCACCCACTTCGACCAGGATGCCCCCCAGCTTACGCCCCTGCCAAAACAGATCGTTGGGCCATTTTATCGCAACGCCGGTAATACCGATGCGCTCCAGTGACTCGACGAGTGCGACAGCGACCGCCAGGCTGAGCCCCACCAGCCCCATCGCACCCTCATCGAAACGCCACAGGACGGAAAGGTAGATACTGCCACCGAATGGCGATTGCCAGACGCGTCCACGCCGCCCCTTTCCGGAGCTCTGATACTCGGCCAGACAAACCGAACCGGCAGAAGCCCCCCTCGCGGCCTGGTTCATGAGCAGGGTGTTGGTGGAATTTACGCTTGCGTGGATATCGAGAGATGAAAGAGACCGAAGCGTCTCTGACGACAAATGGCGGCGAATAGCGCCCGCGTCGAGTAACTCGAGCGAGTAGGGCAGTCGATACCCCTTGCCTCGAACTGCATGAACAGGGAGACCGACTTGGCGCAATCTTTCGATCGCCTGCCACACCGCAGAGCGGCTGACTCCGAGCCGCACACCCAAGCGTTCACCGGAATGGAAGCGGCCGTCGGTTAGCAATTGAATGAGCGGATAGTCCTGCGCAACCATGCTTGACCGCTCTCTTTCTAAAGCTTCACCACGAGAACATCACAGGAAGAATCATGCAATCACCGCGTTTGAGGTAGCACCGAGAAGTACCGCCAGAGCCTGACGTCGATGACTACCGACTACGATTAGATCGGCTCGCATCTCCCCGGCCACATTGATGATTCCATACTTGGGCGCACCGATCTCTACGTAGCAGGTCGCCGAATCCATGCCAACTTGCGCGGCCAGTTCAAGCACTCTGTCACGGGCACGTCCAACCAACTCCTGTTCCAGCTCCAATGTAAAGGGTGCCACCGCATCGTAAACCGACTCGACGACCAGCTGCTCAACAATGTGTATCAAGGCGAGTGCGGCACCGAACCGATCGGCCAAATGCCGCGACAGACTACACCACTCATGAGGATCAAAAAAAGCCGGCGCCACAAAGAAAAAGGCCCCAACCGTATGGTTGGGGCCTTTTTTGATTAGAGCCTGGCAGTGACCTACTTTCGCATGGGGAAGCCCCACACTATCATCGGCGCTGAGCGGTTTCACTTCCGAGTTCGGGATGGGGTCGGGTGGTTCCCACTCGCCATTGCCGCCAGGCAAACTGTTTGCCGACTCACGTCAGCCAATTCGGAATTTCTGTCAAAGCGTGTGTCGTGCACACCCAGATCTCTTGGGTGTTATATGGTCAAGCCTCACGGGCAATTAGTACTGGTTAGCTTCATACATTACTGCACTTCCACACCCAGCCTATCAACGTCCTAGTCTCGAACGGCCCTTTAGGGGACTCAAGGTCCCAGGGAGATCTCATCTTGAGGGGGGCTTCCCGCTTAGATGCTTTCAGCGGTTATCCCGTCCGTACATAGCTACCCGGCAATGCCACTGGCGTGACAACCGGAACACCAGAGGTACGTCCACTCCGGTCCTCTCGTACTAGGAGCAGCTCCTCTCAAATCTCCAACGCCCACGGCAGATAGGGACCGAACTGTCTCACGACGTTCTAAACCCAGCTCGCGTACCACTTTAAATGGCGAACAGCCATACCCTTGGGACCGGCTACAGCCCCAGGATGTGATGAGCCGACATCGAGGTGCCAAAC